>NZ_JBFRCC010000001.1:0-1722437 GCF_040965455.1 Trinickia sp. EG282A | reverse complement strand
TGTTATCCGTTCTGTCGCAGCCATCGAAGCCTCCGGCGCCGGAATCGGCTGCCGGCCAGCTTACGCTGCGCCCAAAAGCGGACATTTGAACTTAGCTAAAAGCGGACATTACAACTTAGCCGCTACACACCGGCTCCGTTGATAATTCATGTTATGCCAGTGAGTGCGGATAATCCGCACTACTCGATGGGCGGGGCCTGCGAGCAGCCCCGTTGCACCTTTCCCTTTTGCCCCTGCTTCCCTGGCCAACCGGCGCCGGCTGTGCAAGCTGCACAGTTACCAAGCTGTAAATCTCCTTTCACTCGGTCGTAAAGCAACCCCGCGCACGCTGCAACGTGCACGGGCCGATCAGTCTCGCGTAAACGGGGGCAGAGCGGTATGAAAATAGGCAATCAAAAAGCGGCGCCGATAGCGTGGAATCCGGGGCGGTTCGTCCTGCCCGGCGATGATGTATCGCTCAATGCGCTTTATTTGCGGCCGGTTTATTTCACGACCGCGATTCGTGAAACGGACCGGCTCTTTAAATCGCTGATTCGGGGGTATTGACCATGCGCGCAGTAGATTTTGTGCGGGCCTTGCGAGAGGCCTATGACCTGGGCGCCGAAGCCGTTCCGAAAGGGCTGCAACCGGAAGGATTCGAGGGCGACTACCACGCGCACCAGAAGCAAGCGGCCATTGAGCACCTGATCCGCAAGTACACCGTGATCGAGGGCTATGTCGCCAAGTACGAGGCCCGCCATGACGTGCGCTGAATGGGTGTGCTTGTGGTCCGTCGCGATCGCGGGCGCGTACGTGACGGAGCGGGTTTTCGCGGCGGTCGCACGGGTGCTGTCATGAGCCAGGGCGCACGGGATCTACTCGAATTGCGCCATGACGCGCCGGCCTCGGACGAGTTGCGGCGCATGGCGGCCAACCTGATCGGGCCGGGCTGTGCCGATCAACGCGGGGGGTGCTGACATGGCCGGGGGAGCATGGGATGGTCCGGTCGCGCCGATCACGGCCGGCAAGGTGTGCGGCAACTGTCGGCATTGGTACGAATTGCCGCGCCCGACGTTCGGGCGCAGCGACGTGCGCGCGGGCGGCTGCGAGGGATTCCCGGTGTGGTTCGCGATGCCGGACCCGTCGAGCGTGCCGAACATCTACGAAGACGATCAACAAGCCTGGAAATGCGGGTGTTTTCAATGGCGGGTGTCATGAACGCGTTTGCGGAACTCGGCTATCGGCGTTACAGCGAAGACGGCCCGGAAGACGTACATTCTCTCGCGGGCTCGACGCGCGAACCCTTCACGCTCGCGCATGTGGCGCGTCCGCTGCCGGCCTGCTCGATGGTCAACGATTCTCCGATCGCGGCCGAGGCGCTCGCGCGCATCAACGGAATACTTCGTGAGCGGCAGGGGCGGAACCGGCCGGGGCAAAGCACGACCCCGGCCGGCTCGGTGGGCGCCGCACGGCGGGCGTTTTTCCGGGGCGCGGGCGCGTAATGCTGCACGGCTTTTCGTCGGTCAATCCGCACCAGAAAAACGCCACGTGGCGCGCGGCCATGCTCGCAAAGCTGCCGGGCGCGTGGCGGACGGTCATTGAGCGACGCATGCAACGGCTTGACCTGGGAAACCGCGATTGGAAGACGGCCAACAGCTATTTGCGCGAGCACGTGGCGGACTGGTCCGATGCGGTGTTTCGGCTCGACGCGTCGCTCGACGATATCCGCTCGTGCGCGGCCAGGCGGGCTGGCGAAGCGGCGGCGCTCGTCGAGCGCTTGGGCTCGCTCGATGCGATCGTCGCGGCGTTGCAGGCGTTGTGCGCGCGCTGGAAGGTCGCCTATCCCGACGTGGATACGGACGGCGGCGCCGTGGCGCGCGTGCTTGATCCGGGCTGGTGGAATCGGCGGCTACGCGTCGCGCACTGTCGCAAGGTCGAAAACCAAGCAATCCGGCTCGGGCTCGTGTCGGCCAAGGGCGACAAGTACCTCACACTGCAAAACCTGCGGCGCGGCCGGGCGCAAGACGAGCGCAACGCCCACGTCATGGCCAATACGCTCGCGATCAACGAAGACGGCGAGTGCTTTTCACTCGCGGAACTGATCGCCAAAAGCGTATCGAACAAGGTGATTCGTCGCGGCGAACTCATGCTGAGGATGCGCGGCATGGAAGAGGTCGCGCGCGAGCTCGCATGCGTCGCGGAATTCGACGTCATCACGGCGCCGTCGCGCTTTCATGCGGTGCGGGCCAACGGGCAACCGAACGAAAAATACGAGCGCGAGAACACGCCGCGCGAGTGCCAAGCGTATCTGTCGGGCCAGTTCGCCAAGCTGCGCTCATGGTGCCATCGGCACCGTATCCCGTTCTTTGGCCTGCGCACGGTCGAAGCGCACCAGGACGGCACGCCCCATTGGAATGTGCTCGTGTTCCTGCCGGACGAGGCGGCGCGCCAAGCGTGGCGCATGGCGCTCGTGCATTACTTCCTGGACAACGACTCAGCCGACGAAGACGGCGCGCGCGAGCGGCGCTTACGCATGGAAACGATCGACGAAGCGAAGGGCGATGCAACCGGCTACATCGCGAAGTACATCTCGAAAAACGTCGATGGCCACGGCCTGACGGAAGACTTGGCGGGCGATCCGATCATGCAAACGGTGCAACGCGTCGAGCAGTGGGCGAAGCTCCACGGCATCCGCATGTTTCAGCCGATCGGCGGGGGCGGGGCGCCTGTCACGCTATGGCGCGAAATGCGGCGCATCAAGGGCGAGGGCGCCTCGCTCGCGGGCGCCCCGGAGGCGATGCAACGCGCCTGGATCGCGGCGCAACGCGTGCCCGGTGCGGTCGAGGGCGAGGAAGACAAGCGCGCGGACTTTGCCGAATTCATCCGCGCCTACGGCGGCCCGTATGTCAAGCGCCAAGACGCGGCGCTGGCGCTCTACAAGGAAGCGCAGGCGGGGCTCGGCAAGTATGGCGAGCCGCTCGACGATCGCCCGGCCGGCATCATCGCGCGCGGCCTGTCGGCGGTCGATATGGGCGGGCTCGTCGGCGTCATTCAAGTCGCCGACAAGGTGTATCGAAGCGAGCGGCGGCAATGGATCATTCAGCGGCGCGCGCAAGTGCGCTCGGTGTCGGCGGGCGCGGAGCGCGCGCCTTCTCGGACTCGTGTCAATAACTGTACGGAAGAGGGTCAACATGGTCATGGATCAGAACGGGATTGCAGTGGAAACGGGGCGCTTCATCAGCGACGAGAAGCGCGCGACGCTGCTCGCGCTCGCGGCGAAATGCCAGGAAGTGCAAAAGAAGCTCCCTACGATCGCGCGCTTGATGTACGCGAACGAACTTCAACCGGTTTTCGATCTCGTGAGAGAGGTCGAAGCGCTGTAATTCCCCGCGATTCGCGGGATTTTTCAACCTAGCCAAAAGGGGCTAACCATGCTGGAAATCATCAAGGAAACCGTCGAGCATTTGCGCTCGAATCTGGAGCATCGAGCGCCGCTCGCGAACGCGCTGGAAGCCATCGGCCGCGAAATCGTGGAAATCAAGGCGCACGTCGAAGGGCTGGCCCATGAGGCCACGGGCGAAACGGGCGCAGCGGTCAAGGCGTTGAGCGATCGGCTCGATTCGCTCACGTCGGCCGTGTCGTCGATCGGCTCCAATGTGTCGTCGCTGCAATCGAGCGTTTCGGCGCTGGCCGATCGTGTCGCGGCGATCGAGCAAAAGCCGGCGCCGGCTGCGGCGCCCGTGCTGACGCCGCCGTACGAAAACCCGCAGGTCTCGCCTGTCGTCGCTGGCGCGATCGTCGCGGACGCCAAGCTGCAAAACGTTACGCCGCAATCGTAAGCGGCGCTTGTCACCCTGCAACGAAACGGAGGGCACGCCATGCCATACCTAGGAAAGTCCGAGTGCCAGCAATGCGGGCGCGAGGTCGATGTATCAACCAACGTGCGCGGCATGGCGTATTACCGCTGTGCTCCGTGCGGGGTCAAGGTGCAACAAACGACCGAGCGCGGGAACCGGATGCTCGTCGCGAAAACGCGGCGTTTCGAAGATCCCGACGAAGCGGCGCCGGCCGCGAAACCGGCCGCGCCTGAGACCCGCGAATCGCGGGAAATCACGGAACCTCAACCGGCGACCGCCAAGCCCGCCACGGCGGCAAAACGCAGTGCCGGCCTGGGATTTTTTGGGAGCGTGAGCCATGGCTAAGCCGACGAACGATCAGCGCGCCGACTCGACACTCGACGCGCTCACGGCGGCGCAGGCGGCGCCGGGCGATGCGCTCGGCGCGATCGCGGCCGAAGAACTCGCCGAAAACGAGGCGCTAGCGGCCCGCGTCGAGGCCGATGCGCAGGCACAAGCCGACGCGGAGCACGCGCTCTTGGTGGTGGGCTGGCAAAAGGCCATGCGCCAAGCGGCCGGCATCGTCACGGCGTGGTTTAAAGACCTGAAACCGATCTGGACCGACGAGCAAATGGACGGCATCGGCGCCGCGCTCGCCGATTGTGACGCCTATTACGGCTGGGGCGGCGCCGGCCGGCTTATGGGGCATCCGCTCGTGACGCTCGGCGTAGCGGCCGCGCCCGTGGCGGTGGGCACGTACGCATGGGTGCAGGAACGCAAGGCCAAGCTCGCGGCCGAGCGCGCCGCGCACGCGCACGCGATCGCCGACGCGCGCACGGTGGCGACGATGCCGCACGCGCTGCCGGCCGGCGAGCAAAAGGCAGTGCCACCGAAACAAACCGGGCCGGCGCCGAACATCGGCGCCGCGATGGACGCGACGCTGGCGCGCGACACGGTGACGACATGACGGCGAGCATCGCCAATAGCGCCGATATCATCGGCGTGGTTGGCGCCTCGGGCAACGGCAAGGGGCTTTTCGTCAAAGACTACTTGCGCCGGCTCGGTAAGCGCCGGCCGATTGTCGTCTGGTCGCCGCTTGAGGAAACCGACGATTACGCGACGGTGATCGGCGGCGAGGCCGTGACAAGCATCGCGGCGCTGGTGGCGGCGATCAAGGCCGGAAAAAAGCGGCTCGTGCTGGTGCCGGCCGGGAGCGGAAAACCATTCAAGGCGACGTTCGATCGCTTCTGTCGGCTCGTGTGGGAGTTGCCGGGCTGGTGCGTCGTGATTGAGGAGCTATCGCAGGTCACGACGCCATCATGGGCGCCGCCATCGTGGAAAAAGCTCTCCACGGCAGGGCGGCACCGGGGGCTGACGATCATCGGCACGAGTCAGCGGCCGGCGCAAGTCGACAAGGATTTCTTCGGCAATTGCTCGGAACTGCGCACCTATGCCGTGGGCTACAAGTCGGATGCGGTGGCCATGGCCGATACGATGTTCCTCGACTATCGCGACGTGCTCAAGCTGCCCAAGTTTCACTACATCCATCGCGACAAAGCGGCCGGCACCAATACGCCGGGCGTCGTGCATCCGCCACAAAAGTAAAAAAAATCGGGGCGCCGCGTTCGGCGAAACGCGGCGTTTTCCCGTGAATCGCGGACTGTGACAGCGCGCGCAAAGGCGGGGAATCTGCGGACTCGTTCAACTGCAAAGGCCGATCGTGTCTGCTTCGACGAGCTATCTACCCTCGCTGCCGCGCCTGTCGCAAGAAGTCATTGCGACAACTGTCGGTGTGCTGGTGGCGGCGTACCTCATTTCCAAGGTGCCCGCGTGGAAAGCGCTCGTTGACGGCAATTCGATTTGGGCCACGTCGAACAATCTCAACCTTTGACCTGAGGCCCCTATGAACAAGGCTCATTTGCACGCTGCACTGGCGACGCTCGCGACGTTCGCAATCGTCGCTTTCATCCAGAAAAACGTCATGGCGATCCCCGTCGTGGGCGCCTATCTCCCCGGAGGCTCGGGCGCTTAAGCGCTCGCGCGTTGCACGAATCGCGCGCTGCGCTGCGCGCGCTTTTTCACATTCACGCCAGGGGAAACCATGCGTAAAGAAAAGCTGGTCAATTTCCAGAATATCGCGCCGGGACAAACCGCGATTCTGACATGCCCGCTCGGTCCGACTTACGAGCGCTTCAAAATCAATCTGCTTAACGGGCTGGTGATCTCGATGATTACCAACATCGTCGGCAAGATCAACGACAAGCCGTTCTTTACGGTCACGGGCGCGGACCTGCTCGCGGAGAATCTCTACGAGGGCCGCAGCAACCCGACGAACGTGATTCTGCTCGACTTCACGCGGGCGAATGCGAAGTCGAGCGGCTCGAAGATGGGCGCCACGGCGCAAACGTCAGAAATGCTGCTTACCTGCATTCCCTCGGCGCTGCTGCAAAAGCTCACGTTCGAAATCACGCTCGCGGCGACGGCGCCGGCCGGATCGAGCATGACCGCTTTCGCGCAGATCAACGACCCGACGAAAAACCCGATGGTGCTCAAGAAGCTCTATTCGGCGGGCGCTTTCCCGAACGCGCAGGACAACGACATTCCGCTGGCGGTCGGCATGGCCGGTGCCGTCATCAAGAAAATGTTCGTGCACCAATCGAACTACGGCCCCGCTTGGGCGACGTCGACGGCGTACACCGTGGGCGCGCTCGTGACGGACGGCGCCAACCTCTACCAGTGCACGACGGCGGGCACGTCGGCGTCCTCGGGCGCTGGTCCCACGGGCACGGGGACGGGCATCGTCGACGGCACGGCGCAGTGGTCCTACGTCAGCGCGGCCGGCTCGATCAGCTACATGCAGGTGCGCAACGCGGGCGTGATCATCTGGGAAGGTGCGCCGTCCGACGCGCAGGGCGATCAGACCGACTACGGCAAGGTCACGCAACCGGGCCTGACGGTGTTCGATTTCGACCTGCAAGGCTTCCGCGACAAGTGGCTGAATACCGCCGTGACGAACAACGTGTTCTTGCGTCTGACCACGGCTGGCGGCCCGTTCAACTGGCGTCTGTACCAGGATATCGTCGACCCGGTTCAGCGTTAAAGCGGGCGTCCTCTCAACGAACCAAAGGAGGGCGTCATGTCGCTTTTCACCATGCCAGACGGATCGAGCGGTATCGATCCGACGTCGATGGACAGCTATGGGGGCGACCCGAGCCTGTACAACGATAGCGGCTCGGGCTCCGATCTGTCGACGCTCTACGGCATCACGGACGGCTCGGTCGGCTCGGGCTATGACTTCGCCACGGGAACCGACACGAGCACGACGAGCGCGAGCGGGCAAACGCTCGGCGCGTTGCAGTCGGGCTCCTCGACGATCAACTGGAACCAGTTGCTCACGGGCGGGCTATCGGCGCTCGTCGCGGCCGATTCGATCTCGCACGGGCTGACCGCGAGCGGCCAATCGCTGCCGGTGTATCGCGCGCCCAACGGGATGATTTACCCGATGGGCTCGGGGCCGGCGATGTATCCGAACGGGCTCGCGCAGGGCGGCGGCGGCGGCTTCATGCTGCTGCTCTTGCTCGGCGTGATCGCGTTCGCGATCGCCAAGGAGTAGCCATGACGGCCGCAACCGGTAACCAGGGCAATGCGTGGCTCAACGTGGCGGTGCCGCTCGATATGAACGGCGGCTACGCGGGGCCGTCGAACGCATCCGCGTTCGATCCCACGAGTTTTACGGACGGCTCGTTCATCGTCTCGGGTTCGCCCGCGCTCGGCACCTCGATCGCGGGCGCCGTGGCGGGCGCGACGAACAGTTTTTCGTTCGGCTCGCTCGGCGCCATGACGCCGTATCTCATCGTTGCGGGGCTCGTATGGTTCGCGCTGCGTCACCACAAGTCAGCGTAAGGGAAGTGGGCGCGGAGCAAGCGCGCCCGCTCCTCGCACCTGTCGATCGCTACGACACGACGGGCGGCGCGGAAAGCGTCGCGAGCATGACGACGTGCCCCGGCGCGCGCTGCTTCGTCATCAGTCAGGACGGGCGCGACGCGGCGGCCTATGTGCTGCAACGGCAGGGCGACGAGTGCTACGTGTTGGCGGCGGCCGGCGCGGTCGATTTCGATTTGACCGCGTTTGGCCTGGCGCTCATCGAAGCGCACGCGCGCGGGCTGCGCAGCGTCGCGTTTCAAACCAAGCGGCCGGGGCTCATCAAAAAGGCGCGGCGCCTCGGCTATGCGATCGCGGGCCGCGTAGCAGATGGCGTCATCCTTCGAAAGGAACTGCAATGATTCGCAACCCTCAACAGTTGCACTTGATGCGCCTCGGCTTGCCGGCAGTGCCGGCGAATGGTGGCGGCGGAAAATCGAGCTCGTCGACGTCGACGAGCTCACAAAACATCGATCAACGGCTCGCGGTGACAAGCGGCGTCGGCGCCACGGCGTCGAGCGGCGGCTCGGTGACGCTGAACGTGCAACAGCTTGACGGCGGCGCGATCGCGGGCGCGTTCGGCCTGGGCGCGCAGGCGCTGCAAGGCATCGAATCGTTCGGCACGGCGAGTATGTCCGCGTCGAGCGCGACGGCACAGGCGGCGATGGCCGGCATGCTGCACAACTCCGACACGGTGAACCAAGCCTATGCGGACGCGGCGATGGAGGCGATCAGCAACAGCAAGGCGGCCTATTCGAACGCGACGAGCATGATTGCGTCTGCCTATCAGGACGCCTCGGGCCAAGTGACGGCCGCCTACCAGGACACGAAAACCAGTAACGTGCGCACGCTCATGATTGGCGCCCTGATTGTCGCGGCGATCGCGGCGGGCGCCCCGTTGCTCGTCAAGGAGTTGTAATGCAAACCATCGCGCAACTCATCAAGGCCGTGGGGGCGGGCTACACCGCGTCCGTAGGCGGCCGGCAATTCCTGATTCAGTCGTGCGACGCGGGCAATACGTTGACGGTCACGCTGCGCGATGCGAAGGGCAATCAGTACACAGCGCAGAACGTAGGGCCGGGCTTCAAGGCAACGCCTCGCACGGGCTTCACGCACGTCGATATCACGACGACGGCTGACGCTAACGTGGCGTTCATCGTCGCGGATGGCGACGTCGATCTGCAAAACTCGCAGGTCAACGTCATAGTGAGCAACACGAATGCGATCCCGGTGACGATCGCTGGCGGCAACGTCAACGTCAACGCGACGAACGTCGGCATTAACAACACCGAATCGAACCCGGTGCCGGTCAAGCTCTCGGCCGCTGACGACACGACCGCGATTCCCGTGTCGGGCACGGTCAGCGTCACGGGCTCATCGGTGAGCGTGACGGGTACGACGACGGTCGCGGGGACGGTCACGGTCGGCAACACGAACGCGGCGCCCGTGCCGGTGATTGACGCCTATCAGGCGCCGACGACGGCGGCCTGGACGTCGGCCACTGCGGCGAACACGGCCCTGACGCTCAACACGCAGGGCTATGACACGGTGATTTTCACGATCGCGCCGAGTGGCACGCTCACGGCCGGCGCGATCACGTTTGAGGTCTACGACGGCACCAATTGGGTAAGCGTCAAGGCGCCGCGCACCGATAGCTATCTGACCGATACAACGTTCAATTTGGCCGGCGCGGCGCTGCACTCATGGCAATTGCCGGTGGCGGGCTATCCGCAAGTGCGCGCACGTCTGTCGACGGCGATTACGGGCACGGGCTCGGCGAACCTCGTCGCGATCGTGTCCTCGGCGCCCGACGTGTCGCTGGTGACGGTCGGACTTGATCCGAATCAACCGTTGCCGGCCGGGACGAACGCGATCGGCACCGTCAGTGTGACGGACGCGCTCGCGGCGCGCGCGCTGGCCGGCAATGCGTTCGGGCTGGCGGGCACGCAAGCGGCGGTGTCCGCGCAGTACTCGCAGGTCCAGCTGTGGAATCCGGCCGGCTCGGGCGTGAACCTTTACGTTGAGCAAGTACTGGCGATTCAGGGCGGCTCGTTCAACGTCTGGATGCAAAAAAGCACGGCGGCCCTGGCGACGTTGGTATCGAACGGCGCGAACAAGCTCCTAAGCGGCGCGGCCGGTAAAGGGCAGGTCTATATCGGATCGACGGCGACGGCACCCTCGGGCTCGGTGCTCGGCGCGTTCTCGGCGGCGGGTAGTACGGGAGGCGGGGCCGGCTATCCCGTGGCGGAACCGATCGTGATTCCGCCCGGCTATGGGCTCGTGATGGTGGCGAACGTGGCCAATCAGCAATTGGCCGGCGCGTTTGAGTGGTACGAGCAGTAAGGGCGCGCGATGGATGACGCGGCGCCTTTTCTCGTGCTCGCTTTGGGGGCGGCGGCGCTGCTCTACATGACGAGCGCGAGTGCGAACACGCAGACGAGCAGTGCGGACCCGTTCGCGGGGCTGCTCGACAACCTCAACAGTGCAACGGGGAGTTTATTCGGCATGGGCAATGACAACCTCAACGGCTATGACGCGAACCTGTCGGCGTTCCTCTACATGCTGCGCATGGGCGAGTCGAGCAATCGCTACAACGTGATTTACGGCGGGCAGACGTTCTCGGACTACTCGCATCATCCGGATATCGCCGTGCCGATCGCATCGCGCCCCGGATGGCACTCGACGGCGGCCGGCGCCTATCAGTTCATCTATTCGACGTGGCAACAGATCGCGGCCGAAGCGGGGCTTGTCGACTTCACGCCAGCCTCGCAGGACGCGGGCGCCGCACAGTACTTGACGGACCTGGGCGCGATGCCGTTCATTGAGGCCGGCGACGTGCAAGGCGCGATCAGCCAGATCAACTCGACCGGCATCATTTTTCAATCGCTCGCCGTGCGCCCCTACGCGACGCTGGCGGGCTGGTATCAATCGGCCGGGGGTGCGCTCGCATGAAAGCGAACAACGTCATGATTGGCCTGGGCGTCGCGGTGCTCGGATTCGCGCTCGTTCAGTACTTCCGCGCGCAGCAGGCGAACGCGAGCACGGCGAGCGCAGCGGGCCTATCGGCGCCGAATGCGGGCGCGCTGTGGGCCGGGCTCACGTTCCCCTCGGGCACGGCCACGGGCGGCGTGAATTCGATGCTCAACCTCGATCAAATCTACAGTTCGACCGCATGGAACCCGGATGCGCTCTCGTCGACGCTCGGCAATGATGCGCTCGGGGCCATGCAGTCGACGGGCAACAGCACGGCCAACACGTGGGGCTTTCACCTGTGAGCCTGAAAAGCGATGCACTCGAAACCGTGATCGTGGTCGGCGTCGTCGCGCTCGGCCTGTGGTGGATCGAGCGCAAGATCGCAAGCGGCGTGTCGTCGGTGGGCGATGCGATCTCGGGCGCGTTCGATTCGATGGGGCAGGGCTTGGTGAACATCGCCGATACGTTTTCGCCGATCGTCGCGAGCACGGCGGGGCAGGTGCCCTCGGCCGTCGATAGCATCCAGGCGGGATTGGCACCTGGGCAAGTCGCGACGACGGGCGAGTACGACTACACATCGGCCTTGATGGGCCTGGGGAACTGATATGTCCATTCTCGGGGATTTGGTCGGGCCGGGCTCGGGCGTCTTTGGCGTGCTCGACGACTTGATGAAACGCCTATGGCCCGATCCGGCGCAGCAGGCGAAGGCGCGGCTCGAATTGCTCGACATGCAGCAAAAGGGCGAACTCGCGCAACTCGACGCCGCTCTGAAGGCGCAGCTCGCGCAGGCGCAGATCGAGGACGATGAAGCGAAGAATGGGCGCCTTTTCATCGCCGGGGCGCGCGCCTTTATCGAATGGGTGTGCGGCGTGGGCCTGGGCTATCAGATCGTCGCGCGCCCGTTCCTTGTGTGGGCGTCGGGCGCGTGGTGGCACGTGCCGGCGCCGCCGACGCTCGATATGCAAACGCTCTTTTCGCTGATTACCTCGGTGCTCGGGCTCGGCGGATTGCAGATCGCGCACAAGGTGTTCACGAAATGACGGCGCACGCGCTCAAACTCGACCGCTCGGTGCCCCTGTGGGGTGTCGTAACGGCGCTCGCGACGCTCATTGCCACGGGCGCGGGCGTGGTGTGGAACCTCGCCGGCATCGCGCACGACGTGACGGACGTCAAGCAAGCGGTGCTGGTCATTCAACAGCACGAAGAGTCTCGCGACGCGCGCGTAACGGCGCTTGAAGCGCGCGTCGTCAAACTGGAGACAAGCGCCGCTTACTGGAGTCTCGATCATGAGCAAACGACGCACGCCACCGCGCGATAACAAAGGGCGCTTTCGGCGCCGCAAATAAGAAAAAGCCCCTGGTTTCAGGGGCTTTTTTGTTGGGGCGCGTGTGGTTCAGTTGTTCAGCGGCTCGAAGTTACCCGATTCGGTCGCGGGCTCCGCAACGGGGATGCGCCCGGCGCTCGTGAGCAGGGTAAAGCCACCGTGGCGGGTATCGGTGCCGAGGATTTGCGTATCGTCGGGCAGGCCGGCGAGGGCGGTGCGGAGATGCTCAATCGGAAAACCGTGCATGCGTGCTCCTATGGTAGGGGGAAAGGCGCGCAAATTATCCCACGTTCACGCGTTTCGGGCGCTTCACGTCGGGCAGGCCGGGCGCTGCAAAGCCTTCATTGAGTGCACCGGTTATGGCCTGCATCTGCTGGGCTTGCCGGTGGATCAGTTTTTCCAGTTGCCGGGTGCGGCGCTCCATTGCCTCAAGGTGTTGCGCGCGCCAATGCCAGCCGATGATTTCGCGTGCCGTGTAGGCGACGCCGGCCGATGTGACGAGCGTATCGCCGACGAAACGAAAGCCGCGCCAGTCCGGCCCCATGCCAGGTAAGCGCCCTTCACACCAGATGCGCAAGAGAGCGAGCGCGGCGGCCGGCACGCGCGTCTGTCCGGTGCGCCAGCGCATTAGCGTCGTGCGGTGGATGCCCAAAATCGCCAGGGCGGCGGCTTCGCCGACGCTACCGACGGCGCCGTTGATCAGGTGCTCCAGTTCCTCGGGGGATGATGGCTGCAACACAGTATTGCTCATTGCGCCACCTCTTTTACGTTTCGTTGCAGATTGCACGGCTCGGTAACGTTTAGTAAGGGTGTAGGAAACAAAGTGTGCGCCGCGCGGTGGCGGACCAAAAGCGAGAAATGACCTGGAACGTGTGGTCTATTCAGACGATGACTGTCAGATTTTCCGCACACAGGGTTTCCCCTAGGTTTCGCGTAAAGCCTTGTTTTTGCGTGGGAAACCGCACATAGATAGCTCATAGCTATTACCTCAATGTCGCAATAGTTGGCAACATCTGGTAACACGTGCAAGATGCACCGTAATCGTCAGTTGGAAAGAAGCAAGCTAGGGGGTCCGGGTGATAATTCATGTTATGTCAAATCCGTAGCTAAGCCGGTGCGGAACTCCTACTTGCGCAACCCGGCTTCTCAAGCACAGACTATTGGCGGACAGCAGCACAAGCGATCTCGATGCTTGCCTCTCAACCTTTGCGAGGTTCATCATGGTTCAGTTGCTTACCGTCACAATCTCGAACCCCGACAGCGTCAATTTCATCCTCGGGCAAACGCATTTCATCAAGTCCGTCGACGACATTCACGAAGCGCTCGTCGCCTCCGTACCCGGCATCAAGTTCGGGCTGGCGTTCTGCGAAGCATCCGGTAAACGACTCGTGCGTCGCTCAGGCACCGATCCCGAGCTCACCCAGCTTGCCTGTGATAACGCCATGACGATCGGCGCCGGTCATAGCTTCATCGTCTTTCTTGGCCAAGGTTTCTATCCGGTCAACGTACTCAACGCGATCAAAGGCGTGTCCGAGGTCTGCCGGATCTTTTGCGCCACGGCCAATCCGACCGAAGTCGTGATCGCCGAGACAAATCAGGGGCGAAGCATCCTCGGCGTCGTCGACGGTTTCACGCCGCTCGGCATCGAGAACGAGGTCGAAATCGAAGCCCGCAAGACGTTTCTGCGCGAAATCGGCTACAAGGCTTAGACTGCGCCGAAACGCCTATCGGGCCGATGGCACCGCAATGCGGCATGACGATGAGCTGCCGCCAATTCAGAGCGAATGCAGGTCGGCACGTCGGCCACCCGTCCAGAACCCGCAGCTGACGCTCGGGCGGGGCGATGTATGCCGTCAATCTGACCGCAAGAACCGAGAAGTCCCGCAACCCTAAGCTCAGTAAAGTGGAGATTCGTCCATATACGAAGAGCGGAGCAACCGGTGCGCAATCTGCGTGAAAGACCGTCGACTCGAAGTCACCCCCTTTTCGAGGGCAGCGAAGATACGGGGAACAGACCACTCGACGCAGACCTCCATAACGTCGACTGGTCCAGCGTCGAAGCTGCGCTCGACGAGTACGGATGCGCCATCATCCCTCGCCTTTTATCGCCGTCGCAATGTCGGGCGCTCGCCTCGCTTTATCCGGACGACGCCCGGTTCCGTAGCCGCGTCGTCATGACGCGGCACGGTTTCGGCAAAGGCGAATACAAGTACTTCGGCTATCCGTTGCCCGAGCTCGTCGCTTCTTTTCGAGAGGCGCTGTACCCTCACCTCGCCCCGATCGCCAACCGGTGGATGAGCGCGCTGGACATCGACGTCCGCTATCCAGCAACGCATGCCGCTTTCATCCGGCGCTGCCATGCCGCGGGGCAGCGCCGCCCTACTCCTCTGCTGCTGCGTTACGCCTCAGGTGACTACAATTGTCTGCATCAGGACTTGTACGGCGAACATGTCTTCCCGCTGCAGGTGGCCGTGTTGCTGTCCGAGCCCGGCCGCGACTTTTCCGGCGGCGAATTCGTGCTGACGGAGCAGCGCCCGCGCATGCAGTCGCGCGTCGAGGTCGTTCCGCTCGGGCAAGGCGACGCGGTGGTTTTTGCCGTGAGCCATCGTCCGGTGCAAGGCACGAGAGGTGCATATCGCGTAAACATGCGACACGGCGTCAGCCGCCTGCTTTCGGGCGAGCGCCACACGCTCGGGATCATCTTTCACGACGCGCTGTGACCGTCGTCGATATTCGGAGGCAGGTCAGTCGCCCATACCTGATGCGATGACTGCCATGTATTCATTGTTCACCGATCGCGCAGAGGCCGGCCGAATGTTGGCCGAGCGCCTCAAGGAGTACGCGGGTCCGGGCACGGTGGTCCTCGCGTTGCCGCGTGGCGGCGTACCCGTAGGGTTCGAGCTTGCCATCGCACTCGGGGCCGAACTCGACATCATGCCCGTGCGCAAGCTCGGCGTGCCAAGCCAGCCGGAGTTGGCGATGGGCGCTATCGCTCCCGGGGGCGCGCTATTCGTCGATACACAGACGATGCGCGCTGCACACGTCGGCCAGGCGCAGTTCGACGCTGTTCTGGCGCAGGAGCAATCGGAACTGGCGCGTCGGGAAACGTCATACCGGGGCGAGCGAGCGCCGTCCGCGGTCGAGGGCCGCACGGCGATTCTCGTCGATGACGGCATCGCGACAGGTGCGACGATGCAGGCCGCCGTCAAGGCACTGCGCGAGCGTCGACCGGCGCGCATCGTCGTCGCCGTGCCGGTCGCTCCGACAGGTGCCGAGACCGATTTTGCCGCCATCGTCGACGAATTCGTCTGCGTCGCTCAACCGGCGCTTTTTTTCAGCGTCGGCCAACACTACGACAATTTCGGGCAGACGACGGATGAAGAAGTGCGCGATCTGCTGGAACGCGCACGGGCCGGAGGGAAGTGACGGCGCGACTAGCAACGAACCCGGTGGCTGAGGTACCCCTGGGTCACGTACCGCTTACAGCCGCAGCGCAGGCGCCGCATACCGGCACTCGTAGCGCTTGCGGATCGTGCCGTTCTCGTCGACGCTCTCGAGATAGACGTCGAACTGCCAAAGTCGAGCCATATGCTTGAGCACTTCCTCGGTATCGTTCGACAAATGGCGGTTGTCCGTCATAAAATGCCGCAGCGTCAGGCTGCGGTCGCCGCGCGTGTTGACCGACCATACTTGAATGTTCGGCTCGCGGTGATGCATGTCGTACTGACGTGCCAGCGCGTGGCGCACGTACTGGTAGCCGCTGTCGTCGTGGATCGCGGAGACTTCCAGCGCGTCGCGCGTATCGTCGTCGAGCACGGAAAAGAGCCGCATGTCGCGGATCAAATGCGGGGACAGGTACTGCGCGATGAAGCTCTCGTCCTTGAAATTGCGCATCGCATAATGCATCGCCGGCAGCCATGGCGATCCGGCGATGTCGGGAAACCACTTGCGGTCTTCGTCCGTTGGCGATTCGCAGATGCGCCGAATGTCGCTCATCATCGAGAAGCCGAGCGCATACGGGTTGATGCCGCTGTAATAGGGCTTGGTGACGGGTGGTTGATAGATGACGTTGCTGTGCGAATGGAGGAACTCCATCATGAAGCCGTCTTCGAGAAGCCCCTGGTTGTACATCGTGTTGAGCAACGTGTAGTGCCAGAACGTCGCCCACCCCTCGTTCATCACCTGCGTCTGCCGCTGCGGATAGAAATATTGGCCGATCTTGCGCACGATGCGTATCACTTCGCGCTCCCACGGCTCCAGAAGCGGCGCATTCTTCTCGGCAAAATAAAGCAGATTCTCCTGCGGCTCGGGCGGATAGCGCTCTTCCTCCTCCGTCTCGAGCGGCCTTTCCTTCACGGGCAGCGTTCGCCATAGCTCGTTGACCTGCGATTGCAGATACGCCTCGCGTTCGCGCCTCAGCTCGGCTTCCTTCGAAAGCGAGGGCTTTTGCGGCCGCTTGTACCGGTCCACACCGTAATTCATCAGTGCATGGCACGAGTCGAGCAGCTCTTCGACGCGGTCCAAGCCGAACCGCTCCTCGCACTCCGCGATGTAATTCTTCGCGTAGACGAGGTAATCGATGATCGCGTGCGCGTCAGTCCACAGCCGGAACAGGTAGTTGCCCTTGAAAAACGAGTTGTGGCCGTATGCGGCATGCGCCATGACGAGCGCCTGCATCGTCATCGTGTTCTCTTCCATGAGGTAGGCGATGCATGGATTCGAGTTGATGACGATCTCGTAGGCAAGGCCCATCTGCCCGCGGCGGTAGCTCTTTTCGGTGGAAAGAAAGTGTTTGCCGAACGACCAGTGCCGATAGTTGACCGGCATGCCGACCGATGCATAGGCATCCATCATCTGTTCGGCACTGATGAGCTCGAGCTGGATCGGATAGACGTCGAGCTCGTACTGCTCGGCGACATGAGAAATATGCGTGTCGTATTCCTCGATCAGCTCGAAGGTCCAGTCGGACGGCCACGGCAGCGGTCTGCGGTCGGCAGCGTTCATACGAAGTTCCTTTGGGGCCACGACAGGTACGTCGGCGTGGGCTTGCGTCGGCTCGACGTCCGCTCGTTTGCCGCTTTCGCGCGGCACATTGCCGTTCTGCCCGTGTGCACCCTTACGGCGGCGCTCCGGCTGATATCCGCGCGATTCATTATGCAGGTGCTTCGTACTCATGATTGAGCCGCCTGCTTTTCGAACAGTTCCCGGAACACAGGATAGATATCGGCCGCCGCGTCCACTTTCTTCATCGCGAGATGCGGCTGCGTCATCGCGAGTTGCGCGTACTCGAGCCAGAGGTTCTGCTCTTCCGGCGCGACTTGAATATACGCGAAGTAGCGCGTTTTGGGCAGGATGTCATCGTGCAAGAGGCGCCGGCACTTGGGCGAATCATCAGTCCAATTGTCTCCGTCGGACGCCTGTGCTCCGTAAATATTCCATTCAGTGGGCGAGTAGCGCTCGTCCATGACCTTGCGCATGAGTTCGAGCGCGCTGGAGACGACCGTGCCGCCGCTCTCCGTGGAATGGAAGAAGGTGTCTTCGTCGACCTCCTCCGCACGCGTATGGTGCCGGATGAACACGACTTCGATCTTCTCGTAATTGCGCTTCAGGAATAGATAAAGCAGGATGAAGAAGCGCTTCGCCAAGTCCTTGCGCTGCTCGTCCATCGAGCCCGAAACGTCCATCAGACAGAACATGACGGCCTGGCTCGACGGCTGAGGCTGCTTGACGCGGTTGATGTAGCGCAGATCGAACGGATCGATGAACGGAATCCGCCAGATGCGTCCGCGCAAGTGATGGATGTCCTCTTCGAGGCGCTTGATTTCCTCACTGTTGTCGCCGGGCTCCAGCTTGAGCGCCTCGAGCTGGCGCTCGAGTTCGCGCAGATCGTTGACGAGCGGCGCGCCGAGCGCGATGCGCCTGCCGAGCGCGCTGCGCAGCGAGCGCACCACGTCGATGTTGTTCGGCGTGCCCTCGGCCGCCCATCCGGCACGGATGTTCTTCCATGTCGGCACGGCGAGCAGATGCGTCTTCACGAGCCGCGGCAGCTCGAGATCGTCGAAGAAATACTGCATGAACTCTTCGCGCGAGAGCTCGAAGACGAAGTCGTCCTGCCCTTCTCCTTCGTTGCTGGCCTGACTTCCCCCACCGCCGGAGCCGCCGTTCGGTCGTGGAATCTTGTCGCCGCGGATGTAATCCTCGTTGCCCGGATGCACGAGCTCGCGCTTGCCGCCGGGCCCATGGCGGAACATCGGTTCGGCAATGTCCTTACGCGGAATGGTGATGCTCTGCGTGCTTTGGATGTCCTTGATACTGCGGTCGCGCACCGCCTCGGACACGGCACGCCGAATGTAATTCTTTACGCGGCGCAGGAAGCGCTCGCGATTCGCAATGCTCTTGTTCTTCCCTGCCAACCTGCGGTCGATGATTTGGTGAAGCACATCCAGTCTCCCGCTTTTCGTTGCCTGAAACGACGCGACGAGACAATGCGCAGGTGTCGTGCCCGCGCATCCCGCGCATCGCGGAGCGCTCGCCCGGCCAACGCCAGCCAGGCGAGCGCGCTGCCTTTTACTTTACGACGACTTGCGTACCCGCAAGTACCAATCGCAGAGCAGGCGTACTTGCTTCGGCGTGTAACCTTTCGCAACCATCCGATTGACGAAATCTTCGTGCTTGCGCTGTTCCTCCGCCGACCCTTTGGCATTGAAGGAAATCACCGGCAACAGTTCCTCCGTGTTCGAGAACATCTTCTTTTCGATCACGACGCGCAGCTTCTCGTAGCTGATCCAAGCCGGGTTCTTGCCGCCGTTCGCCGCCCTCGCCCGCAGCACGAAATTGACGATCTCGTTGCGGAAATCCTTCGGGTTGCTGATGCCGGCCGGCTTCTCGATCTTTTCGAGCTCCGCATTGAGCGCGGCGCGGTCGAAGCTCTCTCCCGTGTCGTGATCGCGGAACTCCTGATCCTGGATCCAGAAGTCGGCATAGGTGACGTAGCGATCGAAGATGTTTTGACCGTATTCCGAATACGACTCCAGATAAGCAGTCTGAATCTCCTTGCCGATGAACTCCGCGTAGCGCGAAGCCAGCAGGTCCTTCACGAAGGACAGGTATTTCTGCTCCGTTTCGGGCGGGAACTGCTCGCGTTCGATCTGCTGCTCGAGCACATACATCAGGTGCACCGGGTTCGCCGCGACTTCGGTCGAATCGAAGTTGAACACGCGCGACAGGATCTTGAACGCGAACCGCGTCGAGACGCCCGTCATGCCTTCGTCCACGCCGGCATAGTCGCGGTATTCCTGATACGACTTCGCCTTGGGATCGGTATCCTTCAGGTTTTCCCCGTCGTAGACCTGCATCTTCGAGAACAGGTTCGAGTTCTCCGGTTCCTGCAGACGGGTAAGCACCGAGAACTGCGACATCATCTTCAGTGTGCCCGGCGCGCAGACGGCGTCGGCCAGCGACGAATTGCGGATCAGCTTCTCGTAGATCTTGATCTCTTCGGACACACGCAGGCAGTACGGCACCTTCACGACGAAGATCCGGTCGAGCAACGCCTCGTTGTTGCGGTTGTTCTTGAACGCCTTCCATTCCGACTCGTTCGAGTGCGCGAGGATGATGCCGTCGAACGGTATCGCGCCGAAGCCTTCCGTGCCCTTGAAGTTGCCTTCCTGCGTCGCGGTGAGCAGCGGGTGCAGCACCTTGATCGGGGCCTTGAACATTTCGACGAACTCGAGCAGGCCCTGATTGGCGAGGCAAAGGCCGCCTGAGTAGCTGTAGGCGTCCGCATCGTCTTGCGCGTACTGCTCGAGCTTGCGAATGTCGACCTTGCCGACGAGCGACGAAATGTCCTGATTGTTTTCGTCGCCAGGCTCTGTCTTTGCAATGCCGATCTGGCGCAGGATCGACGGGTAGCGGCGCACCACGCGGAACTTGCGGATGTCGCCGTTGTACTCGTGCAGGCGCTTGACGGCCCACGGGCTCAGGATGCTCTTCAGGTAGCGCCGCGGAATGCCGTACTGATCCTCGAGGATCGGGCCGTCTTCGTCGTAGTCGAAGAGGCCGAGCGGCGATTCGTTGACGGGCGACCCTTTGATGGCATAGAACGGCACACGCTCCATGAGCTGCTTCAGTCGCTCTGCGATCGACGACTTGCCGCCCCCCACGGGACCCAGCAGATAGAGAATTTGCTTTTTCTCTTCGAGCCCTTGCGCCGCGTGGCGGAAGTACGAGACGACCTGCTCGATCACGTCTTCCATTCCGTAGAACTCGCGGAACGCGGGGTACACCTTGATGACCTTGTTCGCGAAGATTCGCGACAGGCGAGGCTCGTTGCGGGTGTCGATCTGCTCCGGATCGCCGATGGCCGCTAACATCCGTTCGGCAGCTGTGGCATATGCTGCGGGGTTTTCTTTGCAGAGCGCGAGATACTCCTCGAGCGAGAACTCTTCTTCTCGCGTCTTTTCGAAGCGGTTCGCGAAGCTGCTGTAAATATCCATGCTACCTCCTCGCCCAAGTCTGCGGTCGATGCCGTTCACGGAACCCTATACCGAGACGACCTCGCTCGATTTCATCCTAAACCCTTTTAAATTATTTTTCACGGCTTGCGTTGTTCACGTGACTCCCATCTTGGAGATACGGCGACAGTCGCCTACAATCTTCGTCCGCGCTGCGAGGGAAGCTCGTTGCGTGCCATACGCCAAGCTCCAAGCACATCGTAGTGCCTCGAAGCGCAAGCGCGCACACCGCGACCTTGGTCTCTCGTACGTTGGCGAACCGATCAAGGGGCATCTTTGCTCTCAAAGCGTGCATCTCCCAAATAGCGGTCTTTCTGCTGCGCGGCGCCCTTGTATGCGGCCGCCCGGATTCGCGTCGCGGCCGACGTGCCGCTTTCTTCGCCGCGTCATCGCTCCTACCGTACGTATACGTGCTGGGTGGCCTGTGCGACGACATTCGTACGCGACCGTTACAACTTTTTTTCGAGGGACAGGCGTCGACTGCTCGGCAAAGCCACACACAGTATGTGTGTGCGCGTTCGGCCCCTAATTCAAGTCGCGCGTGAATGGACGCAGCCTGCGACGGTGCGGGGCGGTAACGCGTGGCGCTTTGCATCGATTCGCGCCAGATCGTCTTCTCGAGCAAAAGCAAAAAGAAGAAGCTCGGCGAGGAGAGTCTCTGCGGGGGATCGGTTTGGATGGGGAGCACGTGCGTCGCCTCCGGTGCAACATTCGCGGCGCACATGCGTCGTTCATACCGTGTTTAACGGCGTTGTCATCGGTGCGCTTAAGGCATTTCGTGTCCTGAGCCCCCCGAGGAAACCCGCGCCTCGGGGGCGCTACGCGCCGTCATGCATCGAGCGCGACGCTCATGCAGACGGCCGTCGACTCGCGCAGCACCAGGCGTGGCGTGATGACGCGCCGGCGCGTCGGCCCGGTGAGTTCGCCGCAGATGCGCTCGATCAGCATCTTGGCCGCCGCCTCGCCCAGCGCGCGCACCGATTGGCCGACGGTCGAAAGCGCCGGATAGGTGTAGCCGCTCAACTCGATGTCGTCGAAGCCGATGATCGAGCACTGCTCCGGCACGCGAATGCCCCGCACGGCCGCGACGCGCAGCGCGCCGATTCCCATCATGTCGTTGCAAGCGAAGATGGCGGTCGGCTTGACCGTATCGAAGAGCTTTCCCGCCGCTTCCTGCCCGCCGCCGGCCGAAAAATCGCTTTCCACGATCGCACTCGGCTCGATTTCGATGCCGCGTTCCGCCATGGCCCGGATGAAGCCGTGCACGCGCATGGCGCTGACCGCCGTCGTCACCGGCCCGGTAATGCATCCGATCCTGACGTGTCCGAGCTCGAGCAGATGCCGCGTCGCCAGATAGGCGCCGCGCTCGTGATCGATCTGAACCAGGTCGGCGGCGAGGCCCTCGATGTTGCGATCGACGACGACGAGCGGCTCGCGCGCGTCCGCGAGGCTTTCCGCCAGCACCGCATCGTCCCCGGCGGACGCCACAATGATTCCGTCCGTGCGCTTTTCCTGCAGCACGCGCAGGTAGTTGCGCTGCTTGGCCGGCTCGTCGTCGGAATTGCAGAAGAACATGCAATAGCCCGCGCGCGCGCAGCCATCCTCGATGCCGCGCGCGAGCTCGGCAAAGTAAGGATTGGTGCTGTTCGGCACGACGAGCCCGATCGTCGCCGTCGAGCGCGCCTTCAATGAGCGCGCCACCGCCGACGGCACGTAGTTGAGCTGGCGGATGGCGCGCTCGACTTTCGCGCGCACGTCGGCCGATACCGGCCGCGTGTTGTTGACCACGTGCGATACCGTCGTGAACGACACACCAGCCATGGCTGCCACATCCTTGATCGTCGCCATAACCCGTTTCTCTCTCGCTTGTTTTTCTTGACCGGCGCAACGATGGCCGGCAACCCCGATTGTGCTTGTTTCTTCCGTCTTTGTCCGCCACGTTCCCCGCGTGGCGGGCAAAGACGCCTTTCCATCAACCGCGCTTGCGCCGGCTGCGGTAGGTGTCGAGCACGACCGCGACGACGATCACGGCGCCCGTGATGATCCGCTTGGTCGGCTCGTTCGCGCCGATCTGCGCAAGCCCCGCCGCCAGCACCGAGATGATCAGCACGCCGAAGAAAGTGCTGATCACGGATCCGCGGCCGCCCATCAGGCTCGTGCCGCCGATCACGACTGCCGCGATGACCTGCAGCTCGAGCCCGACGCCGGCATTCGGATCGGCTGCCTCGAGGCGCGACACCTGAAAAAGCGCCGCCAGCCCCGAAAGCGCGCCCATCAGGGCGAACACGGCGACCTTGTAAGGTCGCGGATCGACGCCCGCCAGCCGCACGGCCTCCTCGTTCGTGCCGATGCCGACGAGATGGCGGCCGAACACGGTGCGCGTCAGCGCGAGCTGAGCGACGATCATGACGGCCACCGCGAGCAGGAACGCGGGAGAGATCCCCACCGCGATCGGATTCGACAGGAAATCGAACGCATCGCCGATATAGGCGGTGCGCGAATTCGTCATCTGATAGGCCAGCCCGCGCGCCGCCTCGAGCACGCCGAGCGAGACGATGAACGAGGGAATGCGCCAACCGACTGTCACGCCACCTGTGATCGCCCCGGTCAGCGCCGCCGCCGCCATGCCGACGACCGCCGCCGGCAGTGCCGCCCATCCCCATTTGAGCGAAGCCACGCTCACGACCGAGGCCGCGAGGGCGAGCACCGAGCCGACGGACAAGTCGATTCCCGCGATGATCAGCACGAAGGTCATGCCGACCGACATGACGACCAGGTCAGGGATCTGGTTGGCGATCGTACTGAACGTTTCATACGTCAGGAAATGCGAGCTCAACAGCGAGAACAGCGCGATCATCGCAAAGAGCGCACCGGCGAGCCCAAGATAGTTCGAAAAGCCGAGCCGCGTGCCGGTCGGCCGCGCGCTCGCCGCTTCAGTCAGGAGCCCGGCCGCGGTTTCTTGCCGCATGCGGGACGGTTCGGCCTGCGCGCCGTCGGGGCGCGCCGATTGTTCGGTCATGACGGTCTCCGTGCGTTCAACGCGTTGGCGGGCGCTTGCGGCGCGCCCCCATTGCCCAGATGTCCGGCGAAAGCCGCCGCGAGCAGCGCATCCTGTGTCCAGCCGTCACGCTCGAAGATGCCGGTGAGACGTCCGGCCGACATCACGGCGATGCGGTCGCAAATCAGCATCAGCTCGCGCAGGTCGCTCGAGACGACGACGAGTGCGCGTCGTTCGCGCGAAAGCGCTCCCATCAGCCCGTAGATGTCGAACTTGGCGCCTACGTCGATGCCGCGCGTCGGCTCGTCGAAGAGCAGGACGTCCGCGTCGCGCGCGAGCCAC
Source organism: Trinickia sp. EG282A (assembly GCF_040965455.1). Taxonomy (NCBI): domain Bacteria; kingdom Pseudomonadati; phylum Pseudomonadota; class Betaproteobacteria; order Burkholderiales; family Burkholderiaceae; genus Trinickia; species Trinickia sp. EG282A. The sequence continues at coordinate 1,698,551 of NZ_JBFRCC010000001.1, read as the reverse complement.
CGGCCGATCACCACCTTCTGCTGGTTCCCGCCCGAGAGCTCGGCGACCGGCTGCGCGGGCCCCGCGGCACGCACGCGCAACGCTTCCATTTGACGCCGCGCAAGTGCGGTCTCTCGGCGCCCGTCGATGAGTCCCCAACTCGCCACGCTCGTCGTATTGCCGAGCGACACATTCGCGGCGATCGAGTGCGGCAGCAGCAGGCCCTCGCCTTTTCGGTCCTCGGTAATGAGGACGATGCCGTGCCGGACCGCATCGGCGGGCGAGCCGATGCGCACGGGCATGGGAGGTCGGCCGACCGACACGGTGCCGCGATCGGCGGTGTCGGCGCCGTAGATGAGCCGCATCAATTCGGTGCGACCGGCTCCGATCAACCCGCTCACGCCAAAGATTTCACCCTCGCGCACCTCGAACGACACGTCGCGGACGACGTCGCCGCGCCCGAGCCCTTCGACCCTGAGCAGCGGCGCGCCGAGCTTGCGAACGCCCAACTCGATGCGCTCGCCGATCTCGCGTCCCACCATCTTCGTCACCAGCCGGTCGGTCGTGACGTCGGCCATCGCTCCCGCGTGGACGAGCCGACCGTCGCGCAATACGGCTACACGCTCGGCAATCCGCGCAAGCTCCTCCAGCCTGTGTGAAATGTAGACGACCGCGACGCCGCTTGCCTTCAATCGCTCGATCTGCTCGAACAGCAGGTCGACCTCGCGCGCGGTCAGCATCGCGGTCGGCTCGTCGAAAATCAGTACGCGCGTCTCGCCGATCAGGTTGCGCGCGATCTCGACCATCTGCTGATGGCCGATGCCGAGGGAGCTGACCGGCGTGCCGGGGTCGATCGTGTCGAGTCCTACTCGCGCCATCGCGGCGCGCGCGTCGTCGGCAAGCCGACGGCGATCGACCCAGCCCAGCGCACGCGGTCCGCGCCGCGGCAGGCAATCGAAAAAGAGGTTCTCGGCCACCGACAGCGTCGGCAGCAGGTTCAACTCCTGCATCACCATGCGCACGCCGAGCGCTTCGGCTTGCTGGCGGCTCGCCGGCGCATAGGGCCGGCCGCCCAGGCGCATCGTGCCCGTGGTCGGCGTCACCAGCCCGCCTACGATCTTGGACAGCGTGCTTTTGCCGGCGCCGTTCTCCCCGGTCAGGGCGAGCACCTCGCCCGCATGAAGCGCGAGCGTCACGTCGGCGAGAACGGGCTCGGCGTAGGTTTTGCCGATGCCGATCACTTCGAGCACTGCGTTCGTTTCGTCGTGGTCGATCGAATCCATCATCCGTGTTCTCGAGGCCGCCGTGGTCGCCGGCGACATCGCGCGTCGCGCTGCCGCATGACTTGCTCGGTCCCGGGTTGGGCCGGCCAAAGTGAGCGCGTCCGGTTCGCGCCCCTCCGGCCCTATACAACGCTAACGGCAGTGGCGGGCATTTCTTGAGTCAATTGGCTGACGAATTCGGCGCGGCGTCGCGAATCCGCCGGAACGCTTCCCTAACTCAGATGGCGGAGTTGGGCTGGGCAGCGACCGCGGCCCCCGCCCTGCCGCGTGCCGGGCGAGGCCGCGCCGCGCCGGCCGCAACTCCCTCCGGGCGATTACTTCGAGGCCGTCTGCGTACCCGCCTTCGTCACCAGGTCGACCGGTGTCTCGACGACTTGTGACAGCTCGGACTGCTTCTTGTGCTCCTGGATCGCCTTCAGCGCGACGTCGATTCCGAATACGGCTTGCTTGGCCGCGTACTGATCCGCTGTCGCGAGCACTCGGCCGTCCTTGAGCATCGGCTTGATCGCGCCGATGTTGTCGTAGCCGACCACGTAGACCTTGCCCTGCTTGCCGGCCGCGCGCACGGCCGAGACGGCGCCGATCGCCATATTGTCGTTGCCGCAGAGCAGCGCCTTCAAGTTCGGATATTGATTCAGCATCGCGGAGGCGATCGCATTGCCCTTGTCGATTTCCCACTCGCCGGACTGGACCGAATCGATCTTCGCGCCGACCTTCTGCATCGCGGCCTTGAAGCCGGCCGTGCGCTGTTGCGCGTTCGTCGTCGTCGAGACGCCCTCGATGATGCCGACTTCGTCGCCGGCCTTCAGCTTCTTCGCGAGATAGTCGCCCACCTCCTCCGCGCCTTTCGCGTTGTCCGGACCGACGAACGGTACGTTCAGATCCTTCGATTTCAGCACGTCCGGATCGAGCCGGTTGTCGATATTGACGACGATGATGCCGGCATCGACCGCCTTTTTGACGACGGGCACGAGCGCCTTCGAATCCGCCGGCGCGAGCACGATCGCATCGACGTGCGAATTGATCATCTGCTCGACGATGTTGATTTGCGCCGCCGTGTCGGTTTCGTTCTTGATGCCGTTCGTGATCAGATCGAACTTGCTGGAATTGTGCTTCTGATAGTCCTTCGCGCCGGTCTCCATCGTGAGGAAGAATTCGTTGGCAAGCGATTTCATCACGAGTGCGACCTTGGGCTTCTTCGCCGCCTGCGCCACGGCCTCGGTCGTGCCGAGCGGCGTGAGCGCGACGGCGAAGAGGGTCGCGGCGGCGGCAATGAAGCGGCGACGGGTGCGATCATTCATGAGGTTCTCCTTTTCCTTTTATTCGGGCTCGCGAGAGCCGCGGTTTTTGATTCGGACGCCGGCGGGAAACGTTTGCGGCTGCGCTAAGTGAGCCAGGCGCCGAGCCCGGCGCGCATCGACAGGCGCGATCCGGCCCGCCTATGCTGTACCGTTTTAGCAGCGTACGCAAGGAGAGTTGAATTGGCATCGGTCGGGGGTTTCCCTGACCGAAGCCCGAAGAAGACATGCACGAGTCGCCGAGCCCTGCCGCGGATTCGACTCAATGAGAATGAGGCGGCCCCTAGAGCTTATCGACCGAAGACCCGTCGATCTTCCCGTCGATGATGTCACGGGCGTATTGCAGACCGATCTTGTGTGCCTCCAGCTGGTCGTCGAGCGGATCGTGTTCGGGAACACCGAACATTTCGGCCTTCGCGCGCTCGCCGCGCGACTTGCGCGCGATCGTCACGACGATGTCGAAGCGACGCGGCGCGTCGGCCGGCTGGTCGGGCTCCTTGGCCCGCCGCAACGCTTGAACGCCGATCGCGTATCCCTTGTACTGCTCGGTGAACGGCTCCAACATAGCTTGAACCCCCGGTGCCACAGCACGAATAGGAATGGTTCGGCGCAAAGAAGCGGTCGAGCGCCATCGGCTTCGCCCCGGCCCGCGCGCGCCGCGTGGTAGGCGGGCCGGTTGGGCAGATGCAAGACCCGTTCCCTCCCCGAAGGGCAACCGGCACGGCTTACCGCCTTCGCGTCAGCCGCAAGTGCCCGCGCGCGAACGGCGGAGGTCGGTGCGTCAAATGCCGGAAACATTGAAGAATTTACCGGTTCGTCGGCATTGCCTCCCCATGGCCGCGACGATTCGTCGCATTTCTTCTATGATGGCTGCCAAGACGGCCGCTTTCCCAATCGAAAATAGAAACGCCAAGGGCCGCCCTCTCGTCGTCGATGCGCAATGCATAGCGGAGGCAGGAATGGCATGGAGACACAACCGGTGGGTCAAGCGCTGGATCGTCACGATCCTCGTTTGGGCCGTGCCGGTGACGATCGTCGCGGTTCACGAAATCCGCGAGGAAATGAGCTACAACATCGTCGATCGCGACCGCGCGCTGACGACGTGGGAATTCACCGACGGGCAGCGGGCGGCAGGCGCTCCCGCACGCTGTCATGGCACGCCCGACGAGGCGCGCGCGGCCGGTTGTCCGGCGGACGTCCTCGCGGCCAACGCGCCGCGCCATCAAGCGGCGATCGACGAGTACGTGCTGAGGCGGGAGACGCTCGTGAGCTATCTCTGGCACGCGTTCGTCGGCTACTGGGTCGTGCCGGCGGCGTTTCTCTTCGCGCTGGGACTCGTCATCGCGGGGATTCGACGCGCGCTGAGGCGGCCGCCGATTCCGAAGAGCCCCGCACACCACTGAGCCGAATTCGGGACAGGTCCAGGCATGGCCTGTGCTTCGCCCTCCTTCGTCAGCGCTTCTTTCGCGCGAGCGGGAAGGCGTGACTAATGGAATGCGTTCCGACTATCGTCCAGACCTGCCGTTGCAGGTTTGACCGACGGATCCCACGGAGAGAGCCATGCAAAAAGGAAGTTTCGTACTGAAGGCGGCGGGTGCCGTCGTGGCCGGCAGCCTGGTGCTCGCGGGCTGTACGGCAACCACCAATAAGGGCAATCCGGTGGGCGAAAGCCCCGGCAGCAATGCGTCCAAGCGCCAGGACATCAATGCGGGCGTCGATGCCACGCTCTCGCGCATGTATGCGCAAGTGCCCGGCTCCCGCGAGCTCGTCTCTCGTGCCCGCGGCGTCCTCGTGTTCCCCCGCGTCCTCCAGGCCGGGTTCGTCGTCGGGGGCGAATATGGCGAGGGCGCGCTGCGTACGGGCGGGACGACTTACGCCTACTACAACCTCGTTTCCGGCTCGTTCGGCCTGCAGGCCGGCGCGCAATCGAAGGCCGTCGTCTTCCTCTTCATGACGGACGATGCGCTGAAATCGTTCGAGTCGCGCCAAGGCTGGTCAGCGGGCGGCGATGCGTCGGTTGCGCTGCTGAAGATGGGCGCCAACGGGGCCGTCGATACGACGTCGGCGACGAAGCCGGTCCAGGTCATCGTCCTGACGAATGCAGGCCTCATGGCCGACCTCTCACTGCAAGGCATGAAAATCACGCGCATGAACATCTGATGCGCGTGCTCATCGCGCGGCGCGCAGGCGCCGCGCGCCTTTCCTGCTTCCCTACCCGCCGGCGCCGCGGCCTCAGGTCGAGGCCGAATCGATCACTTTGAAGCGCGAGCGCTTCTGCGCGCGAATCACCGTCTGATAGGCGGCGAGATACTGCCTCGCCATGTGATGCGAGGTGAAGCGCTCTTCGAAGCGCCTGCGCACGCCTTCGCGCGGCAGCGTGTGGAGCCGGTTGACGGCCGCCACCGCGCTGATTTCATCTTCCACGATGAAGCCCGACACCCCCTCGTCGACGACCTCGGGCACCGAGCCGCGGTTGAACGCGATGACGGGCGTGCCGCAGGCCATCGCCTCGATCATGACGAGCCCGAACGGCTCGGGCCAATCGACGGGAAAAAGAAGCGCGTGCGCGCCCGACAGGAATTCGGCCTTCTGATCGTCGGCGATTTCGCCGATGTACTCGACGTGAGGCAAGTCGAAAAGCGGCTTGATTTCACGGTCGAAGTACTCCCGATCGGCAGCGTCGATCTTGGCCGCGATGCGGATCGGCAAACCGCAATGGGCGGCGATGCGAATCGCGATATCGACGCGCTTTTCGGGCGAGATGCGGCCGAGAAACGCAAGATACCTTTGCTCCGTCGGCTGCGGCTGATAAAGCCGCTCAGGCAGGCCGTGATAGACGGTCGTCAGCCATTTCGCCTGCGGCAACGGATGACGCTGCGCGTTCGAGATCGAAATGACGGGCGCCGTGTTGAACGTATCGAAGACCGGCTGCTGTTCCGGCAAGTCGAGCCGCCCGTGTAGCGTCGTGACGAACGGCGTTTCCTGCCGCTTGAACAACGAAAACGAGTAGTAATCCATGTGGAAGTGCAACACGTCGAACTCTTCGGCACGGCGGCGCACGAGCTCCATCAGCAGCATGTGCGGCGCCACGCGGTCGCGGATCGCGGGATCGAGACGCAGCGCGCGCGGCCAGACCGCTTCCAGCTTGGCGGTGGTCTTCGAATCGCCGCTTGCGAAGAGCGTGACCTCATGACCGAGTTCGACGAGCGCCTCGGTGATGTAGGAGACGACGCGCTCCGTGCCGCCGTAGAGCCGCGGCGGCACCGATTCGGTGAGCGGTGCGATCTGCGCTATTTTCATTGCCTGCACTCCATGCGAACGAGGTTGGTTCGCCGATACGGCAAACATTTGATGGCGCCAAACATGGGATGGCGCAACCGTCGCGAGCGGGGAGCGGGCCACGGGTTTCGTGAGCCCCACCCGCCGTCCGCGGCGCCCTGACCTCCATTATTCCGTACGGCTCCCGCAAGCAAATGCACCTTTTCACTTACTCCCGGCTGTTACAGTCGAGAAACAATCGGCAGCATTCGAATTTGAGGGTGCGTCCCGCGTCAGTCGCGTCCCTTGCAGGGATAGGCTTTGCCGAGACCCAGTGAGACGACCGTGCTCGCGTTGTAATCGCCGGCCCGCGGGTCCTCCGCCACGTACTTGCGGATGGCGTCGACGAGCGATTGGGGCGTTGTCTTCGGCGGCAGGCAGAAGTACTGACCGACCCGGGGGCCCGTGGTGCCGCCGATCGCGTCGATCGTGTTGTAGACACCGTCGGCCGCGCCCTGGACATAGCCTTTGCAGGCATTGCGCGAAGCGACGTCCGTCTGAGCGCATAGCTTAGTGAGTTGCGCTCCTGTGAACGCGAGGGCCGAAATCGGCGCGGCAAGCGCACTGAGGCATATCAAAGCCCGCAACATGGTTTTCCTTTTCTCGGAGCGATGAACGTGCGGCCACCTCAGCCCGGCGGAAGGCCCGAGCCCCGCGCCGCGTGCCCGCCGGGGACACCGTGACGGCACGGCAGTCGCCGCGCCAGGACGCTCATTTTGCACTGTTTTGCCCCGCGGCAGGCACCCCACTCGATGCCGCCTGCTCTCGCGCGAACATGTCCTGAAGCGCCGCGGTGGCATCCTTGGCTTGATAGCGCTTGGCAAAATCGAGCGCCGTCATGCCGATCTGGTTCTTCAGCTTGGCATCGGCCCCGCCGTCGAGCAGTACCTTCATCGTCGTCACGTGATTGCCGCGCGCCGCCATCATCAGCGGCGTCGTGCCGTTCGGCGACGCGGCGTCGATATAGGCGGAATTGTCGATCAGCAGCTTCGCGATGTCGTCGTGACCGTTCGCGGCGGCATAGTGCAGCGGCGCCCAGCCTTTCTTGTTGATTTCCGCGCCCTTGGCGATGAGCAGCTTCACGAGATCGGTGTCGCCGTTCAGCGCGGCCAGCATCATCGCGTTCTCGTCGTGGGCGTCGAGCTTCTCGATATCGGTGTTCGGGTTGTCGATGAGCAGCTTGGCGACGTTGTCCGATTTCTCGCGCGCCGCGAGCACGAGGAGCGGCATGCCTTCGTCGTCGGTCGTATTGGGATCCATGCCGCGCTTGAGCAGCTTCGTCACGGCCGAGACATCGTCGAACTTGACCGCCTTGATGATCGCGTCCTTATCCGTCGCATGAGCTTGGCCCGCCATCGTCAGAGCCAGAATCGGGGCCGCGCAAGCCATCAACAGGCGGCGCAGGCTCGATGCCCTCCCCGACCGTTGATTCTGCCGCAGCGGGGCGGTTACTCCGAAGCGCGATATAGCCGAAACCATCGTAAGCGTGTTTATCTGCACCATCTTTTCCTTTCAATTGCCTGACGACAGGCGTCGAGTGTCGAGTGTCGAGGATCAGGCCGCGCGGGGCGCCGCCTCGGCGAAGAGCCGGAAGAAATTGCCCGTCGTCGCCGCACCGAGTTCCGCCTCGGGCATCGCGCGAAGCTGCGCGATGAAGCGTCCGACATGGCTGACGTACGCAGGTTCATTGGACTTGCCCCGGTGAGGCACCGGAGCGAGATATGGCGAATCGGTTTCGATGAGCAGCCGCTCGAGCGGAACACGGCGCGCGACGTCCTGCACGTCGAGCGCGTTTTTGAACGTGACGATGCCCGAGAGCGAAATATGGAAGTTCTGCGCAAGCGCGCGCTCGGCGATGGGCCATGGCTCGGTGAAGCAATGCATGACGCCGCCGGGCTCGTGCGCATGCTCTTCGGCCATGATGCGCAAGGTATCGTCGGCCGATGCGCGCGTATGGACGATGAGCGGCTTTTGCGTCGCGCGCGCCGCGCGAATGTGCGTGCGAAAACGCTCGCGCTGCCATTCCATGTCGGCGATCGAACGCCCTTCCAGACGGTAATAGTCGAGGCCCGTCTCGCCGATGGCGACGACTTTCGGATGTTCGGCCAGCTCGACGAGCTCGGCCACGGTCGGCTCGCGCGCGTCTTCATGGTCTGGGTGCACGCCGACGGAAGCGAAGACGTTTTCGTATTCGGCCGCGATCGCGAGCACCGAGGGCAGCGTCTCCAGATCGACGCTCACGCAAAGCGCATGCGTCACTTGATGCGCCTTCATGTTCTCGAGCACCTGCGGCAGGCGGTCGCCGAGGCCCTCGAAATTGATGTGGCAGTGGGAATCGACAAACATCGTGATAGGGGCTCGTGTTGGTCAAGGGGTGCAAAGGCCGCGTCAGACGAACAGCTCCCGGTAGCCGATGAAGAGCGCCTCGAATACGAGGCGCGCGTTGAGCGGATGATTTTCGACCGCCCGCTCGCGCGTGACCGTCCGCAGGTAGCGCGCGAATGCGTTGGCGTCGACGCGCGCGGCGCAGCGCGCGAGCTCGCGCTCGGCAGCCGGGAAGTAGCGCGGACGGCGAGCCGTCCGCTCGGCGAGCAGATCGTACAGCCAACGCTGGAGCCAGCCGAGCACAACCGGAACCGGTAGTTTCTGCAGTGCCTCGCCGCAGGCAAACGCGTCGCATTCGGCGCCCGCCGCGAGCTGCTTTAGCGCGAAATCGCGCAGTGCACGGTTCTCGTCGGCCGCGAGTGCGAGCGCCGCGAGCGGCGCACCGCCCGCTTCGGCGAGCAATGCGGCGGCCTCTTCGACGCCTTGGCTCGCGAGCCATTCAGCTGCCAGGTCGGCCGAGGGTGTGGGCATCGGCCATTGACGGCAGCGGCTGACGATCGTCGGCAACAGGCGGTCGATACGTGCCGATACGAGCAAGAACACGACGCCGGGCGGCGGTTCTTCGAGTGTTTTCAAAAGTGCGTTGGCCGCCGCCGCGTTCAGCGCCTCGGCCGGATAGACGAGCACGACGCGCGCGCCCCCCCGGTGCGAGCCGACGCCGCAAAAATCGAGCAGCGCGCGCACTTGCTCGATCTTGATCTCCTTGCTCGGCGTGCGAGTCTTCTTGCCTTCGTCGGCGTCGCTTTTCTCGTCGGACGGTGCGGCGCCGCCTACGCCGACCTCGGCCGCGAGCGCCTCCGGTGCAAGCGCGCGGTAGTCGGGATGGTTGCCTTGGACGAACCAGTTGCAGGCGAGACAAGCGCGACATGGCTCGCCGTTTTCGCGCGGCGCCTCGCAGAGGAGACCCTGCGCGAGGTGCTGCGCGAAATGCAGCTTGCCGATCCCTGCCTGCCCGTGCAGCAGCAACGCGTGCGGCCATTGCGCGCGCAGCCGTTGCAGGCGGTTCCAGTCGTCGAGCTGCCAGGGGTAAATCATGATCGGGTCTTCCCGTTGGGCCTCGTTGCTTCGGGGTTCGAAAGCGGCATGCTCACATCGTGGAGATGAGCTCGTCGAGCGTCTTGCGGATGCGCTCGATGCTTTGCGTCGCATCGATGATCGCGAACCGGTACGGCGCCTCGTCCGCGCGCCGCAGGTACTCGGCGCGCGTGCGCTCGAAAAACGCCTCCGTCTCGCTCTCGAACTTGTCCGGCGAGCGTACGGCACTGCGCCGCTTGCTGGCCGTCTGCGGCGGCACGTCGAAGAGCACCGTCAGGTCCGGCTGAAACCCGCCCTGCACCCAGCGCTCGAGTGTCTCGAGCTTGTCGCGCGGCAAGCCGCGCCCGCCGCCCTGGTAGGCGAAGGTCGCATCGCTGAAGCGGTCGCTCAGCACCCAGTCGCCGCGCGTCAGCGCCGGCTCGATCACTTGCGCGAGGTGCTCGCGCCGCGAGGCGAACATGAGCAGCGCTTCGGTCTCGAGATCCATCCGGCGATGCAACAGGAGCTCGCGCAAGGACTCGCCGAGCGGTGTGCCGCCAGGCTCGCGAGTGACGATGACGGTCCGCCCGCTCGCGTCGAGCTTTTCCTCGAGCCGGTCGCGAAACCAGGCGAGATGGGTGGTCTTACCCGCGCCGTCGATCCCTTCGAACGTAATGAATTTGCCTCGCGCCATTTATTGTTGACCTCGAATGTACTTGTCGACGGCCTTGTTGTGGTCGCCGAGCGTATCGGAAAATACACTGCTCCCGTCGCCTCGCGAGACGAAGTAAAGCGCGCTCGTCTGCGCGGGGCGCATCGCCGCTTCGAGCGCCGCCGCGCCGGGCAGCGCGATCGGCGTCGGCGGCAAGCCGCGGCGCGTGTAGGTGTTGTAAGGCGTGTCGCTCTGCAGATCGTGCTTGCGCAGGTGGCCCGCGTATTCGTCGCCCAAGCCGTAGATGACCGCAGGGTCCGTCTGCAACGGCATGCCGAGCCGCAGCCGGTTCGCGAACACGGCGGCCACGAGCGGACGATCGGACGACTTGCCGGTCTCTTTCTCGACGAGCGAGGCCATCGTCAGCGCCTCATAAGGCGACTGATAGGGCAAGCCGGGCTCGCGCTCGGCCCAGGCCCGCAAAAGCTGCTGCTGCATCAGGCGATAGGCGCGGCGATACACGTCGAGGTCGCTCGCGCCCTTATCGAAAAGATAGGTGTCGGGGAAGAACAGTCCCTCGGCGTTCGTGACGGCCGTCTCAGATGCGCCGATCGCGGCCAGCAGCTGCGCGTCGCTCATACCGGCCGTATCGTGCTTGAGCGACGGATCGGCGTCGAGCTCGGCCCGCATCCGCTTGAACGTCCAGCCTTCGATGATCGTGACGACGTCCTCGTTGGTATCGCCGAGCGCGAGCTTTTGCAGGACCTCGTAGGGCGTGACGCCGCTCTTGAACTCGTAGTTGCCCGACTTCAGCCGGCTTTGCAGGCCGAGCGCGCGCGTCATCAATATGAAAGGCTCGGGCGCGAACGGCACGCCACCGCGAATCAATTGTTGCGCGACACTGCGCACGCTGCTGTGCGGCTTGATCGTTACGTCGACGACGGGGGCCGAGAGCGCGACAGGCTTCATCGCCCAGTAGTAGCCGCCTGCAACGAGCGCGGCAAGCGCAACGACTGCGACTGCCCCGAGAGCGAGGCATTTCTTCAGAAGGGACATGCGGAACATGGCTCGGATAGACCTCATATAATAACTTGATCGCATCCGCCAAAGTCAGGATTGACTGAAGTCCCATTCCATGAACGCCCCCACCGTACCCGCACATCCGAACGCCGCCACGCTTCCCGCCGCGCCGCGGCCCCAATCGGCCGAATTCGAATCGGTTCTCGCGCGCGGCGCCTTTATGCGGCTCGATCAATTCGGCGTAATCGAGGCGACGGGCGACGACGCCGCGACATTCCTCCACGGCCAGCTCACGAACGACGTCCAGCATCTCGACGCGGCGAGCGCCCGGCTTGCCGGCTACTGCTCGGCCAAGGGCCGGCTGCTCGCGACGATGCTCGCCTGGCGCGCGGGCGAGGCGATTCGGCTGATGCTGGCGAGAGACGTGTGCGCAAGCGTGCAAAAGCGTCTGTCGATGTTCGTTCTGCGCGCGAAGGCAAAACTCGTCGACGTAACCGGCAACGTAGCCGTCGTCGGCTTCGCGGGTGACGTGCGCGCGGCGCTCTCGGCCGTTTTCGACGCGCTGCCCGACGGCGTGCACGTGCAAGTCGGCGGACCGGCCGGCGCCCTGATCCGCGTGCCCGATGCGATCTCGCGCCCGCGCTACCTCTGGGTCGGACCGAAGGACGAGGTCGAGGCGCGCCTGCCCGCGCTCGAGGAACGGCTCACGCGCGTGAGTCCTGCCGTATGGGACTGGCTCGACATCCGCGCCGGCGAGGCGCGCATCACGCAAGCCGTGGTCGAGCAGTTCGTGCCGCAGATGGTCAACTACGACGTGATCGGCGCGGTGAATTTCCGCAAGGGATGTTATCCGGGGCAGGAAGTCGTCGCGCGCAGCCATTATCGCGGCACGATCAAGCGGCGTGCCGCCCTCGCGCATATCGGCGATACGGCGGGTGTGGTCCCTGGCCGCGAGGTGTTTCACTCGGCCGATCCGGCTCAGCCTTGCGGCATGATCGTCAACGCTGCCGCAGCCCCGCAAGGCGGCTTCGACGCGCTCGTCGAAATCAAGCTGGCCGCGCTCGACGAAGGGTCTATCCACCTCGGCTCGGCGGATGGCCCGATGCTCGCGTTCGAGCCGTTGCCGTACGCGTTGCCGACTGAGGTCTGAGCCGCGCCTGCCCACATGTGTCTTATCGTCTTCGACTGGCGGCCCGATGCCGAGCGCGGCCCGCTATTCACGTTGGCCGCCAACCGCGACGAGTTTTTTCGTCGCACGACCGCTCCACTCGACTGGTGGCGGGACGCGCCTCATCTGCTCGCAGGGCGCGATCTCGAAGGCGGCGGTACGTGGCTCGGGCTGTCGCGCGATGGTCGTTTCGCGGCGCTGACGAACTATCGGGCGCCGCGCGACGTTCGGCCCGGGGCGCCGACACGCGGCGCGCTCGTCGCCGGTTTTCTGGCGGGTGCGGCGCTCCCGCCCCTCGACTACTTGCGAGAAGTGGCCGAGCGAGGCGCCGTGTACAACGGGTTCAATCTGATCGTCGGCGATTTCCGCAGGCGCGAGTTAGGTTGGTACTGCAACCGCGGCGAGGCTTCCCCCGTACTCGTGCGCGCGGGGACCCATGGCATCTCTAATGCGGTGCTCGATACGCCTTGGCCTAAGCTCGTGCGCAAACGTGGCGAGTTGGCCGAACTCGTCGCCCTCGACCGGGAGGCGAAGCTGCCCGAGCTGATCGAGTTGATGCGCGATACGAGGATGGCGAGGGACGACGAGTTGCCCGCAACGGGCATTCCGATCGAGCGCGAGCGCGCGCTTTCGGCCGCCTTCATCGAAACGCCCGACTACGGTACGCGCGGCACGACAGCCCTGCGTGTATCGGCGCACGGCGCGCGCCTTGCGGTGGAGATTGTCGAACGCAGCGACGATGATGGCTCTCATCACGTCGTGCGGCCCGGCGGCGTCGAGCGGCGCTTCAGCTTCGATGTTGCGGTTGCCGACTCGGTGCGCTAGCGAAAATTCGAGGCGCTGTGGGCTTCGGGCGGGATGGTCAGAGGGCGCCGCATCTCGACGTGCTCTACGCCGGCCTCTTCGAACGGCTCACCGATCCTGGTAAAGCCATGCCGCTCATAGAAAGGCACGACGCGGGATTGCGAATAGAGCCATACCGCCGCGTCGCCCCGGTCGGCCGCGTGCGCGATCAACGTGCGCAGCATGCTTGAGCCGATTCCGCGGTGGCGCGCTTCCGCGAGCACTGCGAGCCGGCCGATCGCTCCGCCGGGCAAAAGCCGACCCGTGCCGACGGGCCGGCGCCCGCGATCGGAAGCGCGATACGCGACGACGTGCAGCGCATCGAGGTCGGCATCGTCCCACTCGTGCAGCGCCGCGATACGCTGCTCATGGAAGAAAACGGCGTTGCGCACGAGCGTCGCGTCAGCGCCGAGCCTCGGCCAGTCGCCTGTCTCCACCGGGAATTCGCTCATTGCATTTCGAGCCTCAAGATCTTTCGTCGGTGCGCGGATCGCTAGGCGCACGAAACTGCTCGATGTCGTCGTGGCGCGTCCGAATGCTGGACAGGATGGCCGGTTGCGGAAACACGTAAAACCGTTGCTCGCGCACGGCATCGAACGCCGCCTCCGCAATTTCCGCCGCGCTCAGCCGTCCCGCGCGCACCGCCTTGCGCAGTTCCCGGGTCGCGAGGATTTGCGAGGCGGATCGCGCCCCTTTGTTGCGCCAGTGAGCCGGCCGCGCGCGCTCCGCATCGGCGATGCCCGTGGGCACGAACGCCGGGCACAGCAGCGAGCACCCGATGGGTGCCGCGACCTGGCGCAAATCGTGGTAAAGCGTCTCGGTCAGTCCGACGACGGCATGCTTCGACGCATTGTAGACGCCCATCATCGGCGGCGCGAGAAAACCGGCGACGGAGGCGGTGTTGACGATATGCGCGGGCTCGTCCTGGCGCAACATGATCGGCGTGAAAACGCGCACTCCGTGGGCCACGCCCATCACGTTGACGCCCATCACCCAGGCCCAATCGTTCGCGCTCATTTCCCAGATCAAGCCGCTCGCTCCTACCCCTGCGTTGTTGAACAGCAAGTGAGCTTTGCCGTAGACCGAAAGCGTGCGCTCGGCGAGCGCCTCGACCGAGCTGCCGTCGGACACGTCGGTCGGCACGCCCATCGCGTGCGCGCCCGTCGCCGTCAGTGCATCGACGACGCCGGCGAGTGCTTGCTCATCCACGTCGGCCAGCACGAGTTTCATGCCAAGCGCGGCGGCCTTTTCGGCAAACGCGCGGCCGAGACCGCTGGCGGCGCCGGTGATGACGGCAACTTTGCCGTCGAAATGGTCCATCCGCTCTTCCCTTTTGTCGAGGCCGATCGAACGGCTCAGGCGTCGCTCGGTCCCGGCTTGCCCGCGGGCGTCCGGCGGCGTCGCTGCTCGACGACGTCGCGCCCGATCGCGAGCCGGCGCGTGTATTTGAAGGTACCGAGCGCTTTTGCGACGAAATGGCCCTCGCTGTCACGGACTTCGCCTTCGCAATAGGCCATAGTCGTCGAGCGGTGGAGCACGCGTCCGTATGCACGCAGTTCGCCGCGCCCGGGCTGCATGAAGTTGATTTTCATTTCGACGGTGACGACGCCGACACCATCATCGGCGAGGCTGCGCGCCGCCGTGGCGAGTGCGGCGTCGGCAAGCGTCATCGTCACGCCGCCGTGCGCGATCCGCCACGTGTTCAGATGCGATTCGTCGAGTGCGAGGACGACTTCGCTCACGCCGTCCGCGGCTGAGACGAGGCGCACCCCGAGGTGGTCGACGAACGGGCTCTCGATTGCCTGCGGATGCGAGTCGGCACTCGCGGAATGGTTTTCGGACATTTCAGTGCGCGCCGGGCCGCTCGTCAGATTTCGTAGTCGACGCACTCGCGCGTTTCGCGCACTTTGCCGACGAATGCCTTCAGTGCTTCGTGCGTCGGGTGGACCTGATAGGCGTCGAGCGCCGCCTTGTCGGCGAAATCGGACACGAGGACGACATCGTAAGTCGATTCGAGCCCCGGCGCGGCGATGCCGACCTCCAGGCGCACGATGCCGGGGACGATGTCCCGGCATCCCTCGAGTTTTTCCTTGAGCTTGCGCGCGTTTTCGGCGCGCGTCGCGCCTTCGGCCGTTTCTTTCAGCTTCCACATCACGATGTGTCTAATCACGGTTCGTCGACCTCAATTGAAGGTTTTTGGAAAAAGGGTTGCTGCGGGGCGCCGCCAGGGCATTAGCGGTCTTCGATAAGCTCGCTGGCAAAGTGCGCCTATACGGTAAAGGGTCGCGGTATAGTCCGCGGCTCAGTTTACAGGAAGCCCGCGGACCTCGTGGCCGAGCGTGCGCGCTGGCAAAGTAAGGATAAGCGTCTGAGAATTTCCGCCCCTCTTCGAGCGCAGATGGGTGCGGGGCTACGCCGCAGCTTTCAGGGTGAAGTCGACATGAACGGCATCGTACGGAAACTCGAAAGCGCCGTCTTCGTTACGGTCGATAACACCAGCATTCAGCAAGGCGTGGACGTCGTCGCTCACGCGGCGCACGTCGCGCCCGACTCGCCGGGCTATCTCGCGCATACCGAGCGGGCCGGCGCCCGTCATAGCCTCGAGAATTTCCCAGCGAAGTTGCGTCATCGTCTGAAACAGCAGCGCGGGCGTGGCAAAGCCGATGTATTCGCCCTGCTGTTCTCCCTTCGATGCCGCGATGAAGCGCTTCGAGAAGTCGTCTTGCGACAACACGCCAAGCGTTACCGTTCTCATTCTCGTTCCCTCCAGCCCTTCACATCCGACCAGAAGTCGGCAATCAACTGCTCGATCGTCGTGAAAGTGTATGGACTTTCGATATGCCCGATGTGCCGATGATCGCCCTTTCCTCGCTCGTTATCGTACCGAACCTCGCATATGCCCCGAACCACGTAGGCAAGACTGTATTTGTACTGGTGCAAGCTTCCCAGAACAGGTAGTGGAACATGCCATAGCACCGACGCGACGAACGAATCTGGGCCGAGCGCGATGCGATCCCTCGTCAGTAGAACAGCCTTCATCTTGACACCACATCAGATATGTTGTCAACCATGTCAACACTTGGCGCGAATCTGGCGCTTGGAAAACGCATGAACATAGAGTCCGCTTCATTGTTTCAACCTTCCCCCCCGCCAAGCGCGAGATAGAGATCCATGCGGTTCTCGAGCCTCGTAAGGCGGTTCGTCGTGCTCGCCGTCATCGAATGGCGCAGCGCGCGCTGCGCCTCGATCCACGGCGCAAGACTCGTCTTGCCGGCGCGGAAGCGAGTCTCCGCGAGCATCGCTGCCCGCTGCGCTTCGACGACCGCGCGCTCGCGCTCCACGGCTTGCGCATCGAGTTGAGTCCGCGCCGAGAGTGCATCTTCGACATCGGCGAGGGCTCGGTGAAGCTTTTGCCGGAAATCGGCGACCGCTTCGTCGTATTCACTGCGCGCGACTCGAAGCTCCAACTGCTTCGTCTTCCATTGCACGAATGGCAACGTAAGGCCAATCCCGAGCGCTGCGACAGGGCTTTGAAGCGTGCGCACGAGTGCCTCGCTGCTCGTGCCGAACTCGCCTGTCAGCGCAAATCTCGGATAAAAGCTGGCGCGCGCAACGTCGATGTTGGCGAGCGAAGCCCGCAGACGGGATTCGGCCGCGCGCAGGTCGGGACGGCGCGCCAGCACCTCCGAGGGCAAGCCTGCGCCCACGGCCGGCAGCGTGGCAGTCGAGAGGTCGATCGGTTCGGCGGCGCGCTGCTCGGGCGCGCGATCGAAAAGAACAGCGAGTGCGTTGCGCTTCGCTTCGCGTTCCATCCGCAGTCCCGATTGTTCGGCGCGCTGCTGCGCCGCCTGCTGCTCCGCTTCAGCGACGTCGAGTGCCGATGCCGCGCCGGCTCGATGGCGCGCTTTGGCAAGCTCGACCATTCGCTCCGCATCGGCGATGCTTGCTTCGCCTCGTGCGAGCAACTCGTTCAAATTGCCGATCTGCCAATAGAGCTTCGCCGTCGTACCAATCAGCGCGAGCGCGGCCGCTTCGCGGTCAGCTGCGCTCGCCCGCGCCTTCCACGCGGCCTCGCTACGTTGCGCGGCGAGCTTGCCCCAAAGATCCGCTTCGTACGAAAGCGACGCGTTCACATAGACGACACGGCGCGTTCCGGCCGAATCGAACTCTCGCGAGACATTGATGCCGGCGTTCGCTTCCGCGCTCGGCATCGCGATGAGTCCCGCTCGCAGCCGCGCCCGGTGAACGCGAATCGCGGCAATGGCCAGATCGTTGTTCGTCGCGAGCGCTTCGTCGATCAGCTCCGTCAGTGTCGCGTCCTCGAACGCCACCCACCAGCGACGAGCCGCCGGTGCCGCGGCTCGGTCAGAGGCGGCGAGCCATTGACTCGGCACCGCGACGGCCGGGGGGAGTCGACCGCCGCTCGGCGAGATGCAGCCTGTGAGCAGCGCACTAACGCAAACCGCGCCAATGAGGCGTCTGGCATGGACGCGGATGTCGTGTCGCTTGAATTTCATCTTGAGTGCCCGATGCATTCGTTGTTCTCATCAATCGCGCGCCAGCGCGACCACCGGATCGAGTCGCGCCGCATTGCGCGCCGGCGCAAAGCCGAACACCACGCCGACGAGCGTCGACGAGACGACGGCCGCGACGAGCGTGTTCGCCGAAAACACCATTCGCCAGTTGTCGACGAACGCTTCGAGGACGAAGCTCGCGCCGAACGACAAGGCAATGCCGATCGCGCCTCCCATCAGGCAGACGAGAACGGCCTCGACGAGAAACTGATACATCACGTCGCCACGCCGCGCACCGACCGCCATGCGAATGCCGATTTCGCGCGTGCGCTCGGTGACCGATACGAGCATGATGTTCATGACGCCGATGCCGCCCACCACGAGCGATACGACGGCAATCAGCGACAGCAGCAGCGTCAGCGCCTGGCCGGTCTTGTTCATCGTCTTGATGACGCTGTCCAGGTTGTAGGTGAAAAAGTCCTTGCGGCCATGCCGCCGGGTCAGCAGCTCGGTGATGCTCTGCTCGGCCGCTTCGCTCGGTTGCCCCGCGCGAACTCTCACGACGATCCCCTCGACGTGGCGTTGCCCGAAGAGCCGCGCGCTCGCCGTCGTGTAAGGGACCCAGACGTTGAGCGTGGTGTTGTCGATAAAGAACGACCCGCGCATATTCGCCCGGACGCCGATGACGACGCACGGCACGTTGTCGATCAGTACCACCTTCCCGAGCGGATCGACGTGCTCGCCGAAGAGCTTCCGACGGGTATTGCTATCGATGACGACGACTTGTGCGTAGCGACGGACTTCCTCGGCGCCGAACGCTATGCCGGCCGCCAATTCGTCGCCGCTTACACGGAAGTTGCTTTCGCTGACGCCCGAGACGCGCGCGTTGACGTCGACGTTGCCATATCGCAACAGCATCGAGCGGCTCGTGAGCGGGGTCACGCTATCGACGTACGGCTCTTCGCGCAACGCGTTCGCGTCGGCCGCAACGAGCGTCTGGATCGATTCGGCGAGGCTGTCGCCCCAGTCTCTTCCGGGATAGACGCTGATCGTGTTCGCACCCATCCGGCTGATCTCTTCGAGCATGTAGCGTTTCGCGCCCTCGCCCGCCGCGACGATCGAGACGACGGAAGTAACGCCGATCACGATCCCGAGCATCGTCAGCAGCGTGCGCAAACGATGAGCGAGGAGCGCCGAGCAAGCCATCGCGGCAGCCTCGGCGAAACGGGCCAGCACGCCGGTCCGCCCTCGTCCGAGCCGTTCGCTCGTCGGCACGGCGCGCGCCGCCGCGGCCGTCGCGTCGTCATGTGGAGCCGTCCCGCCTTGGTACGTCCGCCCTTTCGGCGGTGCCGCGGCCGACGGGACGTTCGCGCCATCCGCTGTGACGGCGCCATCGCTGATTTCGACGATGCGGCTCGCGTGGCTTGCCACGTGGGGGTCGTGCGTGACGACGATCACGGTGTGACCGAGCGCGTTGAGCTCGCGCAAGATCGCGATGACCTCATCGCCGCTCGCGCTATCGAGGGCGCCCGTCGGCTCGTCGGCAAGAATCACGTCGCCGCCGTTCATTAGGGCGCGTGCAATGCCGACACGCTGCTGCTGGCCGCCCGAAAGTTCGGCCGGGCGGTGCGAGCCGCGCTCCGCAAGCCCGAGCCGCGCGAGCAATGCCCGGGCGCGCTCGCGCCGAGCCTCGCGAGCCATGCCGACGTAGATCGCCGGCATTTCCACATTGGCGATCGCGTTAGCGCGCGGCAGCAGATGGTAGCGCTGGAAGATGAAGCCGAAACGCTCGCGGCGCAGCCGGGCCAGGTCGTCATGCGAGAGCGTGCCGGTGTCCACGCCGCCGACCTTGTAGGAGCCCGCGCTCGGCCGATCGAGGCAGCCGAGGATGTTCATCAGCGTCGACTTGCCGGAGCCCGAGGCACCGACGATCGCGACGAATTCGCCCGATTCGATCGTAAGATCGACATCGCGCAGCACCGTGGTTTCTTCATCGCCGGCACGAAAGCGCCGCGTGACGCCGGTAAGCTCGATGAGCGGCTCGCGCATCGTCAGGCTCCCGCGTCCAGGGGCGCGTCGCTCGATTTCGCGGCCGTACCGGCGATGACGCGCTCCCCTTCGCTCAAGCCAGCGAATACTTCGGCTTTCACGTTGTTGTTGATGCCAATGCGGACGTTGCGCGTCTCGACGCGGCCGTCGTTCGCCAGGACGCGCACGCTGTGACTGCCATCGCTCGCCTTGGCGCCGAGCGCGGAGGCCGGAATGGCAAGCGCATGCGACGCCTTGCCGAGGACGACGCTCACCTGCGCCGTCATCGAGATGCGCAGCCGATGGTCCGGATTCGGCACTTCGAAGAGGGCGTTGTAGAAGACGGCCGTATTCGGCCGCGAGCTCTTGTCCTTGCCGCCCGGACCGCCGCTGTGCATATCCGCGAAGTCATGGGGGGCCGGCTCGACCGCGCGCAGCTTGCCTTCGTATCGCGTGTCGGGATCGCCGAGAATCGTGAAATAGGCTGGCTGACCGGGCGCGACGCGCACGACATCGGCTTCCGAAATCTGTGCCTTGACCGTCATCGTGTCGAGGTCCGCGAGCTTGAGGATGACGGGCGCCTGCTGCTCGGCGATGACGGTCTGCCCCTCCTGGGTCACCAGCGCGACGACTTCACCGTCCATCGGCGCAACGATGCATGTATAAGCCACGCTCGCCATTGCCTTTTCGACTTCGATGCGTGCCTTCTTCAGCTTTGCGTCGAGCGAGATCAGTTCGGCGCGCCTGACGGCGAGGGCCGCGGCGGCCGTGGCCGCAGCTTCGCGCGAGGTCGCTTCGGCGAGCAACAACTGCTGCTCGCGCTCATCCGCCAGTTCGGCTTCCCGCAGCCGCGCCAACGCGGCTTGCCGCTCGGCTCGCAGATCGTCTTCATTGACTCGCGCCTGCTGCAGCGCGTATTGCGGCAACGTTGGATCGATCTGGGCGAGCGTCTGCCCTTTCGTCACCTTGTCGCCGAGTGCGACCTCGAGTGTCTTCAGTTGGCCGGAAACCTGCGCCCCGACATCGACCTCCTTGAGAGCCCGCAACATGCCCGTGGCAAGCACGGCGTCCTCGATGTCCGCGCGCTCGACTTGCGCCGTCAGATAGTTGGGCGGGTCGTCCTTCGCGAAATAGAAGTGATAGAGAACCGCGGCTGCGGTCAGAAATGCTGCGCCCGATATGGCGACGAGCGTACGGCGGTGAATTTTCGGCATCGGTGGTTAACGGCAACGGGATGAGTCCTAGTCAACCTGTCGACGCTACACGTTCCGTCGTGCAAAATTCGCTGCCGCCGGATTTCTCGGACGAAAGCTCGGATGAAAATTCAGAAGAAGCGGCAGCGTATGCCGTTCGCGCTCGCTCCCGCCTCAGCGCACTTCGTCGGCGCGTGTGCGCTCCACGCCTGCCGCCTCCATATCGCGCCAGGCCCGCGCGAGGGAGCCGTCGAGGTCGATGGCCCGGCAGGCATCCTCGACGACGACGGCGTCGAAGCCGGCCGCGCGCGCGTCGAGTGCGGTCCACGCGACGCAATAGTCGGTCGCGAGACCGCAGCACCATACTCGCCTGACGCCCGACTCGCGCAGATAGCCGGCCAAGCCGGTCGGCGTCTTTCGATCCGCTTCGACGAATCCCGAGTAGCTGTCGATGTCGCGGCGGTAGCCTTTGCGGATGACGAGCCGCGCGTGCGCCGCCTTCAGATCCGCATGCATCTCCGCGCCCGGCGTGCCCTGCACGCAGTGCGTGGGCCAGAGCACCTGCTCGCCGTAGGGCAGCCGTAGCGTTTCGAATGGCTGGCGCCCCGGATGGTTGGCCGCGAACGATATGTGGTCGAGCGGGTGCCAGTCCTGCGTAAACACGACGTGTTCGAAGCGGCTGGCAAGCGCGTTGACGACCGGCACTACTTCGTCCCCGCGCGCGACGGCGAGCGCACCGCCCGGCATAAAGTCGTTTTGTACGTCGACGATGACGAGTACGTCGGTCGATCCTTTCATGATGAGCCTCGAACAGGTTGAAACGGCATCGCGCGCTCAGCTCGGGCGGTCGCCGCCGGCCGTCGGCAAGACGTGATCGCGAAACATCTCGCGCAGCTTTATTTTCATCAGTTTGCCCGTCGCCGTGTGCGGCAGCTCATCGACGAATACGACATCGTCGGGCATCCACCATTTCGCCACCTTGCCTTCGTAAAAGGCGAGCAGCGCCTCGCGTGTCAGGCCCTGGCCCGTCGGCCGTCTGACGACGACGAGGAGCGGCCGCTCGCCCCATTTCGGATGGGGACATGCGATGCAGGCGGCCTCGGCGACATCGGGATGGGCGACGGCGACGTTCTCGACGTCGCTCGAACTGATCCACTCACCGCCGGACTTGATGACGTCCTTGCTGCGATCGGTGATTTGCAGGAAGCCGTCGCTATCGATCGTTGCGACGTCGCCCGTGGGGAACCAGCCGTGAACGAGCGCCGATTCTTCGCTGCCGAAATATTTGCCGATGACCCATGGCCCGCGCACGTGAAGCTCGCCGAAGGCGACGCCGTCGCGACGCATCTCGTTACCGTCGGCGCCGACGATCTTCATATCGACGCCGCAAATCGGTCTGCCCTGCTTCTCGAGCAGATGGCGACGCGCTTCGGGCGCGCGCCGCTCCTGCTCCCAGTTGAGCCGCGCGAGCGAGCCGAGCGGCGACATCTCCGTCATGCCCCAGGCATGGATCACACGCACGCCGTAGTCGTCCTCGAACGCGCGCAGCATGGCGGGCGGGCACGATGAGCCGCCGATGACGGTTCGCTCGAGTGACGTAAAGCGAACGCCTGCCTCGCGCACATAGGCGAGGAGTCCCATCCACACGGTCGGCACGCCGGCCGAGAGCGTGACGCCCTCGGCTTCCATCAGTTCGTAGAGCGACCGACCGTCGAGGTCCTTGCCCGGCAATACGAGCTTGGCCCCGGCGAGCGGCGCCGCATGCGGGATGCCCCACGCGTTGACGTGGAACATCGGAACGACGGGCAGCACCGCGTCGCGCGCGGAAATCCCCATCGAATCAGGCAACGCGGCCCCGTATGCGTGCAGGACAGTCGAGCGCTGCGAGTAGAGCGCGCCCCTCGGATGCCCCGTCGTGCCCGAGGTGTAGCAGAGGTTCGATGCAATTTGCTCGTCGAGCTGGGGCCAGTCTAACTCACCGTTCTCGGCCGCGAGCAGCGTTTCGTAGTAAAGGATCGGCGCCGCGATCGTCGGGGGGCGCGACTGCGCATCCGCAAGCGCGATCCATCCCTTCACGTTCGGGCACAGCGGCGCGAGCTTCTCGACGAGCGCCGTGAAACTCGTGTCGAAAAAGACATAGCGATCGTCGGCATGATTGACGATGTAGACGATCTGCTCGAGAAAAAGCCGCGGATTGATCGTATGACAGACGATCCCGATGCCCGTAGTCCCGTAATACGCCTCGAGGTGCCGGTAGCCGTTCCATGCCAACGTGCCGACGCGCTCGCCCTGTCCGACACCGAGCTTCGTCAACGCCTGAGCAAGCTGTTTCGCGCGCCTTTCGCAATCGCGATAGGTGTAGCGATGAATATCGCCTTCGACGCGGCGCGAAACGATCTCGGTGTCGGCCGCATAGCGCGCGGCATGCCTGAGCAGCATCGACACGTTGAGCGGCACATCCATCATCCGGCCCAGCACTGGCTTCGTCATGGCGGCTGTCTCCTCCGGGATGCCCCGTTTTGCCCGAGTCTCGCTTTCAGGACATTAACCGCAGCCTCGTGCGCTCGGCAAGCCGTGCCGACCCGGTTCGACGAAGCATTCGGAAACGAAACTCAGGCCAGCGGGCGCCCTGGCAAGCCCCGCGGGACAGCCCGACGTGCCGGCCACTACGCGGCGACGGCCTCCTTGCGTGCCAGCCCGAGCTGGCAGGCTCGTATGCGTTGTGCGCGTGCTCGACATTTTTCGGCATCGGCTCTTGCCTTCGCTGTCCCGAGTCCATCGAGGCACGCCGCGCGCAACCGCCACAGCGTATCGAGCCCTTGACGGTCGCGGTAGCGGCGCACGATCGACATGGCACGATCGAACGCGGCGAGCGCGTCGGCGTAGCGTTCGAGGTGGCGCAGCGCGTCGATGTACGGGATCAGGAAGATCACGGCGACGCTCGGCATCGCGACATCGACAGCATCGAGCGTGGCTTCGAGCCCATAAAGCTCGACGGTCATGCCGAGGCGGACTCGGGCCCAGTTCTCGATCATCACCGCGACGGCGATCCAGAGATCGTAACCGCGGGCTTCCGCGACGGCACGCACGCGCGCCGTCCACGCCAGCGCCTCGCCGGGGCGGTCGCAGATCTGCATGGCGATGGCCGTGAAACCGTACAGATAGGCCGATGCGGCGGGATTGCGCAATTGGTCGGCGGCCGCCAATGCGCGCGTCAGCGCGGCGTCGATCGTTGCCGGATCCCCCTGTTTGCAGGCGATCCAGAGCAGGAAGCCGAGCGCATAGATATCCGAGGCCTGGCCGACCCGCTCGAGAATACGCCGGCGCATGCCAGGGCTTTCGCCGAACTCCGCGGCAAGCCGCAGATGCGGTTCGGCCTCAGCGAAGCGGCCGATGAAATAAAGGTTGTTGCCCATGGCCTGGTGACCGGCCGCGACCCATGCCGCATCGCCGTGGCGCGTCGCGAGCTCGATCAGCACGCGACTGTGGCGATGCAACGCACCGCGATGGCCGACGCGCGAAGACGAGGGCAACCAAAGCCCCCACTCGACCTGCAGCCGCATCTCGAGATCGCCGCTCGCCTCGGCGAGCTCCTGTGCTTCGCGGAAACAGTCGGATGCGGCGTGCGAGCCGTAACCCTCGAGTTCGACGAGCGCCAGGCCCTTGCCCATCCAGGCCGAAAGCATGGTGGCGCCCTCGATCCGCTGCAGTGCGCCGTGCATCAGCGCGCTGTCGAAATGACTGATGGCATCGCGCTGGGCGCCCTGGAGAAATGCTTGCCGGCCCGCCGCCACGTGAGCGAGCATCGCTTTCCCGGGTTCCCCGGCCGACTCCCAATGCCAGGCGACACGCGCGGCCGGCAGACAGTCCGCGAGACGCTCGGCGGCGCGGCCGTGCAGGGTCCGGCGCTCGTCGAGCGGCAAACGCTCGAGCGCGACGCGATGCAACGCCTGGTGGCGAAACTGATATGCGCCATGCTCGAGCGGATAGAGAAGGCCTGCTTCGACGAAGCGCGCGAATTGCGGCAGCAGTTGAGCGGGCGGCTCGTCGACGACCCGCGACAACTGAACGATATCGCCTTCGTTGCCGAGTACGGCGGCCGAGCCGGCGAGGCGTCTCAGCTTCGGCGACAGTCGGTCGAGACGCGCCGCGAGCAGGTCGTGCAGGTTGCGCGGCAAGTCGACGCCCCGCCGCGCTGCCTCGGCAACCTGAATGCCACGCCCGTGCGCAGGCCGTTGGGCGCCGCTGCCTCGGAGTAAATCCCGTTGGGGGAAGCCGATCCCGGCCCAGTGGCGCTTGAGCTCGACCAGAAAGAGCGGCAGCCCCTCGGCGAGCCGCAAGCCGGCCTCGGCTTCGGCGCGCGTCATCGGCCGTTGCGGCGAGGCAAGCCCGAGCAGGTCGCGCGAGGCGGCATCGTCGAGCCGGGGCGGCTGCATGACCGGAACGCCGACCGGCACATTGCCGGGCTCGCGCGCGAGCAGCAGCGTGAAAGCGGCGACGCTCGTGTTCGCGAGCCACTGGTCGAGCAGCTCGCGCGTCGTCTCATCGGCCCATTGGACGTCGTCGATGACGAGCGTGAGACCGCGCGCGCCGGCAGCCGCGGCCGCCATCGCCATGAGGCGCGCGAACGTGCCGCTCAGCGAGGCCGGCGTCGCCGCGATGCCCTCGGCTTCGCCCTCCATCGCCGGCGCGAACAGCTCGGCCAGCAGCCCCTCCGTGCGCCAGCGCCGCTCGAGCCGGGCGAGCCGCTTCAAGGCCCGTGGGTCGCGCACACCGGGCGCCGCGCCGATCAACGCACCGATCCAGCTGCGCAGCGGCGCGAGCGGTTCGTAGACTGTTTCGCGGCTGCAGCGAAGCCAGACCGCCAAGCTGCGTCGCCTCGCGTGGCGCACGACTTCGTAGGCGAGGCGCGTCTTGCCGAGCCCGACCTCGCCGACGACGGCGACGCTCGTCGCGGTCCGTCGCGCGGCGCGAAGGTAGCGCAGCAACTGCGCCAACTCGGCGCGACGACCGACGAGCGGAAGCTCGAGATCGTCGCCGCGCGGCCGCGCGCGACGCGCGCGCGGTCGAAGGACGACGAGATCGGCATGTTGCGGGTGCGGGATCAAGCGGAAGCTTTCGCCGCCGCGACGGTCGAGATCGCGGCGCAGCCAGCTCGCCGCCTCGGCGCTCGCGAGAATTTCGCCGCCATGGCCGAGCGCGCAAAGACGCAGAGCCGCGTTGACGAAACCGCCCGGCGGTTCCTGGCCGGTTGCGGAAACACTCATGGTCGGCACCGCGCAATGGATGGCCTGAACGAGGCATGCGCTGAGTCCCGCGTGGCCCGACAGCTCGACGGCCAGTCGCGCGGCGGCGAGCGCCGACTCTTCGAGCGCGAGCGGGACGCCGAAATGAACGAGCGCGAGCCCCTCGTGCGGCACGACGAGCCGAGCGGTGCCGTCGCCGATGCGCTGCCGGACGAGGTCGAGCAAGCTCGAGAACGTGGGGCCGTCGCGGCACGTCGATGCGCCGTCCGGGTCGTAATCGACCAACTGCGCGCACAGCAGCGCGATCGGCCGTCGCTCCGGCAGAACGGCCTCGGGCGCCGCCTTTGCCCGCAATCGCGCGGCGAGGCTCTGCGTCTTGGCGTCGGGCTCGGCATCCGATTCTTCCATCAGGCGCCGACAAAACGAGGCGTAATGCGCGAGGGCGGCATCGATGCCGTCGATTTCGGCCAGCGCCTCCATGTAAGTCCGGTTCGCCGGCTCGTCCAGCGGGGCCAGCTCGATCAGTCGCTGCGTCGCGCTCATCGCCTCGCGCATCATGCCGCTTGCCTGCCGCAGCGCGGCAAGCCTGCGCCAAAGCTGTGCGGCCCGGCTCGCGGCGGCGTCGCGCTGGTCGCGCAGCCACGCTTCGAGCTCGGAGTCCTCGGCGGCATCGACGCCAGCCAGGAATTCCCCGACGTACAAAGAAGCCGCTTGCTCGAGCGCGACGATGTCCTCGGCCGCGTTGAGCTCGCGCGCGAAGCGCGTCTGCGCGGCGGCCAGCGCGAGCGCATCGCAGCGCCATCCATCGGCCGCGAGCAGCAGCGTCTGTCGATCGCCTTCGAGCCGATCGTGAGCGGTCCCCAACGCCGCGCGCAGCACATGGATGGCATGCCGCAGGCTGCGGCGCGCGGCATCCCCGTCGGCATCCGGCCAAAGCCTGCTCGCGAGCCGCTCGCGCCGCTGGGGCACCCCGGGTTCCATCGCAAGCCAGGCGAGCAAGAGGCGCACCTTGTCGTAACGGAGGTCGACCTCGCGACCGTCGACATAAAGGCGGCAACCGCCCAGCAGGCAGATTTCGATCATCGAAGCGGACATGGACGGCCCTGACGCGCGGGAGCAGCTTCTGACTTGCTGCGTTAACTAGCGGTTAACGGCATTAACGGCACACGCAATTCTTTCTGAATGTGTCGCGCGTGTCGAGACAAAAGTCATATTTTTTGGCCGTCGCCGGTGTCGCTTGCTTTACATTTTTTTCCTAAAGCCAATAGACGTCGCCTCGCGCCAGCATCGACGGCGCATGGCGACCCGCCGCACTCCGCAGTTCGTCCATCGTCTCCTTCTCGTAGCCAGGCTTTACATGCGAAATCAACAATCGGTAGGAGCCCGCCTGTTCGGGCAACTGCGCGGCGAGCAACGCCGGGCATAGATGCTTCGATTCGACGGCAAGCTTGCGTTGCGCGTCGGGAAACGCCGTCTCCACGATCAGGTAACGCAAGTCGGCAATCCGCGCGACCGCATCCCAGAACGCCGGGCAGACGGACGAGTCGCCGCCGAACGCCAGGCTGCCTCGAGGCGTGGCCACCTCGTACCCCACCGCGGGCACGCCGTGAGCCGCAGGCAGCGGTGCGAAGATTCGCTCGCCCACTGCGCAGGACTCTCCCTCTTCGAGCAGCGCGAAACGCAGAAACGGTCTCGCGGGCGAAGGTATCCGCGTGAAATCCGGCCACAACACGCCATTGAACAGATGCGCACGCAGGATGACCTCCGTTGCCGCCGTGCAATGCACGACGAGCGGCTTCGCGCGCCGCGGCCCGACCGTATCGAGCATCAGCGGCAGGCAGGCGATGTGGTCAATGTGAGCGTGCGTGAGGAAGACATGATCGATGCGGGCAAGCGCTTCGATGTCGAGGTCGGCGACGCCCGTCCCCGCATCGATAAGGATGTCCGCGTCGACGAGCAACGCCGTCGTACGGTGCCCTTCCCCGCCTATGCCGCCACTGCAGCCCAGAACGGTCAGTTTCATCATGCACGGGTTCCCGGTCGGCTCATTTGGCGTCGAACTCGTGGACGCCGTCCCATGCATCGGCATCGTCTCGCGACGCACGCATGGCGGCGATCCGCTCGAGATAGAGCGTGTAAAGGCGCCGCCGCGGGCCGGCATCCCGCAGCGCGCGCAACGAAGCTTCGGCCGCGTCCCACTCGCCGCGGCGATACTGTTGCAGCGCTTCGTGCCAGCGCGCGAGCTCCGCGACCTCCGAATGAGAGAGCTTGTAGGCTTCGTCGACGGGCTCGTAGATCGCCACGGCCTCGCGCTTGCCTTTTACGCGCACGCGGTCGAGTTCCCGATAGACGATGTTCGGGGTCTGCCCGCGGGTCGCTTCACCGACGACGATATCGACGCCGTAATGCTTCGAGATTCCCTCGAGCCGCGCGCCGAGGTTCACCGCATCGCCCATTACCGTATAGGCGCGGCGCACGTGCGAACCCATATCGCCGACCGTCATCGGTCCCGTATTGATACCCACGCCGATCTGAATCGTCGGCTCGTCGCGCTCCATGAGCGCCGTGTTGAGCGGCCTCAACGCTTCGCGCATTCGCAATGCGGCCAGCACGGCCTGCTGCGCATGCAGCGGCTCCGCGAGCGGCGCCCCCCAGAATGCCATGATCGCGTCGCCGATGTATTTGTCGAGCGTGCCGCGATGTGTACGGATTACCGTCGTCATTGCGCCGAGGTACTCGTTCATCCAGCGCGCGAGCGCTTCGGGTTCGAGCGTTTCGGCGATCGCCGTGAAGCTGCGCACGTCGCTGAACAACACCGTGAGCTCGGCACGCCGGCCGTCCATACTGTATCGATGCGGCTCGCGACTCATCTGCTCGACGAGCTCGGGCGGCACATACTGGCCGAACAGATTGGCGAACTGTCGCCGATGGCGCGACTCGACGAAGAACCCGAGCGACATGTTCAGCACGAAGAGGGCCGCGATCAGCAACATGCTCGCGGCGAGCGGCAGTACAGCGTTGCCATAAGTCCATAGCGCAATGTCGCCTGCGATCGCGACTCCGAGCAATGCGACGGTGATGGCCGTCGCGCGCAAAGGCGCACGCCACGGTACGGCGAAGGTCATCGATAGGCCAATGACGAGCATCGCCAAGAGTTGGATAGCATCCGCATAGGCAGGCACGTGCTTGATCGTGCCATCGAGGATGCCGCTCACCAGATTCGCGTGAATTTCGACACCGGGATAGACGCTGCCGACCGGAGTCGAGCGCATATCGAGCAGGCCCGGCGCAGTGGTGCCGATCAGCACGATTCGATTCGCGAGCCGCGTGGCCGGCACGCGCCCCGCCAGCACGTCGACCGCAGACACGTATGGGAAGCTATGATCGCGGCCACGGTAAGGCACGAGCGCGGCGCCATTCTCGTCGACGGGAATCTTCGCGGTGCCGTGCGGCAACGCCAGCTGGAGCGACTCGAGCGGATCGTCGCCGCGCTCTGCTCGTTCGCCGAAGTCCGGTGCGATCGCGGGATTGCCGAGCGAAAGCCGTACGACCGCCAGCGACAACGATTCGTACACCTTATCTTTATGCCGGATCAGTAACGGCACGCGTCGCACGTTGCCGTCGAAGTCGACGACCGGGTTGAAGAATCCCGCGCTAACCGCCGCCTGTTGGAATACGGCCAAGTTGCCCCCATAACCGTACGCCTGCCTCAGCCCACCGCGGTGACCGGCGAATTCCGCGGCGGACAGAACGGGAGGCGGCAGTGCGCCGTTCGCTTCATCGCGGCCGCTCATGTAATACCCGAGCGCCACGGGCCGCTCGCGCAGCGCGGCGGCGAAGCGGTTATCGAAATCGAGCTGAGCCCGCAAACCATTGAGGACTGCCAAATATCGCGCGTCGCCGCGCATATCGCCGGCGGCCAGTTGCTCGAGCGTAGCAAGTCCCGAGCTGCCATCGGGCTCGGCCATGACGATGTCGAAAGCCACGACCTTCGCTCGCGCGGCGAAAAGCTTGTCGACGAGCTCGGCCATCCGGTCCCTGCCCCACGGCCAGCGGCCGATTGCGGCCAGACTGCGCTCGTCGATGTCGACGATCACGATGCGATCGTCGCGCGTGCCGGGCATCGTCATTCGCAATCGCGCGTCGTAGATGAGATTGTCGAGCACGTCGACGGCGAGCAGCCGGTAGAACCCCGCAACGTGGCCGAGTAGTACGGCGAGAATGGCGAGACCGGCGATCCAGCGCGGCAAAAGGCGTTTCATTTGATTACGCGTGCCCTCCAACGGGACCGTCAATAAGCCGCGCGCGCGGCTTCGTTCGCCACCGTCAACCGGGATGCCAGCACCATGACGACGAAACGATGAAACTGTCGCGCCGTATCGGCGTCTTCGATTTCGAGCTGATTCAGCGCCGAGTACGTCAAGCGCCATGCGGCGGTCGGCTCGTCGGCTCGCACGTCGGCGCTGCGCGGCTGCTGCGTATAGAGCGCCATCTCGCCCACGATCGTGCCCGAGCCGTACGAGCGCAGCCTCATCGATTTACCGTCTTCGAGCGGCAGCGAAACGGTGACGCGCCCTCGCTCGATGATGTAGACCGCATCGGCTGCGTCGCCTTGCGAGAACAGCAACTGCCCTTGCTTGAGCTGGCACGGCTCCATATAGGCCGAGAGCCTGGCGAGCGCCTTGCCGCTCAAGTGCGGCATGATCGCGGCGAGGCTGCGGAACGTCGAATGCTCGCGCGCAGTGCCCGCCCGCATGAGCAACAAGTCTTCGACCCACTCGAGGCCGCTGTCGAGGTCGCCGAATACATGGATGTTCTCGGTCAGTACGCCTGCGCGGGCCAGCATGTCGTGCGCGCGCGGGGGCAATCCGGTAAAGACGAGCGTATCGCCGGATGCCTTGGCGCGTTGCTTCAATCTCAGGAACGTTGCGGACGTCGACACATCGAGGCCGCTCACCTTCCTGAAGTCGAGCACGATGAATCGCGGCGACCCTCCGCTGCTCGCGGCGAGCCGCTCGCTCACGCGGCGCAACATCAGGTTCGCCGTACCGAAGAAAAGGAACCCTTGCAGGCAAGTGCCGACGACGGCATCCGCATGAGCGATGAGCCGCTCTGTGTCGCCGATCGAGCGCTCTACGTTCGAGTGATAGGTGCGTCCGTCGAACTCGCGCGAAATGGCGCTGATCCGCGCGTAGTTGAAAACGAACAGCGCGCAGGCCGCGGCGATGCCGAGCACGATGCCGGCCACCACGCCTTCGACGATGATGACGGCGACGATCAGCAAGACCAGCAGGTAATCGGCCAAACCCAGCTTCCGATAGGAAGCGATCAGCCATTCGCGCAGCAGGCCCCACGCAAGATAGAGTTGCAGCCCGACGAGCACGGGCTTCGGAAACCAGGCGATGAGGCCTGGGAAAAGCGCGATGACGGCAAAGCAGCCAAGGCCCGCGACGACGCCGCTCAATCGAGCGGTGGCGCCCGCGCGCGTGTTGAGCATCGTGCGGCTCATCGACTGATAGCCGACGATGCCGCCCGTCAAGCCCGCGAGCAGATTCGCGAGACCGGCTGCCCGCATCTCCTGATTGAAGTCGGCATCGTGCCCCGTCGCCAAGCTGGCACCGCTCGAATTGAGTAGGATCGTCAACGCGGAGACCGCGGCCACGGCGAGGCACTCGGGAAGATGCGCGACGATCGCCGCCCAGTCGATCTGCTGGCGCGGCAACATCAGCGGCAATTGCAGCGCCGAAAGCGGCTCGCGCGCAAAGAGCAGTCCCGCCTCGCGCAATTGCTCGGGCGCCTGACCGATTGCCGACATGCCGACGAAGAAGACGACGATGCCCGCGCCGAGGCCGAGCGGCGCAAGCGCATACGGCTTCACGCGTCGTTGCGCGGCGAGCAGTGTGGCGCAGACGACGACCGCCGGCACCCACGCGAGCCATGGCAGCTCACCCAATGTCGCGATGGCCGTCAAGCCCAGGCTGTGTCCGGTCAGCATGCGCATCGCGCCCGACAACAGCAGATAGCCGGTGCCGCCGAGAAACCCGCCGACCACGGGGTATGGCAGAAACTGGATCACCGAGCTGCGTCGCGATACGCCGACGAGATAGAGCGCCGCCCCCGTCACGAGCGTACTGACGGCGAGCGCCGCGAGCACGGTAACGAGTACGCCGTTTTGCGAAAGGCCGGTCGCGGTCGCATCCGCCGCGACGCCTGCGGCGAGGCCGACGAGCAGTGCGACCGCATTGCTGTCCGGGCCGCCGATCGAAAACGGCAGCGAGCTCTTCAGCGCGACGACGAGCGCGATGATGCCGCAGCTCACGAGCGTGATCGGCATGCCGACGTTGACGAAGTGCGAGAGGTTGCCGCTGAAGATCATCGACCCGTAGCCGATCGAGTAGCAAAGCGTCACGAGGCCCGAGAGAAGCCCCGCGACGATGTTCGGCGCGAGCGGCGTCGCGGCGTCCGTGCGCGTCGTCGTATTCAGCGAAAGAGTCTTGTCCGTCATGGTAGGGACCTCACTTGCAGGCAGCCGGCGACGGCACGACCGGCTCGACGTTCGCGCCCGGCATGAGGCCGATCGTCGAGCGCGGCGATCGGATGATCGTGCCGAAGCCTTCGGATAGTTCGTGGTGATCGACTTCCGTGCGGACGTCGATCGTTCCGTGATAGACGCGGATGTGCTCGCCCGCCTCGCCGCGCGGGCACTCGAGCGCGAGCGCTTGCGGCTCGCTTGCCGGAACGCTCATGGGGCCGGCGCCCTCGCCGCTCGGCAGCCGGCTCGCGAGCCCGCAGTCGAGCACCGACCACTCGGTGCCGCGAATGCCGATCGTCGCGGTTTGCGTGTTGAGCCGGTATGCGTCCGGAACGCCCTGTTTGCCGATCAAGCCCGAGATCACGCGCAGACCGCCCTTCAGCAACGATGAGACGCTGACGTTACTTTTTGCATCGTTCTCGGCGAAGCGGTAGTCGTCGATCCTGTATCGAGTATTGGCCTTGAGATAGACCCGCTGGTGATCGGCCATCAGCAGCACAGCTTCACCGTCCTTCGATGTCTCGATGGTGTCGCCCGACTCGACCGATGACCCAGCCGCGGCGAAGCGCTTCGCGCGCGACGCCGGCTCGATCGATACGACACCGGCGGTGTAGGCCACCGTGCCGGCCGGCGCCGCCGCGCGCGCATGAGCGGACACCACGGCAATGGCGGAGACAACGATAAGGGCTGCGAACGAGCGGGGAAAGCGCGTGATTGGAATCATCGATCTCCCCTCAAAATGCTTTTGTCAATTGCAGCCATACGCGCCCGGCATGATCGGTATCGGCGACGGCCGTGGCATTGCCGAGCTTGTGCGCATAGATGAGGCGGATTTCGTAGTCCGGCGCTTTGGAGAGCGTGACGCCGATGCCGGCTCCCGACAGTCTTTGATGGTTGGATTCCGTCGAAAACGGATAGGCGTTGTTTCGCACGAACCCGGTATCGACGAAGCCGAAGACGCCGAGCTGCCCTGGAAGCAGCGATTGCGCGACGGCATAGCGCAACTCGGCCGTCGCGAGATAACCGTCGTCGCCCGGCGCCTCGCCGGTGGGATAGGCACGTACGCCATAAGGGCCGCCGAGCGATAGCTTCTCGGACGAGATCAGGTTTTTCGAGGCTTGCTGGCCGTTCAGCGACAGATAGAACTGAAGCCGTGGCGTGACGGCCTCGTAAAGCGCAATCGAATAGGTGTACTTGCGATAGTGGCCGTCGGTTTGTGCCGACCTCTGATCGATCGCCAGCGCATCGGCCGACTCGATGTGAACGTCGCCCGATTCGGTCCGCACCGCATAGGTGACGAGGGTCTTGCCCGCGATCACGTTGCCGTCGAAGCCCGCGCCGAATACGTTGTCGAACTTGTCTTCGGCGGTGCCGTTCGCGTGATCGGTCAGGTTCTCGCGATCAAACCCGCCTTCAGCGTTGAGGTTCAACGTGCGCGACCGGATCAGCGGGTAGCTCGCCGCCCACGACAGCACGGTAGCGTGGCCATAGGCATCGAGCGAAGAGAAGTCGGCGCCGAGCCGGTAGGTCGATTCCGTCACGGACAGGCTGGTGCGCAGGCCGTCGCTTCCGATCGGGGCGCTATAGCCGAGTTGGCCGAACGTTTGGCCCGTGATCGAGGTCAGCGCGCGCGCATCGAGGCGATCGCCGAAACCCAGCGGGCTCAACCACTGCAGCGCGCCGCCGACACGGTAGCGTCCCGTTGGCCTGATTCCGTAATTGTCGGCCTGCAAGCTCGCGGTCAGCGCGCGAGTCGGAGGCACGTCGATCGTCAGGTCCGAGGTGCCGGGCGTCTCGCCCGCCTGCAGGTTTCCGGTGACGGCCGTTGCGCCGGTCACGTCCTGCATCAGCAGCGCCGCGCGATCGAGGCGGCGCTCGTCGATGACGTCGCCGAGATGCTTCGGGCTCACATAGCGCTGAAGCACGGCATCGCGCACGTGCGAGGCATTTCGAACTTCAACCTTGCCGTAGCGTCCTTCCACGATAGCGATATCGACGATACCGTCGCGGATGTCCTGCGCGGGGACGTATGCGCGGGCGACGAGATAGCCATGCGCGCGGTAGAAATTCGTGACGCGAGTCGCGGCTTCGTCGAGGTCGCCCAACGTCCGGGCGCCGCCTAGCGCGGGCTCCAGGAGCGGCATCAATTCGGCACGGCTGAACTTCGTATTGCCGTCTATCTGGAATCCTTTGACGGCGAACCGCAACGCCGATGCGGAAGGCGCCGGTGCGGCAGGTCGCTCGATGTGAATCTCGGCATTGGACGCGGGCGGCGAGACGGGAGGCAACGTCTGCAGCTGATTGCGCAGTGTGCTGCCCGCATCGGGTATCGGCGACGCCACTTGCGCCCAAGCATCCGGCATCGTGCAAGCGAGCGCCGCGCTCATGCCGGCGAGAAGGGTCAATGGAGAGCGGCGACGCGGGTTCATTGCGCTTGTCGAAGGAATCGGGAATGCGGCGCCGCTATCGCCGCGATGCCGGTGGCGGTGCATGTTCGATACGCCGGTCGCATCGTCTTTTCCGAGCCCCGCGCTCATGGCACGCACGCATTTGCGACAGGCCATGCCGGCAACGTCGACGACCGTCCGTTGCTCGAGACGGGGGTGCCGTGCGCCGCGTCGAACGCCGCCAACACGGCTCCAATCTCTTTTCGGCGCCCGTTGCCGTCTCCATCGGAGCCGCTGTCGGCGTCGTTGTTCATGACTGCCTGGACCTGGTTGATCACGGCCGGCGTCGACGAAGGCGCAGTCGAAGACGGCGGCGCGCTCGCCTGCGGGTCGATGACGGTCAGATCAGCGACCGTTCCGTCGGCCACCGCGTAGCCGGCCGGCACGTTGGAAGCCGTATAGCGGATTCGATAGAGGCCCACGCCGTCGTCGCCGCCTGCTCGTGTCGCGCTCGCCGCGTCGCCGTTGCTGTAGACGCTGACCGTCACGCCCGACGGCACGGTTGCATCGGTGAATGCATCGCCGTAGCTCGAACCGGCGTATTTGAGCGACAACGTCGCGCTCTCCTGCGCGGTCTGGCCGGCCATCTTCTGGTTTGGATTCGCGTTGACGAGGATGACTTGATCGGTCGAGAAGAGATACCGATTGCCGCTCGCCGAGACACTCGAGCCCGGGCTGTAGGTTTGGGCCCATAACGCGCTGTTGCCGCTTTGCAGCCCCCCGAACGAATCGGCATCGGGACTCGTCGTATAGATGAGCCACCGGCCGTTCGTCGTGACGACACTCGGACCAAAAAGGTTCGCGAAGCCGGCGCTCACGAGAATGACCGCATCGCCGCTCGCCGACGAGTCGATCGATTGGGCGAGCGTCGTTGTATAGCCGGGGTTCGTCAGCGTGACAGTGCCTCCGGCGGTAATACCCCTCGTCGATCCCGCCTGACCCACCGTGAGCTGACTTGCGTTGTTCAGGCTGAACGAGCCGCTGACCATCGCCGCCACCGTGCCGATCTGGTTCGCACCGTCGAGTGTTACATTGCCTGCGCTCGGAATGCCCAATGTGCCGAGCGTGAATGCGCCGCCTTGCGTAATATCGCCGCCCGAGGTCTGCAGCGTGAGCGCGGCGCCGCTGCCGCTCACTGAACCGAGCCTGATTGCGGCGGCCGAGATCGACGTGTCCACGGTCAGATCGAGCTCCGTACCGGGCGCGGATGCGAGCGATACGCCGTTTGCGGTCGCCAATGCATTCGATTGCAGATTCGTCAAAACGGCCGGTACGAGCGACGCGACCGACGAAACGGCGCCGCCCGAGAACGGGTTGCCGAGCGCCGATGCGATATCGCCGAGCGTCACGCCCGATCCCGCCAACGCGACGACGTTGTCCTGCAGATTCATCGAGACGCTGGCGCCAGAGGTCTCAGCCGCGCCGAGCGCGGTTCCCGGGCCCGGCACGTTCGTCGGCGAGAACGCGACGATCGCCGTGGTGCCGTTGAATGCCGTCGAAGGCGGCATCAGGTAGTAGAAACCGTTCGCCCCGGTCGTCAGGCTCGCGATCAATTGGTCGTGCGCGGCGAAGTCGAGCGTCTTGGCGGATTGCACGGCGCCCGATGTGTTCGTGTAGGTGCCGGAAAATACCGTGGGCGTGCTCGAGAAGATCGAGACGAGATAGGGATAGGATGTGCCCGGAATGAAGCGCCAGACGCTGCTGAAATCGAACCCCGAAAAGCTCGACGTTTGGCTCGACAACATCTGGGCGTTCGTGAGCCCCGTGCCGCCGGCGCTCGTGCTGAGCCCCGTCGTATCGATGTTCCAATAGCTGCGGGTGACCGAA
Organism: Trinickia sp. EG282A; assembly: GCF_040965455.1. Taxonomy (NCBI): domain Bacteria; kingdom Pseudomonadati; phylum Pseudomonadota; class Betaproteobacteria; order Burkholderiales; family Burkholderiaceae; genus Trinickia; species Trinickia sp. EG282A. The sequence goes on along the minus strand of NZ_JBFRCC010000001.1, from coordinate 1,661,804 downwards.
GACCCGAAACCGGCGAGCGCCACGAGGCCGCCCGACGCTTCGCGCCCGGATACGAAGCCCGTCGCGTAACTCGTTGCGATCGACGCTTCATTGTCGCCCACGAGGCCGCCGGCCACCCCGCTGCTGGCGGCGCTGAGGCCGAGCGCGTAGCTGTCGGCAATTGTGCCGCTATTGAGGCCCACGAGGCCGCCGACGTCACCGGCGAAAGCGGTGACCGCCGAGCTCGAGAACGATTGCACGATCGATCCGTCGTTCTGGGCCGCGAGACCGCCGGCGGTCTGAAGGTCCGATACCGCGCCGGTTGCCCATGATGAGACGATTTGACCACCGGTGCCGTTGAGGCCAACGAGGCCGCCTGCGTACTGACTGCTGTTGACCGTTCCTGTGGCGGACGATCCGGCGATCGTTCCGGTGTTTTGGCCTACCAGCCCGCCCGCGGCATTTTGGGTGGCCGTCACCGCGCCGCTTGCGCTGCTCATCGTGATCGAGCCGTCGTTCAGGCCGACGAGGCCGCCGATGAGGTTGTCTCCCGTGACGGAAGCGGCCGAGCCCGAATGCGATATCACCCCGCCCCTATTCCAGCCAACGAGCCCTCCCGCCTGGCCTTCGATCATGCTGCCAAGGCCGGATGCCGTGATCGTCACGCCTGAGCCCACGGCCGCGTTCGTGATTGCTGCCGGAAACGACGAGCCGTCGCTAAGATTCTCTCCAATCAAGCCGCCGACGTTCGTATTGCCGCTGGTATCGTTGAGCAGCGTGTTCGACGTGGCCGTTACCGTGCCGTTGTCGACGGAGACGTTCAAGATCGTTCCGCCTTGATTGATGCCGACGAGCGCGCCGACGAACCGCGAGCCGGTGACGTTGAAGTGGGTTAGCGACACGTTCGATATCGAGCCGTCTCGAACGAAACCGAAGAGGCCGATGTTTTCGTTGTTGGGGTTGTTGATCGTCAACCCCGTGATCGTCTTGCCGTTGCCGTCGAACGTGCCTAGAAATGCGTTTTCGACACCGTTGCCGATGGGCGCGAAGCCGAGGCCGCCGTTCCAATTCGATGTGCCGCTCGCATCGATCGAGTTCGCGAGCTTGTACGAATCGGCCAGCAACGGCACCGAAGTGCCGATCCCTTGGAGACCGTACACGTCGCCGATCATATAGGGGTCGGCGGACGTCCCGCTGCCGCTCAGTGCTCGCAGGAACGATGCGCCATTGCCGACAACGAAATTCGAAGCGTTGAACCCCGGCAGGAACCCGCCGCCCACTTGTACCCATGCCCCATTCTGGAGGTCGAACGTGTGAGTGGTGATCGAAGCCATCGACGAGGGGGAAATCGTGCCGGTGGCCGAGAGCGTGAGCGTGCCGCTGCCGGCATCGAGAATAATCGGCCCGTCGATCGCGATGCTGCTGCCCGACGTTACGTTCAGCGATTGAAGCGCAGTGACCGACGCGCCGAGCGTGATGGCACCGCTTGCCGTCAGCGACCCCGTGCCGGTTAGCGAAATGGGCTCGTTCGTCGCGAGCGTTCCCCCGGCGTCAGCAGTGAGCGATCGTGCGACGAGCGGCGCCACCAAAGCGATGTCGTGCGTCGCGCTGGCCACGATCGAGCCTGTTGCGCCGCCGTCCAACGAAGCATTGATTTTGATATCGTGGTCGGCCGTCAACGTGAGCATGTTGCCTGAATTCCACACCACGCCGTCATTGATGGTGATGTCGCCAACACCGCCCGAGCCCGAGCTCGTCTGCAGTTGAATGTTGGTGTTCCCGAGTTGCGTCGAGAGCTGGGCCCCTGTCATATCGCCGCCCGAGGCGGCGACGACGATATCCGACGGATCGATGAGCCACGTGCCGCTCTGGCCGTTCGTGGCATGCGTCGTGATGGTCGCGCCCGGTTGCAGCTGGAAAGCCTCGCCCGATGTTTCGATCGTGCCGCCGTTGCCGCCGTTCGGCGCGGATGCGTCGAGTGTTCCGCCCACGAGCGCCGTGCCGCCGTCGGCGATCAGCTTGATGGTGCCGCCCACGTTGAGGGCTGTGCGCGCAACGATTTCGCCCGTGTTGTTGACGACGCCCGACAAAACGGCGTCTTTTCCCTTGCTCGTGAGGATGACGACGCCACCGTCCGCGCGGATCAAGTCGCCGTTTTCGGCAAGGGCGTCGAGCGTGCCTTGGTCGATCGTCAGCGAGACGAGTTGATCGCCGGCGAGCGTCACGGTGGCTGCGGAGCCGGCCGCGAGTTCGACTGTGCCTTTATCGGCGATGAGCGAACCCTGGTTCGATACGTGCGGCGCGATGAACGCGATATAGCCGCCGTTCGCCGTGATCTGTCCTTCGTTGACGATGCGCCCGGTGCCGCCGCTATCGGTGAAGCGGAATTTTCCAGCGAGGAAATCGCTGTCGGACAGGTTCAGCGTCGATGCAAGCAGCCCGCCGACGTTGACTTGCGCCGATTTCCCGAAGAGCACGCCGTTCGGGTTGAGGATGAAGACCTGTCCGTTCGCGTTGAGCGTGCCGAGGATCTGGGTAGGGCTTTGGCCTGTCACGCGATTGAGCGCGATCGCACTGCTCCCCGGCTGCGCGAATGTCACGGAGTCCTGACTGCCGATATCGAAGCTGGTCCAATTGATGGCGAGACGATTGCTGCCTTGCTGAATGATGGTGGTGGCTCCGCCCGCTGCATTGGGCGCGGCATTGATGGTGCCGGCGCCGGCAGTGATCTGGCCGCCCGCTGGCGCGGCCGCGGCGTGCAAGCAGCCGAGCGCGCTCGCCGCGGCGAACGCGGCGGCGACGATCGGCCGCAGCGGGAACGGCCCTTCACCATGCGCGTCTGTCTGCACATGTTCATGTGCGTGCGCATGGTGCTTTCCCCGCCCCGTTTTGCGTGGATATTCGTGCCGGTTTCCGGTCTTTTCTTTCATCGACGACGGTCCTGGAAGTCGACTCGGTCGCGTTGGCCGAGTGGCGGCACGAGCGAGCGGCGCGTACGCCTACCGCCGCGCATCTTGCCAAGCGAGCGTTTATTGAGCGTTTACCGCGACGACATCCGCTCCGGCCACGGCTGGCTTTCGTGCGATTCGATGGTGCGACGGGCCGTCCGGCTCGAATACGCGTCGCGAAGCAGCCGCTTACAATACGAGGAAGTCGAGAGGTCTCACTCATGTCTTTTTCCGCAACCGTTGCCGAGCCCACCGGGGTGTTGGCGAGATTGGCCGAGTCGTTGGCGGCGGCACGCCCTGGCTCGTTCGCCGGTCTGGGCACCGCTTTTTACACGCGTTTGCCTGCCGCGCCGCTGCCCGATCCCTATGTCGTGGGTGTCTCGGCCGATGCCGCGACGACGCTCGGTCTCGATCCGTCGATGGTGGGCGAGCCCGATTTCGCCGCGTTCTTCTGCGGCAATCCGACGCGCGAATGGCCCGCGCAGGCCCTGCCCTACGCGTCTGTCTATTCCGGCCACCAATTCGGCGTCTGGGCCGGCCAGCTCGGCGACGGCCGTGCGCTCACGCTCGGCGAGCTCGAACACCGCGGCGTGCGCAATGAGCTGCAATTGAAGGGCAGCGGGCGCACGCCCTACTCGCGCATGGGCGACGGCCGCGCCGTGCTGCGTTCGTCGATCCGCGAATTCCTCTGCTCCGAAGCGATGCACCACCTGGGTATCCCGACGACGCGTGCACTCTGCGTGATCGGGTCGGACCAGCCGGTGCGGCGTGAGGAGATCGAAACGGCCGCCGTCGTCACGCGCGTTTCGCCGAGCTTTGTCCGATTCGGACACTTCGAGCATTTTTACGCCGCGGATCGCGTCGACGAATTGCGTAAGCTCGCCGACCATGTGATCGATCGCTTTTACCCGGCGTGTCGCGAAGCGAAGGATCCCTACCTCGCCTTGCTCGATGCGGTAGTCATTCGCACGGCCGAGCTGATCGCGCAATGGCAGGCGGTCGGCTTTTGCCACGGCGTCATGAACACGGACAACATGTCGATCCTCGGCCTGACGATCGACTATGGACCGTTCGGCTTCGTCGATGCATTCGATGCGAACCACATTTGCAATCACTCGGACACGCAGGGGCGCTACGCGTACCGCATGCAGCCGCAGATCGCGTACTGGAACTGCTTCTGTCTCGCGCAAGGCCTGCTGCCGCTGATCGGCGCGCACCATGACGAATCGGTGCGGCCCGAACGGTCGGTTGCCGATGCGCAACAGGCTCTCGAAACGTTCAAGGCGCGCTTCGGGCCCGCGCTGGAGCGCCGCTTGCGCGACAAGCTGGGCTTGTCCGAAGCGCAGCCCGGCGACAATGTGCTCGCCGACCGCCTGCTCGAGCTCATGCACAAGAACCGTGCGGACTTCACGGCGACGTTCCGTCGTCTTTCGACGATGTCCAAGCACGACGCGAGCAGCGACGGACCGGTACGCGACCTGTTCATCGACCGTGAGGCATTCGATCGATGGGCGGCCGATTACCGCGCGCGGCTCGCAACCGATCCGCGCGACGACGCGGCGAGACGCGAGGCGATGAACCGCGTGAACCCGAAATACGTCTTGCGCAACCACTTGGCGGAAACGGCGATCCGACGCGCGAAGGAAAAGGACTTCTCGGAGGTGGAGCGCCTCTTGACCGTGCTGCGCCGCCCGTTCGATGAGCAGCCCGAATTCGAGGCCTATGCGGCGCTGCCGCCCGACTGGGCTGGCACGCTGTCGGTCAGCTGCTCGTCATAGGGCGCAACGACCGCACCGCATCCATGCGCCGCTCGCGTGCGTATATGCACCGTGCGGCGAACATGCCAAAACGGAGACATATCGACCATGACTGAACACACCGATCCCCGCGATCTCCCCGAAACGAGCGAAGCGCCCCGTGACGGCTATGCCGTCCGTAAGTCCGACGACGACTGGCGCAGCGAACTCGGCGACGTCGAATACGAAGTCACGCGGCACGCCGCGACCGAACGCCCGTTCACGGGCCGCTACTGGGATCATTGGGAGCGCGGCGTCTACGACTGCGTCTGCTGCGGCACGCCGCTCTTCGAGTCGTCGACGAAATTCGACGCCGGCTGCGGCTGGCCCAGCTACTTCAAGCCGATCAACGGCGAGGTGATCGAAGAGCGGACCGACCGCTCGCATGGGATGCTTCGGATCGAAGTCCGCTGCAAGCAATGCGGCGCGCACCTCGGCCATGTATTCGAGGACGGCCCCGCTCCCACGGGCCTTCGCTACTGCATCAACTCGGCTGCGCTACAATTCGAGCCCAAGTAGCGCGGATCGTACGCTTCGCTGTAATAGCGCGGCCCAAGTCCGCGGGCAGGCGCACGAAATCGTGCGCCTGCCTGCGGCTTTTTGCCGACAATGTGCGTCGAATCCGCCCCGGCCCGAACAGCGAAGCCTTTCGTACAGTCCGATGAAATTTCTCTTCGATCTCTTCCCGATCATCCTCTTTTTTGTGGCGTTCAAGCTCTGGGGCATCTTCACGGCCACGGCCGTCGCGATCGCCGCGACGCTCGTGCAAGTCGCGTGGGTGGCTTTTCGGCACCGCAAAGTCGACACGATGCTCTGGGTCAGCCTGGGCGTGATCGTCGTCTTCGGCGGAGCGACGCTCGTCCTGCACGATCAGAAATTCATCCAATGGAAACCGACCGCGCTGTACTGGCTATTCGCCGCCGGGCTTTTCGTCGCGCGCTACGGCTTTCGCAAGAATCTGATCGAAACGATGATGGGCAAGCAGCTCACGCTGCCGCACGCGGTCTGGGATAAGCTCAATGTCGCCTGGGCGCTCTTTTTCGTTGCGCTCGGCATCGTTAACCTTTACGTCGTCGGCAATTTCACCGAGTCGCAGTGGGTCAACTTCAAGCTCTTCGGTACGACGGGCGCGATGGTGCTCTTCATCGTTGCCCAGAGCCTGTGGCTCGCGAAGTACATGAAGGAGGAGTGACGATGACTGCTGTGTCCGCCGAGCAATTCATGACGGCAACCCCGGCCGAGCGCACCGCGTTCATCGAGGCGCGCATCGGCGCGGCGCTCGAACCGTCGCGGCTCGCTGTCCGCGACGACAGCGCGCAGCACGCGGGCCATGCGGGCGCGGCCGCGGGCGGGCATTACACCGTCACCGTGGTGGCGGCCGCCTTCGGCGGCAAGGCGCGCATCGCGCGGCACCGCCTGGTGTATGATGCGCTGGCCGACGTGATGCAGCGCGGCATCCATGCGCTCGCGATCATGGCGTACACGCCCGAAGAGTTCGCCGAGTTGCCCGATGCGCCTTCATCGGCGTCATAGATGAAATGTCATAAGCGCCCCCGTATCAGGAAGGAAACAAAAGCACCGGGGGCTGTCTCTGATCGAATCCTTCCCATTTGGAACGCTAGGAAACGTCCGATGATCCACAACAAAACCCGACTTTGGGTATTGCTTGCCGCGTTCGCGGCTGCTCCGGCCTTCGCGCAGAACATTGCCGTCGTCAACGGCACGCCCATTCCGAAATCGCGCGCCGACGCGCTGATCGGTCAGCTCGTGAAGCAGGGCCAGCAAGACAGCCCCCAACTGCAGCAAGCCGTGCGAGACGAGCTCATCAATCGTGAAATCCTCATGCAGGAAGCGGCTCGCGAAGGCATTCCGACGCGCGCCGACGTGAAGGCGCAAGTCGCCGTGGCTCAGCAAACCGTCGTGCTGCGCGCGCTCATCGAGGATTTCGTGAAGAAAAACACGCCGAGCGATGCCGAAGTCAAGGCGCGCTACGACGAGCTCGTGAAGCAAGTGGGCGGCAACGAGCTGCATTTGCACCACATCCTCGTAGACAACGAGCAGCAGGCGAAGGACATCATCGCGAAGATCAAGGGTGGCGCGAAGTTCGAGGATCTCGCCAAGCAGTACTCGAAGGACCCGGGCTCGGCCAAGAACGGCGGCGATCTCGACTGGTCGAACCCGAGTGCCTACGTGCCCGAATTCGCCCAGGCGGCCGAGAAGCTGCAGAAGGGGCAGATGACGCAAGAGCCGGTGCACACGCAGTTCGGCTGGCACATCATTCGTCTCGACGACTCGCGGCCCGTCACGCCTCCGCCGCTCGATCAGGTCAAACAGCAGATCGTTCAGCAGATGCAGCAGGAGAAGCTGCAGTCGTTCGAACAGAATCTGCGCGCACAAGCAAAGATTCAGTAAGCGCCAGGCTGACGTTGGCCGAGCGAAGCGATGCCGCCTTCGGGCGGCATCGTCGTTTTTGCCGATCGCGAAGGCCGCGCCGCGCGGCTGCTTCCATCAAGCATCTTCCCGTGTGCTTGCGATGCTGGGCTGCACCGCCAGCATCGCCCCAATTTCGGCGGGCGTCACGGGCCGACTGAAGTAGTAGCCCTGAATCTCGTCGCAGCCGTTCTCGCAAAGGAAGTCGACCTGAGCCTGAGTCTCGACCCCTTCCGCAATTACGTTCAAGTTCAGGCGCCGGCTCATCGAAATCACGGCCATGACGATCGCCCTGTCATCCTCACGTTGCGGCAGCTCGCGAACGAACGATTTGTCGATTTTGAGCCGGGCGATCGGCAAATGCTTGAGCGCGCTGAGACTCGAATATCCGGTGCCGAAATCGTCGATCGAGAATCGAACGCCCATTTCCTGCAGCCGCTTCATCGTTTCGACGCAGCGGTCCAGATCCTGCATGATGAGGCTCTCCGTCAGCTCGAGTTCGAGGTGACGTGCATCGAATCCGCTGTCCTCGAGTGCACTAGCCACCGTCTGTGCCCAGCCGTCGTGCAGAAACTGTCTGGCCGATACGTTGACCGAGATCCTGATGGGAGGCAAGCCAGCGCGCCGCCACCGCACGCCTTGGCGGCACGCCGAACGCAATACCCACTCGCCGATCGGCACGATCAGCCCCGTTTCCTCCGCCAACGGGATGAACGTCATCGGCGATATGGGGCCGTCGGCAGGATGGTCCCAGCGCAGCAATGCTTCGACACCCAAGATGTTCCGCGTGCGTGCGTCGACCTGCGGTTGATACACGACGCGAAACTGGTCGCGGGTCAGCGCTTCGCCCAACTGCTTTTGCCGACGCAGGCGATCGCGCAGCCTGGCATTCATCTCCGGGCGATACCATTGACTATTGTTGCGGCCCACTTCCTTCGCGCGATACATCGCGGCGTCCGCGTGACTCAGCAACGTTTCCGCGTCATTGCCGTCGATCGGATAGCTCGCCATCCCCATGCTGCAGGTCACCTGGTACGTCTGCCCGACCAGTTCGACCGGCTCGGAAATCGCTTCGCGCACGCGCTCGATCGCGAGGTAGGCACCCGGACCATCCGCCGATTCGTTGCCGAGCACGAGCACGAACTCGTCGCCGCCAAGGCGAACGACGGTATCCGCCTGGCGCAGACACGACCGCATGCGGCTCGATACCGCCTTCAGTAACTCGTCGCCGGCACGGTGTCCAAGGCTGTCGTTGATCAGCTTGAAGTTGTCGAGGTCGATGAAGACGACGGTGACGGCGTAGCCGTGCCGTTGCGCGTGCTCCAGTTCCTGATCCAAGCGGTCTCGCAGCAGCGAGCGGTTCGGTAATCCGGTCAGCGCATCGTGCGTCGCCATATGGCGAATCCGTTCCTCGGTCCGCGCGCGGTCGCGCGCGAGCGCCCAGCTCTTCGCACTCAGGATCGCCGTTAAAACCAGCAACAGCATGCTGCCGGCCGCGCTCGACAACACATAGAGCTGCCGATCGCGGCGAAAACGCGACAGCGCCTCTTCGCGAGAAAGCCCGACGATGGCGACGAGCGGGAAGCCGTGCAACGCGCGCACGTTGGTGAAACGTGCGACGCCGGCATCCCAGGGCATGACGCCGGGCTTGCCCGATACGCCGCGGGCGGGCGGCACCGCGACCGCCGCGCCCCACGAAATGTCGTCGCCCACACGCTCCACGCGCATGATGCCGTCCGTGCCAAGCAGACCCAGAAAGCCATGCCGGCCCATTTGAGCGGCGTCATAAGCACTCGCGAAGTACGATGGGTCGACGGTCAACATGACGATGCCCGCGAAGCGGCCGCTCGCGTCCGCAAGTCGTCGGCTGAAGACGATCTCGGGGGCGCCCGAGCCAGCATTGCGCTCGACCTGACCGATGAAAAGCGCATCGCCGCCGTTGCCTGACATTGCCTTGAAGAACGGCTCGCTGCCGACGCGCGGCTCCGGTAGCTTCCGCGAGCTCGCGATCACCTCGCCGCGGCTCGTTGCAATGGCCACATGAAATACGATTGCCGGAGGGAGCATTTGCCTGTCCTCCATCTCTTCGAGCGCGTGGTCCCCTTTCGTTGCGTAGGCGTACGCCACCATCTTCAACGTACGGTCGATTTCCGCGAGATTGCGCACAGCCTGCGCTTCATAAGTGTCCGCCAGCTGGCGGCTCGACTCCGCCGCGGCGCTCACCGCTGTCTCATATTCCATGCGGATCGTGTAAGCAACCGAGCACCAGAAGACCAGCAGGAAGATCAGCGTCACGCAGGGAAAGAAAACATAGGCCTCGAGAAAGCGCGGGGGCACATGGCGCGTCGCGCGCCGCGCCATGTCGCGCGCAAGGCCTGCAATACGGGCCTTGCTTCCACCTCGAGCCGTTTTCAAGGTCTCCATCTTCTCCGCCATTCGTAGCGGTCAGTGCAGGGTCAGCACTGCTTTCACACTTGAATCCAATTCGCTTCTGTCGATATATCCGATCGCGTTCGGCGACGCGGCAACGATCTTCTTGACGGCCCGAGCGTCCGCTGCCGTGCGCGGCGGCACGCCTCGTCCCGTGAAGATCAGCTTCGGCCAATAAGCGCGCAATTGCGCGAGCGACTTGCCCGCGACGAGCTTGTAGAATTCGGCGCGCTGCGCATCGTCGTCGTTGTAGTCGATCGGCACCACTTCAACGCCATCGGGCAGCTGGCTCATGCGTCCGAGGTAGATATCGGCGACATCGCTCACCGTGAGCGACGTCAGCCGACTTTTCGCCGAGACGATGACGACGATCTGCGCGTCGCACACCGTTGCGCAAAGCGCGAGAATCGCGCCGATCAGAGCGCCCGACAGCTTTCGCTTGATCCCGTGCATGCGCGCCCCTAGAAGACGAAGTCAAGGGTGGCGCTGAACACATTCGCCGCGCAGCCGTTGCGGAAGTTCGGCTGCTCGTTGATGAAGAGCCCCGCCGATTGGGCCGGTGTCCAGATGTGTTCGTACTGCACCTTCATGTCGAGATTTTTCGCGAAATCCCAACGCAGGCCCACCGATAGATCCTTTTGCCCGAGGTTCGCGTTCGGGATGATGGTCTGATAGTTGAGCGCATGCTCGAGGGCGTATGTCGCGTACGGCGTGAATTGGCCGAAGCGCACGCCGCCGCTCAGGTAGCCGGCGAGGTAGCCCGGGGTCAGTCGATCGGCCGTCACACGTGCGAGCTCGCCTTGCACGAACCAGCGCGGGACGTCGTAACCGATGCCGACGCTGTAAGCCACCGCGGCCGACCTTTGCACGAACGGCGACGAGGTGTACGCGTGAAGGTAGCCGAAATGCAGAGTCAGGCTCCGGTACTCGAGCGTGTCCACGACTCCGCCGATGTCCGTCCCCTTGATCTTCGTGCCGCCCGGAGTGATGTGGAACGAGGTGCGGCCATAAATGAAATGCAGTGTGTCGACGACGTGCGCGAAGCGCAGCCTGTAAGACGCATCGACGCCGTCGCTGTTCGTGATTGGCTCCAGGTTATAGAGCTCTCCGGGCACGCGTACCCATGGGTTGGCATAACCCACTTCGCGGTAGTCGGAGCTGAGGAAGGTGGGCAGTTCGATCCGTCCTACCCGTACGTTGAAGTCCGGCGTGAACGCGTAGTTCACGTTCGCCCACTCGATCGTCGGCGTGTAGCGGTTATCGTAGTTGTAGCGCGATACGACTTGCACGAGCGCCGTCAGCTTGTCCGTGAACCGGCCCGTGAGCTGGAGCCCGAACTTCGTGTCGCCGGCAAAGTTGAAGTGGCGCGTGTATCCGGCGCCTGCCGGCTGAAATGCGGCGCCCGTGAAATCGGCGGTGTCGAGACTCGAGTGCGCCACGCCGAGCGTGCCGAAGCCGCTCAACGAGAACATCGACGGCAATTCCCCGGCATGCGCACCCCGTGCGGCTGCCAAAAGCGTCAGCGTCAGCGCGGCGGTCTCGAGCGTCAGCTTCGCTGCGCGCGTGATGCCATGGCTGCGGATTGCAGGTCTCTTTCGTCGCACTATTGCGTGGGTCGTTGTGGGCCGCGGCATGTCGGCGCGCCAATGGGACGCGCCTGCCGGGCTCGTTATGTTTCAACTATGTAAACGACCCCGCCTTCCGACTCTTTATCGAATGGCGTGTAAGGATTTTCTTATTCTTGGGTCAGCGCATCGGCCGGCGATGACTGCAAAGGCACCGCCGCGCATGAACGGCGGATATCGCTGCCATCCGCTTTCTCGCCGTCTCGCCGTCTTACGCGAGCCAGCGCCGTGCGTTGCGGAACACGCGCATCCATGGGCTCGCTTCGCCCCAGCTATCGGGATGCCAGCTCATCTGCACCGTGCGATGCACGCGCTCCATGTGCGGCATCAGCACCGTGAATCGGCCGTCGGGCGTCGTCACGGACGTGATACCGGCAGGCGAACCGTTCGGGTTGAACGGATAACGCTCGGTGGCTTCGCCGCGGTGATCGACGAAGCGCATCGCCACGTTCGCGCGCGCAGGATCACCTTGCTGAGAGAAGTCCGCGAACCCTTCTCCGTGGGCCACGGCAACGGGAATTCGCGAGCCCTCCATGCCGGCGAAGAAGATCGACGGCGAGGGCTCGATGCGCACGAGCGAGAACCGCGCCTCGAACTGCTCCGACTTGTTCCGCGTAAACTTCGGCCACGCATCGGCGCCGGGAATCATCGACGCGAGGCTGCTCATCATCTGGCAACCGTTGCAGATGCCGAGCGCGAACGTGTCGGGCCGGCCGAAGAACGCCGCGAACATGTCGGCGAGCATCGGGTTGAAGCGAATCGTCTTCGCCCAGCCTTCGCCCGCCCCGAGTACGTCGCCATAGGAGAACCCGCCACAGGCCACGGCGCCGGCGAAGTCGGCCAGCGTCGCACGGCCCGACAGCAAGTCGCTCATGTGCACGTCATAAGCGTCGAAGCCCGCTCGATCGAATGCGTAGGCCGTCTCGAGATGCGAGTTCACGCCCTGCTCGCGCAGGATCGCCACGCGCGGACGCGCGCCTTTATTCAGGTACGGCGCCGCCACGTCCTCCTGCGGATCGAACGTCAACTGCGGCGAAATGCCTGGGTCCGCCGCATCGAGCAACGCGTCGTATTCGGAATCGGCGCAAGCCGGGTTGTCGCGCAATCGCGCGATGCGCCAGCTCACTTCCGTCCAGGCGCGCTGCAATTCGGCGCGAGGCGCATCGTAGATCTTCTTCGCGTCGCGATAGACCTCGATCACGTCGCGCTCGTTGAGCTTGCCGATCACGTGCGAGCAAGCCGAGAGCCCGTGCTCGCGCAGCAGGCCGAGCACCTGGTCGCGCTCGGCTGCCTGCACCTGGATTACCGCGCCGAGCTCTTCGGCGAAGAGCGCGTGCAACGTGCGATCGTCGCGCCGCCCGCTAGTCTGCTTCGCCCAGTCCTTCGCATCGCCATAATCGAACTCATGGGCGGCATCGAGGGTGAGCATGTCGACGTTCAGCGATACGCCCACGTGTCCGGCGAACGCCATCTCGCAGACGGTTGCCCACAAGCCCCCGTCCGAGCGGTCGTGATAGGCGAGTATCAGGCCCGCCGCATTGAGCGCCTGAATCGCGGCGAAGAAGCGTTTCAGATCCTCGGGATCGTCGACGTCGGGCACGCTGTCGCCGACTTGCTGCGTCACTTGCGCGAGGATGCTGCCGCCGAGCCGCTGCTTGCCGCGGCCGAGATCGATCGCGATCAACACCGTATCGCCGGCTTCGCCGGATCGGCGAAGCTGCGGCGTCAAATGGCGGCGCACGTCGTCGACGGGCGCAAATGCGGAGATGATCAGGGAGACGGGCGACGTCACTTCCTTCGCGACGCCCTTCTCGTCCCATTTCGTCTTCATCGACAATGAATCCTTCCCGACCGGAATGCCGATTCCGAGCGCCGGGCAGAGCTCCATGCCGATCGCCTTCACCGTATCGAAGAGCGCGGCGTCCTCGCCGGCGCTCCCGCATGCGGCCATCCAGTTCGCCGAGAGCTTGAGCTTGTCGAGGGACGCGATCGGCGCCGACGCGATGTTCGTGATCGCTTCGCCGACGGCCATGCGGCCCGACGCCGGCGCGTCGATGACGGCGAGCGGCGTGCGCTCGGCCATCGTCATCGCCTCGCCGCGGAAACCGGCGTAATCGACGGCCGTAATCGCACAGTCGGCCACCGGAACCTGCCAGGGCCCGACCATCTGGTCACGCACGCTCGTGCCGCCGACGCTTCGATCGCCGATCGTGATCAGGAACGACTTGCTCGCGACGGTCGGATGCTTGAGCACCGAGACGGCAAGCTCGGCGAGCGACAAGCCTGTAACGTCGACGGGCGCGCGCTCGGCCGCCACGCGTTCGACGTTGCGATGCATGCGCGGCGGCTTGCCGAGCAGCACCTCCATCGGCATGTCGACGGGACGTCCCGGGGCTCCTTCGGCCTGCGCATCGATGAGTTGCAACTGCCGCTCCTCCGTCGCCACGCCGACGACCGCGAGCGGACAACGCTCGCGCGCGCAGATCGCTTCGAACGTGGGAAGATCGGCCGGTGCGATCGCGAGGACGTAGCGTTCCTGCGCTTCATTGGACCAGATCTCACGCGGCGACAGGCCGCTTTCCTCGAGCGGGACCTGGCGCAGCTCGAAGCGCGCGCCTTTGCCCGCGCCATCGACGAGCTCGGGAAACGCGTTCGAGAGTCCGCCGGCGCCGACGTCGTGAATGCTCAGGATCGGATTGCCTTCGCCAAGCTGCCAGCATGCGTTGATGACTTCCTGCGCGCGCCGCTCGATCTCGGGATTGCCGCGCTGCACCGAGTCGAAATCGAGCTCGGCCGTGTTCGCGCCCGTCGCCATCGAGCTCGCCGCGCCGCCGCCCATGCCGATTCGCATGCCCGGCCCGCCGATCTGAATCAGCAGCGTGCCGGCCGGCAGGTCGTGCTTGTGCGTATGCGCCGCCGAGATGTTGCCGATGCCGCCCGCGATCATGATCGGCTTGTGATAGCCGCGCACCTGGCCGCCGACGTTCTGCTCGTAGACGCGGAAGTAGCCGCCGAGGTTCGGCCGCCCGAATTCGTTGTTGAACGCGGCGCCGCCGAGCGGGCCGTCGATCATGATTTGCAACGGCGACGCGATCCGGTCGGGCCGCCCGTAGGCGGTGTGCTGCTCGGCCGGATTGCGCGATGCCGGCGGCACCGCGGCGTCGCGCGCGTTTTCCCACGGCTCGACGGCGCCGGGCAGCTCGAGATTCGACACGGTGAAACCCGTGAGGCCCGCTTTCGGGCGCGCGCCGCGGCCCGTCGCACCTTCGTCGCGAATCTCGCCGCCGGCGCCCGTGGCGGCGCCCGCGAACGGCGAAATCGCCGTCGGGTGATTGTGCGTCTCAACCTTCATGAGCGTATGCGTGAGCTCGATGTGACGGCCGTAGCGCTCGTCAAGAGCATCCCCGGCGCGTTCAGCGCTGGTGGTGCCTTGAGCATCGCCGGCGCGCGCCTGCCGCGGGAACCAGCGCTCGGCCGCCCCCCCTTCCATGATCGCGGAGTTGTCCGAATAAGCGACGATCGTTCCCTGCGGGCTGAGCTTCTCCGTGTTCTTGATCATCTGGAACAGCGACGTGTCCTGCGGCTCGCCGTCGATCGTCCATTGAGCGTTGAAGATCTTGTGGCGGCAGTGCTCGCTGTTCGCCTGCGCGAACATCATGAGCTCGACGTCGCTCGGGTCGTGGCCGAGCTTCGTGAAGGCATCGACGAGATAGTCGATCTCGTCTTCGGCCAGCGCGAGGCCCAGCTCGGTATTCGCGCGCTCGAGCGCGGCGCGCCCATGCGCGAGGATGTCGACGGTGGACAGCGGCTTGGCCGGCAGCTCGTCGAAGAGATGCAGCGCCTCGTCGCGCGCGCGCACGACGCTTTCGGTCATGCGGTCGTGCAGCGCGGCCCCGACAGCCGCACGCGCTTCGTCGGTCAAGCCCTTACTGCCGCCAACGCCCAAAAAGCCGGGCTTCAGCATCACCGTGTATTCGATTCCGCGCTCGATGCGGCGCAAGTGCGTGAGGCCGCAGTGATGCGCGATGTCCGTTGCCTTGCTCGCCCAGGGTGAGACGGTGCCGAAGCGCGGCACGACGAGAAAGGTCTCGGTGGCGCCGCGCCCCTCGCCGGCCGCGAACGGCGTGCCGTAGTGCACGAGCGCCTCGATGCACGCGCTGTCGTCGGACGTGAGCGGCGTCAACGCGTTGACGAAGTGCAGATATTGGCCGCGCACACCGACGATGTTCGGATCGATGCGGGCAAGCGTCTCGAGCAGGCGGGTTTGACGGAATTCGGATAGCGCCGTAGCACCGGGGAAACACGAGAAGTGGGCCATGAAAAGACGTGGGCGTCGTTGAGTCGCGCTTAGCGCCGGGCGGACGATCGGGCTCAGAACCGATCCCTCTTGCGCATGCAGACGACGTGATGCGAAGGAAGACCGAGATTATACCCGGAACTCGGCCCCCAATAAGCCAAGCCGTCATGCGCGGCAGCTCGTCCGCACACGCCGCCGCTTGCAAGCGTCGACGGGCCATGCCCGCTCTCGCGTGGGCACCCTGCTTTCGCCTGCGCAGGCGAGGCGCGTCGCCCGTTTTGGCGCTATGATGCGCGGTTTGCTTCACCGGCGCCGCATCGCCAACGCGATCGTTGCACGTGGCGCGGCGCCGGCCGTCGGACACGACGCGACCGAATGCGGCGTGCGGCGGCTCGCGGCAGGTTGCAGCGCATCGAAAGAATCATTCATGGATGTCATCGTCATAGGCGGCGGAATCGTCGGGGTCGCCACCGCATATCAGTTGCACGCGGCGGGCCACCGCGTCTGCGTCATCGAGCGTCATGCAACCGTCGCGCAAGGCGCCACGTACGGACACGGCGGCGCGGTCCTGCCGACGCCGCTCGATGTCTGGTTCGGGCCGACCTTCATGAAGACGGCGCGCGCGCCACGCGGCGGGATCGTTTACAAGCCGGGCTTCGACTCGGCCACGCGACGCTTCATGCAACGTCTCGCACGGCTCGCCGAGCATGACGCGTTTTGCGCGCAATACCGGCGGCTCAAACCGCTCGTCGACGTCGCCCGCGAAACGATGGAGGCCATCGAGACGCGTCTCGGGCTCGATTTCGAGCAAACGAGCGGCGTCCTGCACGTCGTGCGCCATGCGCGCGACTGGGAAGAGGCGCAAAGCGCGCTCGATCTGCTGCGCGAGTTCGAAGTGAGGCATTACGTGCTTTCGGCCGACGAATGCGGCGAAGTCGAGCATTCGGTGCCGACGGACCCGGCTTTCGCGGGCGGCGTGCTGTTCGAACAGGAGCGGATGGCCAACTGTCCGCTCTTCACGAAGCTGCTCAAGCAGTCCCTCGAAGACGAAAGCGGCGTTCACTTCAAGTTCGGCCGCGCGGTTGCGACGCTGCGCTTGGATAACGCGCGCGCGGCCGTCGAACTGGCTCCCGCCGAGGGCGAGCGCTCGAGCTCGCGCGACGTCGATGTCGTTTCGGCCGACGCGATCGTCGTGGCGGCGGGCGCGGGCAGCCTCGCGCTCATCGAGCGCTCGGGGCTGCGCCTGCCGCTGCATCCCGCCCGCTTGTTCGCGCTGACGGCGCCGATCGCCTACGAGGAGCGGGCCCCGCATCTCACCGTCGTCGATACGACGAAACGCATCACGATGACGCGCGCGAATCAGCGCGTGCGCGTGGCGGGCGCGGCCCTCGTGCAGCCGGAGCGCGAAGTGGCGAAGGCGCCGGCCGAGCCGCTTGCGAAGGCGGCGACGGCCGCTCTCGCGCAGGCCACGCACGACTGGATTCCCGGCGCCGCTCGAATTTCCGCGGCTCATGCATGGGATGGCATCAAGCTGCTTTCGCCGGACGGCCTGCCCGTCGTGGGCCAGGCGTTGCACCCGCGGCTCTTCCTGAATTTCGGGCACGGGCCGGCCGGCTGGGGGCTTGCCTGCGGGTCTGCTAAAGTGATCGCGGATCTCGTGAGCGGCACGGAGCCCGGCGTGCCGCCCGATACGTTGGCCGCGCTGCGCGCCGATCGTTTCGTCGACTGAGGCGGCGCGGGCGGATCCAACCGCGGCGCCCCGGCGCCTTGCATGCGCTGTGCATGTCATGGCGTCGAAGTCGCGTCGCCCGGCGCAATGCCGCGCCGATCCTCAACGCCCGCTCGCCCGACCATGACCGAAGCCGCCTCTCGCCCCGCCTCTCCCGTCTTCGTCAATCCCCACGAGCGGCCCTTGCCGCTTTACACCGTTGCCGAGCTGCGCGCGATCGAAGCGCGCGAGGGCGCGCGCTTGCCGGCCAACACGCTGATGGCGCGGGCCGGCGCGGCCGCGGCGCGCTGTCTGCTCGAACTGGCCGAACATGACGGCTCGCTCGCGGCCGGCCGGACGGTCTGGCTCGCGGCCGGGCCCGGCAACAACGGCGGCGACGCGCTCGTCTGCGCCACCGAATTGCGTGAGGCAGGCGTCGACGTCGAGGTCTGCATGCCAGTCGAGGTCAAGCCCGACGATGCCCGCTGGGCGCTTGCCGGCGCCCGCGCGGCCGGCGTGTCAATCTCGCCTGGCGCCCCCGCCTCATTCGACGGCTACGGCTGGCTCGTCGACGGGCTGTTCGGCATCGGGCTGGCGCGGCCTCTCGAAGGCATCTTCGCCGAATTGGCTCAACGGATCGCGCAAGCGGCAGGCGCTGGAAAACCCGTGCTCGCACTCGATGTGCCGAGCGGCCTCGACAGCGACTCGGGCAAGGTAGTCGGCCATGGCCCGGCCGTCCGGGCAACGCACACGATCACGTTTCTCGGCGCGAAGCCGGGCCTTTACATGACGCACGGCCGCGACCTCGCGGGCGAGATCGCCGTCGCGCCGCTCGGCGTCGAGGCGCTCGACGGCACCGCCGCCGCGATGCATCCCGCGCCCGCCGGCACGGCCGGCACAGCCATCACGTTGCTCAACGCGCCCGCCCTGTTCTGCGCCGCCTTCCCGCCGCGCGCGTTCGCCGCGCATAAGGGCACATTCGGAAGCCTCGCCGTCGTCGGCGGCGATACCGGCATGTGCGGCGCGCCGATTCTGGCCGCGCGCGCGGCGCTCCATGCGGGCGCCGGCAAAGTGCACGTGGCCTTCGTCGGCGCGGGCTCGCCGCCTTACGATCCGCCCCACCCCGAGTTGATGCTGCATCCGCTCGATTCCGGGCACGCGTTCGCACTCGAAGAAATGGACGCGCTGGCGCTCGGCTGCGGGATGGGTCGACGCGCTCTCGCGGCCGAAATTCTTTTGAAGGCGGTGCAACTGGATGTGCCGAAGCTCCTGGACGCCGACGCGCTCAATCTCCTCGCCGACGACGAGAAGCTTGCCGCCGCGCTCGCCGCGCGGGGCGCGGCCGGCCACGTCTGCGTGCTGACTCCGCATCCGCTCGAGGCCGCCCGTCTCATCGGTGTCGATGCGGCGGCTGTCCAGCGCGATCGGCTCGCCGCGGCACGCACGCTGACGAGCCGCTTCGGCGCCGTCGTTGTGCTGAAGGGCGCCGGCACCGTCGTGGCCGCGCCCGATGGCCGTACCGCCGTCAATCCGACCGGCAACGCCGCGCTCGCCACGGGGGGGACGGGCGATGCGCTCGGCGGCATCATCGGCGCGCTGCTTGCGCAACGCATGCCGGCTTACGAGGCGGCGCTGGCGGGCGTCTACCTGCACGGGCTCGCGGCCGATACGCTCGTCGCAGGCGGCGCCGGACCCGCGGGCCTCACGGCCAGCGAGCTCGCGCCCGCGGTGCGCGCCTCGCTCAATCGCCTGATCTATCCGGCCCGCGGGTAGCGACCCCGTCGCCCAGGCAATTTGACGGCGGCTTGCGGACGATGCTGCGGAACGGCATTCAACGCCGCTATACTGACTGACCGCAGCCTGGCATCACGTACCCGCCCATTTCCGACCGATACCATGACGCCGAACTCGCTTTCTTCCTGGTCCGCGCTCAAAGCGCATTACGAACAGATTCGCGACGCGCGACTGCGCGACTGGTTCGCCGCCGATAGCGGCAAGCCGTCGCGCGCCGAGCGCTTCACGTTCGAAGGTGGCGGTCTCGCCGCCGATTTTTCGAAGAACCGTATCACTGAGGAGACGCTGAGGCTGCTCGTCGCGCTCGCGCGCGAAACCGGCGTCGAGAAGCGCCGCGACGCGATGTTCGCGGGCGAGATCGTCAATCCGACCGAGGGCCGGGCCGCCTTGCATACGGCGCTTCGCGCCACGCGCGCGGACGCGCCCTACCATGCCGAGGTCACGGCCGAGCGCGGGAAGATGGCCGCATTCGCCGAGCGCGTGCGCAACGGTGCATGGACGGGTTACTCGGGCAAGCGCATCCGCCATGTCGTGAACATCGGTATCGGCGGCTCGGACCTAGGGCCGAAAATGGTCGTTCATGCGCTCGATCACTTGTCTCATCCCGAGATTTCCACGTACTTCGTCTCCAATGTCGACGGCGCCGATCTCGCGCGCGTCATGGACCGCATCGACGCCGAAGAAACGCTCGTCATCGTCGTGTCGAAGACATTCACGACGCTCGAGACGATGACGAACGCCCGCTCGCTGCGCGACTGGTTCGTCGCGAAGGGCTGCCCGGAGAGCGCGCTCGCCAAGCATTTCGTCGGCGTATCGGCGAATCCGGCCGAGGTCGTCAAGTTCGGCATCGCGCACGATAACGTGTTTCAGATGTGGGACTGGGTGGGCGGGCGATACTCGCTGTGGTCGGCAGTCGGGCTCTCGATCATGATCTCGATCGGGCCGCTGCAGTTTGACGCGCTGCTCGCGGGGGCTGCCGGCATGGACGCGCATTTTCGCGAGGCGCCGCTCGAGCGCAATCTGCCGGTGCTGATGGGACTCGTCGGCATCTGGTATCGCAACTTCTTCGAATCACAGACTTACCTCGTCGCGCCCTACTCCGAGGCGCTCCATTTCCTGCCTTCGTACTTGCAGCAGCTCGAGATGGAGAGCAACGGCAAGTCGGCGCGGCTCGACGGCGGCTTCGTCGACTATCCGACATCGGCCGTCACCTGGGGCGAGCCCGGCACGAACGGCCAGCATGCATTCTTCCAGATGCTGCATCAGGGGCCGACGATCGTGCCGATCGACTTCATCGCCGTCCTCAGGCCCGAGCATCCGCTCGCGAGCCATCATCCTAAGCTGCTCGCGAACTGCTTTGCCCAGAGCGAGGCGCTGATGCTCGGCCGCACAGTCGAGGAGGCGACGAAAGTGGCCGGCCCCGACAAGCCGGAGCTCGTGCCGCATCTCGTATTCCCCGGCAATCGCCCGTCCACGACGCTGCTGCTCGATGCGCTGACGCCGGGCTCACTCGGCGCGCTGATCGCGCTCTACGAACACAAGGTGCTCGTGCAGGCCACGATCTGGAACATCAACCCGTTCGATCAATGGGGCGTCGAGCTCGGCAAGATTCTCGGCAAAGTTGTCGAAGCCGACCTCACCGCACCGGTGTTCGACCCGGCGAAGCACGATTCGTCGACTTCGGCGCTCATCGAACGGGCGAGAAACGCGGCGAAGGCGCACTGACGAGCATCATGTCACGCGGCCGGCATCGAGCGTCACAACGCGCGCGCAACGACGCGCAAGCTCGATGTCGTGCGTGACGAGCACGAGCGTCGCGCCGTGCGCCGCGTTCATCCGGAACATCAGGTCGATGACCGCGTGCCCCGTCGCGGCATCGAGGCTGCCGGTGGGCTCGTCGGCGAAAAGAATCGCGGGCTCGGTCACGAAAGCGCGCGCCAGCGCGACGCGCTGCTGTTCTCCGCCCGAGAGCAGCTTCGGATAGTGCCCCGTGCGCGCGCCGAGCCCTACCTGCTCCAATAGTGCACGCGCGCGCCGCGAGGCCTCGTGCGCCAGCACGCCGCCTTGCAGTTCGAGCGGCAGCCGCACGTTCTCGAGCGCGGTCAGATGGGGCATCAATTGAAACGATTGAAAAACGAAGCCGACGGAACCGTTGCGCAGGTGCGCGCGCTCGTCCTCGGAAAGCGCCGCCAGCTCACGGCCGAAGAGCCGAACCGACCCCGAAGTGGCATTGTCCAACCCCGCGAGCAAGCCGAGCAGCGTCGACTTGCCCGACCCCGACGCACCCACGATCGCCACGCTGCTGCCGGGCATGACGTCGAGGTCGATGTCGTCGAGTATCGTGAGCTCCCCTGTTGCATCCTTGACCCTCTTGCACAACTTCCGCACTTCGATGATGGGCTCGATATTTTCTTGCATGAAGAAGCATCGCTCGAGAGTGAATACGTTCGATAGGGACGGCCCGCCTTCGCGTGTTGTTGCACATACCGCCGCTCGGCTCGCCAGGCTTGCCGGGCTCACCGCCCTCGTTTCGCCGAGGCCGGCAGGCGCGAAGCGAATCTTCCGCAGCGCCGTTGCCGCGGTAGCCGTCCTCGCCGCGGCAACGTTGGCGTGGCCGCCGCCCGCCGAGGCTGCCGTCGCGGCCGAGTCGTCGCGGCCCGTCATCGTCGTTCTAGGCGACAGCATCTCGGCCGAGTACGGGTTGCCGCGCGACACGGGCTGGGTTGCGTTGCTGCGCCGGCGTCTCGCCGACGAGCGGATCGATTATAGCGTTGCGAATGCGAGCATCAGCGGCGACACGACAAGCGGCGGACGGGCGCGCATGCCCGAGCTGATCGCGCGCCTGAAGCCGTCGATCGTCATCGTCGAGCTCGGCGCCAATGACGCGCTGCGCGGCGTGCCGCTCTCGACGACGGAAGACAATCTGCGCACGATCGTCGAAGAAGCTCAGCAGGCTCGTGCGAAAGTTGTGCTCGTCGGCATGTACGTGCCGTCCAACTATGGGCCGGCTTACACGCAACGCTTCCACGCGATATACGGCACGCTCGCGAAGGAATTCAACGTGCAGCTCGTGCCGTTTCTGCTCGCCGGGATCGAAAACAAGCCCGAAATGTTTCAGGCCGATCAGATGCATCCGAACCAACAGGCGCAGACGGTACTGCTCGACAACGTCTGGCCGGCGCTTGCGCCGCTGCTGCGCCGGTGAAGCAGCAGCGCGCGGCACCGCCGGAGCGGTGCCGCCTGGTTGTTAGCCGCCGTCGCCTTGCTTGCCCTCCAGCGAGCCATACATCTTGACCTTCGAGCGGGCGCGCAGCCCGGCGAGGTAGGCCTCGATATCCTCCTGCGCGCTGATCTGGGCGAGCTGCTGCTGCGCAGCCGCAAGCCGCGCCGGATCGATCGGCGCGCCCGGCACCACGGCGTTGACGCGGTAAATGCCGTAGCCGGCGTCGCCGAGATCGACGCCGACGTACGCGGGCAGCTTGCTCGCATCGACCTTGAAAACCGCGGCGAGCGCGGGCGGCGGCACGCCCTGCGCGTCGGTGCGGGAAAGCTTCGTTTCGGGCCCGAACCCTGCCGTCGATTTCGATTTCTGCAAATCGGCGAGCTTAGCCGTGCCGTCCTTGCGCGCCAGCTCGAGCGCCTGCTCGGCCACATACTTGTTGCGCACGGCGTCCTTGATCGACGCGAGCGGAGGCGTGGCCGCCGGCTTGTAGTCGGTCACGCGTGCCGAAATCAGCGTGTTGTTTCCAGCGTCGATCGCCTGCGTGTTGTTGTGGTCCTTTACCGCATCGTTGGCGAAAACGGCGGCCAGGAACTTCGGATTGTTGAGCGGGCTATCGGGAGGGAGCGTGCGGCTCGGCTTGTCGGTGACCGTCGCCGTCTCGATCTTGAGCTTGTACTTGTCCGCGGCAGGTTGAAGGCTCTTCGCCTGCTCGTACACCGTCGACGTGAAGCCGTCCGATCCGTCGCTGAACGCCTTCGCGGCCTGTTGCGCCTTCAGCTCCTTCATGATGTCGTCTTTCACGTCGGCGAACGGCTTCACGACCGACGGCTTCTCATCCGTCAGCATGATGACGTGATAGCCGAACGACGAGCGAACGATGCCGCTGATCGCATTCTTGCCCTTCAAGCCCAAAGCGGCCGTATCGAATGCCTTGTCGCCCGTCAGCACACCGCCCGTCGACCACCCGAGATCGCCGCCCTTCGAAGCCGAGCCCGGGTCCTGCGAATCTTTTTTCGCGATGTCGGCGAATTGATCGGGATGCGCCTTGACCTCCGCCAGCACGCTTTCCGCCTTCGCCTTGGCCTTGGCGTCGTCCGCCGCGCTCGCCGTTGCCGGTGACGAGATCAGGATTTGGCTCACGCGGATTTCGCGCGGCGTCGTGTAGCGCGCGATGTTCTCGTCGTAATACTTTTTCGCGTCGGCGTCACTTGGAGCGATCGACGCCGAGAGCGTCGCCGGCGAGAACACGACGTATTGGATCGTCGCCGTTTGCGGCGTGGCAAACTCGGCGCGATGCGCGTCGTAGTAGGCCGCGAGCTGCGCGTCGGTCGGCTGGACCTTCGACGCGTAGTCGGCCGGATGCAGTACGAGCGACTGGACCGTGCGCTGCTGTTCGGCGAGCTTTGCGAGCTGCTCGGCCATGCTCTTCGGTGTAAACGCGCTCGCCTGGATGCTGTCGGGAATCTGATCGATCGCGAGGCCATAGCGCACGCGTTCGTCATATTGTTCCGGCGTCATGCCCTGCATCGCCAGCAGTTCCTTGTAGCGGTCGAGGTCGATCGAGCCATCGGGCTTGCGCAGCGACGACACGACGGGGTCAGCCAGCAGCGCCCGGCGCACGGCCTCGTCCGACGCCGTCAGATGCTCGCGCTGCGCCTCGTCGGCCAGCGCGCGCTGTTGAATCATGCTGTCGAGCAATTGCTGCCGGCGCTCGGGCGTGTCGAAGAGCTTCGAGTCGAATCGCGAGCCGAGGATCTGGCGCGCCTGATCGAGCTGCTGGCGCACCGCATTGTCGAATTCGACACGCGTGATCTTGTGCCCATTGACGCTCGCCACATTGGCGCTTTCGTCGAAAAATCCACGGAAGCCCTGGATACCGACGAAGCCCAGCCCCGGCACGATGACGAGGACGAGCATGAGCATCATCAGGCGCTTGTGGTTGCGAAAGAAATCGAGCATGCGTGAGGGGTTAGGTTGGACAAAAACGTCCAATAGTACAACAGCAGCCCATCCTGGCGTAAACCGTGAGTTGCCAGCCCCTTCCCCCGATCCCACAATAGCTGATCGGCTCTCGCCCGGCAGGCCCGAGGAATCAGCCGTTCCCGGCTCGCGGCGCATCGTGCCGACGGGAGACGCTCATGCTCTACAACTGGCTCGAGACGCAGCGCGCGCTGATTCGCTCGATGGACACATGGGCCGCCTCGCTCGCACGGGCGTGCGGTCTGCCCGCGCAATCTCCCGAGTCGCGCGCGATGCCCGGCTGCGAATGGCTGCGCCGCGTGTTCGAGACGACGCTGGAGCCGCCGCCGTTCGCGATCGCGTCGGTGACGCTCGGCGGCCGACGCGTTCACATCGATGAAACCGTCGTCGATCGCGTGGCATTTTGCGCGTTGCGCCGGTTCGCGCGGCGAGGGGAACATCGCGCGCGGCTCGACGGCGGCGCGCCGATTCTGCTTTGCACGCCGCTCGCAGGACATCACGCGGTCATGCTGCGGGAGACG
Organism: Trinickia sp. EG282A; assembly: GCF_040965455.1. Classification (NCBI taxonomy): domain Bacteria; kingdom Pseudomonadati; phylum Pseudomonadota; class Betaproteobacteria; order Burkholderiales; family Burkholderiaceae; genus Trinickia; species Trinickia sp. EG282A. The sequence goes on along the minus strand of NZ_JBFRCC010000001.1, from coordinate 1,637,073 downwards.
GTGGAAACGCTGCTCGAGGACGGCGACGTCTACGTGACCGACTGGGCCAACGCACGCGACGTGCCGCTCGCCGAGGGCCGCTTCGGCCTCGACGACTACGTGCTGACCGTGGAGCGCTTCATGCGCCGCCTATGCAGCAATGGGCTGCATGTGCTCGCCGTCTGCCAGGGGACGGTGCCGGCCGTCGCCGCCGCGGCCCTCGTCGCGGCTCGCGGCGAGCCCGGGCCGCTTTCGGTCACGCTGATGGGGGGACCGATCGATACGCGACTCAATCCGACCGCCGTCGACCGGCTGGCGGCGACACATAGCATCGACTGGTTCCGCCGCACGGTCATCGATACGGTGCCGGCCTGGTATCGCGGCGGCGGACGGCGCATCTACCCCGGATACCTGCAGCATGCCGCGATCGTCGCCGCGCATCCGCATCGGCAGATGGCGCTCGAAACGCGGTACTGGACGAGCCGCCTCGCCGGCGACGACGCCAGGATAGCCGCGAGCCGGCGCGCCTTCGACGAATACGCGGCGGTGCTCGACATGACCGAAGACTACTTTCTCGATACGCTGCGCATCGTTTTCAAGGAGCAGCGGCTCGCGCGCGGTGCCTGGGACGTCGACGGCCGGCGCGTGCGCGGCAGCGCGCTCGCGGCGTCGGCGCTCTGCACGATCGAGGGAGACCGCGACGACATCACGGGCGCCGGCCAGACCCACGCGGCGCATGCGGTCTGCAGCGCGGTGCCCGACAGGCGGCGCAAACAGCTGACTATTGCCGATTGCGACCACTACGATCTTTTCACCGGTCCGCGCTGGCGCGAAGCGATCCATCCGGCGCTGGCTGCGTTCTGGCGCGAGACCCACGAGCCCCACGAGCCCCACGAGCCACAGCCCGCCGCCATCAGCTGAGGGCCCCAGCGCCCCGCGCCAGCCTTGCGTTGCGTCAGCAAAGTTCTGACAGAAACTGCGCCCCTCCACGCCGAGCGATAGTGCGTGATCGGCGCGCAGCTCGAATTCGTCAGTCTATTACTCTTCGCTAAGCAATTAAAATACACGCCCCGCCAGCCTGCGAACGACCGGAAGAGCACCGCTCGACGGGCGTGCATCGCCGCGCCAAGGGCCGCTCCGCGGTCCGGCTACGCATCGCCGCTCATTTTCCGTCACCGCCGTAGGAGAAGTCTTACAACCCTACGCTAACACTTACCGAAGTTTCATACGCCGCTGATAGGCTCGGCGCCCGCTACCACCGATACTCACATGGAAATTGTTTCGCGGCACCCAGGGCGGGTGCGCACCCAAAAGGCGGAGAACGAAGACATGCTGCTCGAATTGGAACCAGAGGAAGACACTCGCGCGGAGCGGCTGCCCCTGTCTTCGATCGTACCTATGCGTCCGCCGAAGACCACACCGCAGGCCACGCCGAAGAGCACGTCGAATGCCGCGTCGACGAACGCATCGACGAGCGCAGGCTGCTCCAGCTGCTCGATGCTGTCTGGCTGCATGCCGAACAACCTTACGTCGGAAGAACTGCGGCTCTTCGATTCGATCGTGACCGCGACGCGCCTCGTCAAGCGCGGCGAAGCGCTCTACCGCGCGAACGATGAATTCCAGAGCATTTATGCCGTGCGCGCGGGTTCGTTCAAGACGGTCGTCATGCATCGCGACGGTCGCGAGCAGGTGACGGGCTTTCACTTCGCGGGCGAAGTGCTCGGCCTCGACGGCCTTCACAGCCGGCGCCATATCGGCGATACGGTCGCGATCGAAGACAGCAGCGTCTGCATCATTCCCTACGCATTGCTCGAGGCGCTCTGCGCCGAATCGCAACCGCTGCAGCAGCAAGTCCTGCGCATGATGAGCGGCGAGATCGTTCGAGAATCGGCGCTCATGATGCTGCTCGGGACAATGCGCGCGGAGGAGCGCCTCGCGAGCTTCCTGCTCAACCTGTCGAGCCGGATGGAGGCGCGCGGGTATTCGCCGGCCGAATTCCATCTGCGCATGACGCGCGAAGAGATGGGCAACTACCTCGGCATGAAGCTCGAGACGGTGAGCCGCATGTTCTCGAAGTTTCAGCGCGACGGTCTGCTCGAAACGCGCGGCAAGCGGATTCGCATCGTCGATCTCGAAGCGCTCGCGCGCGTTTGACGCGCGCGGGTCGCGGGCGGGGCCGCCTCACCGTTTCATCGTCAGTACCGCCGCTCCCGACAGGCGGCCTTCGCGCAGGTCCGAGAGCGCGCGATTGGCTTCCGTGAACGGATACGGCGTCGTCTCGATCTCGAGCGCCGTCTCTCCCGCGATTTTCATGAACGCGTGACCGTCCTCGCGCGTCAGGTTGGCGACCGATACGATGCGACGCTCGCCCCAGAGAAGGTCGTACGAAAACGCGGGGATCGCGCTCATGTGGATCCCGCCGCAGACGACGACACCCCCCTTGACGACAGCCTCGAGCGCGCGCGGCACGAGCGCCCCGACAGGCGCGAAGATGAGCGCTGCATCGAGCGCAGCGGGCCCCCGTTCGTCGCTGCCGCCGGCCCAATGCGCGCCGAGTCGCCGTGCGAGCCGCTGCGCGACTGTATCGCCGGGACGGGTAAAAGCGTACACGGTGCGGCCCTGGTGGCGGGCGACTTGCGCGACGATGTGCGCCGCGGCGCCGAAACCGTAGATGCCGACGCGTTCGGCGTCACCGGCCATCGCGAGCGTCCGGTAGCCGATGAGCCCCGCGCAAAGCAACGGCGCCGCTGCCACGTCGGTGTAGCGATCGGGCAGCCGGAAGCAATAGCGGCTGTCGGCGACGGTGCGCTCGGCGTAGCCTCCGTCGATCGTATAGCCGGTGAATCCGGGGGCGTCGCAGAGGTTCTCTCGCCCGCGCGCGCAGTATGGGCAGTGCCCGCACGTATGCCCGAGCCACGGCACGCCCACCCGTTCGCCGATCGCGAAGCCGCTTGCCCCCTCGCCCATCGCGGCAACCGTGCCGACGATCTCGTGGCCCGGAATCAGCGGACGCTTGGGATGCGCGAGATCGCCGTCCACCACGTGAAGATCGGTGCGGCAAACTCCGCACGCATGGACGTCGATGAGCAACTGCCCCGCGGCGGGTACCGGATCGGGCAGCTCGCGCTCGGCGAGCAAAGGCGCGCTTCCGTCGAAGACCATCGCACGCATCGCTTTCTTCCTCCATCGCTTTCGGCATCGACGGCGTCGGCATCCGCGCCGGCGACCGGCTCGCTCAAGGTCGGAATCGACGACCGCGCGCGGCGGCAACGACGCGCGGCGAAGCCCGCCGGCTGCCGGCTTGCCGATCGCTATTCGTCGTAAAAGCGAAAAAAGCCGCTATGCAGCAGCACGGGCTTCTTGCCTAACTCCTGGAGCATCTTGCGTGCGGCGTGTTCGATCGCACGCCGATTGACTTCGAAGGCGCGTTGCACGTCGTCTTCACGCAGAGACTCGGCGCCGAAATGGTCCTCGAGCGCTTCCGCCGTGATCGCGCATTGCACGCGCTCGCCGTCGACGAGTGCCGGAAAGGCGAGCACGAGATCGCGGCCGCAGTATTCGGCCGGCTCCTGCGGAAAGGAGATTTGCATGTTGCCACCTCGCTGTGCCGTTCAGTCTTCCATCCAGCATAGTCGAAGGCGGGCAAGCGGAGGATCGGCGTTCTTCAACGGCACCGGGCCGCGTCCGAGCAGCCCGGCTTCGATCGCAGTGATATCAGCCGGCGGCGACCGTGCGCTGCCGCTGCTCGCCGAGGCCGGCGATGCCGAGACGCATCGTCTGCCCCGCCTTGAGGTAGATCGGCTCGGGCTTTTGGCCGAGGCCGACGCCCGGCGGCGTGCCCGTCGAGATGACATCGCCCGGCTGCAGGCTCATGCACTGCGAGAGGTAGGAAACGAGCTTCGCGACCGGGAAAATCATCGTGCGCGTGTTCCCGTTCTGATAGCGATGGCCGTCGACCTCGAGCCAGAGATCGAGGCTCTGCGGATCGCGAATTTCGTCGCGCGTGACTAGCCACGGGCCGATCGGACCGAACGTGTCGAATCCCTTGCCCTTGTCCCACTGGCCGCCGCGCTCGATCTGCCAGGCCCGCTCCGATACGTCGTTGACGACGCAGTATCCCGCCACGTAGTCGAGCGCGCTCGCTTCGTCGACGTATTTGCAGTGCCGCCCGATCACGACGCCGAGTTCGACCTCCCAATCGGTCTTCGTCGAGCCTCGCGGAATTTCGACGTCGTCGTTCGGGCCGACGATCGCGCTCGTCCACTTGTTGAAAACGACCGGCTCGGTCGGGATCGGCAGGTTCGATTCCGCCGCGTGGTCGGCATAGTTGAGCCCGATGCAGACGAGCTTGCCGACGCGGCCGACGCAAGCGCCGAGGCGCGGCTCACCCGAGACGAGCGGCAACGTCGCCGGATCGAGCGCGCGAAGGCGTGCAAGGCTCGCATCGGTCAGCGTGTCGCCCGCGATGTCGTCGACGTGGCCCGAAAGATCGCGTATGTTTCCGTCGGCGTCGACAAGACCCGGTTTTTCCTGGCCTTTCGGCCCAAAGCGAAGCAGTTTCATGGCGTGAGATAAAGGGTTTGAGTAACGATTCGGTCGAGCGTGCGATCCGACCGCGCCGGTGCGATCGACCATGATTGAGCATGCGACCCGATTCGGCAAATTGGTCGGACCACTGAAAAAGCGGCTCAGTTCGACCAGCCACCGTCGATGACGTGGATCTGCCCTGTCGTAAAGCCTGCCTCGTCTGACGCGAGGTAAGCCGCGAGCGCCGCAATTTCCTCGGGGCGACCGATGCGACCCATCGGCTGGCGCGCGACGAATGCGGCCTGTACCTCGGCGACCGACTTGCCTTGCTCGCTTGCCTGCGCGGCAATGCGCTGCTCGAGCGAGGGCGACTCGACGGTGCCCGGGCAAATCGCATTGCAGCGAATACCGCGCGTGACGAAATCGGCGGCGATGGACTTGGTCAACCCGACGACGGCGGCTTTCGATGCGCCGTAGGCAAAGCGGTTCGGTACGCCTTTTACGCTCGAGGCCGCGGATGCGACGTTGACGATCGAGCCGCCGCCGCGTTCGAGCATCGCGGGCAGGAATGCCCGGATCGTCCGATACATCGACTTGGCGTTGAGATCGAACGAGAAGTCCCAATCCGCCTCCTCGCATTCGAGCACCGTTCCCGCGTGGACGAAGCCGGCGCCATTGAGCAGCACGTCCACGCCGCCGAGCTCTCGCGCAAGCGCCGCAATCGCCGCGGAATCGCGCACGTCGAGCTTGCGCGTCTCGAACGGCACGTTGCCGAAGAGATCGACGCGAATGTCCGTGGCGATGACGCGCGCGCCTTCGCGCGCGAAACGTTCCGCGCAGGCGCGGCCGATGCCTTGGGCCGCGGCTGTGACGAGCGCCACTTTGCCGGCAAGCCGCTCAGGCGGCGGTGAAGGGAAACGTGTTTCGCTTACGTTCATGAATCCGGTGCTCCGTTCATTGATCGAATGTGGGAGGTCGATGACATCTATCGTTCGAAGACATCCGGCGCTCGCCGAGGCGAGGCGGGCAAGCCGTCAACGGTCAAGTCAAAGGCCAAGTCAAAGGCCAAGTCAAAGGCCATAAAAGGTGGTCGCGGTGCCGCCGAAAATCGCTGCGCGCTCGTCATCTGTCAACCTGCTGGTCAATCTCGTCGCGCACGCGTGCCAGCCGCCGTAATCGCCGTTGAGCTCGAGCACGGGCCAGTCGCTGCCCCACATGAGCCGCTTCGCGCCGAAGTGCGCGACCAGATGATCCACATAGGGCGCCAGCGTTTCGTCGCTCCATCCGGGCCCGGCCTCAGTGGCCAGCCCCGAAATCTTGCAATGGATCTGCGGCAGCCGCGCGAGCTCGGCGATGCGCTCGGCCCATGGCTGCCAGCCCGCATCACCCTCGGCGATCGGCGGCTTCGCGCCATGATCGATCACGATTCGCAAGTCCGGATGGCGCTGCGCGAACGTCAACAGATGGGGCAAGTGGCGCGCGAACACGAGCGCGTCGAAGGCAAGCCCATGCTCGATCAGGGCGTCGATGGCAGGCCCGAGTTGCGCTCTCGCGATCCAGTCGTCGTCGGACAGGTCCTGCAGCATCGGCCGCACGCCATTGAACTTCGGCTCGCGCGCCAGTTCGGCGATGAGCGCGGGCGCCGCGGCGTCGTCGAGCGGGACCCAGCCGACCACGCCGGCAACGACGGGATTTTCACGCGCGAGGTCGAGCAAGTAGCGTGTTTCGGCGACGGTCGGTGCTGCCTGCACGACGATGCTGCGAGCCACGCCGGCCGACTGCGCGAGCGGCGCGAAGTCGGCCGGGCCGAAATCACGATAGAGCGGCGCGAGCGCCGGCGTGAGCCAGCCGTAATCGCCGCGCGAGATTGCCCAGAAATGCTGATGCGCATCGACGGTGTTCATCGTCCCAACCTGCCTTTGCCCTGTGCTTCTTTGCTTCGCTGCCGCCTTTTGCTGACGGCGGCAGACGAAGCAAGCGATTTCAATACGGCGTCACGAAAACGCCATCAACTCCGCGGCGTGGGAGCGCTCGGATGCAGCAGGCCCGCCGCGCGCAGCGCGTCCCAGAATGCAGAGGGAATCCCTTTCGTGAATGCGTCGACATTCTGCCGCACCTCGCTCGCGTTGCGCGCCCCCGTCAATACGCTCGCGACCGCCGGGTGGGCGTAGGGAAACTGCAGGGCCGCGTGCGGCAGCGCGACGCCGTGCGCGTCGCAAACGCCTTCGATGCCGGCCACGCGCTCGACTACCTCCGCGGGCGCCTCCCCGTAGTTGAACTTGAGGTCGCTCGCCGCGCTGTTGCCGGCTTCGCGGCGCTCCTTCAGATGACGGACGCCATGCGCGAGGATGCCCGAGTTGAACGCGCCGCCGACCAGGATCGAAACGCCGCGCCGCTCGCATTCGGGCAAGAACGTGTCGAGCGTCGCCTGCTCGAGCAACGTATAGCGTCCAGCGAGCAGCGCGCAATCGATATCGAACTCGCGCATCGTCTCGACGATCGGCTGCGCCTCGTTCACACCGAGCCCGACCGCGCGCACGGCCCCTGCCTTGCGCAGCTCGTCGAGTGCCTTGAAGCCGCCTTCGCTCAACTGCCGCCAATAGTGCTCGTTGCGATCGCCGTGAGTGACGGGTCCGATGTCGTGAATGAGCAGGATATCGACCGAAGCCACCCCGAGCCGCTGCAAGCTGTCTTCGAATGAGCGCAGGATGCCGTCGCGCGTGTAATCGAAAACGGGCTCGAACGGAAGCGGATGCGCCCAGCCGTTGCTCGGTGCACGCGCGGCCGCATCGCGGCGCGGCCGCATGAGCCGGCCAGCCTTCGTGGACAGCACGAACTCCTCGCGCGGCCGATCGCGCAGTGCGGCGCCGACGTAATGCTCGGCCTTCGTATGGCCATAGTAAGGTGCCGTATCGAAGAAGCGGATGCCCGCGTCCCACGCGGCATCGATTGCCGTGCGCGCTTCGTTTTCGGTCACGTCGCTATAAAGTCCGGCGAGCCCGGCCGTTCCCAACCCGAGCGCCGTCACTTCGAGCGCAGTGCGGCCGACTTTGCGGCGCTCCGACACTGCACCGTTGCGCGTCTCGCTCATGCGCTCACCCCCGCGGGCGCGACCTGCGCGATGGGAAGACACGCCGGCCCGATGGGCTCGAATGCTTTGTAGGTCAAGATGAACTCCTGGTGGCCAAGCAGCTCCGATTTCGTCCGAGTGCCCCCCGCGGCCGCGGCGGTCAGATCGAACACCTCGCGCCCTACCTCGTCGAGCGTGCCGCGCCCCTCGAGGATGCGGCCCGCGTCGACATCCATGTCGCCCGACAGTTTGCGATAGGTCGCCGGATTCGCGCAAACTTTGACGACGGGCGAAATCGCCGAGCCCACCACCGAGCCGCGCCCCGTCGTGAAAAGAATCAAATGAGCGCCGCAGGCGATCAGCTCGCCGATCTCGGCGTTGTCGCTGATGTTCGGGAAGCCGAAGCGCGGCTCGCCGTCGGGCACGACGTCGAGCAGATAGAGACCGCCCGTCGGCGGGATATCGCCAGGCTTGACGATGCCGACGATCGGCGAGGCGCCGCTTTTCGCATAGGCGCCGAGCGACTTTTCCTCCTGTGTGGTCAGTCCGCCGTCGGCGTTGCCGACAGCGAAGCTGCCATGCCCCATGACCGTGTAATAGCGCGCGGCCTTTGCCACGCATTCGACGATGGCGTCGCCGAGCTCGGGCCGCGCCGCGCGCGACTTCATGTGAAACTCGCAGCCGACGAGTTCGCCCGTCTCCTCGAAGAGGCAGGTCGCGCCGCGCTCGATCAGCGCATCGAACGCGCGGCCGACCGCCGGGTTCGCCGTGATGCCGCTCGTGCCGTCGGAGCCGCCACAGACGGTGCCGACAATGAGTTCGTCGAAGCCCATCGGCACGGTCTGCTGCGCGCGCAGCGTCGCCCGCGCGCGGCGCACCCAGTCGACGCCGCGCATGACGGTGCTGCGCGTGCCGCCCGTTTCCTGGATGGTCAGCACTTCGACGGGCCGCCCCGTCTCCCGCACGAGATCGACGAGATAGTGCTTGTTCATGCTCTCGCAGCCGAGCGAGACGAAAAGCACGGCGCCGACGTTCGGATGCGTCGCGATGCGAGCCATCATCTTCTCGGCATACGCATTCGGGTAGCAGCCCGGAAATCCGATCAAATGGACGTCCGGGTCGTCGTCATGGGCATTCTTCGGCTCGAAGTCGGCGTCGACGACCCCTTCCTCGAAACCGGCATCGTCGAAGCGCGGCGCAAAGCGCGCGACGATTTCGCGCGCCACATGATGCGCGCACTCGACGAGGTACGCGACGGCCACGACATTGCGGATGCCCTTACGTCCGTCGCTGCGCAAATAGCCGCGTAGCGGCGCGGCGTTCGATGAAAGCTCGTTCATAGTGGGTGGTTGTTCCCCGGAAAGTTCGTCGACGCGACGACGCTCACGCTTCGCCGTGTTGATGCGAAACGAAGCTGTGACCGGCCTCGTGCGTGTACGTGGGTAGATAATCGCTGACGAGGTTGTGCATGTGCAGGTGATCGCCTCTTGCGACTTCGGTCGTGACGTGCCCGATCGGCGCCCCATAGCGGACGACTTTCTCCTCGGCGCCCAATGCGCGTCGCGCGAGCTTGTGCCCGAGCGGAATCGTCTTGCCGAGCACGACCGTTTCGCCTTCGATCACGAGCGAGGTGCCCGCCTCGAGCGTCGTGCCCGCAATGAGGCAGTTGTCCTCCGGCGAGAGCAGGATGAGCCGGGCGTCGGTCGCCTGTTGCGTCTCGCTCAGTGCCATATTTGTCTCCTGTCCTGGGCCGCGCGGCGCTCGGCAATGGCGTGATGGTGCGATGGAACCGGTATCCTAGCGCCAATCACCGTCTAGCCACCGATTCACCAATGAATATATTATTCATATGCGAATGATCGTGCGTCAAGCGGCGCGGGTGCGTATTTTCCCTGAGGAGCCCTCCAGGCCGATCACGTCCCCGTAAGATGAAGCGGCCCGGAACGCCTGGTTTCGTTCGCAATGACGCAACCCGGCAACGACGCGATGCCTACTTCTCTCGAGACTGCCAACTAATTGAACCCAGCCCAGAACTTGAAGCCGGCGGCACAGGCCCCGAGTGGTTCGCCCGGTGACGAAGCCGATCGCTATCGTGCCCCCGCACTCGACAAAGGGCTCGATATCCTCGAGCTTTTGTCGGAGCAAAAGGAAGGCCTGACGCGTGCCGAGATCATGAAGGCGCTCGGTCGCAACGCGAGCGAGATCTACCGAATGCTCGAGCGCCTCGTCGCTCGGCAGTACGTCATTCGCTCGCCTGGCGGCGACCGATACACGCTCAGCCTGAAGCTTTTCGCCCTCGCGCACCGGCATCCGCCGATGAATCGCTTCATCGCCGAAGCGCTGCCCGAAATGCAACGCTTCGCCGAGCGCGCCGAGCAGTCGTGCCATCTGACCGTCTACGACCGCGGCAATCTGCTCGTCATCGCCCAGGTCGACGGCCCCGGGACCTGGGGCCTGTCGATCCGGCTCGGCTCGCGCGTCGGACTCGTCGATACGGCATCCGGCCACGTCATGCTCGCGTTTCAAAGCGAGAGCGAGCGCGAACGGATGCTCACCGAGCACACGAAGGTCAAGGGCGAGATCGCTTTGACGAACGAGCAGGTCGCGGCCACGCTCGAGACGATCCGCTCGCACGGGTTTTTGCGCCAGGAGAGCGCGCATGCGTTCGGCGTCACCGACGTCTCGTTCCCGATTCTCGGCCCTTCCGGCCAAGCGATCGCCGCCATGACGACGCCGTACATGCGCCGCATCGATAGCTACGTCGCACCATCGCTCGACGACGTCACTACGATGCTCGGCGACACCGCACAGCGATTGTCGATGCATCGTGAGACGTGAGCGTCTGCTACGTTGCCGACGCTCACCCTGGCGTCGGTCGGCGTGAAGTTACTTGACATTCTATCTACCGATAGATAAAGTCCGCCTCATGGAAACGACGAGCACAGTCCGCGAACAGATCCTCGAGCACGCCATCACACTGATGATGCTGCGTGGGTACAACGGTTTCAGCTATCGCGATCTGTCCGAGCTCGTCGGCGTGAAGACATCGAGCATCCACTACTACTTCCCGTCGAAGGACGATTTGGTGCTCGCAGCCGTCAACGAGTACAGCAGCGAAGTGCTGCGAGCGCTAGGGTCGATCGATGCGGCGCTTGCGGCCGATGCGAAGCTCTCCAAGTATGCGAAGCTCTTCGCCCGCACGCTCGGCGATGGGGACCAGATCTGCCTGTGCGGCATGCTCGCGGCCGATATCGGCTCGCTTCCAGATAACGTACGCCTTGCCGTGCAGGCATTCTTCAAGGCCAACGAAAGCTGGCTCGCGAAGGTACTGGCTCAAGGCGTGCAGGAAAAGACGATCGCGATCGCCGGCAAGCCCGAGCATGCGGCACGCGCACTGTTCGCCGCGTATCAGGGCAGCGTGTTGACGAGCCGGTTGTTTCACACCAAGAGCCGGATGGACGAGGTGGAAGCGTTGTGGAGGATCCCGAAATAACCGGATCCTCGGCACGCACGCCGCAAAGCCGTGTGTTCCGTTTTTGTTGGATTCTATCTGTGCATAGATAGATATCGGATCGATGGTCGGCGCTTTTTGCGCTGCCAAAGAGTTGAGGAAACGAAGTTGGTGTATCGTTTCTTTGCAGGCGCCTGTCTACCTCCCGGTAGATAGATCATTTGGGTCAGAAGCACTTATCCACGAAGGAGAAAGTCGTCATGTCACTCGAAAAAGTTCTTTACCGCGCTCATGCTCATGCCACCGGCGGCCGCGACGGCCGTGCGGTCGTGCCCGACAGCAAGCTCGATTTCAAACTGACGACGCCGCGCGAGCTCGGTGGTGCCGGCGGCGAAGGAGCCAATCCTGAGCAGCTCTTTGCGGCCGGCTATAGCGCCTGCTTCATCGGTGCGATGAAATTCGTCGCGGCACGCGACAAAATCCAGATGCCGGCCGACGCGTCGATCGACGGCGAGGTCGGCATTGGTCCGATCCCGAACGGTTTCGGCATCGAAGTCGAGCTCAAAATTTCGCTGCCGGGCATGGACCGCGCACAGGCGCAGTCGCTAATCGAAAAGGCCCACGTCGTGTGCCCTTACTCGAACGCCACGCGCAACAACATCGACGTGAAGTTGACGCTCGTCTGAGCGGAGCCAAAAAAGCCCAGACCGCAACAGCGCGGGTCTGGGCAACACCACCGGGAACCCCAGCGGCTCGGAGGATTCAGGGCCTCACAATTGATGTAGTGAACGGCACGACGTCGAGGCTGTCGTGCTCGCCGCAGGCGTGTCTTTTCGAGGCACGCCTGCGTTCGATTGCTTACTTGTGCTGAGCGATCGGCGGCGAATACGAGCTGATTGCTCCATCGCTCGCGCGGCCGGATTCAGCACCGCTTTGCGCGCCACCCACGCCGTTGGTTGCATCTTGCGCGGCGATACGGGCTTCGGCTGCCTGGATGTTCTCCGGATAGTGGAGCCAGTCGAGCGGGTTGTAGCCGGCCTTCTCGACGCGTACGAGATCCGCGCGGACTTGCGCACGCGTGAGCGGCTGGTTGTTCGATTGAGCGAACGAGACAACCGGCGCAGCGAGCGCGACGGCGATGGCGACTGCTTTGATGATCGACTTCATGATGACCTCCGACACTGTCTTTTACGTTTGGCGCAAACACCCTTATTTGCAGCTGGTGATGCCAGTGTAGGAGCGTGGCCGCAGTGGATAAATGGGGCATTTCAGAATTCACTGGTGCGGCGGAAAGAACAATGCGAGCGCGCACGCCCGAGGGCCGAGCTTACGCATGTGACGCTGAACCCGCAAAGCGCGTGAAGGTACAACTCCCCTCGCTGAATCGCGAAAGCGGCCATCATTCTGGCGCTATCCCTCCTCGATAGTCCTGCTTTCGTGCGCCATCTTCTGCGCTCGCAAACGAACAACTACTTGTTCGAACGAATAACACGGTCAGCGTACACGGCGACCGGCTCGTCCAGGTGTCATATGACGTCTGACAGCACGCGGGCGGCCGATCGACAGCACGCCTCGCGCCCGCCTTCGTGAGCCAGCAAGGGTTTTCCCTGATGTTCTCGTATGCGCATGGCTGTACGATGACCGATAACGAAACCAAAATGTTCGAATTCGATCATGCGTCCGACGGCTTGCGAGCGGGTAGAGCCCGCGGGCGTACGAGAGAAGAAGGAGACGGATTTGAAGACCATCGTCGGCTTGCGCTGGTGGATCATCGCGCTCGTATGTCTCGGCACGATCATGAATTACCTGTCGCGCAACGCATTGGGCGTCATGGCGCCGCAGCTGAAAACGCTGCTGCACATGAGCACGCAGCAGTATTCGTATGTCGTCGGCGCCTTTCAGGTCGGATACACACTTATGCAACCGATCTGCGGCTTCATCGTCGATCTGATCGGCTTGCGTATCGGCTTTGCGCTCTTTGCCGCGCTATGGTCGATCACGGGCTGTCTGCACGGGCTCGCGGGCGGATGGCTGTCGCTTGCCGGACTGCGCGGACTGATGGGGCTCACGGAGGCCGTGGCCATCCCGGCCGGCATGAAGGTCGTGGCCGAGTGGTTTCCCGATCGCGAGAAATCGGTCGCGGTCGGCTACTTCAATGCAGGCACCTCGCTCGGCTCGCTTTTGGCCCCGCCGCTCGTGATCTTCCTGTCGCTGCGCTACGGCTGGCAAAGTGCATTTGCCGTCACGGGCGCGCTCGGCTTCGTCTGGGCCGCGATCTGGTTCGCGTTCTATCGCTCGCCCGGCGATCACAAACGCATTTCGGCGAACGAACGCGCCGCCATCATGAGCGGCCAAAGCCCGATCGCGGCGCCTGCCGGCGACGATCGCCGCATCCGTCGCGTCATTGGTACGCGCCGCTTTTGGGCGATCGCTCAAGCACGCTTCTTCGCGGAACCGGCCTGGCAGACATTCAGCTTCTGGATTCCCCTCTACCTCGCCACAGAACGACATATGGATCTGAAGGCCATCGCGCTTTTCGCATGGCTGCCGTTTCTCGCGGCCGATCTCGGCGGACTCTTCGGCGGCTATCTGTCTCCGTTCCTGATGAAGCGTCTGCGCCTGCCGCTCGTCTGGTCGCGCGTTGCAGGCGTCATCCTCGGCGCGCTGATGATGATCGGTCCCGCATGTATCGGATTGGTTCGTTCTCCTTACGAAGCAATCGCCCTCTTCTGCGTCGGCGGCTTCGCGCATCAGATGATCTCCGCGCTCGTCAACACGCTCGCCGCCGACGTCTTCGAGTCGAGCGAAGTCGGCACCGCGAGCGGCTTCGCGGGCATGGCGGCCTGGATCGGCGGACTCGGCTTTTCGCTCCTCGTGGGCCAGCTTGCCGATTCGATCGGCTACGGACCGCTCTTCGGTGCGCTCGGCGCCTTCGACATCATCGGCGCGACGCTGCTCGTCGTCTTGATGCGAGGCGTGACGCGCGCGCCGCGGTCGAGCGCACCGAAACCCGACGCCCGTATCGCCTGAACTCCTTACCCATCAATATCGCATGGCCTCGCTCGATCAACGTCCGCGCTTCACGCTCTCGGCGCGTACCGGCAACCCTTTCGTACTGACCGCCGCCAGCGGCTGCCGCATGGAGTGCTTCGTCCTTGCCGATGACATCATTCGCATGCTCGTGCTGCCCGACGGCGAATTGCATGGCCCGCGCACCTGGGCGATCGCGCCGGGCATCGACGACGTCCCGCTCGAGGGTCGGGACCGGCGCGATCTTTCAGGATTCGCGCAAACACAGTATTCAGTTTCGAGCGATACGGATCGTGTCGTCGTTCAAACGGCCTGCATTCGCCTGACCATCGCGCTCGATGGCGGCTATTGCGCCTGGGAGATCCTGCATGAAGGGGTGTGGCACCCCGTTTTGCGCGATCGACAGACGCAGGCCTACAACTTCGGCTGGTGGGATTCGCGCGTCTATCACTATCTGGAGCGGCGCCAGGACGAGCTCTATGTGGGTCTCGGCGAACGCGCCGGCTCACTCGATCGCGCGGGCCAGCGCTACGAAATGCGCAATATCGATGCGATGGGCTACAGCGCGCGCTCGACCGACCCGCTCTACAAGCACATCCCGTTCTATCTGACGTGGCAACCGCAAACAGCGACGGGCTTCGGCCTCTTCTACGACACGCTTGCCGACTGTCACTTCGACATGGGCCGCGAGCTCGACAACTATCACGGGCATTATCGGCACTTCATCGCCGAGCACGGCGACCTCGACTATTACTTCATCGCCTCGCCCGCCACGCCGCTCGCGGCCGTGCGCCGGTTTACCTGGCTGACGGGGCGCCCCGCCTGGATGCCAAAGTGGGGACTCGGCTACTCCGGCTCGACGATGACCTATACCGATGCGCCCGACGCTCAACGGCGCATGAACGAGTTTATCGAGCGATGTCATGAGCACGATGTTCTCTGCGACTCGTTCCATCTGTCATCGGGCTACACATCGATCGGGCCCAAGCGTTACGTCTTTCACTGGAATCGCGACAAATTTCCGGACATCGACGCGTTCGTCAGTCACTATCTCGATCACGGCGTTCGCCTGTGCGCGAACATCAAGCCATGCCTGCTGCGCGATCATCCGTCCTTCGGTCAAGCCGCCGAGGCTGGACTGCTGATCCGAACGAACGCCGGCGAGCCGGCCTGGGTACAGTTCTGGGACGAGGTCGGGGCGTATCTCGACTTCACGAATCCAGCCACGATCGCGTGGTGGAAAGCGCGCGTCAAAGACGCCCTGCTCAGCCACGGCATCGCCTCGACATGGAACGACAACAACGAGTTCGAGATCTGGACCGACGACGCGCTCGCGCACGGCAACGGCCAGCCCTACCCGGCACGCCAAGCCAAAGTCCTGCAGACGCTCTTGATGATGCGCGCATCGCGCGACGCACAGCGCGAGCACGCGCCATCCTTGCGTCCGTTCCTCGTGTCTCGCTCGGGTGGCGTGGGGATGCACCGATATGTGCAGACCTGGTCCGGCGACAACTACACGTCCTGGGAGACGCTGCGCTTCAACCTCAAGATGGGCCTCGGGCTCGCGATGTCCGGTGTATCCAACAGCGGCCACGATATCGGCGGATTTTCGGGGCCGGCACCCGATCCCGAACTCTTGGCTCGCTGGGTCGCATTCGGCATTTTTCTGCCTCGATTCAGCATCCATTCATGGAATGACGACGGAACCGTCAACGAGCCGTGGATGTACCCGCAAGTGACGCCCTGCGTCGCAAGCCTCATCAAGCTGCGCTACCGTCTCATCCCCTATCTCTACGATTTGCTTTGGCAGTCGCACGACGCTTACGAGCCCGTGCTGCGTCCCATGTTCGCGGAGTTCCCCGCAGACCCACACTGTCTCGTCGACGGCGACGACATGATGCTGGGCCCGTCGTTGCTCGTGGCGCCTGTCGTCGATCCGGGCCAAACGACGCGCGATGTCTATCTCCCGTCTGGCGCGCGCTGGTTGTCGTACTGGAGCGGCGAAGCATTCGAGGGCGGACAGACGATTCGCTTACCGGCGCCCCTCGAGAAGCCCGTCATGCTGCTTCGCGAGGGTTTTGCCGTTGCGCTCAACATCGCGGAGCAGACGTTCGCGCATCGAGCGGACCGGCGCGCGTTCGCCGTGCTGCCGTTCGCCGGAACGGGTGTCGCACGCGGCGGTTCGATTGAAGACGACGGTGAGAGCGAAGCATGGCGCTCAGGCGAACAGGGGCGCTGGGAACTCACCCTGGCAAGCGAGGAAACGACGCTTCGGCTGTCGGTCGTCTACACCGGCTCACACGCTAGCGCGCAAGACGAGATCGAAGTCTGGCTGCCCGCGGCCGATGCTCGCGAGGTGCTGTGCGTGCACGGAAATCTCGCGTCCGATCGCGTGGATGCGAATTGGAGGCGTCTGACCGTTCGCGTGCCACCTCGTTGAAAGGATCGATGCGCGCCGCGGTAACGCGACGAAAAATCAAAAGCGAGACGCTCGTCGCCATGCGCGCTTACGCGTGAAGGCGCAGCGGATAACAACCCGATTCGCCCGCCCAATTCCGGGCGGCACTTGCCCCGGAGACTCTCAAGTGAACGATCGCAAGCATGCCAGGCGCCGTGCCCTCACCCTTTCATGCCTGCCGCTCGCCGGCTTGGCGTTCTCGACTGGCGCGCACGCGCAAAGCAGCGTGACGCTTTACGGCGTCGTCGATAACGCGTTCGCCTACGTCAGCAACCAGCACGGACAGTCGAACTTCTACATGAGCCAAGGCAACCTGCAGGCAAGCAAGTTCGGCCTGCTCGGTGCCGAAGACCTCGGCGGTGGGACGAAAGCGATCTTCCGGCTCGAAAACGGCTTCAACTCGCTGACCGGAGCGCTCTCGAGCTCCGGATTGATGTTCAACCGGCAAGCCTACGTCGGATTGAGCAACGACCGATACGGAACACTGACGCTCGGCCGCCAATACACGCCTTACTTTTCGATGGTCGGTGCGCTCGGACCGACGGGTGTCCTGACCGGCGCGACGGGAGCGCATCCGGGAGACGTCGACGCGCTCGATACGACGCTGCGCTTCAACAACTCCGTCACCTATCTTTCGCCGACGATCGCCGGCTTGCAACTGAGCGCGCAGTATGCGCTCGGCGGCGTACCGGGCGGCGTGGCGACGGGCAGCAACTTCAGCGCCGCTGTCAGCTACGCGTATCAGCCGTTCGCGTTGGCGGCCGGTTACGTGAAGCTCAAGAACATTTCGACTAGCCAGGCGCTCGGCAGCTTCGCGATCAATTCGCCCGTCAACAGCGGGTACTCGACGGCCGAGAGCGTGCAGCTCTTCGCCGCGGCGGCGCGCTATACGCTGAAAAACTGGATGGTCGGCATCAACTACTCGAACGTCCAGTATGCGCCGGGCACCGGATCGCTCTTCACGAATGAAGCCGTGTTCAACAACTATGGCGTCATCACGACCTACCGCTTCACGCCGGCTCTTATCGTGGCTGCCGGCTACAGCTATACGCGCGCGAGCAAATCCAACGGCATCGCCGATCCCGCGCGCTACCATCAAGTGTCGCTCGAGCAGGCCTACAGCCTCTCGACCCGTACCACGATCTACTTGCTCGAGGCGTACCAAATCGCGCGCGGGAAGACCCTCGTCAGCGCGGGCACGGGGACGAGCATCATCGACGCGGTAGCCGTGGTCGGCGATTCGCAGAATACAACGCCGTCCTCCGGACGCTCGCAGTTCGTCGGCATGGTCGGCTTACGCCACGCATTCTGATCGCGTTCGAGCGGACGACACATCTCGCGCGAAGCGCTTAAGATTGGGCGTTGCTCTGCCCAACTCAAGGAGACTTCGCGTGAAAATCGATCTTTCCGGTAAGACAGCGTTGGTCACCGCCTCCACGGGCGGGATAGGTTTTGCGATTGCGAAGGGACTCGCCGAAAGCGGTGCGACCGTCATGTTGAATGGCCGCAGCGACGCCAGCGTGACGAGGGCCGGCGAGAAACTGCGCTCGGCCGTACCGTCCGCGCAGTGGCGCGGCATCGCCGCCGATCTCGGCGATGCGGCCGGCGCGCAGAAGCTGCTGGGTGAGCTGCCGCCGGTCGACATCCTCGTCAACAACGCGGGCATTTTCGAGCCGCAAGACTTCTACGATGCCGATGACGACGTCTGGGAACGGCACTGGCAGACCAATGTCATGTCCGGCGTGCGGCTCTCGCGCGCGTTGCTGCCCGACATGGTCAAGCGCGGCTGGGGCCGCGTCGTCTTCATTTCTTCCGAATCCGCGCGCAACATCCCCGCGGACATGATCCACTACGGCGTATCGAAGACAGCCCAGCTCGCCATCGCGCGCGGGCTCGCAAAGCGCGTCGCCGGCACCGGCGTGACGGTCAACTCGGTGCTCCCGGGGCCGACCCTATCCGACGGCTTCGCCGAAATGATGAAAGACGAAATGGCGAAGACGGGCAAGACGCTGGAGCAGATCGGCAAGGAATTCGTCATGGCGCATCGCGCGAGCTCGGTGATCCAGCGTGCGGCCACCGTCGACGAAGTGGCGAATATGGTCGTCTATGTTTCGTCGCCGCAAGCTTCGGCGACTTCGGGCGCGGCGCTGCGCGTCGACGGTGGCGTCGTCGACGACATCGTCTGACGGCGGTGTCGGTCTCCCGCAATTGCACAGCGCTGACTTGCCCGTGCTGGAGCGGAAGCTGAGTCGTCGGGGGTCTCACGATCTTGCCTTCAAGGCAAGTCGTCGGCCCGCGATGACCGGTTTCGCGGCCCACCGCATTGCATTGCCGATCGCAACAGCGGACGACGTACGCTCTCGCTCCATGCGTCGTGGAACGGTGTAGGCGCGCTCCGTTGCTATAATCGTCGACCAAAATAACGGCACGCTGCTGCCGCACGAGAGTATTCCGAGAATTCAAGCCGACTCTTAAAAGGAGTAATCATTTATGCAAAACGCAAAAAACAAGCAACAAGAAAATGCTGAAGCGGTCGTTGAGAAATATCATCCGTTCGCGACGGAGGGCTCGACTACCGAGCGCGGTGGGCGAGTCGCTCACGCGAGCAGCGGCGCGAAAATCGCCGACCTGACCATCGCCCGCGTCGGCGACAAGGTTGTCTACGAGGACGGGAGCGAGGCATATATCATCGATGGGGCAGGCTTTGCAGCCGTCTACTTGGATAAGCCGCTTGCGCTTGTCGGCAGCCGCCTGAGCAACGGCGATCGCATCGTCAAATCCCTGCATAACGGCGCGGGCATTAACGAGCGCGCCGGGAAGCCCATCGAAGGGCTGTTCGACCCCGACTACATTCCCCCGCCGGCGAACACCGAAGCGCTTCATTGAGGAGGCGCAATGCAACGATATTTTCTCGCTAAAGGTGACCGCGCGGGGGCCGCGGTTATTGTCGAGGGCTTACCCACGAGCACGTATCAAGGCGCGGACGGAGTGCGCGTCGAATTGTCGACCGTCTATATGAAGACGTGGTGCGACGCCTGCAAGAAGGACGGCTATATCTCACCGCGTGGCCCGCGCCATTCCGGCACCGCTGAGAACGGCCGGCAGCACGCTCTTTCCGGCGACGTCAACGCTTGCGACTGTAATCCCCCACCGGTCTTCCAGGTCGTTCGCGCTATGTCCGAAACCATCGGCGACGGCGATATCGCGCGGATGAGCCCGGCTATCGCTCGGTTTTCGGCTGATGACTCAGCTGACGATGCGTGGCATTGGATCGGTTTTTCCCTGCGCGATGAGGGAAATTGCGAAGGAATGCGCTGTGCAGCGCACTTCGCGGACGGCTCGGTCGAGATGGGCGCTTTCGATGCACAGAACACCGTGAGTTTTGCTCGGCCCAATGGCAGCCCGTGTACGAATGTCGAAATCTTGGAGGACAGCAACGCCACTGCGGGCTCAGCCACGGAAGCCTTGCTGTCCGCAATTTTTAATCGGGAATCACAAAGCGACAGTGTTCCAACGGACGCACGAGGAATGCTATGACAGGATCCCGGACGAGTCAGGCATTCAACGGCACATATCAGACGAAGCACGAGCACGCCCTAGACGGCGCCAGTATCTTGCGGTCGGCTCGCGAAGCGTTGGAGAGCGCGGGCGCTTATTTCGGGACACAGGCGATTTCGGATGCACAGACTCGGACACGCTATGCCGAGGGCATTCGAAGAATGTCCCAGATGGTCCAGGACGATGTGAACGCGGGGAACATGACGGCTGTCGAGGGAGCAGCGTTTTGCCAACAAATGCGTAACCGGATCATGGAGGAAACGCGGAAGGCCACTTCGCCGCAAGGGCTTCCGTTTGCGCAGGCTAAGAAGCTAGACGGCCGGTCGCTCGACTGGTTGCTGGATCGGTATTCGCAGAAGCTGTTTTCCAAGCCCTTTTCCAGTTTATCCGCCGCTGAGCGCGATGGAGCCTACTGGGCCGTGATCGAGGCAGCCGGCCATAACAATGCGTCGGTGACGGCGAAGGTTGCGAGGCTGCGTATTGCCGGAAAAGTCGGCATCTTGATAACTGCCGCCCTTGCCGCTCATGAGATCGTTTCGGCTAACAACAAGGTGACCGAGACGGCCAGGCAGGGGACGATCATAGAGGGGGGTGTACTGGGCGGGTTTATCGCAGGCCTGGCGGTGGCACCGGTATGTGGCCCCGCCGCTCCGATTTGCGCAATTGCCGTGTTGCTGATCGGATCGACCGCGGGCACCATTGCAACCCAGAGGGCTTTCGACGCTTACAGAGACGAGCTCCGGGAGTTCCAGGCATGGCAGATGCGCTGAGCCAGGACGATCGGGAATTCATTTGGGAGGTGATGTCGGAGTTCTTTGTGGACACCGAGGTCGACTATGACCGCGAAGCGAGACGCCTCAAAAAATTTCCACGCGGAGCTCTGAGAGATATCTTCTTTCGGGAGGTGGCACCAGTCTGCGGCCCGAACTTCCTGACGCCGGTTCCGCCGATTTGGCAAGGCTTCGATGCCGACGAGCTCAAGCGCGAAATCAACGAATTGTTGGCTCGCCGGAAAAAGTCAGTTGCACGTCGGCTTCTATGCGAGGCCAACATCACGTTCTATCGATTTTGGCTCAAGGACGTGTGGAACAAGGTCGAGACCGCAATAGAAAAAAGCCGGGAGGAGCCAGGAGGAAACGAGTCTCGATGAGGTCGCACACCGATCCCACAGGTGGGCGCGCAAAACGCCCGCTCGCTTGGGGACGGAGCCCTGCTGCGCGATACTTCACGCGTGTGCGCGCCGCCGGCCGATAGCCGTGACAACGATATGTTCCGCGGAAAGCCATCTTCGCGAAAAATTTCCGAATCCCGACCGACCCTCGTTGACATCTGCCGGTCGCGGCTCGCGCATCGCCTCTCAGGTAATTCCCTAGTGTGACTTCGCCGCACGAGTCTGGTATAAACCGACCTCACGCTGATTACGTTTTAGCAGTCATAAAAATCGATGCTTGCAAAAGGCCGGCATCGAGGCGCATAAGGAGCCGCGATGGCGCGCGTTGTGGTGGTGGGCAGCATCAACATGGATCTCGTGACGGAAACGGACCAGTTTCCGCGGCTCGGCGAGACCTTGTTCGGCAAGCGCTTCGCGCAATACCCGGGCGGCAAGGGCGCGAACCAGGCGGTCGCGGCCGCGCGTCTCGGCGCCGAGGTCACGATGATCGGCTGTGTCGGCGCTGACGCGTTCGGCGAGCAGATGAAGGCCATCCTCGCGCGCGAAGGCGTCGATACGCGCTGGGTCTCGACCGGTCGCGAGGCAACGGGAATCGCCGCGATCACGCTCTCGGCCGGGGACAACGCGATCGTCGTCGTGCCCGGGGCCAATCACGAGTTGTCGGCCGCCGATATCGACCGCGCCGAGCAAGCGTTTCGCGATGCCGACGTCGTCCTTGCCCAGCTCGAAATACCGTTCGCTACCGTATGCCACGCCGCGCGTGTGGCGCGCGCGCACGGCAAGCCGTTTTTTCTGAATCCCGCACCCGCGGTCGCACTGCCCGACGAACTGCTCGATCTGACTACGCTCATTACGCCGAACGAGCATGAACTCGCCACTGCTTTACAGACTCCCGGCGTGGACTGGCGCGCGATCCTGCAACGCATGCCGGGCCGCATTGCGATGACACTCGGTAAGGAAGGCGCGTACTACGCCACGCCCGACGGCCAGCTCGTGCACCAGCCCGGTTTTGCGGTGAACGCCGTCGATACGACCGGTGCCGGCGATACGTTCAACGGCGCGCTCGCGTCGTTCTGGCACCTCGGCATGGCCGAGGCGATACGGCGCGCGAACGCGGCGGGCGCCCTCTCCGTCACGCGCCCCGGTGCACAAGGCGGCATGCCGACGCTGGCCGAGCTCGAACGATTCCTGCAAATCCATCCATGAAAAAACTCGGACACCTGAACCGTGACATCGCTCGCGTGCTGGCCGGCATGGGGCACACCGACAGCCTCGTGATCGCCGATTGCGGGTTGCCGATTCCCGATGGCGTCGAATGCATCGACGTATCGCTGAAGATCGGCATGCCGGGCTTCTCCGATGTCCTCGATACGGTCCTCGCCGACTTTAAAGTCGAGCGCGCGGTCTTCGCGACCGAGAGCCTTACGCAGAACGCAGCCATCTCGAGCCGCGCCGAGCAATTCGCCAACACGGGCGTCGGCGTCGAATACGTCGCGCACGACGAGTTCAAGCGCCTGACGAAACGCGCGAAAGTCGTCATTCGCACCGGCGAGTGCAGCCCCTACGCGAATGTGATCCTGCATTCGGGCGTGATCTTCTGAGGGACGTGTAATGCAAGTCACCTTGCGCGGCATCAGCAAGGCGTTCGGGCCTGTGCGCGTGCTCGAGCACGTCGATTTTCAACTCGGCGCGGGAGAGATTCACGCGTTGATGGGTGAGAACGGCGCCGGCAAATCGACGCTAATGAAAATCCTCTGCGGCGTCTATCAGGCCGACGCGGGCACCATCGCCATCGACGGCAAGCCTGCCCGCATTCGCGATACCGCCGACGCCGAGCGCCTCGGGATCGCGATCATCCATCAGGAGCTGAACCTGATTCCGCAGCTCACGGTCATGGAGAACATGTTTCTCGGCCGGGAGCCGCACCGCTTCGGCATCGTCGATGCGGGCGCGTTGCGGAGCCAGGCGCGGCGCTGGCTCGACGTGCTCGGCGCCGGCAGCATCGATCCGCAAGCGGAGGCCGGGCAGCTGTCGATCGGTCAGCAGCAGATGGTCGAGATCGCGAAGGCCCTCTCGCTCGACGCGCGCGTGCTCGTCATGGACGAACCGACCGCGGCGCTGACCGATCGCGAGATCGAGGCACTCTTCGCCGTCATGCGAGACCTCAAGGCGCGGGGCGTCGCGATCGTCTACGTCTCGCATCGGATGGAAGAGATTTTTCGCATTTGCGACAAGCTGAGCGTGCTGCGCGACGGCAAGTTCGTGGGCGTTCGCGCGATCTCGAGCACCGACTTCGACGAAGTCGTGCGCATGATGGTCGGCCGCGAAATCGGCGAGCGCTTCCCTCGCCGCGATAGCAGGCGCGGCGATGTGCGCCTCGAAGTGTCGGGTCTCGCCGACGACGGCCGTATCTCGGGCGTTTCATTCGACGTGCGCGCCGGAGAAGTGCTCGGCATCGCCGGCCTGATGGGCGCCGGCCGCAGTGAGATCCTCGAGACCCTGTTCGGTGCGCGTCCCAAGACCGCCGGGCAGGTTTTGCTCGACGGCCGCGTACTCGACATCCGCGACCCATCCGATTCGATCGACGCCGGCATCGGCTTCGTCACCGAAGATCGCAAGAGCCGAGGCCTCGTGCTCGGCATGTCGGTGCGCGAAAACGCGACGCTCGTTCATCTCTCGCGCTACGCGCGCTTTGGCATCGTCGACGATGCAGCAGAACGCGCCGCCGTGGCGAAACTGATCGAGCAGTTGCGCATTCGCACGCGCGACGCAGAGCTCGACGTCAAAGCGCTTTCGGGCGGCAACCAGCAAAAGGTCGTCTTCGCCAAATGGCTCGCCAACCCGCCGAAGGTTCTTCTGCTCGACGAGCCCACGCGCGGTGTCGACGTCGGCGGCAAAGCCGAGATCTATCACATCGTCAATCGGCTCGCGGCACTCGGCGTGGCCGTCGTGATGGTGTCGTCGGAATTGCCGGAGGTGCTGGCGATGAGCGATCGCATCCTCGTCATGCATCAAGGCCGACCGGCGGGAATCTTCGACGCGAAGCTGGCAACGCAGGAATCGATCATGACGGCCGCCACGGGCGGTACCGTGCTCGAGCGAGCCGTCGTCTCGACGGTGTCGTGACACGCGTTGTCGGCGTTGGTGCCTGTGTTCACGCTGTTGTTCGTTAAACCGGCGGCGGCAGCCGCTTGAAACTGAGTACCGGAATCGTGCAATCCATCCTCACGCCCACCCACAAGGCCACGCTCCAAAAGCTCGGGCCGTTCATCGCGCTCGTCATCGTCGCGCTCGCCCTGTCGCTGACGAGCGCCGATTTTCTGACCGTCGGCAATCTGCTCAATGTAATGCGGCAGGCGTCGATCAACGCGCTGATCGGCTTCGGCATGACGCTCGTGATCCTGCTCGGCGGCATCGATCTGTCGGTTGGCTCGATCCTCGCGCTGTCGTCTGTCGTCATCGCGAGCCTCATGCAGGCGGGCACCGCACCCGCGCTCGCGACGCTCGCGGGCATAGCGGCCGGTGGCCTCATGGGCGTCGTCAACGGGTTAGTGATCAGCAAGGGTAAAGTTGCACCCTTTATCGCGACGCTCGGATCGATGACGGTGCTGCGCGGCGCCGCGCTCGTGGTCTCGAACGGCAGCCCGCTCAGCGACTTCCATAGCGATTTCTTTTCGATGCTTGGTGGCGGCTACGTCGCCGGCCTGCTTCCGGTCCCCGTCGTGCTGATGCTGATCATGTTCGGTGGATTCTGGTTCCTGCTGAGAAAAACCGTGTTCGGCCGTCACGTCTATGCAACGGGCGGCAATGCCGATTCGGCCCGGCTCTCGGGCGTGAAAGTCGATCGCGTCCAGCTCTGGGTCTACACGATTTCCGGCGTCATGTCGGCCATCGCCGGCGTGGTGCTGACCTCGCGCCTGAACTCGGCACAGCCGACGGCAGGCACAGGCTACGAGCTCGACGCGATCGCAGCGGTCGTGCTAGGCGGCACGAGCCTCACCGGGGGCCGCGGCTGGATTTTCGGCACGCTCGTCGGCGCGCTTTTGATCGGCGTGCTCAACAACGGCCTCAACCTGCTCGATGTCTCATCGTTCTATCAGCAAGTCGTCAAAGGCGGCGTGATTTTGTTGGCAGTCCTTATCGATCGCGCGAACAAAAAATCGTCGTAAATCGACAAACATGTAATCAACACTTCATATTCGAAAACCAGGAGATAACTGATGCAACGGATCATTTCGCCCCTCGTCGCGAGCCTCCTCGTGCTCGGCATCGCCGCCTGCTCGAAACAGGGACCCGACACGACCGCCGCGTCGGCCGCCGCCCCCGCATCGGGCGCCGCCGCCAGCGCGGTCACGGTGGGCTTGTCGGTCTCGACGCTCAACAATCCGTTCTTCGTCTCGCTGAGGAAAGGCGCCGAAGACGAAGCGAACAAGGAAGGCGTCACGCTGATCACGGTCGATGCGCAGAACGATCCGGCCAAGCAGCAGGCAAGCGTCGAAGATCTGATTCAAAAAAAGGTCAGCGTCATCCTGATCAACCCCACTGATTCGTCGGCCGTCGCCAATGTCGTCAAGGAGGCTACCGACAAAGGCATCAAAGTCGTATCGCTCGATCGCAGCGTGAACGGCGCCGAAGTCAGCTCGCACATCGCGTCCGACAACGCAGCGGGCGGCAAGATGGCGGCCGAGTTCATGCTGCAGAAGCTCGGCGGCAAGGGCAACGTCGTCGAGTTGCAGGGCATCCCGGGTTCCTCGGCGGCCCGCGAGCGCGGCGACGGTTTCGATAAATCGATCGAGTCGGACAATGGGGTGAAGATCGTCACGAAGCAGCCGGCCGATTTCGATCGCGCGAAAGGCCTTTCCGTGATGGAAAACATCATCCAAGGCAACAAGGATATTCAGGGCGTGTTCGCACAGAACGACGAAATGGCGCTCGGCGCGGTGAAAGCGATCCAGGCCGCCGGGCTCAAGAACGTCATCGTCGTCGGCTTCGACGCAACCGATGACGCGATGGCCGCCGTCAAGGCGGGCACGATGACGGCAACCGTCCAGCAGCAGCCGGAGCTCATCGGCCAATACGGCGTGCAGACGGCGACGAAGCTGGCGCAAGGCCAGCCGGTCGACAAGCTCATCCACGTGCCGCTCAATCTTTACAAGCAGTAAGCGCTCGTTGACCGAACGCCGTCGGCACGGGGCACGCACGTAGTACGATTGGGCACTAGCACCGTGCGGGTATCAACATCGACGCACGGGCAAAACCGCCGTCGGCGCCCGGCCGGCGGCGGCCCCTCGAGGACAAGCCAACGTGACTCAGTTCGAGCGCCTCACCATCGACGACATTGCCCGGCTCGCAAACGTCTCTCGGACGACGGCGAGCATGGTGCTCAACGGTTATGCCGAACGCTACCGGATCTCGCCGGCGACGGTCGAGCGCGTGCTGCGAGTGGCCAAGGAACATCACTTCACACCCTCGCAATCGGCTCGAGCACTGCGCTCCCGGCGCAGCAACACGATCGGCCTGGTGATTCCGGACCTTACGAACTCGACGCATGCGGCGCTCGCTCAAGCGATGGAGACGCTGTGCCGAGACGAATACGGCTATCAGCTCGTCGTCGTGACGAGCGACGAGGATCCCGCGCGCGAAACCGAAGGGATCGCGCATCTCGTCTCGCATCAGGTCGACGGCATGATCGTGGTGCCCTGCACCGCCGACCCGAAGCGCTACCTGAAATGGACGAAGCGCCTTCCGCTTGTGTTCGCGGACCGGCGCGTCGACGAGACGGGCATTCCCTACGTCGTGACCGATGCCACCGAGACGGTGGCCATGCTGATCGGCGATGCGCTCGCACAAGGCGCGCGCGAGGTGGTCTACTTCGGTGGCCAGCCCGAGCTATCGGCGAGCCGGGACCGACTGGCGGGTTTCCGACAGGCGCTGGCGTCGCACGGCCTGGCCGAACGGGAGGATTGGGTCTTCGAGCGCGACTATCATCGGGAGTCCGGGCGCGTGCTGATGGAGGCCTGGTTTGCAGCTCATGGGCGCTATCCCGAGGTGCTGTTCGCCGGCTCCATCACGCTGCTCGAAGGCGCGCTGTCGTTCATCAACAACGCGCATAAGCTTGGCCAGGCCCCCGGCCGCCTGATGACATTCGACGATCATCAATTGCTCGATTGCCTGCCGCTCACCATCGACGCGATCGTGCAGGATAGCCGCGAACTCGCGGCTCAAAGCTTGCAACGCGTAATCGGGATGCTCGAAGGCGATCCAAAGCCGCAGTCCCTCTTGGTGCCCGCGAACATCCACTTTCGGCACCCGCGCGCCCGCGCGAAGTGAGTCGCGTCAGCCCATGTCCGCAAACGGCAGTCCGACGTAGTTCTCGGCAAGCGACTGCGCCGCGGCGGCTGAGGTCGTGACGTACTTCAGCTCCGACATTTTCAATCGATTGACGAAGCTCGTTTCATCGGCCGACGGGTGCAGCATGTTCGTCATGAAGTATGAGAAATGCTCGGCTCGCCATACGCGCTCGAGGCAGGTCGTCGAATAGGCTTCGATCAGGTCCACCCTGCCGTCCCGATAGCGGGCGGCGAGCGCCCGCGATAGCGTGCGGACGTCGGCCACCGCCAGGTTCATCCCTTTGGCACCCGTGGGCGGCACGATATGCGCGGCATCGCCCGCGAGAAAGAGCCGTCCGTATTGCATCGGCTCGGCCACGAAGCTGCGCATCGGCGTGACGCTCTTCTGCGTGATCGGCCCTTCGTTGGGCGTCCACCCTTCGTCGTTTTCGAAGCGAGTATGCAGCTCCGCCCAGATGCGCCCATCGGACCATTCCGCGAGGTTCTCGTCGGGGCGACACTGGAGATAGAGGCGCGTGACGCTCGGCGAACGCATGCTGAAAAGCGCAAAACCGCGCTCATGATGCGCATAGACGAGCTCGTCCGCCGACGGCGTCGCATCGGCAAGAATGCCGAGCCATGCGTAGGGATAGACACGCTCGTAAGTGCGCAGAACGTCGGCCGGAATCGACGCACGCGAAACGCCGTGAAAACCGTCGCATCCCGCGATGTAATCGCAATCGATGCGGATGCGCTCGCCACGATGAACGATTTCTACATAGGGCTGATCGCTTCGAATGTCATGCAAGGACACATCCGCAACGTCGAAAAGAACGGGCTGCTCGTGATCGACCGCCGCCGCGATCAGATCGCGCACGACCTCGTGCTGGCTGTACACGGTGATCGAACGGCCCCCCGTCAAGCGGGTCATGTCGATGCGATGGCGCCTGCGCTCGAACAGCAGCTCGATTCCATGATGGACGAGCCCCTCTCGCTGCATGCGCGCGCCGAGTCCGCTCTCGACGAGCGTATCGACCGTTCCCTGCTCGAGCACGCCGGCGCGGATGCGGTGCTCGCAGTATTCGCGCGAGCGGGTCTCGACGACGACCGAGTCGATCCCCTGCAGGCGCAAGAGATGAGAAAGAAGCAGTCCCGCCGGCCCGGCGCCGACGATCGCCACTTGAGTCTTCATGGATGTCCCCTCTGTATCTCTACTTCGAAAGATTGGCTGAGGGGAATTCTCGGGCGCCCCCTAATATACGGCAACGCGATTTTGCGCATACCCTGTATACGACATTTCGATAAAGGTGCGGGGCCCGAGGGGGCCCGAAGCGTGATGCAGGATCTCGACTTGAATTTGATTCCCTATCTCGTGGCGATGGAGGAGGCGCGCAACGTCAGCCGCGCGGCGCAGATGCTCGGCGTGAGCCAGCCGCGCGTATCGACGGCGCTGGCGCGACTGCGCGATTATTTCGGCGATCCGTTATTCGTACGGACTTCACGCGGCATGGAGCCGACGCCGCGCGCCCTGTCGTTGATTCCATCGGCACGCGAGGCGCTGGGACATATTCAACGCGGTGTGCTCGATACGCAGCAGTTCGACCCGGGCACGACGACGCGCACGTTTTCGATTGCGCTCTCCGATGTCGGTGAGATCGTCTTTCTACCGCGGCTATTGCAAGTCTTGGCCCAACGCGCGCCGCATGCAAACTTGCGCTCGCTTTCTTTGCCGCCGGCCGACCTCGAACGCGGGCTCGCGGCCGGCGAAATCGATCTGGCGATCGGGTATTTTCCCGATTTGTCAGGCAACAACTTCTTTCAGCAGCGTCTTTTCTCGCATCGGTTCATCTGCTTGATGCGCAACGGCCACCCGCTTGCCAAGCGGTCGCTGACGCTCGAGGCGTTCCTGCGATGCGGCCATGCCGTGGTGCGCGCGGAGGGCCGCAGTCAGGAGGTGCTCGAAAAGTATCTGGAGAAGCACCGTATCCAGCGGCGCGCCGTGCTCGAGACCTCTCACTTCATGAGCCTGCCGTTCATCCTCTCGCGAACCGATCTGATCGCGACGGTGCCGCATGCGATAGGCTTCGCCTACGCGGCCGAGCACGCTTCCATCACGCTTGCCGAGCCGCCGCTCGCGTTGCCGCGCTTCGACCTCAAGCAGCACTGGCATCGCAAATTTCATAACGATGCAAGGACAATATGGCTGCGTGGCATCGTTGCGGAACTGTTCAACGACGAGCACGACGAGTGGCCCCGTTGAGAGGCTGTACGAACCGGAGGGAGTAGCCGCCTCCACGCTGCGAATCGGGCGGGCTGACGAGCGCGGTCGTGGTGCCCTTCGCTTTCGCCACTCACCTCGCTCCGCTCAACTCTTCATCAACGTGCGATAAAGATCGTTGGCCCGGCTCAGGTGCGCATGCATGGCTTGCGCAGCGGCGTCGCCGTCGCCCGCGGCAATCGCTTCCGTGATGCGCTCATGCTCGGCGAGCGTCAGCGCTTCCGCGCCCGGCGCGCGAACCATCGGCCGGTAATAGTCGGAAGCCCAACGGAAAATCGACTCGACGATCGCCGGGAAAATCGGATTGCCCGTGATTTGCGCGATCTCGCGGTGAAAGGCCATATCGCGCTCGAGAAATTCTTCGAGATTGACCATCGATGCGCGTTGCTGCTCGACTCTGAGGCGCAGCCGCGCCGCATCTTCCTTCGTCGCGCGCTCGGCGGCCATCCGTGCGGTGCCTGCCTCGAGAAAGAGCCGCGCCGATTTTAAATGCTCGAGCATGTCGGGCTGCGTGCGCAACAGATGCATCGCGCCGCTGGCAATCTGCGCGATCAATCCATCGGCCGTCGGCACGACGACGCGCGCTCGCTCGCCATGCACGATCTCCACGATGCCCGAGCGCTCGAGCGTTTGCAGCGCCTCGCGGATCGCCGGACGACCAACACCGTACATCTCCATCAACTCGCGCTCCGACGGCAGATGCGCGCCCGGTGGAATCTCGCCATGACGGATGCGCTCCATCAGACGATCGAGCACTTCCTGATAGAGCTTGCGACGAGGAATGATTTCTGGCATCGAGAACAGAGGCAAAAAACTGGTCTGATGACCATATCACGAAGCGGGTCGTTTTTAAAGCGCGCGGTCCGCGAAGCCCGCAGTATCAAGCGCCACGGAGCGCAGGCCAAACGGGTCGAGCGTTGCGATCGTTCGTTCTCCTATCGATACGCGTTGGATATCCGGCGTCAGGTTGACGAGGGCCAGTTCCAGCGCGCCGGCGTCCGTCACGGCGCCGAACGCCGCGACCTGCCCGGGCCGGCTCGAGCGGCACGGGACGCGAGGACGGCGCGCCATCCGCGCGACGATGGCGGCAACATCGAACATCGGATATCGCTCGCCCGAAACGTCCATGACGCCGCGCGGCCCGACGAGCGCCCCGAGCGTCAGGCATTCGATGCGAGCGCCCTCGAGCGCCGCGACGTAGCCCCCTAGCCACGCCGCCCCGTAGCGTGCGCGCTGCCGCGGGTCCGCTTCGGCCATCGCCACGCGCTCGCGATACGGATTCGGCATGACGCGCGAACCGTAGGGGTTTTGCCGCATGCCGATCGAAATCGGCCCGATCGCATACGGTTGGTCGCCGATCAAAGCGCGGCACGATCGCGTGATGTGCGGGATGGCTTCGAGCGTCTCCATCACGCTGCGATCGTCGGCCGCGTGCACGATCGGGCAAGTGGCATGGGTGACGTAATCGACCATCCGCAGCGGCGGCCGCTTCCGATTAAGTTCAGTGAAGTAGCTGAGCATGCCTCCACCGAGACGTAGGCCGGGCAGCGCATGCCGTGCCGCGCGGTAGACCTCGTCGAGCGGCGGACACGGTGGACTCGCACTGCCGGGCGGATTCGATTGGCGATGCACGGCAGGACTCACGACGACAGCCGCCAAATCGAGCGTTGCTTCTCGAATCTGCGCCGCGACGCGCGCGAGTTCCTCCGCCGGTGCGCCCTGCCCAGGCAACGCGAGCTCGAGCGTCGCCGCAATACCGCTCGCGCGCTTCAATTCCGCGTAGCGCCGCAACTCGTCCGCGCCGTGGCCCGCGAGCGGATCGAAGTGCAGCATCAGCCGTCGGGGGGCCAGGGCCAGCAGCGCGTCCAGATTGGCGCGTACGGCTTCAATTTCCGCTGGGGCGACCGCGACGCCGAGCTCGGGCATCGACTCTTCGCTGCATAGCGCGTCGATGTCGACCGCGACCATCGCGTCGTCGGTCTGCTTATTTCTCTGCCTGCTCTGTACAGTCGCATGGGCCGGCACGTCGATCGTCACCGAGACCGCCTGTTCGCTCGTCTCGCCGGCACGGATCGTGTAAGGCCAAGGCAACGCCAGCGGGCGCGAATAGGTCTTGAACGAGGCGTCCGACCAGTTGCGCTGGTCTTCCATCTCGAACACGTCGCCGGTCAGCCCGCAGCGCACCCACCATCCCATCGGCGTTTGGTAAGCGATCGCGCGAATATCCATGAACGGCTGCCACGGATCGATCGTATCGGGGAAATGTGCGACCTCGACCGTGCCGTCGCCGTGCTCGACGCGAGCCGGCGCGCCGGCCACGCCGGCGATCGGATGGAGCACGCAAAAGCCGCAGCGCGCGGCGATGAAATCGGTCAGTGCCGTGCACGTCGCCCGACATTCGAGGCCGTGTTCGGCGTCGCAGTCGATCGCGATCTCGAAGCGCAACGCGTGTCCGTCCGGATTTGTGCTACGGGCGCTGTACGAGAGACGAAAGCCCCCGTCGCGTTCGTCGATCCGCTGATCGCTGATTTCGGGCCGACAGGTACCCCAATCCTTGTCGCGTACAAGATAGGCGATCGCGCGAATCACTTCCACGCCGTCGTACCGTATATCGCGCAATGCACCGTCGATCAAACAGGCCGACCAGAGTCCCGCGTGCAGTCGGCGGGAAGGCGGCTCGACCTGCTCCGTACCGTACAAGCGCAACATGTCGGATGCAGTAATCATTCGTGTCACGCCTCGACGGAGTTGCGCGTGGCATCGGCGGCGGGAGCCGGCACCCCAAGCACGACATCCTGCCCCGCTTCCGCTGATCGGTACGTGGCCTCGACCAACGCGAGCGTCTTCAAGTTGTCCCGCCCCGACGTCGATGGCTCGATTCCCTTCCTCAAGCAATCGATCCAATGAGACTGAATGCCGACGACGCTATCCTGGATCGCGTGCCACGGCGCCTCGGACCACGGATAGACCTTCGGCGCGGCGAGCTCCTCGCGGGTACCCCGGCGGCCATGAACTTGCAACCGGTAATCAGCGAAAAGCCGCAGCGTCCCCTCTGAACCGTCCACCTCGACGAGCGTTTGCGGGAAACGCTCCTTCGGCAGCCTCGTCGCATAGCTGCAGTCGACAATGCTCGTCGCGCCCGCAACGTGTTGAAGAAGGACCGTCGCCACGTCTTCGCCGGCGATGTCCGGATTCACACGCGCAGTCGTCGCCGAGAGCCGCCGGACATCGCCGAACAGATATCTCGCGATATCGAGCACGTGAATGCCAAGGTCCTCGACGATAAAGCGCGGATTGCGCGCGAGGTATGGCTGGCCGCTGAACACATCGAACGCCGAGCGAAACGATATGCGGCCCCAGAACGGTGTTCCGATCTCGCCTTCGGCCAGCACGCGGCCGACCGCGCGGATGGCGGGCTGCCAACGGAAGTTTTCGTGCACCATCAATGGCACATCCGCCTGCCGGCAAACGGCGACCATCGCCTCGGCATCGCTCATCGACAAGGCAAACGGTTTCTGGCAAATCACGGCCACGCGGTGCCTCGCCGCGAGCTCGACGAGCGCCCGATGGCTCGGCGCCGTCGTGGCGATGTCGACGAAATCGAGCCGCTCGCTCTCGAGCAGCGCGGCCGCATCGCTGTAGAGTCGCTCGATCCCGAACGCCGCGCCCGCCATGCGCAGCCGCTCCTCGTTCGCATCGCAAAGCGCCACGATTTCGACGCCATCGATTTCCCCCCATCCATGCAGATGGTTGCGCGAAAAGAAGCCGCAGCCGATCAGTGCCCCTCGGATCTTGCCGGCAGCCGCGTGCACATTCACCGAAGCATCCGTCATGGGTTCAGCCTCCAGAAGCCGCTTGTCGTTGCAATGCGAAGCGATGCTGGACGCGTCGCTGGATCTGGTCCACGACGACGGCGGCAATGATCACCACGCCTTTCACCACGGTTTGCCAGAACGCACTGACCCCCATCATGACGAGCCCGTCGGACAGGATGCCGATCACGAACGCCCCGACGATCGTCCCACCGATCTTGCCGCGCCCACCCGACATCGACGTGCCGCCGAGCACAGCCGCGGCGATCGCGTTCAGTTCGAACGTCTCGCCGCTCATCGGATGCGAAGCGACGAGCTCGGACGAGATAATGAGCCCGACGATCGCCGCGCAAAAACCCGAGAACATGTAGACGATCATCTTGACGCGATTCACGCGCACGCCCGAGAGCTGGGCCGCCCGCTCGTTGCTGCCGATCGCGTAGATCTGCCTTCCGAGCGGCGTGCGCGCGGCGACATAGGCGGCGATGACGCCGATGATCGCCAACAGCCAGACGGTAAGCGGCACGCCGAGGACCGAAGCACTGCCGAGCAGCGGAAACCCGGTCGTGCCGTAAGCGGGATTGCCGGCCAGGTTCGGGAAGGTTTCGCCGTCCGAAGACAGCAACGCCGCGCCGCGGGCGACATAAAGCGTGCCGAGTGTCGCGATGAACGGCGCCACGTTGAGCCGCGTGATCAGCAAGCCGTTGATGGCTCCGACCGCGATGCCGACGGCCAATGCGGCGACGATCACGATCGGCACGCTGAGGTAGAGCGTGTATGCGCCCAACGGGATGCCATGCAAAATCAGTCCGCCCGCCACCATCCCCGAGAGCCCGACGACCGAGCCGACCGACAAGTCGATGCCGCCCGCGACGATGACGAACGTCATGCCGATCGCGAGAAACGCGTTGAGCGCGACGTGTCTCGACATGATGAGCAGGTTCTCGATGTTGAGAAAATTCGTGGCGGCGAAGGAGAAGAAGATCACCACGGCGAAGAGCGCAATGAACGTACGCAGCTTCAGCAACAGCAGCAACGGCGCTTCTCCGACCGTCCACGTCGAGCTCGTTTGCTTGACGACAGCCGTCATTTCGATGTCTCCAATGTTATGAGTCTGCGTTCAGCGGTGTGCATGCCGTGCCTCGTCGAAATCATGCGCGAACGGCATCCGTTTCGTGCAAGCTCGCGGCCGCGCGCCGGCCGACTGCTGATGCGGCGACGATATCGTGCTGGGTGGCTTCGGCCGCCTCGAACTCGGCCGTTACGCGCCCGCTCGACATGACGAGAATGCGGTCCGACAGCGCCATCACTTCCTCGAGGTCCGAGGTGGCGAAGAGAATCCCGAGCCCCTTCACGGAGAGATCGCGCATCACTTTGAAGATGTCGGCCTTCGCCCCGACGTCGATGCCGCGGCTCGGCTCGTCCATCAGCAGCACTTTCGGCGTCGTCATCAAGGCTCGCGCGATGACGACCTTCTGCTGATTGCCGCCGGAAAGCGAACTGACGGGCAGGCGCCAATCGGCGACCTTCATGGCGAGCTCGCCGATATACCGCGTGATCCGACTTTGCTCGTGTTTCGGGTCGATGTCGAAGCCCCGCGCCAACGTTCGCAGGCTCGACAACGTCATGTTGCTGCCTATCGAGAGGATCGGCAGCAGCGCATCCGCTTTGCGGTCTTCAGGAATCAGCGTGACGCCTTCGGCCACGCGCTCGGCGATCGCCCTGCCGCTCAACGGCTTGCCGGCCAGCACAACTTCGCCTTCCGCCTCGGCGTGGCAGCCGAGAATGCATTCGAAGAGCTCCGAGCGGCCCGCTCCCATCAAACCGTAGATGCCCACGATTTCGCCCGCGTGCAGCGTCAGCGATACGTGATCGACAAGATAGCCGCCGCCCTTCTTGGGCAGCGACAGCGCGCGCACGCCGAGCACTTCGGCGCCGCGCTCATGCCCGACGGGGCGCGCGAAATCGCGCGTTTCCCGCCCGACCATCTGCTGCACGATCCAGCGCACGTCGACCCGCGCCATGCGCTGATGGCCCGTGATACGCCCATCGCGCAGCACCGTGATGTAGTCGCCGATCCGAACCAGCTCCTCGAGTCTGTGGGAAATGTAGACGATCGCGACGCCATGTGATTTGAGGTCGGCAATGACACGAAAGAGCACCTCCACTTCCGCCGCGCTCAGTGCCGACGTCGGCTCATCGAGAATCAGGATGCGCGCGTCCTGCGCGAGCGCTTTCGCGATCTCGATCAATTGCTGCTGACCGATCGGCAATTCCTCGACGAGCGTGTCGGGGCTCAAGTCCAACTCTAGCCGCTCGAGGAGCGCACGGACCTTCGTGCGCTGCGTGTTCGCGTCGATATGAATGCGGCCGCGCGTCATCTCGCGGCCCAGAAACACGTTCTCCGCGATCGACAGATTCGGAAAGAGGTTGAGCTCTTGATGGACGATCCCGATACCGTGCCTCAACGCTTGCGCGCTGTCGGCCAGCTCGATCGGCGCACCATCGAGCACGAGGCGGCCGGAAGTCGGTTGTTCGGCGCCGGCGATGATCCGCATCAGCGTCGATTTTCCGGCACCGTTCTCGCCGACGAGCACGTTGACGGCCGCCCGATGCACGACGAAGCTCACTTCCTTCAGTGCCGTCGTGCCCGGATAGACCTTCGTGACCGCCTCGACGGAAAGGATCACGTCGTCGTGCGACACCACCGCATCGGCCCCGTCGCTCATTGCGCTTTCTCCAGTGCTATTGCAACGGGCACGACCTCGGGCTGATCGCTCGTCCCGTCGTACGAGAACGTGCCGGTCACCGTGATCGTCTTGCCCTTCAGGCCGTCGCGCGGCAGCGCCTTCATGACATGTTCGACCGCGTAGGCATTGAGCGCGGTGCCAAAGCGCGCGTAGTCGATCTGATTCGTGAAGTCGGAAAACGAAACGAAATCGAGCGAATCGCGCAACGCCGTGCCGAGCACGGTGGGGCCGATATCGACGATGACGTCCGGCTTGCCGCTGCCGCTCGTATCGACGCCGATCGTCCCTTCGCTGGACGATGTGTCGACCGATACGATCGTGCCGCGCAGCTTCGTCGGGAAATTCCACGGCCCGCCGCTCGTCTTGTCGCGATAGCCGTACTTCTGGCCCGCCGCATCGGCATCGGCTGCAACGGCATCGCGCAGCAGATTGAAGTCCGTCGCGCGCTTCGCGATATCGGGGACCACTTTCGCTTCCCACTCCTTCGCGACCGCGGCATTCGGATCGTACGCCGACACGGCATAAGGATCGGCCGCCGCGCCGCTCGCGGCCCCAACGGCCGCCGCATCGTTCTTCACGAGCTTGCACGCTGGCAACGCGCCGCACAGCGCAAGCAGCACGCCCGCCCACACCATTCGTCTCATCGGTATCCTCGCCTCGACAACTCATCAGGCGGCGCCGCCGGCGGGCCGCGCCCCCCTCGGTTTCGCTCAACGCTCAACGCTCAACGCAGCGCGAACAGATCGAGCTTCTTCGCGTTGGCCTTCGTGATCAGCGAGCAATCGATCAGCTGCTTTTCCGGCTTGCCCGTCGAGTGCGTCTTCAGATACTTGTCGGCCTGGTCCACGGCTTGGGTCGCCACGAGCGCGGCCGGCTGCAATACCGTTGCTCGAATTTCGCCGCGCTCGATTGCGTCGCGCACGTCGTTGCTGCCGTCGAACCCGACCACGATCACGTCGTCGCGCTTGGCCGCTTTGAGCGCGGCCGAGGCGCCCATCGCCATGGTGTCGTTGCCGGCGATCACACCCTTGATGTCGGGGTGGCTCTGCAGGATGGACTCCATCACGCGATAAGCCTCTGTCTGGCTCCAATTGGCCGATTGGCGCGCCACCATCTTCAGGTTCGGGAACTGGTCGATGACGTCGTGATAGCCCTTCGAGCGAATGCCGGCGTTGATATCCGCTTCGCGGCCGACGAGCTCGACGTAGTTGCCTTTTTCGCCCATTGCCTTGACGAATGCGCGCCCCCCGAGCTGTGCGCCCTGATAGTTGTTCGAGACGATTTGCGAAACGGCCACGCCCGTCTTGTTGATCTCGCGATCGATGAGGAACGACGGAATACCGGCATCTTTCGCTTTCTGCACAGCCGAAATCGAGGCCTCCGAACCCGCGTTATCGAGAATGATCGCTTTCGCGCCGCGTGCGATCGCCGTATCGACGAGATTCATCTGTTTGTTCGCGTCGTCGTCGTGCGAGAGGACGATCGTGTCATAACCGAGCGACTTCGCGCGGGCGTCGGCCGTATCAGCTTCCACCTTGAAGAACGGATTGTCGTGCGACGGCGTGATGATCGCAATCAAGCCGGCCGCGTGCACCGGACCGGTAGCGCCCAAAACGATGAGCGCGCACGCTCCGCCGGAAAGCCACTGCTTCAGACCTTTCATGTCTCGTCTCCTTGATGTGCGGCGAGCAGCATTGCCAATTGAGCCGGCTCCCGCTGCCGCTGCCACTGGTGCTTATCACTCTTGATGATGTCAACGTACCAACGCGGACGCGCTCAGGCTTCCTATCGCTTCATCATTTCACTAATACCCGAGGCGACTGAAGCGACTTGCGCGACCACCCCTTACAGCGTCACTTCCAGAAACCCAGAGCAGCTTGCAATGCCGGATGACGCATTGCATGTTGCTCGAGCGGCACGCCCTTGATCGCTGCAACCCATGCCTCGCGCAACGCGTCCACGCCGGCGGCCACCCCTCCCGGGTGGCCGAAAATGCCGCCCCCCGCTGCATGAATGAGATCGGCGCAGCCGAGCGCCGCATAGGTAGGCGCCGCCTGCAGCCCGGTTTGCCCGGAGCTGAAGACGGGCATGGCCGGCATCGGCGCCTCGGGCATGACGGGCGAGAGGACGGCGCGCGCCGCCGCGATCACGCTCTCGTCCGATTCGCTGAACTTGTTGGCGAGCCCGTTCACGTGCAGGTGATCGGCGCCCGCGAGCCGCCAGATCTGCTGCCATGGTGCGTAATCCCAGCCGAGCTGCGGACTGCGCGACAGATAGCCCCATCCGGCCCGATGCGCATGTATCGGCAACTGTGAATGACGTCTGAGTTCGTGCAGGCCGACGATCCCGACCGAGTTCAAGACCGCCATGACGCAGGTGCCGCCCTCGGCGAGCACAAGGTCATGGCGGCGGCGCATCTGATCGAGATCGCCCGTGAGGTTGAACGCCACCATCGCTTTTTTGCCGGTTCGATCCGCGTGCTCGTTGACGACGCGCATCACCGCGCGCACGCGCTCGTCGAACGGGCAATGCGGGCCGTCGGCTTGCAGCTCGTCATCCTTGATGAAGTCGATGCCGCCCATGACGAGATCGCGCACTTGCCGCGCCGTTTCTTCCGGCGACAGCCCCACGCTCGGCTTGATGATCGTGCCGATGACCGGGCCGTGGCTGACGCCCGTGAGCCGGCGCGTACCTTCGATCCCGAACGCGGGGCCCGGATAGGCCGCCGCGAACGAAGGCGGCAAACGCAAGCCCGTCAGCCGCAGGCCCGACACCTGACGCAGTTCGTACAGATTGCCCGCGATCGTCGAGACGAGATTCGGCAACGACGGTCCCAGGTTTTCGATGGGCCACGAAAGCTCGAGCTCGCATTGCGTGTAGCGGTTCGAGCGCATGCCGCCGGGCAGGCTCGGTCCGTCAACTTCGCCTAGTATTCGCAGCCGCTCGACGCGCGCGCCCGATCTTTCCTTCAGTTCCGGCGTTTCGTTCGGCAGCGCCACGAACGTGCCGCTCGATTGCTCGCCCGCGATCACATCCGCTGCGACGCGCGGGTCCGCTCCGGTCTCGAGGCAGTAAGAGGCATGAATCCGTTCAGTCACGACAATGCTCCCTTCAATGGTGGGACGCTCATGCTTGCGCTTTGCGTTCGCCCGCGAACGCGGTGCCGTTTCATGGTGTCGGCATCGCGCCCTTCAGGCAGGCGCCAAAAAACGAAGCCTCGCCCATCTGGCCGCCCTTTAGTACGATCTCCAGCCCGTCGCGTCGCGGCGAATCGGACCAGACGCGACACAGCGGCGCACCCGGCGCCATTGCGGCCAGCACGCTCAGCGCTGTGATGTCGAGCGAGCTCGCCACTTCACCGGAACTGTCGCCGCCGGCCACGACCACGCGCCTGAGCGCGATCTCATCGAGCAGGCGTCGCATGATGTCCGCGAGCGTCGAGCCCACGCGGCGCGCCGCATCGTGGCGCGTCATGCCGGCCGCTCGCGCAATCGCCTCGAAGCCGAGCACATCGGGGTCGTCAGGGCCTTCGGCGCTGTGCACGACGACGCTTCGCCCTTGCGCAATGGCCTTGGCGGCCTG
The DNA here is from genome assembly GCF_040965455.1 of Trinickia sp. EG282A. Taxonomy (NCBI): domain Bacteria; kingdom Pseudomonadati; phylum Pseudomonadota; class Betaproteobacteria; order Burkholderiales; family Burkholderiaceae; genus Trinickia; species Trinickia sp. EG282A. The sequence goes on along the minus strand of NZ_JBFRCC010000001.1, from coordinate 1,597,078 downwards.
GCGAACATGGTGCTCGGCTTCTGCCCCTGCGCTCTCGCGATCGAGCGCACGTCTCAGATCGAGTCGAGCCACATGGAATCCGTTTGCGCGGGCCCAACGAATCTGCTCGGCCGTCACGGGCGAGCAGCTGCCGCTCACGACAGCGATGGCATCGACCGCGTCCGCCGCCGGCAGAGACGGTGACGCGGGCAGCATGCCGCACTTGCGCCACCAGGCGGCGAGCGCGTACTGCAGGCCCGATGACGACGCGGTGAAGACACCGTCGCCGCGCCCTTCCCAAACCAACCTGCCCGCTTCGACGAGCGTTTCGTCATCGAGTACGTCGATCATCACGACAGGGACGTCGCTGCCGGCGATTCGATGCACGAACGGCAACGCGTCCGACGATCGCAGGCGCACCATGTCGACGAGCTCGATGCGTCTATCGGTCTGCCGTCCGAGATGCACGGGCAGGTCGGCCTCGTTCATCGGCGTGACCGGATGCCGCGACATCGTCGGATGGCGATCGAGCCGATACCCTACGCCGCCGATCGCCGCGAACAGATTGCCGAACACTTGATAGCGCTTGAGCCGCGGGGCGCCGACAATCATCGGCGACCACTCACCATTCATCGCCTTCACGCCGATATCGATGGCGCGACCGATCGAGCCGATTTCGGGTGACGAATCGAACGTCGAGCAAACCTTGTACTGCAGGATGGGCGCGCCCAGCTTCGCGAGACCGTAGAACGCATCGGGCAAGGTATCGCTCATCCATTGCGGCGTGCGCCCGCGCGAGGCGCCCGCGAGCCCCACGCAGCGAACGCCCGGAAACCGCGCGAGCAGCTCGCGCGACGGCGTATCGAGGCACAACAGCGTGGGCACGCCTGCCGCCGTCATCGCCTCCATCGCGTCCGTCGATCCCGTGAAGTCGTCGCCGTAGAAGGCAAGCAGCAAGCCGTCAGGCCAGGTCGTATGCATTTCGGTGCGCTCTTGCGATGTCACTTTGCGGCGTCACGTAATGCGCCGAATGCTCTCGGCGATTTCCTCGCGATCGAATACCTGCTTCCAGTCGTCGCGCATGAGCCGCGGCTTGCCGAACGTAATCGCCTTGTTGCAGGCATCCGAGAATGCGCCGGGGATCTCCTTGAAGATGACCGCCGCCAAAATGTTCATATGGCCGAGCAGAAAATCGCGTGCGGCTTGCGCGGGCACGCCGCGCTTGACGGTCTCGTCCATCGCTTCGCGCATCACGTCGAGCAGCGTCGCGCACACCGTTTCCGAAAGCCCAGGCTCGAGCAAGGCCATCTGCTCGACGCTCAGGCGATAGGAACGCAGGATCGGCGCGTAGATCGTTTTCGCCACCTGCTCGCCGAGATCGAAGGCCTCCTCGGGGCCCTGCATCAACGCGCTGGTGATCGATTGCTTGGCGTAGGCGCCGCCGAAGAAATCGCGTCGTGCCTTCGGATCGGCGTCGTCATTGAAGATCAGCGGATGACAGGGATGCGCGACGAAATAAACGAGGTCTTTCCGATCAGGCAGGTGGCCCGCGAAAGGGGCGGCCGCATCGAGCGTCATCACCATCGTGCCGGCCGGCAGCTTCGGTGCGATCTCATGGCTCAGCTTTCCGATCAACGTGTCGGGCACGGCCAGGATGACGACGTCGGCGCCATCCAGCGCTGCGTCAACACTGACGCATTCGACGCCGAGTTCGTCTTTTAGCCGCTTGCGTCCCCCCTCGCTGACCTCGACGTGCGCGACGCGGTAGTCCGATTTCAGCAGATTGTTCGTCAGGCGGTAGCCCATCTTGCCGCCCGCGCCGAATAGCGCGATCTTCTCGTTCATTTAATTCTCCGATGGAGAGTCGGTTCGAACACCGATGGTGATTGGGTAGGCGCTTCAGCCGCGAGCCTGGCGGCCGATCGCCGATTGCTCCCCGTCCGTGCGGGTCGCCTAAGCGGCCGCTGGTATAATGAGTACACCATCTTGGGTGACGAGCGGATACTAGGGAATTTACTGAGCCCTCAGTCGAAGCGGACAGGCGGAAACGGGAAACGAGCGGCCGCGAACCGCTCGGATAGCTAGACGATCGCGCAGGCTTCGTCGAAATCGAAGCGAGGACTGCGCGGGAACAGCCCGGCCGGATCGCCATAGCCGAGGCAGCAGAGGAAGTTGACGCGCAACGAAGTGCCGGCGAAAAAAAGCGAATTGATCAGCCGCGCATCGAAGCCCGACAGCGGTCCGCAGTCGAGACCGAGCATGCGCGCAGCCAGAATGAAGTATCCGCCCTGCAGCGAACTGTTGCGCAAGCAGGTTTCTTCCGCGAGCGCAGGTTGATCGCGAAAGAGATCGCCAGCATTCGGACGGTGCGGAAACAGCTTGGGAAGTTGCTCGTAAAACGCGGTATCGTGGGCGATGATCGCGACGACGGGCGCCGTCCGGACTTTCTCGACGTTGCCCGGCGAGACAGCCGATAGCAGCTGCGCGCGCGTATCCGCCGAACGCACGAACGTCACTCGCATTGGCGAGCAATTCATGCTCGTCGGGCCCCACTTGGCCAATTCATATAACTCGCGCAGCAGTTCGTCGGATACCGGGCGCGCGAGCCAGGCGTTCTGACTGCGGGCATGCGTCAACAATTGCTGTCGAATGGGGCTATCGAGGGGTTTCGCCGTCAACGCATGCTCCAGTTCCGCTCTGCTCACAGCGCTGCCCCGCTCTTCGAGCGACTGGCGCCGATCATGAAAAACGCGACGAGCGCGGGCACCTGACTCTTGTTGCGCCACGCGTGCCGCGTGCCCTGTTGCACGACGACATCCGTCGGGCGCAGCAAAGTCTCTTTTCCATCATCGACTTCCAGCCAAATTTCACCGGACAGCACGATCGCATAATCGACCGTATCGGTCGTATGCATGCCCGGGCAATCGGGCTCGAACGTGCTGGCGAGATCCGGCATGCGCGCAATGCATTCCGCACCCGCCGCGGCGGGATCGAAATCCGGTGCGGCCATCGTGCTGTCCGGCGGAAATGTGACGATCAGCAGACTCGTTCCGCCCGCTTCAGGCAGCAAGTTGGTCTGCCCTTCGGTCGGATCGGCACCGCTCGCAGGCGAAACCGGCGAACTGGGTGTCGTCCATACTTGAGCGAAGGCGTGCCCGGGAATCGATTGAAACGCGACGGTACGCGGCGTCGGACCGTCGTAAAGCAAGACGGACCGGCCGCTGTCGTCATGACCGGTTACGACTCGTCTGATATGCATGAATATGCTCGACGGAAGAAAGAAAAATAATCGATGCGCCTGGCGCGACGGCTCATCGCGACGTCAGGCACATACGTCCCTGCTCAAGGGCAAATCACGTAATTGCTGAAGCCGCCGTTGCGATTCTCGATACCACCGAGCGCAGTGTTGATGTCTTCGAGCTTGAAGACGCAATGTTCGAATACCGATAAATCGACGACGCCCGACTCCACCATATCGGCCATCTCCTGGCCTTGACCCGCGGTGAACCAAGCAGAGCCGCTGAAGCGCTGATCGTTGTCCATCATATAGTGCAGGTTGATCGGGACTTCGCCCGCCACGGCGCCGATGTTGATCAGATGGCCGCCGCGCCGCAGTGTCTTCAGCGTTTCGCGCAGCGTCTCCTGCGGCGCGCCTGGTCCCAATGCATCGATGACTGCATCGATACCCGCACCCCGCGTCACACGCGCGGCCCATTCGCTGACCGAGCCATCATCCAACGACATGACTTCGATGCGCTCCGGCGCAATGGCTTTGACGCGCTGCAGGAGTTCGCGGTTACGTGCCGTGCCGAGTATCTTCTTCGCTCCCATCGCGAGCCCGAAGAGAGCCACGCCGATGCCGAGCGTCCCGCTGATACCGTTCACGAGAATCGTGCTGCTGGGCCCGACTTCCGCCTTTTTAAGCGCCCGATAGGCCGTCCCCAAGTAGCCGAACCTCGCGGCGGTTTCGTGACTCAGGTTGTCGGGGATCTTCACGAGACTATATTGCGGAGCGGTCATGTATTCGCACAGCCCGCCGTACGGGTAGTCGTCGAATATCGCCTGCGAGCGTTCGCTGAATCCGAAATAGCCGTTGAATGTGTAGTAGGGACACGCGGTGGTGTCACCGGAACGGCAAGCGCGACACCCTCCGCAATAGCGAGCGGGGTTCACATAGACGCGATCGCCTGGATTGAACGCATGAACTTGACTTCCTACCTCCGCGACGACCCCGGTTGCATCGAGACCAAAAATGGCCGGCAGCTTCGGCAACGGAAGATGCGGGAACCACTTCTCCCAATTGCTCAACACGTTGCCGAGATTCGGCACAATCCCACATGCCTTCACCTGCACGAGCGCGTCGGTCGGTCGCGGCGACGGCACGGGAATATTCTCCACCACCATCGGCTCGCCTACATGGTGCATGCGCGCCGCCCGCATCATCTTCGTCGTCATCGTTTGTCTCCTGTTTTATCTAAAAGTGCACACTATTTCTTTTTGTGCACAAAGCGAATCATCGTTTACCTGAACGCTAGCGCAGGCCGTCCAGCCCTTTGACTTGCGATGCTTGCAAACCACCCAGCCGCGCATGAACGCGCCCGCCCGTCGCCATGGCCAGCGCAAAGGCGATTTCGTTGCGACGCGGGCCGTCCCACACCGTGACCTCGCATGTTCCGTAATGGCTTCGCACATAGGAAGCCTGAATGTGCCCGAGCGGAACCATCAGGCGCGTGCCGACTGCGCCGATCGTTTTTGCGGACGGCACGATCGCCTTCGGCGCGCCCAGCGTTTCCCTCATGGCCCATCCGCCCGCCTCGTGCCAAACGGCGCCGTGTTCGAGTTCGCCGTCTTCACCGACGATCGCGCCCTTCCCATAGGCCTGAACTTTCGACGCGCCGCCCAACTGAGCGACGAGACGCGACGACAGCTCAGCTCCGAGCTGACGCAATTCGCTCATGAACGGCAATAGATCCGGCTCGTACCGCCCCGCGTAAGGATTGGCGACGATCGCCGTTGCCACGGCGACCATCAACGGCTCTCCCAGCCGGTCACCGCCCTCGTGCCAGACCTCTTCGACGTCCAGCTTGATCTTTCTTACATTCACTAGCGACATCCGTTGCTCCCAGGAAATGGTCCGTCCGCATCGACTTCCGACGGTGGCGCCGTATCGCACACCGGCGCTTGCATTATATCCATCGCGGTGTAATATGCACAAAAATATCTTTTACGCTCTAAAGGAGCAAACGTATGAAATTGATCTCGTACCGAAATCAAGGCCGATCGGGGTTCGGCGCGGTCAAGGACGACGGCGTCGTCGATCTGACGAAGCGTCTGCCGGCCGTTGCCGATCTCGCCGCGCTCGTATCGAATCCAGCCGAGCTCGCGCAAGCGCGGCGGCTCGTCGATACAGCGTCGCCCGACTTTGCGCTCTCGTCGCTCGCGCTCGAACCGGTCATTCCCAACCCGAGCAAGATCATTTGCGTTGGCATCAACTATGTCGCGCATGCCGCGGAGGCCGGCCGCACCGTGGGCCAATACCCTGTCATCTTCCACCGCTTCGCGCAAACGCTGGTCGCGCACGGCGCTCCGATCATCCGTCCGCGCGTGTCGACCCAATTCGACTTCGAAGCGGAGCTGGCTGTCGTGATCGGCAAGGGCGGCTCGCACATCAAGCCGGAAGACGCCATGGATCACGTCGCCGGCTATACCTGTTTCAACGACGCGAGCGTGCGCGACTGGCAATTCCATACGCACCAGTACGGGATGGGCAAGAACTTCCGCGGCACGGGTTCGCTCGGTCCGTGGCTTGTCACCGCGGACGAAATCCGCGACTATCGCGAGCTCTCGATCCAAGGATCGCTCAACGGCGAATGTTTGCAGACGGGAAAGCTCTCCGAGCTCGCGTTCGACATTCCCGGATTAATCGCTTACGTATCGCAGGCACTCGACTGGCAACCCGGCGACATCCTGGCGACCGGCACCCCGAGCGGAATCGGCTTCAAACGTCAGCCGCCGATTTTCCTGAAGCCGGGGGATACGTTCGACGTCGTCATTCCGGGCCTCGGAACACTGTCGAACCCCGTCGCGGACGAAGCGTGAACGCGTGAACGTGAACCAGAACGAAACGAGACATCCGGAGACAGGCATGACGGCATTACCGAAAATTCAGTTCACGCATTGCGGGATCTTCTGCAGCGACCTCGAGAAGATGGTCGATTACTACCGCAAGTTTCTTGGCTTCGTCGTCAGTGACAAAGGGGTTGCCTCGACCGGCCACCGTCTGTACTTCATGACGCAGGATCCCCGGATCCATCATCAGCTCGTGCTCTTTGACGGGAAGCCGACCGATCTGCCGTTCAATCCCGTCAATCAGCTCTCGCTGCTGCTCGAATCGCTCGCCGATCTGCAGTCTTACTACCGGCGCGCCGTGAGCGCCGGCGTTCAAGGGATTGAGCAAGTCGATCACGGCAACGCATGGTCGATCTACTTCAAGGATCCCGAGGGCAATCCGCTAGAGTTGTATGTCGACAGCCCGTTCTTCACGGCACAACCGTGCCGCGAGCCGCTGAACCTCGATCTTTCCGCGGACGAAATCCTCGAACGAACGGAAGCCATGTGCCGCCGCCGCCCCGGCTTTTTGTCGCGCGAAGCCTGGATAGCCGAGATGCGCGCGCGCATTGCCGCCCAGCGTGTGGCGTTCGATGCGTAGGTGCGGCGCGTCTCGCGTGCGCTTGCGGAACAGTATTCGATAAGGAGGAGACGTGGACTTCGATTTGATCATCGTCGGGCTCGGTCCGGTGGGCGCCGTCGCCGCGAATCTTGCCGGCGAGGCCGGGTTGCGCACGCTCGTGCTCGAAAAGTCCCTGACGGTCTTCGATAAGCCGCGCGCAATGGGCTTCGATCAGGAAGTCATGCGCATCTTCGGCGATTTGGGGCTCGCCGATAAAATCGCACCTTACGTGATGCCCTATCGACCTTCCGAATATCGGACAACGAATTCAAGCGTGATTCGGCGCATCGAGGCGGCAGAGCCACCGTTCCAGTTGGGCTGGGCGCCCAACTACGTGTTCATGCAGCCGCAGATCGAAAGCACGCTGCGGGACAATCTCGCCCGCTTCCCGTCCGTGACGATCAACCTCGGTGCGCACGTCAACGCCGTGACGTCTGGCGAAGACGGGGCATCCGTGACGGTGACCGAGTCGCCGAGCGAGTCGAATGCACCGTGCACGTATCGATCGAGCTACGTGCTCGCGTGCGACGGCGGAACGAGCCCGATCCGAATGGCGCTTGGTCTCGAGATGGAAGACCTCGACTTCGACGAACCGTGGCTCGTCGTCGATGTTGTCCTCAAAAACGGGTGCGGCGCGAGCTTACCGAAGACGAATGTCCAGTATTGCGAAATCGACCGCCCTTGCACGTTCGTGGTAGGTCCCGGCCAGGTTCGGCGCTGGGAATTCATGATCAATCCCGGGGAAACGCCGGCGCAGGTCATGGAACCTGCGTTCGTTCGCCGGCTCATTTCGCGCTGGCTCGACGAAAGCGAGTACGACATCTGGCGAGCTTCGTCCTACCGTTTCCACGCGCTAGTCCTGCGCCAATGGCGCTCCGGCCGGGTGTTCTTCCTCGGCGATGCGGCGCACATGACCCCACCGTTTCTGGCCCAGGGGATGTGCCAAGGGATTCGCGACGCGGCCAATCTGATTTGGAAGCTCGCGCTCGTGAACCGCGGCACCGCAGCCCCTCTCCTACTCGATACGTATCAGGCCGAGCGACTCCCGCATGTGAAGCAGACGACGCTCGTCACCAAATCGCTGGGCAAGCTTATCTGCGAGCGCGATCCGGCCGCCGCGCGCCAGCGGGATGAACGCTTGCTCGAGGAAATGGCGGCGAATCCGCGCGGTACCGTGCGGCAATCGCTGATTCCTGGACTCGCCGCAGGCTTCTTGTCCGCATCGGCTCACGGACCGCGCGGTCAACTGTTTCCGCAGCCGCTCGTCAAATTGCCGGACGGTCGTCAATGCCTGCTCGATCAAGCGACCGGCGCAACGTTTCGCCTCGTTGTCTCGAACGACGTCGATGCGGCCGTCATCGCGCGTATCGCAGAGGAATGCGATGCCGTGCGCGACATTCCGGTAGAGCTGGTCGTGATCGGCACAGAGCCAGTTGGGACGAACGCACCGCCGCACACCTTCCAGGATTCGGACGGCATGCTCGTGGGTTGGATGCGACGGCACGCTTGCAGCGCGGTTATTGCTCGACCCGATCACTATGTGTATGGGGCTTCCCGCCAAGCCGAAGAGGCGTGCGCAATGATCCGCGAGCTGGCCGCGGCGCTCGGAGCGGGTAAGCCACACGAGAATCCGGCCGCTGCCGCCTGCGCTTGATCCTCAAGACAACCCGTGCGGCGCGAGGGATGGATGACCCTCGCGCTTTCGCTGGACCAATGAAAGCGCCCTATATTGCATATGGCCACATTTTGCGCATAAAATGACGTCATCCACAATTCCGTAGTCTACCTACACTCATGGACTCGACACCCGTCTCGAACGGTGCACCGCTGATTGACGTTGCCTTTGCCCGGATGAAGACGTCCATCATCCGTTGCGAACTCGCCCCGGGCAGCCGGCTCAAGGTCGAAAGCCTTTCGAAGGCATATGGCCTCAGCAGCTCGCCGATTCGAGAAGCCTTGAACCGGCTTGCGCAAGACGGCATCGTCCAGGCGACGGAAAATCGCGGCTTTTGGGTTGCCCCGATCAGCCTCGACGACTTCAAAGACATCACGCGGATGCGCGTGCTGCTCGAACATGAAGCGCTCAGCGATTCCATCGAGTACGGCGGCGAAGAATGGGAAGTGGCCGTCCTGACGGCATTTCATCGATTGAGCCTTGCCGAGAAGCGTCTCGGCTCGGGCCCTGTCGCGCTCGACGACGACTGGTCGGAACGCCACCGCGCCTATCACCTGGCGCTGCTATCGGCGACACCGAGCGCCCTGCTCTCGAATATGATCGCCTCGCTCTTCGATCGCGCAGAACGTTATCGCCGCTATTCCGCGCTGCACCGGACCGAAGAGCGTCATAAGAACAGTGAGCACGAGGCAATCATGAAGGCCGCGATCGACCGGGACAAGGAAAAGGCCTCGCGGCTCTTGCGCAAGCATATCGAAGGCACGCTGGCACGCGTCGCCGCAGCGCTCGAACGGCAATTGGCCACGGTGCAGTAAGCAAGTGCCACGCTGATTCGGGACCGCGCGGCATTCCATTGCCGCAATATCGGCGAGGCCGTGCATCGCCTCGCCGATAGGCGTTTCATCAAAACACCGTCTGCATACCGATCCGACCGACGAACTGCGAGCGACCGCTCGACGGGCCGAACGTCCCGTTGATGACCGCATTAGCGCCCGCGTTGGTCAGCTGATAGGCGCCTTGCGCGTAGACCGCGGTGCGCTTTGATAGGAAGTACTTGGCCACCGCGCCGAACTGATGCGCATGATTGTGATCGACGCCTGCGTTGCCCCACATGTAGGTATACGCAAAGCTCGTCGAGAATGCGGGCGTGAAGCTGTAAAGCGCCCCTGCTTCCGCGGCGTTGACAGCCGCACCGTTGTGCGAATTGCGCGTATTCGTGAAGAGTGCCGTCAACAGCAGCGTGTCCCCCTTGTATTTCGCGCCCAAACCGAAGTTGCGGATGCTGTCGCCGAGCAGCGCGGCATAGCGTACGTCCGTATAAGCCGCGCCGAAGGCGAATGGCCCGGCCGCATAGCTCGCACCGACACTGTCCGCGCTGTTTTGGCGAAAGTTTCCCGCCGTGCCGCCAAAGGCATACATGCCCCCGAACCGCAATCCACCGAAGAGCGGGCTCGTGTATTTCACCGCGTTGTTCAACGGCGTGTCGCCGTTCATGCGATCGAAGTCGAACGCTTCGTCGGGCGGTGAGTCCGGAATGCCCAGCTTGGCGAACGGACCGTCGCGAAACTGATAGAAGCCCCCGCCATACATTGCGATGTCTGCGCCGACGTCGCGAAAGAGTGTCTCGACCATGAAGTCGTATTGCCGCCCTAACGTGAGCTTCCCGTACCGATCGTTATCGAGCCCAACCCAGGCGTTGCGAGCGAAAAGCCCCGTTCCCGTTCCTCTTCCGTTCGTCGCCTGTGCGACGAGATTGCCCTGCAACGTGAATTGCGTCACCAACTCGAAGACCGCGTGCGTGCCGTTACCGAGATCTTCGCTGCCCTTGAAACCCACGAGATTCGGCAGCGCGATGCCGTCGTCGAGCCTCCACGCCGAATGCCCGCCGATATTACTGACGTAAGACACACCTGCATCGAGCAAGCCCCACAGCGTCACGCTGCTCTGAGCGTGCGCACTTGGCACGATGCCGGCGCACGTTCCCGCTGCGATTGTCGCCGCAGCCATGATTCGCTTCTTCACTATTGTCTCCTCCGAGGTCGACCGCATGAACGTATATGCATATCCAACTCACTTACACGTAATAACGTATTTTGTGCATATTCTATGAAAACGTCAGCAACGGTCAATGCCCTCGGGGGCAAATCGTGGTCAGTGTTTACGTGTGTTTGCGGCGCGCTCGTCAATGGCGCCTGGAAAGCGGCGAATGTTCGCTGGAAAACAGAGTGAAACGATGCGTGCAGGCTAATGGGGGTAGGTGTCGTGCCCGACCTTGCGTCGGTTTGCGGGTGACGTCGAACGCCGCGGTCGATCCGCCCATTCGTCGAACTGCCCCACTCCGCGCTGCCCGGCTTCGTCCTTCGCCGTGCGAATTGCGTCATAGAAGGTCAGTTCGGAAGCGACCTGCGCCCGATCGACAGTCACGACCCACCTGCCGAACGCAAAGCGCCAGCGAATGCGTCGCTCTTCGAGCAGTGCCGAAAGCCAGCGCCAAGTCGACGCATCTTCGGCATTGGCGGCGGCGGCGGCATCCCGCCGAGCTTGCTGCATAGTGTTCATATCGCAGGGACGTGCGCAATCCCACGCCGCATGTGCTCCGCGCCGCCAATGCGCATCGCCCGCCTATTCATATCGCGCGCTTTGCATGCAAAGCATCGATTTCCGCGGCGGTTGCGCCGAGCCAATCCGACAATACTTCGTCGGTATGCTCGCCGAGCGTCGGCGGTGCGTGCCGATACTGCACGGGCGACTCTGACAGCCGAATCGGGTTCGCCACGAGCGGCACCTGCTTCGCCAATGGGTGAGGCATCTCAATGCGCATTCCGCGCGCCTGCACGTGAGGATCCGAGAACACTCGATCGAGCGTATTGATCGGGCCGCAGGGCACGCCGGCGGCTTCCATCGCGGCCACCCACTCGTCGGTCGTACGGCGCACGGTCATGCCGTGAATCAGCGCAATGAGCTCGTTCCTGTGCTTCACGCGCTGGGGATTGGTGGCAAAGCGCTCGTCACCGGACCATTCCGGCTTGCCCAGCGTCTTGCACAAGCTCGCGAACTGACTGTCGTTGCCGACTGCCACGATCATGTACCCGTCGGCTGTCGGAAACTCCTGGTACGGAACGATATTCGGGTGCGCATTGCCCATACGCCGTGGCGCGACCCCGCTCACCAAGTAGTTGGCCGCTTGATTCGCGAGACACGCGATCTGTACGTCGAGCAACGCAAGGTCGATATGCTGCCCTTCCCCGGACTGCTCGCGGCGCTTCAGTGCGGCCAGCACCGCAACCGTCGCGTACAGTCCCGTCATGATGTCCGTCAACGCGACGCCGACTTTGAGCGGGCCTGCGCCCTCCATGCCGTCGGGACGGCCGGTGAGACTCATCAAACCGCCCATGCCCTGGATCAGGAAGTCGTAGCCGGCGCGCGACGAGTAAGGCCCCGTCTGCCCAAATCCGGTAATCGAGCAATAGACGAGTCGTGGATTGATCGCGTTGAGGCTGGCGTAGTCGAGCCCATATTGCGAGAGGCCGCCCACCTTGAAGTTCTCGAGCAAGACATCCGCCTTGCTCGCCAGTTGCCGCACGACATCTTGGCCTTCCGGGTCGGCCAGATCGATCGTCACCGATCGCTTGTTGCGGTTGGCGCTCAGGTAGTAGGCCGATTCGCCGGTCGATTCTCCCTCGGGATCATTCAACCACGGCGGCCCCCACGCACGGGTATCGTCGCCCGCGCCCGGACGCTCCACCTTGACGACATCGGCGCCCAGGTCGGCAAGCAACTGGCCGGCCCACGGGCCCGCGAGCACGCGCGAAAGATCGAGAACGCGTACGCCGGCGAGCGCCCCCGGTTGCAGGATTTCGTTCATTGCTGTTAGAAAGCGGCGATGCCGGTGATGGCGCGCCCGAGAATCAGCGCGTGAATATCGTGCGTCCCTTCATAGGTATTGACGACTTCGAGGTTCACGAGATGGCGAGCGACGCCGAACTCGTCGCTGATGCCGTTTCCGCCGAGCATATCGCGCGCCATGCGGGCGATGTCGAGCGCCTTGCCGCACGAGTTGCGCTTCATGATGGATGTGATCTCGACTGAGGCCGTCCCTTCGTCCTTCATGCGGCCGAGCCGCAAGCAGCCCTGCAAACCGAGCGCAATCTCCGTTTGCATATCCGCGAGCTTCTTCTGGATCAACTGGTTCGCGGCGAGGGGCTTGCCGAATTGCTTCCGATCCAGCACGTATTGACGCGCGCGGTGCCAGCAATCTTCGGCCGCTCCGAGCGCACCCCAGGCGATACCGTAACGCGCGCTGTTCAGAGACGTGAAGGGGCCCTTCAAGCCGCGCACATCGGCGAACGCATTCTCTTCCGGGCAGAACACCTCATCCATGACGATCTCTCCCGTAATCGATGCCCTCAATCCAACCTTCCCATGAATCGCGGGCGCGGACAGTCCCTTCCAGCCTTTTTCGAGCACGAAGCCGCGAATCGCACCTTCGTCGTCCTTCGCCCAAACGACGAAGACATCGGCGATCGGGCTGTTCGTGATCCACATCTTGTTGCCCGTCAGTTGGTAACCGCCTGCTACCCTTCGTGCTCGCGTCACCATGCTTCCGGGATCCGAGCCATGATTGGGCTCCGTCAAACCGAAGCAGCCGATCCATTCTCCCGTGGCGAGCTTCGGCAGATATTTCTGTTTGACGGCTTCGCTGCCGAATGCATTGATGGGCACCATGACGAGCGAAGACTGGACGCTCATCATCGAGCGGTAGCCCGAATCGACGCGCTCCACTTCGCGCGCCACGAGACCGTAGCTGACATAATTCAGACCGGCGCCACCGTACGCTTCCGGTATCGTCACGCCGAGCAGCCCGAGTTCGCCCATCTCTCGAAAAATGGCCGGGTCTGTTCGCTCATTGCGAAACGCTTCGAGCACGCGCGGCGCGAGACGCTCCTGGCAATAGGATCGCGCCGACTCCGCGACCATGCGCTCTTCTTCGCTCAACTGCTGCGTCAGCAGTAACGGGTCGTCCCATTGAAACGACGAAGATTTGTGCTGTTGACTCATTTCTGGCTCGGAACTGTTGATCGTTCCATCAATCTATCGGCAGCATTCCGCTCGAGCAAACGATTTGTTGTCAGCGACCTGTGCGAAAATTGCACAGGTCATCCGACAAGAGTTCCAGCACCATGCGTAGAAAGATTCCGTCCACCCTCGCACTGTCCGCGTTCGAAGCGGCGGCACGCCACCAGAGCTTCACGAAAGCTGCGGATGAGCTGGCGGTGACGCAAAGCGCTGTCTGCAGGCAGATTGCTTCCTTGGAGGATTTCCTCGGCCTCAAGTTGTTTCGCCGGGATCGCCGCGGCGTGGCGCTGACCGAAGCCGGTGTTGCCTACAGTCGGAAGGTGGCCTCCCGCCTCGACGATGTTGAACGCGATACGGTGGAATTGATGGGCAGAGGCGGCAAGGGAGGCACGCTCGAAGTCGCGGTCGTACCTACGTTTGCGACGAAATGGCTGCTCCCGCGCATGTCGATGTTCATGGCGGCTCATCCGGACATCACCGTCAATCTCAGCACACGCACGCGCCCGTTCCTGTTCGGCGACACCGATTTCGACGCCGCGCTTTACGCCGGCCCCGCGACATGGCCCGGCACGGCAAGCTGCTTTCTTATGCGCGAGAGCTTGATCGCCGTCTGCAGTCCCGACCTCATCGCACCGCGGCAAAGACTCAAGGCTTCCGACTGGTCCCGCTATCGCCTGCTGCAGCAGAGCACGCGGCCGTATGCTTGGCGCGACTGGTTCGCGTCACGCGGCATGCGAGTGGAAGGCGATATGTCGGGGCCGAGATTCGAGCTCTTTTCGATGCAGACCGAAGCGGCCATTCAGGGCATCGGGATTGCCCTCATCCCACGTCTTTTGATCGAGGACGAGTTGAGGCGCGGCATTTTGATTCCCGTTGCGCAGCATGACTATTTGAGCGACCGGTCGTACTACCTGATCTATCCGGAGCAGAAATCGGATAGCGCGCCGCTCGGCGCGTTTCGTGAGTGGATCGAGGAACAGGCGCGCACCTACCGGGAGCCGTTGGGATTGGGGTGATATCGCGGCGGCAGCAAAAAACCTGCAGAGCCGATGGCGGTGCAGGTTTCCGGGTAGCTGCTCTGCCTCCGGTGAAGCCGTCCGCTATTTGACTTCGTCGACGAACTCGTTCGTGAAGGTCTTCGGAAGATCGATGTGTTTGCCTTTGATGTTGGGATTGAAGCCGCTCAGGACCTTCAACACTGTCTCGGGGCCGCCCTGCGGCATCTTTCCATCCGGTGAATACATCGGCAGAGACGCTTTCAAAGCCTGAACGTAGAGTGCCTTGTTGCCGCCGTAGTAATCCGCAGGCATCTTCGCTGCGATATCTTCAGCGGAATGACTGCGAATGTACTGCAGCGTCTTAACGAACGCCCTCGCCAATTTCCGCGCGTCGTCCTGATGTGCTTGCGCCCAATCGCGCGTCACGTAAAGGCTCGACGCCGGGTAGAGTCCGCCCAGCGCAGCCTTGGTGCCCTCGATGGTGCTGAGGTCGACCAGTGGCTTGGCGTCCCCGCTAGCGCGCAAGAGCGAAGTGGTCGGCTCTGTCGTCCATGCAACGTCGACCCGCTTTTGCTTGATCGCCGCCATTAAACTGTTGCCCGCGCCCACGGGCAGCATCGAATATTCGTTTGTCTTCAACCCATAGTTGGACGCGAGGTACTGGCCGAGGAACGTGGACGATGAACCGAGCGCCGTTACACCCAGCGTTTTGCCTCTGATATCGCCCATGGTCTTAATCCGCTGCGCCTCGTCGGTCCGGACCATTTCCACGCTGCCCGGCACGAGTCCGAATATGACGATACTCTCTACGTCCTTCCCTTTCGTTTGCAGATCAATGGCGTGATCATAGAAACCGACTACGGCCTGCGCCGCTCCAGCAAGAAGTTCGTTCTCGGCATCGACGCCCGCTTGCTGCGACTGCAATTCAACGTCGAGGCCCTCGTCCTTGAAATAGCCCAAGTTTTCCGCGAGTTTGGGCGGCAGGTAAATCAGCTTGTTGATCCCGCCGACGATGATGGTGATTTTTTCGGCAGCGCCGGCATCCACCACCGAACATGCACTTAGCATAAGTACTGCAGTTGCGATACAACGAACTGAGGACTTCATCGACTGCGTCTCCTATTTTGTTGACTACGACAGCGAGCCGCAAAAATGCAGCCGGCCAATTACGCTCGTCATCGCATGGCGGCCGACGACGACACTAGCGGAAACCACTCCCTGCGCCTGCGTACACTGGGCTCCGAACTGGCACGCCGGTCTCCAATACTGGAAATTCGCGGCGCGAAATGGCGCTAATTGTTTTTGAAGACGATGCATACGGGACTGCCTGTATGAATCGTGCGACCGGTTGGCGTCAGGTTGCCTGCGACTTTGTCGCGCAGGAACTGAACGATCGTGTCCGATCGCTCGTTCGCAGCATAGAGATGGTCTCCGCAAGGGCTGAGACAGATGAAGCGCGGGAACTCTCCCTGCGTGTCCGTCCAACGTGGCTCTTTAGGAAATCCGCTCGCCCCATCCAGCGTAAAAGTGACGACCGAGTCATGTCCTCGATTCGAAACATAGAGATGTCGGCCGGTCGGATCGATCGCGATTCCCGCGGCACTTGTAGGTCCATGCATGCTGCGTGGAATAGTCGATACGGTGTCCAACGGCTCCAATTCGCCTGTGAAGACATCGAACCTCCAAGTCGTCACCGTGGAGTCCAGTTCGTTGGCCACGTAAACGATTGGCGACATGGGGTGAAATGCGGCGTGGCGCGGGCCCGAACCCTCGCGACAACGATGTGCCATAAGCATCGGTTCGCCGTTTTCCTTCCACTGCACGGCGAATACGGTATCCAGGCCCTTGTCGGGGACGATGTGCCAGTTGGAGTTGTAGCGGACCGTCGCGTACCGTGAAATCTGATGCGGGTGCGAGCTCGATTGTTCCGTCCGGTGCGGCCCCGGCAGGCCCGATAAATTCACCATGGAAGCAACGGGCAGCAATTCCCCATCGGCGCCCAAGGGCATTCGAGCAACCGCACCGGTCGCGTAGTTGGATACCACGAGCGATGCACGGTCGCGCGACAACGCGAGATGGACGGGATTCATGCCCGCGCACGATTGCGTGTTCAGCATCTCCAGCCGCCCAGTTGCGTGATCGATGCAATAGCTGCTCACATCGCTGCCATCGCCGTGGACTGCATAAAGCCTGTCCTGTTGCGCGTTCAATGCGAGAAAGGAAGGGTTATCCATGGCCGGGCAGACTTCGATCGGTTCCCAACGTCCCGTGGTCGAATCGATCCGGTACACGCTGATGCCTTTGCCCCGAGCGTTCCGCGCTCGCGTCGTTCGACATCCGACATATGCGTAGGTCACAAGCATGGGTGCCGCCTTACACGCTGGCGCATGGGTTGAAAAGAACGCTTGCCATTACGGGTTTCCTCCTGATCGACGACGAGCGCCTTGCGTTTCCGTTGCGTGCATTCTATGATCACAAAAAGCAATACGCAAACGAAGTCCCGCTCGGTAGTTACCCCAACTGCGGCGTGGCGGGCCGTCATCGAAGGAAGCAAGCAATGGCACAATCACATGCTGACTTTTCAGTGGCACCGCCGAATCTGGCGGTCGTGAATGGCGATTTGCTGCACGCACACGTACCGGACATGGGCACCTTCGTCGACGCACCCGCTCTCACCCCGCTGCAAACCCGCGTGACGCGGGAGATCCTTGCGTTGGCGCGCCGGGAGGACCTCGGTATAGGCAACCGCCTGGCCGAATCGCTCCTGGCCGAGAAAATCGGTACGTCCCGCACACCGGTCAACGTGGCACTGCATTACTTGGCCGCGCTCGGGGTGGTGTATTACGACGCCAACCGCGGATTCTTCATGGCCAAGCGCGCGCGAGACGTATCGGAAATCGCTGAGCAGTTCTTCAAGGAGCCCGACGACCCGCTCTATCTGAAAATTGCCGACGACCGGCTCGCGCACCAGCTATCCGATGTGGTGTCCGAGGCTGATTTGATGCGGCATTACGATGTATCTCGAAGCGAGCTGCGTCGCGTTCTCTCGCGCATGCAGGAAGAAGGGTGGATCGAACGCCAAGTCGGCCACGGCTGGCAATTTATGCCGATGATCGACTCGGTCGAAGCCTACGAGGAAAGCTATCTTTTTCGCGCAGCGGTCGAGCCGACCGGCATCATGTCACCGACTTTCAACGCGAACCCCGCTGAGCTGGAAGCCTTGCGGCGCAGGCAGCAATTCATTGCGGGGAGCGGGTATCTGTCGATGAACTCCGTGGAGCTTTTCGAAGCAAACAGCGAGTTTCACGAGACGATCGCAAAATGGTCCGGCAACCGTTTCATCGCGCAGTCGGTCCGTCGGATGGACCGTCTTAGGCGCCTCGTGGAGTATCGACAGGCCAGGGCGCGCAAACCGCGACAGGAGCAGGCGATCGAGCATTTGACCATCCTTGATGCGATCGCTGCGCACGACCTGCTCCGCGCTGCCACGCTGCTGCGCCAGCACATAGAAGGCGCGCGGCGCGCCAAGGTTCACGCCCAAGAAGTCTTTACGCCACGGCCATAGGCGTGGCGTTTTTTCGATCGTGGCCAGAGCGGCCGCATTTTTTTAACCCAAACTGCGTTTTGTGTTTACAAAACGCTTAATTCAAGCCTGGTCCGTCTACTGGATGGGGTTGGCAAATACGGAGACACGGATGTCGTTTCGTCGCGGCTGGATAGCCCTCTTTCTCTTCTGTCTATCGATGATCAACTACATGGACCGGATCGCGCTCTCCATTGCGGCCAAACCCATCGCGCAGGAGTTTCATCTGACGTCCATTGGCATGGGCTATCTGTTTTCGTCGTTCGTCTGGACCTACACGCTGTTTCTCCTCCCGATGGGCTTTCTGACCGATCGGTTCGGCACAAAGAAGATGGCTGGTCTGGGCATTGCGGTGTGGTCCGCCGCTACGGCGTTGACTGGCGCAGCGTCGAGCTTTGCCGGCTTGATGCTTGCGCGCCTGGTCATGGGCGCTGGCGAGTCGAGTAGCAATCCAGTCGGGGCGAAAGTGATCCGTCAATGGATCCCGGCCAGCGAACGCGGGGTGGTCAACGCGATGTTCAACAGCGGATCGTATGCCGGACCCGCTATTTGCTCGGTCATGCTCGGTTCACTTGTTGCACTCTTCGGCTGGCGCATCTCGTTCGTGGTTGCCGGCGCGATCGGCTTTGTATGGTTGGCTGCGTGGCTGCTGTTCTTCAATACGCCGGAGCGGGTGCGGTGGCTTAGTACCGACGAACGCGAAAAGATTCTCCGCGAGCGCGATGCCAAACCCGCGGGCATCGATCATCAAGCGACTGAATCCGGCGGGCTCTTGGCTCTCATGCGCTCGCCCACGATCTGGGGCTTGGCTATCACACAGGGCTGCAACGTCTACACGCAGTATCTCTTCCTGACCTGGCTGCCTAGCTACCTGCAGACGACCCGGCATATTACGATTGCCCATACCGGGGTGCTCGCCGCCGTTCCCTATGCAGCGTCCGTCGTCCTTTGCATTATCGTCGGCCGCCTGAGCGACCGGTATCTCAAGACGAGCGGAGTCGGGACCGGCCGCCGCCGCAACGCGGTCGCGCTTGCAATGATTACGGGCGCGACGATTCTCGCCGTTCCGTTCATCTCCGACCTTCCTTGGTTGCTACTGGTGTTTTCGATCACGCTTGCGGGCATCGCGTCCACGACGTCACTCAACTTTGCCCTCCTCAACGACCTGCTCCCGAACTCGCGCGACATTGCGAAAGCCATGGCATTCCTTGTCGTCGGTGGAAATGTGTTTGGCATGATCGCTCCCATCGCGACCGGCTATGTCATTCACGCCACCGGCAGCTACAACTGGGCGTTCGGCATCGCCGGCTTGCTGCTGCTCGTGGGTGCAATCGTCGTGCTCACCATGACGCGATCGCCGATGACACGAGACCAAAAACGCTCGCAAGCGGAAGTGGCGGCCTGATGGCGCGCTCCCGCCAGCATCAGGCGCAACGACTCAGCGCATGTCTACGACGAGCGTAGCCACTTTTTCTTTTTGATTGGAGAACAAATATGTCTGTGAAGACTCCCTCGGGCGCAGCCCTTCTGAAGCCAGAGTCGCTGCCTACGCACGAGCGTGGCGGAGGCGCCAGGACCACGCCGCTGATTTCACGAGAACTGGGTTCCACCAGCTTCATCACGGGTTATACGTCGTTCGACCCCGGTGTGGAGATTCCCTTTCATAGCCACAACTGTCAAGAAAGCGTTGTGCTGATGGAAGGCGAAGCGATGCTCGATATCGACGGACTGGCGTACCCACTGAAGCCCCACGACGTCACGTTCATCCCGCCCAACGTCAACCATCGGTTCCGCAATCTTTCGAAAACGCAGCCGATGAAAATCCTATGGATATACGCCACCCTCGAGGCGACGCGTACGTTGACTGCGTCCGGCCAAACCAATCCGGTCGTCGCGGAACACGGCAAACGGTAAACAAATCAGTCAATATTGCTGGGAGATTTTTCATGCCATTCACCGTACACGCGGAGGAACTGACGCAGTTCGGTACGGCTACTTTGAAGCACTTGGGCGTTCCGGAAAACGACGCACATCTGCTCGCCGATAGCCTCGTGACCGCGGAGCTATGGGGGCATTCGTCGCACGGGATGCTGCGTTTGCCCTGGTACGTCGATCGCTTGCGCAGCGGCGTCATGACCGCTGTCACTGAACCGGGGCATGTACTCGAGGCCGGTGCCGTTTCAGTGCTCGACGGGCGCCACGGGATAGGACAGGTTCTGACCGCGAAGGCAGTCGCGCAGGGGATCGATCGTGCGCGTCAATTCGGCGTCAGCGCCGTCGGCGTGCGCAACTCGAATCACTTCGGAACAGCGGCTTATTTCACGCGAGAGGCAGCCAAAGCCGGCTGCATCGCATTTTTGGCCACCAATGCGAGTCCCGCCATGGCGCCTTGGGGCGGCCGAGACAAAACCGTTGGCACGAATCCGTGGTCGATTGCCGCGCCAGGCGGTCGGCGCGGTGTGGCGGTAATGGACATTGCGAACACCGCAGTCGCGCGCGGCAAAGTCTATCTGGCCGCAGAGCGCGGAGCCGCCATCCCCGACAACTGGGCAGCCGACGAAAACGGAGTGCCGACCACGGATGCCGCCAAGGCAATTCATGGCTTGATCCTCCCTATGGCGGGCCACAAAGGCTACGTCATTTCTTTCATGATGGATGTGCTTGCCGGCGTGCTCACGGGAAGCCAGTTCGGCTCCAAGGTGGTCGGGCCGTATGACGCCACAAGGCACAGCGGCTGCGGCCACCTTCTGATCACGATCGACATTAAATCGATGATGCCGCTGGCCGAATTCGAGCAACGGATGGAAACCTTGATCGACGAGATCAAGCGAGTGCCAAAAGCGCACGGCATCGAAGAAATCTTCTTCCCTGGTGAACTGGAAGACCACAACCGCAAACAGCTAAGCGAGTCTGGCATCGCGCTGGCCGACAACACTTGGCAGAGCATGGCCAAGCTGGCCAAAGAAACCAACGTTCCCCTTCCCCAACCCGCATACGCCTAACCAACTCATACTTCAAAATGATTGCGCTTATTGTTTCTTTGAAGGTCTATCCCGAACACTTGGAAGAATTTCTGTCCGCCATCAACGAAAACGCCGCGCGCACGTTTTCCGACGAACCTGGCTGCAGGTATTTCGACGTCACGCGGGACATGAAGGATCCGCTGCACTTCATGTTCTACGAGCTGTACGACGACGAGGCGGCAATCGAGGCTCACCGGGCCGCTCCCCACTTCGCGAAGTGGCGAGAGGCAGCAGACCGCTGCGTCGTCAAAGGCAGCCAAGTCAATACGCTTTGCACTCAGCTCTTCCATCACGCTTGATCGCCCTGCCGCGAGCAGCCGGAAGCCCCCCGCTCGCGCCGATCCAACAGGAAAACGTCATGACATCAACCATCACCACGCTGAACCCAATCGATGGTTCGGTTCTACAAAGCTACCGCGGTTGGTCTCCCGAGCAGATCGAGCGAGCGGTCGCCGCCGGCCATAGCGCGGCGCTGTCTTGGGGAAAGACACCGCTCGACCTGCGAGTCGCGGCGATCCGACGACTCGCAGACGAACTCCGCCGCAAAAGCCCGGTGCTAAGCAAGCTCATCACGACGGAGATGGGCAAAATCACCGCAGAGGCCGCAGGAGAGGTGGAAAAATCTGCAGTAACTGCGCTCTACTACGCCGATAACGCAGAACGGATTCTTGCGGACGAGAAGGTCGACATCAATGGCGTCGATGCCTGGATCAGCTACGAACCCATTGGGTTGGTCTTGGCCGTGATGCCATGGAACTTTCCCGTCTGGCAGGTGATGCGCTTTGCGATTCCGTCGCTGACCGCTGGCAATGGCGTCGTTCTCAAGCATTCGCCTAATGTCACGGGGTGCGCTCTTGCGCTGGAGCAGCTATTTGTCGACGCCGGCTTCCCGTCGCATCTGGTAACGACGTTGGTTGTCGCGGAACCAGAAGTCCCGGCAGTGATCAACACGCTCATCGACGACGATCGCATCGCTGCAGTGACGCTCACCGGCTCGAACCGGGCGGGAGCAGCCGTCGGTAGTGCCGCCGGGCGCGCATCGAAGAAGTCGGTACTCGAGCTCGGCGGATCAGATGCATTCGTCGTGCTCGATGATGCGGACATTTCGAATGCGGTAGCAGCCGCCGTGAAGGCTCGCTTCAACAACGCGGGCCAAAGCTGCGTTTGCGCGAAGCGCTTCATATGTTCAAAGGGATCGCCGACCACAAGCGCTTGCGCCTTTTTCGCGAATTGCACAAGGAACGCAGATGGGGCCCCTGGCCCGTGCCGACTTGCGCGACGCCCTGGAAAGCCAGGTCAAGCGATCACTCGAGGCCGGCGCTACGCTGCTCACCGGAGGCGCCACTATCGATGGTCCCGGCTATTTCTATGCGCCGACCGTACTTGGCAACACCCGCCCGGGTATCGCAGCGTTCGACGAGGAAACCTTCGGGCCCGTCGCTGCAATCGCCGTTGCGAAGAACGACGAAGACGCCATTCGACTCGCAAACGCCACACAATTTGGTCTGTCCATCAGCATTTGGTCCTCGTCCATGGATCGGGCGCTCAACATTGCCAAGCGCGTCACGACGGGTGCAACCTTCATCAATGCGATGACGGCGTCCGACGCGCGCGTTCCATTCGGCGGCACCAAGAAATCTGGATATGGCCGCGAACTTGCAACGGCCGGGATTCGAGAATTTACCAATACACGAACCTATTGGGCGGCTCGTCGAACCTAATTCATTCAGGCGAGACCGCGAACGCCTTCGTACCTTCGACCGAAAACAAAAAACCCGCAGAGCCAATAGCAGTGCGGGTTTCGGGGTACTGCAACAGAACACGATGGAACTGCCTGAAGCAAATCGCGAACGGAAATGGTGGGTGCTGAGAGGCTCGAACTCCCGACCTACGCCTTGTAAGGGCGCCGCTCTACCAACTGAGCTAAGCACCCGTTCGCGCTGCGTGACACATTGCTCGCTCATTCGAGCTAGCTCGACGCCGCAGCTTGCGGATTTCTCGCTGAACGGCTTATCTACTCAATCAGCGAGCCCGCTAGTTTAGCGCATCTTTCAGCGCTTTGCCAGGCCTGAACTTCGGAACTTTCGCCGCACCGATCTTGATCGCAGCGCCCGTGCGCGGATTGCGCCCGGTGCGGGCCGTCCGCTTACCCACCGCAAACGTGCCGAACCCGACGAGCGTGACCGAATCGCCCTTTTTCAACGTGTTCTTGACCCCTGCGATCAACGCATCGAGCGCACGCCCTGCCGCTGCCTTCGATAAATCCGCCTGCTCCGCGATGTGATCGATCAGTTCCGACTTGTTCATCCAAAACCCCCGAGCGTGAATGTTGCAATCGTGGTGAATGCCCTTGCGATGCGCGCAGCGTTCGGCACGCAAAGCTGAGCTTGCTCATTAGATGCAGACGAAACGCCCATGTCAACCGGGGTTGCACCGGGATGACCCGAATCGAGGTATCCCTGACGAGATCACCGCATGCACACGCAAAAAAGCCCACAGGGCAAAGACCCTATGGGCTCTTGGCCACGCCGCGCGAATGCGGCACGGCGCGCCAGCGGATCGGGACCGCCGAAGCGATCCGTTCCGATCGATCGTCAGTGCTTCACGAACTCGGTAGCCGTCTCCTTGGTCGCATCGGCGACGGGCGCGGCCGGCTTCGGCTCCTCCTCGGGGAGTGCCTCGGGCACGCGCTCGAGTGCGAGCTCGAGCACCCTGTCGATCCAACGCACCGGCACGATCTCGATCGAGTTCTTGACGTTGTCAGGGATCTCGGTCAAGTCCTTGACGTTCTCTTCCGGGATCAGCACGAGCTTGATACCGCCACGGTGCGCCGCCAGCAACTTCTCCTTGAGGCCGCCGATTGGCAGGACTTCGCCACGCAGCGTGATCTCGCCCGTCATCGCCACGTCCGCCCGCACGGGAATGCCCGTGAGGACCGACACGAGCGCCGTCGTCATCGCGATACCCGCGGAAGGACCGTCTTTCGGCGTCGCGCCCTCTGGCACGTGGATGTGGATGTCCTGCTTGTCGAACGCCTCATCCTTGATGCCGAGTCGCCGCGAACGCGAGCGCACCACGGACCGCGCCGCCTCGACGGACTCCTTCATCACGTCGCCCAGCGAACCCGTGCGAATGACGTTGCCCTTGCCCGGCATCACGGCCGCCTCGATCGTCAGCAGATCGCCGCCGACTTCCGTCCACGCCAGACCCGTGACCTGTCCGATCTGGTTCTGCTTGGCCGCGAGGCCGAAGTCGTACTTGCGCACGCCAAGGAACGTGTCGAGGTTCTCGCCATCGACCTTGACCGCGCCTTCCGCCTTCTTCAGCAGCAGCATCTTCACGACCTTGCGGCAGATCTTCGATACTTCGCGCTCGAGCGAACGCACGCCGGCTTCGCGCGTGTAGTAGCGAATGATGTCGCGAATCGCCTGCTCGCTGACCTCGATTTCGCCGTCCTTCAGGCCGTTGTTGCGCTTTTGCTTGGGCAGCAAGTAGCGCTGCGCGATGCTGACCTTCTCGTCCTCGGTGTAGCCCGAGAGGCGAATCACTTCCATCCGGTCGAGCAGCGGAGGCGGAATGTTCAGCGAGTTCGACGTCGCGACGAACATCACGTCCGAGAGATCGAAATCCACTTCGACGTAGTGATCGGCGAACGTATGGTTCTGCTCGGGGTCGAGCACTTCGAGCAACGCCGACGACGGATCGCCGCGGAAATCCATGCCCATCTTGTCGACTTCGTCGAGCAGGAAAAGCGGATTGCGCACGCCGACTTTCGTGAGGCTCTGCAGAATCTTGCCCGGCATCGAACCGATGTAGGTCCGGCGGTGACCGCGGATCTCGGCTTCGTCGCGCACGCCGCCGAGCGCCATGCGCACGAACTTGCGGTTCGTCGCACGAGCGATCGACTGACCGAGCGAAGTCTTACCGACTCCAGGAGGCCCGACGAGACAGAGAATCGGCGCCTTGACCTTGTCGACGCGTTGTTGCACCGCAAGATACTCGAGGATCCGTTCCTTCACCTTTTCGAGGCCGAAATGATCCTCGTCGAGCACACGCTCGGCGTTCGAGAGGTCGTTGTTGACCTTGCTCTTCTTGCGCCACGGCAAGCCGATCAGCGTGTCGATGTAGTTGCGCACGACCGTTGCTTCGGCCGACATCGGCGACATCAGCTTGAGCTTCTTCAACTCGGCGTCGGCCTTCTTCTTGGCCTCCTTCGGCATGCGCGCCGCTTCGATCCGCTTTTCGAGCTCCTCGAGGTCCGCGCCTTCCTCGCCCTCGCCGAGCTCCTTCTGAATCGCCTTGACCTGCTCGTTCAGGTAGTACTCGCGCTGGCTCTTCTCCATTTGCCGCTTCACGCGACCACGGATACGCTTTTCGACCTGCAGAATGTCGATTTCCGCCTCGAGTTGCGCGAGCAGATGCTCGAGCCGCTCGATGACAGGGAACATCTCGAGGATGTGCTGTTTCTGGTCGAGCTTCAGCGGCAGGTGCGCGGCGATCGTGTCGGCCAGGCGACCGGCTTCGTCAATGCCCGCCAGCGACGTGAGGATTTCAGGCGGAATCTTCTTGTTGAGCTTCACGTACTGATCGAACTGCGAGACGATCGCACGGCGCAACGCCTCGGTTTCGGCGCTATCGGCATGATCGGGCTCGAGCGGCATGACTTCGCACGAAAACTGCGTTTCCTGCTCTTCGATCGTCAACGTCTTCGCACGCTGCAGCCCCTCGACGAGCACTTTCACGGTGCCGTCGGGCAACTTCAGCATTTGCAGGATGTTCGCGATACATCCCACTTCATACATGTCCTTTTCGGTCGGCTCATCTTTCGCCGCGGTCTTTTGCGCGACAAGCATGATGTGCTTGCCGCCCTCCATCGCCACCTCGAGCGCCTTGATGGATTTCGGCCGCCCCACGAACAGCGGGATGACCATGTGCGGGAACACGACCACATCCCGCAACGGCAGCAGTGGGAGCGTGGTGCGCTCGGAAGGAAGGAGCTGGGTTCCTGACATTTTCATTTCCCCAAGAATGGTTTCGTAACGTTCAGTAGTTGAGGCCCGCTATACGGAATGCAAGCCTTCGCGTGTGGGAAAAAGTTCAGTGCACGTGTCGCGGTAGTCAGCATCACCCACAAGATAAACGAAAAAAGCCGTTCACGTCGGCCATGAACGGCTTCTCCAAAAGCCTTCTCGGCTGCTCGATCAATTCGAACCCGCCACTTTCGGCGCTTCTTCATAGATCAGCAACGGTTTGCCGTCGCCATCGATGACGTTGTCGTCGATTATTACTTTGCTGACCCCTTTCATGGCCGGCAATTCATACATCACGTCGAGGAGCGCCTGTTCCAAAATCGAGCGAAGGCCGCGCGCGCCCGTTTTGCGCCGGATGGCCTTGCGCGCCACGGCCTGTAGCGCCGCGGGCCGGATTTCGAGCTCGACGCGCTCCATCGCGAACAGCTTGTGGTACTGCTTGACGAGGGCGTTCTTCGGCTCGACGAGAATCTTCATGAGCGCTGCTTCGTCGAGCTTGCCGAGCGTCGCCACGACCGGCAGACGGCCGATCAGTTCGGGAATCAGCCCGAATTTGATCAAATCCTCGGGTTCGACCTCGCGCAGCACCTCGCCCGCGTCGCGCTCCTGTTTGCTCTTGACCGTCGCGCCGAAACCGATCCCTGTTTTTTCGGTCCGGTCCGTGATGACCTTTTCGAGGCCGTCGAACGCGCCGCCGCAGACGAACAGAATGTTCGTCGTGTCCACCTGGATGAAGTCCTGGTTCGGATGCTTGCGGCCACCCTGCGGCGGCACCGACGCCATCGTGCCCTCGACAAGCTTCAGCAACGCCTGCTGCACGCCTTCGCCGGAAACGTCACGTGTGATCGACGGGTTATCCGATTTACGGCTGATCTTGTCGATTTCGTCGATGTAGACGATGCCGCGCTGCGCCTTCTCGACTTCGTAGTTGCAGTTCTGCAGCAGCTTCTGAATGATGTTCTCGACGTCCTCGCCGACGTAACCGGCTTCGGTCAGCGTCGTTGCGTCCGCGATCACGAACGGCACGTTCAGCAGCCGCGCAAGAGTCTGCGCGAGCAATGTCTTGCCCGAACCGGTCGGTCCGATTAGCAGAATATTGCTTTTCGACAGCTCGATGTCGTCCTTTTTGTCAAGGTGCTTGAGCCGCTTGTAATGGTTGTAAACCGCCACGGCGAGAATCTTCTTCGCTCGCTCCTGGCCGATCACATATTGATCGAGAATCTCACGAATTTCCTGCGGGCTCGGCAAGTCGGACTTCGACAAGCCAGCGTCCGTGCCTGCTCCCGCGGCTTCGTCGCGAATGATCTCGTTGCACAGGTCGATGCACTCATCGCAGATGAACACCGACGGGCCGGCAATCAGTTTCTTCACCTCATGCTGGCTTTTACCGCAAAACGAGCAATACAACAGCTTTTCGCTGTTCGAACCCTTCTTGTCCGCCATGGATATACGAGCCTCCGGACACTCGAATCACTACGCAGGCAGGGCACGCCACCGCCCCCATTGGGGACGGAACAAGTTCGCCGAACTTGTCTGGCGCCTCCGCTGCCCGCGCCTGAAACTATTATCGACCATTTATAACACCGCTTGAGCCGGCAACCATACCGAGGTATGAAAGAATTCGGCTCGCCGCGGCGCTTAGGGCATCTTACGGGCGCTTTTGCAAGACCTGGTCGATCAGGCCATATGCTTGGGCGTCCTCGCCAGACATGAAGTTGTCACGGTCGGTGTCGCGCGCGATGCGCTCGACGGGTTGCCCGGTGTGGTGCGAGAGCAACTGGTTGAGCCGTTCCTTCAGATAAAGAATTTCGCGTGCCTGGATTTCGATGTCCGACGCCTGGCCGCGCGCGCCGCCAAGCGGTTGGTGAATCATCACGCGCGCGTTGGGCAACGCAAACCGCTTGCCTTTTGCCCCGGACGCGAGCAGGAACGCCCCCATGCTCGCCGCAAGCCCCATGCACAGCGTCGAGACGTCCGGCTTGATGAACTGCATTGTGTCGTAAATCGCCATCCCCGCCGAGACGGAGCCCCCTGGGCTGTTGATGTAGAGGCTGATGTCTTTGTCGGGATTTTCGCTCTCGAGGAACAGCAGCTGCGCAACGACGAGGTTTGCCGTCTGATCGTTGACTTCGCCGACCATGAAGACGACGCGCTCCTTGAGCAGGCGCGAATAGATGTCGTACGAACGCTCGCCCCGGCCGCTCGTTTCGACGACGATCGGCACGAGCCCCAACGCTTGGGTTTCAAGATCCCGCGGCGCTTGTGAGGCCAACGTGTCGAGCAATTGAGCGCGAAAGGTCATGCGATGAGTCCTTCTCTTGGAATGTGTCTTGAATGCCGACGGCAGCGCACCGGTGTCTTGCCTCGAGAACCCGGCGCCAAAACTACCCGGCCCCGGGATGCCTTTTGCGAGAAAAAACGGCGTGCGGCCGTCGCCCCGACAGCCAGCACGCCGTTCGCGGCGATGCCTTACGCTTGCGCCGAGGCGCTCGCCAGTGCTTCGAAGCTGACTTCCTTATCCGTCACTTTCGCCTTGCCGAGCACGAACTCGACGACGTTGCTTTCGACGACGTAGGCTTCCATTTCGGCCAGGCGCTGCTTGTTCGAATAATACCAGCGGATCACTTCCTTCGGGTCTTCGTAGCTTTTCGCGAATTCCTCGACCTCGGCGCGGATCTGCTCGGGCTTCGCCTCGAGGTTGTTCGCCTTGACGAGCTCGGCCAGCACGAGGCCCAGCTTCACGCGGCGCTCGGCTTGCTCCTTGAACATTTCGGCCGGGATCGGGGCATCGGCCGCGTTCGGCACGCCACGCTGCACGAGATCCTGGCGCGCCATTTCGACGAGGCGCTGTTGATCCTGTTCGATGAGCGCGTTCGGCACGTCGAGCTCGGCGAGCTTCAGGAGCGCATCCATCACCTGGTTTTTGACGATCGACTGCGTGCGGCGCTTCGCCTCACGCTCGAGGTTTTCCTTGATTTCGGCGCGCATCTTCGTGAGGTCGCCATCGGCGATGCCGAGCGACTTCGCGAATTCGCCGTCGATTTCGGGCAGATGGGGCCACTCGACTTTCTTCATCGTGACCGTGAACTGCGCCGTCTTGCCCGCGACTTCCTTGCCGTGATAGTCGTCCGGGAACTGGAGATCGAACTCGCGCGTTTCGCCGGCCTTCAGGCCGGTCGCGGCCTGTTCGAATTCGGGCAGCATGCGTCCTTCGCCGAGCACGAACACGAAATCCTCGGCCGTGCCGCCCTGGAACGCCTCACCGTCGATCTTGCCGACGAAGTCGATGGTAACGCGATCGCCGCTTTGCGCCGCCGCATCCGCGCCACCGTCGCCATGCTCGCCCGCTTCGCCGCGCGCGTGATAGTGCACGCGCTGCTTGCGCAGGATCTCGAGTGTGCGATCGACTTCGGCTTCCGAAATCGACGTGACCGAGCGCTCGATTTCCGCCGTCGACAGCTCGCCGATCTTCACTTCGGGATAGACCTCGAACGTCGCGTCGAACGCGTAACTGTCCGTATCGCTATCCTCTTTCGGGCTGAAGCTCGGCTGTCCGGCAACGCGCAGGTTCTCGGCGCGGCTGATGTCGAAGAACTGCTTGCCGACCTTGTCGGAGAGCACCTCGGCCTCGACCTGCCCCGCGTACTGCTGCGTCACCATCTTGAGCGGCACCTTGCCCGGACGGAAGCCTGGCATGCGCACGTTCTTGGCGATCTGGCGGATCCGAGACTCGATCTCCTTTTGCACCGCCTCCTTCGGCAGGGAAATCGTCACGCGGCGTTCAAGCTTGCCGAGGTTTTCAACAACGTTAGCCATGGCTTCAATCGTCCTAAATTGTTCAAGCGTGTCAGTAACCTTCCCCGTGTCCACTGCTCGTCGACACCATCGGGTATCGCGAGCGCACCTTTTCCCCAGTCGAGCCAGCCGCACGAACGGACGCGAAAAAACGGTGCTTGATCACCATCCTTTCGCTTCCTCGTTGGCATTGCGTGGCGCTTGCCTTGACGTTGTTCTTGGCAATATCGACCGGAGTCGGCGCTCTCGAGGAGCACGGTTCGGATCGGAAGAATCGGTTATTCTAGCAAACTATTCCGCCCGGCTGGCCGCGCATGGACGTGGCCGCTTCCGTCTCGATCGCGCGTCGCTTTGCCGCCGCCAACAGCTCCCACCCCCGATGACCGACCTGTTAAGCTGTCGCCCGGACAGCGGCCGCGCACGGCGCGCGGCAACTCGCATTCGCCATAGGTTATAGAGATAAGACCCATTCGGAGACACACTCATGCCGAACCTCTCGCCGGTCATCGTCATTGCCCCCGATTCGTTCAAAGGCTCTCTGAGCGCGCAAGGCGTCGCCGAAGCCATCGCCAAGGGCGTCGCGCGCGCCAGGCCGGACGCCGTCGTGCGGCTCTGCCCGATGGCCGACGGCGGTGAAGGCACGCTCGATGCCATGCTCGCGCGCGGCGGCGAGCGGCGTGTGTTGCAGGTGCGCGGCGCGAGCGGCGCCAGACGCGACGCCGCGGTGGGCCTGCTGTCGAACGGCGCCGCGATCGTCGAGACCGCCGAGATCGTCGGGATTACCGATGACGTCGCGATGTGCGCGCCCGTCGAAGCGCGCAGCACGCGCGGCATGGGTGAAGCGATTCGTCTGCTGCTCGATGCGGGCATGCGGCGCTTTTTCGTCGCGCTCGGCGGCAGCAGCACGAACGACGGCGGGGCGGGCCTTCTCGTCGGCCTCGGGCTCAAGCTCTTCGACGATCATGGGCGCGAGCTCGAACCCACGCCGGCCGACCTCTCGCGACTGGTGCGCATCGATGCGTCAGGGCTCGACGCGCGGCTCGCCGAGGCTTCCTTCGTCGCGATGTCCGACGTCGATAATCCGCTCGCGGGAGAACACGGCGCGACGGCCGTGTTCGGTCCGCAAAAAGGCGTGAGCGCCGACCAGATCGCTTTGATTGACGGTGTGCTTGCCCGCTTTGCGGCGCTTCTCGAAGCGGCGCTCGGGCGCACCGCGCGCGACCTTCCGGGCTCGGGTGCCGCCGGCGGGCTCGGTTTCGCGCTGCGCATGCTCGGCGCCGAATTCGAGGCGGGCGCGGAAGTCGTCGCGGCGCAAGTGGGACTCGACGCGGCACTCGACGGCGCCAACTGGCTCATCACGGGCGAAGGCCGCTCGGATGTCCAGACGCTGCACGGCAAGGCGCCGTTCGTCGCCTGCCGCCACGCGCGGACCGCGGGCGTGCCCGCGACGCTGCTCTCCGGCGCCGTCGATTCCTCCGCGCTCGAGCGGCTCTCCGAGCATTTTTGCGGCTGCTTTTCACCCGCGCCCGGGCCGATTTCGCTCGACACCGCGATCCGCGATGCGGCGCGGCTGCTAGCGAACGAGGCCGAGCAACTCACGCGGTTGAAGTACGGCTTATGAGCACTAGTTCCGCGAAGGCCGCCAAGGCCGGGCTCGAGCAATTTCTGACCTATCGGATGCACGTGCTGAACAAGCTCTCCGAGCGCGGCATCAGCGAGCGATACCAGGCGAAGCTCGACGTCTCGCTGCCCGAAGCGCGCATCATCGCGTCGGTCGGATCGTTCGGGCCGTTTTCGATCATGGATCTGGCGAAACACGCGAACCTCGACAAGAGCCAGGCGAGCCGCGCCGCCGAAGCCCTGATCAAGCGCGGACTCGTGCGCCGCACGCCGAGCCTCGAGGACGGTCGCGTCGTCATGGTTTCGCTGACCGACGAGGGGCGCGCGCTCTATCGCAAGGTCATGCCGATCGCGCGCAAATGGAACGCGGATCTCTTCGGCTGCCTCGACGAGGCCGAGAAAGCCGCCTTGAGCCGCGCGCTCGACAAGGTCATTGCCAGCGCCCTCGCGAATGACGATCGGCGACCGACGATGGACGAATGACGATCGTCGATCGAATCAAACGATCGTGAGACCGCTATTGGCCGCGCGCTGGCGCAGCAGCCCGAGCACGGCGTCGCAGAACGGGGTGGGCACGCTTAGCTTGCGGCCCAGCTCGGGAAACACACCGAGTATCGGATCGATCTCGAGCGGCCGGCCCGCCTCCATGTCCTGAAGCATCGACGTCTTGAATGCCCCGAGCTTGCGCGTCACCGCAACGCGCTCAGCCGCGCTCATGCCCGTCGAAAGGCCGAGGCGCGCGCCGATCGCCTCGGCCTCCTCCATCATCCGCAGCACGAGCGCATGGGTGAACGGATCGTCGAGCAGGCGATCGGCCGTGGAGCCTGTCAACGCGCTGAGCGGATTCATGTTCATGTTGCCCCAGAGCTTGGCCCAGATCTCCGTGCGAATGTCGTCGACGGCTTGCACGTCGAACCCGCCCGCCCCCAGCGCCGCGGCGAACGCTCGCGCCATCGGCGCGTGTGCCGCATATGCCGCGCCGACGATGAGCCGATTCCCGAGCCCGCGCCGCACGATGCCGGGAGCGTCCGTCGACGCGGACAAGTGAACGACGCAACCCAAAACGCGTGGCGCGGGCAGCGCGCGTGAAACGACGCCTTCGGGATCGACGGCATCGATGCGTTGACCCGCGAGCGGCGTCGTGGTGCCGTCGAGAAACCACCACGGCAGGCCGTTCATCGCGCTGACGATTGTCGTCCGTTCGTCGACGAGGGGACGCAGAGTCGCCGCGATCGCCGGGAGCGTTTGCGCCTTCAGCGCGATGACGACGAAGTCCTGTGCGCCCAGCTCCGCGGCATCGTCGCTCGCGCGGGGCATGATCGACGATGTTTGGCCGTTGCCATCGATGACGCGCACGCCATGCTCGCGGATCGCATCGAGCGTCCTGCCGCGCGCGAGCACGCTGACTTCATGACCGGCCCGTGCAAGCGCTGCAGCCATCAGGCCACCGATCGCACCTGCTCCAATGACGGCCGTGTGCGAGACACGATCCGGCGCTTCTGATTCTTGGCTCATGGGATTCGATCTTGGAAGGCACGTGCGTGCCCGATGGACGGAAGCATAGAGCATCAATGGTTGCGCTCACAACCGACTCGGCTCCGCCTGTGGCCGCGAGTCGCCCGATGCGCGATGCGATCCGCGTCGCAATTCGGCACGCCCCTGGCCGATCGGACGACTCCACCCGCTCGTAATTTGGTCCGAAAATGTAGTCCAGTCTGCAGTCGCCCGATTGCTGGCAATACGATCCACTGCCGTAACCATGCAATGCGGGTCGCCGGAAGCCAGCGGCCGAAAAGGAGAAAGAAGATGGAAAAGTCGTTGGATGTCGCCAAGCTCGAAGCGGAAATTACGAAGCTGACCGCGGAGACGATGAAACTGGTCTCCGAATCGATCAAACTAGACAGAGAAAGGCGCTGGATGCCGTTCGTCTGTGTCAGCACCTTGATCGGTATTTGCTTCGCAATCGTGAAATTCCTTCAGTAGTAGACGACAAAGGCCGCCCGAAGGCGGCCTTTCGACGTGGGGAATTCCAGTGGTGCGAGGAGCGGGACTCGAACCCGCACACCATTGCTGGCGTCAGGACCTAAACCTGGTGCGTCTACCAATTTCGCCATCCTCGCAGCCGGAACGGCGCGCTGCGCGTTCCGATATCCGGCACGCTCTCGACCATTCCGGCTCGCGCGGTGAGCGCGGAAGGCAGGTCCCGAAAGCGTAAGCGCGAGATTGTAACTGATTCGTCGATCGATGTCTGCAGCGATGAAGCTCACGCTCGCACCGCGAACGAAACGCCGCAAGAACAGGAGCCTCGGTCAGGCAACCAGCACGTGCGGCGTCCCTTCCGTCATCGTGCCGATCACTACCGCATCGCCAAAGCCGTCGGCGCGGAAGCGCTCGAGCACGTCGTCGACGCTCTGCTCCGAGCACGCCACGAGCAATCCGCCCGACGTCTGAGGATCGGTCAGCAAGGCCTGCGCGATCGGCGGCAGTTCCGGCGATAGCGTCACCTCGTGTCCGTAGCCGGCCCAGTTCCGGCCTGATGCGCCGGTAACGAATCCCGCCTGCGCGAGTTCGGGCACGGATTCAAGCCACGGCAGCGCCGCGTAATCGATGCGCGCCGCCAACCCTGCACCGCGGCAAAGCTCGAGCAAGTGGCCGAGCAGCCCGAATCCCGTCACGTCCGTCATCGCATGCACACCATCGAGCCTCCCGAGCGCCGTGCCGGGGCGGTTGAGCTTCGTCGTCGCCGCGATCATGGCGGCGTAACCGGCCGCCTCGAGCCGCTGTTTCTTCAGCGCGGCGGACAGAATTCCCACGCCGAGCGGCTTGCCGAGCAAGAGCAGATCGCCGGCGCGCGCGCCGGCGTTGCGGGCGATCCGCCGCGGATCGACGACGCCGATCGCCGCGAGCCCGTAGATCGGCTCGACCGAGTCGATCGAGTGGCCGCCGGCCACCGGAATCCCCGCATCGGCGCAGACGGACTCGCCCCCTTCGAGGATGCGCGCGATCGTTTCGTGCGGCAACACGTTGATCGGCATGCCGACGAGCGCGAGCGCAAAGAGCGGCTTGCCTCCCATCGCGTAGATGTCGGACAGCGCGTTCGTCGCCGCGATGCGGCCGAAGTCGTACGGGTCGTCGACGATCGGCATGAAGAAGTCCGTCGTGGCGACGATCGCCTGCTCGTCGTTCAGACGGTAGACCGCCGCATCGTCGGCCGTCTCGGAACCAACGAGCAGATCGGGGAACGTCGGCATCGGCGTCGTGCGCTTGAGCAATTCGGCGAGGACGCTCGGCGAGATCTTGCAGCCGCAGCCGCCGCCGTGCGATAGCTCAGTGAGGCGCGGCACCGTCGACGAACCGGCTGTTGGCGCGTTCATGGAGAACCCCCAGAGAAATCAAAAATGGAGCGCAATGGCGGCAAGCCCGCCCGCCACGCCGACGGCGAACACCATCAACACCATCATCACCACGACGCGCCGGCCCAGCGAACGCGCCGTCATCGCAAGCGACGGCAAGCTGATGGGCGGCAGCGTCATCAGCAAGGCGGCAGCGGGCCCCGCCGCGACACCGAACGAAAGCATCGCTTGAACGATCGGCACTTCGCCTGCGGTCGGGATCACGAACAGCGTGCCGACGAGCGCGAACAGGAGAATCCATCCGATCGCGTTGTCGACTTCGGGGCCGACATGCGGAAAGAGCCAGGCGCGCGCCGCGCCGAGCAGCAGGACGAGAACGATGTATTCAGGGACGAGCCGCACGGCCATCTGCGCGAGCAACTTGAACCACCTCGCGATGGCGTTGCCCTGCGGGGCGGCCTCGTAGGCCAACGCATCGAGCTGCACGCGCGCCGCGGTGCGTTCCGAAGCGGTGGCGGTGAGATCGACGAGCCAGCCGCCGCCGAACACGAGAACGATGCCGAGGGCGAGGCGCAGCGCCGTCCAGTGCCAGCCGAGCACGAACCCCATGAACACGAGCGTCGCGGGATTGAGCACCGAATTGCCGAGCCAGAACGCCACGGCGGCGCCCTGCGAGGCCTGACGCTCGCGCAGCCCGACGACCACGGGAGCGGCGCAACAGGTGCACATCATGCCGGGCAGCGACAGCAGGCCACCCGCCGCGACGCTGCGCAATCCGGCCTTGCCGAGGAGCTTTGCCACCCAGTGGACGGGCAGCAGCGTTTGAACCGCGGAACCTAGCAGCAAGCCAAGCACGAGCGCCTGCCAGATTGCGCGCCCGTACGCGCTGGCATAGTCGAGGGCCGCTTGCCACGACACCGGCTCGGGCGTCGCAGCCGTTCCCGAGAGGATGGAACGGCCGATCGAATGGGTGTCGGCGGCGACGAACACCCGATGGTAGTACGGCGACCACTTGACGTAGTAAAGGCCGACCACCGCGACGAGCGCGAAAATCACGACGGCCACCGGAAAACTGACCTTTTGCCGGCTCTGTCCGAGCGTCTCCATAGTGCCTCGCAGATATCCAGTTGCGGTTATGTACCGGCCGTCAGATGCCGCTCGGCCCCGCGGCGCTCGGCGCGCTTCTCAGGGTTGCCGTCGAGCGCCGTTTCTTTACTCGGGCGAATCAGCGCCGCGAGCCGCCGCGCCTCGCCGACTCGATCTTCGGCGCAAGGATCGAAAGCGAACCGCAAAGCGTGCTCCGTGTCGCCGAACGATCGCAAGCTGCTGGTCGCATAGGCCGGATCATAATGCCGCTCGACGAGCTCGGCAAAGAGCGCTTCGCGCTCGCCCGCATCGATCAAGGCGTGCCAATGCTCGACCGTTTGCCGGCTATGAAGGCCGATCAGCCGCTGGAGTTGATCTTTGAAGTACTGCGGGTTATCGAACAGATGGCCGTAATCCTCGAGCAGGAATTTCACGCGCGTTTCGAGCGGCGCGACGACGCGCACGCGGCGGCCGGCGCGAAACGCGTCGAGCAACGTTGTCGGCAGGCTAATTCGGCCGATTCGGCGGCTTTCAGCTTCGATGAAGACGGGGCGCTCAGGGACGAATTTGGCAAGCTCCGCGGCGAGCGCGGTGTCGAAAGCCTTTTGCGTCGGCTGCTCGGCGTCGGGCAACGCACCGAGCAGCGATCCTCGATGCCGCGCAAGCCCCTCGAGGTCGAGCACCTGCTCGCCCGCCGCGGCAAGCGCGTGCAGGAGCCGCGTTTTGCCGGTGCCCGTGTGGCCCGTCAGCGCGACATAAGTCAGCTGCGGCGGCACGCGCTCGAGCAGATCGAGCACCCAACGGCGGTAGGACCGGTAACCGCCGTCGAGCTGGCGAGCCTGCCAGCCAATCATATTGAACCAGGTCGTCATCGAGCCGGAGCGCTTGCCGCCGCGCCAGCAGTAGATGAGGGGCCGCCAGGTACGCGGGCGGTCGGCGAAGAGCGTGTCGAGATGGTGGGCGATGTTGCGTGCGACCATTGCGGCGCCGAGCCTCGTCGCCTCGAATGGCGATTGCTTGTAGAGCGTGCCGACGATCACGCGTTCTTCGTTGGACAGCACTGGCGCGTTGATCGCACCGGGGACGTGATCCTCGGCGAACTCGAGCGGCGTGCGAACGTCGATGACCTCGTCGAACGAAGGGAGCTCATCGACGGGAACGGCAAGGTTTTTCACAAAGCATGAGCGCCGCGGCGCGAAGCGACGATGCCTCTGGCCGGCGGCGGAAAGAGACGCGATTTGGCATTATCGCACGCGGGGGCACCCTTTCGGGTGTCCCGTCGCCCTACCACCGCCATGCGCGCGAACCCGACATCAATTTCGTTCGGACGCGATAATGCCCTCCTCGATCCGGCGCGCACGCTTGGCACGCCTTTCGGTTCGCAAGCCTTCGCGCCGTCCACTTCCAACGGAGGAGCGTTTTCATGGAATACCGTCAACTTGGCCGCTCGGGCCTCATGGTGTCGACCATTACGCTGGGCACGATGACGATGGGCGGCAAGGGCAAATTCGCGAGCGTCGGCCGCGTGGGCCTCGACGAGGCGCGTCGCCAGATCGAGCTATGCATCGATGCCGGCGTCAACCTCATCGACACGGCCGATGTCTACTCCGACGGCGCATCGGAAGAAATCGTCGGTGAGGCGCTCGGCGGCAAGCGCAAAGGTGGCGTACTGATCGCGACGAAAGCGCGCTTTCCGATGGGCGCCGGTCCCAACGATCGCGGAGTGTCGCGGCACCACCTGATTCAGGCCTGCGAAGCCAGTCTCAAGCGACTGAGGACCGACGTCATCGATCTCTATCAGATTCACGAGTGGGACGGCATTACACCCGTCGAAGAAACGCTCGGCGCGCTCGATCTCCTGGTGCGTCAAGGCAAGGTACGTTACGTCGGCTGCTCGAACTACTCGGGCTGGCACATCATGAAGGCGCTCGGGTTCAGCGAGCGCGACCGGCTGCCCCGCTTCGTCAGCCAGCAGATTCACTACACGCTCGAGGCGCGCGAAGCCGAGTATGAGTTGGTGCCGATCTCGCTCGATCAAGGCCTCGGCATACTCGTCTGGAGCCCGCTCGCGGGCGGCCTGCTGTCGGGCAAGCATCGGCGCGGCGTCACGCCTGAAGGGACGCGTCAGCTCGCGGGCTGGACGGAGCCGCCGATTCGCGACGAGGAGCGGCTTTGGTCGATCGTCGACGTGCTCGTCGATATCGCCGGCGCACGCAACGTATCGGCGGCACAGGTTGCGCTCGCATGGACGCTCGGTCGACCCGCCGTGGCCTCCGTGATCATCGGCGGGCGCAACGAAGCGCAGTTGCGCGACAACCTCGGCGCCGCGGACTTGAAGCTGACGGCCGAAGAAAGAGCCCGGCTCGACAAGATCAGCGTGCCTGCGCTTCTCTACCCCTATTGGCACCAGGTGCAGACGGCAAGCGATCGTCTCGGGCCAGCGGACCGGTCTCTGCTCGCGCCGTTCATCGAAAGCTAGATTGTCGTCGGCAACGAGACAGTGATTCGCATTGGTGACGGATTTCAAATTCGTTAGGCGCCCTAAACTTCGGAGCGTGGTGAACGGCAACGTATCGTTCGTTGCCGGGGAACACCGACTCTGGAGATCGACATGCTTGAAATCCGCCGCGCAGACGAGCGCGGACGCGCCGAACACGGCTGGCTCAGCTCCCGCCACTCGTTCTCGTTCGCCAATTACTACGACCCGAAGCAGATGGGCTTCTCCGACCTGCTCGTCATCAACGACGATCGCGTCATGCCGGGCCGCGGCTTCGGCAAGCACCCGCACCGGGACGTCGAGATCTTTTCATACGTGCTCGAAGGCGCGCTCGAACACAAGGACTCGATGGGCACCGGTTCGGTGATCCGGCCCGGCGACATCCAGTTGATGAGCGCGGGTACGGGCGTCGCGCACAGCGAGTTCAACCCGTCGAGCACGGAGCCGGTCCACTTTCTGCAGATCTGGATCGCCACCGCGGCGAAAGGCGCGACGCCGCGCTACCAGCAGCGGACGTTCTCCGATTCGGACAAGCGTGGCCAGCTTCGTCTCGTGATCTCGCCGGAAGGCGCTGACGAAGCGCTGCAGATCCGGCAGGATGCGCGTGTCTACGCCGGCCTTTTCGACGGCGACGAGCAAGCTCGCCTCGATCTGGAAGCGAACCGGTTCGCCTACGTTCAC
This sequence comes from Trinickia sp. EG282A, assembly GCF_040965455.1. NCBI lineage: Bacteria > Pseudomonadati > Pseudomonadota > Betaproteobacteria > Burkholderiales > Burkholderiaceae > Trinickia > Trinickia sp. EG282A. The sequence goes on along the minus strand of NZ_JBFRCC010000001.1, from coordinate 1,557,952 downwards.
GTCGCGCGCGGCAGCATCAGCGTGAATGGCACCGTGCTGTCGGAAGGCGACGGCGTCCGCGTGCGCGCCGAGCGGAGCCTCACGCTCACGGATGGCCATGACGCCGAAGTGCTCGTGTTCGACCTGCGCGACATCGAAGTCTCCGACTTCTGGGCGTAGACACGCGAAGCGATGAGAGGCGTTTAGTTCTGCTTACGAAGCGGCATGACGCGATCGAGCGAGGCCTTCAGATGCCGTTGCATCGCGGCCTGGGCCTGGATCGCGTCGTGCGCTTCGAGCGCCTCGAGAATTTCCTTGTGCTCGTCGAGCGCGGCCTGCCAGGTCGTTTCGTTCTCGAAGTGATCGCGCAGCTTCGCGGAGAGCGGGCTGTGGCGCTCGTCGAACAGCGAGCCGACGGTGCGTTCGAGCAGGTCGTTGCCCGTCATTTGCGCAATGGCGACGTGAAACGCCCGGTCCAAGGCCGTCGGCTGCTGCCCCGCCTCGACTTCGCGCACCATCTTGTCGTAGAGCGTGCGCAGCGCCTTCAGCGCCTTCGGTTTGGCGAACGGCGCGACGCTTGCCGCAACCGCGCCTTCGATGACGACGCGCGCTCCCATGATGTCGACGAGGCTCTCGCCGAGCTCCGCTTCGGGCCGCGCGGCATCGCGAACCGCACTCGGCGTCGCGCACGCATAGACGCCGGACCCCATGCGGATCTCCACACGCCCCTCGAGCTCGAGCGCGACGAGGGCTTCGCGCACCGACGGCCGCGATACGCCGAGCTGCTCGGCCAGCACACGCTCGGACGGCAACCGCCCGTTCTGCGTGAAGCCGGGCTGCTCCATCAACGCACGCAGCTTGTCGGCAATTTGTAGGTAAAGACGCCGTGTCTCGGCGGGTTTGATGGCCACGTGACGGTTCCTGCTTGTCGGCAAACCATTGATCGGCGATCGGCAAGCCTTTCCGGCTGCCTGGCGACGGGCGATTGTAAATCGAACCGATCGTCGCGCAAATGCGACGCCCGCGCACGATCGAAGCTGTCCCCATGACGCCCCATGGGCGACCTCGGGTAAAACTGGCTTGACCAGCTCGGTCAGTTTCGATATTTTCGCAACTGGTAAGGCCAGAAGCAACAGCGAGGCAACGTCGTTCACGACGACTTCATCGCTCGCGCACGCTCAACCCGCATCGCGCTGTCCGCCGCGCGACGCATTCCGCTCCCAGAGAACTCCGCCCGTCGATGAAAACCGTCATCTGCGAAGAACCCGGCAAACTCGCCGTCGCCGACCAGCCCATCCCGCAACCCGGCCCTGACGACGTCCTGATCCGCGTCAAGCGAATCGGCGTATGCGGCACCGATCTGCATATCTTCACCGGCAACCAGCCCTATCTCGCCTATCCGCGCGTGATGGGACACGAGCTCGCCGGCATCGTCGAATCGGCGCCGGCTGGCGCTCGCGTGCGAGCCGGCGACCAGGTCTATGTAATGCCGTATCTGTCCTGCGGTCGCTGCGTCGCCTGCCGGGCCGGCAAGACCAATTGCTGCACGAACATCCGCGTGCTCGGCGTGCACACGGACGGTGGCATGACGGAGTACCTTGCCGTGCCGCAAGGATTCGTTTTCAAGGCCGATGGCGTCACGCTCGACCAGGCGGCCATGATCGAGTTTCTCGCAATCGGCGCGCATGCGGTCGCCCGCGCCGACGTGAAAGCGGACGAGCGCGTGCTCGTGGTCGGCGCCGGTCCGATCGGCATGGCGGCCACGATCTTCGCCAAGCTGCGCGGAGCGCGCGTCTACGTGCTCGACGGCCGCGCCGACCGTCTTGCCGCGTGCAAGACGGCGCTCGGCGCCGACGGCACCGTCGAGCTCGATACGAGCGAAGCCGGCGCTGACAAAGCGCGCCTCGCCGAGTTGAGCGACGGGGAATTCTTCGAAGTCGTCTTCGATGCGACCGGCAACGCGAAAGCGATGGAGCGCGGCCTCGAATTCGTCGCGCACGGCGGCAGGTATGTACTGATTTCGATCGTGAACAGCCGGATCTCGTTCTCGGACCCGGAGTTTCACAAGCGCGAAACGACGCTGCTCGCGAGCCGCAATGCGACGGTGGCCGACTTTGAAACGGTGCTCGCCGCGATGCGCGCCGGCAAAATCCCGACCGACGCGCTCAACACGCACAAGCTGTCGCTCGCGGAACTGCCTTCCGAGTTTCCGAAGCTGCTCGACCCGGGCGCGGGCGTCATCAAAGCGCTCGTTGCGTGCTGAGGTCGCACGACGCCAACGCTTGCCCTACTCGCTACTGCGGCCGTGGCGCCCCGCCCCGGCCGGTAACGAGACATCACTGAACGATCATGAGCAACCCGATTCTCCAATTCGGCACGAGCCGATTCCTGCAGGCCCATGCCGACCTGTTCGTTTCCGAGGCGCTCGGCGCGGGTCGCGCGCTGGGCGGCATCACCGTCGTTCAAACTACGACGAACCCCGAAAGCCGCGCACGCATTGAAGCGCTGCGCGCGCATGGACGTTATCCCGTGCGGATTCGCGGCTTGCGCCACGAAGCGGTCGTCGATGCGACCGTCGATTGTCATGCGGTCAGCGAAGCGCTCGACGCCAATAGCGAGTGGCCTCTCGTGCTCGAACGATTCGTTCGCGATGCACGCGTCGTGATCTCGAATACGAGCGATAGCGGCTATGTTCTCTTCGACGAAGACACGCCCGCACTGCTCGAAGCTGGCGCGCCGCCGCCGCGCGGCTTTGCCGCCAAGCTCGTCGTTCTGCTCCACGCCCGCTTCCGCGCGGGCGGCGAGCCGCTGACCGTATTGCCTTGCGAGCTCGTCTCCAACAACGGCGATACGCTGCGCACGCTCGTCGCCGGGATTGCGCGCGTCTGGGCGATTGATCCGGCGTTTCTGAGCTACATCGAAGAGCGCTGCGTATGGGTCAACTCGCTCGTGGACCGTATCGTCTCCGAACCGATACGGCCGATCGGCGCGATCGCCGAGCCGTATGCGCTATGGGCCATCGAGCGGCGCCCTGGCATGGTGTTGCCCTGCGAGCACGAGGCCATGATCGTGACCGACGATCTTTCGCACTACGAACGGCTGAAGTTGCTGCTGCTGAATCTCGGCCACACCTATCTCGCCGAGCGCTGGCAGACCGATCGCCGCCCGGCCGACGAAAACACGTTGCACGCCATGCGCGATCCCGCCCTGCGGGCTGACCTGGAGTCGCTGTGGCGCGACGAAGTTTTGCCGGTCTTCGACGCACTCGGGAAAGCCAGCGCCGCTCGCGACTATCTCGACGAAGTGCGCGAGCGTTTCGAAAACCCGTTTCTCGACCACCGCCTGGCCGATATCGCGCGCAATCACGACGAGAAAAAGCGGCGACGCTTCCAGCCCGTCATCGATCTGGCGCGCGAGCTCGGATTGAAGATCGAGCAGCCCCGCCTGCATGCGGCGCTTCGCGTAGCCATGCCTATGTGACGCAGTTGCAGGTTCACTTACGAGGCATCGCGGCGAGCCGCCGGTTTCGCGTGACAGATGCCCTACTCAAGGAGACTATCAGATGAGAAAGATGCGTTGGGTCGTTGTTTTTCTATGCTTTCTCGCGCTCGCCGTCAATTACATCGATCGCGCCAATCTCGCAGTCGCAGCCCCCCAGATCGAAAAGGCGCTCGGCATCGGTCCGGCGCAAATGGGCCTCATTCTGAGCGGGTTCTTCTGGACCTACGCCTTCATGCAGATGCCGTTCGGCTGGTTCGTCGATCGCGTCGGCGCGCGCATCGCGCTGCCGCTCGCGGTCGGCTGGTGGTCTCTTTTCACGGCCGCGACGGCAGGCGTGTCGAGCGTGGCGTCGATGTTCGGCTGCCGGCTGCTGCTCGGCGTCGGCGAAGCCGGCGCCTATCCTTCTTGCGCCAAGCTCGTGAGCCAGTGGTTCAAGCCTCAGGAGCGCGCGCTCGCGACCAGCATCTTCGATAGCGGCTCGCGAGTCGGCTCCGCATTGTCGATCCCCGTCGTCGCCCTCATCATCGGCACGCTCGGATGGAAAGCCGCCTTTGTCATCACCGGTTTGCTCGGCGCCGTCTGGATCGTGGGCTGGCTTATCATCTATCGCAGCCCGGCGCACGGCGACATGACGGGCGAGCACGACGTCGTTCATGCGCCGCGCGCGGCCGGCGCCAGCGACGGCGACGAAGCGAACAACGTGACGTGGTCGTCGCTCTTTCGCCATCGCACCCTCTGGGGCATGATGCTGGGCTTCTTCTGCCTGAACTTCGTCATTTACTTCTTCATCACCTGGTTTCCGACCTATCTCGTGCAGACGCGCGGCTTTTCGCTGAAGTCGCTCGGCACGCTCGGCATGATTCCCGCGCTGATCGCGATTCCGGGCGGCTGGATCGGCGGGCTCGTCTCCGACGCGCTCTATCGCCGCGGTCTCTCGCTGACTGCCGCGCGCAAGACCTGTATGGTGGGCGGCATGCTGATGTCGTCAGTCATCACGTTGTCCGCGTTCACCTCGAATGTCTATCTGATGCTGGCGTTCTTCGGCATTTCGTACGGCAGTCTCGCCTTCGCCGCCGCGAGCATCTGGTCGCTGCCCGGCGACGTCGCGCCTACGCTGCGCCACGTCGCCTCGATCGGCGGCATCCAGAACTTCGCGTCGAATCTGGCCGGCATCGTTATCACGACGTTCACCGGCTTTATGGTCGCCATGACGAAGGGCTCGTTCACGATTCCGCTCGTCGTCGCGGGTGGCTTCTGCTTTCTCGGCGCGTTCAGCTATCTCGTGATCGTTGGCCGGATCGAGCCGCTCTCGCTCGAGCGCGAGCGCAGCGAGATGCGGACCGGTGCACGCACGCCGATCTGATCGATCGTTTCACCCTGTTTGAGAAGGCCCGACATGTCGACTTCAGCTCCCACCCGGACATCGGCCGCGCATGCGGTCATCCGCCTTCATCCGAACGACGACGTCGTCATTGCCACGCGTCAACTCGTCTCGGGGACCCGTCTCGATGCCGAAGATCTCGTGGTCACGGGCCTCGTCCCGCCCGGGCACAAGATCGCGACGCGGGCGATCGCCAAAGGCGAGCCCGTGAAGCGCTACAACCAGATCATAGGCGTCGCCCGCGAGGACATCGCGCGTGGCCAGCACGTGCACGTACACAACCTCGGTATGGCCGAGTTCGAGCGCGAGCACGCGTTCGGGATCGATACGCATCCGACGGACTACGTCGCCGACCCGGCCACCTTCATGGGCATCAGACGAGCGGACGGCCGCGTCGCCACGCGCAATTACATCGGCGTGCTGACGAGCGTGAACTGTTCGGCGACTGTCGCGCGCGCCATCGCCGATTATTTCCGGCGCGATGTCCATCCCGAAGCGCTGGCGGATTTCCCCAACGTCGACGGCGTCGTCGCGCTGACGCATGGTCTCGGCTGCGGCATCGACATGCAAGGCGAAGGCATCGCGATCCTGCGCCGCACGCTGGCCGGCTACGCGGTTCACGCGAACTTCGCTTCCGTGCTGTTCGTCGGCCTCGGCTGCGAGACCAACCAGATCGGCGGCGTACTCGAATCGGGCGGGCTGACCGAGTCCGACATGCGTTTGCGGACGTTCACGATTCAGGACAGCGGCGGCACGCGCAAGACGATCGAGCGCGGCATTGCGATGGTCCGCGAAATGCTGCCCGAAGCGAATCGCGTGAAGCGAGAGCCGGTGCCGGCCTCGCATCTCGTCGTGGGGCTTCAGTGCGGCGGGTCCGACGGCTATTCGGGCATTTCGGCCAATCCGGCGCTCGGCGCGGCCGTCGATCGGCTCGTTCGGCACGGCGGGACCGCCATCCTTTCAGAGACGCCGGAAGTCTATGGCGCCGAGCACCTGCTGACGCGTCGCGCCGTGAGCCGCGAAGTCGGCGAGAATCTGCTCGCACGCATCGGTTGGTGGCAAGACTATTGCGCGCGCAACGGCGCGGCGATGGACAACAATCCCTCAGCCGGTAACAAGGTGGGCGGCCTGACGACGATCCTCGAAAAATCGCTCGGCGCCGTGGCGAAAGGCGGAACGACGAATCTCGTCGCGGTCTATGAGTATGCGCAACGGATCGACGCTAAGGGGTTCGTGTTCATGGATTCGCCCGGCTACGACCCGGTATCGGCGACGGGACAGGTCGCGTCGGGCGCGAATCTGATCTGCTTCACGACGGGACGAGGCTCCGCATACGGCTGCGCGCCGTCGCCGTCGCTGAAGCTCGCGACGAATACGGCGCTTTGGGAGCGTCAGCAAGACGATATGGACATCAACTGCGGCGGCGTGATCGACGGCACGGCGACCATCGATGAGCTCGGCGAGGCGATCTTCCGCATGATGCTCGACTGCGCTTCCGGCACGCGCTCGAAGAGCGAATTGCATGGATACGGCCAAAGCGAGTTCGTACCCTGGCAGGTCGGCGTCATTACCTAAGCGGTGCGTAAGCCTGACGCGGCGACGCAAGCCCGGCCCCGGCCCCGGTCGCGTTGTCGCATCGTCGCGCACGCGGCACGCATTTGCCGGTCAATAGATAGGACACCGAACGAATCATGAAGATGACCTTCCGCTGGTATGGCGACAACGATCCGATCCCGCTCGCCTATATTCGCCAAATCCCGGGCATGTACGGGATCGTCTCGGCGATCTACGACGTGCCCGTCGGCGATGTCTGGCCGCTCGACAAGATCCGCGCGCTGAAGGAAAAAGTCGAGGCGCACGGGCTGAAGCTCGAAGTGATCGAAAGCGTGCCCGTGCATGAGGACATCAAGCTCGGCAAGCCCACGCGCGATGCGTTGATCGCAAACTACGGGCAGACGCTGCGCAACCTCGCCGCCTGCGAGGTGAAGGTCGTCTGCTACAACTTCATGCCCGTCTTCGACTGGACGCGCACGTCGCTCGAAATGCGCCTGCCCGACGGGTCGACGACGCTCGCGTTCGATGCCGACGCCATCGAAGCGCTCGACTTCTCGAAAGGCATCGCGCTGCCCGGCTGGGATACGAGCTATCGTCCCGACGAGCTGAAAGCGCTGTTGCACGAGTATGAAACGCTCGATGAATCGGGGCTCTGGGCCAACCTCGAGTACTTCCTGCGTGCCATCGTTCCGATCGCCAAAGACTGCGGCATTCGGATGGCGATGCACCCCGACGATCCGCCGCGTCCGATCTTCGGCCTCCCGCGCATCGTGAAGAATCGTGACGACCTCGAGCGCCTGCTTTCGATCGTCGACGATCCCGCGAACGGACTGACGCTCTGCTCGGGTTCGCTCGGCGCCGACCCGCGCAACGATATTCCCGCGCTCGTGCGCGAGTTTGGCGCGCGCGGCCGCATCCATTTCGCCCACTTGAGGAACGTGCGAACCAATGCGGAGGGCGACTTTTACGAGACTTCACATCGCTCCGCCGACGGGTCGCTCGATATGGCCGAGATCGTCAAGGCCTACTTCGAAATCGGGTTCGAGGGCTATGCGAGACCCGACCACGGCCGGATGATCTGGGGCGAGACGGGACGCGCGGGCTACGGCCTTTTTGATCGAGCGCTCGGCGCCGTTTATTTGAACGGGCTCTGGGAAGGGTTGGAAAAGGCTAACCGGGCCTGATTGTCGGGCACCTGCCCGCCCCACGTCTGAGACGGCCTGCACGTGGCACGGCGTCGCCGGCGCCCCGCTGCCAACGAAAAGCAGCGGCGGCGCCGCGCTTCCTCACGACCGTGTTGGGGTCCTACCATCGCTCATCGTTGCAATGTCGACGGCAACGCGCAAATGCCGAGGGCCACCGTTTGCTGCTTGAGGCTCGCGGCCAATGACGGTCGAACGTCCGAAGATGACGCGATGCGCAACTCCTTCGCCGAATCGTCCTTGACACTGCTTCGAGGGTGGCACTTCTAGGTCCGTTTTTTCGACGCGATCTGCACGCTAGAAAAAGCTTGCACCCAGTGCTATATTTCAATCCTCGATCCATGTGAAGATGACGAAGTTCAGGAAGAAGATACGGGTATTCAAGACGAAGGCATTCGCCAAGTCAGCGAAGAAATCCAGACTTTCGAATCAAGCGTTGTGGCGAGCAGCTTCTGATCTCGCGGAGGGAAAAGGAAACGATCTTGGCGGCAACGTCTGGAAAAAGCGGCTCGACGACAACCGGCAGCGAAGCATCGTTATCAGCAAGGTCGGCACAGTCTGGATTTTCGTATTCCTGTTTGCGAAGCAGGATATGGAGAACATAGACGACAGTCAGCTGGCGAGACTCAAGAAGCTCGCGAAGGACTACGGCAAGATGAATCGAGCCGACATCGATACGTTGGTCCGATACAAGGAACTAGAGGAAATTTTCAGCGATGGCTAAACCACGGTACAAAAGCGACCTGGACGAGGCAATCCATAGCGCCGCTGCGGGCCTGCACCGCGCAAGGGTAATCGACAAGAAGACCATGCGCGAATACGACGAACTCTGCATCGCCGATACGCCGGAATTCAGTGCCCAGGACGTTGCCAACATCCGCAAGAACGCAAGGGTGAGCCAGCCAGTATTCGCTCGTTACCTAAACACGAGTCTTTCGACCGTTCAAAAGTGGGAGACGGGCGCGAAACATCCGAGTGGAATGGCAGCCAAGCTTCTGCAGATCGTCCGGAAACACGGCATCGAAATGCTCGCGTAACCGCGGGCGCCTGGCGAATTCGGCCCTGAGCTTGGAAGCGGGCCGAGCGGCGCATGGCAAATTTCGTCGGTTCGACCTTGGATAGACCGCCGACTTTGCTATTATGCCTGTACAAATATACAGGTTGCCGTTCCGCCCGTGCTTACCGACGTTCCGTCCCCGCTCTATTACCTGCATAACTTCGAACGCGCGCTGGCGTGGCTGGCGCAACGCTACGACGACCTGGTCGACGCGAGCGAGCGCGCCTTTCTCGCCGAATTCCCTCGCCTTCCGCTGAACTCGCGCGCGCTGCTCGTGCGCATGCTGATGCGCAAGGGCATGCTCTTTCGCACGAGCCGCCTGACGTACGAAGAGGTCGGTTGCCCCGTCGCAGCCGCCGCTCCTCTCACGATCCTCGGCTGGGTCGATCCCGATCCGCCGCTGACGATCGACGAGCTCTTCGCACTGTCAACGCGTTCCGAGTTGCAGCGGATCTTCAGTGACGCGGACATCTCGAAGTCGGCGCGCAAGTCCGATTGGCTCGACCTTCTACGCGCGAGGCACACGGACGCAAGGCGTCTCGTTGATTGGGATGCCGATACGCCGGATCAGGTGCTCCATGTCTGCATCGCACCGCTCGCCGATCGGCTGAAGCTCCTGTTCTTCGGCAATCTGCACCAAGATTGGTCCGAGTTCGTGCTGGCCGATCTCGGTGTCTACCAATACGAGACGGTATCGATCGCCCCTTCGGCGCGGGCGTTCCGGCAACGGGCCGACGTCGACGCCTGGCTCGCTCTGCATGCCTGCCGAGAAGCGCTCGATGCCGCTGAAGACGTCGATTCGCTCGAGTCCATCTTCGGGGCGGCAATTTCGATCAAGATCGACAATGCGTGGCTCGAGACGCGTCGAGCAAAGCTTTTGTTTCGAATCGGCCAATGCGCCGAACGACGGCATGAATGGAATTTCGCGCTGACGGTCTACGAGCGTTGCACCTGGCCCGGCGCTCGCCACCGCCGCATGCGCGTGCTTGAACTTTGCGATCGGTTCGGCGATGCATTGACGCTTGCCTCGGAGGCTGAGATCGCTCCGGAAAACGAAGCCGAGAGCCAGCGCGTCGCGAGACTGTTGCCGCGGCTGCGGCGGCGCTTGCAACTTCCGGCCTTGCGCGCAGAGCGCGCCTCGGTCGTTCCACGCGAGCTGTTGACGCTCGCCCGCCCTCGGGAATCGTTCGCCGTCGAATACGCGGTGCGCGATCATCTCGACGCGCCGCATGCGCCGGTCTACTACGTCGAAAACGCACTGATCAACTCGCTGTTCGGGCTCCTTTGCTGGGAAGCCGTATTCGCGCCGGTCTCCGGCGCGTTCTTCCATCCGTTCCAGCGCGGCCCCGCCGATTTGCACGCCCCTGACTTCTCTGTGCGCCGCGCACGCGAGTTCGCTCATTGCATCGCGCAGCTCGACAACGGCACCTATCGGCAAACGATCGTCGGTCACTTCGAATGCAAAGCGGGGCTGCAATCGCCGTTCGTCTTCTGGGGCGTCCTCACCCCTGAGCTACTGGAAACGGCGCTCGATTGTCTGCCAGCCGCGCACCTGAAGCTGTGGTTCATGCGGTTGCTCGACGACATTCGCGAAAACCGCTCTGGCCTGCCCGATCTTGTCCGTTTCTGGCCTCGCGAGCGCCGCTACGAGCTGATCGAAGTGAAGGGTCCCGGCGACCGGCTGCAGGACAATCAAAGCCGCTGGCTCCAATACTGCGCGCGTAACGGCATTCCCGTGCGTGTCGTCGATGTGCGCTGGCACGAGGCCGAAGAGACGGAAGCGTCGGCATGAGCTACGTTGTCGCCGTCCGCATGCTTTGCGAATTCACGGCCAAGCGCGGCGATCTCGATCTTCGCTTCACTCCCGCTCCCACGGCGCTCGAAGGAATCGAGGGGCATGCGGTGGTCACCGCACGACGTGGGCCTCGCTACGAGTCCGAAATTTCCTTGACCGGCACGCATCGAGAACTGACCGTGCGCGGCAGAGCGGACGGTTATGATCCGGCCGACAATCGACTCGAGGAGATCAAAACGTACCGCGGCGATCTCGACGCGATGCCGGACAATCACCGTGCGCTGCACTGGGCACAAGCGCTTGTCTACGGGCATTTGTTGTGCCGAGCGCGCGAACTGTCGCAACTGCATGTCGCCCTCATCTACTTCGATGTCTCGACGCGAAAGGAAACGGCGCTCACTCGAACATACGATGCAACCGAGCTCGAAACGTTCTTCGTCGAGCAATGCGAGCGATTTCTCGACTGGGCCGTTCAAGAGCAAGCCCACGCCCGCGCGCGCAACGCGGCCTTGAGCGCCCTTGCCTTTCCGTATCGGACGTTTCGCACGGGCCAACGCGAGCTTGCCGTGGCCGTCTACCGTGCCGCGCGCGACGGCAGGACGCTGATGGCGCAAGCGCCAACGGGCATCGGCAAAACGCTTGCGACGCTCTTCCCCGCACTGAAGGCCTGCGGGGAAGACCGCGTCGAACGCATCTTTTTTCTCACGGCGAAGACGCCGGGCCGTGCGCTTGCGCTAGAGGCGATCGATGCGCTTGGCGCGGAAACAGGCGGGCTGCCGCTTCGTACGCTCGAACTCACCGCACGCGACAAGGCGTGCGAGCACCCGGACAAAGCCTGTCACGGCGAATCGTGTCCGCTCGCGCGCGGCTTTTATGACCGTCTCGGCGCGGCTCGCCGCGCGGCGCTCGCCACGCGGCGCCTCGATCGGGCAGCGTTGCGCGAAACCGCGCTCGCGCACGAGGTGTGCCCCTACTACCTCGCGCAGGAACTGGTGCGGTGGAGCGATGTCGTCATAGGCGACTACAACTATTACTACGACAGCAGCGCATTGCTGCATGCGCTGGCGCGGATGAACCAATGGCGCATCGCCGTGCTCGTCGACGAAGCACACAACCTGCTCGAGCGAGCGCGTAAGATGTACACGGCCTCGCTCGATCAAAGCGCGTTGCGCAAAGCGATCAAAGCGGCGCCCGCGGGTTTGAAAAGATCGCTCCAACGCCTGCAGCGCGAATGGAACGCGCTCGCTCGTACGCAAGGCACCGCCTACCAGGTCTACGACGAGATACCCAAGACGCTGCTCATCGCCGCGCAGAAGTTCATCGGCCTGGTCAGCGAGCAACTCGGAGAACCGTCGGTCGCGATCGAAGAGCCGCTGCTGCAATTCTTCTTCGATACAACGCATTTCGTCGCACTCGCGGAGCAGTTCGACGATCATTCTCTGTTCGATGCGACATCGGTCGAATACGTTGCGCGTGGCCGCGCACGCAGGACCTCGACGCTATGCGTGCGCAACGTCGTTCCAGCTCCATTTCTCGCCGCGCGGCACGCCACGGCGCATTCGACGGTCATGTTCTCGGGCACGCTCAACCCGCAACACTTCTACCGCGACATGCTCGGCTTGCCCGACACGACGGCATGGCTCGACATCGAGGGCCCGTTCCGATCCGAGCAGCTCACCGTGCAGGTAGCAGGCCATGTGTCGACGCGCTGGCGGGACCGCGAGCGATCGCTCGAGCCGATCGCCGATCTGATTGCCGAGCAATATGCGGCTCGCCCCGGAAACTATTTAGGTTTCCTCAGCAGCTTCGACTATCTCGATCGCCTCTGCACGCTGATTCGCACGCGGCATCCGCATCTGCCGATATGCAAACAAGCGCCAGGCATGGATGAGGCGGCGCGCGACGCGTTCCTCGCACGCTTTCGCGCGACGGATTCGTGCATCGGCCTTGCCGTGTTGGGCGGCGCGTTTTCCGAAGGGATCGACCTCGTCGGCGAGCGTCTGATCGGCGCATTCATCGCCACGCTGGGCCTTCCGCAGGTGAACGAGGTCAACGAACAAATGCGGCTCGCCATGGAAGCCCGATTCGGCCGCGGCTACGACTACGCCTATCTGTACCCAGGGCTCCAAAAGGTCGTTCAGGCCGCGGGGCGCGTCGTGCGCAGCGAAAATGACGTAGGCGTGCTTCATCTGATCGACGATCGCTACCGCCGCCCCGAAGTGCGGCGCCTGTTGCCCCGCTGGTGGCAATTGCCGTAAGTCCGCGTTCGCGGGCAGAAAACGGAAACGAGCGAGTCAACCGATCGCAGCGGACGATCGGCTCGTGAACGATCGACAGCCGTCGCGCGGCGCGGTGAGCCGGTCGTGCAGTCGACACACGCGCGTATCGGCCGCACTGGCGCCGAACGCCGACCCGAGCGACGTCAGCCCAGGGATGGAGGCCTCGAGCGAAGAACGCGCGTTCGACCAGTAGCCGCACGCAGCGCAGCCATTCGGAATGTCTGTCATTTCGCGAGCCGCTCCCAGTAAGGGGCGAAGAGATGAGCGGAAAGCAAATAACCGACGATGACATTCACGACGACACCGGCCGCGAATACAGCCAACGGCTTTTTGCCCGTTGCCGCGAGGCTGGCAAATCTCGTCGTGAGCCCGATGCTCAGGAAGCAAAGCGTAAAGGCCCAGATACGCAGCGTCGTGATCGGCGCGACGAGCGCGGGCGTCACGATCGCACGATAGTCGCCGATCGAGTAATGGCTGGCGACCCACGTAACGAATGCCGATGCGATGACGAAACCGATCACGAACTTTGGGAACCGCGCCCAGATTTCGCCTGAGCCCGTCCGCGTACGAATGCCGTCGGCGGCATCCTGCCAGCGGCTCGTCGCGACGATCGCGAGCACGAAGGCCCAGATCCCGATCCAGATATCGCGGCCAATTACTTTCATCAGCGTGAACGCTTGGACGGACGCCTCGGGCGATCCGGCAATGGCGCCGCCCGCGTGACGCGCCATATCGCCGTACGCCTGCGCGGCAGCGATTCCCGCGGCGTCCGCGAACTCGGACGTGCCGATCCACGCCCCCGCCACGCCAGTGGGCAGTCCGAGCGCTCGCGAGGCGAACGGCAGCACGAAGACCATTACGATCGCCCAGACGACGACGAGCGTGATCGCGACCGAAGCCTGCTCCCGTTTGGCGCGCACGGCGCCGGCAACGGCGATCGAAGCCGAAACGCCGCATACCGCGCCGCCGACACCCAGCACGGCGGCGAAGCGCGGCTCGAGTCCGGCCCAGCGCGCGACGATGAAGATCGTGAAGAACGTGACGAGCGAAACAATCGTCGCCTGGCCGAGCGCAACGGGTCCGGCCCAGACGAGCAGCGTGAAGGGCAGCGTCGCGCCGAGCAGAACGATGCCGACCTTGATGAAGAGCTCCACGCGCAGCGCCGGCTTCAGCCATTCCGGCACGCCGAACGCGTTAGAGACGACGAGGCCGAGCGCCAACGCGACGAGCGGCGGCTCGAGGTTGTAGCGCACGGCGACCGTCCAGGCGCCGAAGGCAAAAACGAGCGCCGACACGATGAAGAGCACGATGAAAGCGCGGACGAATTGGAACGCTGAGCCGCCTTGCGCGGCGATGCTCACGCCGAAGAGCACGGCAAACGCCGCCCCGAGCGCGAGGTAAGAAACGATGTGCGAACCCAGGTCGCCGGCGGCGCCGGACAACGCGCTCCATTTCGCCGGCGCCACGGCGATCGGCTTGATGCTGCCGCCTGCCGCGAACAAGGCATAAGCGATCACGACGACGCCGAGGCCGATCCAGACGGCCCACCAGTCTTCCGTCGCAAACAAACCGCTCAGTCTGGCCGACCGTTCCCCGGGCGCATGCCCGGGACGCGCACTCTCTTGAATTGGCGTCATCGCTCTCCCCGAAGGCGCGGCATCGTGCCGCTTTCTCGCCGCGTTCCCGCTTTGCGCGCTCATGACGCGGCCCACTGACTGCATGGCGAGAATTCTGGGCGCGGCGCGCCTCGAGGCAAACGAATTTATCGCGCTATCGATACAACGAAATCAGCTTTGCCGTGGCGCATAGCGGAACGCGCGAATCGGAGCGCTCGTCATCGTCATTGTCCGAGTCCTCGCCGCTCGAGGAAAGTTCGCAACCGCTCGAGCCCCGCATCGATGCGCGCGACGTCGCAGGCGTAACACCACCGAACATAGCCTTCTCCCTCGGGGCCGAACGCGCTGCCGGGCGCGAGTCCAAGACCGGCTTCGCGGACGAGCGCTTTGCAGAGCGCGAGGCTTTCGCCGGCACCCGGCATCGAGAAAAAGAGGTACATGGCGCCCGCCGGGGACGTGACGTCGACACCGGGCAACGCCTGCAAAGACTGCACGAGATGGTCGCGGGCCACGCGCAAATCGCCGACCAACTGCCGTGGCGTGCTCCCGCCGTCTCCCAGCGCGGCAATTCCGGCCTGCTGCACGAACGACGGCGCACACGATGTGTTGTATTCGATCAGCTTGGCGAGGTCGTCCATCAACGCAGCCGGCGCAACGAGCCAGCCGAGGCGCCAACCCGTCATCAGGTAAGCCTTCGAGAACGAGTTCACGCAAATGACGCGCTCGTCTCTCGACGCGATGTCGAGAAAAGACGGCGCGCAAGCGTCGTGACGGACATCGTCGTAATAGAGGCGCTCGTAGACCTCGTCGGCGAGAATCCAGATGCCGTGGCGCCGGCAATGGTCGAGCACGGTCTGCTGCTCGTCGCGAGTCAGTACCCAGCCGGACGGATTGTTCGGCGAGTTGACGATGAGAAGCTTCGTCGACGGGGTGAGCGCCGCGAGCAGCTGGTCGAGGTCCAGCCGCCAGCCGTGAGGCCCGTATTCGAGCGAGACCGTCTCGACATCGGCGCCGAGGATCTTCGGAATTTCGACGATGTTGGGCCAAAGCGGCGTGACGGCGACAACGCGATCGCCTGCCTCGACGATCAATTGCGATGCGAGCATGAGCGCGTTGACGCCGGCGCTGGTAACGGCCACATGATCGACGGACGTCTGCCCGTGCAGCGCCGATACATGGCGCGCGATAGCTTCACGCAGCGGTGCGATGCCGAGGTTGTGCGTGTAGAACGTCGCTCCGGAGTTGAGCGCCTCCGATGCCGCATCACGGATGAAACGAGGCGTCACGCGATCGGATTCGCCGAACCAGAACGGCAGGACGTCGCCGTTGCCGAAGCCCGCGTTTGCGACTTCGCGGATCTGCGACGAACGCAATGCGCGCACGGCGTTGCGTGCGCTCGGTGCGTCGTTCGATTGGACTACTGAGGTATTCGACATGTCTTTTGGTGGACCGACGCGCAGCCTGCCGGGGCCGAGCCGCGCGCTCGTAATCGAGGATGGATTGGAGCGTTCGAAAGATTAAGAAAACGGGATTAAAGATGTTGCATTGACGCAATACTTCCATTATTCCCTATTTCATGACTACCGGCGTGAGCGGATTCGTCGGACTGAGCCCGGTAACCCTGGCGCAAACATTGCAACATTCCCGCTATCCGTCACGCATGCATGACGTCGCCGGACCATGCCGAAGAATCCGATTCGATCGACGGGGGGCAGTGGAGGACATCCGATGTTGGATGGAGCGCTGGCGCTTGCGGCCGGCGCGGCAGCCTGTGCCGGAGCCGCGCGCCTCGCCGTCGAATGGCGTCGGCTCGAGCACATGCCCGCGCTCACGCCGTCAACACGTGCGTCCGGGATAGCCGGCTGCTCCGTGCAAGCGGGTACGTTTTCGATGTTTCACCGAATGCGCCCCGGGCCGCCCTCCGCCGCGAACTACCCGCCGGTCGTTCTCGTTCACGGTCTCGTGGTATCCAGCCGCTACATGGAGCCGCTCGCATGCGCGCTCAGCCGGAATTTTCGCGTCTATGCGCCCGATCTGCCCGGCTTCGGCGAAAGCGCCTGCCTCCAGCATCTTCACCGGCCGCCGCTGTCAGTCGTCGAGTTGGCTCATGCGCTGCATCTTTGGCTGCAGACGTGCCGGATCGAGCGCGCCATGTTCGTCGGCAATTCGTTCGGCTGCCAGGTGCTCGCCGAGCTTGCCGTGCGCTATCCCGATGTCGTCGATCGGCTCGTGCTGCAAGGACCGACGATCGATCGTTGCGCCCGCTCGCTGCCGCGGCAAATCACGCGCGCACTGATCAACGGCCGGCGCGAGCGGCGGCCCTCGCCTGCCCCCGTCGCTCGGATCGACTATGCGAAGGCCGGCATTGCCTATGCACTTGCCGCGATACGGATGGCGATGCGCGATCGGATCGAGGATCGGCTGTCCGATATCGTGGCGCCGACCCTCGTCGTACGCGGTTCCCGCGATTCGATCGCGACACAGCGTTGGGCCGAGGAAGTCGCCGGGCGATTGCCGAATGGCGAATTGCTCGTCATCGCGGGGGGCACGCACACGCTCAATTTCGTCTATCCAGAAAGTTTCGCGTTCGAGATCCTGCCGTTTCTGCTGCGTTCGCATGAACCGGTCAGGCTGGCCGATGCCGTCTCGCATGCGGGAGCCCAGTCGTGAACAGACCGCCGCGCGGAATCGCGCGCTTCGATTCGGCCGCCGCGATGGCACAAGCATTGGCGGCCTCGCTGACGGGAAATCCGTTCAGCAGCCCCAGCCAGTCGCCGCTCCTCGATGCCGCCATGCCGGCGATCAATTGCTTGCCGCGCACGGCGCGCGAATGGGCCTACGCGATCGGCGGCATGACCGAAAGCATCGCCCCGCGGCAAGCGCGCCGGCTCGATATTGAAAAGATCGCCGAATGGGTCGCCGGCCTCTACCCGGACGGCCCCTTCCCGGCCGCGTTCGTCGGCTCCTCGAACGGCGCGCTCGTTCATCTGGCCGCCGCGCTGGGTGTTCCGTGGCTGCCGCAGACTTTTCTCTGCCCGGTGCGCGCGCCGCTATCGGATCCCGACGATGCGCGTCGCGCCTTCGAAGAGGGTCGGCGCATCGTCGACGCACTGCTCGAAGCCGACAGCCGCATCGCCGTCCATCACATGTTCGATCCGAACCAGGATCGATTGATGTTGCAGACGATGCGCTACTTCCGGCTCAAGCACCGCACCCTGCCGCTCGCCTACCGCGAATTCCTGCTGCGCAACCTGGTGCGCGGGGGCACGCTCTATGTCGCGGCGTGCAAACGCAGGTGGCCCGTCACTCGGTTGAACGAGCGCGCTTGCTTTCAGCTCGGTGCGACAGGCGGCGCAACCGAGCATGAATACTTGCACGGAGGGCCGCGCGTGCGCGATTATCTGGCTCGTTACGGCAGCACACGCAGCCGTTGGGATCCGCCCGAGCCCGACGACATCGCGCCGGAAGCCGAATGGGGCTTCGACGCGGCGCTCGTCGAGGAGCTGCTGGCAATGGGAGCGAGGATGAACTGGCGCATCGTCGAGATTCGCTTTCGCGAACCGGAGGCAGCGAGCTTCGTCGCCGCGAATATCTACCGCGACTGGTACCGCGACGCGGGTATCGAGCCGCGGCGGCTCATCGTCGATTCTTTCCTGCTGATGGATCCGTTCACGACATTGCGACTGCACGCGCTGCCATTCTGGCTGCTCTTTTGCGTCGAGCGATCGGCCGATGCGCTGCGGCGCTTCCTCGCCGGGGAGCCGCCCTTCGAGGAAATCGACCTCATGCTGTTCTCGCACGGCACCGAGAGCATCGGGATCGAGCCGATCGCGCGATGGCGCACGTTGATCGATTCCGCGACGCGCGAGGGGCGGTTTCTCGGCGTCGACGAAGCGCGCTATCCGCGCGACTTTGCGACGTTCACGCGCTTTCACCGCGCGCTTTCGCAGCTCGCGCCGCGCTACGAGCCGCCGCCACGGCTTGCGCCCGCGCGCTTCGAGACCCTGCTGCACCACCACGGTCCGGCCAACGATGTCCATTGCCTAGAACGCGTGCGCACACTGACATGAACGACCCCCACGCTCACTTCGTTCGCTGCCCCCCGCGGGGGCGGTCAGTGCGCTTGGGGCGGCCCGGCGCACACTGACATGAAGATCCCGGTGCGCACGACACTGCTCTCCGTCGCCGGCATCGCCGCGCTCGGCTATGGATCGATCGTCGCGATGCTGCTCTGGCTGCAGGGCCGGCTCATTTATCCGCTCGAACGGATCCGCGACATTCCTCCACACCCGGACGCCGATCGGCTCTCGCCCGCTGTCGTGCGAACGCGAGACGGCCTCGAGATCGGTATTCGATATAAACCGCCCGCCACTCCTGACGCCGCGACCATCGTGCTCTTTCACGGCAACGGCGAAGACCTCTCGCAACGCGTACACATCGCGCACGCTCTCGTCGAGGTCGGCTACGGCGTCGTCCTCGCCGAATACCGCGGCTACGGCGGCAACCCCGGCAAGCCGCACGAAGCGGGGCTCTACGCGGACGGCCGCGCGGCGCTCGAGTTTGCCTATCGGCAAACGTCGCGCGTCGTTCTGCATGGCTATTCGCTCGGCTCCGGCGTCGCGGTTCAAATGGCGACCGAGTACCCTGTCGAAGCGCTGCTTCTCGAAGCGCCCTTCACCTGTATGGCCGATGTCGCCCGCACGCGCTTTCCCTACGTGCCCGTTCGCTGGATGCTGCGCGACCGGTACGACAACCTTGCGAAGATCGGCGCCGTGCGTGCGCCCGTGCTGATATACGGCGGCCTTGCCGACCAACTGATCCCGCCGCGCCAGTTCGCCGCGCTGCACGCCGCCGTGCCCGGGCTGCGCCGGCTGGTGCTGATCGACGACGCCGACCATGTCGACGTCTGGACCAAAGGCGGCGCCGGACACGTGCTTTCCTTCCTGCGCGCGCTTCCCGCCGGAACGCGGAGAGCCAGCCCCGACACGCGGATGAGGTAGTATCCGCACTCCACTCGTTCCGTCGCTCGCGGCTTGCCAGACGTGTCACAAGATTCAGGCTTATCCCATCAGAACTTCGACGACTATTGCGCGCAAAAGGCCGGGCCGCCAGGCTCCAGCGTCTACTACGCGCTCCGTCAGGCGCCCGTCGCGCGGCAGCCGCTGCTGACCGCGCTGTTCGCCCTGCGCCGCGAGCTCGAGCAAACGGTCAAGGAAACGAGCGATCCGGCCATCGGCCGCACGAAGCTCGCCTGGTGGCAGCAGGAACTCGGCGCGCTCGCGACGGGACGGCCCTCGCATCCGGTCTCGCTCGCGCTCGCGGCACACGGGGCCGACATCGGCACCGAAGCCGGAACGCTCGAGGCGCTCGTCGCCGGTTTCGAAATGGACCTCAATCAGGCGCGCTATCTCGACTTCGCCAACTTGCGCGGGTACATCGAGAAGGTCGGCGGCGCGTTCGCGGGCGCGGTCGCCCGCGTCACGGCGCGCGAGCCCGAGCGCGCGGGCGAGTGGGCGCCGCCGCTCGGCAATGCGCTCATGCTGGCGCAGCTGGTTCAGGAGCTCGGAAACGATGCGCGCCACGGCCGCATCTATATCCCGATCGACGAACTGCAGCGCCATCAGGTCACCGCGGCCGATCTCATCAATCGCAAATACAGCGCCGAGTTTTCTGAGCTCATGCGCTTCCAGACGAGCCGGGCTCGCGACGCGCTCCAGGTGGCGCTCGCCGGCATCCCGGCCTCCGAGCGCAAGACCCAGCGCACGCTGCGCGCGCAATCGGCGATGGCGCTCGCGCTGCTCGACGAAATCGAGCGAGACGGCTACCAGATCCTGCATCAGCGGATCGCGCTCACGCCGATTCGCAAGCTATGGATTGCCTGGCGCGCGGCGCGCGCACGGTAACGCAGGGAGAGAGCAAGGGCAAGAAACGGAGCGAACCGGTCATTGACTCGTGGCGACGTTTCCGGGAAACGGAGAACCTTCGGCCGCGCGTCAACGCTTGTAGAGCTCGCGCACGGCGTCCTCGATGTGCTGACGCAGCAGGTGGCGCTCTTCGGGCGTCATGTGACCGTCGCGCTGCGTCGTGTCGAAGTCGAGCAGCGTGGTCGTGCGGACGATGGGATCGGAAGCCGCGGCGGACGGTTGCTGCCGTTGAGTCCTTGGTAGAAAGCGCCTCGGCGGCGGCTGAGATTCGGCGGCGCCGCGACGTGGCTGCCCGTAGACGTCCATCGAGCCGACGGTGCCGACGACTGCGCCGGCAATCGCGATCGCGACGACCTGCGCCCGCATGCGCGGCCATGCTCCCACCGTCATCTTGTTCCCTTCGTCATGCGGCAACCGGCTACCTCGAAATCACGTGTGCTACGCCCGGACCACGCCCAGGCAAAAAGGAATACTGATCGGACGGATGAAGTATCCACCGAAGAGCCGGCATCCGTGAAGCAGTTTATGGTCGCGGTGTTTACTCAGCCCCCTTGCTGGGGGTAAATTTTGTAACTGACTGTAACCCGAAATTCGGACTTTCCCGACCTGCTTTGCAATCGCGCTAAGATGCCGCCCATGGAAACGAAAAACCCCTCCAAAATTCTTGTCGTCGACGACGATCCGCGCTTGCGCGATCTGCTGCGCCGGTATCTCGGCGAGCAAGGTTTCAACGTCTACGTCGCGGAGAACGCGCCCGCGATGAACAAGCTCTGGGTGCGCGAGCGGTTCGACCTGCTCGTGCTCGACCTCATGCTGCCCGGCGAGGACGGTCTCTCGATCTGCCGCCGGCTGCGCGGCAGCAACGACCGCACGCCGATCATCATGTTGACGGCGAAGGGCGAGGACGTCGATCGTATCGTCGGCCTCGAGATGGGCGCCGACGACTATCTGCCGAAGCCGTTCAACCCGCGCGAGCTGGTCGCGCGCATTCACGCGGTGCTCAGGCGGCAATCGCCGTCCGAGCTGCCGGGCGCGCCGTCGGAGACGGCCGAGGTGTTCGAGTTCGGCGACTTCGCGCTGAACCTCGCCACAAGGACGTTGACGAAGGCAGGCCAGGAAATCCCGCTGACAACGGGCGAGTTCTCGGTGCTGAAGGTGTTCGCGCGCCATCCGCGTCAGCCGCTCTCGCGTGAAAAGCTGATGGAGCTCGCGCGCGGACGCGAATACGAAGTCTTCGATCGAAGCCTCGATGTCCAGATTTCACGTCTGCGCAAGCTGATCGAGACCGATCCCAGCAGCCCGCGTTTCATTCAGACGGTCTGGGGCCTCGGCTACGTCTTCATACCCGACGGCTCGGCGTGACGCATCGCGCGCCGCCTTTATCACACTCCCAGTAGCCCATGCGGATCGACCGGCGTTTCTTTACGCATGTCTTCGGCGGGCTATTCTGGCGAACGTTCCTGCTCATTGCGCTGCTGATTGCGGTCAGCCTCGCCGCCTGGTTCCAGAGCTTCCGAGTGATCGAGCGCGAGCCGCGCGCGCAGCGCGTCGCGCTGCAGCTCGTCGCCATCGTCAAGCTGACGCGAACGGCGCTGCTCTACTCGGATCCCGATCTGCGCCGCGCGCTGCTGCAGGACCTCGAAAGCAACGAGGGCGTGCGCGTCTACCCGCGCGAGGCGACGGACAAATACACGCTGCAGCCCGACGAGTCGTTGAACCGGCTGATCGAGCATGACATCCGCGGGCGGCTCGGCGACGACACGGTCATCGCGCAGTCCGTCAACGATATCCCGGGCGTCTGGATCAGCTTCAAGATCGACGACGACGATTACTGGGTCGCGCTCGATCGCGAACAGCTCGACAACGTCACCGGTCTCCAGTGGGCGGGCTGGGGCATCTTCGCGCTCGCCCTTTCGCTGTTCGGCGCCGCCTTCATCACGAGCCTCGTCAATCGGCCGTTCGCGCGCCTGTCGGCCGCGGCGCGCAAGGTCGGCTCCGGTCAGTCGCCGGAGCCGCTGCCCGAGCGCGGGCTCGGTGTTGCCGCCGAGACGAACCGCAGCTTCAATCAGATGGTGCGCGATCTCGAGCAACTCGAGGCCGATCGCGCGGTGATGCTGGCCGGCATCTCGCACGACCTGCGCACGCCGCTTGCCCGGCTCCGGCTCGAAACGGAGATGAGCCCTTCCGATGAGGATACGAAGGACGCGATGATCGACGACATCGAACAGATGGATATGATCATCGGCCGCTTCCTCGATTACGCGCGGCCCGCCCAGAATATGTCCGAATCGGTCGACCTGTCCCAAATCGCCGGCGAGATGGCCGCCCGGCTCGCAAGCGAGGACGGCGTGCGGCTCGCGACGAAGTTGGCCGCGTCGGCCGTCATCGAGGCCGATACGACCGACGTTCGCCGCGTGGTCGGCAATTTGCTCGAGAACGCAAGGAAGTACGGCCACAGCGAGGCGGACGGGATCCCTCACATCGTCTTGGAGACGCGTGTCGTGCATTCGCGCGTCGAGCTTTCGGTCCTCGACGAAGGCCCAGGGATTCCCGAGGACCAACTCGCGCTCGTGACGCGTCCCTTTTACCGCGTCGACTCGGCGCGCAGCCAGGCGAACGGCACGGGCCTCGGCATGGCGATCGTCCAGCGACTCGTCAGCCGTCACCGCGGAACGCTGCGGTTGCGCAACCGCGTCCCCGGGCCGGGGCTCGAAGTCACGATCGAGTTCCCGTCGGCGAGGAGCCTCTAAAACCGGGGCCAGCGTCTGGGGCGACCGCCTCGAACGCGTTGTGCCCGGTCCTCATGCGATGGCCGTTGCGCATGGTGCAACGCCCGGAGCTATCCCGTTCAATATATATTTTCTATTGAAAAAGTAATTCAATAGTGTTATTGTAGCGGATGTGTAACGGAATCGTTACAGGCACCGGGTAGTTTTGGAAGACACCGTTTTTTTCAACTCATAGAGGAGTCACTGCATGAAAACCGTGGGCGATAAACTCGAAGCGTTCACCGTCACCGCCGCGAAGCCGGGCTTCAACCATCATGAAGAGAACGGCCAGTCGGGGGTCGAAGAGATCACCGAACAGTCGTTCCCGGGCAAGTGGAAGATCATCTATTTCTATCCGAAGGACTTCACGTTCGTGTGCCCGACCGAGATCGTCGAGTTCGCGAAGCTCGCGAAGGATTTCGCGGAACGCGACGCCGTGCTGCTCGGCGGCAGCGGCGACAACGAATTCGTCAAGTTCGCATGGCGCCGTGAGCACAAGGACCTCGACAAGCTGAACCACTACTCGTTCGGCGACGTCAAGGGCGAACTGATCGACCAGCTAGGCGTGCGCGACAAGGAAGCCGGCGTGGCGCTGCGCGCGACTTTCATCGTCGATCCCGACAATACGATCCAGCACGTCTCGGTCAACAATCTGAACGTCGGCCGCAGCCCGCAGGAAATTCTGCGTATTCTCGACGGCCTGCAGACGGACGAGCTCTGCCCCTGCAACCGCGCAGTCGGCGGCGCAACGCTGTAACTCAGCCATCGTCGGAGTACGAGCCCGCTATGCTCTTTCAAGCCGGCGGGCTTTTTTGTCGAATCCCCGATAGGAGCTATCAATGGAATTCTTGTCTGCGATTAAAGACCGCATCCCCGATTACGCGAAGGACATCCGACTCAATCTCGACGGCACGATCGCGCGCTCGTCGCTCGAGGGCAACGACGCGGTCGGCGTAGCACTGGCGGCCGCCTTCGCGGCGAAGAGCAAGACGATCGCCGACGCGATTCGCTCGTCTGGCGTGCTGTCGCCCGAAGAGATCAACGGCGTCCACACGGCTGCCGCGCTGATGGGCATGAACAACGTTTGGTATCCGTTCGTAGAGATGGCGGACGACGCCGATCTCAAGACACAACGGCCCGAGCTGCGGATGACGGCGTACGCGACTCACGGCGGCGTCGACAAACGGCGCTTCGAGATGTACGCGCTCGCGGCTTCGATCGTCGGCAAGTGTCACCATTGCGTCGCTTCGCATTTCGCGATCCTGAAGAACGAGCAAGGGATGTCCGCCCAGCAGTTGCGCGACGTCGGCCGCATCGCCTCCGTCGTCAACGCGGCGGCGCAGGTGCTCGCCACCGAGGGGCAGTAAGTCAGCTCGCTTGATCAGGCGCGCGCAGCAGCACCGCGGCCTGCGCCTCGATCCCCTCGCCTCGTCCGAGATAGCCGAGCTTCTCGTTCGTCTTCGCCTTCACGTTGACGCGCGTGACCGGCAGACCGAGATCCTCGGCGATGTTGGCGCGCATCGCGTCGATGTGCGGCGCGAGCTTCGGGGCCTGTGCGATGACGGTGCTGTCGACGTTCTCTATCGCGAAGCCGGCCTTGGCGAGGCGCGCCGCGCATTCGCGCAGCAGCACGCGGCTATCGGCGCCCGCGAAGCGCGCGTCGGTGTCGGGGAAATGGCGGCCGATATCGCCGAGCGCGGCCGCGCCGAAGAGCGCATCGGTGATGGCGTGCAGCAATACGTCGGCGTCGGAGTGCCCGAGCAGTCCCCGGTCGTAGGGCACCGTCACGCCGCCGATGATGAGCGGCCGTCCCGACACGAGCGCATGCACGTCATAGCCCTGCCCGATTCTGTAGTTCATTCGATGTTCCGTTTCGATGGATGGGAGAGCGGAGATGGACACCGCGAATCGGCGCCGCTCCTCGGGATTCAGGCGGCTCCGCCGTGCCGCAGGATCGCGTCCGCGAGATCGAAGTCCTCGGGGTAAGTCACCTTGAAGTTGCGCAAGCTCCCTTGAACGAGGCGCGGCGCGTGCCCGAGCCATTCGATTGCGCTGGCCTCGTCGGTCAGGTCGTGCCCGTCGCGCTGCGCGCGCTCGATCGCTTCGCGCAGCATGCCGATGCGGAACATCTGCGGCGTTTGCGCCTGCCAGAGCCCGTTCCGCGATTCGGTTCGAGCGATGCGCTCGCCGGACTCCACGTCCACGCGCTTCAACGTATCGGCGACCGGCAGGGCGATGATGCCGCCGACCGGGTCGTCCTTGACCGCCGCGATCAGCGAGCGAATCAGCGCGGGCGTGACGCCCGGTCGGGCGGCGTCGTGCACGAGCACCCAGTCGTCGCCCGACGCGCCGAACTCCGCGAGCGCGGCGAGCCCGTTCATGACCGACGCCTGCCGCGAGGCACCGCCGCAGCGCCGGACGGCGAAGCGCAATCCGCCGAAGCGGCGAGCATCGAAGTGGGTATCGTCCGGCGCGAGCACGACGAGCGTCTGCGCGAACTCGTTGCACGCATCGAACGCGGCAAGCGTGAAATGCAGCAACGGCCGGCCCGCAACGGTGCGGTACTGCTTGGGCGTGGGCGCGCCCGAACGGCTGCCGGTGCCGGCGCAAGGGATCAGGGCGAAGAAGCGGGAGGTCACGAAACCAACTTGCGGATCAAAAGTGGAGGACGGATTTTATAATAGGTGGTCGTTTCACTTCCTCATGCCTCAAACCGCCGGATCGTCCACCTTGCCTCTCCTGCCGTTTCCGCTCGTCAAGCCCGGCCAGCGCTATGCCTTCGACGGCACGCATGGCTCCTCCGATGCGCTCGTCATCGCCCGCTATCTGCAGATGGCCGGGAAATCGGCGCCGCTCATCGCCGTCGTCTGCGCAAGCGCCGTCGACGCCCAGCGGCTCTCGCAGGAGATTGCCTGGTTCGCGCCGAGCGCCCGCGTGCGGCTGCTGCCCGACTGGGAAACACTGCCGTACGACACTTTTTCGCCTCATCAGGATCTCGTTTCGGAGCGGCTCGCGACGCTGCACGACCTCGGCGAAGCCCGCTGCGACGTGTTGCTCGTACCCGCCACGACGGCGCTCTACCGGATGCCGCCCGCCTCGTTTCTCGCGGCCTATACGTTTTCGTTCACGCAAGGCGAGCGGCTCGACGAGGCGAAGCTGAAGGCGCAACTGACGCTGGCAGGCTACGAACACGTGAGCCAGGTCGTGCGGCCGGGCGAGTACTGCGTGCGCGGCTCGCTGATCGATCTTTTCCCGATGGGCTCGCCGCTGCCGTACCGGATCGATCTTTTCGACGATCAGGTCGATTCGATCCGCGCGTTCGATCCCGACAGCCAACGCAGCCTCTATCCGGTTCGCGACGTGCGCCTCTTGCCGGGACGCGAGTTTCCGTTCGACGAGGCGGCGCGCACGGCCTTTCGCAGCCGCTGGCGCGAAGTATTCGAAGGGGACCCGAGCCGTTCCCCGATCTACAAGGACATCGGCAACGGCGTACCGTCGGCCGGCATCGAGTACTACCTGCCGCTCTTCTTCGACGAAACGGCAACGCTCTTCCACTATCTGCCCGAGGGCGCGCAACTCGCGTTCGTCGGCGATCTCGACAGCGCGATCCGGCGATTCACGGCCGACACCAAGCAGCGCTACGCGTTTCTCTCGCACGATCGCGAGCGCCCGATCCTCGAGCCGCAGCGACTGTTTCTCAGTGACGACGACTTCTATACGCTCGCCAAGCCGTTCGCGCGGCTCGTGCTGCCAGCCGACGGCGGCGGCGCCTGGTCGACGCCGCTGCCGCCGCTCTCGATCGATCGCCGCGCCGAGGATCCGGTCACCGCGCTGCGCGACTATCTGTCGGCGAGCGGACGGCGCGTGCTGATCGCGGCCGAGTCGGCGGGCCGGCGTGAAACGATCGCGGAGCTGCTCTCCGAGAACGGCTTGCGCCCTCACCCCGCCGATACCTTCGAGAGCTGGCTCGAGAGCGACGCGCCGTTCGCGCTCGGCGTCGCGCCGCTCGCGAACGGCTTCGCGCTGCCGGGCGAAGGTTGGGCGATCGTCACCGAAACCGAGCTTTACGGCGGGCTGGCGCGCCGTGCCGGCCGGCGGCGCCAGGAGCAGGCGAGCAGCGTCGATTCGATGGTGCGCGATCTGTCCGAGCTGAAGGTCGGCGACCCGGTCGTCCATGCGCAGCATGGTATCGGCCGCTATATGGGCCTCGTGACGATGGATGTCGGCGAAGGCGAAACCGAGTTCCTGCATCTCGAGTACGCGGGCGACAGCAAGCTCTATGTGCCGGTTGCGCAGTTGCACGTGATCTCGCGCTACAGCGGCGCCGATCCCGAAAGCGCGCCGCTGCACTCGCTCGGATCGGGCCAATGGGAAAAGGCCAAGCGGCGCGCGGCGCAGCAGATCCGCGATACGGCGGCCGAGTTGCTGAATCTCTATGCGCGACGCGCGGCGCGCGAGGGTCACGCCTTCAAGTTCGATCCGCGCGACTACGTGAAATTCGCGGAGAGCTTCGGCTTCGAGGAAACGCCCGACCAAGCGGCCGCGATTGCCGCCGTCATCGGCGACATGACGGCCGGCAAGCCGATGGATCGGCTCGTTTGCGGCGATGTCGGGTTCGGTAAAACCGAAGTCGCGCTGCGAGCCGCGTTCATCGCCGTGGCGGCCGGCAAGCAAGTGGCCCTGCTCGCACCGACGACGCTGCTCGCCGAGCAGCATACGCAGACGTTCACGGACCGCTTCGCCGAATGGCCGGTGCGCATCGCCGAGCTGTCGCGCTTCAAGTCGACGAAAGAGGTGAGCACCGCCATCACGCAGATCAACGAGGGATCCATCGATATCGTCATCGGCACGCACAAGCTGCTCTCGTCCGATGTCCGGTTCAAGCGGCTCGGGCTTGTCATCATCGACGAGGAGCATCGCTTCGGCGTGCGTCAGAAGGAAGCGCTGAAGGCGCTCAGGGCCGAAGTCGACGTGCTGACGCTGACCGCCACCCCGATTCCGCGCACGCTCGGCATGGCGCTCGAAGGCTTGCGCGATTTCTCGGTCATCGCGACGGCGCCGCAAAAACGGCTGGCGATCAAGACGTTCGTGCGGCGTGAAGAAGACAGCGTGATACGCGAAGCGATGCTGCGCGAGCTCAAGCGCGGCGGACAGGTCTACTTCCTCCACAACGAGGTGGAAACGATCGAGAACCGGCGCGCGATGCTCGAAGCGCTCGTGCCCGAGGCACGGATTGCCGTCGCACACGGGCAAATGCACGAGCGTGAGCTCGAGCGCGTCATGCGCGACTTCGTCGCGCAGCGCGCGAACGTCCTGCTGTGCACGACGATCATCGAGACCGGCATCGACGTGCCGAGCTCGAACACGATCATCATTCATCGCTCCGACAAGTTCGGGCTCGCGCAGCTGCATCAACTGCGCGGACGCGTCGGGCGTTCTCATCACCAAGCCTACGCGTACCTGCTCGTGCATGATCCACAGGGGCTCACGAAGCAGGCGCAGCGCCGGCTCGAAGCGATCCAGCAGATGGAAGAGCTCGGCTCCGGCTTTTATCTCGCGATGCACGACTTGGAAATTCGCGGCACGGGCGAAGTGCTCGGCGACAAGCAATCGGGCGAGATACACGAGATCGGTTTCCAGCTCTATTCGGAAATGCTGAACGACGCCGTGAAAGCGCTCAAGAACGGCGAGGAGCCCGATCTCACGGCGCCGCTCGCGGCCACGACCGAAATCAACCTGCACACGCCGGCCATTCTGCCCGCCGACTATTGCGGCGACGTTCAGGAGCGGCTCTCGATATACAAGCGCCTCGCCAACTGCGAAGAGAACGATGCGATCGACAACATCCAGGAAGAGCTGATCGACCGCTTCGGCAAGCTGCCGCGACAGGCGCACGCGCTCGTCGAGACGCATCGATTGCGACTCGCCGCCAAACCGCTCGGCATTTCCAAGATCGACGCCGGCGATACAGCGATCAGCCTCCAGTTCGTGCCGAATCCGCCCGTCGATGCAATGCGCATCATCGAGATGGTCCAAAAGAACAAACACATCAAGCTTGCGGGACAAGATCGCTTGCGCATCGAGACGCGCAGTCCCGATCTCGCGGTCCGCGTCTCGACGGTCAAGGAGACGCTGCGCGCACTCGCCACGCCATCCCGGCAAACGGCCGCCGCGGCGCGATGAACCGACCCGCTGGCGCACGGCGGGCATCGTTCGTTTTACGGCATCGGCGGAGGGGGAATGAGGCTTCCCCCTCGCGTTATAGCATTCGAGTGATAACGACGCGCGCAGCGCGCTGGGATGCGGCATCGCAACATCGGATGTCGGCTAGCGACGATGCGCAGTGTTTGGGGGCATAGGGGTTTTTTCGGTATGATCGGATGACCATGAATCGGAGTCTTGTCATGTCGCACGAAGTCGAGTCGGCGCATCGGTCACCCTCCTCGTCCCCGCCCCCGGCTTCTCCCGCTCCTTCATCTCCCGTCAGCCTGCAGTGGGTCCAACGGCTCGTGTCGATGGATACGACGAGCCGCCTCCCGAACATCGGGCTGATCGAGACTGTGCGCGATGCGCTGGCCGAGCGCGGCATCGCGGCGACGCTCACTAGCGACGAACACGGCCACGGCGCGCAGTGGGCCAATCTCTTCGCGACGATTCCCGCGCACGACGGCGCGACGAACGGCGGCGTGGTTCTGTCGGGCCATACCGACGTCGTGCCCGTCGACGGTCAGCAATGGGATAGCGACCCGTTCAAGCCCGAGGTTCGCGACGGCCGGCTATACGGGCGCGGAACGTGCGACATGAAGGGATTCATCGGCGCGGTCATGGCGCTCGTGCCCGAGATGCAAGCCGCCAGGCTGGCGAAACCGATTCATCTCGCATTTTCGTTCGACGAGGAAGTGGGCTGCGCGGGAGCGCCGCTCATGATCGCGGATCTGCAAAAGCGCGGCGTGAGGCCGGAGGGGTGTATCGTCGGCGAGCCCACGAGCATGCGTCCGATCGTCGCGCACAAGGGGATTCACGCCTACCGCTGCTGCGTGCGGGGCCAAGCGGCGCATTCGTCGCTGACGCCGCAGGGTCTCAATGCGATCGAGTATGCGGCGCGCCTCATTTGCCATGTTCGCGATGTGGCGGACCAGATGCGCCGCGAGGGACCGTTCGACCAATGCTTCGATGTGCCGTTCACGACGGCGCAAACGAGCACGATCGAAGGGGGCAATGCGATCAACACCGTGCCGGCCGAATGCCGCTTCGCATTCGAGTTCCGCAACCTGCCCACGCTCGATCCCGCCACGATCTTCGCTCGAATCGAGCGCTACGCGCATGAGACGTTGCTGCCGCAGATGCGGCGCGAGCACCCGAACGCGGCCATCGAATTCACGGCTATCGCCTCGGCGCCCGGGCTCGATGCGATGGAGCAGAACGCCATCACCGAGCTCGTGCGCGCGCTGACCGGCGACCGCGCAACGCGCAAGGTGGCCTACGGCACCGAGGCGGGGCTCTTCGCGCAGGCCGGCGTGCCGAGTGTCGTCTGCGGCCCCGGCGACATTCAGCAGGCCCATCGCGCGAACGAGTATGTGGAGCTCTCGCAACTGACGGCCTGCGAACAGTTCTTGCGCAAGTTCATCCATAGCATGTCGGTCGACGCGCGCGTCTGACGCGTTTTTCTCGCCATTCAACGATCGCTTCCCACATGTCCACCGCCACGCCGCAACACACAGACCATACGATCGATACCGAGCCGATTCCGACACTCGACGCCATCGCAACGCAGCATTTCGCGCTTGCGCCATGGGTGCTGCGCACGCCCGTGTTCGAACGGCACGATTTCCCGTCGCTCGAAGGCACGAGCATCAATTTCAAGTTCGAGCTGCTGCAGGCGAGCGGCAGCTTCAAGGTGCGTGGGGCGTTCACGAATCTGCTCGCGCTCGATGCCTCTCAGCGCAGCGTCGGCGTGACCTGCGTTTCGGGCGGCAATCACGCCGCGGCGGTTGCCTATGCGGCGATGCGGCTGGGCACGAGCGCGAAGGTCGTCATGTTCCGCACGGCGAGTCCCGCGCGCGTCGCGCTATGCAAGCAGTACCGTGCCGAGATCGTCATCGCGGACACGCCGGCCGAGGCATTCGATCTCGTGCGCCGGATCGAGGCTGAGGAAGGACGATTCTTCGTGCATCCGTTCAACGGTTATCGGACCGTGCTCGGAACGGCGACGCTCGGCTACGAATGGGCAACGCAGACGCCCGATCTGGACGCGGTGATCGTACCGATCGGCGGCGGCGGGCTCGCGGCCGGCGTATCGACGGCGCTGCGCCTGGCGAATCCGCGCGCGCACGTCTACGGTGTGGAGCCCGAAGGGGCGGACGCGATGTCGCGAAGCTTTGCCGCGAATCACACGATCAAGATGGGCCCGATGCATACGATCGCCGACTCGCTGATGGCCCCTTACACCGAGCAATACAGCTACGAACTCTGCCGGCGGCATATCGACCGGCTCGTGACGGTCACCGACGACCAGTTGCGCGCGGCGATGCTCAAGCTGTTCCAGCAACTGAAGCTCGCGGTGGAACCCGCCTGCGCGGCGGCGACAGCGGCGTTGCTCGGGCCGTTGCGCGAGACATTGCAAGGCAAGCGCGTCGGCATCCTGCTCTGCGGTACGAATACCGATCCCGCAACGCTCGCGACGCAGCTCGAGCTTGCCGCGGCGCGCGGCTGATCGACGCCCCCGCGAACGCGCAGCCGAGGCCGCAAAGCGGCCTGCCCTCCCCGCGTTACGGCCGATTGTCCTCGAACATATTGAGGATCTGCTTCTTCTCCTGAGTCGTCACCTGCGGCGGCGGAACGGTCGGTGTCGTCAAGCCTGCCGGCCCGATGGTGCCGAGCGCGTCGCTCGCGCCGCTCTCGCCCGCGAGCGCGGTGCCCGAATCGACGCCGATGCTGGCCACGAAGCCTGTGCCGGGCGTCATGTCGGCGTAGTAGAGCTCACCGTTGACGGTGGTCACGCCATCGGGCATTGGCATCTGCTCCTGCGGCACGCCACGCAGCGCACGCGACATGTAGTCCACCCAGATCGGCAGCGCGAGCTGCGCACCGAACTCGCGGCTGCCGAGACTCTTCGGCTGATCGTAGCCCATCCATGCCACAGCGACGAGCGTCGGCTGATAGCCGGCGAACCAACCGTCCTTCGCATCGTTGGTCGTGCCGGTTTTGCCCGACAGATCCGAACGGTGCAGCACGTTGGTACCCGCGCCCGTCCCCGCTGTCGCGACCGAATGCAGCAGGCTGTTCATGATGTACGCGTTCGCCTCGCTGATGACGCGCGGCGCGTCGCGCCCTGCGACGATCGGCTGCGCCTTCGAAATGGGCTGGCCGCGTGCGTCGTCGACTTCGGCGATCAGGTACGGGTTGACGCGATAGCCGCCGTTCGCGAAGACGGCGTAGCCAGAAGCCGACTGCAGGGGAGTCACGAGCCCCGCGCCGAGCGCCATCGGCAGATAGGGCGGCGTCTTGTCGGCATCGAAGCCGAAGCGCTGCGTCACATAGTCCTGCGCATACTTGGTCCCGATATAAGAGAGGATCCGGATCGAGACGAGGTTCTTCGATTTTTCGAGCGCGACGCGCATCGACATCGGACCGTCAGGCTGATCGTCGTCCTTCGGTTCCCAGGCATCGCCGCCCGGCGTCGTCGGCGGGAAGTAGAGCGGCGCGTCGTTGATGATCGTCGCCGGCGCCAGCCCCTTTTCGAGGGACGCCGAATAAATGAACGGCTTGAAGCTCGAGCCCGGCTGGCGCCAAGCCTGCGTCACGTGATTGAACTTGTTCTTGTTGAAGTCGAAGCCGCCCACGAGCGCGCGGATCGCGCCGTCTTGCGGCGAGAGGGAAACGAGCGCACCCTCGACTTGCGGCAGTTGCGTGATCTGCATATTGCCCTTCGCATCGGGCATCACGCGCACGATCGAACCGGGCCGAATCCGTTGCGTTTGCGTCGCGCGCGGGCCCAGCGCAGCCGCCACGAAACGCAGGCCGTCGCCGGTCACGTTCGCCGTCGTGCCGTCGACGAACTGGACCGTCACCTGCTTCGGACTCGCCGCCGTCACGACGCCCGCGACAATCTCGCCGTCATCGGGATGGTCCGCGAGCGCATCGTCGATCGCCTCGTCTCGCTCGTCCTTGTCGGCCGGCAGCTCCACGAATCCTTCGGGCCCGCGATAGCCGTGCCGCCGCTCGTAGTCCATGACGCCCTTGCGCACAGCGTGATAGGCGGCGTCCTGATCGGCCGAGTCGATCGTCGTGACGACCGAAAGCCCCTTCGTATAGGTCTCGTCCTTGTACTGCGCATACATCATCTGCCGGACCATCTCGGCGACATATTCGGCATGCACGCTGTACTCGTTGCCCGAGACCTTCGTGTGAATGTCTTCCTTCACGGCCTGGTCGTACTGGTCCTGCGTGATGTAGCGCAGATCGAGCATCCGCTTGAGGATGTATTCCTGGCGGATCTTCGCGCGCTTCGGATTGACGATCGGGTTGTAGGCCGATGGCGCCTTCGGCAGCCCCGCGAGCATTGCCGCCTGGGCAAGCGTAATGTCCTTCAGGTCCTTGCCGAAGTAGACGCGCGCCGCCGCCGCGAAGCCGTACGCGCGCTCACCCAGATAGATCTGGTTCATGTAGAGCTCGAGGATCTGATCCTTCGTCAACGCGCGCTCGATCTTATAGGCGAGCATCATCTCGTAGATCTTGCGCGTGTACGTCTTCTCGCTCGAGAGGAAGAAGTTGCGGGCCACCTGCATCGTGATCGTGCTCGCGCCCTGCGAGGCGCCGCCGTGCATCAGATCGGCCGTGCCGGCGCGTAGGATGCCGATGAAATCGACGCCACCGTGCTCATAGAAGCGATAGTCCTCGATCGCGAGGACCGCTTTTTTCATCACGTCGGGGATGTCGGCGAAGCGCACGAGCTTACGCCGCTCCTCGCCGAACTCGCCGATCAGCACATGGTCGGCCGTATAGACGCGCAGCGGCACCTTCGGGCGATAGTCGGTCAACGCGTCGAGCGACGGCAGTTGCGGCGCCATCACGATCAGCGCATAGCCGACGATGAGCGCCCCGACGACGGCGAGCGTCGCGAAGAGTCCGGCGATTGTCAGCGCGATGCGCGCGCCGAGCGAGCGGCGACGCTCCGAACGAGCGGAACTGCCTCCCGGAGTATTGCGGCCATCGGCCTCGGAATCGGAAGATGGGGGTCTTTTGATGATCGGCATGACGGCATGATCGGCGCGGCTCGCCGCACCGGTTTGAGCACGCCCGACGGGCGGCGCTCGGGGAATCGAGTCGTGATTCTAAGTGTAAAACGTGCGAAGGCGCCGCGCCCGTCTCAGGGCCCATTGGGCGAGGCAACTGCGCATTGTAAAGAAAACGCCCGCTCGGCAACGGAATTTTTTGTAAAAATTCCCGACGTTCGTCGATGTTCGCTCCCGCACGGCATCTCGGCCGGTTATCAACAGAAAATGTGCAAAGGCCTGTGGAAAAGCGGCAGGAAAGCGAGGCAAGTCGTTGATGCAGCGGGAAATGTGCGAGACCGCACATTTGTGTGCGCATCGCCCGACGAGAGAGTGATCCGCAAGCGGACCTTCTTTGTCGGCCGGCCGCCGCCGGTTCGGGGCCACGCGCACTGAGGGGCCCGTTATGGGAGGCAAGCAACGTAAGCTCGTAGCCACCCTTTTTTTGTCCGGGGGGAGCGTCCTATGATAAGAGGGTGCCCTGCTACAAAAACGGCACGCTCGTCCACTGGCCTACTCTTTCATTCATGCCCGCGAGCCGACCCATGAAAAACAGCAGCGAACGACTCGTCGTCTTCGTCACGCCAGCCCAGAAGCACGCCATCACCGCCCGAGCGCGCGAGCTCGGCGTCAGCGTCAGCGAACTGTTGCGGCGCGCCCTGCTCGCCTACGACGGCACGGCCGAGCAGGTGCGGGCCGCGCGCATCGTGGGCAATTGGCGCACCGGGCAATCGGTCGATGCGCTCAACGAAACGCTGCGACAACTTGCGCAAGTGACAGCGGCGGCGCGGTCCGCCGCACCCGCCGCACCCGCCGCACCCGCCGCCCCGGCGCCGGCGGCCGAGCTGGTGTCGCCGCCTGCCGTCGAAGCCGAGGAACGGGAACAGCCGGTCTCGGTCGCAGCCGCCGTCGCGCAGGCGCTGGAGCTGCGCGGTGAAGACGCCGATGCGCCCTCCGAGGATCGCAGTCTGGACGCCCAAACCGTGGCGCGCATGGCGGCGCGCTGGATGGCCGGCAGCCGGGACGCCGACCATGCGGCCGAAATCGATGCCGCTGCCCTACCCATGGCGAGACAGGCCTGGTCGGGCACCTGAATACTCGCCGCGTACAGATACAGCGTTCTTCAGACCTCCTCCGTCCGCTTCTCGCCCGCCGGGCCGAGCAACGCGACAGGACGGCCATCTTCGCCCGACCTAACCCGCCACTATTTTTAAGGCCGTTTTAACACGGCACTGTTGTAATATCCGCCGGCGGGAAAGAAGGGTCGCGCGGCGCTCGCGTTTTTTCGCGAGAACGCTATTGCAAATGCAGAATGCGGCCCGACATCCGCCAGAAGCGGGGATACCCCCGCCCGGCGAGGCGGCGTACAGTATCGAGGAAACGCCCGCCCGCACGTCATTCGTCCGGCGCCGAGTCAACAGGAGGCTTTCATGTCGCTATTCGACACCATTTCGCGCACTGTCAAAGGGTTGCTGAACGATGCGGCCGAGTCCGTGCAGGATCCTTCGCGCGATGCGCGCCAGATCGTGCGTGAGCTCGACGACAGCATCGCCAAGGCGGAAAACTCGCTCATCGAAATCGAGGCCCAGGTCGCGACGCAGCAAAGCAAGCGCGATGCGGCCGCCGAAAAGGCCCGCAAGTACGAGGATGGCGCCAAGCGCGCACTCCAGGCAGGCAACGAAGACTTGGCGCGCGAAGCGCTCGCGGCTCAGGCCAATGCCGAAGCCGAGCGCGACGCCCTGGCGCACGAGCTGACGACGCTCGAGCCTTCCGTCGAACAGCTCAAGAGCCAGATTGCGGACATGCGCCAGCGCCGCAACGATCTCAATGCGCGCTCGAACATCCTGCAAGCGAAGCAGCAAATCGCCCAAGCCAAGGACACGGCGGCGACGGCGCTCGGCGGCATCGGCGGCAAGAATCTGTCGGAGGACTTCCGCAAGCTCGAAGACAAGGTCGCGCTCTCGAATGCGCGCTCGGACGCGCGGTTGAATTCGGCGGACGTCTCGAGCGGCAAAGCGCTCGACGACAAGCTGGCCGCGCTCGATCACGGCCCGTCCGTCGACGAGCGGCTCGAAGCACTGAAGAAGCAATTGAACACGCCGGCGCAATAGGAAGCGAGCGATCGCGCGCAGGGCATCGCGGTATCGGCCGACTGGAGGTGCAAGCGATGTCCGAAAGTCGTCATATGCGGCCTCGTTGCACGATGCCTCATATGCGGCCTCGTTGCACGATGCTTGCGGTATCGACATCAGGATTGCCACGGAGACGGGCGCGCCGCGCCCGGTTCAGCCAATGAAGAGACTTCTCGCAGCCGCAAGCGCATCGCTGCTGCTGCTGATTTCGGGACTCGCCTTCGCGGTGCCGAGCGCACAGCAAGTCGAGCGCGCGATGGCGCAAGGCAACTGGCAGCAGGCCGATGCCGAGCTGACCCAGGTGTTGCAGGCGCATCCGAACAATGCGCACGCCCACTATCTGTACGGCCAGGTGCTCGCGCGCGAGGGCCGCTTCGCCGACGGCCTCGCGCAGATCGAGCAGGCCAAGACGCTCGACCCGCAAATCCGTTTCACCGATCCTTCGCGCTTCGCGCAGGTCGAGGCGCGCGTGCGGGCCGCCGCCAATCGCGTCGGCTCGACCACGGGCACGACGGCCACGACGGCGACGGCGGCGGCGCAGCAAACGCCGGCCGCTCCGCCGGCAAGCGCACATAGGGGGCCCTCGATGGCAGCTTGGATCGGCATCGCAATCTTGATCGCGGCCATTGCGCTCGTGCTGCGCTGGACACTGCGCCGCGCACGTTCGTCCGAAGACGGCCGAACCGACGACGAGCGCCGCGAGCAGTTGAAGCGCGCCACCGAGCTGCTCAACGCAACGCGCTCGCTCAAACTCGATGCGCGGCTTTCGACGGCACCCGGGCATGAGACCCTTGCCAGCGAAGTCGAAGGGGTCGAGACGCAGCTGCGCGAGCTCGTCGAAACCCTCTCGGGCGGCAAGAATCCGGTACCCGCCTACCGGCTGGAGGAACTCGAGCGGCAGCTGGCAAGCCTCAAGGCCCGCACCGAAGGACGGCCCGATCCGAACGTGGCCACCTCGGCGCCGGGCGCGTACGGCGCGCCGAATGCCTCGCCCTACGCACAGGAGGCCGAGCGCTTCCAGCAGCAAGCGCCGCAGCCACCCTATCAGCAGCCGCAGCAGCAGCCGACCGTCGTCGTGCAGCAAGGCGGCGGCGGCTTCGGCGGCGGCATGGGCGGGCTCCTGACGGGCGTGCTGCTTGGCGAAGCGCTTTCGCATGGGCGCGACCGCGTGGTCGAGCGAGACGTCTACATCGACGACGAGGAAGCCCGCCGGCGAGCCGAGCGGGGCGATAACGGCGGCGGCGTCGATTTCGGCCAGGGCTCCAACGACTGGAGCGACGATAGTAGTGGTGGAGGCGGCGGCGTCGACTACGGCAGCGACGATTCGGGCGGCGGCTGGAGCGACACCTGAGCTTGGCCGGCATGCCGCGCGAAGCTGCCCGAACCGCGCCGCCTCGCATTGCGATCATCGGTTGCGGTTTTGCCGGCATCGGCATGGCCATCCGCCTGATGCGGACGGGCCTTGGCACGTTCACGATCTACGAAGCGGGGGCCGACGTCGGCGGCACGTGGCGCGAAAACACCTACCCTGGCGCCGCCTGCGACATCCCTTCGCACCTCTATTCGTTTTCGTTCGAGCCGAACCCGCTCTGGTCGCGCACCTTCGCCTCTCAGCAAGAGATACTTGCGTATCTGAAGCGTTGCGCGAACAAGTACGGCCTCATGCCGTTCATCCGCTTCAACGCGCGCGTGGCGGCGGCGACATTCGACGACGACGCCCGGATCTGGCGGCTGGAGCTCCTGGCGAACGGGACCCGGGAGACCGTCGAAGCCGACGTCGTCATCGCAGCGAACGGTCCCCTTTCTCGGCCCGCACTGCCGCGAATCCCGGGTATCGAGCGCTTCGCCGGCAAGCTCTTTCATTCCGCTTGCTGGGATCACGAGTATGCGCTCGAGGGTAAGCGCATCGCTGTTGTCGGCACGGGCGCGAGCGCTGTCCAATTCGTGCCGCGCGTTCAGCCGCGCGCCGCGCGCCTTTCGGTCTTTCAGCGCACGCCGCCGTGGATCATGCCGCGACGCGATCGCGCGATCAGCGAGCGCGCGAAGAAACTTTTTCGAACCTTTCCATTTACGCAACGTCTCGTGCGGTATGGCCTTTACTGGCAGCACGAAGTGCGCGCGCTCGGCTTCGTCGTGAACCCGAAGCTGATGAAGCGGCCGATGGCGTTCAGCCTCGGCTACCTTGCTCGGCGGGTCAAGGATCCGGTGCTGCGCGCGAAGCTCACACCCCGTTACCAGCTCGGCTGCAAACGCGTACTGTTGTCGAGCGATTACTACCCCGCGCTTGCGCAGCCCAACGTCGATCTCGTCACGACGCCGATCCGGGAGATCGTCGCCGACGGAATCGTCACCGAGGATGGCAAGCATCACGCGGTCGACGCGATCATCTGCGGCACGGGATTCAAGGTCAATGACGCGGGCGCGCCGTTCTCGGTGACCGGCGTCGATGGCGCCGACCTCGACACACTCTGGCGGTGCGAAGGCCCGCAAGCCTATCTCGGCGCGAGCATCGCCGGTTTCCCGAATTTTTTCATGATCACGGGACCGAACACCGGGCTCGGACACAACTCGATGGTCTACATGATCGAGTCGCATATCGGCTATGTCGCCGATTGCCTGCGCACGCTGCAGCGACGCCGTGTGCGTACGATGGAAGTTCGCCATGAAGCGCAGTGCGCGTTCAACGAGCGACTGCAGCTTGCGCTGCGTCGCTCCGTCTGGCAGACAGGGTGCCGGAGCTGGTATCTGTCCGAGAGCGGGAAAAACACGGCACTGTGGCCCGGATTCACATTTTCGTTCCGGCGGCTCACGCGACGTGTGCGCGCTGGCGATTATCGTTTTCTGTAGCCGCCCGTCGCGACGATGGTGACGAAGGGTCGGCTACGGCTGCCCAGTATCGACTCTATGCCGAAAACGCCGGTTCCGGTTGCAAGCGACTCGCCGTCGCGGCCACCTCGACTGGCTGCGACGGCGCCCGCGCCAGTGCGGACGCCCCGACCCGAAACTCGGCCACGGCCGCGTCGAGCCGCGCCGCCTGCTCCTCGAGCGACGCCGCGGCGGCCGCGGCTTGCTCGACGAGCGCCGCGTTCTGCTGAGTCACGGTGTCCATCTGCATGACCGCGCGACCGATTTGCTCGATGCCGTTCGACTGCTCGCCAGAAGCCGCGCTAATCTTGCCGATGATGTCCGTCACCCGGCGCACCGCGGCCACGACTTCGTCCATCGTCGAGCCGGCGCGGGCGACGAGCGTCGTGCCGGCCTCGACTTTGCCGGCCGATTCGGCGATGAGGGCCTTGATTTCCTTGGCCGCGCTCGCGCTGCGTTGTGCGAGGCTGCGGACCTCGCCCGCGACGACGGCGAAGCCGCGCCCCTGCTCTCCCGCGCGCGCCGCCTCGACGGCCGCATTGAGCGCAAGGATGTTCGTCTGGAATGCGATGCCTTCGATGACGCCGCTGATATCGCCGATCTGATGCGAGCTCGAGGCGATATCTTCCATCGTCCGCACGACGTCGCCAACGACCTCACCGCCTTTCGTCGCAGTACGCGATGCATCGTCGGCAAGCCCGCTCGCCTCGCGCGCATGCTCGGCGTTCTGCTTGACGGTCGACGTCAGCTCCTCCATGCTCGCGGCCGTTTCGGCGAGCGAGGCGGCCTGCTGCTCCGTTCGTTGCGAAAGATCGGCGTTGCCCGAGGCGATCTCCCGCGCACCGTGCATGATCGCCTCCGAGCCGGTACGCACGCGCGATACCGTGGCGGCAAGCGCCGCCTGCATCCGCTGCAAGCCCTCCAGCAAGCGCCCCATCTCGTTGCGACGCCTCGCGTCGATCGAGCCGGTCAGATCGCCCGAAGCAATGCGCTCGAAATGCCGGATTACACCGTCGATCGGCCGCACGACGGCCGCGACGAGCGCGGTCCGCGCAAGCGCGCCGACGATGAGCGCGGCAATCGCGATGACGGCGGCGCCGACCGCCAGCGTATGAAAAGCCGCCTGCGCGCGATCGTAGCGAGCCTGCTGATGTCGGACCTGCAACGCTTCCAGCGCGCCGATCGCGGCGTCATAGCGCGTGTAGAGCGCATTCGCCGTGCGCCCTTGCAGATTGCGAAACGCGTTGAAGTCGTTGTCTTGCAGCGCCTTGAACTCGGGCTCGACGGCTTGCGCAATGAGCGCGCTGCGGGCCGTGCCGACCGCGTCCGCGAGCTGCGCCTCCTCGGCGTCGCGCGGTTTCTTCAGATATTCGGCCCATTCGGCGTCGCTTTCTTTGATTACGTCATGCGCTTTCGGCAACATGTCGTCGGACGCCTCGCCCATCGCAAACAGCGTTTCGTAGCTGCTGAGCGCGAGCCGCACTTGCAGCATGCGCTCCGAGCTCGTTTTCAGATGCGTGAGTGCGGCCGTGTCGGTGGCGAACATCTGTTTCAGCGCGTTATTGCTCTGGTTGAGCCCGAGCATCGCAACGGCCATCGTCGCAACCAGCGCGAGCGTATAGCCCGCGATCGTGAGCGTGAGCCCCCCGCGTATCGTCAAGCGATTCAGCATGGTATCAAGCGCGTGCGCGCCGAAAATGGACGCGCACGGTTCCTCAGTAGTGGTGTAAAGCGCGCACGGATGGCTCTCTGACGGAGCGTTTTTTACTACCCGGTCTGCTGCGAGCGGTCTTGCGGGCGCGTCGTGCGTGCGAAGGCGCGACCTCATCTTAACGTGGCATCTCAGGCGCGCAATGCAGGTAACTCACTACGGCCGCGACTATCAAGATATGCGCCGCGCCGCCGTAAACACAGGGATCGAGTCCGTCTCCCTCCTGCGCCTTACCGTTTGTCGCGCGACGCAACGACACCAAAAAGAAACGCCCGCCCTGTACGAACACTCTGCCCGTTCGCTATCATGGCCGCGGACGCGGCAGCTTTGCCGCCACGCGCGCCGTTCATAAGGAGGGAACAGAGATGAGCATCGTAA
Source organism: Trinickia sp. EG282A (assembly GCF_040965455.1). Taxonomy (NCBI): domain Bacteria; kingdom Pseudomonadati; phylum Pseudomonadota; class Betaproteobacteria; order Burkholderiales; family Burkholderiaceae; genus Trinickia; species Trinickia sp. EG282A. The sequence continues at coordinate 1,516,537 of NZ_JBFRCC010000001.1, read as the reverse complement.
AAGAATTCAAGGAATTCGCCCTCAAGGGCAACGTGATGGATCTCGCGATCGGCGTGATCATCGGCGGCGCCTTTTCGACGATCGTCAATTCGATCGTCAAGGATCTGATCATGCCGGTCGTCGGCGTAGCCTCGGGGGGCCTCGACTTCTCGAACAAGTTCATCCGGCTGGGTGACATCCCCCCTTCGTTCAAGGGCAACCCCGAGTCTTACAAAGACCTTCTGCAGGCGGGCGTGGCCGTGTTCGGCTACGGCTCGTTCATCACCGTTCTGATCAACTTCCTGATTCTCGCGCTCATCGTGTTCGCGATGGTGAAATTCATCAATGCCCTGCGCAGGCCGACGCCCGCCGAGGCTGCCGCACCGGCGCCGACTCCCGAAGACGTCCTGTTGCTGCGCGAAATTCGCGACGAGCTCAAGCGCGCGCCGCGCTGAACATCGGCGGCCGTAATTCGCCAGGCGCGTTGCGCATCGGCCTATGGCGCGCAGCTCCAACAAACCCCGCGCAACAACTCAAGCCAGCGCGGAGCGCGGGCCGTCGCCGCCACGTGCCTTGGCGGCGGCCGCGCGCTGGATCAACTCCTCGAGCTGGCCAAAGTTGACGGGCTTCGTCAAATGCGAGGTGAAGCCGGCGGAAAGGCACCGCCGGACGTCCTCGTCCGTGCCGAAACCCGTCAATGCCACGGCCGGCGCTTGCGAGCGCAGGCGAAATTCCCCGATGAAGTCGATCCCCGTGCCGTCAGGTAGCCCGATATCGCTGACGACCAGGTCGAAAGGCGCGCTCCGCGCGGCGTCGAGCGCGGCCGCGACGCTCGACGCCACCGTCACTTCGTGGCCAAGGCCGCGCATCAATTGCGCCATGACTTCGGCCGTGTCGGCATGGTCCTCCACGAGCAGAATGGCGAGCCGCTCGTCCGCGCCGACGGCGGCCGGCGGCGCGACGACGGGCTCGGACGCCGACGCGGCGACGGTCGGTAACGCGATCGTAAACGTCGCGCCGCAATGCGGGCCCGGGCTCTGCGCGCTGACGGTGCCGCCGTGGGCATCGGTCAACGCCTTCGTGATCGCGAGGCCGAGTCCGAGACCGCCGAACTGCTGCGTCATGCGCTGGCTACCCTGCTCGAACGCGTTGAAGAGCTTGTCGATCTGATCCGGCGCGATACCGATGCCCGTATCTTCGACCGAGATTTCGATGTGCATGCGCGCGTCGCGCGTGCGCACATAGATGTGGCCGCCTTCAGGCGTGAACTTCGATGCGTTGCGCACGAGGTTCCAGAGCATCTGCTGCAGCCGGGCGCGATCCGCCATGACATAGTGGCTCTCGGCCATCTTCTCGATGTGCACGTCTTGCTGCTTGAGCTGAATTTCGCCGCCGAAGAGCTCGAGCACGCTGTCGATGACTTCGTGCACGTCCACCGTCTCGAGCGACAGCCGCAGCTTGCCGTTCGCGACACGCGTGAGATCGAGCAAATCATCGATCAGCCGGGCCTCGAGCTCGATGTTGCGGCGGATCATCCTGACGTTCGCCTGCGCCGCCTCGGGCAACTCCGGCATCGTCTCGAGCACGCGCGTACCCGCCAGCACCGGGGTGAGCGGCGTTCGCAGCTCGTGCGACAGCATGGCGAGGAACCGGTCTTTCGCGCGATTCGCTTCTTCGGCCGTCTGGCGCGCGCTCTGCTCGGCGGCGAGCAGCCGCTCGCGCTCCTCGAGCGCCTCGCGCTGCGACTGAATGTCCGTGCAGCTCGCGAACCATTTGCCGACGCCTCCGCTCGCGTTGCGCACGGGTGCGATATGCACGTCGAACCACCGATAAATGCCGTCGCCCGAACGAATCCGCAGCTCGTGGCGATAGTCGGCTGCCGCGCCGTGCACGGCATCGAGCCACTTGCGGCGCAGCGTCTCGCGATCGTCGGGATGGATGGCCGCGAGCCAGGCCAAGCCGCGCGAAGCCGCTTCGTCGAGGCCGGTGTAGGCATACCACTGCCGGGAGAAGAAGTCGCACTCGCCCTGCGTGTTGCTCGTGAACACGAGATGAGGCAACGCTTCGGACAAGCTGCGGTAATGGGCTTCACGGTCGCGCAGCAGGATCGCCTCGGCCGACGCGCGCTGCAGCCGGATCTGCGCGAGCACGCGCTCGACGGCCTCCGGCAGGTAGTCGAGATAGCCACCCGATTTGGGCACGACATCGGACACGCCGGCGCGCAAGGCCTCGATCACGCGCGATTCGTCCGTGAAACCCGTCACGAGGATGGCCGGCAGCGCGACGCCTTCGCGCCGCAACCGGCGGAAAAAGTCGAGCCCGGTCTCCACGCCGTCGAGCTGATAGTCGAGCACGAGCAGGTCGGGCCGATCGCGCCCGATGCTTTCGCGTGCCGCGGCAAGCGTCGCGCTCGCGAACACGACGCAGCCCGCGCGTTCCAGCGATTTGCGTGCGAGCCTCAAAATGCCCTCGTCGTCGTCGACGAGGAGCACGCGGGCGGGTTCCGGGCGGGCTGCCACTTCGGTCATACTCGTTCTTGAATGGGCTGGTGCATTCGGTGCAATCGGTGCATTCGTTCTTGTTGCGTATTCCACAGCTTATTACATGCGAATCGGTTGTTCGGGCAGCGTCACGAAAAACGTCGAGCCGACACCTTCCACGGACTCGACCCAGGCACGGCCGCCATGCCGCTCGGTGACGCGGCGCACGAGCGCGAGGCCGATGCCGTCGCCTTTCGAACGGTCGCCATGCAGACGCTGGAACGCGCTGAACATTTTCGGCATGTAGGCGTCCGGGATGCCGAGTCCGTTGTCTTTGACATAATAGGCGCGCATGCGCGGTCCGCGCGCGTTGCTGCCGTCCGCGGTCCGCTCGACCGCCCCGACCTCGATGCGGCCGGGGCGAGCCGGATCGAGATAGTTGATCGCATTGCCGATCAAATTGCCGAAAATCTGCTCGATCGCCGTGGGGTCGCCCCATGCGGGCGGCAGCTCTCCGACCGACACCGAGATGCCGCGCTCGGCGATCGGCGCATGCAGCGCTTCGATCACGCGCGCGACGGTCCGCGCGACGCTGACCCGCTGCCACTGATATTCGAGACGGCCGGCGCGGGAAATGCGCAACAACGCGTCGATGATCGATGCCGATCGCGCGACGGCCGTCCGCAAGAAATGCAAGGCCTCGCTCAAGTTGCCGTCGAGCACACGCATGATACGCTCGCGTTCGGGCTCCGGCAGACGCGCGCCGTCGAGCAGCGCGCGCAATTCCTCGCACGATACCTGAAGCTCGCGCGAAAACCCTTGCAAGTTCACGAGCGGCGAGCGCAAATCGTGCGACACGCTGTAGATGAACATGTCGTTATCCTGCTTTTGCTGGCGCAGGTTTTCGTTCGCCTGTGTCAGCTCCCGCGCCCGCGCTTCGAGCGAAGTCTGCAGCGTCGCCTGCTCGTGCTCCGCTTCCGCGAGGCGCGCGCTCGTCCGGTGCAACACTTTGTCGAGCGCCGCGATCTCATCGTCCCCCGCGAGGGGCGCGCCCAGCGACTGCCCGCGGCCGAGACGCTCCGCATTGGCGGTCAAGGAGGCGAGCCGCCGGCCGATATTGCCCGCGAAGCCGAGCGCGGCAATGGCCCAGATCAGCATCGACCCGGCGATCGCCGCGATGAGCGCGCGGCGCTGCCCGGCCCGCGTCGACGCGAGCTCGGCGTTGCGCTCTTCGTCGAGGCGCGACTCCGCCGCGACGAACGCGTCGAGCTCGTCGCGAAACGCCACGATCGGCGTGGGCAGCGCCGTATCGTCGAACGCAGCGAATTGCGCCCGCCGGCCGCTCTTAAGGCTTGCATACTGCGCGTCCACCCGCGCACGATACGCGTGCACTGCCTCGTGCATACGGGAAAGGCGAGCAACCTGGAGAGGATCGTCGGCGACGAATTTTTCGAGCTGGTCGAGCTTGTTGTCGAGCTCGACCCACACCGTTCGCTGATCGAAGAATGAGGGGTCGCCGGCAATGAGCCCCGCTCGTGCACGCGAAGCCGCGCGCAAAAGCGGATCGACGATGACGGACGCCTGGTAGAGCACCTGCTTGCTGTGGGCGGCCCACTGGGCAGCCTGCGTCGTCTGCTCCTGTGTCTTCGACAGCATGCCGAGCAGCGCCAATTCGACGACGCTCGGGACGGCGATCAGCAGCAGCCCCTTGGTGAACAGTTTCATGTGTCCTTGGCGGCCCTCTTGCTTTCTCGGTCGCGCGCCGAAGCCCACAAAGCGCCGCGCGGCACGACCCTTGCACCGCTCCGGCATGCGGAGCGTCAAGCTGCCCCATTATCGTTGCAGTTCCCGGATATTTCAACGAAGCGGAAACGCGGCGCCATGAGGCGACGGCGCACACAAAATCGTCATTTTTTCTGCGTTCGATCAGCACGCGAACGGGCGAGAGGCCTATTATTGACGTAGATGGCGAGCGGTAGCCGGCCGCGCAGCGCGGCGCCACTCGCCACTGCATGCGGACCGGTTACGGGTGAACCCGAGCATTATCGTGAACATGACCGGTTCGTATGCTATAAAAGATCGACGTGCGGCGCGCGAGAGCCGGGAGTGGTCGCATGAGGACGCTGTGTTTCTTGCAATTCTTTTTCAGGCGAATGTTTATGTCCTTCCCGAAAAAGCGCAGGCGCGCTAGCGCGCAAAGCGAGGAGTCGTTTCTGGCCGTCTTGCGTCAATTCAAGCCGTTTGCTCAGCTGGATACGAAGATCGCGCGAGCGCGCGCGCAAGATGAACCTGTGCTCTACGCGCACGTACTGCCCGGCCTCGACGTCCTGCTTTGCAGCGTACGCGGCGCGCAACCGCCGTATCCGGCTGTCGACGAGTTGCGGCGGCGTTGCATGGAGTCGATTGCCAACGCGCTCGAGCAACCGCTCGACGGGCTCGAGAACGGCGGTTACTGGTACGAGGCGAACGGTTTCGGGTTCCTCGTCTTCGCCAGCCGCGCGCGGGCAAGGATTCTTCCCGAGTTCGGCGCCGGCGCGGCCGCACGCGGCGCACGCCGTCAGAATGCGGGCGACGCCACGCCGCGCTCGCTGCGCTGAGCCTCTCGCGCCATACCGCTCTCGGGCCTACGACCGACCCTCTTCGACGAGGCCGCGGGCTGTCCGTGGCTTTCTTCCCTGAGTCCCTGCGCCGACGCTTGTCGGCGAGCCTTCGGCCGGCATGGCACGGCACCGTTGCCTATACTCTTACTGTTCCCCCGGACAACGGAGCCGACATGAGCAATCACGTCTACAAGCAAATCGAGCTGACCGGTTCGTCGACCAAGTCGACCGATGACGCGATTCGCACCGCACTCGAACGCGCCTCGAAGACGCTTCGCAACCTCGATTGGTTCGAGGTCACGGAAACGCGCGGACGGATCGAGAACGGCACGGTCGCCCATTGGCAGGTCACCCTGAAGGTGGGCATGCGCCTCGATGAATGAAGCGCCCCGGGCAGCAGGGACAGTAAAAAAGTAAGCCGAAGCGGAAGGCATAGGGGCGGCGGCCCCTATGTTCAGTGACGGGCGCCGCGTTCGCCACCCATTCCGCTGGCGGCGGTCCCCTAGCGCCGGATTACTTCGGCAGACTACCCTCTACACCTTCGACATACCAGTTGATCCGCTGCAGCTCCGGATCGGACAGTGTCTTCCCGGCGGGCACTTTGACGGCGCCCGACTGATCTTTGATCGGCCCCGTGAAGACATCCCACTTGCCGCCCGCCAACTCGCTACGCATCGCCTCGACCTTCTTCTGACCGTCGGCCGGAATCGCCGCGGCATTCAAGTCCTCGAGATTGACGGCCTTCTGCGGGATGCCCCACCAGACGGGATCGTTCTTCCACTTGCCGTCGAGCACGGCTTGCACGGCCGCCGTATAGTAGACGCCCCAATGGCCGACGACGGAACCCAGGTGCGCGTCGGGCCCGAACTTTTTCATGTCGGAATCCCAGCCGAACGCGTGCACCTTCTTGGCCTCGGCCGTCGCGAGCGTCGCGCTCGAATCGGTGTTTTGCAGCAACACGTCGGCGCCCTGACCGATCAGCGTCTCGGCAGCCTGCTTCTCCTTGCCCGGATCGAACCAACTGTTGATCCAGATCACTTTCGTGTGGACCTTCGGATTCACCGAGCGCGCGCCCAGCGTGTACGCGTTGATATTGCGCACCACTTCGGGGATCGGCACGGAAGCGACGAACCCGAGCGTATTCGTCTTGGTAACGTATCCCGCGACGACACCCGCCAGATAAGCGCCCTGGTACATGCGCACGTCGTAGGTACCGAAGTTCGGTGCCTTCTTGAAGCCCGTCGCATGGAGGAAGACCGTATCGGGGAAGTCTTTCGCGACCTTGAGCTCGAAGTCTTGATATCCGAAGCTCGTGCCGATGATGACTTTGTTGCCCTTGCTCGCGAGATCGCGAAAGACGCGCTCTGAATCGGCCGATTCGGGGACATTCTCGACGCGCGTCACCTTGATCTTGTTGCCGAACTTGGCCTCCGTTTCCTTCGAGCCCTGATCGTGCGCAAAGGTCCATCCCGCATCGCCCGGATTGCCGAGGTAGACGAACGCCACGCCGGGCGCATCGGCCGCTCGCGCGGCCTGCCCCGCGGCGCCAAAGGCCAAAGCGAGCGCGAGCGCGGCAGTTCCGGCCCATGTGGTCGACATTTTTCTTTTCATTAAGCTTCTCCAATGGAGTGGGTTTGACGGTAACTATCGGCGAAGAGCGGCGTTGCTTCGTGTCATCGATCGAAGGCACGGCGGACCGGCCGCCGCACCGCATCTCGTGCCATGCTCAGAGCGCGGCGAAGAACGGCTTGCCGAGCGACGCGGGCGCGTTGAGCTTGATCGCGTTGGGATTGCGCGAGATCGCGGCGAGCACGACGATCGTGGCCAGATAGGGCAACATCGCGAGAAACTGAGTCGGCACCGGTACGCCCGCGCCTTGCGCGTAGAATTGCAGCCCTGTCACGGCGCCGAAGAGCAGCGCGCCGAGCAAAAGGCGCCCCGGCCGCCACGTCGCGAACACGACGAGCGCCAGTGCGATCCAGCCTCGGCCGGACGTCAGCTGCTCCTGCCAAAGCTGCAAGTAGGCAACCGAGTAGTAGCCGCCCGCGAGACCGGCCATGCCGCCGCCGAACAGCGTCGCACCGTAGCGCACGCCGACGACCGAAAAGCCGACCGCGTGCGCGACTTCGGGCGATTCGCCGACCGAACGCAGAACGAGCCCCGCGCGCGTGCGATAAAGGAACCAGCCGACGATGCCGAACATCAGGAAGGCCAGATAACCGAGCGGCGTCAACGTGAACAACGCCGGTCCGACCACGGGGATCCGCGAGAAACCCGGAATCGCCCAGGCGCCGATCGTCGTGCCAACGGATGCCGACGTATACGGCTTGCCGACATAGGCCGACAGGCCGATGCCGAAGATCGTCAGCGACAGACCGGTGGCCACCTGGTTCGCGAGCATCGTCAACGTGAGAAAACCGAAAAGCAGCGCCATCGCGATACCGGCCGCGACGGCGGCGGCGATACCGAGCCAGGGGCTGCCCGTTGCGACGGTGACCGCATACCCGCTCACGGCGCCCATCAGCATCATGCCTTCCACGCCGAGATTGAGCACGCCGGATTTTTCCGTGACGAGCTCGCCGAGCCCCGCGAACATGAGCGGAATCGCGGCGACGACTGCGCTCGAGGCGAGCGCGCTGAGTTGTTCGATGTTCATCGGATATCTTTATGCGGCGAGCACCACGCGCCGCACGCGGTAGTTCACGAAGAGATCGGCGCCTAGCAGGCAAAAGAGCAGCAGGCCCTGAAAGACCCCGGAGAGCGCTTGCGGCAACTGCAACGACGTCTGCACGGCTTCGCCGCCGAGATAAAGCAACGCCATCAGCAAGCTGGCGAGCACGATGCCGACAGGATGCAGGCGCCCGACAAAGACGACGATGATGGCCGTAAAGCCGTATCCCGGGGACCATGTCGCCTGCAACTGGCCGATCGGCCCCGCTATCTCGCCCATGCCGGCGAGCCCCGCAAGCGCGCCGCTCACGATCAGCGACGTCCAGATCGTCCGCTTGTCGGAAAACCCGGCGTAACGCGCGGCAAGCGGCGCGAGCCCGCCGACGTTCATGCGAAAGCCGGCAAAGCTCTTGGCGCTGAAGAGCCAGACGAGCGGCACCGCGGCAAGCGTGATGAAGATAGAGGCATTGAGCCGCGTGCCCCGCATGAACTTCCAATGCCAGTCTCCGCCGAACGTCGGATAAAGCGCATCGCCGCTGAACATCTCCGAGATCGGGAAGTTCATCCCCTGTGGATCGCGCATCGGACCGCTCACGAGATAGATCAAGAGCTGCGTCGCGACGTAGGTCAGCATCAGGCTCGTCAGAATCTCGTTCGTGTTGAAGCGGCTCTTGAGAAAGGCCGGGATCGAGGCCCAGACGACGCCGCCCGCGATACCCGCCGCCATCATCGAAGGCAGGATCCACCAGCCGCTCGCCTGATCGAAATGAATGGCGACGGCGCTGGCCGCGATGCCGCCCACGAGCATTTGTCCTTCCGCGCCGATGTTCCAGACATTGGCGCGATAGCTGATCGCGAGTCCGAGCGCGATCAGGCAAAGCGGCGAGGCCTTCAGCAGCAGCTCGGACCACCCGTTCACGCTCGAGAGCGGATCGATGAAGAACGCGCGCATGGCGTCCGCCGGATCGCGCCCCACGAGCCCGAAGATCAAAAAGCCGATGATGAGCGTGAGCGCCGCCGCAATCAGCGGCACGGCGAATTGCATCGTGCGGGAGGGCGTCGTACGGGCCTCGAGTCGATAGGGAAAATGCATGTCCGGTGTCGATTGGGGTTGTGGTCGCTTTTCGGTCGGTCCTGCTGCCGCCCTCACGCGTGCGCGGGTTCGGGCGCCGGCGGTACCGCGCCGCGGTCGCCGAAGAGCCCCGCCATCCAGCGGCCGATCTCCTCGGCGTTCGTCTCGCTCGTCTTGCGCGCGGGCGACAACCGTCCGCGCGCTACGACCGCAATGCGATCGCAGATATCGAAGAGCTCTTCGAGTTCCTCGGAGATGACGAGCACGGCTACCCCCTTGGCCGACAGGTCGAGCAATTGCTGGCGAATGAACGCGGCCGCGCCCACGTCGACGCCCCAGGTCGGCTGGGCAACGACGATCACCTTCGGTTCTTGAAGAATTTCGCGGCCCACGATGTACTTCTGCAGGTTCCCGCCCGACAACGATCTGGCCGGCGCCTGCGGGCCGCTGCACCGCACGTCGAACGTCTCGATGCAGCGCTCGGCGAACGCACGCACCGCCCGCGCCCCCACCCAGCCGTGGCGCACCATACCCGGCTTGCGGTGTGCGGTCAGCAGCGCGTTCTCGGCCAGCGACATCGACGGCACTGCGCCTCGTCCGAGCCGCTCTTCGGGCACGAATGCGAACCCGAGCCGGCGCCTCGCCGCCGGCGACAAGCGCGCGGCCGGCTTGCCGCAAATCGAGACGACATCGGGCGCGACGCCGGCGGCGAGCCGTTCGCCCGAGAGCGCTGCCAAGAGCTCGGCCTGCCCGTTGCCCGATACGCCGGCAATGCCGAAAATTTCGCCCGCATGGACGTCGAACGAGACATCCTCGAGCGTGGTTCCGAACGGGTCGTCGCTCGGGACGGACAAGTGCCGGACCGCGAGCAGCGCGTCGCCGGGCGTATGCGCTCGGCGCGTGTAATCGGGCAGCGAGTGGCCCACCATCAGCTGCGCGAGCGATGCATGCGTTTCCTCACCGGGCTTCACGTGGCCTGTGACGCGGCCGCCGCGCATGACGGTGGCCGTATCGCAAAGCTCCTGGATTTCATCGAGCTTGTGGCTGATGTAAAGGAGGCTGCAGCCTTGCGCCGCAAGACGCTTGAGCGTCTCGAAGAGCTTGCGCACGGCCTGTGGCGTCAGCACCGACGTGGGCTCGTCCATGATCAAGAGGCGCGGCTCCTGCAGCAGGCAGCGCACGATCTCGACACGTTGCCGCTCGCCGACGGCGAGGCTGTGCACGTGCCGCGCCGAATCGACGTCGAGGCCATATTCGCTCGACACCTGGCTGATGCGCTTGCCGAGCGCGGCCAGGTCGAACGGCTCGTCGAGCGCGAGCGCGATGTTCTCGGCAACGGTCAGCGTCTCGAACAGCGAGAAGTGCTGAAACACCATGCCGATGCCAAGCTTGCGCGCCGCCGCCGGACTCGCGATCTCGACCGGCTGGCCTTCCCAGCGAATTTCGCCGGCATCGGGCCGCACGGCACCGTAGACGATCTTCATCAGCGTGCTCTTGCCGGCGCCGTTTTCGCCGAGCACGGCATGAATCTCCCCGGGCGCGACCACGAGGCTCACGTCGTCGTTCGCACGCACGCCCGGATACTGCTTGCAGATGCGTGAAAGCTCGAGCCGCGGAACCGGGGCTCGCGGTGCGCCTTGGTCACGCTGCGAAAATGAATGGTCGGAAATGTCGTTCATGAAGTCAGTCAGCCGCAGTCGTCGCGGCTTGTGGTCCGACGATACCTAAATCACCCTGCACCGTCGAGCCGACAAAATCCTGCGCGCCGTGGTGTCCCGTTCTCGCGTCATTCGAGTACGTCTCGCTTGACGCCAATTAATGCACATATTAAAAGCCTGATATCCGCATCCCTGGCCGATCAGCCTGGGAATATAAAGGGAGAGGTCATGAGTCAGCAACGCGAGGCGATCGACACCTACCTGCTGCGCGTCCTCCATACGTTGCTGATGGAGCGCAGCGTGACGCGTGCGGCCGTCAAGCTCAACCAATCGCAGCCGGCGATCAGCGCTGCGTTGAGGCGGCTGCGCGACATCACCGGCGATCCGTTGCTCGTGCGCGGCAAGTCCGGGATGGTACCGACCGAGTACGGCCTGCGCCTGCTCGAGCCCACGCAGAACGCGCTGCGCGAGATCGAGCGCATCCGCTTTCAGCAGCACAACTTCGATCCCGCCACGTCGATCCGCTGCTATCGGATCGGCTGCCCCGACTACCTCAACGTGCTGTTCGTGCCTACGGTCGTCGAGCGCTTTCGCCAGGCCGCGCCGAACGCCACCCTTGAATTCCATTCGCTCGGTCCCGCGTTCGACTACGAGCTTGCGCTCGAAGAAGGCAAGCTCGATATCGTAGTCGGAAACTGGCCCGAGCCGCCCGAGCAGCTTCATCTGTCGAACCTCTTCACCGACGAAATCGTCTGCGTGATGAGCAATGCGCATCCGTTCGCGAAGCGCGGCAGCCTGACGCTCGATCAGTATCTGAATGCGCCGCACCTTGCGCCAACTCCGTACTCCGTCGGCCAGCGCGGCGCGATCGATGTCCATCTCGCCCGCGAGCGGCTCAAGCGCCACGTCGTGGTCACGTTGCCGTACTTCAACCTCGCGCCGTACGTGCTCGTCAAATCGGATTTGATCTTCACGACCACGCGTCTCTTCGCGGATCACTACGCGAAGCTTCTTCCGCTGACGGTTCTGCCGGCGCCGCTCGACTTTCCGCCGATGCAGTACTACCAGCTCTGGCACGAGCGCTGCCACTATTCGGACGAGGTGCGCTGGCTGCGCGCGGTCGTCGCCGAAGCCACGCGCGCGCTCGTCGACCACGCAATCTGACCCAGCTGTCCGCGATCAGGCAGCGCTCCCGGCGCCGCCTGCATTCCCGCATTTGCCGCGTCTCTCCGCATTCGAATTGCACGTCGCGGCGTCAATGCAACGATCGAGGGCCAAAATCACTGTGGCAATACTGCGGGGCCGATACTCGCCTTCAGGGCCACCATATATTGGATCCCTCATGCGCGCGGGCTTATCTTTCCTATCGCTCGCGCGCACCGGGCCGGGACTTCTTAGAATGCCTCTACGGCGCACGCCGCGAACGACTTCAGGCGCCGTCATACCCGAAAACGTGACGACCAGGATCCCCTTCGCATGGGAAAGCTCACAACACACGTGCTGGACACCGCCCACGGCCGCCCCGGAGCGGGCATCCGCGTGGAACTTTTTTCGCTCGACGGGGATGCGCGCCGGAGGCTCGCGACTGTCGTCACGAACAGCGATGGGCGTTGCGACGCCCCACTTCTCGAAGGCTCCGCCTTCAAGACGGGCGAATACGAGCTCGTCTTTCACGCCGGCGACTACTTTGCCGCAGCCGGCGTGGCGCTGCCGGCGCCGAGGTTCATCGATCGCGTCGTACTGCGTTTCGGTGTGGCCGACCCGAAAGCGCATTATCACGTCCCGCTGCTCGTCTCTCCGTGGGCGTACAGCACCTATCGCGGCAGCTGAACGCCGATATCGGCGGTTAGTGTCCTGGGGGAGAATTCATGGAAGGCTTCATCACCGATTGGCTCAACCTTGCGCTTCGCTGGCTACATGTGGTGGTGGCGATCGCCTGGATCGGCGAATCGTTCTATTTCGTCGCGCTCGACAACAGCCTCAAAAAGCCGAAAGACCCGGCCCTCGTCTCGCGCGGCGTATTCGGCGAACTCTGGCACGTTCACGGCGGCGGTTTCTACAACATGCAGAAGTACATGGTGGCGCCGCCGGAGATGCCCGACGACCTGCATTGGTCGAAGTGGCCGTCCTACACGACGTGGATGTCCGGTTTCGCGCTCTTCACCGTCGTTTATCTTTTCTCGCCCGGCACTTATCTGATCGACAAGAACGTGCTCGACATGGGCCCCGTCGTCGCCATCTCGGCGGCGCTGGGTTTCCTCGCGGCGGGTTGGATCGTCTATGACTCGCTTTGCCGCCTGCTCGGCGCGAAAGATAAACTACTCGGTGTCTGCGTCGGGCTTTATGTGCTCGCGGCGGCCTGGCTCGCCTGCCATGTCTTCGCGGGCCGCGCAGCGTACCTCATCGTCGGCGCGATGTTGGCGACGATCATGTCGGCCAACGTGTTCTTCGTGATCATTCCGGGCCAGCGAAAGATGGTCGACGCCATGCTGAAGGGCCAAGCGCCCGATCCCATCTACGGGAAGCGCGGCAAGCAGCGCTCGGTGCACAACACCTACTTCACGCTGCCCGTCGTTTTCGCGATGCTCTCGAATCACTACGCGATCACGTACACGCACCCCCACAACTGGGCGGTTCTCGCGATCATCATGCTGGCGGGCGCGTTGATCCGGCAGTTCTTCGTCATGCGCCATCGCGGGCGGGTGCTCTGGTATCTTCCGGCCGCCGGCGCGGCGTTGCTCGCCGCCGCGCTCGTGTTCACGCTGCCGCGGCCGATCGCGCCGCAAGCGGAAGCCGCCAACGCGCCACAGCTTCGGATCGCCGAGATCGCACCGGTGCTGCAGCAACGCTGCGTTGCCTGCCACTCGGCGCACCCGACGTTGATGGGCAGCGCCCCGGCCGGCGTCATGTTCGATACACCCGATGAGATCGCGCGCAATGCGCAGCGCATCTATCAACAGGCCGTTCAATTGAAGGCCATGCCGCTCGGCAACGTAACGCATATGACCGAGGACGAACGTTTGAAAATCGCCGCCTGGTTCGAGTCGGGCGCTCAGCGCTGAGCGAGAAAGTATCGATGCGAAACGCCCTGACCAGAGTGGCCGGGACATCGCTCATCGCTTGGTATGGTAAATGGTGCGGTAGATTGCCGCTGCGTGTCTGCCTCGACGGAACCGCCTTGCGAGGACCAAGACGTGCGCCTGGGTGTCGGGCGTCGCCGTATCAAGCAGCGGTCTTCGCCAGCTGCCGTCCGCGATCCGCCAAGCCGCCGAGCACCGCGCGATCGGTAAAGCGAAAAAGGCAAATCAATTGATCGCGCGCCGCCAGCTTTTGCGTCTGGTCTTCCGAAAGCTCCACGAGCAACTCCGCGAGCGGCGCCGACAGACCCAGCGTGGCCATGCCTTCGGCGCGATCGTCTCGCAGTATGCGCTGCACGAGAGCAAGATACGACCGGTTGATTTCTTGAATCGATTGATGGATGTCGCAGCTCATTTTTACCCTCCTTTTTTCTTCACGGCTCTTTCAGGGCCTCGGCTCGAATGCGCAAACGTTTGCGCGCCCGACCAGCTCAATGGCCCTTACGCCAATCCGCGACGCCAAACGCGATGAGGCTTGCCGCGATTTCGCGCAGCAGGTGTTGCGTCAGAGCTCCAGCTCCGCCCTCGCTCAGGCGCTTGAGTTCGATCAGGTCTTTCGCGATGCGGCTCATTTGGAAATCTCCTTGGATCGTCGGCTTTCGCTAGCGGCTTCGATGAGAAGAACCGTTTGGCTTGACGAAAGTATCGGTCAAGGGGTGGCCGTACGAAATCAGCGCGCGCTGAACCTCGCGTAATACGTGGCGGCGCGCTTGTCAGGGGTTTCCTACAATGGCTGTCGCCAACACGACCGGCGCCAGTCGAGGCGCCGCTTGAGACGGAATGGGAGAGGGTTCGGTCGGTCAGATCTACACGATGCGGCGCTATGCCGCCGTTGCCGCCCGCCACGCGTCCTCGGTCAGCCAAAGCGACTCGGGCAGCCGCTCCTCGTCGCAATTGTGGCCTTCGCCGCCTCGGTCGATGACGACGAAATCGCTGACCGCCTCCAGAGCGATCAGCGGATGGTGCCATACCCCTTTTTTGTAATTGACGCCCTGCCAGCCTCGGGTCGCGAAAGCCCGAATCGCCGCAGGCGTCAGCGGCCCCAGGGGCGCAACGACGATGAGGTAAGGTCGGTCGGAAAGTGGCACAAAGGCCTGGCTGCCGAGCGGATGGCGCTCCAGCATCGATACTTCGAATGGCAAGGCTCGCGGCTCGCCCCGGAACAGGTTCAGCAGCGGGCGTCCACCGGCGTCCGTCACGTCGACGCGCGCGAGATCGTGAAAGCGCGTCGTGGTGCCCTCGTTGATCGGGAAGTGTCGCGCGCCCTCGAGTTCGATGACGTCGCCGAACGGCGCGAACGACTCGCGCGTCAGCGGTTCGATTGCAAGCGTCCTCATCACGGCGTATCCCCTTTCCTCAATCGACGAATCCCCACAGCCGCAAGCGCGATACGCCGCCGTCGGGAATGATGTTGAAGCGCACGTGCGTCACGGGCCCAAGCGACACGATCTCACGTTCAAAGACATGTTGCGCGTCCATTGTGAGCTTCTGCTCGCCGAGCAGCTCAGGCCAGAACATGGCCTGCGTGACGAGCGAGCTGTCGGTGCCGCCTGATACGCAGGCGGCCTGCAGCGAGCAACGATCGGGATAGTTGCCCTTGAAGTGCGCGGTGTCCACTTCGATCTTCCTGATCGTCCCCGGCCGCGCGAGCGCAATGACCGCCCAGTCGTTGCCGGGCTCGCGGCGGCGGCGCGTTTCCCAGCCGTCGCCCATGTCGACGCCACGTCCCGGCATCAGCAGATTCGATGCCGCACCGAAATGTTGGTTGTTGGCCGCGACGATGTGCGCGCCGTTTTCCATCGCCGCGAGATCGACGAGATCGGTCCGGCTCGCCTGCCCCCAGTCGAGCCGCGGTTGCGCGTAGACGCGGAGCCGGGCCACGCCGCCGTCGGGATAGAGGTTGAGGCGAATGTGCGTATAGCTCGCTGGGTCACGCACTTCGACGTAATGGTGGCTGTTGCCTTGCAAAGTCGTCGACGCTACGATCTCCGTCCATTGCGTCGCCGCGTCGGGAGCCGCCCCCGCGGGCACGTGCGCAGCTTCGATCGAAGCCGCGGGCGGAAAGTTGCCGGTGAAATGACTCGTGTCGATATCGAGCCCTTTGATCACGCCCGCGCGGGCAAGCTTGACGATGCACCAATCGTAGCCCGTCGTGCGTTTGCGGCGGGTCTCCCAGCCGTCCATCCATTTCCCGTTATCGTCGTACTTGCCAGGGATGAAGATGGCCGGCTCCGGATTGAGCATGCGGTCCTTCGGCGCGAAAAACTCGTCGCTTGCTTCGAGCGCTTCGGCGCCGAGCCGGGGGTCCGCCAGGTTCGCGTAACGCCGCGTGAAGTCGGGCGCATTGGGATCGGAAATCAGAAGAGCCATTGCTGTCGTCCTTGCTTTGTTCGAATCGTCATGCCGCGATCAAATCGTCGACGCGAAAGCGCGCGATCCGATAGATCTGCTCGAGGCTCATACGCATTTCCTCGTCCCGCTCATTGCCCACCCGCGCCTCGAAGTTGGCGAGGATGCCCGCACGATCGTAGCCGCGCACGGCAAGGATGAACGGGAAACCGAATTTGTCGCGGTACTCGCGGTTGAGCCGCTGCAGTTTGTCGAATTCGGCCTGCGTGCATTGCGAGAGGCCCGCACTGCTTTGCTCGCGCGTCGATTCCGCCGTCAGTTCGCCGCGCACGGCCGCTTTGCCGGCGAGTTCGGGGTGCGCATTGATGAGGGCGAGCTGCCGCGTGCTCCCGGCGTGAGCGACGACGCTCACCATCGCGTCATAAAGCGCGTCGACGCTCTCGAAAGGCCGCTCGCGGGCGGCCTCGCGCGGAACCCATGGCGAATGCTCGAAGATGCCGGACAGCGCATCGACGAATGCGTCCTCGGGCATCGCGTTCAGTTGATCTAGCGTGTATCTCATGAGACTCGCACTCGCTCAGGCCCGCGCCTCAAACGGATGGCGTGCCCGCCAGTGGCGCGCGATATCGATGCGCCGCGTCACCCACACGCGATCGCGTTTCTCGATGTGATCGAGAAACCGCTGCAGTCCGCGAAAGCGCCCGGGTCTTCCGAGCAAGCGGCAATGCATGCCGATCGAGAGCATCTTCGGTGCCTCGTCCCCCTCTTCATAGAGGACGTCGAACGCATCGCGCAGATAGGTGAAGAAATGCTCGCCCGTGTTGAAGCCCTGCGCAGTCGCGAATCGCATGTCGTTCGTATCGAGCGTGTAAGGCACGATCAGATGCGGCCGCTTTTCGCCACCCGTCACTTCGACTTCGGTCCAAAACGGCAGATCGTCGCCGTAGCAATCGGAGTCGTAGAGGAATCCGCCATATTCCGCCACGAGCCGGCGCGTGTTGGGACTGTCGCGACCCGTGTACCAGCCGAGCGGCCGCATACCCGTCACGCGCTCGATCGCCTCCATGCCGAGCCTCATATGCTCGGCCTCCCGATCGGGCGTCATGTCCTGGTAGTGGATCCACCGCCAGCCATGGCACGCGATCTCATGACCGAGCTCGACGAACGCGCGCGCAACCTCGGGATGGCGCTCGATGGCCATGCCGACGCCGAACACCGTCAATGGCAGGCCACGCTTTTCGAACTCGCGCAAAATGCGCCAGACGCCCGCGCGCGAGCCGTACTCGTAGATCGACTCCATGCTCATGTGCCGCGCCGGATAAGCGGCCGCGCCGACGATCTCGGAAAGGAACTGCTCCGAAGCCGCGTCCCCGTGGAGCACGCAGTTTTCCCCGCCTTCTTCGTAATTGAGGACGAATTGGACCGCCACGCGCGCACCGCCCGGCCAGTCCGCCTGAACGGGATGGCGGCCGTAACCAATCAAGTCGCGCGGATAGGAGGGATCGAATGGCATGATTCGGCGGCCTCGCTCGGAGGCAATCGTCAAGGACGGCCCAGTGTAGCGAAAACGCCCCGCACCGCCCATATGCCGAACCGGATAGTGCGCGTCAGCGGGAAAGTATGTCCGTTTTGCGCGTCTCGCGGCGCGGCGATGCCGGTCCTACCGCAAATGGGGATGACCCGAGAGGGTCAACCGAAAACCGCGCTCGTGCACGATCAGATGCGCCTTCGCGCCGACAGGCAGCGTGACGATGTCGTCGATATGGCCGAACGGCAAGCCGACGACGACCGGGATGCCGGTCACCGAGCGAATCTGCTCGACGACCGCCGCCAGGCCGTAACCGTTGTCGTAGTCGTAAGCCTTGATCCCCGAGAACTCGCCGAGCACGATCGCCTGTTGACGCGCGAGCACGCCAGCGAGGTGCAGTTGGTAAATCATTCGCTCGATACGGAACGGCTGCTCGTTGACGTCTTCGAGGAACAGAATGCCGCCGTCGACATGCGGCATGTAAGGCGTGCCCACGAGCGACACGATCGTCGAGAGATTGCCGCCCCACAGCGTGCCGCGCGCTTCCATCGGCCCCGTCTGCGCGGCCTCCACTTCGAGCGTGAACGAGGGCGCCGTCAACGCTTGCCAGAAATGGTCCATCGTGAACGCACTCGGCGTCTCGGCCCCGAAATGCATGCCGAGCATCGGACCGCCGAACGTCGTCAGTCCGCATCGCGCGAGCAGGGCGAGCTGGATCGCGGTGAAATCGCTATGACCCACGAGCGCGACGGGCTGGTCCGCGAGGCGGCGCGCAAGCCCGTCGTAATCGAGCGCGGGGAGGATGCGTACGGCACCGTAGCCGCCGCGCACGGCCAGAGCCACGTCGGGCAACGGGCGAGCCGGATCGGCGAGCCCGTTGAGATCGCCGGCGCGGTCGGCGTCGGTGCCGCCGAAGCGCTGGTAGCGCCGGGCAGCCGCTTCGACGCCTCGCACGGTGTGCCCCGCCTCGCGCAGCCGCGCGACGGCACGCTCGATCGCCGCCGGATCGGGCGGATAGCCGGACGGAGCAATGAGTTCGATGGTTCGGGACTGCGTCATCGGATCGTCGCGCCCGTTATTCCGCCGCGCTCTCGCGACGCGCGGCGCGAATCGCCTGCCGCCGCTGCGAGAAAAAAGACTTCAGCGCATTGCCGCACTCGCTCGCGAGCACGCCGCCTTCGACGCGCGTATGGTGATTGAGCCGAGGGTCCGCGAACGCATCGACGACGCTACCGCACGCGCCCGTCTTCGGATCGTGCGCGCCGAACACGACCCGTGCGATGCGCGCATGCATGATCGCGCCCGCGCACATCAGACACGGCTCGAGTGTCACATAGAGCTCGCAGCCCGGCATGCGGTAGTTCAAGAGCGATTGGGCGGCGGCGCGCAGCGCGACCATCTCGGCGTGCGCCGACGGATCGTGAGCGCCGATCGGATGGTTGAATCCCGAAGCGATCACATCGTCTCCGCGCACGAGCACCGCCCCGACCGGCACCTCGCCGGCCGCGCGGGCCGATTCGGCCGCTGACAACGCCAGCCTCATGAAGCGGCTGTCGCGCTCGCTCGTCGTGGCGCCGTCGGCCGCACCGGCCTGCGCGGCACCTGCCGCCGCGGACGAGCCTGCGGCGGTCTGGGCGTCGCCGGTCGCGGTCGGCTCGGACAATGCGCTCACGAACAACCCGCGCCGTCGGCCGACGCGGCAGGCCAGGCCTCGATCGCCGCGGCGCCTTCCTCCAGCACGCGCTCCGACAGCCGCTCGGCAATCCGCCGGCAGTACTCGCGGGGCACGACGGTCGGTTCCCCGCGCAGCGACTCCAGCGCCATGTCGAGCGCCAGCATCTTTGCCTGCAAGCGGCAGCGCGCGGCCCGATCGCCCGCGGCCCGCAATTCGTCATGCAAATGCCGCAGCGAGCGCAATTGCTCGACCGCGGGAGGAACGAATCCCGCGTTTTTCAGAATACGGTTCGCGACGCGCACTTCTTCAGGGACGAGCAGATCGTCATCCAGATCCTGTGGCGCGCCGGCGCCGGGCAAATCGTCGAACTCGCCGCGCGCGGCGGCGGCGGCAATGCGTTGTTCGACCAGGGCATCGAGCAATTTCATCCTGAAATCCACTACATGGCGGCGCCGGCATTTTAGCAGGCCCGCCGGTCGCCCTCCGCGGCCGCCGTCATTTTCCGATTCGTACCCGCATCTCGCGGGCTTTTTCGAGCAGCCCTTCGTAGCCGGAACGGCTGTGCTCGGGCAAGTCGGGATCGCCGACGAGCGCGCCGAGTGTCTCGATCAGGCTATAGACGATCGCTTTGGCCGCACCCACGGCGATGCTGCCCGTGGTAAGCGAGGTGTGGACGTGACTGAGCGCGGCGTCGAGATGCTCCAGATTTCTCGACGACTCGTCTTCAGCGGGCTTTTTCGACGGATCGGACGTCATGGCATCGTTCCTCTTCGTTTGGGGGCGCGCCTCGTGTGGGGAGGCCAGCGCGCGGGTCCGTCCGGTTTTTATATACCCGCGGCGAGCCAGCGTCCACTGGCTCGCCCCCTCGGCCGTCGCCGGCTAGCCGATATGGAAGACGGCGATCGCCGTCTGCAGTTGCCGAGCCTCGTGCTCGAGCGCCTCGACCGCCGCAGCCGCACGCTGAACGAGCGCCGCATTTTGCCGCGTCATGTCGTCCATTTCCGAAACCGACGCGTTCACCGCCTCGATGCCGGTGGTCTGCTCGGCGGCGGCGCTCGCGATCTCCTCGACGATCCGCATCACTTGGGCGATGGCGCCGCGCGCTTCGTCGATGGTCGCGCCGGTTTGCTCGACGAGCCCCGCGCCCTCGCCGACGCGCGACACCGCACGCTGGATCAGGCCGCGGATCTCCTTCGCGGCCGCGGCGCTGCGCTGGGCGAGCGAGCGCACTTCGCCGGCCACGACGGCGAAGCCGCGCCCCTCCTCGCCCGCGCGCGCAGCCTCGACCGCCGCGTTGAGCGCCAGAATGTTGGTCTGGAAGGCAATGCCCTCGATGACCGAGATGATCTCGACCATCTTCTGCGACTCGCTCGAGATGTCGCGCATCGTCGTGACCGCCGCCGCGGCCGCCGCGCCGCCGCGATCGGTAATCGTCACGGCGCGCTTGGCAAGACCGTTCGCCGCGCGCGCGTGGTCGGATGCCTGACGCACTTGCTCTGTGATCTGCGTCATGCTCGCCGCCGTTTGCTGGAGCGAAGTGGCCTGCTCGGTCGTGCGCGCGGAGAGATCGGCATTGCCGCTCGCAATCTCGTCGGAGGTCTGCGCGACATTGTCGGACGCATGCTTGATCCGCGCGATCATCCCGGTCAGCGCTTCGCGCATGTGTCCGATCGCTCGTAGCAGGCTTTGAGCATGCGCATTCCGCGCGTCGATCGCGATCGCGAGATCGCCGCCCGCGATGCCATCGGCGATGCGCGCGGCGACGCGCGGGTCGCCCCCGATCGTCCGGACGATGCTGCGATTGACGGCGGCGACGAGCGCCGCTAGCGCGCATGCGAGCACGATCAGGAGGCCGCACGCCAAATAGAGCGAATGCACGAACGCGTTGTCGATGTCGTCGACGTAGGCACCGGTGGCGATGATCCAATCCCATGGCGCGTAGCGGACGACGTAGCCGAGTTTCGGCACGGCCTCCGTCGTATGCGGGCGCGGAAACACATAGTCGACGAAACCGCCTTCGGGCGACTGCGCCGCGCGGGCGAAGGCAAGGTAGTGATGCCTGCCGTCGGCATCGGCCACGCTCGCGAGCTCCTTGCCTTCGCTCGCCGGCTTCATCGGATGCATGATCATGCGTGGCGTCGAATCGATGACGAGAAAGTAGCCGTCCTCGCCATAGCGCACGTCGCGCAGGCGCGCAAGCGCCTCTTTGCGCGCCTGCTCTTCCGAGAGGGCGCCGCTCTTCGCCAGTGCGGCATACTCCTGAACGATCGCCAGACCCACGTGGCCGACGTTGATGAGATCGTTCTTGCGCTCGTCGATGCGCGTGCCCCGCAGCAAAACGGCCGCCCATAAGGAGACGATCAGCAGCGCCACCATGCTGACGATCAATGGCAACCAGAGCTTTTGCTTGAAACTGAGTCTTTGCATTCGGACGCCTCCCAAGTCACCGCGTATGCCGATGGCCACAGCCGTTCGCTTCGCACAGAACCCACTCGTGCGTGTGCTTTAACGGCAATGAGAAGCGCCGCTTGCATAGAGCAAAACCCGATGTGGGGACGGCGAGTCTGGCCTCGCCCGGGCGGTGCTGCGGTGCAGCGGCGGCTACTGCACGGGAATGCCGTCGCGCATGACCTGCAACGCCGTCGCTTCGAGATAGTCCACGCGGATGTTGTCTCCGACGTGGAGTCCCTTGAGGAAACGATCGTCCGTGGCCTGCAGCGTCATGGTGCCCGTCGGGCCGCGCAAGGTCAGTTTGCGATTCGCCCGGTCGACGGCGAGCACGGTGGCGACAGCCTGGACGCGATGCGTGGAGGTCATGGACCCTCCCGGCGCCGGGGTGATCGTCTGGGTATCGAGGCGCTCGCGTATCGAACCGGAGCCGGTCTTTTCCGCGCTGAGCACCAGAGCGCGCTTGTAGGTGATGTCGACGCGATCGCCAATCCTCAGTTTTTTGACGTCGCCGACCGCCCTGTCGACCACGACATCGGTCACCGCGCCGTTATCGTCACGCAGCGTTACCGTGTTCGTTGCGGGGTCGGTCTTGACGACCGCCGCCGTCGTGTGCGTCGCCGTTTGTCCTGAAAAAAGGCCGCTCTCGCCCGTATCGGTGCCCTGGGCTCCGGCAACCCGAGGCGTGAGCGCGGTAGCGGCGGATAGAACGACAAGGCCGAGCACAAAGAGGTATCGCGGTTTCAGTGACACTTCGATTCTCCCGTCGTTCGAATGCGCTCCACGACGCGCCGGGCCGGGACCGGCGCTACCAGTCTACTCCTAAGGCAGGCGCCGTCGAATAGCGGCCGCGCTTGCGGGCGCTCGCCAGGCGTGCCTCGCGGGAATCGCGGCGCGCCTTGGCCGTGATGCTTCGAGTGATCGCTAGTGGCCGCGTATCACGTCCGAGCGCGAGGTCGTATAGACGTGGCCCGATTGGTCGAAATGCACGTTGAAGAACGCCTCACCCGTCGGCGGGCCCTCCTCCCACCTCCAGCTCCATACCGTCTCCGGCTTGAGCCGATAGACGGCGACATCGCCCGGCTTGCCGAGCAACTGACGTACTTCGTCCTGCGACATGCCGGGGCGAATCCTCGCGAAGTTCGCGGCGGTGAGAACCTGGGTGACGCTTCTGAGCGTACCGTTCGGATCGATGTCGACCATGTAGGTCGTCACGCCCTGCGGGCCGCGCGGATACTCGAAGCGCTTCGAGCCATCCGCGAAAGTCCGCTCAGTTTCGGGCTTTCCCATCTGATCGCGGATCTGCGCCTCCGTGGTGACACCCGGTTTCAACCCTCTCAGCAGCAGAGCATCGGGCTTGATGGCATTGAGGAAGGCTTTGAGTTTTTCCATGGCGCGCTCGCCCTCTTGATCGTCGCAGCCGGCAAGCGCGAGGGCTGCGACGAGCCAGACGACGGTAAGCGGTCTGAAGACGAAGTTCATCGTGCGTGGCGACATCCCTGTATCGCGTAGCGAATAATTGCGCCAGCATAACGCAAGTGGCTCTGGTATAGACCGTTGCACAGCGCCTGTCGCCGCTTGCACGCTTATAGGGTTCGCGGCAACTCATTGGCTACTGCACGGCGTCGAGAGTTGCGCAGCGGAGGAAGGAAGCGTGGGCATCCCCGGTGTAAGAAGTGAATCGGGATCGACCTTGAACTCACTAGCCGCTCATGGGTCGAAAACCAAGTCCCGGAGAAAAATCAAATGAAGGCCCTACTCGTCACCGCCGTGTTGGCCGCTACCGCGGTTGCATCCGCACCGGCTTGGTCCTACGTCAACGAGCAATCGCTTCAACAGAATCGGACAGGCACGGACGAATGCGCCGCGAATTCGCACCATGCGGCCGCGCAAGCGGAGCCAACCTCCAAACCGCCGCGACTCACCGTTGGCACCAGCTATCCCGACACGAAGCTGAATTTGCCGTGGTTCCTCACCGACATCGTCAACGCAGTGAATACGCGACAATCGCCGCGCTGCTTACTGCATACGCTCGGCAGTGGATTCTGATCAACGCGATGCTAGTGCGCGTGCGCGTTACAAGAACATTGGCACTCCGCGGCACGACATGCGCGCCGCTCGAGCCGCAGCGTGAGACGCGGCGGCTCGACCGTCGAAGGCGGGACTTTCCAAAGCGGCGCCGGAGAGCCGCTTATTCGTGCTTTTGTGCCGAGTTCGTGATGGCGTGGCCGCCCCTGGAAATGTCCTCGCCGGCTCCCGAGACTGTGTGACAGGCCGTTAGCGCGACTGTACCGATGAGCAGAAAGAGCGCGATGAGTCGTCGTGTCATGAGCCTTCTCCCTTGGCTGATGGATTGTTCGACGCGGACGTGCGACGCGATGCGCAACGCGGTTTCCCGTTGGATGGGCCAACCGCTTTCGTGGTCCGTTGACAAACAACTGTCCGCAATGACTGTGCCCGCTCACGGGCGTCCCACGAACGCACCGTACCGGCCGTTCACGTCGCATGGAGCGAGCGAGGTCGCGCAATCCGTGGTAGCGTACGCACCGTTCGTCAAGAACATGTTCTCGGGGCGGGGTGCAACTCCCCACCGGCGGTAATCGTCCTCTTCGGACGTAGCCCGCGAGCGCTCGGTCTTGCATGCGATGAAAGCATTGCAGCGACGGAGGTCAGCAGACTCGGTGCGATTCCGGGGCCGACGGTATAGTCCGGATGAAAGAGAACAGGACTTCCTTCGTCCTTCGTGAGCCACGAAGGCTGCGGGTCGTCCTTCGCCCTGTTCACACAGACAGGCTGAAAATCCATGAATATCGCCACTTTCACCGAATCAAAAGCAATTTCCTCCGCCAATGAAAAGCGCGGGCGCATCGCATTCATCCAGTCATGCTGGCACCGTGATATCGTCGACCAATGCAAGGCATCGTTCCTCGCGTCGATGCCGAACTATGGTTACTCGGCCGAAGACATCGAGCAATACGAAGTCGCAGGGGCTTTCGAAATTCCATTGCATGCAAAGCGCCTCGCATCGAGCGGCCGATATGCGGCGATCGTCGCCGCCGGACTCGTCGTCGATGGCGGCATATACCGGCACGAGTTCGTCGCGCAGGCCGTCATCACCGGCCTGATGCAAGTACAGCTCGAGACGGGCACGCCGGTTTTCTCCGCCGTGCTCACGCCGCACCACTTCCATCACGGCGAGGAGCACATTGGCTTCTTCCGCGAGCACTTTGTCGTCAAGGGCAAAGAAGTCGCGCACGCGTGCGCCGACACGGTGCGCAGGCTCGCGGAGCTCCCCTCCCGGTAACGCTGCAACTTCTGTCGCATACGGCCGCGGACGAGATTCGAACTTGCTCCGCGGCCCGCGCCGCTCGTTTTGCCGCCGGTTGCTCGAGCCGAGCGGCCGACCGCCCCCCTTCCTCGTCATCGCACTGACACCGTGCGATGACTTAATAATGCGGCCCCCCACCGTAGAGGAAGGAACACGATGAAGAACTACGACTTCAAGTATGTGCTCCGTGTCGGAGCGATCATGTCCGCCGTACTCCTCGCATTTCATGCCCAAGCCGACACCGACGCTATCGACGTGGCCCAGTTGCCGAGCGGCCAGTACATCACCCCGACGTTCATGCGCGGCGCCGTCCAGCAATACTTGAACCCGCGCTTGCCCGGCTATCCCAACTTCGTCGCCGGAGAGGCCGTGCGCTCGCAACTGAGCCCGGACGGCAAAACTCTGGCGATCATCACGGCGGGCCAGAACTCGCTATATAAGCCCGACGGCACGGTCGACAAGGCGAACTCGACGCAATACCTCTTTCTCTACGACGTCTCGGGCAACAACAAAAAGCGCCCCGTGCTCACACAGGTCATTCAACAGACGAATGCCTACGTCGGTCTCGTCTTTTCTCCCGACGGGAACACGCTCTATGCGACGGGCGGCAGCGACGACGCCGTCTATGCGTACGTCAGGAACGGCGGCACCTGGACCGCCTCCGGGACCATCGCGCTCGGTCACAACGGCAAGGGCCTGGGTCTCGGCGTACAGCCTAATGCCGGTGGGCTCGGTATTTCGGCCGACGGCAAGACGCTCGTCGTCGCGAACAACTACAACGATTCGATCAGTGTGATCGACACGACGACGCGCACGGTGCGCTACGAGCATGACCTGCGCCCGTTCTTCCCCGGCAACGAGGGCACGCCCGGCGGCGTCGGCGGAACGTTCCCGTTCGCCGTCGTCATCAAGGGCAATAATGTTGCTTACGTGTCGTCGGACCGCGATCGCGAAGTAGTCGCGATCGATATCTCGTCGGCGTCGGGCGGCCGTCTCGTCAAGCGTATCAAGCTGGACGGCAATGCCCTCGGTATGACCCTGGACGCATCGCAATCGACGCTTTACGTGGCGCAAGACAACGCCGACCAAGTGGCCGTCATCGACACGAACAGCAACACCGTCCGGGCAAAAATCGATGCACGGGCTCCCGGCGATGTCCTGCCGCACGCCCCGAACACCGGTGCCGCGACATTCGCCGTGACGCTTTCACGCGACGGCCGCACGCTCTACGCCGTCAACGCCGGAACCAATGCGATCGCCGTCATTCCGCTGGTCGGCCCCCGCGCCTATCGGGTCGCCGGGCTGATCCCGACAGCATTCGAGCCGCACGATGTCACCTTCAGCGCGGACGGCAGCTGGATCTACGTCGTCAACGGCAAGAGCGTGACCGGACCGAACCCCGACCATCTGTCGGGCAGCACGGCCAACATGACAAGCATCACCTATCCGGGCGGCAATGCCGCGGCCGCGGCCGCCGCACGGGCTTCGAACGAATACCAGTTCCAGCTCGAGCGTGCCTCCCTCGTCAGCGCCCCGGTACCGCCTGAGAGCGACCTGGCGCAATTGACGCAGCAAGTCGCCAACAACAACTTCTATCGCCCCGAAGCGAACGCGCGCGATCGCGAGGTGATGCACTTCGTACGCGACCATATCAAGCACGTGATTTACATCGTGAAGGAGAATCGCACCTACGACCAGATCCTCGGCGATCTCGGCAATGGTGCCCATGGCGATCCCGCGCTGGCCCAGTTCGGCGCGAGCATCACGCCGAACTTTCACCGCCTCGCGTCCCAGTTCGTCACGATCGACAACTTCATGAATCCGGGCGACGGCAGCATGGACGGCTGGTCGTGGGCGTTGCAGGGCCGCGTGACCAACACCGAGACGCTCTCGCAACAACTGAACTACGCTGCCGTCAACCGCGGGATGTCGTACGAGTCGGAAGGCGCGAATCGCAGCGTGCCCGTCAACTGGGCGACGGTTGCCGAGCGCGATGCGGCGGCGGGACCGGCGGGCACGACGAACTACAGCACCCAGTCGGCGAGCCTGCCCGGCGGCACGGACAACCTGCTGACGGGAACCGGCAATCATGCTTCCTCCGATTCCCCGGTCGGCGAGCAGCAGGGTTATATCTTCGACGCCGTGCTCGCCGCCGGCGGCTCGGTGCGCAACTATGGGTTCCTCGTCAACAACACCGGCAGCATTGGAACGAAGAGCGCCCCCGTCGTCTCGCCGTACGCGTCGGGTATCGTCCAAGTTGCGCCGCTCGATCCGAAGCTGGCGCCGGTCACGGACGTCTACTTCCGCGGCTTCGATCAAAACTACCCGGACCTCTGGCGCTACCAGGAATGGAAACGCGAGTTCGATCAGTACGTCGCCAACGGAAATCTGCCGAGTCTCTCGCTGGTCCGCCTTAGCCACGATCACATGGGCTCCTTCGGAACGGCGCTCGCAGGCGTGAACACGCCCGAGACGCAGCAAGCGGACGACGATCTGTCGGTCGGGTCGCTCGTGGAGGCCGTAGCCAAGAGTCCCTACGCTGCGAACACCCTGATCATCGTCACCGAAGACGACGTGCAGGACGGCCCCGATCACGTGGACTCGCATCGCGGCCCGGTCTACGTCGTCGGCCCCTATGTGAAGCAGGGGCAGGTCGTCGGCACGCGGTATAGCCAGGTGAACGCCCTGAGGACGATCGAGGACATCCTCGGCACGCAGCACATCAACCTGAACACGGCGTTCCAGCGCCCGATGGCTGACGTATTCGACGTTCACTCGTCCGGTACATGGAACTACACGGCCGTTGCATCGACGGTGCTCAAAACGACGGGGCTGACGCTGGCTTCGTTGCCGCAAGACGTGAAGTATGCGGCGGGGCCTGACATCGAGCCGAAGCACGACGCCGCATATTGGGCCAAGGCGACGGCGAAGTTCGACTTCTCCGATGCCGACGAGGTCCCGCCGGATCAATTCAACCGGGTGCTCTGGAAAGGAATGATGGGCGAGAAGCCGTATCCGGCGATCCGCGGTGCGCATCAGGTCGTCGCCAGCGTCAAGGACGACGATTGATCGATAGTCGGGGCTGAGGGGCCCCGAGGCAACCCATCGGCAGGCATCGCTCGCGCCGTCGAGCCTGCCTGCCGCGTCTTCTCAATCGTTCATCGTCACCGTCGAAATGCGCTTTCTGTTGCGCCCGTCAAAAATTGGCGTGCAACGTGACGAATGCGCTGAGCGGCTCGCCCACATAGGCGCCGGCATTGTTGGCCGCGACGAAGTATCGACGGTTCGTCAGGTTATGGACATTGACATCCACGCCCCAGCGCCGCATCTGGTATCCGAAAGCCGCATTCGCGATCACATAGGAAGGGACGGAGTTGATGTTGGTGATGTCGCTATAGGTCTTGCTGATGTAGTCGATACCCGCTCCGACGTGAAACCCGGGAACGCCGGCAATCGAAAACTCATAGGTGGTCCACAGCTTCGCCATGTACGCGGGCACGCCCTGTGGGTGATTACCGACCGCACTCACGCCTTGCGGATTGCTCGTGATGACCGCATGCTGCGCCGTGAAGTTTGCAATCACGTGCCATTGCGCCGTGACGCTCGCGTCGAGCGAGGCTTCGGCACCCTTCGTCCTCTGGCTGTCGAACACGACGTTTTCGACGTCGCCGGTCGTCAATAGCGCGGCGACGTTGTCGCGCGTGACGTCGAACAGCGCGGTATTGAGCACATACTGGCCGTCGAGGAACGAGAACTTCACGCCGGCCTCGTACTGCAGCGCGGATTCCGGCGCGCCGATGCCGTTCTGCGTGCTCTCCGAATTGAAGTTCGCCAGATAGCTCTTCGATACGCCAAAGTACGGCGACATCCACGGCAGCAGCTTATATAGCAACGCCACGCTCCAGCTCACCGGCGCATCGTTGCGCGTGTAGGTCGTGCCCGCTACGAGCGCCTGCCCCTGCGAGTCGAACCGGCCGGGTACCGTGATATTCGGCGTGAGGGAGGTTTCCCACCAGTCCTTGCGCACGCCGGCTCGGATCTTCAGCTTGTCCGTCACGTCCATCTGATCCGTCGCGTAAAGGCTATAGAAATTCGCGAGCAGGCGGTCGTTGTCGCAGGAGTGTCTGGCGTCGCATTGGAACGTCAAGCCCGCCAGCGACGTCTCCGGCGGCACCGGAGCAAACACGTCCGCGATGTTCGGCAGGTCCGCCGTCGCGCGAACCGTATCGATGATTTGATGTTGATACTCGAATCCGGTCAGCAATGTATGGCCAACGCTGCCCGTCGTAAATTTCCAGACCGGCTCCAATTGATAGTCGAACGTGTTGTCCGAGTCGACTTGATGCCGCAGTTGCCTTCTCGTTACCTGATCGCCGACCACTTTCGTGCTCGCACTGTCTCCGTTGCTGAAGAAGTCCAGGCTGCGATGCAGATAGGAAAAGCGATTATTGATAGTCAGAAATTCGTCAACCTTCCACTCGTCCGTCAGTGTCGGGCGAATGTAACTGCCACGAGCCGCGGCAAACGGAGTCGAATACTTGGCATCGATCGGGACAGTCGTGATCGGCGAGCCGTGAAAATAGATGAGGCCGTACGAATCCGGCGTTTCTCGAATGCGTTGCGCTTCGAGTGAAAACTCGACCTTGTGGTTGCCGGCCTTCCACTGAAGCGTCGGCCGGATCTCCTCGTCCCAGCTCGACAGGTCGCGAAAGCCGTCGGAACGCGATGCCGTCGCGTCCACGCGATAGCTCAGACCCGCAACCCCTGTCGGCCCCGTCACGTAGGCACTGCTCGAAACCGTGCCGAACGAGCCCGATTGAATGTCGCCACCGAAATGAAACGTCGACGACGGCGTGTAGTGAACGATATTGATCGTGCCGCCGGGCGGCCCGCTGCCGAAGAGCGCCGATCCGGGGCCCTCCAAAATCTCGATGCGCTTCACTCCGTTCAACGAATGAGAGACGCCGTTGACCTGGTCTCCGTCCGAGAACCCATCGTTGTAGACCTGCGCCTGCAGTCCTCGGATCATGAAGTGATCGAAAAAGCCCTTGGAGTCCGGACCGCCGACATTCACGCCGCTTGCGTTTTCGACGCCCTGCCGCAGCATCGTCGCGCCCTGCTCGCTCAGCAACGCACGAGGAATCACTTGCACGCTCGCAGGCAAGTCCTTGAGCGCCGTACCGGTCTTGCTGACCGCTGATACCTGGTCCGGGTTGTTGAGTCCGTCTTCCTGCGCGAGTGCGCCGCTCTCGGCCCGCACCTCCACGGGCGGCAGCGTGGCGGCGGCGACCGGGCCGCCGTTCCCGTTATCCGTGAGCTGCGGCTCCTGCGCCCGTGCGGTGTGCGCAAGCGTTAAACCGATGAAGAGCACGGATAAGGCGCCGACCGAAGCCGCGTCGATCGTCGGCGCCTGCGTTGAAGGCTTTCGGAAACCCATGCTCTCGCTATCCTCCCGTCCGCGGTGGGTACATTCGCCGTATGCGAGGTCGCAACGGCGTTTGCCAAACTCCGTGTCCGAGCAAGCGATCGCCCCGACTGGCAACCGAGATTATCGATTGCCGATCGTTTCGTTTTTCTTAAAAAGTCGAGCGGGGACGCACAACATCTTGCGCGTCATGGTGCGCCATCGAATGGGTTCTTCAATCGCCGAAGCATGCGGCGACATGTGTCCGGTCAGCCCGCCCATGGATCGATCACCGCGATGCCGCAATCGACGAAATCCTTCACGTTCCGTGTTGCAAGCGTCGCGCCCCTCGATCGGGCCACCGCGGCAATCATCGCGTCGAACTGGCTGATCGGCCGACCGGCGTTCGTCCGCGACACGGCAATCTCCGCGTAGACGTCAGCCGCGTCACTATCGAAATTGAGGAGCCTGCCGGCGAAGTCCTCTTCGAAAATGGCCTTGATCGCGGACGATAGCGCCTGCTTACGCGAACCGTCGGGCATACGGCCCACGCCGTACAGAATCTCAGCCCGAGTCACTGTGGTCGTAAAAAGCGCGGCACGCCATTGAGCGGCAAACCATTCCATCACGCGCGAGTTCGGCGTGGACCGCAGCGTTTCGGAAAGAACATTGGTATCCAGTACGATCATGCGCCGAAATCCAGCCGATCCCGGATGGCCTCTCGAGCCGGCAATTCCAGGTCGACACCGCCAAGCGGCGTGATGCGACGGCGGATAGATTCGATCAGATTGTTTTGACTGCCTTCGGCTTCTGTCGATAGTGCGGCACGAAGGATGTCGCGAGCTTCGTCCTCCATTGAATGCCCATGCCGGGCCGCTTGAACACGCAAGCGGCTCTTGAGTTGCTCGTCGATGTTGCGGATCGTCATACTTGCCACCCCAGCCTCCGTTAATCATTGATGGCATTTTAATCAATGATTGCACGGACTGCAACTGGGCATGACACAGCCCCGACCCTTGAAGCGGCCTGTCCGCCAAGCCGCCCTTCTTTCTTGGTTCACGTACCATCGGCCACCGTCGTCCGGAAAATTGCGTTTCATCGTTGGACCATCCCGGCTTGATGGCGAGTCGCTGCCGATCCGCGGCGTCCAATCTCGTCCGGCTCAGGATGATGGGGATTCGATTTTCGCCGTCGAAGACGACGGCCGATAGCTGGCCGAACGGCCGAAGGTGTGCTCGATGTCGATCGAGGGCGCGGAAGATTGCGTGCCGCTTCAAGCGTGCCAGACCGGGCCCTCTGGAAAGCGATAGCGATCGAGCGACGCCGCATGCATTTCGATGCTGTAGCCCGGACGTTGCGGTGGCAAATAACGGCCGTTGCGAATCACGACGGGATCGACAAAATGCTCATGGAGATGGTCCACGTACTCGAGTACGCGGTTTTCCAGAGAGGCCGACACGCAGATATAGTCGAAGAGCGAGATGTGCTGGACGTATTCGCACAAGCCGACGCCGCCCGCGTGCGGACAAACGGGCACGCCGTACTTCGCCGCCATCAGCAAGACGACGATCACCTCGTTCAGCCCACCCAGGCGGCAGCTGTCGAGCTGACAGAAGTCGATAGCCTGCGCCTGCAGCAACTGCTTGAACATCACACGGTTATGGCAGTGCTCGCCCGTGGCGACACCGATCGGTCGAATCCGCTGCCGGATCGTCGCGTGACCAAGCACGTCATCGGGACTCGTGGGTTCCTCGATCCACCACGGATCGAATTGAGCGAGGCGCCGCATGTTGGCCACCGCTTCATCCACTTCCCACACCTGGTTCGCATCCATCATCAGCTTGCGGCTTTCACCGATCTCTTCCCGCAGGATGCGGGCTCGCCGTATGTCGTCCTCGAGGTTCGCGCCGACCTTTTGCTTGAAGTGCGTCCAGCCCTGCGCAACGCCTTCGCGTGCGAGACGGCGAATCTTGTCGTCGTCGTAGCCGAGCCAGCCTGCAGAGGTCGTATAGGCCGGATAGCCATGCGCCAGCATTTCCCGTTCGCGCTCGCCTTTCGTCTTGGCATGATGATGCAGCATCGCGATGGCTTCGTCCGGCATGATCGCATCGGTAACATAGCGAAAATCGAGACAGCGCACGAGCTCTTCCGGCGTCATGTCGACGAGCAGCTTCCACACCGGCTTGCCTTCGGCCTTCGCCCACAGGTCCCAGACCGCATTGACGATCGCCGCCGTCGCCAGATGGATCGCCCCCTTGTCCGGGCCGATCCATCGCAACTGACTGTCCGATGTGAACGCCCGCCAGAACGCGCCCATGTTCGCCGCTATTTCCTCGAGCGATCTGCCGACGATGAGCGGGGCGAGGGCCTCGACCGCACGCACGCAGATTTCGTTGCCACGGCCGATCGTGAAGGTGAGACCATGGCCCGCCAGCACCTTCGGCGAATCGGTTTCGAGAATCACATAAGTCGCCGAGTAATCGGGCGCGGCATTCATCGCATCGGAGCCGTCGAGCGAACGCGAAGTGGGAAACCGAATGTCTCGAACGGACAGCTTCGTGATCGTGGTCATCTGCATCCTCCTGGCGGCGGCTATCGACTCCGAGTTTCGCATTGTATTGTCGAAGCTGCCCTGTCCGCCGACGCCGGATCGGTTTCGCGCCGATCCTCGTCGCACCGCGTCGGCACGCATGGGACGCATTATCCTCCATCATTCCGCAAGCTGAACCGGGCGACAGCCTCGCTCAATCGGCGACTCTGCTCTTCGAGCGACATCGCGACGGCCGACGCCTCCTCCACGAGCGCGGCGTTACGCTGCATCGATTCTTCCATTTGCGTCACGGTGATATTGACCTGCTCGATGCCGGTCGACTGCTCGTCCGACGCGAGACTGATCTCGCTCATGATGGCGTCGAGGCGTTCCACGGCCCGAACGAGGTCGGCCATCGTCGCTCCGGCTTCCGTGACGAGCTTGCTGCCCCCCGCTACCTTTTGCGTCGACTCGCCGATGAGCGCTTTGATCTCCCTGGCAGCCGCGCCGGAGCGCTGTGCGAGATTGCGCACTTCGGCCGCCACAACGGCGAAACCGCGCCCTTGTTCGCCGGCGCGCGCCGCTTCCACGGCCGCGTTGAGCGCCAGGATGTTCGTCTGGAACGCGATGCCGTCGATGACGCCGACGATGCCTCCGATTCTCGTCGAGCTTTCGGTGATCTCATCCATGGTCGCGACGACGAGCTGCATCGCCTCGCCCCCGCGCGTTGCGATCTGAGACGCATCCGCCGCATAGGCGCGCGCGCTGCGTGCGTTGTTGGCGTTTTGCTGGACGGTCGCCGTCAACTGCTCGACGCTCGCGGCAGCCTCTTGCACGGATGCCGCCTGCTGCTCCGTACGGCTCGACAGATCGAGATTGCCGCCGGCGATCGCGCGCGCATCGCTCACGATCGTGTCGGTACTCGCGCGTACCTGGCGCACTGTCGTCGTCAGCCCTTCTTGCATTCGTTTCAACGCGCCCAGCAGGAAGCCCATTTCGTTGTCGCGCGCGATGGCAACGGTACCCGTCAAATCGCCCGTGGCGATCCGGTTGAAATGTTCGACGGCCGAGTTGATCGGCTTCACGATCGCTTGCATGAGCGCGCGCTGTGCGATCAAGCCCACGAGTAGCGCGAGTACGCCGGCTGCGCCGAGCGCCCACAGCGCGCGACGAAAGCGCGCGTCTGCACGCTCGAAGCGCGCTTTTTGCCGCGCGACCTGAAACGCTTCGAGTTCCTCGATGGCCTCCTGGTACGCGGTGAAGAGCGAGACGGGCGCCTCTCGCTGCGTCGTCAGGAAATCGATCATGTCATCCGCATCCAATTGCGAGAGGGACTTCTGAAACACTTGCTCGATGAGCGCCCGTCGACTCGCCTGCAATTTCTCGAGAAGCGATCGTTCCGCCGCATCGAGAAGATGCAGGCGGCGATAGGCATCGAGCTCCTCGTTGCTTTGCGCGAGCAATTGATGCGAACGCGCGATCTGCGGCTTCGCATCCTTTCCGTCGCTGATGATCTGCTCGATCTCGCGAAATCCACCGCGCAGCACGAGCATGCGTTCCGAGCTCGTCTTCAGGTGGAGCAGAGCGGCCGTGTCGTCGAGGTACATCGCTTCGAGCGATGCATTGCCCGCATAAATGCACCAGGTCGCGGCCGCGATGACGAGCATGAGCAACAGTGTGTAGCCCGCGATCGTCGCGGCCAGGCCCGAGCGGATCGTGAATAGTCTTCGCATAGCGGTATCGTCCGCCGCGCCCTGGGAGGCGGCGCAGCAACTCTTCTCCCGGGAAAATGGGTCACCTCGAACCGGATCGACGTGTTTCCTCAGGCGATATCGGCAATATGACCAGGCGACCTGTTGCGAGAAACCGACTCGGATTTGCCCGGTGGCGACAGCCCGACAGCGGTTGGTATGAGGCAGTTGTGAATGAGCCGGGTGCAAGGCGGGCACGCTGGAAAGCCGTCAGGCTCCAACGGCCATCGAGGCCGCGGCCCGCGCGGCGTTTTGGGCGCGCACTTCCTATACTTGTTGTGGCTGCGGTGGCTAATGCCGACGTCGACGAATCCCCCGGCGCTCGGACCGCTCCGAAAAAAGAACACGAACGACCCGCGCAGCCAGCGGCGCACGAGCCGTTTGCTGCGGTGCGACAGAATCAGGAGGCGCAAATGGGACGTCCCGCACTCGCCGGACCGGAAGCCGAGCGGATCGATGCACGCGGCCCGCACCGGCCGGCCCTGTCGTCGCTCGCGCTGGCCGCGCTCGGCGTCGTCTATGGCGACATCGGCACAAGCCCGCTCTACACCCTATCGACCGTCTTCGGCCCGGGTAGCGGGTTGCCGCTGAACGTGTTCAATATCGTCGGCATCGTGTCGCTGATCTTCTGGTCGTTGATGGTCGTCGTCTCCCTCAAGTACGTCGTTCTGATCCTGCGCGCGAACAACCACGGCGAAGGAGGCATCATGGCACTGCTCGCGCTCGCCGCTTCTTCGGTCGCGACGAAGCCGCGCCTGCGCCATGCGCTGCTCGTCGTCGGCGTGATGGGCGCCGCGCTCTTTTTCGGCGACAGCGTCATCACGCCCGCGATCTCGGTGCTGAGCGCCGTGGAAGGCCTCGAGGTCGCGGCGC
This sequence comes from Trinickia sp. EG282A, assembly GCF_040965455.1. Lineage (NCBI taxonomy): Bacteria > Pseudomonadati > Pseudomonadota > Betaproteobacteria > Burkholderiales > Burkholderiaceae > Trinickia > Trinickia sp. EG282A. Next base: position 1,481,055 of record NZ_JBFRCC010000001.1, on the reverse strand, counting down.
CGGTGTTGAAGACATGGGTCATACCGGTGACGCTCGGGGCGCTGATCGCACTCTTTCTCATGCAAAAGCACGGCACGAGCGGCATCGGCGCCGTATTCGGGCCCGTCATGGTGCTCTGGTTCGTCGTGATCGGCATCGCCGGACTCGTCAACATTGCTGCGATGCCGGCGATCCTGCTTGCGGTCGATCCGCTGCAAGGACTCGGCTTTTGCCTGCACCATCGATGGCTCGCATTCGTCGCGCTCGGCGCCGTCGTGCTGTCGCTCACGGGCGCGGAGGCGCTATACGCGGACATGGGCCATTTCGGCAAACGGCCGATCCGCGTCACCTGGTTCGGCATGGTTTTCCCCGCGCTGGCGCTGAACTACCTCGGTCAGGGCGCGCTGTTGCTCGCCCATCCCGGCGCCGTGCAGAACCCCTTCTATCGGCTCTTTCCGCAATGGGCGATCTTCCCGATGATCGTGCTGGCGACGATCGCGACCGTCATCGCGTCGCAGGCCGTGATCTCCGGCACTTACTCGATGACGAAGCAGGCGATGCAGCTCTGCTTTCTGCCGCGGATCAACATCGTCCATACGTCCGAGCGCGAAATCGGCCAGATCTATGTGCCCGGCATCAATTGGACCTTGCTTGCCGCGGTCGTCGCGGCCGTTCTCGGGTTCGGCTCGTCGACCGCGCTTGGCGCCGCTTACGGCGTCGCCGTCACCGGGACCATGCTGATCACGACGTTCCTGACGTTCTTCGTCGTCCGGTACGCATGGCATTACAACTGGGCGCTCTGTGTGTTCGCGACGGCGTTCTTCTTCGTGATCGACGCGACGTTCTTCTCCGCGAATCTGCTGAAGATTGTCGAAGGCGGCTGGTTCCCGCTCGTGATCGCCGCCGTGATGTTCACGATCATGGCAACCTGGGGCCGTGGGTGGGAAATGATGCTGGCAGAAGCGCGCGTGCGCGCCGGCACGACGCCGCTCCAACTCTACTTGACCTCGCTGCTCGCACGCGCTCCGGTGCGAGTCGGCGGCACGGCGATTTTCCTGACGCCGAATCCGGACGCCGTGCCGCATGCGCTCGTCAACAACCTGCTGCACAACCGTGTGCTGCATGAGCGCGTGGTTTTCCTGACCGTCGTCACGAAGGAAGTGCCATGGGTGCCCGATAGTGAGCGCGTCGTGATGGAGCCTTTGTGTCCGGGCTGTTTTCGGGCGACGGTCACCTACGGGTTCAAGGACGAAGTCGACCTGCCGCAGGCGCTCGGATCGTCCAATATTGCGGGGCTCACGTTCGAGCCCTCGGAGACCTCGTGGTTCCTGAGCCGCGCGGCCGTGGTGCCGAAATCGGGCCGTGGGATGGCGCTCTGGCGCGAGCGCCTTTTTGCGGCGATGCTGCACAACGTCGGCAACATCGCAGCCTTCTTCAAGCTCCCCGCCAACCGTGTGATCGAGGTTGGCGCACAGGTCGAGATTTGAAGCGCCCTGCCTGAGGCCCTATCGGGTTCGCAGGCTGCCCTGGGTTGCAGTGATCCGCCCTGCTCTTCCGGCCGGTTTTTTTATTGCGGCGGCTGGCGAGCTAAATCAACGCTTTATCTCGCCCCAAAAATCTTTGGCTGTTTTGCGCGCGGCCCTCGCCTTAGACTGAGCTCGGCTGATCCGATAACGATCGAGACGACCGAGATGTCAACGATAGTCGAACCTGTTTTGCAAGTCGATGTCTGGCGAGGCGACGAACACGGCCGCTTCCAGCGGTTTGAGGTTCCGCGCAAGGAAAGCCAGACGGTCCTCGACGTAGTCATCCATATCCAGCGCCACGTCGATCCGACGCTTTCTTATCGGTTCGCCTGCCGCGTCGGCATGTGCGGATCGTGCGCAATGACGGTCAACGGTCGCGCGCGATGGACTTGCCGCACGCACGTCTCAAAGGTCGTCGCCCATGCCGGCGCCGTACTCGAAGTCGCCCCGCTCAATCACCTGCCTGTCATCAAGGACCTCGCGGTCGACATGAGCGATTTTTTCGATAAATGGCGCGACGCGAAAGGTTTCTTTCATGGCGAGCGAACGCGACACGACGCCTTCGCCACCGTGGACCCGGGTTCAGCGGAGCGACAGGCGGCCGATGCCGGCATCGAATGCATCGGCTGCGGCGTCTGCTACGCGAGCTGCGACGTCGTCGCATGGAATCCGTCATACCTCGGGCCCGCGGCGCTCAACCGCGCGTGGACGCTGGTCAACGATGTGCGCGACACCACGCAGCGCGAGCGGCTGAACGCCGTCTCGAACGACGCGGGCTGCCATTCGTGCCATACGCTGGGCTCGTGCACGGAGCGTTGTCCCAAAGGACTTGCGCCTACCGCGAGCATCGCGGGGTTGAAACGTCTCGGCGGCCGTGTGCCGAAAGGAGGGCTCAAATGAGAGCCTGGGGTAGCGCTTGGTGGTGGCAGCGCATGTCTGCCATGGCGCTCGCCATTTGCGTCACGGTCCATCTCGTCACCATGATCGTCGTCGTGCACGGCGGCCTTAACGCCGCCGCGATCGTGGCACGGCTGCACGGCAACGTCGCATGGGGCGCGTTCTACTCGTTTTTCGTACTCGCGGCGGCGGTGCACGTGCCGATCGGCCTGCGCCGGGTGGCCGAGGAGTGGCTCGGTTGGCGCGGCAACGGGGTGAGCGCGGCGAGCGTGGCCGTCGGCGTCGCACTCGCGCTCGCCGGTTGGCGGGCGGTCTTCGCACTCGTCGGGAGCGGCGTATGAGCAACGTTGAATGGCTATCCGGCGGCACGGGCACTCGCGGCCCAACACCGGGACGTCGCGCCGATATACGCGCCCGCAATCATCCCGCCTGGTGGGCGTTTGTCGTCCATCGGATCTCTGGTGTCGCGCTCGCCCTCTTTCTGCCCGCGCATTTTTGGGCGCTCGGCACGGCTTTGCACGGCGCGCGCGCGCTCGAATCGTTTCTTGCGATCACGCGGCAGCCCGCCTTTGTGTTTGCGGAGTGGGGACTGGTGACGCTGCTCGCCGCGCACTTGATCGGCGGCGTGCGTATTCTGCTGATCGAGTTCGGGCCATGGAGCGGCCTGCGCAAGGACCTGATCGCCTTGACGGCCGGCGGCGCGCTCGTCGTCGGGCTCGCATTCGCGCTCTCGCTCACGCTTTAATGCCGGGCACGCGATAAAGGAGAGACGAAACGATGGACATGGATCTCATCGAGGAAGTGGCGAAGGAGCTCTATATCCGGGCATTGAAGCGACTGCCGCCCGACGTCAAGGAGGGTATCGCCCGCCTCGAGCAATCGGAAACGAACGCGACGGCGCGACGCGTGCTCGGCGTCATGCGCGAGAACATCAGCGTGGCGGAATCGGCCGATAACCTGCTTTGCCAGGATACGGGGCTGCCGATCTACAACGTCACGATCGGCCGCGGAATATCGCTCGATGGCATTGCGCTGAAAAACGCCATCAGAAACGGTTGCGCGCGCGCCACGCGCGAACACCCGCTGCGCTCGTCCGTCGTTCATCCGCTCACGCGGCGCAACGAGCATACGTCGTGCGGTGTGCTGATACCCGCGATCCATTTCGAATTCGACGAGCGCCCGGACACGATCGAGATAGAAATGATTCCGAAGGGCAGCGGTTCCGAAAACAACTCTTTTCTGCGCATGGCGACGCCCGCGGAAGGCATCGATGCGATCAAGCGCTTCGTGATCGACTGCGTTGTGGAAGCGGGCGGAAAAACGTGCCCGCCGACGATCGTCGGCGTCGGTGTCGGCGGGACTTCCGATGTTTGCGTCTGGCTCGCGAAGCGCGCGGCGACGCGCGCGCTCGGCTCGCGCTGCGCCGACAGCGATGGGGCGGCACTCGAGGCCGAGCTCTCGAGCGTCGTCAACGAGCTTGGCGTCGGTCCGCAAGGTCTCGGAGGCGACGCGACATCGTTCGCGGTCCACATCGAACTCGCCGCCACGCACATCACGATGAACCCGGTCGCCGTCAACATGCAGTGTCATTCTGCACGCCGCGCCCGAGCAACGATCTCGGCCGCGGGTGTCGAGTACGGCTACTGATCGGCGAACGCACGCCCTGCGAAAGAAGGACTCACGATGGCGCATTATCGGCTCACCACTCCCATTACCGAAAGCGAGGCGCGCGCGCTTCGCGTCGGAGACACGGTAACGCTCACCGGCACGCTGTTCGGCATTCGCGATGCGACGCAGATTCATATGTTCGACCGCGGCCGTAAGACGCGATTCGACCTTCGCGGGCACGCGGTGATCCACACGGCACCCAACGTGCGTAAGGTGCCCTCTTCCGATGCCCATCCTGCCGGCTACGAGCCCGTATGCATCGGCACGACGACCTCGATGCGAATGGAGCGCTTCACCGAGCCGCTGATGGCGCAGTATGGCGTGCGCATCGTGATCGGCAAAGGCGGACTTGCCGACGCGTCGAGCTGTGCCTTCGCCACGCATGGCGGCGTGTATCTCGCGATCGTCGGCGGCACCGCCGCCCTCGAGACCACCTGGATCGAGAAAATCGAGGACGTCGACCTGGACGACCTTAACCCCGAATCGCTCTGGCGTTTCCGGATCAAGGAGTTCGGCCCTTTGCTAGTGGCGATGGACAGCCACGGAGCGAGCCTCTACTCGACCGTCCAGCGAGACAGTCAGGAAAAGCGCAAAGCGGTGCTGCAGTCGCTCGGCATCAAGGCTTGATGGCATCATGAAGCAATACGACACTGACATACTGATCCTCGGCAGCGGCGGCGCCGGGCTCTTCGCGGCGCTGCACGCGCATGCCGCGGCGCCCTACCTTCGCATCACCGTTGCCGTCAAGGGGCTGCTCGGCAAATGCGGCTGCACGCGCATGGTCCAGGGGGGCTACAACGTCGCCCTCGCGCCCGGCGATTCCGTGGAGCGCCACTTCATGGACACGATCGAAGGCGGCAAGTGGCTATCGAATCAGGAGCTGGCCTGGATCCTCGTGAATGGTGCGATCGAGCGCATTCACGAGCTCGAAAACGAGCTCGGATGCTTCTTCGATCGAAACCCGGACGGCACGGTCCGGCAAAAAGCGTTCGCCGGCCAGACGTTCGATCGCACCGTTCATAAGGGTGACCAGACGGGCATCGAAATCATCAACCGGCTCGCCGAGCAGGTATGGGCGCGTGGCATCGGGCGGCTCGAGGAGCACCGTGCCGTCGAGTTCATCGAATCGGATACCGGCGATGCGCTCGCGGGTGTCCTCATGATCGACATGCGATCGGGCGAGTTCGTGCTCGTGCGGGCCAAAGGCGTGTTGCTCGCGACGGGCGGCGGGCCGACGATGTACAAGTACCACACGCCGAGCGGAGACAAGAGCTGCGACGGCATGGCGATGGCCTTGCGCGCGGGCCTGACGCTGCGCGACATGGAGATGGTCCAGTTCCACCCGACCGGTCTTCTCGCCGGCACGCATACGCGCATGACGGGCACGGTCCTCGAAGAGGGCCTCCGCGGAGCGGGCGGCTACCTGCTCGACGGCAATGGCGAGCGCTTCATGCACCGCTATGATCCGCGCGGCGAGCGCGCCACGCGCGATATCGTCTCACGCAGCATCTACCGCGAGCTGCGAGCCGGAAAAGCCTCGCCGAACGGCGGCGTCTACCTGCGCATGTCGCATCTGGGCCCCGACACGGTGCGGCAGCGATTCAAAGGCATGGTCGAGCGTTGCGCGGATTGCGGCTTCGACCTCGCGGGCGACCAGGTTGAAGTCGTGCCGACGGCGCACTACATGATGGGCGGGGTCGTCTTCGAGCGCGACTGCTCGACGACACTGCCGGGCCTCTTCGTCGCCGGCGAAGACGCCGGTGGCGTGCACGGCGCGAACCGGCTGGGCGGCAACGGCGTGGCCAATTCAACGGTATTCGGCGGCATCGCGGGCGATACGCTCGCGCAGTGGGCCACTCAACAGTGCGGCTTGGAAGCGCCGAGCCGCGAAGCTATTTCGCGCGCGATGGACCGCTGCCGGCGCCCGCTCGGACTGCGCCCGGGCAACCTCGAAGCGATCCGGGAATCGCTCTACGAGCTCATGTGGCGCGATGTCGGCATTCTGCGCGACGCCTCCGGCCTCGCCCGCGCGCGCGCCGCGCTGATGGACATCGAAGCCGAGCTCGATCGCACGGGCGTGGACGGCAGCGACTTGCGCTTCAACCTGTCGTGGCACGACTGGATGAACCTGCACAACCTCACTCTCGTGAGCCGCGCGATTACGGAAGCCGCGATCTTGCGCGAGAACTCGCGCGGCGCGCACTACAGGGAAGACTTTCCGGAACCGGGCGATCTCGACTCTTCCGAGTATGTCTGCCTTCGCCATGTCGACGGCGCGTTCGAGGCAACGCGCCGCCGGGTGGCGTTCACGCGAGTGATACCAGGTCAGTCGCTCATCGATGCGGCGCCCGCGTCTCCGGCCGTGTCCGCCGGCATGTCGATGAAATGACGCTTGACGGCCTGCGTAAACGCCTCGCGCGAATGCTCGCGCCGCTCAAGCAAGCCCACGCGTCGCGGCTCGATCCGATCCGGCAACGCCGTCACCCGCAACCCCGAGGCCGGATCCCAGTTTGCGTTGGCAAGGCGCGGCACGATGGCGACGCCGAAGCCGCGCCGCACCATCTCGCAGATCGCCTCGATCGAATTGAGTTCCATGATCTCGTGCGCGCCGACGCCCAGACCTTGCAGCGCGTTTTCGATCAGGATCCCGGTCCAGGTCTGGCGATCGAACCGAATGAACGGCTCTTCGAGCAGTCCGCCGATGCCGCTATTCGGCGCATCGGCGCAACTGATCAACACCAACGGCTCGCTGTAGAGCGCCGTCCATTTGAGCGCGGCGGGAAAGCCGGCCGGCGCTTGCGTCACGATCGCGGCATCGAGATCCCCGCCTTCCACGCGCTCGGCGAAATCGCTCGACAGACCCGTGAAAAGCTTTAGCTCGAGCCGCGGATAGCGACGCTTCAGATCGAGCATCGCATCGGCGAATGCGCCCATCAGCGAAGAAACGAGCGCCCCCACCCGCACGACACCGGCCAACTCGGCTCGCTCGCCCGTCGCGAGAATCCTTCGATAGTCGGCGACGAGCGCCTCGGCAAGCGGCACGATCATGCGCCCTTGCTCACTCAACGAGATGGAGCGCGGCGTGCGCTCGAAGAGGACCATGTCGAGATCGCGCTCGAGTGAGCGCATCTGCAGGCCGACGGCCGCCTGCGTGAGGCAGACTTCTTCCGCGGCGGCCGCGAACGAGCCGTGTCGTGCCACGGCGAGAAAGGTCACGAAATAGCGAATCGCGCTCATACGTGGCTCTCCCTCCCGCTCATCTCGAAAGATGGGCGAGCGATGTGCCGAAGAGCGCGGCGCCCGATGCGAACAGCAGCACGAGCAGCACCCGCCGGAATACGCGCTCGGAGATGCGCAGGTAAAGGCGCGAACCGAGCCAGGCGAAAACGAGGGCTGGGGGCACCATGCACAGGATCAGGTAAAACGTCTGCCGACCGATGATGCCCGTGGCCAGATACGTGACCAGCGTCAACGATTGCATCGCAATGAAGAAAGTCTGACAGATCGCGCGCTGAGTATGCTTGTCGTGGCCGCGCAGCATGCACCATACGGTGGGAGCTGGGCCGACGAGCCCGGCGATGCCGCCCAGAATACCGCCGACCATGCCGACCCCGCCGTCCGCGAACGAGCCGCCGACCTTCAGGACAGGCAGGTTCGTCGCCGCCAGCATGACGCTGCAATAGGCGATGAGCAAGAGGCCGACGCCGATCCGGAATGCGACCGGATCGATGATCGGCAACAGCGCGGCCCCGATCGGCACGCCGACGAAGCCGCCGATCACGAACGGGGCAACGAGCTTGGCGCGAATCTGCGCGCGCACGGTGTGGATCGTCAGCAATTGACCGACGAGCGACCCGACGACGAGCATCGGCCCGATTACTTGAGGCGGCATCGTCCAAGCCCAGAACACCATTGCGACGAGGCCGAAGGCGAAGCCGGCGAGCCCCGATACGAAGCCGGCGACCGCGCTGCCGCCCGCGACGAGCAGCGCGAGCTCGGGGCTCAACAAGGGCGCCCCGCGCAAGCCGCCATCATCACGATTGCATCCCCCAGCATTGTACCGTATGGCGCTCGACGACGCGGAAAATCAGGTTCTCCACGGCGAGTCCGATCAGGATCACGGTAAAGAGTCCGGCGAACACATTCGCGATGTCGAGCAAATTCTTGTTTTCGTAGATGAACCAGCCGAGGCCGCCTGAACCCGAGCTCACGCCGAAAACGAGCTCGGCGGCGATCAACGTGCGCCATGCGAAGGCCCAGCCGATCTTGAGCCCGGTGAGGATGCTCGGAAACGCGGCCGGCACGAGAATCTTCATGACGTAGCGCATGCCGCCGAGCCCGTAGTTGCGCCCCACCATTCTCAGCGTATTGCTGACGGACTTGAAACCGGAATGAGTATTCAATGCGACGGACCACGTCACCGAGTGGACGAGTACGAATACGAGACTGCCATTTCCGAGCCCGAACCAGATCAGCGACAGTGGCAACAGTGCGATGGCCGGCAACGGGTTCAGCATCGACGTCATCGTCTCGAGGAAATCGGTGCCGATGCGCGACGTGATCGCGGTGGCCGTCAGAATCGCGGCCAGCACGACGCCGCACGCGTATCCGATCAGGAGAACATGGATCGATGCCCATGCTTTGCCTGGCAACTCGCCGCTTGCAATGCTGCTCACGAACGCCTGCACCGTGGCGCTGAACGTCGGAAAAAGCAGCGCGTTGTTGAGGCTGCGTCCATACCATTCCCAGATCAACGCGAGCACGACGAGGATGAAGACCTTGCGCACCCATCCCTGGTTGTAGAGACGCTCGAGCGGCGACAACGGCTTTTCGACGACGCTGAACTGCTGAGCGCTGCTGGGCTCGCGCACGATCTCACCGCGAGGAGGGGGCGACATGTTGGCCATGGCAGGCGTGCCGTTGCGCGCGGTGGTGGCATCAGACATGTTCGGCCTCCTTGATTTCGTCGTCGAACAGCATTTGCTGGATGCGCGTCTCGAGCGCCGCGGCCGATTCCGCTGTGTCGGCCGTGTTGAGCTCGGCCTTGACCTGGCCTGGGTGCGGCGACAGCAGCAGAATCCGGCTGCCGATTTTGATGGCCTCCGGTATCGAATGAGTGACGAACAGCACCGTGAATCGGGTGTCTTGCCACAGCGCCATCAGTTCATCCTGCATCTTGCGGCGAGTCAGAGCATCGAGCGCCGCAAACGGTTCATCCATGAGCAGAATGTCGGGTTCCATGGCCATGCCGCGGGCGATCGCCACGCGCTGCTTCATTCCGCCCGATAGCGTATGCGGGTAGCTGTTCGCGAACTTCGTCAGGTTCACCTTGTCGATGTAATGCAACGCGCGCTCCTGCGCTTGGCGTGGACTCAAGCGCAGCGCGGCCTCCAACGGAAACATGACGTTCTGCCTGACGGTTTTCCAGGGCAGCAGCTGATCGAATTCCTGGAAGACCATCATCCGGTCCGGCCCCGGCTTCGTGACCGCTTTGCCCTTCAGAACGATCGAGCCTTCCGTCGGCGTCAGGTAGCCGCCCACGCTCTTCAGCAGCGTGGACTTGCCGCAGCCGGACGGGCCGAGCAGAACGAAACGGTCGCCTTCGAAGACCTGAAAATCGACGCGATACGTCGCCATGACGAGGTGTTTTGGCGTCTTGTATTGCAGCGTGACCCCGCGCACGTCGAGCAGCGGCGACGACCCGCCATCGGCAGTCGATGACGCCTGGCCCGCCTGTTGACCTTGAGAACGCATAATCAGCTCCCCTGCAACGATTGGGCGGTCGGGAAGAACAGGTCCTTCCATGTTGCCGGAGTGGTCCGGATAAGCCCCGTGCGCGACATGAACGTCGCATACTTCATCGTATTGCTCGGCGTCGTCGTGAACTCGACATTCGGATCCGCGATCATCTTCTCGATCTCGCCGACGTTGGTCTTCTCACCGCTCACGCGCAAGTACAACAGCGCGGCCGCGTGCTTGTCGTCGCGGATCATCGTCTCGGCCTCATCGAGTGCGGCCATGAACGCCTTCACGATCTTCGGGTTCTGGTCGTAGAACTTCGATGTGCACCAGACGAGGTTGAAGGTCGAACGGCCGCCGAGCACGTCGTAAGAATTGAGCACCGTATGGATGTTCGGGTGCGTGAGCTCCTGTTCCTGGAACGGCGGCGAACCGAAATGCGCGGTCACTTCGCTGTTTCCCGACAAAAGCGCCTGCTGGGCGTCCGGATGCGCGAGCGTCACCGTGTATTTGTCGAGCACGCCTGCGTTGCCTTCTCCGAACGCCTTTTGCGCGGCCATCTGCAGCGTGATCGCCTGAATCGAGACTTTCGCGGCCGGCAAAGCGATCTTGTCCCGATCGCTGAAGTCCTTGATCGTCTTCACCTTCGCATCGTTGGTATTGAGCAAGAGCGGCATCGAATTGATCGCGGCCAATGCACGCACGGCCAGCGGCGTGTTGTGCGTGCGCGCCCATAGCAATACGAGCGGTGCGACGCCGCCTGACGCGATCTGCAAGGAGTCCGAAAGAAGCGAATCGTTCATCACGTTGCCTCCCGCGAACTGGACCCAGGAAACCTTGAGGTTGGGCAATCCGAGTTGCGCCGCGTGTTTCTCGATCAGCTTCTGGTCCTGCATGATCATCAGCGGCAAGTAGCTGATGCCGTATTGGCGCGCAACCTTGATTTCCGTCACGTCGGCCCTGGCCGGCGCGCTGAACGCGACCGCGAACACGGCAAGCGAGACGGTAAATAGTGAAACCACCTTGCGAAAGCTCATTGCTCGGCACTCCTCGCAAAAAAAGGAACGTATGGCAAAGGGGTGAGACGCAAGAGGGAGGGCAAGGCGGCGGAACGTGCGAGAGGAAGCGCGCGCCTTGCCCGTGCGCTCATCCGGCCCGCAGCAAGTGCAGGATCGGGATGCGGCGACGGGAGGGGGAAGTGCGCATCGTGCTGTCTCCTTCGTGCCGGGCGCCTGACGATCGGACGAACGTCGGGCCGGCTGTTGGTTCACCGATGAGCGATTGGAGCATGGGCCGTGCGAGATGCGTTGACCTATGCGTGATTTAACTCATCTGTATGAGTTCGCAGTGTAGGTGATCGCTTAACCGATTGCAAATTGGGGAAAACCGGGTCTCGCAGCGAGAGGGAACCGGCGGGGTCAGCGTGGAATCGCCGCCGGAATGGCCGCCGTTTCCGCCGCCGCTCGCTCGCGTGACGACTGGGCGAGTCCCGGCGGCCTTAACTCGTTTCCTCGCGCGTAGTCGATGCGCCCATGTATTCGTATCGCTCGGTGTTGACGTGCGAGATGCGCACTTCGACGGGCGTATGGTGGTACGAATAGGCAATACGGCGGACTTCGAGGAGCGGCGTACCGGCCGATACGCCCAACAACTCCGCCTCCATCTCGTCGGCCTTCGCCACGCGCAGGCGCTCATCGGTGCCGACGACATTGATGCCGAAAGCATCCTGATAGAAGTTGTAAAGCGTGCTCGGCCGCTCGCGCAGCGCCTTCTCCGTCAATCCGGAGAAGCGCGATTCGGCCACGGCGATGTGATCGACGATGACGCTTTCGCCATGCAGCGACAGCCGATTGACGAACGAGAAGACGCGCTCGCCCGGCTCGATCCCGAGCGCCGAAGCGATTTCCCGGGACGCCTTCGTCCTTTTGAAACTGGCGAGACTGACCGTCGGATAAGTCTTGTCGCCGTCCTGGCGGACGATGCGGAAAAAGCGGAAGAAATGCCGGTCGCGCTGGTGCTGCGCCACGAACGTGCCGAGTCCCTGGTGGCGCACGAGAATGTTGTCCGCCACCAGCTCGTCGATCGCCTTGCGTAATGTGCCGATGGACACGCCGAAGCGCTCGGCGAGACGCTTTTCGGACGGTATCGCTTCCCCGCCCTTCCATTCGCTCGCGGCAAGCGCAGCCAGCATCGCGTTCTTGACTTCCTTGTACCGCGTTCCGCCGATCGCGGACGTGGCGAGCATGATCGTATTCATGGCGACCTCTGATGCACTCGGTGTATTCGAAACAGTCCTGTCGTTGCTGGCACTGGATTCTACTACCGCTCATATGGCTCATCAAAGACATATAGATGATATGGTTGACACCGATGAACCTGCCGCCTAAGATGGTTTGCACGGAAAACGAACCGTGTCTTCAGGAGATCGAGGAGAACACCATGAACCAAACCGCAGCAGCCGCATCGGCCACACGGGCGTCGTCGTCGCCTGAGAAAAGAACGATCCATATCGTGCTGCACGAAGCGAAGGACACCGTCGGCGTCGCCGTCGTCGAGGGCATTCAGGCGGGCGATCGACTCAACGCCTGGATCATGGATGACGACGAGATCGTCGCCGTGACGGCAAAGCAGGACATTCCGATCGGGCACAAGATTGCGCTGAAGGACATGGCGGTCGGAGACACCGTCTACAAGTACGGCGTCGATATCGGGCGCGTGGTCGCCCCGATCGCCGCGGGCGAGCACGCCCATGTTCACAACATCAAGACGAAGCGCTGGTAATACGCGCATGCCGCGCCGTCCTAGGGCGCGCGGCGACCGTCAATGTCCCAATCAAAGCGAGCATAGAGAACCGTCATGAGCGTGATCGACAGCAATACCACTTTCCGCGGCTATCGCCGCAGCAACGGCCGCGTCGGCGTGCGCAACCACGTCATCATCCTGCCTGTCGACGACCTGTCGAACGCCGCCGCGCTGGCAGTCGAAAACAACATCAAGGGCACGATGGCGCTGCCCCACCCCTACGGACGGCTGCAGTTCGGCGTGGACCTCGACCTCCACTTCCGTACGCTGATCGGCACCGGCTGCAATCCGAACGTCGCCGCCGTCATCGTCATCGGCATCGAGGAAGGCTGGACGAAGCGCGTCGTCGACGGCATCGCGAAATCGGGCAAGCCCGTCATGGGCTTCGGCATCGAGCTGCATGGGGACCACGACACGATCATGCGCGCCTCGAAGGCCGCCAAGGAGATGGTTCAGTACGCGACTTCGCTCGAGCGCGAAACATGTCCGATTGCCGATCTCTGGGTATCGACGAAGTGCGGCGAATCCGACACGACATCGGGCTGCGGCTCGAACCCGACGGTCGGCAACGCGTTCGACAAGCTCTACGGGCTCGGCACGACGCTCGTGTTCGGCGAAACGTCGGAACTCACGGGCGGCGAGCAGCTCGTTGCGGAGCGCTGCGCGAATGACGCGGTGCGCGAGCGCTTTCAGTTCATGTTCGACCGCTATCAGGACATGATCAATCGCTGGAAAACGGACGACCTGTCCGAGTCGCAACCGACGAAGGGCAATATCGCCGGCGGGCTGACGACCATCGAAGAAAAGGCGCTCGGCAACATCCAGAAAATCGGCAAGCGCTGCAAGGTCGATGGCGTACTCGACAAAGCGGAAACGCCGACGGGATCCGGTCTTTGGTTCATGGATTCGTCGTCGGCGGCGGCCGAGATGGTGACCCTGTGCGCGGCATCGGGCTTTGCCGTCCATTTCTTCCCGACGGGCCAGGGCAACGTCATCGGCAATCCCATTCTTCCCGTCATCAAGATCTGCGCGAATCCGCGTACCGTGCGCACGATGTCCGAGCACATCGACGTCGATGTCTCGGGCCTGTTGCAGCGCGAGCAGAACCTCGACGAGGCCGGAGACAAATTGCTCGAAGCGATGCTGGCCACGGTCAATGGCCGATGGACCGCCGCCGAGACGCTCGGGCATCGAGAGTTCGTGCTCACGCGTCTCTTCGAAAGCGCATGAGCCTTGGACGCGGCGCCGCCGCCGTGCGGATCATAAGGAGTGCGAAGGAAACGCCGCACCGCACGGCAAGCCTCCATTATCCCGATGGGGTCATTCGGGCTGGCGGGCCGCGCCGCATGAGACAGTGACGCCGTATCGAACCGGCGCCCGGCGGCATGCGCTGCGCGGGCCGGCTTTCGCCGGCCCGGGCGTGAACCCGCCGTCCCTATCAGCCAGCAGCAGCGAGTGGAGGAGACACCATCTTGCGCATGCTCAAAAGCCTTTACGTTCAGGTTCTCATCGGCCTTGCGGCCGGCATCGTCGTCGGCTACCTCCTGCCTTCCACCGGCGTGACGATGAAGCCGCTCGGCGACCTCTTCATCCGGCTCATCAAGATGCTCGTCACGTTGGTGATCTTCTGCACCGTCGCGCTCGGCATCGCACGGATGGAGAATTTGAAGCACGTCGGCCGCGTGGGACTCAAGACGATTCTCTACTTCGAAGCCATCACGACGCTCGCGCTCTTGATCGGACTCGTCGTTGCGAACGTGATGCATCCCGGTGCCGGTCTCGATATCGACCCTCGCACCCTCGACGCGCACGCGATCAGCCACTATGAATCGGTGGCGCAGACGCAGGCGTCGGGCGGTTTGCTCGAGGAGATCGTGCCGAGCTCGGTCGTCGGCGCGTTTGCACGTGGCAATCTACTGCAAGTGCTGCTCTTCTCCGTGCTGTTCGGCATCGCGCTATCGATCATGGGCGAGAAGAGCCGTTTCCTCTCGAACGTCATCGAGCAATGCGGCGATGCGCTCATGCGCATCGTCGAGATGATCATGCGGCTCGCCCCGCTCGGTGCCTTCGGCGCAATGGCGTTCACGGTGGGAAAGTACGGCATCGGCACGCTGCAGCAACTGGGCCTGCTCATCGTCTGCTTCTACCTGACGAGCGTCCTTTTCGTCGCGCTCGTGCTCGGCACGATCTGCCGATGGGCCGGCATAGGGCTGTGGCCGCTCATTCGTTACCTGCGCGAAGAGATGCTGATCGTGCTCGGCACGTCGACGACGGAGTCGGTGTTGCCGCGACTCATGGACAAGCTCGAGAAACTCGGCTGCCCCAAGTCCGTCGTTGGACTCGTGCTGCCCACGGGCTACTCGTTCAACCTCGACGGCGCCGCCATCTATCTGACGATGACGTCGCTCTTCATCGCGCAGGCGACCGGCACGCATTTGACGCTCCCGCAGCAGATCGGTCTGCTCGCCATACTCATGGTGACGTCGAAGGGCGGCGCGGGCGTAGCCGGTGCCGCGCTCGTCGCACTCACGGCCACGCTGTCGACGCACAACATCATTCCCGTGGCCGGCATCACGCTGATTCTCGGCGTCGATCGGATACTCAACGAGGTTCGCGCCCTCGTCAACCTGATCGGCAATGCCGTCGCGACGATCGTGGTGGCCCGCTGGGAGGGCGTTTTCGACGTGCACACGGCACGTGAAGTGTTGTCCGCCCCGCGCGTTGGCGTCTATGAGGAGGAGACGACCGCCCGCGACGCGCGGACCGAAGCGACTCGCGAGCTGAAGATGCCCTCTGTCGCCCGGAGGAACATCAATTGAAGAAAATCGTCATCAGCGAGTTCATGGACGGTGCGGCGATCGAGTCGCTGTCGCGTCAGTTCGACGTGCATGCGGATCCCGCGCTCGTCGATGATCCTGCGCGCCTGCTGGCATGCCTGAAGGACGCCGACGCCCTGATCGTGCGCAATCGCACGCAAGTCACGCGGGCGTTGCTCGACGCCGCGCCGCGACTCGTCGCCATCGGAAGGCTCGGCGTCGGCCTCGACAATATCGATGTCGACGCCTGCGCGGCGCGCGGCGTGGCGGTCTTGCCGGCGACGGGCGCCAACGCCCGCGCGGTGGCCGAGTATGTGATCGCCACCGCCATGCTGCTTTTACGCGGCGCCTACACGTCGAGCGATGCCGTTGCCGCGGGCGCATGGCCGCGTGCGGCGCTGTCCAATGGACGGGAGGCCGCCGGCAGCACGCTGGCGATCATCGGGTTTGGCGGTATCGGCCAACTCGTCGCCAGCCTCGCCAACGCAATCGGCATGACCGCCATCGGTTACGATCCGGCTCAGCCGCCAGACGCGCCGTGCTGGGGCTCGACGGGCGCTCGCCCGGTGCCGCTCGACGAGGCGCTGCGCAGCGCCGACGTCGCCACGCTCCACATGCCGCTCACGAACGCCACGCGCAATCTGCTGGACGCTACACGACTTGCACTGCTGCCGTCGCACGCGATTCTCATCAATACGTCGCGCGGAGGCATCGTCGATGAAGCGGCGCTCGCGTCTGCGCTGCGCGAAGGCCGACTCGGCGGCGCGGCACTCGACGTGTTCGCTCGAGAGCCGCTCGAAAGCGGCTCGGTCCTTGCTGACGTGCCGAACCTCATCCTGACGCCGCATATCGCCGGTCTCACCGCGCAGTCCAACATGCGTGTGAGCACGCTCGTCGCTTCGCGGATCGCGCAAGCGCTCAGCGACGATGCGCATACGCCGCGCTGATGTCATAACCCTTGCTGCAAAGGAGCCTCCGAATGACACGCATTTCGCCTGCCGAGCTGACCGAGCTCGCCACGCGCGCGCTCGAGGCCGCGGGCGCACGCAGCGATACAGCGACCGCGACCGCCAACGCCCTCGTCTATGCCGATTTGCATGGGCTCTCCTCGCATGGCGTCTCGCGATTGCCGATGTACGTCGCGCAGTTGCGCAACGGACGCGTCGATCCCAAAGCCGTGGCAGCCATCGTTTCATCGCGCGGCGCCGCCGTGCTCGTCGATGCCGCGGATGGGATGGCCTACCCCGCTTGCGCGCTCGCCGTCTCCACGGTCATCGAACGTGCGCGCGAGTACGGCAGCGCGGTCGCCAGCGTGACGCGCAGCCATCACTTCGGCGCGGGCGCATGGCACCTCGAAGCGATTGGCGCGGCCGGCATGGTCGGCCTCGCATTCAGCAACTCGCCGGCAGCGATGCCGGCCGAGGGTGGCCGGCATGCGATCTTCGGCACGAATCCGATCGCGGCGGTCTTTCCGCGCCGCCGCGCGGATCCGTTGATCATCGACTTGTCGCTGTCGCAAGTGGCGCGCGGCAAGATCATGGTCGCGGCTCAGGAAGGCAAGCCCATCCCGCAGGGATGGGCGACGACGCGCGACGGACTGCCGACAACCGATGCCAAAGCCGCGCTCGACGGCATGATGTTGCCCTTCGGCGGCGCGAAAGGCGCGATGCTCGCGCTCATCGTCGAACTGCTGGCCGCCGCGTTGGCCGGAGCGAATTTCGGCTACGAAGCCGGTTCTTTCCTGACCGCGGACGGCGCCCGCTCGCGCATCGGCCATCTTTTCTGGGCGATCGATCCCGCCGCGCTCGCCGGCAATGAAACTTATCTTTCCCGCGTCGAGGCGTTGGTCGAACAAATGCTCGTCGACTCCGATGTCCGTCTGCCGGGCGAGCGCCGCCGCGACGTGGCTCTATCGGCGCGGCGTGGCGGCATCGACATTCCCGCTGCGTTGCTCGAGCGGCTGCGCGGCATCGCGCGCGGCGACTGAGCAAGCAGCTCAAGCCAAACACCGCCTGTCAGAGACGGTAAACACGCTCGGCATTGTCGTGAAACAGCGCGCTCCGTTCCTTCGGCGAGAAGCCCTTCGTAATGGACTTGAACGCGTTGAATATGTCGTCATAGCTGCTGAAAAGCTTGTCGACGGGGAAGTTGCTCGCGAACATGCAGCGCTGCACGCCGAACGCCTCGATCGCGTGCAGCACGAATGGGCGAATACTGTCGACGGTCCATTTCCAGTCGCCCATCCCCAGCCCCGAGATCTTGCATGAGACGTTGGGCGCTGATGCGAGCAGCTTCATGCCCCGCTTCCACGCTTCGATTTCCTCGGGTGCGCGATCGACCGGCATGCCCGTGTGGTTGAGCACGATCGGCGTGTTCGGAAAATCGCGCGCGAGCGCGACCGCCTCTTCCATTTGTGTGTAATAGAGCTGCAAATCGAACGACAGGTCATAGCGCTCGAGCAATGCATACCCGCGCCGCCAGCGGCTGTCGCTCATCAGATGCGGGTTGTCGATGAAGGTTTTGACCGGATCCCGATGAAAATTCAGGCATTGGCGAATGCCTCGCACGTTCGGAAACGCGCAGTGCGCCTCGATCACCGCTTGCACATTATCCGAAGCGAGGTCCGCGAAGGCTACGATGCCGTGCGGGTAGCCATGCTTGTCCGCCACACTCTGCAGCCATCGCGTCTCCGCGACAGGATCGTTATGGTCGTACTCCACCTGCAGGTGAACGGTCTTCACCACGTTCTGATTCTTGATGTCGGCCAGGAAGTCTTCGATCAAATAGTCTTTGCGTATCGCCGAATAATCGCCGAACACGCGCTCGAGCATCGGCCCCTGCAACCACGGGTAGTTTCCGGTCTCGAGATCATAAAGATGGTGATGCGGGTCGATGATGGGCAGGTAGTCCACGGGTGTCTCCAATCTCGTCAATTCATATTCATCCGGCGAAAGCATCAATAGCTGCCGGCCGCGGGCGGGTAGACTCGCTTGAGCTTAGCCTGCGCATCGGGCTGATCGATCGTCTCCTGCGTGACGAGCGGCTCCTTCAAAGCAAGTTCTTGCGTGGTCGCCTTGTGGTTCAGCGCATTGAAGACCTGCGTCGTCGCATCGATACCCTGTCCGACCGCTTCTTGAAGGAAGATGCCCTGTATCGACCCATCGCGCAGCAGGTGGATCGTCGTCGGGCTGCCATCGGCGGTCACGACGGCCACCTTTCCTGTGAGACCTCTCGTTTGCAGTGCCTTGGCCGCACCGATTGCGGCTTCATCGTACATACCGTAAATCGCTTTCACGTCCGGGTGCGCCGTGAGCACATCGTTGGCTTGTGAAATCGCCTCGTTGACGGTCAAGCCGTGCGTCTGCAGTACTTGAACGAGATCGCAACCGTCGGCCTTGAACGCCTCCTGCGCCCCCTTCATGTACTTCTGCGCGTTCTCGCGATCCAACGGCAGCGACAGCATGGCGATCTTGTTGCCGCCGCGCGCCTTCGCCAATTTGCAAGCGTAAGCGCCTTCCGCCTTGCCCGTTTCATAGTTGTTCGCCGTAACGGCCGACGTGAAGTCCGTTTGTCCGGCCTGCGGCCCAATTCCCGCGAACGCGATCGGCACGGATTTCTCCTTCAGCAGGCGCAGCACGGGCGGCGTGCTGGTGGAACTGACGGGCCCCATGACGATCGCGCTCACCCCGCGCGTCAAAGCGGTATGGACGTTGTCCATCTGCTTCGCGGGCGAGTTCTCCGATGTGAATTCGACATAATTCATACCGAGTTCCTGAGCGCGCTGCTTCACGCCGTATGCCACCCACTGCCAGTACGAGATATCCAATGACGGCGCGATATAGGCCACTGTCTGCTTCGCCTGCGCGAAACACGTTTGCGATAACGCGGCGGAAGCAATCAATAGCGTTGCCGCGATCATTTTTCCCCACGGCTTTCCCAATTGGCCGGCTCGGTTCGTAGTCGTGATGCTCATGCTTGTCTCCTTGTACCTCGTTGATGCGGCTTTAGCGCCGTGCCTTGGTGATGCGGTCGACCAGCACCGCGATGAGAATGACGATCCCCGTGACGGTGCCTTGCCAGAAGCTGTTCACACCGATCAGGTTTGCGCCGTTCTGAATGATCGTGATCATCAGCGAGCCAAGCAGCGCGCCTATTGCGGAGCCCGTGCCGCCGAAGAGGCTTGCGCCGCCGATCACGACAGCGGCAATGGCCTGCAACATCAGGCTCGAGCCTGCCGTTGCTTCCGCGTTGCTGACGTACGAGACGCTGACGATGCCCGCGAAAGACGCCAGCAGCCCTGACAGCAGATAGGCCGTCAGCCGAACGCGATTGACGGGAATGCCGATGACGCGTGCCGAGGAACTGCTGCTGCCGACGGCGTAGAGCCAACGGCCAGCCACGACCTTGCGCAAGGAGAACTCGATCGAAATGAGCAGGAGGACGCACCAGAGCAGATAGTTCGGCAATCCGGGAACGAGCGCGCCTGAGTTCAGCAGCCAATAGTTCGGATCCGAAATCGGCAGCGAATTGCCGTTCGTGACGATGAACGACAGGCTCCCCGCAATCGCGTAGGTGCTCAGCGTCACGACGAACGGCGCGAGTCCGACGAAGGTGACGAGCGCACCGTTGATCAAGCCGATGACGACGCCGACGGAAAGCCCCGCCGCGCTGCTTGCGATCGCGCCGTATCCGTGCGCCATGGCGAGCCCTGTCACCATGCCCGTCAACGAAAACACGGAGCCGACGGAAAGGTCGATACCGCCCGTAATGATGACGAGCAGCACGCCGAAGGACATGATGACGAGCGGCGCCGCCGCCTGCGTGACGTTCGCGATATTACCGCCCGACAACGCTGCGGGGACCACCATGCCGACGGCCAGCTCGACGATGACGATGGCGATCGCGATCGCAATTTCGGTACGGTATGTCGACAGTGAGCGGCGAAGCCAGCCGCCAGGTTTAACGGGTTCGGTCGTGATCGGTTGCGTGACTGACTTCATCATTGTCTCCAGAGGGAAATGCATGCTTGCTGCGCATCGCGCGCTGTATTCAGGCGGCCATGCCCGTGGCGTGCGCGAGCGCGGCTTCATTCACTTGCGCATCGCGCAGCACGCATGTCGGCTTTCCATCGAGATCGAATGCGAGCACCGTCTCGCAGAGTTCGGCCAATTCGATGTATTCTGTCGACCACCAGATCACGGCGGTCCCTTGCGCCGCCATCTTTCGAATCAGCGCATAGATCTCGCGTTTGGTGCGGATGTCCACGCCACGTGTCGGCTCCTCGAGCACGAGCAGTTTGGGCTCGAGCGTGAGCCAGCCCGCAATAAGCAGCTTTTGCTGCGTGCCGCCGCTCAATGTAGAAGGCAAATCCCAGAGCGAGCGCGCCCGTATGTTCAAGGCTTCGATCAGCCGCTTGCCCTCCGCCAGTTCGTCGTTGCGCGCGACACTTCGCCCTTCGACGATGCGCCGCGCCGCCATGAGGTTGTCGATAATCGGCAACGTTGCGAGGATGCCCTTGTTCGAGCGATCGCCCGATACGAAGCCGATACCGGCGCGCGCTGCCGCCGCGGGGCTGCTGTATTTCACCGGAGCGTCATTGCGCTTGACGTCCCAAGTCTGCTGAGCAGCAAGCCCGGTCAATGCATCGATCAGCGCGGCAGGGCCTGTCGGCGCCCCAGCGAGTCCCACGATCGTTCCCGGCCGGATCGTCAAGCCGATACCCGCATGATGGATGGCGATGACATCGCCTTGCTCCCCACTCGTTTCCTTTTGCACCGCCAGGGAGACGCCGCCCGTGCTCGCCGCCCCCGCATGGTCTTCCGCCGCAGTGCTCTGTCCCATGCATTCGACGATCTCGCGATCCGTGATCGCGTTGAGCGCAACGCGGTCAATCGCCGTCTTGCCGTCGCGGATGATCGTGCAGACGTCGGCGATTTGCCGAATCTCGCGCATTCGGTGCGAGACGAACAGGACGGCCAGCCCCCTGCCCGCTACGAGCCGGCGGATCACGGCAAAGAGTCGCCCTGTCTCCGCGGCGGTCAGGTTAGCAGTCGGCTCATCGAGCAGCAGCAGCTTGGCGCCCGAGCCCAGTGCCCGCGCGATCTCGACGAGTTGCCGCTCGTGCAACGTCAGGTCGCCGACGAGACGCCCGACCGATTCGCGTGCGAAATGCGGGTCGATCAGCGATAGCGCTTCGATTGCGATCGCCGCCGAAGCGCGCTCGCTGTATCTGTGCGTAGCACGCCGCAAGCGCGGAATCGCAATGTTTTCCGCGACCGACAGATGCGGCAGCAGCGCCAACTCTTGGTTCACGACCGCGATGGCGCCCGCGTCGACATGCGCGGCTACGGAAGCACCGACCGTATCTCCATCGAACTCGAGGGTGCCCGCATCGCGCTCATGCTGGCCCGAGACGATCTTGATGAAAGTCGACTTGCCAGCGCCGTTTCCGCCGAGAAAAGCGTGCACCTCGCCTTGGGCGATGGAGAGGTCGAATCCCTTCAATACAGTCGTCGGGCCAAAGCTCTTCACGATCGAGCGCGCGGATAACAGGTAAGGCTGTGGAGCCATCTCGACTCTCCCGACGGGATGATTGGCGAGCCTCATGCATCGAGGTGCGAGGTCGCGAGGTATGTCTGAGCGGGGACAGGAACGGCACACCGGCGAGCCAAGCTCCGTCTTCCGTCGCGGAAGGCGACGCGCACCGCGTGGGCCGGCCCGTCTAGATTTTTTTGTGCGGCACCGTTCGCGCCGCGGGAGGGAAAAACGGATAATGCATCGATGTCTCCTGCGCAGTTGTGCGCTGCGTCATTCGGTATAGGGCGGATGCCGAAGAGAGCTTCCCGCCTGCACGATCGCTTCAGCGGCTGGGTGCTCGAAGCTCGTGCGCTTGTCGACAGAATGGCAGCCACGACCGCGCGGAAGCAATGCGGTTTTCTTCAACTGCGACTGAAAAAAATTTCACGATGCGTATCCCACCGCTCAAGGCCATCATCGCGTTCGAAAGCGTCGCCAGAACGAAAAGCGTCAATCGCGCGGCCGAGGAGCTCGGCCTGACCGCGTCGGCGGTGAGCCACCAATTGAGCAATCTCGAGTCGATCATCGGTCAGCCGTTGTTCCAGCGCTCGGGGCGCGGACTCGTGCTGACGCCGACCGGCGAGCGCTATCTCTCGGATGTGACGGGCTCGCTGGCCGACCTCAGCCGAGCCACGGAGCGGGCCTCGAGCCGCAAGGAAGTCGACATCCTGCGCGTGCATTCGAGCCCGAGCTTCGGCCTGATGTGGCTGCTGCCCCGCCTTTCGTCGTTCCAGGAGGCCAACGGCGACATTCAGCTCAATCTCGCCTGCTCGTACGAGGACATTTCGTTTTCGAGCGGCTATTACGACGTCGACATCCGTCACGGATACGGCAACTGGAGCAACCTGGAAGTCAGGACGATCCGCGGCGAGTACATTGCGCCGCTCGCTTCGCCTGCCTATCTCGAGCGGCATCCCGTCCGAACGCCGGCTGATCTGCTCGCCCATCGCCTGATCTACTCCGAGACGCCGCTCGTGCAATGGAAGCAGTGGTTCGGCAGGACCGGGGTTGCCGCGGTGCAGAAAACGTTCGACTTTTCGTTCGATCGCTCATACATGTCGATCGAGACAGCAGCGCTCGGCCTGGGCATCGCGCTGGAGAGCCTCATGCTCGCGTCCGTCAAGATCAAGGAAGGCTTACTGGTTCCCGTGTTCGATGAGACGTACGCGGTCGAGGTCGGCGCGCACCATCTCGTTTACCCGAATCAAAATGCCGACCTGCCACGCGTCGAACGGTTTCTCGCCTGGATGGAGCGCGAGGCATCCGCCAAGCCCTAGCGCGGCTTCCCCTTCACAGAGATGAATCCGCAGCCCTTGCCGTTAGGGCTTTTCTCGTCGAGAAAAACTCGGATTTCATCGGTCTCTCGCGCGACCCCGCCGCGCTTCACTTGAATTTTTCTCAGCCATTGTTGAGCGTTTCCGCGTTGTTTCGGTTGCCCCTTCGGCCAACACTACGGGCATCAATCAACACTCAGGAGACAACCGATGTTGCTCGAGAAGAAGGTCATCATGGTCACCGGCGCCGCCTCGCCCCGCGGCATCGGCAAGGCAACGGCAAAAGCGTTGGCCGCCCAGGGCGCGCAGGTGGTAGTGATCGACTTGCGGAAGGAAGATGCGGAAGCGGCGGCCGCGGATCTCGGCAACGGGCATCTCGGACTCGCCTGCAATGTGACCGATAAGACGGCTTGCTCATCCGCCGTCCGTGCGACGCTCGAACGGTACGGCCGCATCGATGGACTCATCAACAACGCCGGCATCACCCAGCCCGTGCGCACGCTCGAGATCGGCGGCAAGGATTTCGATGCCATCGTCGACGTCAATCTGCGCGGCACGCTCTACATGTCGCAAGCGGTCATCCCGATCATGAAAGAGCAGAACGGCGGCAGCATCGTCTGCATGTCGTCGGTGTCCGCGCAACGCGGTGGTGGGATCTTCGGCGGGCCTCACTACAGTGCCGCCAAAGCGGGCGTGCTCGGACTCGCAAAAGCCATGGCCCGCGAGTTCGGCCCAAATCGCATTCGCGTCAACTCGATCACGCCAGGCCTGATCCAGACGGACATCACCGGCGATAAGCTCACGCCCGACATGCGTGCGGAGATCATCAAGGGCATCCCGCTCGGCCGGCTCGGCGACGCAGCCGACGTGGCCAACGCGTGCCTCTTCCTTGTCAGCGACCTCTCGACCTACCTGACCGGCATCACGCTCGACGTCAATGGCGGCATGCTGATTCACTGAAGACGCGGCCGCGCTCGCGCGGCATTCATTACCGAAACCCGGATCAACACGGGCATAGGGCTCGCGGTCACCGCGCGGGAGCACCCGCGGCGGACAGCCCGCAGCCAACAGGAGACAACAATGAAATCCACCTACCCAGCGACCCCCGCCACGGACGATGCGATCGCTCGCGGCGACTCGCCGAGCTTCGAGGCACGAACCTACGCCAAGGTCAGCCGCAGAATCATTCCGTTCCTGATGCTCTGCTACCTCGGCGCCTATCTTGATCGCGTGAACGTGGGCTTCGCGAAATTGCAGATGCTGAACGACTTGCGATTCAGCGAAACCATCTACGGAATGGGCGCGGGGATATTTTTTCTCGGCTACTTCCTGTTCGAGGTACCGAGCAACGTCATTCTTCACAAGGTCGGCGCGCGCAAGTGGCTCGCGCGCATCATGCTGACATGGGCGGTCATTTCCGCGAGCTTCATATTCGTCAAATCGCCGACGGCCTTCTATGCCCTTCGCTTCCTGCTCGGTGTCGCGGAGGCGGGCTTTGCGCCTGGCGTGATTCTTTATTTGACGTACTGGTATCCGAGCGCACGCCGCGCCAAGGCATTGTCGATCTTCTTCATGGCGATTCCGCTCGCGGGCATACTCGGCGGGCCGCTCTCCGGATGGATCTTGCATTCGCTGCAGGGCGCCATGTCCATGGCCGGATGGAAGTGGCTTTTCCTTCTCGAAGCTTTGCCGTCGCTCGTGCTCGGTGTCGCGATTCTGCTCTATCTCGACGACGGTATCGCCAGCGCAAAATGGCTCGACGACGCGGAAAAAAGATTGCTCGCACGCAACGTCGAGGGCGACAACGCGCACAAGACCGCGCATGCTTCGATCAAGGCATTCATCGGCGATCGCCGCTTATGGCTGCTGGCCGCCATTTATTTCTGCGTGGTGCTCGGTCAGTACGGCTTGACGTTCTGGCTGCCGACCATCATTCGCAAGGCTGGCGTATCCGATGCGCTGTGGGTCGGCATCTTTACGGCGATCCCCTATCTCTGCGCGATCGTCGCTTTGCCGCTGATCGGCATGAGCGCCGATCGTCTGCGCGAACGGCGCTTTCACCTCGCGATTCCGATGCTCGTCTCGGTGGCCGGCTTCGCGACGTTACCGCTGCTTGGCAGCGTCGGCGCATCGATCGTGTGCCTCAGCATCGCCTCGGCCGGCATCCTCGCCTCGTCGTCGCAGTTCTGGTCGCTCCCGACGGCCATGCTCGGCGGCGTATCGGCCGCCGCCGGCATCGCGGCCGTCAATTGCTTCGCCAATCTCGCCGGCTTCTTCTCGCCGGCCATCGTCGGCTGGCTCAACGACCTGACGGGCAAATCGACCGCCGGCCTCATCTTCATCTCGCTGGCCGTGGCGCTGGGCGCGCTGCTCGTGTTCCTGGTCCCTGCAAAAACGGTCAACCGCTGAAAGGCCGAAAGTCTTTCGATATCAAAGGAGTCTTAGATGGACAACGTAGCGATTTCCGAGGACGTCTCGCTCGCCGAGCGCGCGTATCGGATCCGAAGGAATGCATTGCTGATGGGCGAAGTCCAGGGCCAGGGCTATATCGGCCAGGCGCTCGACATCGCCGATGTCCTGGCCGTCGCCTATTTTGGCGCAATGCGTTATCGGCCGCAGGATCCCGAATGGGAAGGCCGTGACCGCTTCCTGCTGTCGAATGGTCACTATGCGATCGCGCTTTACGCGGCACTCTTCGAAGCAGGCATTCTGCCTGCCGATGAACTCGAAACTTATGGGAGCGACGACAGCCGCCTTCCGATGTCCGGCATGGCGAGCTATACGCCCGGGATGGAGATGTCCGGCGGGTCGCTGGGCCAGGGTCTCACGATAGCGGTCGGACGTTGTCTGGGATTGAAGCGCAAGGGTTCCGACGCATTCGTCTATACCCTCTTCTCCGATGGCGAGCTCGACGAAGGCGCGGTCTGGGAAGGCATCATGTCCGCCGCGCACTGGAAGCTCGACAACCTTATCGCCATCGTCGACGTCAACAATCAGCAGGCCGATGGCCCTTCCACGCAGATCATGGCATTCGAGCCGCTCGTCGAAAAAATGGAAGCGTTCGGCTGGTACACGCAGCGCGTGGACGGCAACGACATCGAGTCGGTCAAGCGCGCGTTCGACAATGCGCGCGGTCACGCCAAGCCGCAACCGCGCATCATCGTCTGCGATACGAAGATGGGTCGCGGGGTACCGTTTCTCGAACAACGCGAGAAGAACCATTTCATCCGCGTCGATGCGCACGAGTGGCAGCTCGCGCTCGAAGCACTTGAAGCTGGGAGGCAAGCATGAGCACCATCGAGAAAAAGCCCCGCCTGAAAACGTCCGCGATGATCGCGTCGATCGCGGCGGAAGGTCAGGCCACACGTTCGGCGCCGTTCGGACACGCGCTGGTCGAATTGGCGCGCACGAAGGCGAACGTGATCGGCATGACGGCCGACCTCGGCAAATACACGGACCTCCACATCTTCGCGAAGGCGTTCCCCGAGCGCTATTACCAGATGGGGATGGCCGAGCAGCTATTGATGGGCGCCGCGGCAGGCTTCGCGCACGAAGGTGCCCAACCTTTCGTGACGACTTACGCGGTGTTCGCGACGCGGCGCGCGTACGACTTTATCCATCAAACCATCGCCGAGGACAACCTCGACGTGAAGATCGTCTGCGCGCTGCCGGGCCTGACGACCGGTTACGGTCCGAGCCATCAGGCAGCCGAGGATCTCGCACTGATGCGCGCGATGCCGAACATGACGGTGATCGATCCGTGCGATGCGCTCGATATCGAGCAAATGGTGCCCGCGATCGCTGCGCACGAGGGCCCGGTCTACGCGCGTCTTCTACGCGGCAACGTTCCCGCGGTGCTGGACGAGTACGACTACCGCTTTGAGCTCGGTAAAGCCAAGCTCCTGCGCGGCGGCAACGATGTCCTTCTGATCTCTTCCGGCATGTTGACGATGCGCTCGCTCGAAGTCGCCAAGGCACTCGAGGCCGATCATGTGGACGTCGCCGTGCTGCATGTGCCGACAATCAAGCCGCTCGATACGGACACCATTCTGCGCGAGGCAAAGCGAAGCGGCCGCATGGTCGTGGTTGCCGAAAATCATACGGTGATCGGCGGACTCGGCGAAGCCGTCGCGCGCGAACTGCTGAGCGCGGGCGTCACGCCGACGTTCCGTCAGATCGCCCTACCCGACGAGTTTCTCGATGCGGGCGCGTTGCCCACGCTGCACGAGCGTTATGGCATCTCGACGGAAGTCATGTGTCAAACCATCAAGGGATGGCTCGCCTAAGCGGCTCAGTTATCCGCGAGAAAAGGACGCCGCCGACCGCACTACGACCGGCGGCGTCATGCTCGGTACTCAAGCGAGATGGGCACGTCGTGCCTGATCAGGCCGGAAAAGGCACTCCCGAGATGTCCGCGCAGATATCGATGAGACGATCCTGCAGCGCGTGATCATGCGCCTGTGGATTCGGCCGCATCCTTTTCAGATGGTAGAAATAGGCCCCAGTGACATCGGCCTCTGGATCGCTCCCCTCGGCGAGCCAAGCCTGGGTCAGATGAGATTGATTCATATCATCCGGTGCGCCCGGGCCACCCATCTTGGTCGGCACCCATCCGGGCTCGAGCGAATTCGAATGGACATCGGCCCAGTGTCGCGCTACGGCAAAAGCAAGCATTGCGTCATGAAGCTTGCTTTCGGCATAGGCTTGAGACCCGCTCCAGCGGCGCGTGCGCCAGAGTATGTCGTCGAGGTTCGCGTCGGCATGGTGATGCATGCCGGAGCTCAGATAGACGAGCCGCTTTGGCCGCTCGATGAGCGCCGTCAGAATATAGACCGACAACGTGTTGATGGCGAACACGTGCGGCAAGCCATCCGCCGTCAGCCGGTGACCTTCGCGATAGCCGACGGCGGCGTTGTGAATAACGGCGTCAAAGCGACCGAGCACATTGACTTGCGCACCTACCGCACGCGCACCCGCGATGGTTTCAATGTCTCCCGTTACGACCGCCTCGGCCCCCGGCAACGCGAGCCGCGCCTCTTCGGCACGTTCGGCGTTGCGCGCATGAAGAACGACCTGATGCCCCCGGCTTGCCAGCAGTTGAGCCGCCATCAGGCCAAGGCCTGTCGATGATCCAGAAACGAATATGCGTGACATGAGATATCTCCCAAGCAGTGCCGGCGAACGACTGTTCGCGCCATGATTCCAAAATTCAGGATTTGTTGCTGCGAGCGTTGGCAACGAGCGCCGCGCCCGCAAGCGCGCAAGCGGTACCAAACAGATAGACAGCGGCGTAGCCGAATTGTCCCGCAATGCCGCCTGCGATGGGCCCCGAAATGCCGTAGGCGATGTCGAGAAACGCGACGAACGCCCCCATCGCGCTCCCCCGGTTGGCCGGAGGCACGCGCTTGAGCGCTTCCACACCGAGCGCTGGGAAGACCAGCGCGCAGCCGAGGCCCGTCACGACGGCGCCGGCAAACGCCACAGTCTCCGCGGGCGCGCCCCAAAGCATCACCTGACCGATCGCCTCGACCACCAGCGACCACAGTGCGACCTGATAGCCGCTCCTCCGGTCCGGCAACGAGCCGAACACCACGCGAACGAAGATGAAGCCGACGCCGAACGCAGTCATGATCCAGCCTGCCCCACTCCACTGGCGCGCAGCAAAGTACAGCGAGGCGAAGGCCGTCAGCC
Source organism: Trinickia sp. EG282A (assembly GCF_040965455.1). Classification (NCBI taxonomy): domain Bacteria; kingdom Pseudomonadati; phylum Pseudomonadota; class Betaproteobacteria; order Burkholderiales; family Burkholderiaceae; genus Trinickia; species Trinickia sp. EG282A. The sequence continues at coordinate 1,452,087 of NZ_JBFRCC010000001.1, read as the reverse complement.
CCGAGAGACCGACGCCTTGCAGCATCAGCCCGATGCCTTCGCGCAGAATCTGACCGATTACCCGGTAAAACGGCAGGCGCTCACCGGCCGGCGTCGTATAGGGCACCTCGCGCGCGGCGATGGCCGCCGACACGAGCGGCGCGACGATGCACGCAACCATGGCGGCCCGCAAGCCATAGTCGCGGTACAGCACCATACCGATCGGGGCGCCGACGGCAAGCGCGGCGAACATTGCGATTCCGGTCCATGACATCGACATACCCGCGCGCTGCGGGCCGACCGAGGCAATCGACCACGACACGCAACCGGTCACGAACTGGCTTTCCCCGAACCCCGCCGCCACGCGGCCAACGACAATGATGGCAAGGCTGGTAGCGGGTGGCAGTCCCGGCAATGCGGAGACAAGGTAGAGCAATCCGCCGAGCGCGCAGACCGCGGCGCCCTGCAGCGCGGACCGCTTGCCACCATGACGATCGGTCAACCGGCCGGCGTAACCGCGCGTCAGGACCGTGGCCAGGAACTGAATGCCGATCGCGAGGCCGACTATGAAATTGCTGAATCCGAGTTTCTCGTGGATGAAGAGTGGGATCACCGGCAGCGGCAACCCGACGCTGAGGTACCCGAAAAAGAGCGCCGCGATGACGCCCGGCGCCGGGCGGGGTAAAAGAGTCGATGTGGCCTTCGCTCGGCGCGCATCGCTCACGGCGAGTGCTGACATGACAGCCTCCATGAAATGCGGTTAGGGGAAATGCGAGACGCCGGCCAACGGGCTTCGGCGTCCTTGCATCAAGCCGCGTGCTGGTCGAACGCGCCGAACAATTGCGGGCGATAGCCGCTCCGTTGCAACAGGTACTCGCGTGTGGCCGTGACATCGGCCTCGAGCTTCGCGACATCGACGCCCACTAGCCTGCCGGCGCGCTTGCGGATATGGCCGCCGACCATCACCGTGTCGACGTCCGAACGCTCCACGGCCTGTACGACGGTGCCGATTGCATTGGTGACCGGGAAAACCGCCACACCGTTCGTGCGAAGCATGACGATGTCCGCCTGCTTGCCGGGCGTGAGCGTGCCGACTTCGCTTTCGAGACCGGCGGCACGCGCACCGTGGATCGTTGCAGCCCTGAGCACTGCTTCGACGGAAATCGGTGCAGGCACCTGCGTTTCGCCGCGGAAGCGCCGATACGACATGGCCGAGCGCTGCTGCCCGAAGAGCGCATGCATTTCGCCGAACATATCGCTGCCGAAAGCGGTGTCGAGATCGATGCCAAGCGCCGGGGTGAGTCCGTGCTCGATCGCCTGCTGGTAGGCGAACGTGTCGTCGTCAAAGCCGAAAAGCGCATCCGAGCGAGGGTTGATCGTAATGTTGACGCCGGCTTCCGCCAAAAGCTTCCACGTCTCCCGCGGCACTCGCGTACAGTGATTGAAGATGTTGTGCGGCCCGAGGACGCCAGGCTTTGCGAATTCCGGCCCGAGCTTCGCGAGATCGCCAATGAATTCGGTCAGGATGCGCATGTCGAGGTCCCGCGCGACCTTCCACCACTCGAGCTTAAGCTGGCCGAAAAGTCCGGCGCGCACCAGGCCATCCCCCTGATTCCATCTGGCGGCAAGACGCTTCAGATCCGAAGGAAGGTGCTCAGTCGATGCCTGCTTGTCCATGGCCGCGCCGACCATATGCAGCGCGCGGATCCCTGCCTCGTCCAGTGCATCGAGTGCCGCATCGGTATGCTCGGGGCTGCGCGACGAATGACAGGCGTCGATGATCGTCGTGATGCCCGCGTCAAGCGACGCGATTGCCGTCAGCTTCGTGCTGATGTACATGTCGAGCGGCCGATAGTGCCGCCCCACTTTCTCCGCGACGACATCGATGTAAGCGAAGAGATCGTCGACATCGGGCATCATGCGGCGCAACGCGCCGAGCCACATGTGATGATGCGCGTCGATCAAACCGGGCATGACGATGTTGCCGGTTGCATCGATAACATCGGCGCCGTTGGCCTCGATGCGGGGACCCACCGCGGCGATGCGGCTGCCGTGTACGAGAACATCGCCCGTCGCGAGATTGGGCACAGCAGCATCCATCGTAACGACGGTACCGCCTTTGAAGAGAACCTTGCGATCTGCGTGAGACATTGTGGACTCCGTGGATTCGAACGTAGGTTAATGAGCTTTGCGTGCAGCGCTGCGGTGAAACGATAGGCTGCGCGCCAACTTTGATTAAGATGGCCGTATTCATAACTTTTTTGCGTAAATGCAAAGGTGGAGCCGATGGGATTCGACGGGCGGCTGCTTTCCGGTATGAGCGTGCTGGCGGCGGTGGTCGAGACGGGCAGCTTCACGCGGGCGGGAGAGGTTCTGGGACTCTCGGCGTCGGGGGTCAGCCGGGCCGTTTCCAGGCTCGAGGAACGCATCGGCATTCGCTTGCTCGACCGAACGACGCGCGCGCTCCATCTCACGGGAGACGGACGCCGGCTCTATGAGCTCGTGTCACCTCATCTGTCCGGCATCGAGCAGGCCGCCAACGTAGTCTCCGGTGCGGCGGAAACAGTCCGCGGGGCGTTACGCGTCAGTCTCAACCCGTTGTTTGCCCGGCACGTTCTGGCGCCCAGACTGCCCGAGTTCTCGGAGCGCTATCCGGAGGTCGATCTGGTATCCGTCCTGCTGCCGGACGCCGGGGACCTGGTTGCGGAAGGCATCGACGTCGCCGTGCGGTTCGGGCCGCAACCGCCTACCAGCATGACGTCGCGCCTGCTGCTGACCACCCGTGTGCTGACGGTCGCGTCACCGACCTATCTGAGGAAGAGCGGCCGCCCCGCGACGCCGGAACAGCTCACTGGACATGATTGCCTCCAGTACATCGATCCGCAGCGAGGCAAGCCGTTTCGCTGGGAATTTCATCGGGACAACGAAGTCCGCCATGTTGAAACGACGGGCCGCTTGACATTGACCGATGTCGACACGATGGTGGGAGCCTGTATCGCCGGAGCCGGTATCGCACAGGTGCTCGCGCTCGGCGTTGAGCCGCTGATCGCGGGTGGCGCACTGATCGAACTCTTTCCCGATTGGCCGGGCGAGACATTTCCGCTCTACGCCATCAGGCCTTCGCGCAAATTGCCGCCCGCGGCCGTCGAAGCATTCCTGAGTTTTTGTATCGAGATTTGCTCGGACTACGAGACCCGGCGTTGAGGCCCATACTAAGGCTGTCCCCCCGCGCCGCCGGTCAGAACATCCGTTGCCTGGTGGCCGGGGGGGACCCCCTCGATCAGAATGACATCGCCAGACGAATTTCCTGTGCGCAACGCAAGGATGCGCTGATAAGCGGGCGATTCGTACCAACCGCGTGCATGGGCGAGGTCAGGAAAGGCAATCACGATCAAGTCTTCGGTCCACTCTCCTTCGAGCACTGTGCGCTCCCCTCCGTGGATGACGAACTGCCCTTCGAAAGGAGCGAGGGTATCGTCGATGCTGGCGAGGTAGGCTTTGATTTCCGCTCCCATTCTGACGTCCCGAAGACGGGCGACTGCGTACGATGTCATGTCTTTTCTCCTCATGAATAGCTGTTGTAGTTCGGGTCCGAAAGATTCGGGGTCCTGTGAGTGCCTGCCCGCATTTTTCGCCTGAACGCGCGGTGCGGAGCTACACACACGCCCCCTGTCTGTTAGACAAAGATTGAGTGAGGAAGCCGTCCGGCTCAATTACCTGCCGGGTAATTGAGCGCCCGCTTTGCGCAAGCTACTGTGGACCTGCCTGAATGACAGGTGCCCACACATCGGAGAGTGAGATGACCGACGCTACCTATATCGCCGAGCGCTATATCGCTGTCTGGAACGAAGCCGACCCAATCCGCCGCAACGCCTTATTGAACGAAGGCTGGAGCGAGGATGCCGCGTATGTCGACCCATTGATGCGCGGCGACGGGCGCGAGGAGATCAGTGCGCTAATCGGCGCAGTGCATCAACGTTTCCCCGGATTCCGCTTCACTCTCGATGGCCGCGTCGATGCCTATGGCGACCGAATCCGCTTTACCTGGGCGCTCGGGCCTCGATCCGAGCCCGATATGATTAAGGGCACGGACTTCGTGGTCATCGAAGAGGGCCGACTGAAGTCCGTCACCGGGTTCCTCGACAAGGTGCCGCCGAATGCCTGACTTCGGCCGCTCACCTGCGAGGGGCAAACCAATACGCCTCGACACAATCAGGTACGCGCATGAACGAACGGATCACCGCAAAGGCGGGTGACTATCTGCGCATCTGGCGGCAACGCCGCCGCATGAGTCAGCTGGCATTTGCGTTGGAGGCCGAGGTTTCTCAACGACACCTCAGCTTCCTTGAAAGTGGGCGTGCAACGCCGAGCCGGGAGATGCTGCTGCATCTGGCCGAGCGCTTGGACGTCCCGCTTCGCGAGCGCAACGCCATGTTGCTTGCAGCGGGTTTTGCGCCCGTCTATGAAGAGCGATCTCTCGAGGATCCGGCCATGGCAGCCGTGAGCGAAGCGATCGCAATGGTGTTGAAAGGACATGAGCCGTTTCCGGCGCTGGCCGTCGACCGGCACTGGCATCTCGTCGCGGCCAATGCCGCGCTCAGCTTGCTGACAGCCGGAGTCGAGGACAGCGCGCTGCTCGATCCCCCCGTCAACGTGCTTCGACTCTGCCTCCACCCGAGGGGGCTCGCGCCGCGGATCGCCAACCTTGCCGAGTGGCGAGCTCATCTTTTGGATCGGCTCCGGCGCCAGATCGCCGTCACCGGTGACGGCGTGCTGTCCGAGCTCCTGCATGAACTTTCGGCGTTTCCGATCGCCGGCAATGCTCACGCGACACAAGCGACGATGCCTGTGGACAATGGCGGCGTCTTCGTGCCGCTGAAGTTCATCACCGACGCAGGCTTGTTGTCGTTCATCTCCACGACGACAGTATTTGGCACACCGCGTGACATCACGCTCTCCGAGCTTGCGCTGGAGGCGTTTTTCCCCGCCGATGCCGAGACTGGCAGGATTCTCAGGCAGCTCGCAAAATGAGCGTGCGCCGCGACATGGTCTGGCAACGGTTGCCCGGTCATCGAATGCGGCTCGGAATTCGCTCAGGTATGGAGCTTGCTTTACCCATTCATCATGAGTGGTCCTTTGCCGCCGCGGCGCAGCAGCGACCGCGGCCCGCCGCCCGAGGTGCCGGGTCTCAGAGCACTCACTTCGCTGGTCGCCGGCGTCGTGGTGATCGTCGCGCTCTATTTCGGGCGCGCCGTGCTGATGCCGATTACGCTGGCCGTTTTACTGAGCTTCGTGCTGGCGCCATTTGCAACATCGTTGCGGCGTGCGGGCTTGGGCCACGTTCCATCCGTCATTGCCTCGGTATTGGTCGCATTGTGTGTGTTAGCCGCGACGAGCGTCCTTATCGGCGCACAGGTCGCCCAATTGGCCAGCGATCTGCCGCGATACGAGGCAGCGGTGGAACGCAAGGCGAAAACGCTGCATGAAGAGACGATCGGCCGCGCGGATGCACTGCTGAGGCGGGCGACCGCCGCGCTCAGGCACATTGCGCGGACCCCGGAACCGCCGAGCAGCGACGATCGCTCGGCGAACTCGTCGGACCGCCCGCCGATGCCGGTCGAGGTACTCGAGCCCAGGCCTTCGTCATTCCAGCTCGTGCAGCGCTTCGTGGCACCGGTGGTGAGCCCGCTCGCGACGGCGGGCATCGTGGCTGTCGTCGCGATATTCATTCTGCTTCAGCGCGAAGATCTGCGCGATAGACTCATTCGCCTTTTCGGCGTGCGCGACCTGCATCGCACCACGACCGCGATGGACGAGGCCGCGCGGCGCCTGAGCCGCTATTTCCTCGTTCAAGTGGCGATCAACGCGAGCGTCGGCACGCTGATCAGTATTGGACTCGCGCTCATCGGCGTGCCGGGGGCATTGCTGTTCGGCGTCATAACCGCCTTGCTGCGCTTCGTGCCATACGTGGGCGCGTGGATCGCGGCGCTCCTCGCCGTCATCCTCGCCGCGGCCATCGGCCCCAGCTGGTGGATGATGATCTGGACCGCCATCGTCTTCGCGGCGGTCGAGCTTGCCGCGGGCCAATTCGTCGAGCCGCTGCTATACGGCAACAGCGCGGGCTTGTCGCCGTTCGCTGTGATCATCGCCGCCATTTTCTGGGGCTGGATATGGGGACCCGTGGGGCTCGTGCTGTCCACGCCTCTTACGCTGTGTCTCGTGACGCTCGGGCGCCACGTCGAGCGCGTCGCCTTCCTCGATGTGCTATTCGGTAACCATCCAGTCCTGACGCCGGGCGAAAATCTTTACCAGCGTTTGTTGGCCAATGATGCGCCGGATGCGCTCGCTCAGGCGGCGACGATGCTCGAAAAAACGTCTTTGGAGGCCTGGTACGACACAGTCATGCTCGAATGCCTGAGGCTCGCCTGCGACGACGTCGCGCGCGGTGTGGTCCCGCCCGGACAGCTGACTGCGGTGCGCTCCGCGGCGCTAAGCGTCATCGGCGGGCTGGCACCGGCGGATTCACCCAGCGTGGCCCTCGCGCCGCGCAAGCGCTCGAAGGCCGAGGCGCGCCGTGGGCCTTTGAACGACACCCCGCATGATGCGCCCGATGAACGCGCCCCCGTGCTCTGCGTGAAGGGACGGGGCGAGTTCGACGGCCTTGCCGCGACGATCCTCGTGCAATTGCTACAGGGGCGCGGTATCGAGGTCATTGCCGTCTCTGCCGAACGGTTCTTGCGCAGGCGCGGCGAGGACGCGCGAATCAGCCGCGACAAGGTCGTCTGTCTTGTGACGCTGGAATGGCGCGAGTCGCCGCCGTATCTGCGCAACCTCGTCAGCAGACTTCAAGCGCTATCGCCGGATCTCGTCATGGGGATTGCGTTTGCCGAGGACCGTAATGCCGCACGCCACAACGCACAGAGTCAACCGGAGGCGGCCGGCCCCGTGAAGGAGCCGGCGATTGGTTCCTTCGCCGCGCTGGCCGACGCGTGCGCCGAAGTGTTGCGCACCCGCTCGATGCTGAACGAGAACGGCAACGGCAATCGCAATGGCAATGCGGGAGCCAAAGGAAATCAGCAGATTGCCAAAGCGCTATGATCGCGCCCACGCACTCGCAACAGATGGCAAAGAACGCGCGCAAGCGTGCATTGCGCTTCGTCGCCAATCATCCTTTCTGGTTCATCGTCCAAGTGCTCAAAGCATTTCGAAAGAACCAAGGCCTGCTTCTGGCGGGCGCGGTTGCATACTATTCGTTGCTTTCGATCGTGCCGCTGCTGATCCTCGTGGCCATTGCATTGGGTCACATGGTCGGTCAGGAACTGTTGCTCGATACGCTCGAGCGGCTGCTGAAATGGCTGGTTCCCGGGCAGTCGAAAGCGATCGTCGGCGAACTCGCCAATTTCCTCGCGCATCGCGCGGTGGTGGGCTGGTTCCTCGTGATTACGATGATTTTCTTCAGCTCGCTTGCGTTCACCGTACTCGAAAACGCGCTGTCGATCATCTTCGTGCATCGAGTTGTCATACGGCGGCGCCACTTCCTGATATCGGCGATCGTGCCGTACTGTTTCAGCCTTTCGCTTGGCATCGGCGTGCTGCTTATCACCTTCGTCACGAGCAGCTTGCAGGCGGTCGCGTCCGATAGCGTGGTGCTTTTCGGCCACGTCGTATCGCTGACGGGGCCAACGCGGGTCATCCTTTACCTCGGTGGCTTTGCCGGCGAGATATTGGTGCTGACCGCTATCTATATCGTCATTCCGGCCGGACGCACCACCTTTCGTCACGCCGTCATGGGAGCCGTGGCGGCGGCGGTGCTCTGGGAGATCACGCGTCGGGTGCTCGTTTGGTATTTTGCGACTTTGTCGCAGGTGAGCGTCGTCTATGGATCGATGACGACTGCGATCGTCGTGCTGCTCAGTCTCGAGGCGCTGGGCACACTGCTGCTCTTCGGCGCGCAACTGATCGCCGAATACGAGCGGCTCAGTGCCCGCGGCCGTTTACAAGAGCCCGACGCGTTGGGAACAGGTTAGCCTCGGTTCGGCACGGTTGCGCGTTTCAGCGAGCTGGAGCCGCACGAGCTGATCGGCGAATTTGCGCACCGCTGGCAAGATGGCGGCGCCCACGGGCGTGAGCTACGCGCCGCGCCGCGACCGCTCGAACAGCGTCACCTTGAGGGCTTGTTTGTGGCAGAGCCTCGAGACGTTCATCTCGAGCATCGGGATCGTGAGCGAATCCGTCGACCACCGAGCATAGCGATGAAGCGCAATACCGCCGGTCAAGCATACATCGACGCTCGTTCGAACGCACACATGGCCGTATGGGTCGATGACTGAAGCTTTGGCACGCGCGCCACGCAAGTGACAACCCGGCGCGAAGATCAGTTGCAACTCCTCATCGGTTTCCTCACTGGCCACTCGCACAATCGCTGTCCGTGTTAAACGACGCCCGAACTTCGCTCACGGTCTGTGCAGGCGCTTGCAGATGAGGAAAATGGCCGACTTTGGGGAGAATCGAAAGCTTCAGAGCGTTCCGGTTCGCATACTCAATGCCCATCTCCTTCTTGATATAGATATCCTGCTCTCCCCACACTACCTTCACGGGCACCTTCAGCGTTGCCATATTGGCTTCGAAATAATCCTGGTCCCGGGTGAAGTAGGAGTAGTAGTGAAAGAAGGCGTCCGCCGACGTGACCTTACCATCCCACCCTTTCGTCATATCGTCGCTGAACCCTTCGGGCAACGCATAGCGCTCCTCCATCGCCATGCCGCGGAAGAACGTGTTTGCGAGGATTTCGTCGCGGTTCCTGTTCATTGCGGCACGCACGGCGTCGGACGAAGGCTTTGACTTCAGGCCCTGGAGGCTTTCGTACATGTACTGTGGGCGGTTGAATGGGGCAAAGTCGCCAACAATGATCTCCCTGGCGATATCCGGTTGATCCAATGCGGCCAGGAGCGCAGGCAAGGCCCCGATATCGGTCGCATAAATCACCAGTTGCGAACTGTCGATGCCGGACCTGCGGATATAGTCTTTCAGCACATTCGCATAGTCCTTCGGCGCATAGGAGAAGCGATCGGCGCCCGGACGCGAGGACTGTCCATAGCCTGGCCAGTCAAATGCATGCACCTCGTAGTCGCTGGACAGTGATTCGGCAATCGGCTTCCACGCATACATCGTCTCCGGGAAGCCGTGCAGGAACAGCACCGTACCCTTACGATGCGCGGGCCGATAAATCATATGACGCAGCTTGATGTCAGAATTGACCTGCAACTCGCCGACTTCAATCCGCGGCGCCGACGAAAAAGATGTCGGCATGATCCGGCATGCGGACAAGCCCTCACCTGCGGCGGAGAAGCCCGCCTGGGTTATCTCTGTGAACATGAACTGAGCCCTCGTTTGGTGCGTTCATTGGATGTGGCCATGATCGGGGTTTACTAGCACGATAAGAAGTGGCAGGATCGCCATTAATCGTGGTATTTCAGACAAGCAAATGGCGATCATCCGCATCTGGGTCTATGACGGAATCCTGGCGTCCGGCGTCGCGGGCCCCGTCGACGTCTTCAGCGCGGCCAATCAGTTCCGTACGCGCAAGACCGCGCCCGGCACGGCATCCGCGCCCGCGTTCGTATGGCGCGTGGAATCGCTCGACGGGCGTGCCGTCACTGCGGCGTCGGGTCAGACCATCGAGGTCGACGAAAAAATCGACCCGCGCAAACGGGCGGACGCCGTGTTGCTGACAGCACCGTTCTTCTCGAACATCGACGAATTCATCGGGCGGCGCGAGCAGTTGGACGAACTGTCGTCCGCGCTGCGGCGCCAACGCAATGCAGGCGCCATTCTGGCGGCTTACTGCACGGCCAATTACCTGCTCGCCGAGGCCGGCCTGCTCGATGGCCGTGCCGCAACGACGCACTGGGCGAGAGCGTCGGACTTCGCACGCCGCTATCCGCGGGTCGAAGTTCGCGCCCAAGAACTTCTGATTGAGCAAGACGGCATCATCTCGGGCGGCTCCGTGACGTCGTACCTGAATCTCGCGGTGCGGCTCGTGGAAACATTCGCGGGAGAAAGACTCGCCACGATGACCGCGAAGGCGCTGTTGATCGACATGAACCGGACTTCTCAGGCGTCCTTTGCCACGCTTCTCGACGAACATGGACATACCGACACGCTCGTCGCGCGCGCCCAGCAGCAGATGGAGGCCACGCTGCAGCACGGGTTCCGGTTGAGCGACCTGGCAGCGTCGCTTGCGGTCAGCGAACGCACGCTCAACCGTCGTTTCAAGGAAGCCGTCGGACTGGCACCCCTCGCGTATCTGCAAAATCTGCGCATTGAAGTCGCGAAGCGCTTGTTGGAGACGCGGCCAATCGGGCTCGAGGCGGTGAGTCAACGTGTCGGTTACGGCGATATCAGCACATTCCGGCAGTTGTTCAAGCGCAAGACCGGCTTGTCCCCGAGTGAATATCAAGCGCGTTTTTCCCGTGGCGCGGTGCAAATCGCGGAAAGCTCGCCGGGCAGCAACCGGAGTTCGTCGGAAGGCTGACCGCGCGTGAGTCCAATTTCCGGTTCAGGAGCGGACGCCGGACCGGCTTGGCGGTTTTTCTTTGCTAAAGCTTGACCGATGCGTCAATCATTGACAGGAAGTTTCGCAACGACCTTGATCTCAAAGTCGAAGCCATAAAGCCATGTCACTCCGACGGCGGTGAGCGTCGGATGTGGCGCGTCGCCCCAAAACTCGGGTACGACCTGCCAGATGCGCTCGAACGTCGATTGCGGGTCGACCATAAACACCGTCACGTCCACCACATCGTCGAACGTGCATCCAGCCTCGCGCAAAATCGCATTCAGGTTTCGAAAAGCGAGCCGCACCTGCTCCTGCAAATCCGGCTCCGGCGTGGCATCCTCGCGGCTGCCGACTTGACCTGATACGAACAGCAACCCATTCGCCCGTACGGCCGGAGAATACCGGTTACGCTCGTAGAGCGCCCGACGTCCCGGCGGAAATACCACATCGCGCTTGCCCAATTTCACCTCCGTTTGATAGATCATGGTTTCGATCAACCACTCTACTGACCGGCGCCCACGCGATAAACCGCCAACCCTGTTCATGTCTGTTTGTGGAAACCAAACAATTCAAACGCGAGGCAAGCACTGATGGACCGCTTTGACGCAATGCGCGCTTTCGTCCGGGTAGTCGAGGCAGGCAGCTTCACGAAGGCGGCCGAAACGCTTCATATGAGCAAGACCACGGTGACGCATCTAGTCCAGCAACTCGAAGCGCGCTTGCGCGTCCGGCTACTGAACCGGACGACGCGCAAGATCAACGTCACGCCGGCCGGCATCGCGTATTACGAGCGCGTGACCAGGCTGCTCGCCGATATGGACGATGCCGAGACGAGCCTATCGAGCGCATCGGCGGCACCGCGAGGCCGCCTTCGTGTGGATGTGCCTAGTCCGTTCGCCCGCCTGATTCTGATCCCGGCGCTTCCTGCATTCTTTGCCCGCTATCCGGACATTCAACTCGATATGGGTGTGAGTGACCGAACGGTCGATATCATCGGCGAGAACGTGGATTGCGTCGTGCGCGGAGGCGAGCCGGACGACCAATCCATGATCGCCCGGCGCGTGGCGGATCTTCCGCTCGGCGTCTTCGCGTCGCCCGGATATCTTGCCTTGGCCGGTGTACCTTCGCATCCCGGGGAACTGGAAAACTCGCATCACCGCATCATTGGGTTCTCGTGGGGACGCGCGGGCAATCTTTATCCACTCGTCTTCCATCGCCGCGAGGCGACGGCAAAGGTACAAGGCCGTTACGCCCTCTCCGTAGACGATGGCAACGCCTACCTTGCGGCTGGAGTGGCCGGCCTCGGCATCATGTGGCTCCCACGTTACATGTCGAAAGCGCATCTGAGAAAGGGCGAACTCGTCCCGCTGTTCGAGGACTGGCAGCTTGACCCGATGCCCCTTTACATCGCGTATCCGCCGAACCGGCACGTCAGTGCGAAGCTGCGGGTATTCATCGATTGGGTCGTCGAACTGATGAACGAAAATGCTCCCGCGCAAATGGGATGAGCTTGCGGGCGCGACGTTTCATCATGTTCTTCATGCGAGCGGCGAAGCGCTTCGATACGCGTCCATCGCAACTGCTGCTACTCCAATTGACCAGTCGCGCGCCGGGCGTGGAGGTCTTCCAGCGCTTCGGCAAGGCAAGCGGCAAATGCATCGCAGGTTCCGCTGATCGGATAGCTTTCGAGGGATGCTATCCCCGTCTCGAAGCTGATCGGCGGCACGAACGGCCTCATCACGAACTGTTCCGCGTCGCAGCATTGTGCGATCAGCCGGTTGACGATAGCCGCGCCAACCCCACGTGCCGCCATCGCGCACGCCACGCTCACCGAATGCACCTCAGCGACCACATTCGGTGTCACCCTCGCGCTGCGGAACGCCGAGTCCACTTCATGCCGAAGCGCGCTCTGACGCCACAGCATGATGAGCGGCACGCCGTCCAGATCGCTTGGGGAAATGGTCGTGTTCGCGGCGAGCGGGTGCGAGCTTGGCATGACACACACCGATTCGCTCTCGAACCGCCACTTGACTGAAAAGCCGGCGAGGCGCGTCGGCAGTCGTACGAACGCCAGATCGATCTCGCGGCTCAGCAAGGCGCGCTCCGAAGCGTCGTAGGTGCCCGAAAACACTTCCAATACCGCGTCGGGATGCGTTTCGTAGAAACGCTGCGTGACAGCGGGCAGCAGAAACTGGGCAAAGGTATTCGGAACCATGATGCGCACGAGCTTACGCTGTGTACCAGCCAGTCGCAGTTGCTTGGCATGTCGTTCGAGGCAGCGCGCCGCCTCGACGATTGTCTCCACTTCCTGCACGAGCGCATCGCCTTCACGCGTTGGCGTCAGCCGGCCTTGTTCGCGCACGAACAGGCTCAGCCCGAGATCCTCCTCCAACTGACTCAGAAGACGGCTCACCGCCGGCTGCGAGCAACCTAAGTGCTGCGCGGCAGCCGTCGTCGTATGCAGCGTCGAAATCGCCAGAAAAGCCTCGAGTTGTTTAAGGTTCATCTCAAGTTCGGCATAGGGCTATGCCGGATCAACATAAGGTTGCGGACAGTTTTTTGCCGTCGAATGATCGTGGCGATGCACAGCCCGGTGCCGCTTGGGCCACCGGAACACATCGCATTTTCATCATTTGAGGTTTCACACGCAATGATCGCCTTCATCATCCGGCGGCTAATCCAGAGCGCCGGCGTGCTGCTGCTCACGTCCGTGCTGGTCTTCTGCGGCGTGTTCGCCATCGGGGACCCGATCGCGATTCTCGTTCCGGCCGACGCTACGCCCGCCGAAGTCGCCCAGGCCGTGCAATCGCTCGGGCTTGACCAGCCGCTCTGGCAACAGTATCTGCATTTCATCGGGCGAGCACTGCACGGTGATCTCGGGCGCTCGTTCGTGTTCAACCAGCCGTCCATTCAGCTCATTCTTGAACGTCTGCCTGCAACGCTGGAGCTCGCGCTCGTGGCGCTAGTACTTGCCCTAATAGTCGGTCTGCCGCTCGGCCTGATCGCCGGGCTAAGGGCCGGATCCGTGCTCGACCGCACGGTAATGACGGGCTCGATACTAGGGTTCAGCCTGCCGAACTTCTGGCAAGGCATCATGCTCGTGCTGATCTTTTCGGTCACGCTGGGCTGGCTGCCGTCGGCCGGCCGCGGTCAACCTGGCGTGCTGTTCGGTATCCATACCAGCCTCGCGACGTGGGATGGGCTGCGGCACCTGCTGCTGCCGGCACTCAATCTGTCGCTTTTCAAGATGTCGCTCGTCACGCGCCTCACGCGCGCAGGGGTCCGCGAAACGCTGCCGCTCGACTACGTGAAGTTCGCCCGAGCCAAGGGCCTGCCCGAGCGGCGTGTGATCTTCGTGCATGTCCTCAAGAACATCCTGATTCCAATCGTCACGGTCGTCGGAATGGAATTCGGCTCGTTGATCGCATTCGCCACCGTAACGGAGACGATCTTCGCGTGGCCAGGCGTCGGCAAGCTGATCATTGACAGCATCACGAAGCTCGATCGACCGGTGATCGTTGCCTATCTGCTTATCGTGGTCGCGATGTTCACAGTACTCAATCTTGTCGTCGACATCATCTATTCGCTGTTGGATCCCCGCGTGCGGTTGGAGGCGGCATGAGAGCGAGTACAACAGTTCCTTCCTGGCGCGTAGATCGCAATACGACGTTGGGCATCGTGCTGCGCAGCCTGTTCGGCAAGCCGGCCGTCGCCGCCGCGACCTGCGTATGTCTTGCTCTCGTCGTGATTGCGCTGTTTGCGCCATGGATCGCGCCGCAGAATCCGTATGATCTCGCCGTGCTCAATATCGTCGATGGGCGCCTTCCGCCCGGCGCGCGCGGAGCGAGCGGTCATCTGTATCTGCTTGGCAGCGATGCGCTCGGGCGCGACATGCTCGCCGCAATGATGTACGGGCTACGTATCAGCCTTGGCGTGGGTCTGCTGAGCGGTGTGTTCGCGATGACCCTAGGCACCACGCTCGGTCTCGTCGCCGCGTACTTCGGCCGCTACGTCGATACGCTAGTGATGCGTGCCGTGGATCTGATGCTCGGTTTCCCGACGATCCTCGTCGCGCTGATGATGCTCGCCATTCTCGGCCAGGGTGTCGATAAGGTGATCCTCGCGTTGGTCGTCGTGCAGTGGGCCTATTTTGCCCGCACCGTGCGAGCGGTGGCTGCCGTCGAACGCCGCAAAGAGTACATGGAGGCCGCGCTGTGCCTTGGCCTGAGCCACCGCCGCGCGTTGTTCAGCCAGCTACTGCCGAACTGCCTTCCGCCCGTCATCGTGATTGCCCTTGTACAGATTGCCGCCGCCATTTCAGCCGAAGCGACCTTGAGCTTTCTCGGCATCGGCCTGCCGGTCACGCAGCCCTCGCTGGGTCTGCTGATCGCAAACGGCTATCAGCAATTGATCGCAGGCTTTTACTGGATCAGTGTTTTCCCCGGCCTGTTGCTGCTCGTGCTCGTGTTCAGCATGAATATCGTCGGCGACAGTCTGCGCGAAGCATTGAACCCGCGTCTGCAGAAATAGGATTTCGCATGTCCACTCCTACCTTGTCCGTGCGGAATTTGCGCACCTATTTCTTCACCGGTGCCGGCGTTGCGAAAGCCGTCGATGACGCGAGTTTCGACGTCGCGCCAGGCGAGATTGTCGGCCTCGTCGGCGAATCCGGTTCAGGCAAATCGATTACCGGCTTCTCCGTGCTCGGGTTGATCGACGCACCAGGACGGATTGTCGGCGGGCGCGTGCTGTTCAAAGGCGAAGACCTGACGACGCTCACGCCTGAAGCGCTTCGCCGCTTGCGTGGCAACCGCATCGCGATGATCTTTCAGGATCCGATGATGACGCTGAACCCGGTTCTGCGCATTGACACGCAGATGATCGAGGCGGTGCAGGCCCACGCTCGCGTATCGAAGCACGAGGCGCGGCAACGCGCGCACGATGCCCTCGCGTCGGTCGGCATTCCGTCGCCGGGCGAACGCTTGCGCGCATACCCACATCAGTTGTCGGGCGGCATGCGACAACGCGTGGCGATTGCGATCGCGCTGCTGCACGACCCGGAACTGATCATTGCCGATGAACCGACCACTGCGCTCGACGTCACAATCCAGGCGCAGATTCTCGCGGAAATGCAGAAACTATGCGCCCACTCCCACACGGCGATGGTCTGGGTGAGCCACGATCTTGCGGTGGTCGCTGGGCTGGCTGACCGGATATGCGTGATGTACGCCGGCCGGGTTGTCGAGACCGGCAGCGTCGACGATATTCTCGAACGACCGCGCCATCCTTACACGATCGGGCTGATCGCCTCCCTACCCGAAAAGGCGCGGCGGGGCGAACCGCTGAAGCAGATCCCGGGTATCGCGCCAAGCGCGCTCCAGCTGCCGGTAGGCTGCGCGTTTGCGCCGCGTTGCGAATACGCCACCGCGCGCTGCCGGAGCGCGGAGCCTCCCGTCAGCGGCGATGGCATTCATCAGTACCGTTGTTTCCATCCACGTTCCGGAGCGCCCGCATGAACGCACCCCATGTCATGGTGCCGATGGTCGAAGTCGACCACGTGTCGCGCCGCTTCGTTCGCCGCCTGAACTACGCGGAGCGAATCGCCGGCTGGCTCGGCGCGCGCGCTGACGAACAGGTCGTCCACGCAGTCGATGACGTCAGCCTGACGATCCATCGCGGCGAAGTGGTCGGTCTCGTCGGCGAATCCGGCTGTGGCAAATCGACGCTCGGCCGGATGCTCGCCGGGATCGGGACGCCGTCGAGCGGCTCGATCCGCACAATCGAGAAGAACGCCGAGCCGTCGGCCTCAGGCAGCGAGCATGACGGGACTCGCGCGGGACAACGCACTGCACGTCATCGGCTCGCCACTCAGATGATATTCCAGGACCCGCTGTCATCTCTCAACCCGCGCAAGCGGGTGCGCGACATCATTGGCGAGGCGCCGCTGGTACACGGATTCGTGGACCGCAAGCACCTGGATGCCTATGTCGTCGACGTGATGGAGCGCGTTGGCCTGAATCCGGACTTCCGCGAACGCTTCCCGCATCAGTTTTCCGGCGGCCAACGTCAGCGCATCGGTATCGGTCGCGCCTTGGCGGTCAAGCCGGATTTTCTGATCTGCGATGAATCGATCGCGGCCCTCGATGTGTCGATCCAGGCGCAGATCATCAATCTGTTCGTGCAACTGCGCCGCGAGCTCGGTCTCACGTACCTGTTCATCAGCCACGATCTGGGTGTCGTCGAGCACATCAGCGATCGAGTCGCCATCATGTATCTCGGCCGGATCGTCGAAACGGCGCCGACCGTCGAGCTGTTCGCCAATCCGCGTCATCCGTATACGATCGCGCTGCTTGCGCAGATGCCTCGACTGTCGAACCGCAAACGGCAGTTCGAGCCGATCCAAGGCGAAATTCCCTCTCCACTCGCGCCCCCCGACGGCTGTCATTTTCACCCACGCTGTCCCCATGCAACGCAGCGTTGCCGCACCGAGCGCCCCATGTTGCGCGCGAGCAGCCCCGCTCATCAGGTCGCGTGTCATCTGGTGGAGGCGCAATGAAGGCGGTGATTTCATTCATGCACGGACGCGGCCTCAAACACTCTGTGGCAATCGCACTCATGTGGGGGCTGGGTTTTGCCAGTGCGTCCACCGTCGCGCACGCTCGCTCGCTGACGATGGCGCTCACTTCTGAGCCTTCGTCGCTCGACCCGCTGTTCTCGCGCACGCAGAACAATATGCAGATCGCCGAAAACATGTTCGAGCGGCTGATCGAACAGGACGACAACCTGCAAATCCGGCCGGGACTTGCGGTATCGTGGCGCGCGGTCGATCCGCTTACGTGGGAATTCCATCTGCGCCCGAACGTGCGATTCTCGGACGGCTCGCCGATGACCGCTGACGACGTCGCGTATTCGCTGCGCCGCGCGCGATCCGTGCCGAACAGTCCCGCGCCGTTTTCGGGCGCAGTCGCCAACATACAGCGCATTGACGTCGTGGACCCGCTAACGCTGCGCATTGTGACAAAGACGCCGTCACCCGCGTTCGTTGAGCAAGTTGGGCTCGTGTATATCGTGTCGCAGCACGCGACGGTCGGTCACGCGAGCGACGACTACCGCCTGCCCGCGATCGCGGTCGGCACGGGTCCCTATCGTCTCGTCCGCTGGATTCCGGGCGACCGGCTCGAGCTCGCGCGTAACGACTATTACTGGGGCAAGCAGCCCATTTTCGACGTGTGCACCATCCGTTTCATGTCGAATGACGCGGCGCGACTGTCTGCCTTGCTCTCCGGCTCAGTCAGCCTGATCGACAACGTACCCCCCGTCACGATCGATCGCCTGCGCCACGAACGAAATGTGACGCTCTTTTCGGGCCCGTCCGCAAGGCTCGTCTATCTCGCGCTCGATTCGTCTCGCGATGCTTCTCCATTTGTCACTGCCGCCAACGGCTCGACAATCGCTCGCAATCCGCTGCGCGACGTGCGCGTGCGCAAAGCAATCTCGAAGATGATCGACCGCGACGCGATCACCCAGCATCTGCTCAACGGCGCGGGACTACCGGCCGCGCAGATCGTGCCGCCAGGTATGGGCGGTTATGACCCGCAGCTTCAACCGGACCGGTACGACCCTGTCGGCGCACGACGCCTGCTTGCCTCGGCCGGCTATCCCCAAGGTTTCGGGCTAACGATCCATTCGTCGAACGACCGGTTCGCAAGCGACGGCGATCTTGGGCAAGCACTGGGGCAGATGCTCGCGCGCGGCGGTATCGCCGTCAACGACGTCGTCACGCAACCGTACAACGTGTATGCAGGCGCCGCCGCGCGACGCAGCTACAGCGCGTTCGTCTTCAGTTTCGGCAATACGACGAGCGATTCCGCGATCGGGCTGACCAACGTGCTGGAAAGCTATTCACGCGAGGCGGGCACGGGCGCTTTCAACCGCACTCGCTATTCGAACCCGACGCTCGACCGGTTGTTGCGCGAAGCCGCGGCGACCTTCGATCCAGCTCGGCGCAACCAGCTGCTGCAACAGGCCGCGCGCGCGGGCTTCGGCGACTACGGCATCGTGCCGCTCTATTTTCCCGTGGACTACTGGGCGGCGCGCAACGGCGTGATCTTCCGCCCAAACAAAGCTGAACGCACCTCGCTGCTCTTCATCGAGACTCAACCATGACTGATGCTTCATTCCGTAGCGGAGCGCTTCCCGCCCATTCGACGCTGAACCCGCTTAGCGACGCCATGGTGCCCATGCGCGATGGTGTGCGACTTGCCACCGATGTGTACTTCCCCCCGGGTTACCGGGTGGGCGTTGACGCGCCGTTGCCCACGATTCTCGAACGCACCCCGTATGGCAAATCCGATATCTCGCGCTCGGAAACCCACCACGGCCAGCCGCCCGCGAATCGGGCCGATGTGGCACGCCATTTTGCCGCGCGCGGCTACGCTGTCGTACTGCAGGACTGCCGCGGGCGCTACCACTCCGAGGGCACCTTCACAAAATATGTCGCTGAAGGGCCGGACGGCTTCGATACGATCGAATGGATCACCCAACAGCCCTGGTCGAACGGCAAAGTCGGCACGATGGGACTGTCGTACGCGGCCCACACTCAGCTTGCAGCGGCCTGCCTGAATCCGCCGGGGCTCGCGTGCATGGTGCTGGACTCAGGCGGCTTCTCGAACGGCTATCGCTGCGGCATTCGCCAGGGCGGCGCCTTCGAACTGAAGCAGGCAACGTGGGCGTTCAACCGTGCAAAGAACAGTAGCGCAGCAGCTGAGAATCCGCTCGTTGCGGCGGCATTGAACGCGAGCGATCTGCGTGAATGGTTTGCGCGAATCCCGTGGCGGCCGGGTCACTCGCCGCTGGCGGCGGTTCCGGAATACGAGAACTATCTGTTTGAGCAATGGACGCGCGACGTATTCGACGACTATTGGAAACAGCCCGGCATCTATGCCGAAGGCTACTACGACACCATGACGCGCGTGCCAACCGTACTGATGTCGAGCTGGTACGACGCGTATGTGCGCAGCACGCTCGATAACTTCGCCGCGCTGTCCGGCACTGCCGGCGCCCCGACCTACCTGATCATGGGCCCGTGGCTGCATGGCGACCGCAACGTTTCGTATAGCGGCGACGTTGAATTCGGGCCGGAGGCGGTTATCGAAGGCCAGATTGCGAAAGACTGGCTGGCGTTCCGCGCCGACTGGTTCGACCGCTGGCTGAAACCGCGCGAGGCGTCGCATGAATCCACCGATGCCATCGCACGCATCTTCGTGATGGGCGGCGGCAGTGGGGCGCGCAATCCGCAGGGTCGCATGGAGCACGGCGGACGCTGGGTGAATTCATCGCAATGGCCGCTCCCCGGCACGCGTTTTACGCCGTTTTACCTAACCGCTGGTGGTTCGCTTTCAGCATCGAATGAGGCATTACATGCGCGGCCGGCTGAGACCTCGTACGCGTTCGATCCGTCCAATCCGGTGCCGACGATCGGCGGCGCGTTGACGTCCGGCGCCCCTGTTTTCGAGGGAGGCGCATTCGACCAGCGTGAAGACCCTCGCTTTTTCGGTACGCGGCACCCGGGCATGCCGCTCTCGGCACGCTCCGATGTTCTCGTGTTTCAGACAGAGCCGCTCGAAGAAGACGTGGCCGTGGTCGGACCCATCGTCGTCAAGCTATGGATTTCCTCGGACGCGCCTGATACCGACTTCACTGCCAAGCTCATTGATGTTTATCCTCCCAATGCAGATTACCCGCATGGTTACGCGATGAACCTGACCGACGGAATCTTCCGTTGCCGCTTTCATGAGTCATGGGCGGAGCCACGTACCCTCGAAAAAGGGCGTGTCTACGCGATCAAAATCGAACCGTTCGCTACGGCGAATCTATTCAAACGCGGACATCGGATTCGACTTGATGTTTCAAGCAGCAATTTCCCGCACTTCGACGTCAACCCGAATAGCGGCGAGCCGCCCGCACTGGCGCGCACACCACGCGTCGCGGTGAACCGTGTGCATTTCGGCGCAGGCCAAGCGTCGCATGTCGTACTGCCGCTCGTCGCCCCGGCATCGCTTGAAAGAATGCGGTCGAGCGACTGCGGCTAGCCGAAACACTACCTAGAAACGCCCCGGGCACTACCTCGTTGCAGGCAATTGAGGCGCCGCGTTCAGCGCGGCGTCCGAGGCCCCTTTTTGCCCGCGTTTTTTGCGAATCCCCAGAAGCGTGCCGAGCCCGTACGGCAGCTCCCGGCTCGTCGCATGCCGATTTTCAACAGCAAGTCCAACTCCAAGAGGAAAAGCACCATGCGCAAACAGACACTTCCAGCGACACTGCTCGTCATCGGCGGTATCGGCATGACGGCCAGCTCGGTACACGCACAATCGAGCGTCACGCTGTACGGCATCGTCGATGGTGGCTTTACATACACGAGCAATCAGGGCGGAAAATCGAACTATCAGGCCACGTCCGGCAACGAGCAGGGCTCGCGCTGGGGCCTGCTGGGCAGCGAAGACCTTGGCGGCGGCAATCATGCAGTATTCCGGCTCGAAAACGGCTTCAATCTGATGAACGGCACGGCGAGCGCGAACGGGCGCATCTTTGGACGACAGGCATGGGTCGGTTTGTCGAGCGATCGCTATGGCACGTTGACATTCGGCCGTCAGTACAACGCGTCGCAGGATTCGTTGGAGCCGCTGCAAGTTGCCGCCGATACCGTTCAGTACGGCACACATCCGTTCGATGTCGACGATATCAACAACACGTTTCGCACCGACAACTCGATCAAATACGTGACGCCGAGCTTCTACGGTCTGCAGATCAACACGATGTATGCGCTGTCGGGCAATCCGGGCAATTTCGCTACGAACCGTTCATACAGCGTCGGCGCGACCTACGCGAATGGTCCGTTGCATCTGGGTGCGGCTTACGTGATGCTCGATCATCCGGCCACCGACACGACAGGCGCGATTCCATCCGACAACTACTTCACGTTTCTCAAAGGTATCAGCCGGCAGCGCATTTACGGTGCGGGCGGACTGTACGACATCGGTAATGCCAGCGTCGGGCTCATGTACACGAACACCCGCTTTGAACTGACGCCCGCGAGCCAGTATCAGACCTACCAGAACGCGGAAGCGAGTCTGCGCTACCGCATCACGCCCGCGTTGCGTGCCGCGGTTGGCGAAACCTATACGAATGTATCGACGAACGGGAAGGTGGATTCATGGCACTACTGGCAGACGACGGCCGGGTTGCAATACTTCTTGTCCAAATCGACTGACGTCTATATCGACTTGTTGTACCAGCGCGCCACGAACGCGGTCGCACAGATCGAGGGAGCATCCGGCCCGTCGAGTAGCCACACGCAATTTATTGCCGTCACGGGCATCCGCCACAAGTTTTGATCAAAAAAGGCGAATGCCCGGCTATCACCGATGCATTCGCTGCCGTCGTATCGGGAACGAGCCCCTGACGAACCGCGCTTCGTTCCGGGGCACAACAGCTTGTGCGCCGTCGCCCTCACGCAGGAGGCTTGCAGCGCACGGACAACGTCTCAGGAACATGTCATGAGAGCCGCCCTCCAGGGAATCCGCTTCAAGATTGTGTTTGCGCTCGGCGTGTGCGCCGCCCTGATCACGACCACCGGGCTGATCGGCGGGTACGGCATGTCGATGCTGAGCACCGACATGCACCGGGTGTACGCCGACCAAACCGTGTCGATCACCGATCTCGCCGCCGTCGAAAGCTCGGCGCTGCGCATCCGCCTCGGCTTGATGCGCATCCCTGCCATGCAGAATCCGGTAGATGCAAAGGCGATGATCGCGCGTCTCGGTGCGACACAAACATCGCTCGACACCGCCTGGCGCGACTACTATCCGGCACGCGTGACGCAATCCGAGGAACGCGATACCGCTCGCCGGATCGATGCCGCGATCGCCGCGTTCGGGCCGCAAGCCGCACGCGCCGCGGCGGCACTGGATGCCGGCGATACCGCGCTCGCGGGTCCCCTGCTCGGCGCACTCGCCGAAACGAGCCAGATCATCTATAACGGAACGGACCGGATCATCGGCAGCAAAACCGCGTGCGTCCGGCAGATCGCCGACGAGGGAGCAGATCTCGCGCGCCAGATGTTACTTCTTTGCGGCGGCGCTGTCGTGATCGCGCTGATCATCGCATGCGTCGTGGGCGTCTATCTAGTCCGCGGTATATCGCGACCGCTGGATGCTTCAATAGCTGTTGCGCATCGGATAGCGGACGGCTGGCTGGAGAACGGTATCGTGCCGTTTGCCGATAATGAATTTGGCCAGTTGCTGCGGGCACTCGCGCAGATGGACGCGCAACTTGCGGAGGTCGTGCGACGGATTCAGATATCGAGTGAATCGATCCTCACCGCAGCGGTTGAAATTGCCGACGGCAGTCGCGATTTGTCTTCGCGCACCGAAGAGCAGGCGGCATCGCTTGAACAGACGGCCGCCAGCATGGAGCAACTCGCCGCGACAAACCGTCAGAACGCCGAGCACGCGCGCGAAGCGACGCGGCTGGCCTCCGAAGCCTTGCAAGCCGCACACGAAGGCGATGGCGCAACCGCTCGAATGCTAGCGACGATGAATAACATCAGGGACGGCTCCACGAAAATTTCCGACATCATGACATTGATCGAGGCTATCGCGTTCCAGACCAACATTCTCGCCCTAAACGCGGCGGTTGAAGCGGCGCGCGCCGGCGAGTCTGGGCGCGGCTTCGCCGTGGTTGCCGGCGAGGTTCGCACACTCGCTCAACGCTCGTCCAAGGCAGCAAAGGAGATCCGAGAACTGATCCGCAGTTCCTCGTCGACGGTGCAGTTGGGTTCAACTCACATGGAAGTGGTCGGGCACACGATGGCGAATATCACTCGCGCTATTCGCCTTGTAGCAGATATCAACGCGGCGATTTCGGTGGCATCGGAAGAACAGACGCTCGGCATCGGACAAATCGAGCGTGCCGTGAGCCAACTCGACGATGTCACGCAGCGCAATGCCGCGCTCGTCGGACAGGCTTCTGCGGCAGCACAAACGCTCGAGGAACAGGTCGGTCAGCAGCGGGAAATGTTAAGCGCGTTCCGGTTCCGCAGCGAAACGACGGCGTAGGGGCGCACAATTGCTGGAGCTTATATCACGAATTCCCACCAACTTTGGGCATTCCCAAAAGTGACGAGAATTCGTGGGAAAACCGCCATCGACGCGTGGCTCTTCGCCGGGCCTGAGCTGGCGTAAGCGTATTTGAACGCGTTCGCGCTTGGACTAACTATGCAACCAGAAACTGCCAACTCGGGAAACAGCCTGTTCAGACTGCGCCGACGAACCCTCATGGGTGTCGGCTCTAGGTACGAGCGCAACCGCGTTGACGATAACGATCCAGCGTCACCGCACCGACGATCACGAGCCCCTTGACGATGTACTGCCAAATATCCGATACGCCGAACAGCACCAGACCGTTAGATAGCACCGCGATGATCAGTGCGCCCACCAGCGTCCCGACGATCGAGCCCACACCGCCGACGAAACTCGTGCCGCCGAGAATCACGGCAGCGATGGCGTCGAGTTCATAGGACTGCCCGAGTTGAAGGCCGTTCGCCGCATAGAGACGTGCCGCTGACATCACTGCGCCGACTCCAGCGAGCAGGCCGGAGATCGCGTAGACGAAGAGCTCAATGCCCCATACGTTGATGCCAGACAAGCGCGCCGCTTCCGGATTGCCCCCGACCGAATAGATGCGCAAGCCTAGCACGGTGCGGCGCAGAATGAACCACGAGACGATGACTACGGCGAGCGCGATGATCACGAGCCATGGCACGCCGAACAACGTGTCGTTGCCGATGAAGGCGAATGATAGCTGCGGATTGAAGATGGTCGTGTCATGCCCGATCAGTCGTGCGATGCCACGCACTGCGGTGAGCGAGCCGAGCGTCACGATGAAAGGCGGCAGCTTGAGCAGTGCGATCAGCAGGCCGTTGATGACGCCGAAGCCGAGCCCGACCGCGAGCGCCGCCGGAAGGCCGAGCCAGCCGAGGCCCGGAATATTCGAGGCGAGCAGCGCTGTGACGGCCGCCGCCGAGAGCACCGAGCCGACCGAAAGATCGATGCCGCCGGTCAGAATCACGAAGGTCATGCCCGCCGCGAGCACGATGTTGATCGAGGCCTGCTGCGTAACGATCGACAGATTTTGAATGCTGAAAAAACCGTCCGTCAGAATGCCGAAACCGGTGCACAAGAGGATCAGCACCGGCAGCATGCCCGCCGTCCGCATCAGCGCCTGCATTCGTTCCTTGTGCTCGATGCGCGTCTTGCGCTGCGCCGTGCCCTCCGCCTTCGCAATGGGTGCACTGCCCGTTTCCTGATGTTTCGACGCGTTAGCCATGTCTCTTTCCAGATATGCTTTCGTCAAGCCAACGGCTCGGCCTTCGAGCCCGTCGCCAGTTCGATAATTCCTTCCTGTGAAATCGGCTTGCATGAATGGCCGCCGAGTTCGCCCGCGATTTCGCCTTCGCGCATCACTAGCACGCGGTCCGCCACGCCGATCACTTCCGGCAGTTCGCTCGAAATGACGATCACGCCCACGCCCGAGCGCGCCAGGTCGTTGATGATTCGATAAATCTCTGACTTCGCGCCGATATCGACGCCGCGCGTAGGCTCGTCGAGGATCAGCACTTCCGGCTTCGTTTCGAGCAGCCGCGACAGCAGCACCTTCTGCTGATTGCCGCCCGACAGCGCGCCCACATTGACGCGCATGTTCGGCACGCGAATGCTCAGCGCGGCGATTGCGTCCGTGGCGCGCGTGTTGCCGCGCGGCAAATCCATCACGCCCATCTTCGCGTCGCGTCCGGCAACCGTGATGTTGATGTTGTCGCGAACGCTCATGTCGAGGAACAGACCTTGTCCCTTGCGGTCTTCGGTGAGATAGACGAGGCCCGCGTCGATGGCGTCGCGCGGCGTGCGCAGTCGCAAGGGCTTGCCGTGCATCGACACTTCGCCGCGCGTCTTTTCTGCCGCGCCGAAGATAAGGCGCGCCAGTTCCGTGCGCCCCGCGCCGACGAGTCCAGCGATGCCGAGCACTTCGCCCTTGTGCAGATCGAGGCTGCAACCTTTCACGCAATTGTCGTCGGCGATATCGCGCACGGACAGCACGACGTTGCCAGGATCGTAGCGCGCGTGCTCCTTCTTGTAGAAGCCGGAGATATCGCGGCCGACCATCATCTTGACGAGGCTTTCGGCGGAGAGTTCGTCGCGCATCAGCGTGCCGATGTACGAGCCGTCGCGCAGTACGGAGACACGGTCGCTCAGTTCGTAAATCTCGGCCATCCGGTGACTGATGTAGATGATCGCGATACCTTCCGAACGTAACTGGCGCACGAGCTCGAAAAGCCGGCCGGTTTCGCGCGACGATAGCGGCGTGGTCGGCTCGTCCATCACGAGGATGCGCGCGTTGGCGTGCACGGCGCCCGCGATTTCGACGAGTTGCCGTTCCGCGATCGACAGATCGCCAACCAGCGTATGCGGTTTGAACGGCGCGCCGAGGCGCTTCAACACGTCCTCGCAGCCGCGCTCCATGCCCGCGCGATCGACGAGCCTGCCGCGCCGCAGTTCGCGCCCTGCGTAAATGTTCTCCGCGACGGACAGATTCGGTGCGAGACTCAATTCCTGATAGATCACCGAGATGCCGAGCGAGCGAGCGGCAAGAGGTCCGGCGATGGCGGTGGGCTGGCCATCGATTAGAATCTCGCCGCCCGCATCGGCCTGATACGCTCCGGACAGAATCTTCATGAGCGTGGATTTGCCCGCGCCGTTTTCGCCCATCAGCGAATGCACTTCGCCGGGATAGACTGAAAGACGCACATCGTTCAGCGCACGCACACCGGGAAACGTCTTGCTGATGCCTCGCATTTGTAGCAATGGCGTACTCTTTCGCGAACGAACCGGGGATTGCGAAATCAACATGATCATCTCTTTTTTGTGCCGACGCACTGCGAAGGTCTGCTACGGCGACACGTTGGGTAAGCCAACTCAAACAGTAGATGACGACTCCCTCTTCCATCGGACAGGACGGAGAGATGACTCGCTGATATGTTCAAGCGGCTTATCGTGGCGCGGTCCACCCTTTGTAACTACCGACGTTCTCACGAGTGACCAGCGTCGAAGGCATCAGCGTCATCTCGCGCGCGGGAGCCTTCCCACTCATGATGTCGTAGCCGATAGAAATCGCCTTCTGAGCCATCAAGTATGGATCTTGACTGGCCGATGCCTGGATGAGCGAATCGGATTTCAACGCTGCTTCGACCTCGGGAGAACCATCAACGGACGTTATGACGATACCGCTTCGGTGAAGCTGCTTCGCAGCTAAGTCGCTACCGATTGCCTGAGGATCGTTGATTGCGAAGACTGCATCCAGCTTGGGGTAGCGCGTCAGATAGCCCTGCATGACGTTCATCCCCCCTTCTCTCGACGCTTTGCCATCTTGATCGTCGCTGAGAACTTTAATACCCGGCGCCTTCGCGAGCACAGACTTGCAGCCTTTTACCCGGTCAACGATGGATGAGACCTGGGGCCCATTTTCGATGATCATCGTGCCCTTCCCGCCCAACTTCTTCACGATGTAGTCGCAAGCGAGCTCTCCTGCTTGAACATTGTTGGTCTGAACCGTAGCGTTTGCGCCAGCAGATGCGACATCGACCGCCATGACTACGATTCCGGCAGCGCGCGCCTTCCTGACCGCCGGTTCGATGGCCTTCGGGTCTACTGAATTGAGAAAAATCATGTCGACATGTGCCGAAATGAAGTTGTCAATCTGAGTGAACTGCTTATTCAAATCGTAGTCCGCGGAGACGGCGATCAGCTTAACGTTCGGGTTGATCTGTTTTGCCTTATCTTCCGCCCCTTGGACGAGCAATGTCAGATAAGGATTTCCAAGCGAGCCGACCGTCGCGCCGATGGAGGTAAGCTTTTTTTCGTCAGCGTGAGCACCGCTTGACGCAATGCCAAAGGCAATTGCAACGCTCGCGACGACAATCTTCGTTTTCAACATATTCGTCTCCTAAAGACCAACAAGTGTCAACAATTGGCTTGGACGAGCTACGGCTCTGCCAATCGCATTAATTTAAGTGGCTACCGGCGGTCAGCCGCGCGTATGACTCCAACAACAAACTGATTTTCAGAATCGCGAGCGATTCCAACCCTGCCCCCAAATTGCCATGCAGATGAACTTCGGCTGCGCGCGTAACTCGCAGACCAAACCTAACGAGTTGAAGATCGAACGCGCCGCCAGCCGTTAAACTGGCTTACTTGCAATTCGCAGAAATTGCCGACTGCAACGCTCGAAGCCAGCACGTCACGGCGACTGCGCCACCGTCTGGCGAACCGACCGCCCGTTCTCCGAGGTAGCTGGCTCGGCCGGCACGCGGTTTCATGTTCGCAGTCTGCTGAGTGCCATCCTCCGCCGAGGCGACAGCGGAACGCCATGCCCGCGCTGCCGGTTCCCCCGCATGCAGTTTTTGCTGGAATGTCGTGACTGCGGGAATGAGCGCATCAAGCATTGTGCGATCTCCAGCTTTTGCTCCGCCTAGATCACTGATCGCTTGGACAGCGTCTTCGAAGGCTTGAGCCCAATCACTCGCGCTCGGTTGATCGACCTCGCCGAGGCGACGTGAGGCACGAGCGAGCGCCGTCGCGTAGAACGGGCCTGAGCTCCCCGCGATCGCGCGACGCAGTGCAGCGCTGAGGGCGGCAAGTCCATCACTGGGTGACGAAAGCGCGCTCTCGGGTATAGCCATGATCGCCTCAGCGGCCCGCTTCATGCTCATCCCGAGATCGCCGTCACCAGCAATAGAGTCAAGCTCGGTCAGACGAGGCTCGTTTTCGCGCAGCGCCTGAGCAACGGCTACAAGCGCGGGTCTGAGAACGGCCGCCCAACGCTGCCCACTCTCGCCGCAATTCACGTGAGCCGTCTCGCGCCCCTTGGCTGGCAATTCGATACGAATACATCGATTTACCTGACCGCCCCGCGGCCACGCGTGCGCGTCGGTCGCCGCATCGAGCAACTTGAGCCGTGCGCCGTCAACGCGGAGAATGGAAATTGAGCAGCCCGGCATGTTGAGCGCCGAAAGTAACGTTCCGGACCATGCCCGTTCGACGATGATCCCACGCTTGTTCAAAAGCTCGTATGCAGCGCGAAGAACCACGTCGAGTTCCATCTGAGGGGTGGCACCAAGCCCGTTGATGAGCAGCGCGACCTGCTCCCCCTGTGAGATCTCCATATCATCGACGATATTGGAAATCAGCACATCGACCAGCTTGTCGGCAGGCAGCGGTACGGTGCGCTCAACACCCTTTTCGCCGTGTATCCCCAAACCAAGC
Source organism: Trinickia sp. EG282A (assembly GCF_040965455.1). Classification (NCBI taxonomy): domain Bacteria; kingdom Pseudomonadati; phylum Pseudomonadota; class Betaproteobacteria; order Burkholderiales; family Burkholderiaceae; genus Trinickia; species Trinickia sp. EG282A. The sequence goes on along the minus strand of NZ_JBFRCC010000001.1, from coordinate 1,423,182 downwards.
TCGATTTCATTGTCCGCAAGGGTGAATCCCGACGTCTGCGAGCCAGGCAGCGTACAGCCGTCGAGCGCAACGCCCATCGTTCCAAGATCGGCCGCTGCCCCGCGTGCAGCTGCAGCAACTTGCTCGAGCGACTGACCTTCGGCCGCTGCGGCGCCAGCAATCTTGTGCACGAGTACAGTCCCGGCAATGCCGCGTCCACGATCGCGCGTCGTGTGCCGGCGCAACGAGACGTCATCGGCGACAATCACCACCTCTACGGGGATGCCTTCTCCGCGCGCAAGCTCCGCTGCGAGGCCAAAGTTCAACCGATCGCCGGTGTAGTTTTTGACGATGAGCAGCGCACCCTGCGGACCCGCAGTTGCGCGGATGGCCGCGAGCACCGCGTCTGTTGAGGGAGACGTGAACACTTCCCCGCACACTGCCGCACTCAACATTCCCGCGCCGACGTATCCACCATGTGCGGGTTCATGGCCGCTTCCACCGCCCGAAATGATCGAGACCGGACGACTGGAAACTTCTTGTAGATCTGTGCGGACAAGAACGTTCTCTTGGCCAAGAATGGCCACACCGGGCGCCTGGCGTGCAATGCCTTCAAGCATCTGCCGTACTACGTCGGACGGGTTGTTGAGGAGCTTTTTCATGGCAACCTTTGAGGATCAGTGACGTTCAGTCGGGCGTAACGGGTAGTTAGGCGGCACGGACCAGCGAGGCCCGATCTTCTTCAGCGATCTCGGCGAGGAAAGAGCGCTCGCCTTCCGGGTTGAAGGCATGCGGCGTGTCCTCCTTGTGCTTGAGGGTGATCGACTGTCCCAGTTCTAGACCAGGCTGTCGCTCAAACTGAGCCATGACGATCGCGCTGCCAGTTGAAACCTGAATCATGACCTGTGAGCCAAGCGGCTCGATGAGTTCGATCTTGCCGCGCACCCAACCACAACCTTCCAGCGGTCCTGCTTCTGCCGGAAATAGATGTTCCGGCCTGATACCGGCAATCATTTTGTGCGAGTCGGAGCGCGCAAGAGCTTTGGCAAGACGATCCGACGTACGTAATTCGAAGCCGGGACCGCGCAAGACTTTGCCATTCTCCTCCGACGTCGCATACAAGAAATTCATGGCCGGACTACCAATGAAGCTCGCAACGAACTTATTGACTGGTTCGTCGTAAATGCGCTGCGGCGTGTCGATTTGCTGCGCAACGCCGTTGCGCATGACAACGACGCGATGCCCCATTGTCAGAGCTTCCAGCTGATCGTGAGTAACATAGAAAGTTGTGACTTTTAGACGACGGCACAGTTTAATGATTTCGCCGCGCATATCGACGCGCAGTTTGGCATCGAGATTGGAAAGCGGTTCGTCCATGATGAAGATGCGCGGCTCTCGCACGATCGCTCGACCCAAGGCGACGCGCTGACGTTGTCCGCCCGAAAGTGCGGCGGGCTTGCGATCCAGATACTGCGACAGCGCAAGCGATTCCGCGACTTGCCGAACACGCTGGCTGATACGCTCTTTCGACCATTTCCGCACCTGGAGGCAGAAGGCGATGTTGTCGTAGACGGTCAGATGCGGGTACAACGCATAGTTCTGGAAGACCATCGCGACATCACGCTCGGTCGGCGACAATTCGGTCACGTCCGCACCATCGATAAGGATCTTTCCGGACGACACCTCTTCAAGGCCAGCAATCATTCGCATGGTCGTCGATTTGCCACAACCGGATGGTCCGACGATAACGATAAACTCGCCATCTTTCGTCGTGAGGTTGAGCGCGTCGACAGCGTCAACGCCTGCAAACGACTTCTTAATGTTCCGCAATTCGACGACAGCCACGATAGTCTCCTAAAATTGCAACCGGCCCAATCTTCAGCCGTCATCCCGAGCCATTATTCGGCTGGCGCTCCCTTGATCTCGCTAATGAACCGCGTGGCACCAGCATGGAGTCGTTCGTAAGCGTCTTGCCATTCGGGAACCGGCTGAACGACGCGGGACTTTCTTGAAAACGGCTCGCATATAAGGCTCGGTCCCAGCGCATCTCGCGCAACGAGCGCAACGCCTAGCGCGGTCAACTCATCTTCTTCCACTGCGAATACAGACTCTCCGAAGATGCTTGCCCGCAGTTGTAGCAGCGCATCCGAACGGGCCCATCCTCCCACGGCGTAGATTGGGCTTGCTGCCGCCCCAGCCTTTTGAATCGCTTGGCGCATACACTTGGCGTAGAAACACGCTGCTTCAAGAGTCGCCCGCAACTGTTGAGGATCAGCCGTGCCCATAATGTCTGCTTGACGCCGGATTGCACGATCTAACGCCCCTCGGATATCGGGTAATGCACTCGGCGCCCCCCGCGCGCGGGACCTGGCGAGGAACGCTCGTAACGACGCACCGGAGTCTGATGCGCGGAACGGCTCGATCGACGCCGCGAATTCGAACACACCAAGGCACGCTACTCCCGGAGTACCCAAGGCAGGAACCGAGAAGGCGACGTAGGGGTCGCCATGCGGCTCAAGCGCAGGAACCTCGTCGTAGACCAAGTTCGCTGTCCCGAGCGAATCAATCATCGCGTGCTGCTTCAAACGCCTTACGGCCGAGGCGGCAATTGGGTGATCATGGCCGCCCGCAACCAGAAGCGTGGACTGAGTAGCGGCCCCGCTTTTCAGCAGGCGGCCTGTAGCGACGGTACCAATAACAGTGCCTGCTGTCACAACCTTTGGCAGATCTGGCGCACCACTGGCTTCGAGCAAGCCAGAAATCCATGTACGGGAAAAGACGTCATAGCACGCTGTGCGTGCAGCAAGCGTCTGACTCATGAACGGAGTTTGGCCCCACCAGACAGTCGGATAGTCAGTCAAGGCGATCCAGAAGCTTGCCTCCCGCATTGCATTCGCGCGGTTCGCGCGCAGCCACGACCATTTCGCTGCAGTACGCGAGTAATCGATCGGTAGCCCAGCTCGAATGTCGTCTCCGGTCAACTCTCGTAACGTTCGAGCCTCTTGCTCGGCCCGCCGATCAAACCAAGGAATGGCAAGATCCAGCGGACGCAGATCTCGTCCGACCGCCAACCCGTCTTCGCCAACGCCAGTGACGGAAATTGCGGTCAAGGGCACCTTTGCACCAACAGCTTGCCAGCCCTCAATCACTAGCTGCTCAAGTTTCTCAACCAGGACCATCGCGTCTGTTACTGGCCCACCGCCTTGCATAACCCGTGGGACCGGGATGGCTTTGGTCCAGAGCGTCTGTGCCTGACCATCGACCAATATGACTTTCAGATTGGTCGAGCCCAAGTCAATCCCACATAGAAGGACGTCCATTGCAGGAGTCACGGTCGCGCTCACTCTCGTTCCTAGCTAAAGGCGGCAAATGTCACGATTAGTCGAAGCGCAGTTGCGTTTTGACCGCGCTGCTCGATGCCATCTTCTGGACGGCCGCACCAAAATCCCACACTGAGTACGTCTCGCCGATGAGCTTGCCGGCGGGTTGCGCAATGTCGTACATCAGAGCTACCGCTGCAGGGAATTGGTTGGCCAAAGAGTTCGACCCAATGATGCGTAACTCGTGCTCGTAAATCGTGAACGGATTGACTTCAACAATTGCCTCGACGTTGTGGACGCCTACCTGCACCAACACGCCCGTCTTGCGGATGTGGTTGAGAGCCATGCGCAAGGCCGGCATCGCGCCAGCGGCTTCAAAAACGACTTCATATCGCTCGTCGCCGAGCTGCTCAGGCGTCGCAACTTTGTGCGCACCGACGTCCAGGGCGATCGGGTGCTTGCCCTGGTTCGGATCAATCACCGTTACTTCCGCCGCGCCGTGGTGCCGTGCGATGATCGAAGTGAGCAATCCCATAGTCCCAGCACCGATCACGAGCACTCGCCGATCCCTGACGCCTTGCGATGATTCAACCGCGTGCAGCGCACAGGCGAGCGGTTCGATCAGAGCGGCCACTCCGTAACCGATGCTCTCGCGAACCACATGAGCGTTCTGTCCCGGAACCACGACCTGTTCAGCGGCGGCACCAGGGCGACCTACTCCGATGGGGGTGAGCGCGTTGCAAAGATGAGGCTTGCCCTCCTTGCACCATTCGCACGCGCCGCACGAAACGTTGGGGTTGACCGCGACAAAATCGCCTTCCTTGATTCCCTTGACTTCACGGCCGGCCGCGACAACGTGGCCAGCGAACTCGTGACCAGGCGTGACCGGATAATTCGTTCCAGGAAAGCCGTGCTGGCAAATATGAAGGTCCGTTCCGCAGATTCCGCATGCGACCGGTCGGACAACAATTTCCCTATCCTTGGCAATCGGCGCTGGAAGCTCGATGACGTCAATCTTGTGGTTACTTTCAATACGGACGGCACGCATTGCTCAACCTCAATGGATGTATTCAGTTATGGCGTTTATCGGACCGCCCCAAATGTCAGGCCTCGCGTCAGGCTCTTTTGAGCGAGCCAACCAGCTGCCACGACCGGAATATTGAGCAGCACCGCGACAGCCGCGACTTGTGCCGTGTACAACTGTCCGAAGCTCAGGAACTTCTGCAAGAAAACAGGAAGGGTGCTTGACGTCGTCGTCAAATTCACAGCAAGGAAGAACTCGTTCCATGCAAAAATGCCGCACAACAACGCTGTTGACGCGAGTCCAGGCATGATGAGAGGGACCACCACCAGCAGGAGTTCCCGGAAGAAGCCCGCGCCGTCGACGCGAACCGCCTCAAAAATTTCGACTGGAATCTCGATCATGAAAGATCGAATCATCCACACAGCAAGAGGCAAGTTCATCGACGTATATACGATGACGAGGAGCGAGACCGAATTCAACAATCCCAGGCTTTGCGCCACAAGGTAGATCGGGACGATGCCAGCCGCAACCGGCATCATTTTCGTGGAGATCAAAAAGAAGAGCACATCGCGCCATTTTTCGACCGGTCGCACACATAATGCGTATGCCGCGGGCACTGCCAAGCAGATCACAATCGCCGTGGAGACGCCAGTTGCAATCACCGAATGCAGAGCGAAGTCGAGGAAATCGTTGTCGAAAATGCGCGCATAGTGCTCCAGCGTCGGGCGGAAGATCAGCAGCGGCGGAGAGCTCACCGCGTCCTGTTCCGTCTTGAAGCTCGTCAGCACCATCCATGCGATCGGCGCGAACATGATGAGCGCACCGCCCCACGTCAGAACACTCAAAAGGATGTCGAAAGAAGCGCTTATAGTCTTGCGTCTCATTATCGGCCCCCAGCACGGAAGATCCCAGCGACGACTTTAAGCATCGGCATCACAAGGGCGATCGCGATCGCGAGGGTTATGACGCCGTAAGCGGATGCCTGACCGAGATCGAATGCGCTGAAAGCTTCAAGATAGACGTAGTACGAAAGATTGGTCGTCGCGTAGGCTGGGCCACCTGCCGTCAGCGTCGCAATGGCCGCAAAGTTCTCAAGAACGTACATCGATGCGAGGAGCGCAGTCAGCTCGAAGAAAGGGCGCAGGTGAGGCAGCATTAACCGTCGGAAGGTGAGCCAACGATCCGCCCCGTCGATTGATGCGGCTTCCGTCACTTCGACCGGGAACGATTGCATCCCTGCCAGCAGAATGAGAAGAGCGAACGACGCCCACTGCCAAGCGGTCAAGATGATGATCGATAAGCGCGGATATTCGCTGACCCAATTGAGCTTCCCTAGGCCCAGCGCCGACGTCGACCATCCGAGCAATCCGAAAGTCGGATCAAAAAGACCGGCCTTCCAAAACAGCGCCGCTGCAACAGGCATGACGAAGAAAGGCGTGATCGCCAGCGTTCTAGCAATTGCACGGCCCCGAAAAGTGCGTTGCAATCCAAGCGCGAGCAGCGTTCCGACAACAATCGCGCCGACGACGATACTGATCGTCATGAACGCGGTGTTCACGATCGCCTTCAGGAACACCGGATCCGAAACGGCGTCGATGTAGTTGTTCAAGCCGACGAATCGCTTCGCACTTGTAGACACCAGATTCCAGCGAAACAGGCTATAGAAAGCCGTGATAAAAAATGGAGCTTGCGTGACGGCCACCACGACGATCACCGCCGGTAACAATGGAGCTCTGCGCAACCAGGCCTTTCGCCGATGCTGCTTGTTGCGCCCTACCGCACGAGTCTCGTCGGTCGGGACAGCATTTGCACTTGAGTAAGCCATGAGCATCTTCCCAGTTTGTTTCCGCCGGTGCCGAGCGTACTTGAGCGCTATTCGCACCGGCGATTACCACATCAGCTTCCGCTCGTGGTTATTTGATGTAACCGGCGTCTTGCATGATGTCGGTCATCTTCTTCTGGGATGCATTGATGGCCTGATCAACCGTCACTTGTCCGCTAATCGCACCTGAGATTTGCTGTGACGTGAAGTCGCCGATTTGCTCGAACTCCGGGATATCTACGTATTGAACACCCGTGTACGGGACCGGCTCGATCGTGGGACGCAGCGGGTCAGCGGAATTGATCGACTGGAGCGTCAAGTCGCCGAACGACGCAACGGCCTTCTTATATTCGGGAATCTGGTAAGTCGAAGTCCGCGAACCGGGCGGTACTTGGCCCCAACCGGCTTTTTCGCCTGCCAACTTGATGTATTCCTGGCTCGTGAGCCACGAGACCAGCTTCCACGCTGCCTCTCGGTTCTTACTCGTGGTAGGAATCGACAGACCCCACGCCCACAACCAGCCCGAAGCCTTTGTTGCCTTCACCGGGGCCATCGCAAAGCCGATGTTGTCCTTCAGGCCGGGACCCGCTTGATCGAGCACCGGGCCTGCAAAGACGGTGTCGTCGTACCACATTGCCGCATGACCTTGCGAGAACAACTGCAGACACTCCTGCCAGCCGTCTTTCGCCGCATCCGGTTGGCCGTGTTGGCGAATCAAGTTCACGTAGAAATTGATAGCGGCTCTCGATTCGGGTTCGGAAAGTGCGGGCTGCCACTTTTGATCGAACCAGCGGCCGCCGAATGTGTTGATTACGGTGGTGAGCGATGCGAGGTTTTGGCCCCAGCCGGGAACGCCGCGAAGACAGATGCCGGAGACACCAGCCTTCTTGTCGTCCAGCTTCGCTGCAAACTGAGCAACCTGATCCCAAGTAGGTGTCTCGGGCATTGTCAGACCAGCTTTTGCAAACAGGTCCTTCCGATAAAACATGAATGAAGACGAACCGTAAAACGGCGTCGCGAAGAGATTCCCCTTATAGGAGACCAGATTGCGGATCGGCTTCAGAAGATCCCCTTCGTTCCAGGCGGTGTCCGCCTTAGCGTACTGACTGAGGTCGACGATCCAGCCCTTCTGTGCCCACAGCGGCACTTCATACGCGCCGATCATCACCACGTCGTATTGGCCGGACTTCGTTGCGACGTCCTTCAGCACGGCGGGACGCAGCTGATTTTCCGGAAGCGTCTGAAAGCGAACCTTGATATCCGGGTATTTCTTCTCGAAGTTGCCGATAAGCTTCGCCGCGGTCTGCATTTGCGGGTTGGCGGCGAGCGCAACTGTCAGTATGGTTTCGCTGTATGCAAGCGTTGCAAATCCCAATCCAAAAGAAGCAATGAGGCTGGTTTGCACAGCGAGCAAGCGCAGTCGAGCCGAGTATTTCATTTAGTACTCCTAATTTATTGGGCGGGTACGCCGGTCTGTTCGGCGTAGTACGTTGGACCTTAGTCGTTGTTCAAAGCTGCCTGCGCGTCTACCGTCACCTTCACGACGTCACTGCGCAGCCATGACGTGTAGAAATCAAAAGGCTTGCCTTCGGCGCCCCACGAGACGGAGGTCACGAGCAGCAGCGGTGAGCCAGCTGGCACCTCTAGCAGAGCGGACAACGGCTCAGTCGCCGCTACTGCCTCGACGCCACGGCGAGCCCGGGTCACGTCGTAACCTGCCGCCCTCAGGGTGCGGTTGAGCGAGGCACCGCCGGTCAACACTTCGCTGGAGCGCAGGACGCTTTCGATTTCCAGCAACATATAGTTGACCGAGTACAGCGCCAGCTCACCGTCGAGTCGGCGCAGTCGAGCCAACTTGAAGCCACCGCTACCCGATTTGAGATCCAGCGCTTGCGCAACGTGATCCGGCAAGATGCATCGCTCAGCTTCGAGAACCTTCGTTTCCACCGAACGGTGCTGTTCAACTTCCACTTCAAAGAAGCCCTCAGCAACTTGTAACGTCCAGCCGGTTTGCGCCTGGTCCGCCACGAAAGCCCCCCGGCGCGGCACCATTTTGATCTTGCCTTGGTCCGCCAGATGTCGAAGCATCTCGCGCACCGTCGAGCGAGCCAACTCATAGTCACGGCAAAGATCGCTTTCAGAGGGCAGCCGGTCGCCGGGCGCATAGTCGCCGCGATCGATCGCTTGCTCCAGCAATTGCGAGAGCTGCAAATAGTAGGGAACCGGCGATGAGCGGTCGATTCCCGACGCAAGCGGAGTAACGGCTTTCATTTCGGTTCGTGATGTAGGTGTTGTACGTACAAGGTGGAGGCGAGTATAGGCGTCGCGAAATCGAAAAAGAAGATGGGGTTCTCACCTACTTTTGTACGTTCTGTTCGTGTGTATCATACGGTACGTCTTGTACGTACAACACGTACGTTTTCCCAACAGGGTCGCTTCTATTTGGCTTTCGCACCCACATCTTCGCTAGGGACGCTCTTATGTCTATGGAATACCGCCTTCGTCGTACGCTGCCCAGTAACCGTGTGGCGATCATCATGCCGGTCGATCACGGCCTTATTTTTGACCGCATCGAAGGCCTCGAGACGCCGTCCGCGCCGTTTGCCGCGTGGGGCGAGAGCGACGTGACCGGCTTCATGATGACGCCGGGCCAAGTACGTCAAACTGCGCGGTACTTTGCAGCTCACCCGCATCTAACGCGGGTTCTGACGATCGACACCTACTACGATTACCGGAACCTGGATGGCGGCGGCTCACACGGCCTGATCACCAGTCTCGAAGAAGCTGTTCGTATGGGCGTCGACGCCGTCAAAATGTTGTTCCCCTGGAACATGTCGCGGGCTGAACAAGTCGCCATGTGCACGCGCGTCGGGCAAGTGGTAAACGAGTGCAATCGCTGGGAGATCCCGCTCGTGCTCGAACCGGTCATCATTGGCGCGCCGCGTACCGAGGAAGTCATCGACCAGGAAGAGAAGGTCGCGCGCATTGCTTACGATTTGGGCGCGCACGTCATCAAGATTGCATTCCCCGGCGAAGAGCGCACCAAACGTCTCGTCGACGAATTAAGAGTACCGCTGGTCATCGCAGGCGGCCCGCTGGCTGGCACCCCTGCCGACACGATCGATGCGGTCGCGCAGACCATTCGTTCTGGCGCGCGCGGCGTCATCGTTGGCCGCAACATCTGGCAGCGGGAACGCGCCGAGGGCCTAAAGGTTCTGTCCGAAGTGGCCAAGTTGACCCGCGCGCAAAAGTTCAACGACTGAGCTCTGCCGCCAAAAATGCTCGAACTCGCGCAGCCTCCTGATCGAGCGCTGCGCCGGTTTCAGTTCCCTGTACGCATCACTCCCACTCGGCATCAACGTTTCCTGCGTTCTCCTTCTCGCGCCAATACATGCTCGGCGCATTCAAGAAGCCCGTTGATCAAACGTGCGCGAGGCGATGCCCTGTGCCAAAGCACACCAAAGCGCCGCGGTTCCGTCTTGCTCGGTAGTACCATCCTTGCGATGGCGAGCCCCGCTGTCAAAGGCGAGATGATGTCCGGTACGAGCGACACCCCGAGCCCACGGTCGACCATCATCGCGATGGCCATCAGCGAATTCAGTTCGAACAACTCGTGCGGAACGATTTTCGCCGCGCGGAGGTATTGATCAGCTTGCTTGCCGCCGCCGAGCGAACGGTCATAGCGAATAAATGGCTCGCGGCGCAGCAATTCGTGCGGTTCCTCATCCTTCATTCGCAAGGGCGCCAGCACGACAATCGGCTCCTCGCGCAACAGATGCCAGTCATAAGCCTTGGGGAGCGCAAATGCTGGATGAAGGCAGATCGCCACATCGAGGTCTCCGCGCTGCAGTGTCTCGTACAACTCCATCGACGTCCCTGCACGGATCAGTACCTTGGCTCGAGGAAACGCAGCCGCGAAGTTTGCAAGCACGTCAGGCAAGAGGCTTAGGAGCGCCGTGGTAATCGTGCCGATCCGCAACTCACCCGCCGCTTCGCCTTCCAGCGCGAAGGCCTTGAGTTCCGAGCACTCACGCACGAGTCCCCGCGCCTTGTCGATCACGCGATGCCCGGCTTCCGTGGGAATGACCGTGCGCCCGGCGCGCACGAAAAGCGACACGCCCAGTTCGCGCTCGAGCGCTTGAATTTGCTGGGCGACTGCCGCCGGCGTCACACCGATACGGCGCGCCGCTTCGGCCATTGAACCGCTATCGACCACGAGCAGCAGATTGGCGAGAAAATCGATGTCCATGAAGATAGTTTATCTATTATTTGAAGATAGACGTAGATAGTTCATCTAAATCCACAACAGTCTTAGACTCCTTTCCAGACATAGAAGGACTGGAGACATGAGAAGCAAGCTCTTCGTGCCGGCATCGCGTCCGGAGCTTTTTGCCAAGGCGTTCGCGAGCGCCGCCGATGCGCTGTCTTTTGATCTGGAGGATTCAGTCGCCGCCGAACGCAAGCAGCAGGCGCGCGATGCGCTTTGCGAACTGCTGCGCTCGAACGAGATTACCGGCCATACGAAAGTGCTGATCGTTCGCGTGAATGCGTTGGACACGCCGCATTTCGCCGCCGACATCGACGCCGTCGTTCAGCAAGGCCTGGAATACATCAATCTTCCGAAGCCCGAGACGGTCGATGACGTTCATGCGGCCGCATCGGCGATTGAGCGGGCGGAGCGGGCGAACGCCATCAGCCGGCCCATAAAACTGCTGCTTAACATCGAGTCGCCGAAAGCGTTTCGCCACGCAGCCGAACTGGCGAGCGCCCATCCGCGCGTGGCGGGGCTGCAACTGGGTCTCGGCGATCTGTTCGAGCCGCTCGGCGTCGGTCGCGGTGACGTGGCCGCAGTCCAGCAGGCCATGTTCGGGCTGCGTATCGCGGCGGGCGAAGCCGGCGTCTTCGCCTACGACTCCGCATTCGCCAATATCAAGGACGAAGCCGGCTTCCGCGCCGAGGCGCAACTCGCGCGATCGATGGGCTTTCTCGGCAAGAGTTGCATTCACCCGAGCCAGATCGCGCTCGCGAACGAGGTCTTTCGCCCCTGTGACGAAGACATCGCGCATGCGGTGCGTGTCGTCGAGGCGGCGCGCGACGCTGAAGCGAAGGGCATCGCCGCCTATGTGGTCGACGGCCGCATGATCGACCCTCCTTTCGTCGAACGCGCACGTGCGCTCGTCGCCCAGGCACAGCGGCTCGGCTTGCTGACGGGCGAACAGCGCCTCGCACTCGCACGCGCGCATGCCGAAATCTGCGATGCGCAAGCACGCTGACTCACTCGAACGGAAGGAGAATTTCATGCAAGCATCGGCCAATCACGCCAGTGCCGCGAGCGCGGACCCGCTCACGGGCGTGCGCGTGCTCGATCTGAGCGCTTATATCGCCGGCCCGTACGGATGCACGCTGCTCGCCGATCAGGGCGCCGACGTCATCAAAATCGAACCGCCCACGGGCGACAATCTGCGTAAATATCCGTCGACGCTCGAAGCAGAAAGCCGCGCATTCCTCGGCGTGAATCGCGGCAAGCGTGGCCTCGTGCTCGATCTCAAGCAGCCGGAGGCGCTCGCGGTGCTGATGCGCCTTGTTGAAGCCGCCGATGTGCTTGTCCACAACTTTCGCCCGAGCGTGCCCGAGCGGCTCGGTATCGCCTATGAGCAGTTGCGCGCGGTCAATCCGCGCCTGATCTATTGCGCGGTGACCGGCTACGGCGAGACCGGCCCGAACAAGGACAAGGCGGGATACGATCAGGTGCTGCAAACGATGACGGGCATGTGCACGCTGCAAGGCAAGCGCGGCGGACCGCCCGAGATACTGTACGGATCGGTGGTCGACTACTACGCTGCCGCCCTCGTCGCGGCGGGTGTGTCGTCGGCGCTCTTCGAGCGCGAGCGCAGCGGCGCAGGTCAATATGTCGGCATATCCCTCTTGCGCAGTGCGCTGGCGATGCAGTCCGCTCGAATGATCTGGGCCGAGGGCGAACCGAAGGACATCAGCCGCGACATGCGTTCAGGCGGCATCACCGGCATCCATCCGACACGCGAAGGCTATCTGTACATTTCGGCCAACACGCCGCATTTCTGGCAATCGCTCTGCGAGAAGACCGGCCTAGCATCGCTGGCGCAGAACGAACGCTATGACTCGGTACGCAAGCGCGCACTGCATTGCGACGAAATCATTCCGCAGTTGCACGCTGCACTTCAGGCGCGCACCGCGCTCGAATGGGAAGCGCACTTCGGCGACGCCGTACCCTGTGCGGCCGCGCGCAGTGTCGAAGACATGTTCGACGACCCGCAAGTGTTGGCGGAAGACATGGTGACCCGCTTCGACTATCCGGGCATCGGCAGCTATCGCGGCATCAAGCATCCGATTCGGTTTGGCACAACGCCTGGACGCGATCCGGCAGCCGCGCCCGCATTCGGCCAGCACTCCGATGCGCTCTTGCGCGAGTTCGGCTGGACGGACGACGCCATCGAGTCGCTGCGCGCGAAGCGCGCGGTGTTGTGAGGAGGTGCGCGATGCCGTTCGATCTACCCGCGCACGCGTGCGATTCACACATGCACATCTACGATCGGCGCTACCTCGGCGATCGCCCCGCCAATGGCCTCGTCGAAGGCGCGACTGTCCACGATTACCGCAAGGTGCAGGCGCGCATTGGCACGCAACGCACGGTCGTCGTCACTCCGCGCCTTTATGAGACTGACAATCGCGTGACGCTCGATGCTATCGCCCACCTCGGCATCGACCACGCGCGCGGCGTCGCTGTGTTGCGCCCCGATGTCATCATGTTCATCGCGGGCGTGATCCTGCATGGCCATCCGCTCGCCTATGCAGACGCCGTGAAGAACGCCGCCAAACAGACCGGCTCGATGATGCTTCAGTACCCGCTCTATGGCGGCATCATGGGCATGATGGACGCGACCGGTTTGCCCGACGTTATCTCGCACTTTTTCATCGCGATCTCCAACGCGCATACCCTGCCCTTCTGGAGCTACGTGTGCTCCCTGATCGTGACTTTCTTCATTCCGAGCGGTGGCGGCCACTGGGCCGTGCAGGGTCCGTTCGTCGTTCCGGCGGCCGTTGCGCTACACGCGTCCGTGCCGGCCACGACGATGGCGGTCGCGATGGGTGAACAGGTATCGAACATGATGCAGCCGTTCTGGGCCGCACCGGTCGTCGCGATGGCAGGCATCGGCGTGCAGCGCGTGCTTGGCTTCACCGTGATGACTTTTCTGCTCGGCACGGTGGTCTACGGCATGGCGCTGTTGCTGCTGGTCTGACGGACACGCATGAACAAATCGAACGGAGACAGACGTATGGAATCAGCGACGACTCAACCAACACGGGCGCACGCCCATCCGAAATCGCTGACGGAGCGCTGGTGGCGCCTGTTCGACACGCGCATCGGCGCGCTGCCCGTACCGGTGTTTCTGGCGCTACTGGCCGTGCTCGCCGCGATGACGCTAAAGGGCAAGCTCGCTTCGGACCTGCCCACCGGTATTGCGCTGGTGGCGGTCGGCGGTTTCGCATGCGCCGAACTCGCAAAACGCATTCCGTGGATTCGCCACATCGGCGCGGCATCGATTTTCGCAGCGTTCATTCCGTCGATGCTCGTCTACTACAAGCTGATGCCCGCGCCAGTCGTCAAGGCGGTCACCGACTTCACGAAGAGTTCCAATTTCCTCTATCTCTTCATCGCGGCGATCATTGTGGGCAGCGTACTCAGCATGGACCGGCAGACGTTGATTAAAGGCTTCGTGCGCATTTTCATTCCGGTTGCGAGCGGCTCCGTGGTCGCGGCCCTCGTGGGGACTGGCGTGGGCGTTGCGCTCGGCATGCAAGCAAAGCACGCGCTTTTCTTCGTCGTCGTGCCGATCATGGCGGTGTCGGCGAGGGCGCGCTTCCGCTCTCCGCGGGCTATGCGCAGATTCTGGGTGTCGAACAAGGACCGCTCTTTGCGCAGGTGCTGTCGGCCGTCATGCTCGGTAACATCGCTGCGATCTGCTGCGCGGGTCTGCTGAGCTACCTCGGCGCACGCAAGCCCAGTCTGACCGGGAATGGCCAACTCACCATCGCCGGATCGGCTGAGGACACCGCCCACGCGGCCGCGCCTTCGTTCGAATTCGATGTGAGTTCGGTCGCCGCAGCGGGTGCGACGGCGATCGCGCTCTATCTGCTCGGCGTGCTGAGCCATCAACTGTTCGACTGGCCCGCTCCGGTCGTCATGCTGGTGCTCGTGGTCGCGGCGCAGTGCTTTCAGGTGGTGTCGCCGCGCGTGCGCGGCGGGGCACGCTTCATGTATGGCTTCTTCTCGACGGCCGTCACCTATCCGCTGATGTTCGCCATCAGCGTCGCGATGACACCGTGGGGCGAAATTGTCACCGCGTTTCAGTGGATCAATATCGTGACGGCTGTGTCGACGGTGCTTGCGCTGACTGCGACCGGATTCTTCGTTGGACGCATGGTAGGGATGTATCCCGTGGAAGCGGCGATCGTGAACGCGACGCATAGCGGCCTCGGCGGCGCCGGCGATGTCGCGATCCTGACAGCCGCCAACCGTATGGAGTTGATGCCGTTCGCGCAGATCGCGACTCGCATCGGCGGAGCCGTTACCGTGATGACCGCGCTGGCTGTCTTCGCTTATTTGCGTTATGCATGAGGCGGGGCCCCCAAAGTGTCCGGCGCCGAATCGCCGATCGAACCAAAAATGGGTTGGTCAGCCGGCGGCGGGAAGAGACCCCTCGCGTCAACGCCAGCGCTGGCTCATTGCTAGCCATCGCAGCAATCATCGTCGCCATTACAATCTGGCGGTCGGTTAGCTACCCAAGATGGAGCGGCATCCCCTTGGCGATTGGCCTCGCGCTCTATATCCCGCAGTTCTTTGGAACGCAGCCGCTCCGCCTCGCTCACGGGCTGCTCGTCGGTATAGGATGCTGGTGCATTGCAGCAGGGGTGTTGAACCGGGGCACGAGGCAATGCCCTCAAGTTGCGCAATGTCAACATCGCTGACTGTATCGGCGAGATCGTCGATATGTAAGGCATGCCACTTCAGAAAGAGTCATCATGGCCGGTAGGGGCAGGCCCGGCACGTCAACTCGCCATTCCGCCCTGCCTTGCTCACTGCCGACGTCCGATGTCGCAGGCATGAAGAATCTTCGGGACGTAGTTCTGGCAGAAGGTCAGGTATGTCCGAACAATAGTCGAGGGATGGCGATGGGATGGATAAAGGAGGTGGATGGGCTGCTCGGGCAACGGAAACTGCGGCAGCAATTGCACCAGGCGCTTCTCCTGAATAGGCGCAGCCGCTAGAAAAGGCGGCAACTCAGTTACCACATCATTAGCGAGCGCACGCACGCACAAGTGATGGTAATCGTTGGTGGACAGAAGGGCCTTTGGCTCGATGATATGCCCAGCCAAGTCCCATCGTGCCTGGGCATCGACACGCGACATCCATACAGCGCACGGGAAGCGATAGAGTTCGTCGGGTAATGCCGGCACGCCGAGGCGCTCCACTAGCTTCGGGCTAGCTACTAGAACATGGCGATAGGACAAGACGTGTCGCGCCACCATAGCCTCGTGAACGATCGAGCCGACACGCAGGGCGACGTCGATGCCGTCCTCGATTAAGTCCACCCGACGTTCAGTTGAGTAGACGTGGACTTGGATGTCCGGATAGCGGCGCTGGAACGCCGCAAGCAAATCCCACCATGGCTCAAAAGACTGAGGGAACGATAGCCGTAAGCGCCCTTTCAACTGCGCCTGATCGCTTACGATGGCTTGCTCGGCCTCAAGTAGCGCCTCGATGCCACGACTAGCCTGCTCGTACAGCTTTGTTCCGGCATCAGTCAGCCTCACCCCTCGCGCCGAGCGCTCCAGCAACTGCACCATAAGCTGCCGTTCCAGCTCCCGTATCCGACGGCTCAGCGTTGGCAATGGGATTCCAAGACGGCTCGCCGCCGCCGAAAGACTACCCGCCTGGACGACGGTAACGAACATGTGAGTGGCGTTCAGGTCCATACGGCATGCCTCTCATAATTGAGAGGCCGCTTCCAATTTTTGACAATGTTAATTCATTTATGGCAACGATATCCTGTTGCCTTAAAGATCTCAATTCCAAGAATGAGGACGCGTATGCAACAGACGTGGACATGTCGAATGAGGACATTTATGGCGATAGTCACAACCATAGCGACGCTAACCGCAACAAATGGCGTGGCCGCACCTGACGAATTCGCGGGGAGCGAGAAGCTGAAGGCGCACTCCGAGGAATTTCGCAAGCGCGTCGTCGAAGTTACGGATGGCGTGTACACCGCCATCGGCTACTCCGCCAGCAACGTCACGCTGATCCGGGCCGACGGCGGGTCGATCATCGTCGATACCTCGGCCAACCCGGTCGATGCTCAAGCGATCATCAATGCCTTCGGGGATCGCATGACCAGACCTGTGCGTGCGATCATCTACACGCACAACCACCCCGACCATTCAGGCGGTGCGACGATATTCGCGGGCAATGACAAGCCCGAGATCTACAGCCACCAATTGCTGGTCTCGGCCAAACCCGACACGGGACGCGGCCGGCGCGATGGCGGCGATGTGTTCGGAACCGCTCTGCCCGACGACCAGTTCATCAATGCCGGCACCCAGCTCGAATACGGCAGGAAGACGCCGCACACGCGCGAGGGTTTTCTCCCGCCCACGAAAACCTTCGACGGCGAGCAACAAAGCCTGACGATTGCCGGCGTGCGGATGCAGCTCATTTTCACCCCCGGCGAGGCTGACGAAAACATCTCCGTCTGGCTGCCGGACCGCAAGGTACTGATCGCAGGCGACGTAATTCTGAAAACATTCCCCAACATTGCCCCCCTTCGCGGACTCCCCACGCGTCCGGCGGACAAATGGGTCGCCAGCCTAGACAAGCTGATCGCTCTGAATGCCCAATATGTCATTCCCGGCCACATGAGCACGCTAGCCGGCGCGGACAAAGTCAGGGACGCTCTCACGGCTTATCGGGACGGTATCAAGTTCGTCTATGACAAAACCATGGAAGGGATCAGCAGCGGCAAGACCCCAGATGAGTTGGTTCAGGAAGTAAAACTTCCAGCGCGGCTAGCGCAACACCCATATCTACAAGAGTATTACGGCACTGTAGCTTGGTCAGTGCGCGGCATCTATTCGCAAAATGCTGGTTGGTTCGACGGCAACCCAACGCATATCTTCCCGCTGACCGAGAAGGAACGAGCGGAAAAAGTCATTGCGCTGGCAGGTGGAAAAGAAAAAATGTTGGAAGGCGCGGAAGCATCGCTCGCTGCCGGTGAGTTTCAGTGGGCCGCCGAGCAGGCCGACTATGTTCTTGCCATCGCACCGCAGAGCAATCGGGCAACCATAATAAAGGTGCGCGCGCTTAGAGAACTGGGCGGACGTCAGATGAATGCCACGGCGCGCAATTACTATCTGACAGTAGCGCAGAGCCTAGAGAAAGGCCTGCAAGCCGGTGGCTCAAAATAAGAGCAGCCAACAGAACCAGGACGTCGTCGCTGCGTAGGTTTGTGGGCGCGATACCGTCCACCGTCACCCTCTTTCGAATGCGCTCCGCGATACCGTCCACCGTCACCCTCTTTCGAATGCGCTCCGCGATACCCTCACGACCGCGATGCGAGCCCAAAAGCCCCCTTGAATGTCGGGTGGCGGTTCGAGGCAGCCCCTGATTCAAACTCTTGCGGACACCAGCGAATCGGATTCGGATGGTCGCGATCGAGAAGAACACGCGCCTTATTCGACGGATCTGATCGACGAGAATGGTCGCAGGTTGAAGGACTTCTGCCGAAACTCCGGAAGACCACCGAAGACACGGAACTGGCACAGCAGGCGACGGTGTCGCCCGCTACCACCTCCCAAGTGTTGACCGAACTGGAGCGCTTCGACTGGCTGTTGGCGCGAGGGCAAGGCCCGAGCAAGGAGCGTCATCTTCGCGAGCCGACGGCCTTGCTGGACGCATGGGCCAAGCAGGTTGCCACTATCCGCCAGCCAAACTTGCGACGGTACTATGTGCCGGGCACGAAGGCCGAAATGCTGGCGGTGCGGATTGGTGAAGTCTTTGACATGCACGACGTCGAGTATGAAGTCAGCCACGAGGCCGCCGCGCAACGTTACCGTCGTCGATACCGTCATCTTCAACGCCTCTCAGAGAGCTACTGCTGCCTCGTCGGAGTGCCGATCATCCGCCAAGCGTCATGCTCCCGCGATTCATTGGCTAGTCTTTTATTGACAAACAACTAAAAAATGCAACACACTCCGGGTACGATGCCTTCCACTGATAAGACGCTCGAACAAGCGGTCCTGGCGCTCGCTGAGCGCCAGCCGCTGCTGCGCGCCCGCGATCTGGTCGAACAAGGGCTGCCGACCATGGTGCTCAGCCGGCTCGTTGCGGCGGGCAAGCTGGAACGCGTCGCCCGCGGCGTCTACAGCCTGCAAGGGCGCGCCCCGAGCGAGCATCGATCTCTGGCCGAGTCCGCACTGCGCGTGCCACGCGGCGTGGTGTGCCTGCTGTCGGCACTGCGCGTTCACGGCATCGGCACACAGGCCCCCTTCGAGGTCTGGATGGCGATTCCCCCACATACACCCACGCCGCGCCTAGATCAGCCGGCCCTACGCGTGGTGCGCATGTCAGGCGAAGCCCTGACCGAAGGCGTCGAGCACATGGAGATCGATGGCGTACAGGTGCCCGTATTTAACTTGGCCAAGACGGTGGCGGACTGCTTCAAGTACCGCAACAAGATCGGCCTTGACGTAGCCCTGGAAGCGCTGCGCGATGGCTGGTCGCAGCGCAGGCTCACGATGGACACGCTCTGGCACTACGCGACAGTCAACCGCGTGACCAATGTCATGCGCCCCTATCTCGAGAGCGTGACTACATGAGCCGCAACCTCGCCGCCTCCATCCGGGCCCGCCTGAAGCAGCACGTGGATGCCTCGAAGCAGGACTTCAACCTGACACTCACCCGGTACGGGCTGGAGCGGCTGCTGTACCGGCTGTCGATCTCCCAGCATGCCGCAAACTACCTGCTCAAGGGCGCCCTGCTGTTCTCCTTGTGGTACGACCAGCCGCACCGGCCCACGCGGGACGCGGATCTGCTGGGCTATGGCCCAGACGACATCGACACCGCCGTCTCGACTTTCCGCGAGATCTGCCAGATCGAAGTCGAGGACGGCATCGCGTTCGAACCGGGATCGGTCAGTGGCTACGAAATCCGCAAGGAGGCGGGCTATGGCGGCGTACGGATCGACCTGCAGGCGAAGCTGGATGGCGCGCGCATTGCGCTGCAGGTGGATATCGGTTTCGGTGATGCCGTCACGCCGGCACCTGAACCCGTCAACTACCCCGTGCTGCTCGACGATCTGCCGGCTCCACAACTGCGGGCCTATCCGAAGTACACCGTGGTGGCAGAGAAGTTTCACGCAGTGTGCCTGCTGGGCATGGCCAACACCCGCATGAAGGATTACTTCGATCTCTGGATGTTGCTGACCGAGGAGACGTTGGACCCTGCCGAACTGCATCGCGCAGTCCAAGCCACGTTCGCCCGGCGAAGGCTGGCCATCCCCGAAGCGATCCCGACGGGTCTGAGCGACGCCTTTGCGCAGGATGCCACGAAACAGAAGCAGTGGGCAGCCTTCCTGAAGAAGAACCGCCTAGAGCCTTTGGACTTTGTCCGCTACCGACGACTTTACCGTTCAATGTAGCCACCAGTATCTTGTCGGTCGGACTGAGAATCAATGTTTGCAGCTTCTCGAGTATCAGCGCGAGCGTCGCATCGTACCCAAGCTGATGCAACAACATGGCGATCGCGATGTGATCGGACGGATTCGATTCTCGTATTTGCGTGAGGGCCGGCGAATCCTCATCAGTGGTCTTCCAGATGGTTCTTTTCGTCATCGGTCATGCCTTTCTTTCTTGCGGCAGCGGATTCGTCACCGTCCATATCCATCCCTACTCCCACTCAATCGTCGCCGGCGGCTTCCCCGAGATGTCATAAACGACGCGATTGATCCCGCGCACTTCGTTGATGATCCGATTCGACACATGCCCGAGCAACTCATGCGGCAGATGCGCCCAGTGCGCCGTCATGAAATCGAGCGTCTGGACCGCCCTGAGCGCGACGACAAACTCATAAGTCCGCCCATCGCCCATCACGCCCACGCTGCGCACCGGCAAGAACACGGCGAACGCCTGACTCGTGAGGTCGTACCATGACTTGCCCGTCTCTTTGTCGATGGTGTTGCGCAGCGTCTCGATGAAGATCGCATCGGCACGCCGCAACAAATCAGCGTACTCGCGCTTCACTTCCCCGAGAATCCGCACACCGAGCCCCGGCCCCGGGAACGGATGCCGATAGACCATCTCATGCGGCAAACCGAGCTTCACGCCGAGCTCGCGCACCTCATCCTTGAACAACTCGCGCAGCGGCTCCAACAGCTTCAGGTTCAACGTCTCGGGCAGACCGCCCACGTTGTGGTGGCTCTTGATCGTATGGGCCGCCTTCTTGCCCTTGCCGGCCGATTCGATGACGTCCGGATAAATCGTCCCCTGCGCGAGCCACTTCGCATCCTTGAGCTTCCCCGCCTCGACCTGGAAGACCTCGACAAACTCCGCTCCGATGATCTTGCGCTTCTGCTCGGGATCGGTCACGCCGGCCAGCTTGGAGAGGAACGCTTCACTCGCATCGACATGAATGACGCGCACGCCAAGGTGATCGGCAAACGTCGCCATCACCTGCTCCGCTTCGTTCAAACGGAGCAAACCATGATCGACGAAGACGCAAGTCAGCTGATCGCCGATCGCACGGTGCAGAAGCGCCGCCGCGACCGACGAATCGACGCCGCCCGACAGGCCTAGGATCACATGCTCGCTGCCCACTTGCGCGCGAATCTTTTCGACGGCTTCGTCGATGTAATGCCCCATTTCCCAATCGGCCTTCGCGCCGCAGATCGACAGCACGAAGCGCTCGAGCATCGCGCGCCCTTGCACCGTATGCGTGACCTCCGGGTGCCACTGCACGCCGTAGAAATGGCGCGATTCGTCGGCAATCGCCGCGATCGGACACGACTCCGTCGACGCCATCAGCTTGAATCCCTCGGGCATCTCGGTGACCTTGTCGCCGTGGCTCATCCAGACCTTCAGCATCCCGTGCCCTTCGGGCGTACGGAAGTCCTCGATGCCTTCGAGCAGGCTCGTATGATTGCGTGCCCGCACTTCCGCATAGCCGAATTCGCGCACGTGCCCGCCGTCGACTTTGCCGCCGAGCTGCTCGGCCATCGTCTGCATTCCGTAGCAGATTCCCAGCACGGGCACGCCGAGCTCGAAAACGGCTTGCGGCGCACGCGGCGTATCCGATTCCGTAACGGAGTTCGGCCCGCCCGACAGGATCACGCCCTTCGGCGCGAACTCGCGGACGAACGCGTCGTCGACATCGTACGGATGAATCTCCGAATAGACGTGCGCTTCGCGAATGCGGCGCGCAATCAGTTGGGTGACTTGCGAGCCGAAATCGAGGATTAGGATCTTGTCATGCATGGCGGGCGCGTTACTCAAATGGGCAAATGGAATTCAATTCATTGGCCGCCATCACGGCGACCGAACATAAACAAATTGCGCCTTCCCGCCGGAAGCTCTTTCGGCTGAAAGGCGCAACGTCCGATGGCGCGCGGCGTGCGTCATCGAAGAGTGCGAGGCAGAAACATCGATCAATCGAGAAACCCACGCGCCGCGACGCTCTCATCGGCCGTCGTGGCCGTCGTCAATCGATGTGGTAATTCGGCGCTTCTTTCGTGATCTGCACATCGTGAACATGCGATTCGCGCATGCCGGCCGCCGTGATTTCGACGAACTGCGCCTTCTCATGCATCTCTGCGATCGTCTTGCAGCCGCAGTAGCCCATGCTCGCGCGCACACCGCCGATGAGCTGGAACAGGATCGCGTTGACCGAGCCTTTGTAAGCCACGCGGCCCTCGATGCCTTCGGGCACGAGCTTGTCGATATTCGCCGAGTTGTCCTGGAAGTAACGGTCCGCGGCGCCATCCTTCATCGCGCCCACCGAGCCCATGCCGCGATACGACTTGTACTGCCGGCCCTGATAAAGGAACACGTCGCCGGGCGCCTCTTCGGTGCCTGCGAGCATGCTGCCCATCATCACTGCGTCCGCGCCGGCCGCGATCGCCTTCGAGACGTCGCCCGAATAGCGCACGCCGCCGTCGCCGATGACGGGCACGCCCGATCCCTTCAGCGCTTCGGAGACGTTCGCGATCGCCGTGATTTGCGGCACCCCGACACCCGCCACGATCCGCGTCGTGCAAATCGAGCCGGGCCCGATGCCGACCTTCACGCCGTCCGCCCCGTATTCGACGAGCGCGCGCGCGGCATCCGCCGTGGCGATGTTGCCGCCGATGACTTCCACGTGCGGGAAGTTCTTCTTGACCCAGCGCACACGCTCGAGCACGCCTTTGCTGTGGCCATGAGCGGTATCAACGACGATCACGTCGACGCCCGCCGCCGCGAGCAGCGTCACGCGCTCTTCGTTATCGGGACCGACGCCGACGGCCGCGCCGACGCGCAGCTTGCCGTGCTCGTCCTTGCAGGCGGCCGGGTGCTCGGTCTGCTTCGTGATGTCCTTGACGGTCATAAGCCCGCGCAGCTCGAAGGCGTCGTTCACGACGAGCACGCGCTCGAGGCGGTGGCTATGCATGAGCGCCTTCGCATCGGCGAGCGAAGTGCCCTCCTTGACCGTCACGAGCCGATCCCGCGGCGTCATGATGCTGCGCACGGGCTCGTCGAGCCTCGTTTCGAAGCGCAGGTCACGATTCGTCACGATCCCGACCAGTTTCGGGCCCTCGACGACCGGGAAGCCGGAAATGCCATGCTGCTGCGACAGCGCGATGACGTCGCTCACCTTCATTTCGGGCGGGATCGTGATCGGATCGCGAACGACACCCGATTCGAAGCGCTTAACCTTCGCCACTTCACGTGCCTGCTCGGCGGCGGTCAGGTTCTTGTGAATGATGCCGACGCCGCCCTGTTGCGCCATCGCGATCGCCAGGCGCCCCTCGGTGACCGTATCCATCGCGGCGGATACGAGCGGGATATTCAGGGAGATATTGCGGGTCAACCGGGTCTTGAGGCTGGTGTCGCGCGGCAAAACCTCGGAGAAGGCCGGGACGAGGAGCACGTCATCGAACGTGAGTGCTTTCTGGATCAGACGCATGGCAAATCCTATAGGCGCAAAACCGAATTATACGCGATACCTCCCTGGTTTTTCACTGTGCGAACAGCAAGTTAGCGATTTTTGCGGCCGATTCGCGCCCTCGCTTTCGGTTCTTCGTTCGGTCGATGTTCGTTCGTTTTTCGGAGCGCGAGGCCGCGCAACTGGAAAGAACGAAGGGCCGCGATTGCAGAATCGAACAAGACATCGGCGATCCGAACCGCCTAGACTGCGAGCCGGTCCATACGAGAAACGGGGAAGCGACAATGCGACGCGGGGTGATGTACGGCATGATGGCGGGAGCGCTCTGGGGCACGGTCTTTCTCGTGCCGCGGCTCCTGGCCGATTTCTCCCCGGCCCTGCTCGCCGCGGCGCGCTGCATGATGTACGGGGTGGTCTCGCTGGCCGCCGCGGTGCCGATTGCCCGACGCGTCGCTCCGAAGCTTGCGCGTGCCGACCTCGTGGCGCTCGCTCGCCTCGCCTTGGTCGGCAATCTCGTCTACTACGTGTTCCTGACTGCCGCCGTGCATCATGTCGGCATCGGGCCCACGTCGCTGATCGTCGGTGTGTTGCCCGTCACCGTGACGCTCGCGGGCCGGCGCGATCACGGTGCCGTACCGCTCGGCCGCCTGATTTGGCCGCTCGCGCTCGTCATGGCCGGTATCGTCTGCATGAATGTGGACGTCTTCGCAAACGCCCCGGCGCCGCCGCCGGACGCCGAATCGGTGCCCGGCAAGCTCCTTGGCCTCGTCTGCGCGCTCGGTGCACTCGCGAGCTGGACGTGGTTCGCCGTGGAGAATGCGCGCACGCTGCGGCGTCTCAATGCGCACGAGACGAAGTTCGACAGCAACGAATGGTCCGTCCTGCTCGGCATCCTGACGGGGCTCTTCGGCGCGATGCTGTGGCTCCCCGCTTCCGCGCTGACCGACGGGCCGGGCGGCATCGCGAAGGCGAGCGCGATAGCAGCGGCCGGCGCGGGCGACGCCCGCTGGCAGATCTTCTGGGTATTGAATCTGGGGCTCGCCGTCGGCGCTTCATGGCTCGGCAACGGCCTCTGGAATGCCGCCGCGACGCGGCTGCCGCTGACGCTTTCGGGTCAGATGATCGTCTTCGAAACGCTGTTCGCCCTGCTTTATGGCTTCATTTACGATGGTCGCCTGCCGAGACCGCTCGAAGCGGCCGCGATCTTGCTCCTGCTCGCGGGCGTCGTCTGGGCGGTGCGCCGGCACAGCGGAGAGCGAGCGGGAAAGCGTCCAAAGCAGGACGCTACCGTGCTGGAGGCGCATCAGGCGCACGAAGCCTCGGCCCGTTCCCGGGATGAGGCGCGCAGCCCTTCAGCGTGAATCCTTGGGCAGCCACTTGCGCCCTTCGATCGATCCTTCACGGCGCGTCTTGTCGACGCGCCGCTGCCGCGCGACCTTCGGGTCGACGATGAGCGCGCGATAGATCTCGACGCGGTCATGATCGACAAGCGGCGCATCGAGCGGCTTCAGCTTGCCGTAGATGCCGACCTTCGCCGTCGCTAGATCGATCTCGGGATGGCGCTCGACGATGCGGCTGGCCTCGAGAGCGTCCCGCACGGTCGAGCCGGCGGGCACATGCACTTGGATCAGCGTCTGCGCCTTCGCGAGCGCGTAACAGACCTCGACTCTCAACTCCGTACTCATGACTTTCCGTAGCGCTGATTGGCGCGCTTCACGAACGATTCGACGAAAGTATTCGCGATGTGATGGAAAACCGGCCCGATGAGCTTCTCGAGGATGACGCTCGCAAACTCATAGTGGAGCGCGAATTCGATCTTGCAGGCGTCGGTGCGCAGCGGCGTGAAGCGCCAGTAGCCCGTGAACTTGCGAAACGGGCCGTCGGTGAACTCCATGTCGATGCGAGTCGGCCGCTGCTGGGTATTGTGCGTGGCAAAGTGCTGCTTGATGCCCTTGAAATTGATGTCGATCCGCGCCTCCATGCTGTGCTCGTCCTGGTGCCGGATCTGCACGCCTCCGCACCACGGCAGGAAGTTCGGATAGTCGTTCACGTCCGTGACGAGGTCGAACATCTCCTCAGCCGAATGACGGATCAATACGGTTTTTTGGACATCTGCCATAAAATTGCACCGCGCGAGGCGAAAGTGAGTCGGCGCTACGGCCTCTCGAGGCACCGCTTTGCTAAAATTGCGATTTTAAACGAGTTCGCCGCCGGTCATTCATGAGCATCATCGACAACAGAAAAGCCTTCTTCGATTACTTCATCGAAGAACGCTACGAGGCAGGGCTCGTGCTCGAGGGATGGGAGGTCAAGGCGCTGCGCGCCGGCCGCGCCCAGATCAAGGAGGGCTACGTGGTGGTGAAGGACGCCGAGCTCTTTCTGATCGGCGCGCACATCAGTCCGCTGCCCGAAGCGTCGACGCACGTGAACCCCGATCCCGTGCGCACGCGCAAGCTGCTTTTGCACGCCGACGAGATCAAAAAGCTCATCGGCAAGGTCGAGCAGCGTGGCTATACGCTCGTGCCCCTCAACTTTCACTACAAGGGGGGCCGCGTCAAATGCGAAATCGGTCTCGCCAAGGGCAAGAAGCTGCACGACAAGCGCGAAACCGAGAAGAAGCGCGATTGGGAGCGCGAAAAAGCGCGGCTGATGCGCACGGCCGGCTGACGAAGGGGCGCTCGCGGCCACGGCGCCCAGCTTTCGCCGAAACGCCAGCCGTGGCCGAACTCAGCGGATTTCGGCCGCCTGCGCGTTTTTGCCGCGGCTGACGATCGTGAGCGCCGACGCGATCATCGTGCTCAGATCCGACAGATTGCCCGGGACGATCAGCGAATTGCCTGCCTTGGCCAGATTCCCGAACGCGTTCACGTACTGCTCGGCCACTTTGAGGTTCACGGCGTCCATGCCGCCCGTCGACTGAATCGCCTCGGCAATCTTCCTGATCGCCTGCGCGTTGGCTTCGGCCACGGCGAGAATCGCGGCGGCCTCGCCCTGCGCCTGATTGATCGCCGCCTGCCGCTCGCCCTCCGAGCGCTGAATGGCCGCCTCGCGGCCGCCCGACGCGATATTGATCTGCTCCTGCTTGCGGCCTTCCGAGGCGGCGATCAGCGCCCGCTTCTCGCGCTCGGCCGTGATCTGCGCCTGCATCGCATGAAGGATTTCCTTCGGCGGCGTCAGGTCCTTGATCTCGTAGCGCAGTACCTTCACGCCCCAGCTCTCGGCGGCTTCGTCGAGAGCCGCGACGATACTGCGGTTGATGAGATCGCGCTCCTCGAACGTCTTGTCGAGCTCGAGCCGGCCGATGACCGAGCGCAGCGTCGTCTGCGCGAGCTGCGTGATCGCGAGCACGAAGTTGCTCGAGCCATACGACGCCTTCATCGGGTCCGTGACCTGGAAGTACAGCACGCCGTCCACCTGCAGCTGCGTGTTGTCACGCGTGATGCAGACCTGCGCCGGGACGTCGAGCGGAATCTCCTTGAGAACGTGCCGGTAGGCTACGCGGTCCACGAACGGCAGCACGAGGTTCAAGCCGGGCGCGAGCGTCGCATGATAGCGGCCGAACCGCTCGACGACCCACGCATGCTGCTGCGGCACGATCTTGATCGTCTGGGCGGCGATCACGATCACGACCACGAGCAGCACGGGCGCGACGATGGTTATGTCCATTGTTTTTTACTCCTTCGTTGTTGACAGAGGATGGTCGGATCGCGCCGGCTTCTTCTCCACGACGATCAGGCGGTTCGCCCGCACGGCGGCGATCTCGTAGACGCGCGCATCGGCACTCGCTCCGGGCGCGAGCTCCACGTCCCATTCGGCCCCACGGTATGGCACGCGGGCACGGCCGTCGTGCCAGACATGGACCTCGAGCGTTGCGCCGATATCGGGATTGACGTCGGGATTCGTCGACGCATCGCGCCGCGCCTTGCGGCGCCCGAATCGCGAGCGCCGCAGCACGATCACGGCCGCCAGCGCGACGAGCGCGGCGGCCAGGTATTGCTCGGCCGCGCTCGCGCCCGCCCAGTGTGCGATCGCGCCGGCGATGAAGCCGAGCGCGATCATGAGCAGATAGAACGTCCCCGTCAGCAGCTCGGCGACGATCAGCGCCCCCGCGCCAACCCACCAGATAAAGTCGCTCGGCGACATAGTGGTCTCCCCTTTTTCCGATGCGGCTGGAGGCAGCCGAGGACGCCTCGCCGCGGCTAATCGATGCCGGCCGCACCACAAAAAAAAACGCCCCGGTCCTACTACCGAGGCGTTATAGCATGAAGCCGTTGCACCGATGACGTGCAACCTGGAAATCAGACCATTCCGATCAACTGGTTGCCGTAGCCTTTGCGAGCGCCTGCCACGTCTCGATGACCGTGTCCGGGTTCAGCGAGATCGACGAAATACCCTCGTCGGTCAACCACTGCGCGAAGTCGGGGTGATCGGAGGGACCCTGACCGCAGATGCCGACGTACTTGTTCTGGCTCCGGCATGCTTCGATGGCCCGCTTCAACAGGAACTTGACCGCATCGTCGCGCTCGTCGAAATCCGCGGCCAGCAGCTCCATGCCGGAATCGCGGTCGAGCCCGAGCGTCAGCTGCGTCAGGTCGTTCGAGCCGATCGAGAAGCCGTCGAAGTGCTCGAGGAACCGCTCGGCCAGAATCGCATTCGACGGAATCTCGCACATCATGATGAGGCGCAGGCCGTTCACGCCACGCTTTAGGCCGAACTTCGCGAGCAGCCCGATCACGCGCTCGGCCTGCTTCAGCGTCCGCACGAACGGCACCATGATCTCGACGTTCGTGAGCCCCATGTCCTCGCGCACACGCTTGAGCGCGATGCATTCCATCTCGAATGCTTGAGCGAACTCCTGCGCGACGTAGCGCGAAGCGCCGCGGAAACCGAGCATCGGGTTTTCCTCGTCCGGCTCATAACGCGAGCCGCCGATCAGCTTCTTGTACTCGTTCGACTTGAAGTCCGACAGGCGCACGATGACGGGACGCGGATAGAACGCGGCCGCGATCGTCGCCACGCCCTCGGCGAGCTTGTCGACATAGAACGCGCGCGGCGACGCATGGCCGCGCGCCACGCTTTCGACGGCCTTCTTCAAGTCCGGATCGACGTTCGGATACTCAAGGATCGCCTTCGGGTGCACGCCGATGTTGTTGTTGATGATGAACTCGAGCCGCGCGAGGCCGACGCCGGCGCTCGGCAGCTGCGCGAAATCGAACGCGAGCTGCGGATTGCCGACGTTCATCGCGATCTTGACCGGAATCGGCGGCAGATCGCCGCGGTCGATCTCGGTCACTTCCGTCTCGAGCAGACCGTCGTAGATCTTGCCCTCGTCGCCCTCGGCGCACGAGACTGTCACGAGCGTGCCGTCCTTCAGCACGTCGGTGGCGTCGCCGCAGCCGACCACGGCCGGCACGCCGAGCTCGCGCGCGATGATTGCCGCATGGCAGGTACGCCCGCCGCGATTCGTCACGATCGCCGATGCCCGCTTCATGACGGGCTCCCAGTTCGGGTCCGTCATGTCGGCGACGAGCACGTCGCCCGGTTGCACGCGATCCATTTCAGACGGGTCGCGAATGACGCAGACGCGCCCCGCACCGATCTTCTGGCCGATCGCGCGGCCCGTTGCGAGCACCTGCGACTGCCCCTTCAGCTTGAAGCGCTGCTCGACCTTGCCGGCGTTCTGGCTCTTCACGGTCTCAGGGCGCGCCTGCAAAATGAAGATCTTGCCGTCGCGGCCGTCCTTGCCCCATTCGATGTCCATCGGGCGCTTGTAGTGCTGCTCGATGATGACGGCGTACTTCGCGAGCTCGATCACATCGTCGTCCGTGATCGAGAAACGGTTGCGCTGCTCGTGCGCCACGTCCACCGTCTTCACGCGGCCCGGCTCGCCCGGCTGCGTGAACTCCATCTTGATCAGCTTCGAGCCGATCGAGCGCCGGATGATCGGGTACTTGCCCTGGGCCAGCGTCGTCTTGAAGACGTAGAACTCGTCCGGGTTCACCGCGCCCTGCACCACCGTTTCGCCAAGACCGTAGCTCGACGTGATGAAGACGGCGTCCTTGAAGCCCGATTCGGTATCGAGCGTAAACATCACGCCGGCCGCGCCGACATCGGAGCGCACCATGCGCTGCACGCCGGCCGAAAGCGCGACCTCGGCATGCGTGAAGCCTTTGTGGACGCGGTAAGAGATCGCGCGGTCGTTATAGAGCGACGCGAAGACGTGCTTCATGCGATCGAGCACTTCCTCGATGCCGACCACGTTCAAATAGGTTTCCTGCTGGCCCGCGAAAGACGCGTCCGGCAAGTCTTCGGCCGTCGCCGACGAGCGCACGGCAAAAGACAGCTCTTCGGGCGAGCTCTTTTGCAACGTCTCGAAATGGGCGCGAATCTCGGCTTCGAGGCGCGGTTGCAGCGGCGCGTCCGCGATCCATTGCCGGATTTCCTTTCCCGCGGCCGCGAGCGCCTTTACATCGTCGACGTCGA
This sequence comes from Trinickia sp. EG282A, assembly GCF_040965455.1. Lineage (NCBI taxonomy): Bacteria > Pseudomonadati > Pseudomonadota > Betaproteobacteria > Burkholderiales > Burkholderiaceae > Trinickia > Trinickia sp. EG282A. The sequence goes on along the minus strand of NZ_JBFRCC010000001.1, from coordinate 1,393,327 downwards.
GCGATTCGAGCCGTGCGGCGATCCGCTCGGTCAGCTGGTTGTGCTCGAGGAAATCGCGAAAGGCGAGCGCGGTCGTTGCGAAGCCGGTCGGCACGCGAACGCCCGCCTCGGCCAGCTGGCTGATCATCTCGCCGAGCGACGCATTCTTGCCGCCGACGATTTCGACATCAGTCATTCGCAACTGCTCGAACGGAATTACATACGCCTGGTCCTTTACGACGTTTGCTGCGTTAGACATACAAGCCCCTAAGTGTGAAGAAAATTCTCGGCTGCGCACGCGGGCTTGGATGCGGGAACCGGGCAACCGGCTCCCCGCATCATGCGCAACCTGTTCGATAAGCAATCGCCGGCGCGTTTTGATAGCAATGGCTTATCGAACAGGTTCGTCGCTATTTTACCGTGCCGACTCGCCAAACGGTGGCGGCGGCGCGATAATTGCCGCGCTTCGTCTTTGAAAAGGCCGATCGGCCTTCCCCCACTCGAGCTTTTGTCGATGCCGCCGCCCACCGTATTCATCGTCTCCGACGGTACTGGAATCACTGCCGAAACGTTCGCGCATTCGATCCTGTCCCAGTTCGACCAAAAATTCCGCCTCGTGCGCGTGCCGTTTGTCGATTCGGCCGACAAGGCCTTTGCGACTGTCGAAAAGATCAGCGAATCGGCCGTCCTGGACGGCCGCCGGCCGATCGTCTTCACCACGCTCGTCGATAGCTCGTCGAATTCGATCGTGAAGAACTCGAACGCGCTCGTGCTCGATATCTTCCAGCAGTTCGTCGAACCGCTCGAGCTCGAACTCGACATGAAATCGACGCACGCGGTGGGGCGCGGGCACCAGAACGCCGATACGGAGGAGTACAAGAAGCGGATCGAGGCCATCAATTTCTCGCTGGCCCACGATGACGGTCAATCGAACCGGAATCTTGCCGAAGCCGACGTCATCCTGATCGGCGTCTCGCGCAGCGGCAAAACGCCGACGAGCCTCTATCTGGCCATGCAATACGGCGTGAAGGCGGCGAACTATCCGCTGATCCCCGAGGATTTCGAGCGCGGCAAGCTGCCGACGCCGCTTTTGCAACATCGCGACAAGCTGTTCGGCCTGTCGATCGACGCGCAACGTCTTTCCGAGATCCGCAACGAGCGGCGCCCCGGCAGCAAGTACGCCGCGCTCGAGAATTGCCGCTATGAGATCAACGAGGCCGAGGTGATGATGCGGCGCGAAGGCGTCAAGTGGCTTTCGTCGACGCACAAATCGATCGAGGAAATCGCGACCACGATCTTGCAGGAGATCAAGCTCGATCGACCGGCCTATTGAGCGGCAGCGAAGACACGCGCAGTGCTCAGCCGCGCCGCTGGCGGCACTGCTCGAAAAGACAGATGGCTGCGGCCGCCGCCACGTTCAGCGACTCCATGCCGCCCGGCTGCGGAATCGTCAGCCGGTAGGTCACCGCTTCGCGCCAGGCGAGTGAGACGCCCGCCCCTTCGTTGCCGAACACCCAAGCAACCGGCCCTGACAGATCGCAGTCGTAAAGCGCCGCATCGGCATGAGAATCGGTGATCGCCACGGGCACCGCCAGCCGCTCGACGAGCGTGCGCGGCTCGATGTCCTCGTGCACGTCGAGCAGAAAGTGCGCGCCCATGCCCGAGCGCAGGACTTTCGACGACCACGCGTAAGCGGTCCCCGGTCCGCAAAACACGTGCGTCACGCCGGCCGCGGCCGCGCTGCGCAGGATGGAGCCGACGTTGCCGGCGTCCTGCACCCCGTCAAGCACGACGCAGGTGGTCTCGATCCGCTCCGGCAGTGTCGGCGCAAGCTTCGGTACGACGAAAACCAACCCAACGCCGTTGACCACGTTCGAAACCTGACCGAAAAGCGCCTCCGGCAGCGTGACGACGCGCGATGGATCGATCCGGCCGACGATCGCCTGTGCCTCCGCATGCCGCATGGCCTCGTCCGTCACGACGCAGGTCTCGGGCTCGCCGGCGACGTCGAGATAAGCGCTCGCGAGATGAAAGCCCTCGAGCAGCGCCTGGCCGCTCTTGCGCTGCTGGTGCGTCGAGCCGGCGAGCGCCTTCAGGCGCTTGTAGAGCGGGTTGTCGCGCGAGGTGATCGCTTTCACGGGCGGCGCTCGGCGTCGCGCTCGGTGGCTGCGGCGTCGCTGCCGGCCACGGCCGCGCGCCCGGCCGTTTCGTCGGCGGCCAGCTCCGCGAAAGGTGCCGCGTCGGACGCGCCGGCCTCTGGCGCAAACTCGCCGGCGCCAGCTTCCGCCTCCGCCTGCGCGTCGGCATCGACGAGATCGAATGCTTCCTCGATCGTCGCTGGTGCGACGACGGCGACGCCCCGCGGCAGCTCCACTCGAATGCCGAGCCGCTCGTACGCCTCGCGCACGGGCGCGAAAGAGCGCCGATGATGCTCGCAGGGGCCGTGCGCGAGCAGCGCGGCCAAATGCTGGGGCGTGCTGTAGCCGACATGCGAATCGAATCCGTAGACCGGAAACCGCTCGTGCAGCTCGGCCAACATCCGATCGCGCGTGACCTTGGCCAGAATCGACGCAGCCGAAATCGCGGGCACGAGCGCATCGCCGCCGATGATCGCCTCGCTGCGCACGGACAGCGTGGGGCAACGGTTGCCGTCGATCTTGGCGAGCGTCGGCGTGACGGCCAGCCCTTCGATCGCGCGTTTCATCGCCAGCATCGTCGCATGCAGGATGTTGAGCGTATCGATTTCCTCGACGCTCGCGGAAGCGACGCAATAGGCGATCGAGCGTTCGACGATCTTCTTGTAGAGCGCCTCGCGCGTCTTCGCATTGAGCACCTTCGAATCGTCGAGCCCGCGAATGCGGCGTTTGGGATCGAGAATCACCGCTGCCGCGACGACCGGTCCCGCAAGGGGCCCGCGGCCGGCTTCGTCGACGCCGCAGACGATATCGAGCGGCGACTCGAAATCGAGCGCGGTTTGAGCGAGCTTGGCCGCTCTCACGGTTGCCGCCTTGCCTGTTTTCGTCGTCGCTTTCATCGCCGTCTTCGCCGATGCCGGGGACTTGGCGGACGGGTTCGAATCCGCCTTCGCGTTCTTCGCCGCACTGCGCGCCGGCGCTTTTCCGGTGTCGGATACGCCGGTGCGCCGCTTCGTTGCCGCTGCCGTCATCTGCGCAGCTTCCTTGCTTCGATCACGCGCTCGACGGCCTCTGCCGCGCTTTGCGCCGTGTTCCGCCGCAGCGTGTGATGCATCTGCGTGAATACGTCGACGAGCGTGCGCCGATTCGCCTCGTCGTGCAACTGGGTCAGCGTCGCGTCGGCGAGCGCTTCCGGTGTCGCGAAGTGCTGCAGGATCTCGGGCACGACGAAGCGCCCGGCGAGGATGTTCGGCAGGCCGACGTACGGCAGATAGCCCTGCCGGCGCATGATCTGTCCCGTCAGCCAGGGCACCTTGTAGGAAATCACCATGGGCTTTTTCAGCAGCGCGGCCTCCAGCGTCACGGTGCCGCTCTTGACGAGCACCGCGTCGGCGGCCGTCATCGCGCGCTGCGCATCGCCATCGGTGAGCGTCAGCGCCAGACCGGGGTGCGCGTCGACGAGCGGCTGCAACAACGCGCGCAACGCCGGGGTCGCGGCCGGCATCACGAAACGAACGCCCGGCTCACGCTGCTGGATCAGCGCCATCGTGTCGAAGAAAGTCGGACCGATCAGCGCGATTTCGGAGCGCCGACTGCCGGGCAGCACGGCGATGACGGCGCCGCCTTCGGGCAAGCCCAGCGCCCGGCGCGCGCCGGCCATATCAGGCTCGAGCGGAATGTCGTCGGCAAGAGGATGGCCGACATAGGTGGCCGCCACGCCCGCCTTCTCGAGCAGTTCGATCTCGAATGGAAACACGCAGAGCATGTGATCGACGGCCTTGACGATCTTCTTGATGCGGCCGCCGCGCCAGGCCCAGATCGATGGGCAGACGAAATGGATCGTGGGAATGCCCGCCGCGCGTAGCGCCTCTTCCAGCCCGAAGTTGAAATCGGGGGCATCGACACCGATGAACGCATTCGGCCGCTCGGCGAGCAGCTGACGCTTGAGCTCGCCGCGAATGCCGAGGATTTCGGGGATGTGCCGCAGCGCCTCGACATAGCCGCGTACCGTCAGCTTCTCCATCGGCCAATGCGCCTCGAAGCCGTGAGCGATCATGCGCGGACCGCCAATACCGTAGTAGCGCGTCTCTTCGGGCAAGCGTCGCGCCAGGCCACCCAGCAGCGCGCCTCCGAGCAAATCGCCCGACGGCTCGCCCGCCACCAGGGCGATGCGCAGCGGACTCGTCTCCAACGGCATTTAGCGAATGATGCCGCGCTGCGACGTCTCGATGAACGCAATCAGCTTGCGCACATGCTCGTCGCCATCGCCGCCCGCCGACGCGAGCTCGGCAAGCTGGGCCTTCGCGTCTTCGAGCGAAAGGCCGTTCTTGTAGAGCAAACGATAAGCCGTGCGCAACGCCGAAATCGAATCGGCGGAAAAGCCGCGGCGGCGCAAGCCTTCGACGTTGATGCCGTGCGGCTCGGCCTTGTTGCCGGCCGCCATGACGAACGGCGGCACGTCCTGCACGACGGCCGATGCGCCACCGAGCATCGCATGATCGCCGATCTTGACGAACTGATGGACGCCCGACATCGCCCCGACGATCGCCCAATCGCCGACGGTCACATGTCCGGCCATCTGCGCGTTGTTCGAGAGGATTACGTGGCTGCCGACGCGGCAGTCGTGGGCGATATGAACGTACGCCATGATCCAGTTGTCGTCGCCGACCGTCGTCACGCCGCCGTCCTGGGTCGTGCCCGTGTGAATCGTCGTGAACTCGCGGATCGTATTGCGATCGCCGACGACGAGGCGCGTCGGCTCGCCCTGATACTTCATGTCCTGCGGCCGGCCGCCGATCGACGAGTAGTGGCCGATCCGGTTGGCGGCGCCGAGGGTCGTATGGCCTTCGATCACGCTGTGCGAGCCGACGACGGTGCCTGCTCCGATCACGACATGCGCGCCGACGATGGAGTAGGGACCGATCTCGACATCGTCGGCGAGTTCGGCGCCGGTCTCGACGATTGCGGTGGGATGAATCTTGCTCATGCGGCTTGGCCCTTCCTTATTGATCGCCTGTGTGCTTCACGGTGCACATGAGGTCCGCTTCCGCGGCGGTCACGCCGTCCACTTCCGCGCGCGCCTTGAATTTCCAGATGCCGCGCATGTAGCGCTCGAACGACGCATGCAGGATGAGCTGGTCGCCTGGCTCGACGACCCGCTTGAAGCGCGCACCGTCGATGCCGACGAAGTAGTAAAGCGTCTTCGTGGGATCGTGCGGCTCCTCGGCGAAAGTCAGCAGCGCCGCCGTCTGAGCGAGCGCCTCGAGGATCAGCACGCCCGGCATCACCGGTCGTTGCGGGAAATGCCCCATGAAATAGGGCTCGTTGATCGACACGTTCTTGAGCGCCTTGATGCTCTTGTGCGGCTCCAGCTCGAGCACGCGATCGACGAGCAAGATCGGATAGCGATGCGGCAGCAGGGTAAGAATCTTGTGAATGTCGAGATTGATTTTTTCGGTGCTCATGGTCTGTCTACTCCACGCCTGACTGCGCGGATGATAACTGCGGATACTTCAGGCGCGCAGCGCTCGCGCCGCCGATGACTGCGCTACGCGCCGCCGTCGCGCTTTTCGACTGCCGCCTCCAATGCCTTGATGCGCTCGCGCAGCTTGTCGAGATTGCGCATCAGCGCGGCACTCTTGTTCCATTCCGCGTGCTCGACGGCCGGGAAAGCGCTCGTGTAGATGCCCGCCTTCGGCAACGATTTGGATACCCCCGACTTCGCCGTGACGATCACGTAATCGCCGAGCGTCACGTGCCCCGCGATGCCGACCGCGCCGCCGATCATGCAGTGCTTGCCGATCGTCGTGCTGCCCGCGATGCCGGCACAACCCGCGATCACCGTGTAGGCGCCGATGCGGCAGTTGTGGCCGATCTGGACGAGGTTGTCGATCTTGACGCACTCCTCGATGACGGTATCGGCCATCGCGCCACGATCGATCGTCGTGTTCGCGCCGATTTCGACATCGGCCGCGATCGCCACGCCGCCCACCTGCGGAATCTTGACCCACGTGCCGGTACGCGCGTCCCCGGCCCCGGTGAAGTCCGGAGCGAAACCGAAACCGTCGGAGCCGATGACGGCGCCCGCATGGACGATCGCGCGCGGCCCGATCTTGCAACCGTGATAGACAGTCACGTTCGGGTAGAGATGCGAGCCTTCGCCGATGCTCGTGCCGCGTCCGACGAAGACGTTCGCGTCGAGCCGCGCGCCCTCGTCGACGATCGCACCGGCTTCGATCACGACATGCGGACCGATGACGGCCGTTTTCGCCACTTGCGCGGAAGGATCGACGACGGCGCTCGGATGCACGCCGTGCGGCAATGCCGGCGCCGCGAGATCGATGAACATCTGCGCGACGCGAGCGAAGTAAGCGTAAGGATTCGGCGTGACGATGAAATTACGCCCTTCGTGCGACGAGAGCTTCTCGAGATCCGCCGGCGCGATCAGCACCGCCCCGGCGCGCGTCGCTTCCACTTGTGCGAGGTACTTCGGATTGGCGAGAAACGCGAGCTGATGCGGCTGCGCCTGATCGAGCGGCGCCAGCCCGCCGACGCGCACCGTGGCGTCGCCTACGATCTCACCGCCGAAACGCTGAGCGATTTCTTCCAGCGTCAATGCCATTGCCCTGCGACTCCCGCGGTTCAGTTCGTTGCGGCCGGCTGCGATGCCGCGAGCGCCTTCAGCACCTGATCGGTGATGTCGATGCGCGGGCTCACGTAGACGGCTTCCTGCACGATCAGATCGTAATGCTGCTGCTCGGCGATCTGCTTGATGACCTTGTTGGCCTTGTCGAGCACGGCGGCGAGCTCTTCGTTGCGGCGCTGGTTCAGATCCTCGTTGAACTCGCGGCGCTTGCGCTGGAAATCGCTATCGAGATTCGACAGGTCGCGCTGCTTGTCCGCCCGCTCGGTCGGCGACAACGACGCACCGTTCTTGTCGAGCGCATCCGACATCGTCTTCAAGCGCTGCGCCATGTCGCGCAGATCCTTGTCCCGCTTCGCGAACTCGGCCTCGAGCTTCTTTTGCGCGGCTTGCGCGGCAGCCGATTCGCGCAGGATGCGATCGGAGTTGACGGCCGCGATGCGCGCTTCCTGGCCGACCGCCTGCGCGCTGCCCGCAGCGAGCGCGGCGATCAACGTCGCGGCGCACATCAAGCGTTTCGAAAACGAACCGGTTAGCAAAATCTTCCTCTCGATGCTGTTTGAGCCGACGCGATCAGAACGCCGTCCCGATCTGGAACTGGAACTTCTGGTATTGGTCGCCCGTATGTTTCTGGAGTGGGAAGCCGAGGCTCAGCTTGAGCGGGCCGATCGGCGAGATCCAGGCGAGACCGACACCATAGCCGTACCGCAGGCCGTTCGCCCCCGTACTGTTGCCCAAGCTGCCCCAGACGTTGCCGCCGTCCAGGAACGTGAACACGCGCAGCGTGCGGTCGTAGCCGGTGCCCGGCAGCGGGAACGTCAGCTCGATGTTGCCGACGACCATCCGTGAGCCGCCGATCGGGTCGCCCGTCGTTTGGTCGCGCGGACCGAGCGAACTCGGCTCGTAGCCCCGCACGGAGCCGATACCGCCCGCGAAGTAGTTCTTGAAGATCGGGAAAGGCTTGCCGCCGAGTCCGTTGCCGTAGCCGCCCTGGAGGTTCAGGCCGAGCACGAAGCCGCGCGCGAACGAGTAGTAGTACTGCGCCTGCACGTCGGCCTTGTAGTACTCCGTCGCGCCGATTGGCGTGCCGTATTCGGCGTTCGCCTGCGTGTAGTAGCCGCGGCTCGGCACGAGCGCGCTGTCGCGCGCGTCCCGGGACCAGCCCACGGTCAGCGGAATGTTGTTCGAGACGCGCCCGAACGAGCTCACGTAGTCCTTGTAGCTTTGCGGCGTGTTCGCATCCGTATCGAGCCGGTTCTGCTCGAAGCCCGCGCCGAAGTAGACCGTATCCACTTCGGAGAACGGAATGCCGAATTTCAGGTCGCCGCCCGCCGTGATGATCCGGAAGCTGGAAGTCGTCGAGTAATAGAGCGGCTCGGTCGTGCGGTAGTAGACATCCGTGATTCGCTTGATGCCGTCCACCGTGAAGTATGGATCGACTTGCGTGACCGTCAGCGTCCGGTAAGTGCGCGCCGTGTTGACGTTGACCGAGAGGCTCGTGCCCGAGCCGAACACGTTGTCCTGCGAGACGCCGGCCGACAGGACGACCTTGTCCGTGGACGAAAAGCCGGCACCGAGCGTGATCGCGCCCGTCGGCTTCTCAGCCACCTTCACGTCGACGTCGACCTGGTCCGCCGTGCCTTCCACGGGCACCGTGGTTACGTCGACATCGGTGAAGTAGCCGAGCCGGTTGATGCGGTCTTTCGAGAGCGCGAGGCGGCTCGAATCGAACCACGAGCTTTCGAGCTGGCGCATCTCACGGCGGATCACCTCGTCGCGCGTGCGCGTGTTGCCGTTGATGTTGACGCGCCGCACATAGACGCGCCGGCTCGGATCGACCTGCAACGTCAGCGCCACCTTGTGGTGCTGCTGATCGATATCGGGCTGCGCGTTGACGGTTGCGAACGCATAGCCGTACTCGCCGAGCTTGTCGACGATCGCCTTCGTGGTGGCCTGCAGCTTGTCGGCCGAGAAACGCTCGCCCGGCTTGATCTTGATGAGCTTTTGCAGCTCCGGCCCGCGATCGAGCAGGTTACCGGCGAGCTTGATGCTCGAAATCGTGTAGGGCTCGCCCTCATGCACCGTCAGCGTGAGGTACATGTCTTTCTTGTCGGGCGAGATCGAGACCTGCGTCGACTCGATGTTGAACTCGAGGTAGCCGCGGTTCAGATAGTACTTGCGGACGTTTTCGAGGTCGGTCGTCAGCTTGTCCTTCGCATAAAGGTCGTTCTTCGTGTACCAGGAGAACCAGTTCGGCGTGGAGAGCTGCATTTCGTCGCGCAGCGTGCTCGTGCTGAACGCGTGGTTGCCGACGAAGTTGACCTGGCGAATCTTGGCTTTCGGCCCTTCGGCCACCGAGAACAGAACCGACACACGGTTCTGGTCGAGCGGCGTGACCGTCGTCGTCACTTCGGCCGCGTAAAAGCCGCGCGTCAGATATTGGCGCTTCAACTCCTGCTCCGCGCGATCGACGAGCGACTTGTCGTAATAGCGGCCCTGCGACAAGCCGACGGTCTTCAACGCCTTCAGCAGCGCATCCTTCTCGAACTCGTGCAGCCCCGAGAAGTCGATCGAGGCGATGGCGGGCCGCTCGATCACGTTGACGACGACGACTTCGCCTTCGGTCGAGATGCGTACGTCGTTGAAGAAACCCGTCGCATAGAGTGCGCGAATGGCCTCCGATGCCTTGTCGTCCGTGAACGTATCGCCTTGCTTGATCGGCAGGTAGGCGAACACCGTGCCGGGTTCGATCCGTTGCAGCCCTTCGATTCGGATGTCTTTCACCACGAAAGGCGTCGTTGCATGAGCGACGAGCCCATGAGCGGCGAGCGCCGCGGCCGCGACGGTACTACGAGCAAAGCGATGAGGTTTCAACAACGTGCATCCCCAGTATTTTTAGCTGCAACCATCCTTGAGCGGCCTGCCGAGGACAGGAGCCGCCGGACGCATTAGAAGTGGATTAACCGAGCCAGATCGTTGAATAGCGCGATGGCCGACAAGGCGACGATGCAAACGAGGCCGGCTCTTTGCAAAACGAGCTGCCAGCGTTCCGATACAGCTTTGCCGGTCGCGGCTTCAACCAAATAATATAACAGATGCCCCCCGTCCAATACCGGAATCGGCAATAAGTTCAACACGCCGAGGCTGATGCTCACGAGCGAAAGAAAGGACAGGAAAGGCTCCCATCCGAGGCGCGCGCTCTTGCCCGCATAGTCGGCGATCGTCACGGGACCCGACAGATTCTTGATCGAGGCCTCGCCCGTCAGCATCCGCCCGAACATCCGCAGCGAGTACACGCCGATCTCCCAGGTGCGCCGCGCGCCGCGCGCGACGCTCTCCAGCGGGCCATAGCGGACATCGACCGTCGAGACTTTGGTCGCCAGCGCGGCGCCGATGCGGCCGACCTCGAGGCCCGTCTCGCGATCGCGGCGCGCTTCCGGCGTGACCGTCACGGCGATCGGTTCCTTCGATGCGCCGCCACGTTCGATGCGCAGGACGATCGGGCGTCCGGCGTGCGACTTGACATAGGCAATGAACGCCTGAGCCCCATCGACGCGCCGGCCATCGACGCCGCGCAGCGAATCCCCCGGGGCCAGGCCGGCGCGCGCGGCCGCGCTGCCGGGCTCGACGGCGGCGACCGAGAGCGTCCCGCCTTCGTCGAAGCCGAGTTTCGACATGAAATCATCGTCGACGTCGCGATCGGAAACCTTGCTGAGATCGACCTGAAAGTCGTAGACGCCGTGCCCGTCGCGTGCGCGCATGACCACGCGCTTGTGATCGAATGCCGCATCGAGCAGCTTCCAGCGCAAGTCCGACCATGACCGCACGGGCTCGATATCCGCGCCGTGTTCGTCGCCGATCGAGAGGATCGTCTCGCCGCCTTCGAAGCCCGCGCGCGCGGCGACGGTGCCGGCCGGCGGCGTCGCCAGGGTCGCCGTCGGCTCGACGACGCCCGTCGCGAAGACGACCGCGAAGAGCACGATCGCCAGCACGAAGTTGGCAAGCGGACCGGCGAGCACGATCGCGATACGTTTCACCACGGATTGCCGGTTGAACGCGAACGGCAGATCCTTCTCGTCGATGCCCGGACCGGGGTCGCGCTCGTCGAGCATCTTCACGTACCCGCCTAGCGGCAAAGCGGAAATCGTCCACTCCGTCCCGCTCTTTTTGCCGACCCAGCGCACGAGCGGGCTGCCGAAGCCGATCGAAAACCGCAGCACCTTGACGCCGCACAGCCGAGCGACGCTGAAGTGCCCGTACTCGTGTACGACCACGAGCACGCCGATTGCGACGGCGAATGCGGCGATTTCGATCAGCACGTTCATCGATGCCTCACTGCACCGCGCGATCGGCGGAGCCGGCGCTGCCCAGGCGACGGCCGGCGGCCGGCCGCGCCGCGATGAAATCGAGCGCCGCGCGCCGCGCCGCGGCGTCGGCGTCGAGCACGTCCGAAAGACCGTTCGGCGTGCGGTTCGGCAGCGCGTCGAGCACGGCGGCAACCGTTTCCGCGATCGTCGTGAACGCGATGCGCCGTGTGAGGAACGCCTCGACGGCCACCTCGTTGGCGGCGTTGAGCGCCGCGCTCGCGACGCCGCCCGCGGCTAGAGCCTGCATCGCAAGCGCGAGACACGGAAAGCGCTCATAGTCGGGTTTCTCGAACGAGAGCGATGCGACCTGGGCCAGGTCGAGCTGCGGGACGCCCGAATCGACGCGCTCGGGGAACGCGAGCGCATGAGCGATCGGCGTGCGCATGTCGGGATTGCCGAGTTGGGCGAGGACCGAGCCGTCCGCATAGGAGACGAGCGAATGAATCACGCTCTGCGGATGGATCAGCACGTCGATACGCTCGCCGGGCAAATCGAATAGCCAGTGCGCCTCGATGACTTCGAGGCCCTTGTTCATCATCGTCGCCGAATCGACCGAAATCTTGCGACCCATGACCCAGTTCGGGTGCTTGCAGGCCTCGTCGGGCGTCACGTCGGTGAGTGTCGCCGGATCGCGCGTCCGAAACGGCCCGCCCGACGCGGTCAAAATGATCTTCGCGACACCGCCGTGCAGCGGAGCGCCGCCCGACGCCACTTCACGCGGCAAGCATTGGAAGATGGCGTTGTGCTCGCTGTCGACGGGCAAAAGCGTCGCGCCGTGATCGTGCACGGCATCCATGAAGATTGCGCCCGACATGACGAGCGCTTCCTTGTTCGCGAGCAGAATCCGCTTGCCCGCCATGGCCGCCGCGAGCGTCGGCGCGAGACCGGCGGCGCCGACGATTGCCGCCACCACCGTATCGCAGGCGGCGCTTTTCGCCACCTCGACGAGCGCCTCCTGGCCGTAGGCCACCTGCGTGGCCGAGCCGGCGGCGCGCAGTTGCGCCTCGACGCTCGCCGCCGTATCGGCATCGCCGACCACCGCGACATCGGGCTGGAATTTCAGACATTGCGCGACCAGCTTCTCGCCGTTGCGATGGGCGGTCAGCGCGTGGACCTCGAAGCGTTCCGGGTGGCGGGCGACGACGTCGAGCGTGCTGTCGCCGATCGAGCCCGTGGAACCGAGCAGTGTCAAACGTTTTTTCATATCTCTTTCCCGAGGCCTCAGCGCAGCTTGCCTGAGGCCCTAACCCTCATCCTCCGACGCAGCGCGCTAGCCGATGAAGAGCATCGCGAGCGGCAACGCCGGCAGCAATGCATCGACACGGTCCAGCACGCCACCGTGCCCCGGTAGCAGGCCGCTCGAGTCCTTGACGCCGGCCTGGCGCTTCAGCATCGATTCGAACAGGTCGCCGACGATGCTGAACGCGACGATGAGCGTCAGCACGAGCACCGCGCGCGCCCATCCGAGGCGTGCACCGAGCGTCGTGAAAAGCGTTGGCGCGAGCGCATGCGTGGCGAGCGCGGCCACCCCTACGACGATTACGGCGATCCAGCCGCCGAAGGCCCCCTCCCACGTCTTGCCGGGGCTGATCGCCGGCGCGAGCTTGTGTTTTCCGAATGCCTTGCCCGAAAAGTATGCGCCGATGTCGGCGAGCCAGACGACGATCAGTATCGACAGGACGAACGATACCCCGATCGCCCGCGCCACGACGAGCGCATGCCAGCACGCCGTGAACACGACGATCCCGGCCAGAAACAGAAAGACGCGCCATGCCCCGTGCGCGAGCCGCGGCTTGCGTGCGAGCACGAACGGCCCCGTCAGCAGCCAGAATACCGCCGCCGCCTCGAACAGCGGCCGCGCGGCGCGCATCCCGGGGCCGAGCCTCGTGCTCACGAGCACCGCGAGCGCTGCGATCGCGGCATAGCCCACCGCCGTCATGCCGTTAAGATTCAAAAGACGTGCCCATTCCCAGGCCGCCAGTACGACTACGAGCCCGATCAGCGCGCCGAACCCGGCCGCCGGCGCATAGAGCGTCACCGGAACGAACACCGCCAGCAGCACGACGGCTGTGACGACACGGGTCTTCAGCATGGGAGCGAATCGGCGTCCTGCGATTGCGGCTCGAGCTGAGCGCTCGTCCGGCCGAACCGGCGCTCGCGCCGCCCAAACGAGGCGATGGCGTCGGCCAACGTGTCAGCGTTGAAATCGGGCCAGAACGTGTCGGTGAAGTAGAGTTCCGTGTAAGCGAGTTGCCAGAGCAAAAAGTTGCTGATGCGCGTTTCGCCGCCCGTACGGATGAAAAGGTCCGGCTCGGGCGCGTAGGCCATCGCCAGATGCTCGGCGAATGCCTGCTCGTCGATGACGCCGGCGCTGCCTTCGCGCGTGGCCTGTTCGGCGACTTTCCGGGCCGCCTGCAGAATGTCCCAGCGACCGCCGTAGTTCGCCGCGATCGTCAGCGTAAGGCGCTTATTGCCGGCCGTTTTCGTTTCGGCCCGGCGAATGAGGTCCTGAATGCGCGAATCGAATTGCGAGAGATCGCCGATCACGCGCAGCCGGATGCCGTTCGCGTGCAGCTTGCCGACTTCGCGCTCGAGCGCCGTCACGAAGAGACGCATGAGGAACGAGACCTCTTCGACGGGCCGGCGCCAGTTCTCGGAGCTGAACGCGAAGAGCGTCAGATATTCGACGCCGGCTCGCGCGCACGCTTCGACGCAGGCGCGCACGGCATCGACGCCGCGCGTATGGCCCGCCACGCGCGGCAAGCGGCGCTGCGTTGCCCAGCGCCCGTTGCCATCCATGATGATCGCGATATGGCGCGGGACCGCTGCGACATCAGGCACGCGAACAGTTGAGCTGGTATATGTCATGGCCGCCGATACGAAAAACTGCTGGAAATAGTGAGATCCGACGAGTCGGTCGAGACCCGGAGGCCTCAGACGGTCATGATCTCGGCTTCCTTCGTATGAACGAGCTTGTCGATTTCCGCGACGTATTTGTCGGTCAGCTTCTGGACTTCATCGCCGGCGCGGCGCTCGTCGTCTTCCGAGATTTCCTTGTCCTTCACGAGCTTCTTCAACTGCTCGTTTGCGTCGCGGCGCAGATTGCGCACAGCGACTTTGGCCGTTTCGCCCTCGCTCTTCACGACTTTCGTCAGCTCGCGGCGACGCTCCTCGGTGAGCGCCGGCATCGGCACGCGGATGAGATCGCCCTGCGTGGCCGGGTTGAGACCGAGATCCGATTCGCGAATCGCCTTCTCGACCACGGCGACCATCTTCTTCTCCCACGGCTGCACGCCGATCGTCCGCGCGTCGATGAGCGTCAGATTCGCGACCTGGGAAATCGGCACGTTCGAGCCGTAATAATCGACCTGAATGTGGTCGAGGAGCCCGGTATGCGCGCGCCCCGTGCGAATCTTGGCCAGATCGCTCTTGAACGCCTCGATCGAGCGCTGCATTTTCTGATCGACGCTCTTCTTTATCTCTGCGACACTCATTTGGACCTCCGAACCTTCATGGCAGTACGGGCCGGCCACACCAGCGGCCTCGAACGCCGCTGGCGCGAGGCGCGCCCGCGCCCTGCGAGAGTTTACACGTGGACGAGCGTACCCTCGTCCTCACCTTGTACGATGCGCTTCAATGCGCCGGGTTTGACGATCGAAAACACACGGATCGGCAGCTTTTGATCGCGGCAGAGCGCAAACGCCGTCGCATCCATGACCTGCAGGTTGCGGCCGATCGCTTCGTCGAAGCTGATCGTGGAATAGCGCGTGGCCGTCGGGTCCTTGTTCGGGTCCGCGGAGTATACGCCGTCCACTTTGGTTGCCTTCAAAACGACTTCCGCGCCGATCTCCGAGCCGCGCAACGCCGCCGCCGTATCGGTCGTGAAGAACGGGTTGCCCGTGCCGGCCGCGAAGATCACGACCTTGCCTTCCTCGAGCTGGCGAATCGCTCGCGGACGGATGTACGGCTCGACCACCTGATCCATGCGCAGCGCCGATTGGACGCGCGCCTCAATGCCCGCATGACGCATCGCATCCTGCAGCGCGAGCGCGTTCATCATCGTCGCCAGCATGCCCATGTAATCGGCCGTCGCGCGGTCCATGCCGGCCGCGCCGCCCGCTACGCCGCGAAAGATGTTGCCGCCGCCGATCACGATCGCCAGCTGCGTGCCGAGGCGCACCACCTCGGCGATATCCGTCACCATTCTTTCAATCGTCGCGCGGTTGATGCCGAAGGCATCTTCGCCCATCAAAGCTTCACCGGAGAGTTTGAGAAGAACGCGTTTGTAGGCTGTGGGCATAGCGGTATCCGATCGCGCCGAAGGAGATGACAACAATGTGGAACTGTAGGGGTGAAACCTGAATTGGAGCAAGCGCCGGCGCCTCCTGCATGCCCGCCTTGCCGCGTGCCGCGTGGCCCCGCGCGCGCAGGCGCCGAACCGCACGTTTCGCCGCCGGACACTCGGGTTAACCCGTAACGGCAACCCCGAATGCCCGCCGACGTGATGTCCTGGGCGAGCGCCAGGCCGCTTAGGCGCGGCTGGCCAAAGCTGCGCAAGCACTGCTCCCGGCTTGGCGCCCGCCGCCGTCCTGCTTTACTGTTGACGCGCCGCGGCGACCTGCGCGGCCACTTCGGCCGCGAAATCGTCCTGCCGCTTTTCGATGCCTTCGCCGACGACGAAAAGCGCGAACCGCTGGACCGACGAGCCAGCCGCCTTCAGCATCTGCTCGACTGTCTGTTTGTCATTCTTCACGAACGTTTGGTTCAACAGCGACACTTCCTTCAGGTACTTCTGGACGCTGCCTTCGACCATCTTCGCGACGATCTCGGCCGGCTTGCCCGATTCGGCCGCCTTCTGCTCGGCGATGCTGCGCTCCTTGGCGATGAGCTCGGCCGGAACGTCGTCGGCCGACACCGAGACTGGCTTCATCGCGGCCACGTGCATCGCGACGTCCTTGCCGACCTGCTCGTCCGCGCCCGTGTACTCGACGATCACGCCGATACGCGTGCCGTGCAGGTAGGTGGCCAGCTTGTTCGCGGTCTCATAGCGCTCGAAACGACGGATCGACAGGTTTTCGCCGATCTTGCCGACGAGCGCCAGGCGGACGGCGTCGACGGTCTGGCCGTCGAGCGTCAGTGCCGAAAGCGCCGCGACGTCGGCCGGGTTTTGCTGGACGACGAGCTCGGCCACTTGCTTGGCGAATGCGTTGAAATCGTCGTTCTTCGCAACGAAGTCCGTTTCGCAGTTGAGCTCGACGAGCGCGCCCTTGCCGCCGCTCACGAACGCGGCGATGACGCCTTCCGCCGTCACGCGCGAAGCGGCCTTGCTGGCCTTGTTGCCGAGCTTCACGCGCAGCAGCTCTTCGGCACGCCCCATGTCGCCGTCCGCTTCGGTCAGCGCCTTCTTGCATTCCATCATCGGCGCGTCGGTTTTCGCGCGCAGTTCTGCCACCATGCTTGCGGTAATTGCCGCCATCATTCGCTCCTTGAGACTTGTCTCGTAACTTAAAAAAAGGGGGCCTTTGAGAAGCCCCCTTTTTGCCGGCTGAGGGATTGCGTTACGCTTCCCCGTTGACCTCGACGAACTCGTCGCCGTCGCCGCGCACGGCTTGCACGACTTCATTCACCGCGTTCGCACGGCCTTCGAGGATCGCATCGGCCACGCCTTGCGCGTAAAGCGCCACGGCCTTGCTTGCATCGTCGTTGCCCGGGATCACGTAGTCGACGCCCTCGGGGGAGTGGTTCGTATCGACAACGGCAATCACCGGCACGCCGAGCTTGTTCGCTTCGGTCACGGCGATCTTGTGATAGCCGACGTCGACGACGAAGATCGCGTCCGGAATCCCGCCCATGTCCTTCACACCGCCGATCGACTTCTGCAGCTTGGCGATTTCGCGCTCGAACAGCAACGCTTCCTTCTTGCTCATGCGCTCGAGCTCACCCGCCTCGACCGCGGTTTCCATGTCCTTCAGACGCTTGATGGACTGCTTGAGCGTCTTGAAGTTGGTCAGCATGCCGCCGAGCCAGCGCTGGTTCACGTACGGCATGCCGGCGCGCGCCGCCTCTTCCGCGATCGTGTCGCGCGACTGACGCTTCGTGCCGACGAAGAGGATCGTGCCGCGATTGGCCGCCAGCTGACGCACGTACTTCAGTGCGTCGTTGTACATCGGCAGCGTCTTTTCGAGGTTGATGATGTGAATCTTGTTGCGATGGCCGAAAATGAACGGGGCCATCTTGGGGTTCCAGAAGCGCGTCTGGTGTCCGAAATGGACGCCGGCTTCCAGCATCTGACGCATGGTGACTGCCATGAAATTCTCCACGAGGGTTGGGACTTAAGCCGGCTGCCGCACCGGTCGCGCTCGCGCTCTGCCTCCCGCATCGGGAAAGCCCGCCCGCTCGCGGCGGACTACGCGCTCGTCGCAACCGGCACCCTTGGATGCCCCGGCTTGCGAATCAGCCGCCGACAGACGGAATGTTCGACTCCCATCCGATCCATCCAATTCCGGATCGAATCGGGCCGAACTTCCACTCGACGACTAGCCCGAGAGTATAGCACGCGCGCCGAAGGTGCCTCAAGGCCGCACTGGGAATGCCAATCTTGCCGCCACCGTAGCTCGAAACCGGCGCCGCGAAGGCGCGCGGCCCGGCATAGACCCTGCCAGCGGCCGAATATGGTGCGATAATCGCCGGATCCACGTTTCAGGCACGAATCCATGGCCATTACGATCAAAAACGAACACGACATCGCCAAAATGCGCGTCGCGTGCCGGCTTGCGAGCGAAGTGCTCGATTACATCACGCCGCACGTCAAGCCAGGGGTGACGACGGGCGAGCTCGACCGCCTCTGCCATAACTACATGCTCGACGTGCAAGGCACGGTGCCCGCGCCGCTCAACTATCAGCCGCCCGGTTATCCGCCCTACCCGAAGGCCACGTGCATTTCCGTCAACGACGTGATCTGCCACGGCATTCCGGGCGACAAAATCGTCAAGAACGGCGATGCGCTCAACATCGACATCACCGTGATCAAGGACGGCTACTTCGGGGACACGAGCCGAATGTTCATCGCCGGCGAAGGCTCGATCCTCGCGAAGCGCCTCGTGCAGGTTACTTACGAGTGCATGTGGCTCGGCATCGAACAGGTCCGCCCAGGCGCGCACCTCGGCGACATCGGCCACGCGATCCAGCGGCACGCCGAGGCGAGCGGCTACAGCGTCGTGCGCGAGTACTGCGGACACGGGATCGGCACCGTGTTCCACGAGGATCCGCAGATCCTCCATTACGGCCGCCCGGGCGCCGGTCTGGAACTGCAGTCGGGCATGATCTTCACGATCGAGCCGATGATCAATGCCGGACGCCGCGAAATCCGTACGATGCCCGATCAGTGGACCGTCAAGACGCGCGACCGCAGCCTCTCTGCACAATGGGAGCATACGGTGCTCGTCACCGATTCCGGTTTCGACGTGCTGACCGTCTCGGCGGGAACGCCCGAGCGGCCGCGCTTGCCCGTCGCCGCATGAGCGGGGAGATGAGCGTCGCCGCCGCCCTGCCCGATCCCCTTTCGCTGAAAGCCGATTATCGGGTCGCCAAAACCGCGTTGCTCGAGCGCTTCAAGACCGCGAGCAACGTCGACACGGCGATGCGCGCGCTCGCCCGCGCGACGGACGACGCCTTGCGGCGCGCCTGGGTCGGCTGCGAGATGCCTGCCTCGCTCGCGCTCGTCGCCGTCGGCGGCTATGGGCGCGGCGAGCTCGCTCCGTTCTCCGATATCGACATCCTGGTGTTGCTGCCCGAATCGCCCGAGCCCGCGCTCGAGGCGCGCATCGAGCGGTTCATCGGCCTCGCCTGGGATCTCGGGCTCGAGATCGGCAGCAGCGTTCGCACGGTCGGCGAATGCCTCGAGGAGGCGGAGCGCGACATCACGGTGCGCACCTCGCTCATCGAAGCGCGGCGCATCGTCGGCAGCACGACGCTCTTTCAGCGTTTCGCGTTGCGCCTGAACGAAACGCTCGATGCGCGCGCGTTCTTCCAGGCGAAAGTCCTCGAGATGCGCCAGCGTCACGCGAAGTTTCAGGACTCGCCTTACAGCCTCGAGCCGAACGTCAAGGAAAGCCCCGGCGGGCTGCGCGATTTGCAGCTGATCCTCTGGATCACCCGCGCGGCGGGATTCGGCAGCAGCTGGCGCGAGCTCGACGAGCGCGGGCTCATCACGGCACGCGAAGCGCGCGAGCTGCGCCGCAACGAGGCGTTCCTGAAGGCATTGCGCGCGCGCCTGCATCTGATCGCGGGGCGGCGCCAAGACATGCTCGTCTTCGATCTGCAGACGGCGGCGGCCGAAAGCTTCGGCTACAAGGCGACGGCGGCGCGCCGCGCGAGCGAGCAGCTCATGCGCCGCTACTACTGGGCGGCCAAGGCGGTGACGCAGCTCGCCACGATCCTGATCCAGAACATCGAAGCCCAGCTCTTTCCGCGCACGAGCGGCGTGACGCGCGTGCTGTCCGAGCGTTTCGTCGAAAAGCAGGGCATGATCGAAATCGTCAGCGACGACGTTTTCGAGCGCACGCCCACCGCAATCCTCGAGGCGTTCCTGCTCTACGAGGCCACGCCGGGCACGAAAGGTCTGTCGGCGCGCACGCTGCGCGCGCTCTACAACGTGCGTGACGCGATGGATGCCATTTGGCGCAAGAACCCCGAGAACCGGCGCCTCTTCATGGAGATCCTCAAGCAGCCGCATGGCATCACGCATGCGCTGCGGCTCATGAATCAGACGAGCGTGCTCGGGCGCTATCTGCTGAATTTCCGGCGCATCGTCGGGCAAATGCAGCACGACCTCTATCACGTCTACACGGTCGATCAGCACATCCTGATGGTGCTGCGCAATCTGCGCCGCTTCGCGCTCGCGGAGCATGCGCACGAGTATCCGTTCTGCAGCCAGCTCATGGCGAACTTCGAACGCCAATGGGTGCTCTATGTCGCGGCGCTCTTTCACGACATCGCCAAGGGCCGCGGCGGCGATCATTCGACGCTCGGCATGGCCGACGCGCGCCGTTTTTGCCGCGAGCACGGCATCACGGGCGACGACGCGGCGCTCATCGTCTGGCTCGTTCAGCATCATTTGACGATGAGCCAGGTTGCGCAAAAGCAGGACACGAGCGATCCGGCGGTCATCAAGCAGTTTGCCGAGCTCGTCGGCAGCGAGCGGCGCCTGACGGCGCTCTACCTGCTCACCGTGGCCGACATTCGCGGCACGAGCCCGAAAGTCTGGAACACCTGGAAGGGCAAGCTGCTCGAGGATCTCTATCGCACGACGCTCGCCGTGCTCGGGGGCGCGCATCCGGACCAGCATTCGGAGCTCAAAATGCGCCAGGAGGAAGCGATCGCGCTGCTGCGCCTCGAGACCGTGCCCGAAAACGCGCATCGCGCACTTTGGGATCAGCTCGACGTCGGCTACTTCCTGCGGCACGATGCTGCCGATATCGCCTGGCAGACGCGCGTGCTGTACCGCCATGTCGCGGCGGACGCGCCGATCGTCCGCGCGCGGCCCTCGCCTATCGGAGAGGCGCTGCAAGTGCTGGTCTATACGCGCGATCGGCCCGATCTCTTCGCCGGCATTTGCGCTTATTTCGACCGCAACGGCCTTTCGGTGCTCGACGCGCGCGTGAACACGACGCGTCACGGCTATGCGCTCGACAATTTCATCGTTGCCCATACCGAAGAGGACGTGCAGTACCGCAACATCGCCAATCTCGTCGAGCAGCAGCTCGCGGCCTGGCTCGCCTCCGAGGCGACGCTGCCGGAACCGTCGAAGGGCCGCCTCTCGCGGCTCTCGCGAACGTTTCCGATCACGCCGCGCGTCGACCTGCGGGCCGACGAGCGCGGGCAGTACTACATTCTGTCGATTTCGGCGAACGACCGCCTCGGTCTCCTGTACGCCATCTCGCGCGTGCTCGCGGAGCATCGGGTCGGCGTGCACGCGGCGCGCATCAACACGCTCGGCGAGCGCGTCGAGGACGTGTTCCTGCTCGACGGTCGGGGGCTTTCCGACAATCGGCTGCAGATTCAGGTCGAAACGGAGCTGCTGCGCGCGATCGCCCTTTGAGCCGTAAGCCCGGGCGGCTGCTCTGCCGTCGATAATCGGGCTTCCTCTGTTATTGCATCTTTTTCGAGAATTTATGCGCGTCAAGTTGACAGCCAAGCATCCGCGACCGGCCGCGCCGGATCGCGCGCCTGTCCGTGCCGGCAGCCCTTCCGGACGAAAACCGGTTCGCGCCGCCGCCCCCGCCAAGCCGGCGGGAGCGGTGCCGTCCGGAGGCCGACAGGACCGCTCGCCGGCGAAGGCGCCAGGCGCCGCGCCGAAACCGAAGCCTGGCAGTAGCGCTCGCCCCGATCGCGCACCGGCCAGGAAGGCGCCGCGTGCGACCGATTCGGCAAGACAACCGGCGAAGGCGAAACCGGCCGGCAGCAACGTGACGCCCGGCGCGCGCCGGAGCGACACCGAGGCGGGAAACGGCGCGCGGAAGACCGGCAGTCCAGTCAAGCGCTCGGGCGACGGGTTCGCTGCCCGATCCGCGCACACTGAACGCCGGGACCGCGACGAGCGCAGACCGCAGGCGGTCAAACGCGTGAGCGGCGAGCAGGCCACGCGATCGAGGCAGCCAGAGCGTCGGGAAGGCGAAGCGCGCAAGCCGCAACCCGCCAAGCGCTCGATTGGCGAGCGGGCCGCGCGCGCAACGCACGCCGAACGTGGGGAACGCGGGGAACGCGAGCAGCGCCAGCCTCAGCCCGCCACACGCGCCAGCGGCGAGCGGGCCGCGCGCGCAACCCACGCCGAACGTGGGGAACGTGGGGAACGCGAGCAACGCAGGCCTCAGCCCGTTAAACGCCTCAGCGGCGAGCGAGCCGCGCGACGCTCCACGCACGCCGAAAGCCCAGAACGCGAGCAGCGCGACGGCGACACGTCCGGCACCCTGCGCCTATCGAAGCGGATGTCCGAGCTCGGCCTTTGCTCGCGGCGCGAGGCCGACGAGTGGATCGAGAACGGCTGGGTGAACGTCGATGGCGTACGCGTCGATACGCTCGGCGCGCGCGTGCGTCCCGACCAGCGTATCGAAGTCAGCGCCGATGCGCGCGCGGTGCAGGCGCGCCAGGTGACGGTCCTGCTGCACAAGCCTGTCGGCTACGTTTCGGGCCAGGCCGAAGACGGCTACGAACCCGCGGTCACGCTCGTCACGGCGGCGAATCGCTGGGATGGCGATCGCTCGCCGCTGCGGTTTTCGGCAAGTCACCTGCGCGGCCTGGCGCCGGCGGGCCGGCTCGACATCGATTCGACGGGACTCCTCGTACTGACGCAGGATGGCCGTATCGCCAAGCTGCTCATCGGCGAGCATTCGAGCGTGGAAAAGGAGTATCTCGTGCGCGTCGCCTATGGCGAGCGGGCGACCGACGTCGCGCAGCACTTCCCGGCGGACAAGCTCGCGCTGTTGCGGTACGGCCTCTCGCTCGATGGCAGCCAGCTCAAGCCGGCCAAAGTCAGCTGGCAAAACGGAGAGCAGCTGCGCTTCGTGCTTCGCGAAGGCAAGAAGCGGCAGATCCGCCGCATGTGCGAACTGGTCGGCCTGCAGGTGGTGGGATTGAAGCGCGTGCGGATGGGCAGTGTGACGCTCGGCGCCCTGCCGCCGGGGAAATGGCGCTATCTGCTGCCGAACGAGGCGTTTTGAGCGGGGCAGCGCCGGCGCTCGAGCGTACCCGGCGCTCGACCGCCACCCGGGTGCTCTAAACCTGGCGCAGCCAAGCGCTGCTGCCTCATATGCGATGCAGCAGCCACGGCCGCCCGGCACCTGCGCTGTACGTCAATCGTCGCTGTTCGGGTCGAGGCCGGGAAACAGCACCTCGGTATAACCGAACTTCGAGAAATCCGTAATCCGCATCGGATAAAGCTTGCCGATCAGATGATCGCACTCGTGCTGCACGACGCGCGCATGAAATCCTTCCGCAACGCGATCGATCGGCTGACCGTGCTGATCGAAGCCGTGATAGCGGATCATCGAAAACCGGCTGACGACGCCGCGCATCCCGGGCACCGACAAGCACCCTTCCCAACCCTCTTCCATGTCCTGCGAGACAGGTGTCACCGTCGGATTGATGAGGACCGTCTCCGGCACCGCCGGTGCCTCCGGATACCGTTCGTTGTGCCCGAAGCCGAAGATGACGACCTGGAGATCGACGCCGATCTGCGGCGCCGCAAGCCCCGCGCCGTTTACCGCGTGCATCGTCTCGAACATATCGGCGATGAGCTCGTGCAGCTCCGGCGTATCGAAATGGTCGACGGGTTGGGCGATGCGCAAAAGGCGCTCATCGCCCATCTTGAGGATTTCTCGTATCATGAATTGTCGCCCTCCAGGAGCTTGCGCATACCGTCTTCGTCGAGTACGGGGATGCCGAGTTCCTCGGCCTTCGCCAGCTTACTGCCGGCCTCTGTGCCCGCCACCACGTAATCGGTCTTTTTCGACACTGAGCCGGCCACCTTCGCGCCGGCCGCCTCCAGCATTTCCTTGGCCTCTTCGCGCGACAGCGATGGCAAAGTGCCGGTCAGCACGACCGTCTTGCCGGCCAGCACACCCTGCGGCGCGCGCGGCGCGGGTGGCCCCTCCGGCCACGTCACCTTACCCGGCGCCCGCAATTGCTCGATCACCGTGCGGTTGTGTTCCTCGGCAAAGAACTGATGTATCGCCTCGGCGACGACTGGCCCGACGTCCTTGACCTCGAGCAATTCGTCGAGCGACGCATTCATCAGCGGATCGAGCGAGCCGAAATGGCGAGCGAGGTCCTTGGCAGTCGATTCACCGACATGGCGGATGCCGAGCGCGTATATGAAGCGCGTGAGCGTCGTCTTCTTCGCCTTTTCGAGTGAATCAAGCAGATTTTGCGCCGACTTCTCCGCGAACCGGTCGAGCTCCGCCAATGTCGAGAAACCGAGATTGAACAGATCCGCGGGCGTGCGCACGAGATTTTGCTCGACGAGCTGATCGATGATTTTCTCGCCGAGCCCGTCGATATCGAGCGCTCGCCGCTGCGCGAAATGCCAGAGCGCCTGCTTGCGCTGGGCAGGGCAAAAGAGGCCGCCCGTGCAGCGCGCGACGGCCTCGTCGGGCAGCCGCTCGATGCGCGAGCCGCAAACGGGGCAGTTCGTCGGCATGACGAATTCGCGCGCATTCTCGGGCCGGCGCTCGAGCACGACCGATACGAGCTCCGGGATCACGTCGCCCGCGCGCCGCACGATCACCGTGTCGCCGATCCGCGCGTCCTTGCGGCGCACTTCGTCCTCGTTGTGCAACGTGGCATTGGTGACCGTCACACCGCCGACGAACACAGGACTGAGCCGCGCCACTGGTGTGATCGCGCCCGTGCGGCCGACGTTTACGTAGATATCGACGAGCTCCGTCATCGCTTCTTCGGCGGGAAACTTGTGCGCAAGCGCAAAGCGTGGCGCGCGCGAGACGAAGCCGAGCTTGTCCTGCTCGTCGCGCCGATTGACCTTGTACACGACGCCGTCGATGTCATACGGGAGCGACTTGCGCTTTTCGCCGATGCGCCGGAAGAATTCGAGCAGCCCTTGCACGCCTTTGACGACGGCCTGCTCCGCGCACACAGGAAGGCCCAGCTCGCCATACCATTCAAGCAGCCCGCTATGCGTATCGGGCATCTCGATGCCTTCGAGCTCGCCGATTCCATATGAAAAGAACGACAGCGGCCGCTGCGCCGTCATTCTCGGATCGAGCTGGCGCAAACTGCCGGCCGCGGCGTTGCGCGGATTCGCGAACTCGCGCTGCCCCGCCTCGCGCTGACGCTCGTTCATCCGCTCGAAGTCGCGTCTGAACATCAGCACTTCACCGCGCACTTCGACCACGCGCGGCACGTTTGCGCCTTTCAGCTTCAATGGGATCGCGCGGATCGTTCGAACGTTTTGCGTCACATCCTCGCCCGTTGCGCCATCGCCGCGCGTCGCGGCCCGCACGAGGCGGCCGTCCTCGTAGCGCAGCGCGATCGCGAGGCCGTCGAACTTGAGTTCGCACGCATATTCGATCGGCGCGTGCCCGAGCGCCTCGGCGCTGCGGCGGTCGAATGCGATGATGTCGTCGTCAGAGAAGCCATTGTTGAGCGAGAGCATCGGCACGGTGTGCACGACGGGCAAGAACCCGCTCGCTGCCTGGCCGCCGACGCGCTGCGTCGGCGATTCAGGCGTGATCAGATCGGGATGCTCGCTCTCGATGCGCTGCAGTTCGAGGAACATTCGATCGTATTCGGCATCGGGAATCTCCGGCTGATCGAGCACGTAATACGCATGGTTCGCGCGTTCGATCTCGGCGCGCAGCCACGCTGCGCGCTCGGCCGGCTTGTCTGCGGGCGGTTCAACGGTGTTCAGGGCCATGCTGTCGGCGTTCGCCTTCGCTTTTCAGGTGATCCCGCATTATCGCAGGCAAGCCCGGGCTTGCGTTCACCGGGGCAGGATCATTGGCTGAATAGCCGACGCGTTGCCGCCGAGCCGGCCGGAATGCCGGCCTCCTCAAGCTTCGCATAGAGCGTCATGAGCTGCTTCTCGATCGCGAGCAATGCCGCTTCGGGCAGCGGCCGCCGCTGATCGTCGACGACGCGTCCCCCGATGCGCTCGGCGAGCGACTTCGCGTAATCGCACATGAGCCGGAACGGCAAGATGTCTTCGTCGGCGACGGGCACGTCGAGAATCAGCGTGATCGTCTGCCCGCCCTTGTAGGTGAGGTCGTCGCGCAGAAAATTCGTATCGCCGAACTGCAGCATGAAGACGGGGCTTTGCTTCGCATCGAGCTTCACGAAGCGCGTGCCGTCGCGTGAGAGCAGCAAGCCGTCTTGAGAAGCGACGGCCTGCACGTAGTTCGCCGACCATGGCGCGCCGTCGGAAAGCACGTTGATCGAGAGCTGCGCATCGCACTGCGCCGAGAATGCATCGAGCTCGCGCGCCATCGAGACCGTCTCGAGCATGTCGGGAAACTCCGGCCCGCCATCTACCGCGTCGGCAAACTGCTGCACGCCCGAGACGAATTCGGAAAACTCGAGCTCGTTGAGCGCGCCGGACCGATTCGCGAGCTGCACGGCCGCCCGCAGCTCTTCATAGCGATGCCCGCTTTGCAGCAGCTCCCAGCCGGCCCCGCCTTCGGGCTTGCCTTCGATATAGACGGGCTTGCTGCCCGCACGCCGCAGCCTTTGCGCAAACGGCATCGCCTTGTCGCCCGCAATGGGTCCGCCGAGGCGAATCGGCACGACGCAGTCGATGCGCCGATCGACGACGTGCGGCGGCGCGGCCGAGATCGTCGTCGCGGCCGGAGCAATCGGCTCCTCGGGCTTCGCGGCGCCACTCTCGTCGATCGAGGGCTCCGCTTCGTCCAGATAGCCGTTCGGTATCGTACTGTCGGCTTGAATGTCGGCCGGTGTGTCGAGCGGCGCGGCGCCGCCGAAGCTCGGCTCGATGCGCCCGCTCGCCCCTTGGCGCGGGGCCTCCCCGACATCCGGCTCGCGCCGCGCGGTCGGACGCGCGGGCTCGATGAACGGCCGCTCTTCCTCGTGATCGTGGCGCGTATGCGGATCGACAGTATCGGGCGGCATTGGTCTCGGCATCCGGCGACGGACCTTCGCCGCAGCCCACGCGTTGTACACGACCACGCCCCCTACCACCACGGCACCCGCGCCGATCAATCCGAGTGTCAACTCGTCCATGCACGCTCCATCAAGCATTCTTCTGTGGGCCGCCGGCCCGGGCCGGCGCATCGCGCCAATGCGCGCCGCCTCGGCGGACCGTTCAATGTCAAGCCGTATTCTGGGCGAAACCCGCGGCCGTTTCCATGTCGACGGCAACGATACGCGAGACGCCTTGCTCCTGCATCGTCACGCCGATAAGCTGCTGCGCCATTTCCATTGCGATCTTGTTGTGCGAGATGAAGAGGAACTGTGTTTTGTCCGACATCGCCCGAACGAGGTTCGCGAACCGCTCGGTGTTGGCGTCGTCGAGCGGGGCGTCGACTTCGTCGAGCAGACAGAATGGCGCCGGATTCAACTGGAACATCGCGAAGACGAGCGCGGTCGCGGTCAGCGCTTTTTCGCCGCCCGACAGCAAATGAATCGTGGAGTTCTTTTTGCCGGGCGGCTGCGCCATCACCTGCACGCCCGCATCGAGAATTTCGTCGCCCGTCATGATCAGCTTCGCCTGGCCGCCGCCAAAAAGGCGCGGGAACAGCTCGCCGAAATGCCGGTTGACCTCATCGAACGTACCCTGCAGCAATGTGCGCGTTTCCTGATCGATCTTGCGAATCGCGTCCTCGAGCGTCTCGATGGCGCGCGTGAGATCGGCCGATTGCGCATCGAGGAACGTCTTGCGCTCGCTCGCCGCGGCCAGCTCCTCGAGCGCCGCCATGTTGACGGGGCCGAGTGCGTTGATCGCATTGTTGATGCGCGTCACCTCGCCCTGCAGGTAGGACGGCTTCATGTCCGGCGTCAGCTTCTGCTGCAATTGCGCTTCGTCGACGCCGGCCTCGCTCAACTGCTCGACGAACTGCTCCCCGGAGATTCGCGCGGCCTGCTCCTTCAATTGAAGCTCGGTGATCCGGTCGCGCAGCGGCTGCAGCGACCGCTCGGCCGTGAGCCGCAGCTCGTCCGCCTGGCGCAGCTTCGCCGTCAGGTCGTCGAGCTCCATGCGCGCCGCGCCGAGCGAGGCTTCCTTCGCCGCCCGAACCTCGAGCGCATCTTGCAGGCCCGTGTGCGCGGTCTGCTCGTTGATTGTCTCCAACTCGGCCCGCGCATCGTCGAGGGAAGCGGCAACCCGCTCGCTCTGATCGTGCGCGACCTGGATGTTCCGCTTCAGCTCCTCGATCCGCGTCGCCACGTTGCGCGCGGCGAAGCGCGCGTCGGTCGCCGCGCGCTCGAGATCGCGCGCCTGCGTGCGCGCCGCGCCGAGCTCCTCGTCGAGCGCCTCGAACGACAGCTGATTTTCTTCGAAGCGCGCCTGCAGTTCGGCGAGCTCGCCGTCGTGGCGCTCGAAATTGCCCTCCGATTCGGCTCGCTGCGCACGCTGCTCCTCGATCTGCGCCTTGATTTCCTCGAGCTCTTCGCGAATCTGCGTGCTGCGCTGCGTGTAGCGCTCGTGGGCCTGCGCGAGCTTCAGCACCTCCAACTGCAGCGCATGGACGCGCTGTGTCGCGCGCTCGGCGTGCGCGCGTTCATCCGCGAGCGTTTGCGAAGCCTGCGTATAGGCGGCCTCGGCGCGAATCGCCGCGGTTTTCGCCTCGTCGGCCAAGAGCGTCTGCGCGCGAAGCTGGCGCGTGAGATTCTCGATTTCCTGCTGGCGCGCGAGCATGCCGGCCTGCTCCGAATCGGCCGCATAGAGCTGAACGCCGACGCGCGTGACGATATGCCCCGCCTTGACGACGAGCGCGGCGCCCTCGGGCAACTGCGAGCGCATCGCGAGCGCTTGCGGCAGATCGTCGGCGATATAGACCGTGCCGAGCCAATCCGAAAGCACGGCGCGCAAGCCCGCATCGTCGATGCGTACGAGCGAGAGCAGCGTCGTGAGCCCGGCCGGCGTTTCGCGCGGCGTCGCCGCGGACGGCGGCGCGTAGAAAGCCAGCTTGGCGGGCGGCGCATCGCTTGCGAACGCCTTCACCCAGTCGAGGTTCGAGATCTCGAGCGCGGCCAACCGCTCGCGCAGGACCGACTCGAGCGCCGTTTCCCAGCCCGCCTCGATATGAAGCTTCTTCCATAGCCGCGGCAGGCTGCCGAGCTCGTGCTTGTCGAGCCAAGGCTGGATCTTGCCCTCGGTCTGCACATTCTCCTGAAGCTGCTTGAGCGCGACGAGACGCGCCTCGAGCTGGTGAATCTGGGCGCTCTCGGACTGCACGCGCTCCTGGGCCGCGCGGCGCTCGGCGTCGTGCACCGGCAGCGCTTCCTGCGCGTCGGCGAGCCGCGCTTGAGCCTCGCTCAGAATCTCTTCGTGCTCAGCGAGCTGGATTCGCTGCTCTTCGAGCTGGGCCTCGTCGGGCGCGTCGAGGCCGCTCGCCTCCGTCTGAAGGCGCTCCTGGCGCTGCTGCAGCTGCTGCAGCTGCTGATCGGCATTGCGCTGGTGAGCGGCCTCGAGCTTGAGCGCCTGCTCCGTCTGCGCGATCGCGGCGCGCTCGTCGTTGAGTTGCCCCTGCGCATCGCGCCAGCGCGCCTCGAGCGCCGGCAGCGCGTCGTGCTTGGCGGCGGCCTCCTCTTCGGCGATCGCGGCTTTTTCTTCCGCGATGGCAAGCTGCGCCTCGGTATCCTCGAGATCGCCGCGCGCTTTTTCGGCCTGCATCTGCCACTGCTCGCGCTGCGCCGTCAGCGCGGCGATCTGCGCCTGGACGCGGTTGCGCGATTCGATGATGAACTTGATCTCGGCCTCGAGCCGGCTCACTTCGGCGTTGGCCTCGTAGAGCGCGCCTTGCGCGCCCTGCATTGCGTCGCTGGCCGCGTAGTGCGCGACACGCAGCGTTTCGAGCTCCGCCTCGACCTCGCGCAGCTTGGCCGTCTGCGCTTCGAGATCGATCTGCGCCTCGGAAATGGCGCGCTGCTGGCGGGCCTGCTCGGCGGCCGCCTCGTTCTTGCGCAGCAGCCAGAGCAGGCGCTGCTTCTCCTCGCCCTCGGCCTGCAGCTCCTTGAACTTCGTCGCCACCACGGCCTGCGCTTCGAGCTTCTCGAGATTCGTGCCGAGCTCGCGCACGATATCCTCGACGCGCGTCAGGTTCTCGCGCGTGTCGTGCAGGCGGTTCTCCGTTTCACGCCGGCGTTCCTTGTACTTCGACACGCCCGCGGCCTCTTCGAGAAACACGCGCAGCTCTTCGGGCTTCGCCTCGATGATGCGCGCGATCATGCCCTGGCCGATGATGGCGTAGGCGCGCGGCCCGAGGCCCGTCCCGAGGAAGATGTCCTGAATGTCGCGCCGGCGCGCCGGCAGGTTGTTGATGTAGTAGCTCGACGTGCCGTCTCGCGTCAGCACGCGCTTGACCGCGATCTCGGCGTACTGGCCCCATTGGCCCGCCGCGCGGCCGTCCGAATTGTCGAACACGAGCTCGACGCTCGCCCGGCTGCCGGGCTTGCGCGCCGTCGATCCGTTGAAGATCACGTCTTGCATCGATTCGCCGCGCAGCTCGGACGCGCGCGATTCGCCGAGCACCCAGCGGACGGCATCGATGATGTTCGACTTACCGCAGCCGTTGGGCCCGACGACCCCGACCAGCTGGCCGGGTACCTGAAAATGCGTGGGATCGACGAAGGACTTGAAGCCAGCGAGTTTGATCGAGGTGAGACGCACGGCGATTTCGCTGTTTTTGAATAAGATCGGCAATCATACCATCGGGTCCGGCGCCGTCGAGTCGCCCCGCGGGGCTATAATTGCCGCCTTCCGACGATTCGTGATTTTTTGGCGCGCCCCGCGCCGGCACCCGTGCGTTTCGACGCGCCGGCCGGCATCGCGCATCCCGTTCCGCACCGCCGAGCTCAACGTGAACGCACTGAACCCTCGCCTCGATCTGCTTCAGCCCTATCCGTTCGAAAAGCTGCGCGTGCTGCTGAAAGAGGCGACGCCGCCCGCCAACTTGCCGCACATCAGTTTCGGCATCGGGGAGCCGAAGCATGCCACGCCGACGCTGATCCGCGAGGCGATCGTCGCTTCGCTCGATGCACTCTCGAGCTACCCGGCCACCGCCGGCTCTGGCGCGCTGCGCGAGGCCATCGCGCGCTGGACGACGAAGCGCTACGGCTTGCCCGCGCTCGATCCGGCCACCGACGTGCTGCCGGTCTCGGGCTCGCGCGAAGCGCTTTTCGCGCTCGCGCAGACCGTCGTCGACGGGACGCGCGAAGGCGCGGTCGTGCTCTGCCCGAACCCGTTCTATCAGATCTACGAAGGCGCGGCGCTTCTTGCCGGCGCTGAAGCCCACTTCGCGAACAGCGACCCCGCGCGCAACTTCGCCTGCGACTACGGCGCCGTGCCCGACGAGGTCTGGGCGCGCACGCAGCTCCTCTACGTCTGCTCGCCGGGCAACCCGACGGGGGCCGTGCTGACGCTCGACGACTGGCGCGAACTCTTCGCACTCTCCGACCGCCACGGATTCGTGATCGCATCGGACGAATGCTATTCGGAAATCTATTTCGACGAGGCAACGCCGCCGCTCGGCGGCCTCGAGGCGGCGCACCGGCTCGGCCGCGGCTTCGAGCGGCTCGTCATGCTCTCGAGCCTGTCGAAGCGCTCGAACGTGCCGGGCATGCGGTCCGGCTTCGTGGCCGGCGATGCGGCGCTGATCAAGAAGTTCCTGCTCTACCGCACTTACCATGGCGCCGCGCTCTCGACGGTCTACCAGGCGGCCAGCATTGCGGCATGGAACGACGAAACGCACGTACGCGAGAACCGCGCGAAGTATGTCCAGAAATTTTCGACCGTCACGCCGATGCTGTCGGAGGTGCTCGACGTGAGGATGCCCGATGCGGCGTTCTACCTATGGGCCAACGTAGCGCGCACGGGCCTCTCGGACACCGAGTTCGCCCGGCGTCTCTACGCCGACTATAATGTGACCGTTTTGCCGGGGTCGTATCTTGCACGAACCGCTCACGGCACGAACCCGGGCCGCGATTTCGTCCGCATTGCGCTCGTCGCCGATGTGACCGAATGCGTCGAAGGCGCACGCCGCATCGTCGATTTCTGCCGCGCGCTGTGACTCTCGCGCGGGCACGCGTGAAGCGCGCATCCGTCGCGCTCGCGCTCGATCCACCGATATCCAATCCGCCAGACCACGAACATGTCGCAACAACTACAGCAGATCATCGATAACGCCTGGGAAAACCGCGCCGAGCTCTCGCCCAAGGCGGCGCCGGCCGAGGTGCGCGATGCGGTCGAGCACGCGCTCGAGCAGCTCGACAAAGGCGCCCTGCGCGTCGCCGAAAAGAAGGACGGCCAATGGGTCGTCAATCAATGGCTCAAAAAGGCCGTGCTGCTGTCGTTCCGACTCGAAGACAACGTGCCGCTGCCCGCCGGCGGCTACTCGCAGTTCTACGACAAAGTCCCGTCCAAATTCGCGAATTACACCGCCGAGGACTTCGCGGCCGGCGGCTTTCGCGTCGTCCCGCCCGCCATTGCGAGGCGCGGCTCGTTCATCGCGAAAAACGTCGTGCTGATGCCGTCGTATACGAACATCGGCGCCTACGTCGACGAGGGCACGATGGTCGATACGTGGGCGACGGTCGGCTCGTGCGCGCAGATCGGCAAGAACGTTCACCTCTCGGGCGGCGTCGGCATCGGCGGCGTGCTCGAGCCGCTGCAAGCGAATCCCGTCATCATCGAGGACAACTGCTTCATCGGTGCGCGCTCGGAGGTCGTCGAGGGCGTCATCGTCGGCGAGAACTCCGTCATTTCGATGGGCGTCTACCTCGGCCAGAGCACGAAGATCTACGATCGCGAAACCGGTCAAGTCAGCTACGGCTACGTGCCGCCGGGCTCGGTCGTGGTGGCCGGCAACCTGCCGTCCAAGGACGGCACGCACAGCCTCTATTGCGCCGTGATCGTCAAGAAGGTCGATGCGAAGACGCGCGCGAAAGTCGGACTCAACGAGTTGTTGCGAGGCGACTGATGGCGGCGAAAGGGCGAACGATCGTCTACGGCATTCCGAACTGCGACACCGTCAAGAAGGCCCGCACGTGGCTCGAAGCGCGCGGCGTCCCGTTCGAATTCCACGATTTCAAAAAAGCCGGCCTCAGCGCTGCGCTCGTGAAGTCGTGGCTTGCCGACGTGTCGATGGAATCGCTGCTGAACCGCCGCGGCACCACGTGGCGCGGTCTGCCCGACGAAGCAAAGGCCGCCGCCGAGACCCTCGACGGTGCGATCGCGCTCATGGTCGAGAAGCCGTCGATCGTCAAGCGGCCCGTGGTGGTCGTCGACGGACGCGTCAAGTCGCTCGGCTTCTCCGCGGACGAATA
Organism: Trinickia sp. EG282A; assembly: GCF_040965455.1. Classification (NCBI taxonomy): domain Bacteria; kingdom Pseudomonadati; phylum Pseudomonadota; class Betaproteobacteria; order Burkholderiales; family Burkholderiaceae; genus Trinickia; species Trinickia sp. EG282A. The sequence continues at coordinate 1,360,196 of NZ_JBFRCC010000001.1, read as the reverse complement.
CGCATCGCTCTTCGGCTGACCGGTCGGCGCGGCGGTCTCGCGCCCGCCCGCCGCCCGCAGGCGGTCCGGCCAACTTTTATTGAAACGGGTTCGCATTCATGTCCGGCACCCTTGCCCTCACCGAAGAACTGATCGCGCGCGCCTCGGTGACGCCCGACGATCAGCATTGCCAGCAGCTTCTGATCGAGCGGCTCGAAGCGATCGGCTTCGAGTGCGAGACGATCGCCTCGCACGGCGTCACGAATCTCTGGGCGGTCAAGCGCGGCGCCGACGGGACGAGCGGCAAGCTGCTCGCGTTCGCGGGCCATACCGATGTCGTGCCGACGGGGCCGCTCGAGCAGTGGAAATCGCCGCCCTTCACGCCTACGCGGCGCGACGGCAAGCTCTATGGACGCGGAGCCGCCGACATGAAGGCGTCGATCGCGGGCTTCGTCATCGCGAGCGAGGAATTCGTCGCCGCGCATCCCGGCCATCGCGGCTCGATCGCCTTTCTCATCACGAGCGACGAGGAAGGCCCCGCCACAGACGGCACCGTCAAGGTCGTCGAGGCGCTGCAGGCGCGCGGTGAAAGGCTCGACTACTGCATTGTCGGGGAGCCGACCTCGGACGCGACGCTCGGCGACATCATCAAGAACGGCCGCCGCGGCTCCATGTCGGGCAAGCTTACCGTCAAGGGATTGCAAGGCCATATCGCCTACCCGCATCTGGCAAAGAACCCGATTCACCTGCTCGCGCCGGCCCTGGCCGAGCTCGTCGACGAACATTGGGATGCCGGCAACGAGTACTTTCCGCCGACGACCTGGCAGGTCTCGAACCTGCACAGCGGAACCGGCGCGTCCAACGTCATTCCGGGTCGCGCCGAGCTGATCTTCAACTTCCGGTTCTCGACGGCGAGCACCGTCGAGGGCTTGCAGCGGCGCGTGCATGCGATCCTCGACAAGCACGGCCTCGACTACGAGCTCGAATGGACCGTGAGCGGCCTGCCGTTTCTTACCCCCCGCGGCCAGCTTTCGGACGCGCTCTCGCGCGCGATCGCCGACGAAACCGGCGTCACGGCGGCGCTTTCGACGACGGGCGGCACATCCGACGGCCGTTTCATCGCGCGCATATGCCAGCAGGTGGTCGAGTTCGGGCCGCCGAACGGCAGCATCCACAAGATCGACGAGCATATCGAGCTCGCCTTCGTCGAGCCGCTGAAGAACATCTACCGGCGCGTGCTCGAAGCGCTGATTGCATAGCGCCGAGCGCGCAACCGAGGAGCCGCTGACGATGACGACGCCCATGACCCCGTTCACCACCGTGCGCGATCTGCTGCGCTACGCCGTGTCGCGTTTTACCGCCGCGCAGCTCGCCTTCGGCCACGGCACGGCGAATGCCTATGACGAAGCCGCCTATCTGATCCTGCATACGCTGCATCTGCCGCTCGATACGCTCGATCCGTTTCTCGACGCGCGGCTACTGGACAGTGAAATCGCGGATGTGCTGAAGGTCATCGAGCGGCGCGCGACGGAGCGCGTGCCGGCGGCCTACCTCACGAACGAGGCATGGATGCACGGGCGGCGCTTTTATGTCGACGAGCGCGTGATCGTGCCGCGCTCGTTCATCGGCGAGCTGCTCGAGGATGGGCTGCAGCCGTACGTTGCCGATCCCGACGAAGTCGCCGCCGTGCTCGAGCTGTGCACGGGTTCGGGGTGCCTCGCGATCCTGGCCGCCGAGGCATTTCCGAATGCCGACGTCGATGCGGTCGATGTTTCGCCGCAAGCAATCGAAGTGGCGCGTATCAACGTCGCCGACTACGGGCTCGACGACCGCGTCGCCCTTTTCGAGGGCGATCTGTTCGCCCCGCTGCCCGAGCGGCGCTACAACGTCATTCTCGCGAATCCGCCCTACGTGAACCGTTCGTCGATGGAGACGTTGCCGGCCGAATATCGGCACGAGCCCGAGCTCGCGCTCGCCGGCGGCGAAGACGGCATGGACGTCGTCCGCCGGATCGTGGGAGCGGCACGCTCGTGGCTGGAGGACGACGGCGTGCTCGTCGTCGAGATCGGCAACGAGCGCCATAACGTGGAGGCAGCGTTCGGCGGGCTCGATCTCGTCTGGTTGCCGACGAGCGCGGGCGAAGACAGCGTGTTTCTGATCCAGGCGAGCGATCTGCCCGAGCTTTGATCGACCGCCCTTGCGGCGCTCATGCGCGCTTTCCGTCGCGCGCACGCGGAAGATCCGCCCCTCATTGGACGGCGTTCGGTAAGATGCGAACCGGCGGCGCTTCGAGCGTCGCCGGGTAGACCGAACCGGCAGTCTCGCGCACGCATGCAATTCGAATTCAACTGGCTCTCGCTTGGCACGCTCATCTTCGTCTCGCATACGCTTGGCGTCATCGCGGCCATCCATGCCATCCTCAATACGCGTACATCGCAAGGCGCCGTCGCGTGGGCCGTCTCGCTCGTCGCGATGCCGTACCTTACGCTGATCCCCTATCTTTTTCTCGGCCGCAGCAAGTTCGCCGGCTATGTCGATGCGCGCCGCCTCGAAAACGAATTGCTGCGCACGCGCGCGCATCCGAGCGCCTGGGACACGCACGCGTCATCCGCGGGCCGCCCCGCCGACGCGCTCGGCCACCATGTCGTGCGCGCGCTGACGGGTCTCTCGGGGATGCCGTTTTTGCCCGGCAACGCGGTGCGCACGCTCGTCAACGGCGATGCGACCTTCGGCGCGATCCTCGACGCGATCGAGAACGCGCGCCGTTATGTGCTCGTGCAGTTCTTCATCGTGCGCGACGATCCGCTCGGCACGATGGTGAAGGATCTGCTGATCGCCAAAGCCCGCGAAGGGGTGCGCGTCTGCTTCCTTTACGACAGCATCGGCTCCTTCGATCTTCCGCAACGGTATGTGGCCGAGCTGCTGGCCGGCGGCGTCGAAATCCATCCGTTCGCGACCAACCGGCGCTTCGTCAATCGATTCCAGCTCAACTTCCGCAACCACCGCAAGATCGTCGTCGTCGACGGCGAGCGCGCCTTCGTCGGCGGTCATAACATCGGCGTCGAGTACCTGGGCGGAAATCCACGGCTTTCGCCGTGGCGCGACACGCACATCGACATGCGCGGTCCCGTCGTGGCGAGCGTGCAGTTCGTCTTTCTCGAGGACTGGCACTGGGCGACGCAGCGGCTGCCGCGGCTCGAGCCGTCGCAGGCCGAAGAGCCGCAGCCGCAGCATGGGCACGACATGCACTGCCTCGTGGTCGCGCCGAGTCCGGCGGACAAAGGCGAGACGGGTTCGCTGTTCTTCGTCGAGGCGATTCACGCGGCACGCGAGCGAATCTGGATTACGACGCCCTACCTGATCCCGGATGAGGCCGTATTCGCGGCACTGCGCCTTGCGGTCATGCGCGGCGTGGACGTGCGGATTCTCATTCCGAGCCGGCGCGATCACTACGTGGTTTTCGAGGCATCGAAGCTTTATGCCTACGACCTCATTCGGGCGGGCGTGCGGATTTTTCGGTACCGCCCCGGCTTCCTGCATCAAAAGGTCGTACTGATCGATAACGTGGCCGCGGCGGTCGGCAGCGCCAACCTCGACAATCGATCGTTTCGCCTCAACTTCGAGATCATGGTCTTGACGATCGATCATGAATTCGCCGCTGAAGTCGAAGCGATGCTGGCCGAGGACTTTGCACTCGCTTACGAGGTCGATCGCAGCGAATATCGGGAAGCGCCTGCGCTAAGACGCGTCACGATGCACGTCGCGCGGCTTTTTTCGCCGATTTTGTAACCGACGTCGGCGGCTCTGTCGGCCAAAAAATCGAGGCTCACGCGCCGCCGGCCACTTGTATTAGCGCGAATTGACGTTGCAACGATTCGGAAAACCGGATCCCGCTGCCAGCGGCGTTTCGACCAGTGCTTTCAGAGCAGCGCCTCGATATCGGGCACCAGCGCTTCAGGCTTCACCTTCGGCCCGTAACGCCTGACAACGTTACCGTTGCGATCGACGAGAAACTTCGTGAAGTTCCATTTGATTGACTTCGTCCAAAGCAGGCCGCGAGCTTCCTTCGTCAAATAGCGATAAAGCGGGTGCGCGTTTGCCCCCTTTACGTCGACCTTCTCGAACATCGGAAAAGTGACGCCGAAGTTTTTTTCGCAAAAAGTCGCGATCTGCGCGGCATCGCCGGGTTCCTGCTTGCCGAACTGATTGCACGGGAAGCCCAGCAACTCGAGGCCACGCGCCGCGTACTTTTCGTAGAGCTGCTGCAGCCCCGCGTACTGCGGCGTGAAACCGCACTCGCTCGCTGTATTGACGATCACGAGCACCTTACCGCGATAGCGATCGAGGCTGATCGTTTCGCCGCCGAGCGTGCGTGCCGAAAATGTGTAGACCGGACTCATGCGCATCTCCCTCCATGAATCGCGAAGTCTACGCGAAACGTAAGCGCGACAACGACCGGATTCCTCTCAAACGCATTCAGTCGTGCTTACCGGCGCACCGTCGCTTCGGCACTGCATCGGCCCGCCGCCATCGAAAGGCGCGATCTGCCGCCGCATCTCCGGCGCGGGGTCGCCCGAGCCGTCTAAAATAGCGGTTTTCGCTCCAGCCGCCCCGTCCGCCGTGATCCGCTTCAGCCAGTTCAGTCTATCGCGCGGCGTCAAGCCGCTCTTCGACGCCACCACATTCACGCTGAACCCCGGCGAAAAGGCCGGGTTAGTCGGTGCAAACGGGGCCGGCAAGTCGACGCTCTTCGCCGTCTTGCGCGGCGAGCTGCATCCCGACGCCGGCGATTTCTCTCTGCCGCCCTCCTGGCGCATCGCGCATGTAGCTCAGGAGACGCCTGCCGTCGAGAGGACCGCGCTCGACTACACGCTCGACGGCGACGCGGCGCTGCGCGAGATCGAAGCTCGAATGGCCGCGGCCGAGGCCGCGCATGACGGCGAGGCGCTCGCCCATGCGCATGCGGCCTTCGCCGATGCGGACGGCTACACGGCACCGTCGCGCGCCGAAGCGCTGCTGCTCGGGCTCGGCTTTACGCTCGCGCAAACGCGCGAGCCGGTCGCGAGCTTCTCGGGCGGCTGGCGCATGCGGCTCAACCTCGCGCAGGCGCTGATGTGCCGCTCCGATCTGCTGCTGCTCGACGAACCGACGAACCACCTCGATCTCGATGCGATCGTCTGGCTCGAAGACTGGCTCCATCGCTACGCCGGCACGCTAGTCATCATTTCGCACGATCGCGAGTTCCTCGATTCTGTCTGCAATGTCACGCTGCACCTCGATAACCGGCAGGTGAAGCGCTACGGCGGCAACTACTCGCAGTTCGAAAACCTGCGCGCGCAGCAGCTCACGTTGCAGCAGAGCGCCTACGAGAAACAGCAGAAGACGATCGAGCATCTCGAGAGCTTCATCAATCGCTTCAAAGCCAAGGCGACAAAGGCGAAACAGGCGCAAAGCCGGATGAAGGCGCTCGAGAAGATGGAGCGCATCGCGCCGGCGCACGTCGCGTCGCCGTTCACGTTCGAGTTCCGCGAGCCCGATGCGGCGCCGAACCCGATGCTCGTCATGGAGGACGTTCGCTGCGGCTACCGTTCGGACGACGGCAGCGAGATCGCGATCCTCGACGGTATCTCGCTGTCGATACAAAACGGTCAGCGTATCGGCCTGCTCGGCGCGAACGGCCAAGGCAAGTCGACGCTCGTCAAAACGCTGGCCGATACGCTGCCGCCGCTTGCGGGCTCGATGCGTCAAGGCCGCGGGCTCGCGATCGGCTACTTCGCTCAACATCAGCTCGAAACGCTGCGGCCGGACGACTCGCCGCTCGCGCACCTCGCCCGGATCGCGCCCGACGCGCGCGAGCAGGAGCTGCGCGACTATCTCGGCGGCTTCAATTTCCCCGGCGAGATGGCGAGCTCGTCGATCGCGCCGTTCTCGGGCGGTGAAAAAGCGCGGCTCGCGCTTGCGCTCATCATCTGGCAGAAGCCGAATCTGCTGCTGCTCGACGAGCCGACGAACCATCTCGACCTCGAAACGCGGCATGCGCTGACGATGGCGCTCGCGCAGTTCGAGGGCACGCTGATTCTGGTTTCGCACGATAGGCACCTGCTGCGGGCCTGCACGGATCAGTTCATGCTCGTCGCCAACCATCGGCTGCAACCGTTCGATGGCGATCTGGACGACTACCGCGACTGGCTGTTGCAGCACGCGGCGCAGGTACGCGAGGCGGCGAGGGCCGCGGGAACGGCCGACGCGGCAAAGACGGGAAGCCTGGGCGCCGGAGCCGGCAACGGCGCGACGGAGGGGGCGGCGAACCGCAAAGACCTGCGGCGCCAGGAAGCCGAAGCCCGGCAAAAGCTTGCGCAGCTCAGAAAGCCGCTGCAAACGCGGATTGCCAAGATCGAGAAAGAAATGGAAGCATTGAACGCGGAAAAGGCGACGCTGGACGCATTCGTTGCCGATCCCGCGAGCTACGAGCCCGCGACGAAAGCGAAGCTGACGGATACGATCAGACGGCAAGCGGACGTCCAGGCGCGGCTCGAAACGCTCGAAGCCGCTTGGCTCGAAGCGCAGGAGGAACTCGAACAAATCGGTTAGGAGGTGTTCGTTGACGACGCACAGTCCGCTGCGAGGTCTTCGCGTACTCGATCTCACCCGCCTGTTGCCGGGACCGGTCGCCACACTGCGGCTGGCCGAGCTCGGCGCCGACGTGCTCAAGATCGAGGAGCCCGGTGCCGGCGACGGCGCACGCGCCATGATGCAAAGTGCTGCCGACCGGGCCGCCGGCCGGCCAAGCGCGTTCTACCGGATCGTCAATCGCGGCAAGCGCGAGACGCGGCTCGACCTCAAGAGCGAAACGGGCCGCACGGTGCTGCGTGCGCTCGTGCGCGAATCGCACGTGCTCGTCGAGAGTTTTCGTCCGGGCGTGATGGCGCGTCTCGGGCTCGACTATGCGAGCCTCGCGCAGATCAATCCGAAGCTCGTCTACTGCGCGATCACGGGCTACGGCGCGCACGGACCGCTCGCGCATCGGCCCGGCCATGACATCAACTACCTCGGGTACGCGGGCGTGCTCGATCAGATTCGGGCAGCCGACGGCACCCTCGTCCTTCCCAATATCCAGATCGCCGATTTGCTCGGCGGCGCCGCCACGGCCGTCACGCAAATTCTCGCGGCACTCTGGCAGGTCGCCCAGGGCGGCAACGGCGCATTCCTCGACGTATCGATGACGCATGCGATTCGCGACAACAACGTCGTGGCGCATGCGGCGCTGGAGACGAGGGATGCGGCCGCGGACGCGCAAGGCACGGCCGATGCGCTCGCCGGCAGCCGCGGGCTCCTCGACGGCGGCGTGCCCTGCTACAACGTCTACCGCACGGCGGACGGCCGCTGGCTCGCGGTCGGCGCGCTCGAGCTCAAGTTCTGGGAAAAGCTGTGCCGGGCGCTCGGCCGCGAAGACTGGGCAAGCCGCCACTGGAGTCTCGGGCAAGCCATCGGCGGCCCCGATGCGACGGCGCTCACGCGCGAGCTCGCCGCGCGCATTGCCGCGCAACCGCTCGCAAGCTGGCTCGAGCTGCTGGAGCCGCTCGATTGCTGCGTCTCGCCGGTCCTCACGGTCGAGGAGGCGCGCCGCCACCTGCTGTTTCGCAACGACGGCCCGGCGTAAGCGCAAGCCGAAAGCCGAAAGCCGATAGCCGAAAGCCGCCTCGGCCGCCGCGACTCGGGATAAGCTCCGTCAGCCTAGCCAGGGCACCTGCGAAGGGGCCATGCTGATGCACGCCCCTTCGCCGCCGCGCCCTATTCCAGCTCCTTCACGCGGTCGATCGCCTCTTCGATGCGCTCGACGGCGAGCACCTGCAAGCCGTCGACGGCCTGCTTCGGCGCATTGGCCTTCGGGATCAACGCCGCGGTAAAGCCGAGCTTCGCCGCTTCCTTGAGCCGCTCCTGGCCACGCGGCGAAGGCCGGATTTCTCCGGCGAGCCCGACTTCGCCGAAGACGATGAGCCCCTTGCCGAGCGGCTTGTTGCGCATCGACGAATGGATAGCGAGCAAGACGGCGAGATCGGCGGCCGGCTCGGCGATCTTGACACCGCCGACCGCGTTGAGAAACACGTCCTGATCGAAACAGGCGATGCCCGCATGACGATGCAGCACCGCGAGCAGCATGGCGAGCCGGTTCTGCTCGAGCCCGACTGCAAGACGCCGCGGATTCGGCACATGGGCCGTATCGACGAGCGCCTGAATCTCGACGAGCAGCGGCCGGGACCCTTCCTGGGTGACGAGCACGCACGAGCCCGGCACATGCTGGCCATGCTGGGAGAGAAACAGCGCGGACGGATTGGCGACGCCGCGCAAGCCGCGCTCGGTCATGGCGAACACGCCGAGCTCGTTGACGGCGCCGAAGCGGTTCTTGAACGCGCGCACGAGGCGGAAAGACGAGTGCGTATCGCCTTCGAAATAGAGCACGGTATCGACGATATGCTCGAGCACGCGCGGCCCGGCGAGGTTGCCCTCCTTCGTCACGTGCCCGACCATGACGATCGTCGTACCCGACTGCTTCGCGATGCGCGTCAATTGCGCCGCGCACTCGCGCACCTGAGCGACCGAGCCCGGCGCCGAAGTCAGCGCCTCGGAGTAAACCGTCTGAATCGAATCGATCACGGCCACGTCGGGACGCTCGGCCTCGATCGCGGCCTGGATCTTCTCGAGCTGGATCTCGGCGAGCAGCTTCAGCTCAGCGGCCTTCGAGCCGGATTCGAGCAACGTGAGCCGCTGCGCACGCAAGCCGATCTGCGCGGCCGATTCCTCGCCGCTGATATAAAGCGCGCGACGGCTTTCGGCGACCGCGGCGAGCGATTGCAGCAAAAGCGTCGACTTGCCGATACCCGGATCGCCGCCGATCAGTACGACGCCGCCCGCGACGAATCCGCCGCCGAGGACGCGATCGAATTCGCCGATGCCGGTCGAGAAGCGCGGCACGTCCGCCGCTTCGATCTCGGCGAGACGCTGCACGGGGGCGCTTTTCGCGAGCGACTGGAAGCGATGCCCGCCCGCCGCGGGGGCGACTGCCTCGACGAGCGTATTCCACGCCCCGCAGGCTGGGCACTGCCCTTGCCACTTGGGAGCCTGCCCCCCGCATTCGGAACAGGTAAAAGTCGTTTTCTGCTTTGCCACGCGCCGCCTTGATCTTTCTTGTCGGTTCTTTTTCCGGAGAGAGCCGGGCGGTTTATTCGGCGCGCACGGGCACACGCTGCGCCACGGCGCACATGAGCTCGTAGCCGATCGTGCCGCAAGCGCGAGCGACGTCGTCGATCGATAGCTGCGCGCCCCACAGCTCGACGCGCGAGCCGACGTTCGCCGTCGGGCATGGCGTCAGGTCGACCGTGATCATGTCCATCGATACCCGGCCCACGACGCGCGTGCGCACACCATCGACGAAGATCGGCGTACCTTCGGGCGCGCAGCGCGGATAACCGTCCGCATACCCGCAGGCGACCACGCCGATGCGCATTGGCCCCGCCGCGGCGAAGGTCGACCCGTAGCCGACCCTTTGCCCGGCCGCGAGCGTCTGCACCGCGATGAGTTCGGAGGCGAGCGTCATCGCCGGCTGCAGGCCCAGCCCCTCGATCGCGCTGGAGACGCCCGACGGCGACCCGCCATAAAGGATGATGCCGGGCCGAACCCAGTCGAAGTGCGACTGCGGGTGCCAGAGCGTCGCCGCGGAGTTCGCGAGACTGCGCGCGCCCGCTATCCCTTCGGCGCCGCGCGCGAAAGCCGCCATCTGTTCGCTGATGCCGCGCTCGCTGTCGGCGTCCGAGAAATGGGTCATCAACACGATCTGGCCGACGCCGGGGCAGGCGCGCGCGCGCTCCCACGCTGCGCGGAACTTTTCGGGCGTATACCCGAGCCGATTCATGCCCGTGTTCATCTTGAGCTGGATGTTGAGGGGCTTCGAAAGCCGGGCCATTTCGAGCATGCGCAGCTGCTCGTCGCAGTGCACCGTCGTCGTGAGGCTATAGCGATCGATGACGTCGATGTCGGTCGGTCGAAAAAAACCTTCGAGCAGAAGAATCGGCCCGGCCCAGCCAAGCTCTCGCAGCTTGACCGCCTCTTCGAGATCGAGCAGACCGAAGCCGTCTGTCGCGCGCAGACCGGGGAATGCGCGGGCGAGCCCGTGGCCGTATGCATTGGCCTTGACGACGGCCCACACTTTCGAGCGCGGCGCATGGCGGCGCGCGACGGCAAGATTGTTGGCTAAGGCGGCGGTATGAACGGTGGCGAGAAGCGGGCGCGGCATAGGTGTTTTCGTCTGAATAGGGAACGAAGAACGCTCGTGGCGCTCTTTTCGTGCATATAAACCGGCCAAAAAGCGTCGTCTTCCCGACGCGCCGGCAGTCCGAAGGCACCTATTTTCGTGATATAAAGCCGTGCGCACAACCCATTTCGAACGGCATAGGTCCCAACGCGTCTCTCGCGCGGCCGGGCGGACGACCGCAGCGAGGACACACACGCATCAGATGAAAAAAGGTTTTTATTCCATCATGGCCGCGCAGTTCTTCTCGTCGCTGGCCGATAGCGCCCTTCTGATCGCCGCCATTGCACTGCTCAAAGACCTTCACGCCCCGAACTGGATGACACCGCTGCTCAAGCTGTTCTTCGTCCTTTCGTACGTCGTGCTGGCCGCCTTCGTCGGCGCGTTCGCCGATTCGCGCCCGAAAGGCCGCGTCATGTTCGTGACGAACACGATCAAGATCGGCGGTTGCCTCTTCATGCTGTTCGGCGCGCATCCGCTCATCGCCTACGGCATCGTCGGCTTCGGCGCCGCCGCCTACTCGCCCGCCAAGTACGGCATTCTCACGGAGCTGCTGCCGCCCGAGCGACTCGTCGCCGCGAACGGCTGGATCGAGGGAACGACCGTCGCCTCCATCATCCTCGGCACCGTGCTCGGCGGCGCGCTGATCAGCCCGCACATCGCGAGTCATATCCTGCGGCACCATCTGCCCGTCATCGCCACGGCCGCCGAGGCGGCCATGGTCGTAATCGTCGGCATCTACATCGTCGCGGCGATATTCAACCTGCGCATTCCCGATACGGGCGCCCGCTATCCGAAACAGCAGCACGGGCCGATCCGGCTCGTGACCGATTTCGCGGATTGTTTCCTGACGCTCTGGCGCGACAAGCTCGGGCAGATTTCGCTTGCCGTCACGACGCTCTTCTGGGGCGCCGGCGCCACGCTGCAATTCATCGTGCTCAAATGGGCCGAGGTCTCGCTCGGCATGTCGCTTTCCGAGGGCGCAATCCTGCAGGCGATCGTCGCCGTGGGCGTGGCGGTCGGGGCCATGATGGCCGCCGCCAAAGTGCCGCTCAAGAAATCGCTGAGCGTCTTGCCCGTCGGCATTCTCATGGGCATCGCCGTCATGGTGATGGCGTTTTATACGCGCAATCTCGTTCCCCCGAACTGGGGCCTCTACTTCGGGCATATGCGCGTGCCCGGTTATCTCATCATCGCTTACGTGTTTCTCATGTTCGTCGGCGCGCTCTCGGGCTTCTTCGTCGTGCCGATGAATGCGCTGCTGCAGCACAGGGGCCACGTCCTGCTCTCCGCGGGCCATTCGATCGCCGTGCAGAACTTCAACGAGAATCTTTCGGTGCTCGTCATGCTCTGCCTCTATGCGGTGCTCGTCTGGCTCGACGTCCCCGTTGCCATCGTGATCGTGCTGTTCGGCACGTTCGTCTGCCTGACGATGTGGATGGTCATGCGCCGGCATCAGGCCAATCAGCGCGCGTTCGACGCCGTCGCATTGATCGGCGAGGTCAAGCACTGACGGGCGGCGACTGGTGTCCCGAGGCTTCGCACACGTCCCGCTCTCGCACGTCTAGAACCATGTCGCGCTCCATTCCGAACGTGTTGACGATCGCCGGCTCCGATTCGGGCGGCGGCGCCGGCATTCAGGCCGATCTGAAGACGTTTTCGGCGCTCGGCGCGTATGGTGCGAGCGTCGTCACAGCGTTGACCGCGCAAAATACGCAGGGGGTCACGGCTGTCCATACGCCCGACGCGTCGTTCGTCGCGGCGCAGCTCGACGCTGTCTTCGGCGATATCGGCATCGACGCGGTCAAGATCGGCATGCTCTCGAACGCCCCCATCGTGCGCGTCGTCGCCGCCGCGTTGCGGCGCTACGAACCGCGTTGCGTCGTGCTCGATACGGTGATGATCTCCAAAAGCCATCGCGCGCTGCTCGAGCCGGACGCAGTCGCGGTGCTGCGCGACGAACTGCTGCCGCTCGCGACAGTCGTCACGCCGAATCTGCCCGAAGCGGCCGCGCTGCTGGGCGTCGTCCCGGCCGCGGACGAGCCGGAGATGCTGCGTCAGGGCGAAGCGTTGCGCGCGTTTGGCGCTCGTGCGGTTCTCATGAAAGGCGGACACCTTGCGGCGCCCGACAGCCCCGACTGGCTCGTCGACGCGAGCGGGTCGCACCGGTTCGGCGGCCCTCGCATCGCTGTCTCGAATACGCACGGCACCGGCTGTACGCTGTCGTCGGCCATCGCTGCCCTCGTGCCGCAGCGCGCTGACCTCAGGAGCGCCATCGCCGACGCCAAGGCCTACTTGCTCGATGCATTGCGCGAAAGCGGCCGGCTGAGCGTCGGGAGCGGGATCGGGCCGCTCCATCATTTTCACCGCTGGTGGTAAGGCCGGGCCGCGAAGGCGCAGGCTCGCTCGGGCCAATCGTCGGGTACGACGAAGCCGCGCGCGCATTCCCGCCAATGGTGCGAGCCGTCATCGCCCTCTGCACGGACGAACGCCGCGACCATCGTCGGATCGTCGTGCTGCGCCAACCGCTCGGCGAGCGCCTGCGCCGTGGAAAGCCTGGCCGCTTGCGCCCCGTCGCCTTTGCTCGAGCGCCGCGGCGCAAGCCACGCCAGTCGTGGCAGGACCGCCCAGGCGTCGGCGCGCTGGAGCGACAAGCGTGAGCTTTGCTCGATAGCTGAGTGGGATGCCAAATTGTCGACTCGGGCTGCGTCGCACGCGAACCGCGCCGCGAAGCGCGGCCACTGCCCGCGCGTGATCCAGAAGCCGCGCGCGTGCAGCGGATCGACAGCTCGGGGATACGACCTAGACGGGGCAACGCTGCCGACGGGGGCGTCCTCTCGCCAACGGTAAAACAGCCAGCCTTTGACGAGCATCTGAGCTTCCCACGGGCCCGCATGGCCGAGCGAAGCGAATTCGTCGCGTGCCGACAACGGCAACTGATGCTCGAGCAGACGGGCGAGCTTCACATCGAAGCGATCTTGCAGGTTCGGCCCGACATAGTCGGCCAGAGACGCTGATTCACCGCCGAGATGCAGATAGCACTTGACCGCGAGCTCCCAATGCTGGCGTCGGCCGCTTGCCGTTTCGACGAGGAAATCGCATTCCCCGACCGTGCGCCCCGCGAAGCGCAGCGCCACATTCGCGGCGATGAGCCGCGTCGCCGGACCATGGGCGAGAAAGTACGCCAGCAGGCATTCGGCATACCGGCCGAGCCGTGTCAGCCTCGATGTGGCGAGCGTTTGCCGCAACGGATCAGAATCGCGGTCGAGCGCGAGAAGCCAGGCTTCGGTCGCAGCCACTTCGTCCGCCGTCTCGAACGCATTCACCAGCATGCCGAGCGGGGGCTGCTCGCGCAGCAGAGGTGGACTGAAGAGGAGCCAGGCCAGATCGCGTACGGCGTCGTCGTCGAGTACAGCCAGCAACGCTTCGAGCACGGCTCGCCGATCGGCCGGCTCGAGCGCGTTCATCTTTCCGCCTGTTCGGCGAGCGCGCGCCGGTAGGTATCTTGCGCAAGGCACAGGTCGACCCAGGCTTTCGCCTTGTCCGTCAGGCTGCGCAACAAGTAGGCCGGATGATAGGTGACGATGACGGGTACATCCTGGTATCGATGAACGCGCCCGCGCAACGAGGAGATGCTTGCGTCGGTCTTCAGGAGATTCTGCGCCGCCACGCGGCCGAGCGCGACGATCAGCTTCGGCTTCACGAGCTCGACCTGACGCTGCAGGTAGGGCTCGCAGCGCGCCACTTCGTCGGGTTCCGGATTCCGATTGCCGGGCGGTCGGCACTTGACGACGTTCGCGATATACACGTTGCGGCCGCGTGCAAGCTCGAGCGCATGCAGCATGCTGTCGAGCAGCTTGCCGGCCTGCCCGACGAACGGCTCACCCTGCTTGTCCTCGTTTTCCCCCGGCCCCTCGCCGATCAGCATCCAGTCGGCTTCCCGGTCGCCGACGCCGAAGACCGTCTTCGTGCGCCGCTCGCAGAGGCGGCAAAGCTGGCAGGACGCGACACGCGCCTCGAGCGCCTCCCAGTCGAGCGCGGCGACGCCGGGCTCCGACGCATCAGTGTTACTGGTCCGCGCCGAAACAGCCGACGTAGTCTCGACGGATGCCGCTGGCGGCGAGACGTCGGCCCCGGATGAATCGGAGTCGTCGAATGCCGTCTCGTTCTCGATCGAGTCCGTCTGCGCTCGGACCGTCGGCTCGACCGGCGACACCGGCTTTGTCGCTTCGCGCGCCGCCACGGCTGGCCCGGCGACGGTCGTTGCCGGTACCGTGGCGCCGCGATCCCCGCCCGAGGAGGCCTCGGCGGTCGCGGTCGGTGTTGTCGTCGCTGTCCGCTCACCTCGCCGCACCCAGATCGGCGCGAGCCCCAATGTTTCGAGCGCGGCTTCATCGAACGCCATGCGCGTCCTCCTTCGGAAACGTGAATCGCATGACGAGCGCGTCTTCGCGGCCGCGATGGCGGGCGGGATAGTAGTTCTTGCGGCGGCCGATCGTCACGAAGCCGAAGCGCTCGTAGAGCCGCACGGCGCGCAAGTTCGACGGCCGGACCTCGAGCAGGATGCCCGCAAGCCCCTTGCCGCGCGCGATGTGCACGGCTTCACGCAGCAAAGCGAGCCCCGCCCCCGTGCGCTGAGCACGCGGCGCGACGCAGAGGTTCAGCAGATGCATCTCGTCGACGACGGGCATGAGCACGCAGTAGCCGATGAGCATGCCCGTGACGTGCCGCATGCAGACGCCGAAGTAGCCGTTGCGCAGCGAATCCTCGAAATTGCCGCGCGTCCACGGAAACTCATAGGCTTCGCGCTCGACTACCGCGACTTCGTCGAGGTCCGCGTCCGTCATCGGCGTCATATAGCGGTCGGTCAGCAACACTCCGCTCATGGAGCCGACTCCCGCGCCCGAAGGGCCCGTGTCGCGAGCCGTTCGGCCGTCGTTTGCGCGACTTTGTCGCGCACGTATTCGGGAGCCGCTTGATCGGCCGGCACGGTACGGCCGCCGCGATAGGCGCGCAAGGCCGCGTACGCAAGCGGGACGGCGTGCGGAACCGCATCGTGGTCGACGATGCTCGCAGCCGCCGCGGCCGGCAGCCGCTCGTCGAACTGCGCCGCGGCGTTGCCCGCGAGCGCGAACGGCTCGGAAGGAACGACGACGGCCGCGGGTGCCGCGAGCGCGGGCCGCGACAGCGTCTTCCATTCGCCCTCGCCGGCATCCCACGCGTAGTCGGCCCAGTAGACTTCGTCCATGCGAGCGTCGAGTGCGGCGAGCACGCGCGTCGACGCCGCATCGCGCATCCTGGCGCTCTCGGCGCAGGCGAGCAGCGTGCTGACGGGAACCACGGGCACGCCGAGCGCGAACGCCAGCCCTTGCGCTACCCCGGTGGCCGTGCGCAGGCCCGTGAACGAGCCTGGGCCGGCGCCGAACGCGATCGCGGAGCATTCGGCCAGTGCGAGTCCCGCTTCGTCGAAGAGCTCGCGCACCGCGGGCAGCACGCGGGCGCTCGATACGGCGCCGGTCCTATCGTGACGGCCCCAGATTCGCACAGGCGCGCCGGATTGCGCGCCAGGACTATCGTCGGAACAAAGCAATGCAACCGAGCAATATTCGGTCGAAGTGTCGATCGCAAGTAAAACGGTACGGGTCATGGCCGGTATTGTAATGCGACACCAGTGACTGACCGCGTTTGGAGGCGGTGCTCCAGGCTTTCGCGCTCGCCGCTTGCTATGATCGGCCGCCTGACTTTCAGGCAAGGAGACCGTTCAATGACCACTCTCGACGCGCGTTTCGAGCAGGCGCTGACCGACGTGAAGGCGCTCGCCGAAAAACCGGGCAACATGACGCTGCTGCGGCTTTACGCGCTCTACAAGCAGGCAACGGAGGGCGACGCGCACGGCGACAAGCCGGGCTTCGCCGATATCGTCGGCAAGTACAAGTATGACGCCTGGGCTTCTCTCAAGGGGACGGAGCGGGATCGCGCCAAAGAGCTCTACATCGAGCTCGTCGAATCGCTCAAAAGCGGCGCGGTCAGCTAAACAGGGCGTCCTCCGACTCGCGCGTGGCTCCTGTGAGATCGCCTTTCGCCTATCGGCTCGTCGCAGCGTGACCGGCCGTCCCCGGGCCCTGACGAGGTAAATCGGCTCGGGTGGCGCAGCGCAGCAAAACCCGGTATAATCCGCTCCGCGCCCTGTCGTGGCGGAAGTCTTCCTCGGCTTCCGCTGCGATCGGGCGCTTAAGTAGCGTTCCGCTCCAATCCAGTTTAGAAACTGTCCCTTCCGCCTAGGCCCGCTACGGGTCGTCTTGAACGGCTGGCGGCGGCGTCTTCCCGGCGTCCCGCATTCGAAACAGCTTCTAACGAAATGCTCGCAGCAACATGCGGGCTGCCCCCGTTTTTCGATTTGCTCGCAGCGGTCGTGCAGGCCGAACCTGTGACTCAGGTCGGTCGGAATGAGCGCTTTTGCGCGTAGTTCCGATCTCGAACGAAACGGTCGATTGGCGCCGGCGTTTTTTCCCTGTGTCACAAGGATTCTCATGACTTCGAGCTTCACCTCCACCTCGGCCTCCCCGCTCACCGCCATCGCCGATCGCGCACTCCGTCTCGACGACACGGCGACGCCCGCCGGCGACGAGCCCCAGGTGGCCGCACCCGCGGGCAGCGGCTTTGCCGCGCTGGGCCTTTCGCCCGCCATCGTCTCCGCACTGACGGCCGCGGGCTACGTCGAGCCGACGCCGGTTCAGCAGCGTGCCATTCCGGCCGGCTTGGCGGGCCGAGACCTGCTCGTGTCGAGCCCGACGGGCTCCGGTAAAACGGCGGCCTTCATGCTGCCGGCCATCGAGCGCTTCGCTCAACTGCAAAAGACGCCAGCCTCGCAGCCGGCGGAACAGAACGGCGAGCGCCGGACGCGGCGCGGGCCGCCCGTGGCGCGCCCGGCTCTGCTCGTCCTCACGCCGACGCGCGAACTCGCCATGCAGGTGACGACCGCGGCGTCGACCTACGGCAAGCATCTGCGCCGGTTGCGCACGGTCAGCATTCTCGGCGGCGTCGCCTACGGCCAGCAGTTGATGCTCCTCGCGAAGAATCCCGAGATTCTCGTGGCCACGCCGGGGCGCTTGCTCGATCACCTCGAGCGCGGCCGCATCGATCTGTCGCAATTGCAGATGCTCGTGCTCGACGAAGCCGATCGCATGCTCGACATGGGCTTCATCGACGACATCGAGACGATCGTCGCGGCCACGCCCGCGTCGCGCCAGACGATGCTGTTCTCGGCCACGCTCGACGGCAAGATCGGCTCGCTCACGAACCGGTTGCTGCGCGACCCGGAGCGCATCGAGATTCGCCGGCAAGCCGAGTCGAGCTCGAATATCGCACAGACGGTGCATTTCGTGGACGACCGCGACCATAAGGACCGCCTGCTCGATCACCTGCTGCGCGATGCCGCGCTCGATCAGGCGATCGTCTTCACGGCGACGAAGAACGATGCCGACCAGCTCGCCGGCCGCCTTGCCGATGCCGGCTTCGCGTCGGCGGCGCTGCACGGGGACTTGCCGCAAGGCGCGCGCAACCGCACGATCCGTGCGCTGCGCGAGCGCCGTTTGCGCGTGCTCGTGGCGACCGACGTCGCGGCCCGCGGGATCGACATTCCCGGCATCACGCACGTGTTCAACTACGATCTGCCGAAGTTCGCCGAGGACTATGTTCACCGTATCGGCCGCACGGGCCGGGCGGGCCGTTCGGGCACGGCGGTGAGCCTCGTTCATCATGCGGAGCAAGGCGCGTTGAAGCGGATCGAGCGCTTCGTACGCTCGCCGCTTCCGGTCAACGTCATCGAGGGATTCGAGCCGCGCAAGGCACCGCCCGCGAAATCGCGCGCGGGCGCGGGCGGCCGAGGTCGCCCCGGCGGCGAGCGCCGGCGATTCGGCTCGAACGCGGCAGGCACCGGCGCCGGCAACTCGCGCGGCGCCGGTGGGTATGGAGAGAGCCGCGGCAAGGCGTCCGCGAATGGCGACCGGCGCGGCGGCAGCGGTTGGAGCGGCCGGCCGACCGACGGCTCCCGGGACGGCTACGCCGCCCGGCGCGGCGACAGTGCGCGAGGCACCCGCCGCGGTAGCTAAGGCAGCAACAGCCGGCGCGCCTCTTTACGGGCGCGCCGGCTGATCGCCGCGCCGATCACGGCGCCGGCGATCGGACAGGCTCCTACCCGCCTTGAACGACGCAGCCGTAGCCTGTCTCGAAATTTCACGATGCGAAAAATATTTTTGAGACGTAAAAACGGTGCTGCGTGGCACAACGACGAGCGTTGCGGGATGAAAGATGTCGTTTCTCATCGTGAAATTAAAAACATAATGCCTTGATATTTAAGGAAAATAAAGACTAAAAAAGATAGAGACGATGGCTGTTGCCAGCTAACGAGATTGCCTAGACTCTTATATAAGACCTCGCCGCCGGCGAAGCGACGACGAGCACAGGCTTTTTTACTCTAGGCAACAAGGAGCACATCATGTCCCGTCAAGAGCAGGCAACTCAACTTCAACGGCAGTGGGAGACCGACGCTCGCTGGAAGGGCGTCAAGCGCGGCTACACGGCCGAAGACGTCGTGCGTCTGCGCGGTTCGCTGCATCCCGAGCACACGCTCGCCAAGCACGGCGCCGAGAAGCTCTGGAAGCTCATCAATACGGAGCCGTTCGTCAACGCGCTCGGCGCGCTGACCGGCAACCAGGCGATGCAGCAGGTCAAAGCAGGCCTCAAGGCCATCTATCTATCGGGCTGGCAAGTCGCGGGCGATGCGAACGTCGCTGGCGAGATGTATCCCGACCAGTCGCTCTATCCCGCCAATTCCGTCCCGCAGGTCGTCAAGCGCATCAACAACACGTTCACGCGAGCGGACCAGATCCAGTGGTCGGAAGGCAAGAACCCGGGCGACGAAGGCTATATCGATTTCTTCGCGCCGATCGTGGCTGATGCGGAAGCGGGCTTCGGCGGCGTCCTCAATGCCTTCGAGCTGATGAAGGCGATGATCGAAGCCGGCGCCGCGGGCGTGCACTTCGAAGATCAGCTCGCCTCGGTGAAGAAATGCGGCCACATGGGCGGCAAGGTGCTCGTGCCAACGCGCGAGAACATCGCCAAGCTCGTCGCGGCGCGCCTGGCAGCCGATGTCTGCGGTGTGCCGTCGGTGCTGATTGCCCGCACCGACGCAGAGGCGGCCGACCTGATCACGTCCGATGTCGATGAGAACGACAAGCCGTTCCTGACGGGCGAGCGCACGATCGAAGGATTCTTCCGCACGAAGCCCGGGCTCGCGCAAGCCGTCTCGCGTGGCCTCGCGTACGCGCCCTACGTCGATCTCGTCTGGTGCGAAACGGGCAAGCCCGATCTCGAATACGCGAAGAAATTCGCCGAAGCAATCCACAAGCAATTCCCCGACAAGCTGCTGGCCTACAACTGCTCGCCCTCGTTCAACTGGAAGAAGAATCTCGACGATGCCACGATCTCCAAGTTCCAAAAGGAACTCGGGGCGATGGGCTACAAGTTCCAGTTCATCACGCTGGCGGGCTTCCACTCGCTCAACTACTCGATGTTCGATCTCGCGTACGGCTACGCGCGCACGCAGATGAGCGCATTCGTCGAACTGCAGCAGGCCGAGTTCGCGGCGGCCGAGAAGGGCTTCACGGCCGTCAAGCACCAGCGCGAAGTCGGTACCGGCTACTTCGACGCCGTGACGCAGACAGTCGAGCGCGAAGCATCGACGACGGCGCTTCACGGCTCGACCGAAGACGAGCAATTCTTCGACAGCAAGAAGGTCGCCGCCTAAGCAGATCAGTGTGAGGAGCCATTCGGAAACGCGACGGGCCAGCCGGCCCGCTCGCGTCTTCGATCCGCCCCGGCGCGCCGGTGACGGACCGATCGGCGCTATTGCACGGCGCGCTTATCGGTAGACGAGGACGGGGATCTTCGTATGCGTGAGCACGCGCTGCGTTTCGCTGCCGATGAGCAGACTGCCGAGTCCGCGGCGGCCGTGCGACGCCATGAAGATGACGTCGCAGCGGCCCTGCTCCGCGGCTTCGATGATGCCGAGGTACGGCGACGGATGCACGCTCGTCTGGCACGTGCAGGCGACGCCCGCGCGCCGGGCCGCCTCCTCCACGTCTTCCAGGTGCGAGCGGGCTTCGCGTTCGCTGCGCGCGACAAAGTCTTCCGGCAACTCGACGGCCGCATCGGAAAACGGCGAATAAGGATACTGGGGCAGGCAAGCGTAGGCAGTGACACGCGCGCCGATCGCTCGCGCAAGCTCGATCGCGCCGTCGATCGCCTTTTGCGAGAGATCCGAACCGTCGGTCGGGACCAGGATGTGCTTGAACATGATGCCCTCCTCGGCGGCTGCGTCGCGCATGGCGCGGCGTCGCCGCGATGCGCGCGTTGTGCGAAGGCGGCAGCGCCTGATCCGATTGTAGTGCGCGGGTCGCGCCGCTTTCGTCCGATGTAAGGGACAGTCCGCATATCGAAAACCCGCCCGACCCGACCGCCTCGTCGCGCGACCCGCTCGTTCGCCGCGGCCCCGCCGATCTCGCCATCCCCCTTCCAGGAGACATACCATCATGCCCAACACGCTGCCCTTGCCTTCGGGCGTCGAAATCACCGGCGCCATCGAGCCGGGCTTCGAGAAAATCCTCACGCATGACGCGCTCGCGCTCGTCGCGAAGCTGCATCGCACGTTCGAGCCGCGCCGGCGCGAGCTATTGCAGGCACGCGCGGCCCGCACCGAACGGCTCGATGCGGG
Organism: Trinickia sp. EG282A; assembly: GCF_040965455.1. Lineage (NCBI taxonomy): Bacteria > Pseudomonadati > Pseudomonadota > Betaproteobacteria > Burkholderiales > Burkholderiaceae > Trinickia > Trinickia sp. EG282A. The sequence continues at coordinate 1,339,137 of NZ_JBFRCC010000001.1, read as the reverse complement.
TGAGCGCCCGAGCTTCCTCGCCGAGACGAAAGCGATTCGAGAACGCGATTGGACGATCGCGCCGCTTCCGCGCGATCTCGAATGCCGGCGCGTCGAGATCACGGGCCCCGTCGAGCGCAAGATGATCATCAACGCTCTAAACTCGGGCGCCGACGCCTACATGACGGACTTCGAGGATTCGAACACGCCGAACTGGCACAACCAGATCACGGGGCAGCTGAATTTGATCGACGCGGTGCGCCGCACGATTTCGCTCGAGCAGAGCGGCAAGACATACAGGCTCAACGAGAAGATCGCCACGCTGATCGTGCGTCCGCGCGGCTGGCACCTCGGCGAGAAGCACGTGAAGGTCGATGGCCAGCGCGTATCGGGCGGCATCTTCGATTTCGCGCTCTATCTCTTCCATAACGCGAAGGAACTCGTCGCGCGCGGCAGCGGCCCCTACTTTTATCTGCCGAAGCTCGAGAGCCATCTCGAAGCGCGCCTCTGGAACGACGTATTCGTCGCGGCACAGGAAGCGCTCGGCATCGCCCGCGGCACCATCCGCGCGACAGTGCTGATCGAAACGATCCTCGCGGCGTTCGAGATGGACGAAATTCTCTACGAGTTGCGCGAGCACAGTTCGGGGCTCAACGCGGGCCGCTGGGACTACATCTTCTCGGCAATCAAGAAATTCAGGAACGACAAAGACTTTTGCCTCGCGGACCGAGCGCAGATCACGATGACGGTACCGTTCATGCGCGCCTATGCGTTGCATCTGCTGAAGGTCTGCCACAGGCGAAATGCGCCCGCGATCGGCGGCATGAGCGCGCTGATCCCGATCAAGAGCGACGCGGCGGCGAACGAAAAGGCCATGAGCGGCGTACGGGCCGACAAAGCGCGCGATGCCACGGACGGCTATGACGGCGGCTGGGTCGCGCATCCGGGACTCGTTCCCGTTGCGATGGAAGAGTTCGTCAAGGTGCTCGGCGACAAGCCGAATCAGATCGCCAAGCAGCGCGACGACGTACAGGTGACGGCGAAGGATCTGCTCGACTTCCGCCCCGAGACGCCGATCACGGAGGCCGGCCTGCGCAACAACATCAACGTCGGCATCCACTACCTCGGCTCCTGGCTCGCGGGCAACGGCTGCGTGCCGATCCACAACCTGATGGAAGATGCCGCGACGGCGGAGATCTCCCGCTCGCAAGTCTGGCAATGGATTCGCTCGTCGAAGGGCAAGCTCGACGACGGCCGCAAGGTCACGGCCGAACTCGTGCGGGATCTGACGAAAGAGGAACTCGAGAAAGTGAAAAGTGAGGTGGGCAGCGACGTGGCGCCCTACGTCCGCGCCGCGCAGATCTTCGAAAAGATGTCGACGGCGGAGCAATTCACCGAGTTCCTGACGCTGCCGCTTTACGAGGAGCTATAAGCCGTGGCCTGAACGGCAGGCACGGCTGTCGCGAGCTGCGTGCACCCGTGTCTGCGCGTTGCGCCATCGTTCTCTCGACACCCGACTGCAACTCATGAGCCCCCGACGTCATCCGAGCGCCGGCTCCGCGTCGCGTGCGAGCCGGTACTCGACCCAGTCGCCGATTGCGATTCGCGGCAGGCCGGCCACCGATTCGGCGTCGACGGGATAGTAAAGGCAGGTCAGGTTGCGCCCGTCCACGGCGACGGTGACTTCGCGAGACTTGAAAAGCCCCTCCACGCCGGGGTAGACCTCTTCGATTTCGTCGAGAACGGGGACGAGGGCATCGTCGATCTCATAGACGTCGCCGCGCACGGGTCCGGCAGCGGCGTCCAGCACGAGTCCCGGGTAAGCCCCAAAGTCATAGAGACGCCCGCGCACCGCGGCAGTGCCGATGAGACGCGGCGCCTCGATGTCATGGCGTGCCGCGGCGCGCACAATATCGTTGATCTCGCCTGCGCGCAACGTGCCGTACACGAAAACGTATCGCATCCGCACTCGTTCTCCTGTTCGCTCGCCCCGTAGTGGCATGGTGGGTGGCTCTTTCCGCCGGACGCCGCTCGCCTGCCAGGCAGGCTCGAAGCGCGGAATACGGCACGCACGCCGCCGGAGCCGTGCCGGCCGCGCGCATCCAAAGAACGCATTATGCATGCCTCGAGCGGCACCGCGGAACCCGGGCCGCTCATACAATAGCGAACCATGAGGACCCGTGAGGATTCGCGCGCCGGCCCTATGCCGCGCTCCGCGAAGCCCGCTCGAGTCGCCTGCCGATCCGTTTCACCATGACCGAATCGACTGTCCCACTGCCTTCGGCGCGCGTACGCTTTGCCGACATTCCGCCGCAATTCGCGCCGACGCGCGACCATCCGGTCCGCGTACGCTCGCGAGCCGTCCCGGCCGGCGAACGCATCGCCTTGCACATGCACGCATGGGCGCAGGTGGCCTACGCGTCGCGTGGGGTGCTGCGCATCGGCGTCGAGAGCAGCACCTGGATCGTCCCGCCCTCGCGCGCAATCTGGGTGCCGCCGCACGTGCCCCATGAAGTCGTCATCGTGGAAGACGCCTATCTGCGCGCGCTCTATATCGACGAATCGGTAGTGCCGGCGGGACTCGAGAGTTGCCGCGTCATGGAAGTCTCGCCGCTTTTGCGCGAACTGATCGCGTCCATCGACGCGGCCGATTTGTCGCCCGCGCGTGAGCGCCTGCTCGGCGCGCTCGCCCTCGATGAGCTGACGCACTCGGTCCCGTTGCCGCTATCGGTGCCGATGCCGCGCGAAAAAAGGTTGCGCGCACTTTGCGATGCGCTGCTCGCCGACCCCGGCAACGCGGACCCGCTCGAGTATTGGGCGGCAACGGTCGGCGCGAGCACGCGCACGATTGCGCGGCTCTTTCGGCAGGAACTCGGCATGAGCTACTCGCAATGGCGCCAGCAGGCCGTGCTCGCGCGGGCGATTCCGCTGCTCAGCCAGGGCAGGCCGCTGTCGCATATCGCGCAGGCGCTCGGCTACCAGAGTCAGAGCGCGTTTTCGGCCATGTTCCGCCGAGCGTTTGGCGAGAGCCCGCGGGCATTCATGGTGCGCGGGCACGAGCGCCGGCAAGAAAGCGAGGCGCTCGAAGAAGACGAACTCGAGGATCTACCGGACGGCCAGGCCGGCCGTTGATCGGCGCCCGGCGCTTTTTCTGGGCGGATGCGGATCAGACGCGCCGCGTCATATGGCGGATCGCGCCGATCTGAGCGATCCGCGGGCCGCTCACGCGATAGCCCATGCGCAGATAGAGACGCGCAGCCGGGTTGTCGACGAAGACGCGCAGCTGCAGCTCGCTCAATCCCCGCTCATGAGCCCAGCGATGCGCCGTCTCGAGCATATAAGTGCCGGCACCCTGGCCGCGGTAGCCTGGCGCGATTTGGACGTCGCGGATGTGCAGCGAATCACCCTCTTCGGTCAGGCGCATGACGCCCACCCGCTCGCCGTCCGCTTCGAGAATATAGTTTTCCGATTCGCGCCAGCTGACGAAGAAGAGATCGGCACGCCAGACGAGATGATGGCGTTCGTAGTAGCCGTTCATGTTGTTGCGCGTCAGCGCCTCGGCGAACTCGAAGTCTTCGGGCGCGGCGTCGCGCAGGGCGAACGGCAGCGGTGCGTCGGTGGGAGCGAACATCTGCGCGGCAACGGGACGATTCAGGGACACGGTACGGCACTGGGACGCCGCTTGCAACTGAGATTTCCCCCGGCGATGGTGCGGCGCGACACATGGCTGCCGGCGCGTGTCACGGCCGCTCTCTTCGGTTCCGATCCACGTGCGATTAGCTGTAAGCCAAAAAAAAGCCCGTTGAATTCATCAACGGGCTTTTCGATTTGGCGGAGTGGACGGGACTCGAACCCGCGACCCCCGGCGTGACAGGCCGGTATTCTAACCGACTGAACTACCACTCCAGTCTTGCAGATCATGGCCCGCGAGCGTCGGTCGTGTCTCACGGGCTGCGGCGTCTCGTGCCTCCGGGTTCAACCCGGCGCTCGAATACGCCACCGATATCTGGCGTCCCCTAGGGGATTCGAACCCCTGTACTCACCGTGAAAGGGTGATGTCCTAGGCCTCTAGACGAAGGGGACAAACGTACCGCTTACACCTTTATTAAAAAAGCCCGTTCAAGCCTACTGAACGGGCTTTGTCTGGCGGAGTGGACGGGACTCGAACCCGCGACCCCCGGCGTGACAGGCCGGTATTCTAACCGACTGAACTACCACTCCACTTTCTTGCATCATACTCGCGAGCGTCGGTCTCGTCTCTCGAGCTGCCGTACCTCATCGCTTCCGCGACTGAAATACCGCCGATGTCTGGCGTCCCCTAGGGGATTCGAACCCCTGTACTCACCGTGAAAGGGTGATGTCCTAGGCCTCTAGACGAAGGGGACAAAATCTCTTCGTACTACCGCGCTTCGCAATCAACTTTCGCCGAAAGCGAAGAACGCTATTCTAGCTTCCCGTTCGCCGTTTGTGAAGTTTTTTCTTTCCTCACATCGGGCGCCGGAAGGACTTTCTGCGCGCCGGCGGATCCATTCCCGCAACGATCGATCGCGTTCCGCGAAAGCGCCCTAGCTTCGAAAGCGAAGCCTGCGATTATACGCATCGTCCGCCGTGATGCGCAAGCGAACGCCGACGTCAGGTTCGGGGTTCGGGTTGGCCCAACAGAGATCAGCAATCGGTCCGCCGACCGGCCCCTTCCTCAGACCGCCAGAGCCTGCAGCAGCGCATCTACGCTCGCTTTCGCGTCGCCGAACAGCATCCGCGTGTTTTCCTTGCAGAAGAGCGGATTGTCGACGCCCGCATAGCCGGACGCCATGCTGCGCTTCGAGACGACGACGGTGCGAGCCTTCCAGACTTCGAGCACCGGCATCCCGGCAATCGGGCTCGCCGGGTCTTCGAGCGCGCCGGGATTGACGATATCGTTCGCACCGATCACCAGCACGACGTCGGCATGGGCGAAGTCGTCGTTGATCTCGTCCATCTCGAGCACGATGTCGTACGGTACCTTCGCTTCGGCGAGCAGGACGTTCATGTGACCCGGCAACCGACCCGCGACGGGATGAATGCCGAAGCGCACGCGCACGCCCATCGCGGAAAGCTTGCGCGTGATCTCGCTGATCGTCGATTGCGCCTGAGCCACGGCCATGCCGTAGCCCGGCACGATGATGACATCCGACGCATCGCGCAACATGGCGCCGACTTCGTCGACCGTCGCCGAGACGACCTCACCCTCGACCTGCGCCGCGGCCGCGCCGCTCGACGCGCCGAAACCGCCGAGTATCACCGATAGAAAGCCTCGGTTCATCGCGCGGCACATGATGTAGCTCAGAATCGCGCCGCTGGACCCGACGAGCGCGCCCGTCGTGATCAGCAGATCGTTGTCGAGCATGAACCCCGTGGCCGCCGCCGCCCAGCCCGAGTAGCTGTTCAGCATGGACACGACGACGGGCATATCCGCCCCGCCGATCGCCATCACGAGGTGAACGCCGAGCGCGGCGGCGAGCACGATCATCGTCAGGAGTGCGAACAATCCGGACTCGACGGTCGGTGCCGTCAGAAAGCGATAACCGAGCACGGCGCACAGTGCGACGACGAGAAGATTGAGCAGGTGCCGAGCGGGCAAGACGAGCGGTTTGCCGCCGATCGTCCCTTGCAGCTTGAGGAACGCGACGATCGATCCGGCGAACGTCACCATGCCGATCAGTGCGCCAAGGTAGATCTCGCATTCGTGGATCGTCTGCTGCACGCCCTCTTGCCCCGCCGCGGGCGCGATATAGCTGTTGACGGCCGTCACGACGGCCGCGAGGCCCACAAAACTGTGCAGGATCGCCACGAGCTGCGGCATCTGCGTCATTTCCACGCGCTGCGCGAGAAGCGCGCCCAACGCCGCCCCCGTCGCGGCACAGACGACAACGATCGCAAGACTGACGCCGGGCGCGATGACAAGCGTCGCCGCGACGGCAATCAGCATGCCGATCATGCCGTACAGGTTGCCGCGCCGCGCCGTGAGCGGATTGCCGAGGCCGCGCAGGCTCAAAATGAACAGCGTGCTCGCGCCCAGATACGCGATATTGCCGATTCCGTTCAACATCAGGACTCCTTATCAATTGCGCTGGAACATTCTCAGCATGCGCTGCGTGACGAGAAATCCACCCGCGATGTTGATCGTCGCGACGAAAAGCGCGATGCCGCCAAGCGTCGTCACAAGCGTGTTCGACGTGCCGAGCTGCAGCAGCGCCCCGATGACGATGATGCCGCTGATCGCGTTCGTCACGCTCATGAGCGGCGTATGCAACGCCGGCGTCACGTTCCAGATGACCTGGTACCCGACGAAGACCGCGAGCACGAAGACCGTCAGATGAGCAACGAACGACGGGGGCGCAACGGCTCCCAATGCGAGCAACGCCACGGCGGCAATGGCGACGAACGCGAGCGTGCCCATACCGGGTTTCCGTCGAGCGCCTTCGCCGTTTTCCTTCTGAGCGGCTGCGCCCGGCGCGCGCGCCGCATGGTTCGCCGATTCGCCGGCACGCTCGACGCTCGCCTTGTTTTCCGTCGCCGGCTGCTTCGGCGCGGGCGGCGGCCAGACGATCGAACCTTCGTGAACGACCGTCGCGCCCCGCATGACTTCGTCGTTCATATCGATTCGCAGCGCGCCATCCTTGTTCGGCGTGAGATCGGTCAGCAAATGCCGGATGTTCGTCGCATAGAGCTGGCTCGACTGCGTCGCCATCCGGCTCGGCAGGTCCGTGTAGCCGACGATCGTCACGCCGTGCACGTTCACGACCTCGCCGGACTTCGTGAGCTCGCAGTTGCCGCCCTGCTCGGCCGCCATATCGACGATCACGCTGCCCGGCCGCATCGACTCGACCATCTCGGCCGTGATGAGCGTCGGCGCGGCCTTGCCGGGAATCAGCGCAGTCGTGACGATGATGTCGATTTCCTTCGCCTGCGCCGCGAAGAGCGCCATCTCGGCCTCGATAAAGCGCGCGCTCATTTCCTTCGCGTAGCCGCCGCTGCCGCTGCCCTCCTCTTCGATATCGACTTTCAGGAAGTCAGCGCCCATGCTTTGCACTTGCTGCTCGACTTCGGGGCGCGTATCGAATGCGCGCACGATCGCGCCGAGGCCGCGCGCCGCGCCGATGGCCGCAAGCCCCGCCACGCCGGCGCCGATGACCATCACCTTCGCCGGCGGCATCTTGCCCGCCGCGGTGATCTGCCCCGTGAACAACCGCCCGAAGTGGTGAGCCGCTTCGATCACGGCGCGATAGCCGGCCATGTTCGCCATCGAGCTCAACGCGTCGAGCTTTTGCGCACGCGAAATGCGCGGCACGCAGTCCATCGCGAGGACGCTCGTCCGACGCTCGGCGAGGCACGTCAGCAACCCCGGGTTTTGAGCGGGCCAGACGAAGCCGATCAGCGTGGCACCTTCCCGGATCAGCGAGGTCTCGTCGACGTCGAGCCGCGGGTGGACTGCGGGCGGACGCACTTTGACGACGACATCCGCCCCGGACCAAAGTGCGCGGGTATCACTGACGATCTCGGCGCCGGCAGTGCGATAGGCGTCGTCGTCGAACGACGCGGCGGCTCCGGCACCCGCTTCGACCGTCACCGTGTATCCGAGCTTGATCAACTGCGCGACGGTATCGGGCGTCGCCGCGACGCGGCGCTCGCCCGGATGCACTTCGCGTGGCACGGCGATGGTCGTCATTGCTCCCCCGTCGCCGCGAGCGTGTTCGAAAGCGAGCCGATCCCATCGATCGACACCGTCACCGTCGCCCCGTCCTTGATCGATCCGACGCCGATCGACGTGCCGCACGCGATCACGTCGCCCGGCATCAGCGTCATGTCCTGCGAGAGCAGGCTCACCTGCTGCGCCGGCGAGAAGATCATGTCGTCGAGCGGATAGTTCTGCCGCTCTGTATCGTCGAGTCGGGTTGCCACGCGCGCGGCGCGCCAATCGAAGTCGCAGCGGATCGCAGGGCCGATGCAGCTGAACGTATCGAAGCCCTTTGCCCGACACCATTGCGCGAAGTTCGGATCTTCGTCCAACAACTCGACGGCCGTGACATCGTTGATGCAGGTATAGCCGAAGATGTACCGATCGGCCTCGTCCACCGCCACGTTGCTGCAGCGCTTCCCGATTACGATCCCGAGCTCGCCCTCATAGGCGATCTTGCCGCGGTATGCACGGGGGCGTCGGATGGGCGCGCCCGGCCCGATCACGGACATCGGCGGCTTGATCAAAAACAGCGGATGAACGGGCGCGGCCTTGCCGAGCTTCTCGGCAAGCGCATGGAAGTTGTTCCAGAGCGCGACGACCTTGGTCGGCACGCACGGACTCAACAGCGTCACGTCGTCGAGATGCCGCCGGCCTCCCGTTCGTTCGGGGTCGCCGAACATGTCGCCGCGATATTCAACAACGCAGTCGTCTTCGAGCAAGCCGAAGCCGACGCTTTCGTCCTTCGACAGAAAGCGGACCCATGATGTCATGGGGGTTCTCCTTTATCGGATCGTCAGATCGCTCCGACCTCGCGCAGATGCGCGACGTCTTCGGGTGTGAAGCCTAGCTCGGCCATGACTTCGTCGGTATGCTCGCCGAGCAGCGGCGAGCGCGTCACCAACGTGGGGCTGTCCGACAGCTTGATGGGATTGCCGACCGTCAGGTACGGCCCGCGAACCGGATGATCGACTTCGACGATCGTGCCGGTCTCGCGCAGCGCTTCGTCTTCGGCAATCTCCTTCATCGAGAGCACCGGGCCGCAAGGGATGTCGTACTTGTTCAGAATCTGCATCGCCTCGAACTTCGTCTTCGTCATCGTCCAGCGCTCGATTTCGGCGAAGATCTCCTTAAGGCGCGGCAAGCGTGCTTGCGGCGTCGCGTAGTCGGGATCGGTAATCCACTCTTCCTTGCCGATCACGTTGCAGACCTTGGCCCATACCGGGGCCTGCGCGATGAAATAGATGTAGGCGTTATAGTCCCATTCCCAATTCTTGCAGCGCAGGATCCAACCCGGCTGACCGCCGCCCGACGCGTTGCCCGCGCGCGGCACGGCCGGCCCGAACGTCCCCTGCGGGTGCTGCGGATATTCGCGCAACACACCCGTGCGGTCGAGCCGCTGCTGATCGCGCAGCTTGACGCGGCACAGATTGAGCACGGCATCTTGCATCGCCGCGAGCACATACTGTCCGCGGCCGGTCATCGTCCGTTGATAGAGCGCTGTCACGATGCCCAGCGCGAGATGGAGTCCGGTGCCGCTATCGCCGATCTGCGCGCCGCTCACGACGGGCGGGCCATCGTCGAAACCCGTTGTCGACGCGGCACCGCCCGCGCACTGCGCGACATTCTCATAGACCTTGCAGTCCTGGTAAGGGCCGGGGCCGAAGCCCTTGACCGACGCCATGATCATGCGCGGATTCAATTCCTGGATGCGCTCCCAACCGAAACCCATCCGCTCGATCGCACCCGGCGCGAAGTTCTCGACGAGCACGTCGCATTGTCGAATCAACGCCTCGAGGACCTTCTTGCCTTCGGGATGCTTCGCGTCGATCGTGACCGAACGCTTGTTGTGGTTGAGCATCGTGAAGTAAAGGCTGTCGGCATCGGGGATGTCGCGCAGTTGCTCGCGCGTGACGTCGCCGGCTCCCGCCCGCTCGACCTTGATCACGTCCGCGCCGAACCAGGCGAGCAGCTGCGTGCAGGTCGGGCCGGACTGCACATGCGTGAAATCGAGGACGCGCACACCCATCAGTGCCTTGCTCACTTCCTGTCTCCCAAACTCGTTTGTCTCTATCGGCACCGTGTTCTCTGCACAGCTTCGGTGCCATTGCACCGGCAGGTTTTCAAACCCGGGTCGGCGCATTCAATTTGTTCTGTACTACTAAATAAATAACCAAGAACGCCGCCCGAGCATGCACCGCAGAACTCAGGCCGAGGCGGCGCCGACGAGCGCGATTGCCACACGCCGCGCGGCGGCAAGCGCGGCAGCTTCGCTCTCGAACACGGCGTCATCGACGACGCGTTGATACGGCAGAATACTCAGCTTCGGTTCGCCCGCCGCCCCATCTTCGGCGTTTCGGACCGCCGCATAGGCGGTCCACCCGCCGTTCTCGATGAGCTGCATCGCGGACAGCTCCAGCCGGTACGATCCCACAATCTCCACGCGCATCGCTTCCTCGTTTGCTCTTGCCAACCCGAGCCGCCGTGTCGCCGCGCATGCGTCGAGCGCGGCGCGGCGACCGATCGGTGGATGACGTCAAGCCCCGACTCGGGCCTCCAATTCGGTGAGCCGCTTGCGCAAATTGCGCTCTTCCTGAAAGCGGCTCGTTTCGTCGCGAATGACAGCGACGATTCCGCTGAGCGTGCCCGGCGCCGAATACAGCAGCGCGACGGTGAATGCGATCGACAACGCCCTTCCGTCCTTGTGCACGGCGGGCACCTTGAGCACATCGTTGCCGTAGCGCGTCTCGCCCGTTTGCATCGTCTTCTGGTAGCCCTCCCAATGACGGGCTTGCAGACGTTGCGGAATGATGAGGTCGAGCGACTTGCCCAGCGCCTCTTCTTCGCTGAAACCGAATATTCGCTGCGCCGCCGGATTCCAGAGGGTGATCCTGCCTTGCGGATCAGAGACGATGATCGCGTCGCCGACGGCCGCGACCAGTTGTTCGAGATCGATCGTCGTTTGCATGGTGCTCTCTCACTCCGTTCGTTGTGCCGCTACGGGCAGGATAGACCGGGTCGCCGCGACGCCTGGCGCCTCTGCTGACGTCGATGGCAGGCGCCGCGGGGCGATTGCTTCGACGATAAACGAAAAAACGCACGCCCGCCGCGGTGGCCTCGCCCGCCCATGTCTTCAGACGGCCTTCGCCTCGTGCATATGGGCGATCTGCTCCTTGCTGTAGCCGAGTTCGGCCAGCACTTCGTCCGTGTGCTGCCCGAGGAGCGGCGAGGCGGTGATCTCGGGCCTGAGGTCGGAGAACTTGATAGGACTGCCCACCGTCAGATACTTGCCGCGCACAGGGTGATCGACTTCGACGATCGAGCCGGTCTTGCGCATCGATTCGTCGTAGGCGAGCTCCTTCATGCTCAGCACCGGCGAGCAAGGAATGTCAAATTTGCGCAGGATATCGACGGCCTCGTACTTCGTCTTGCCGGCGAGCCACTCCTCGATCTTCGCGAAGATGTCGAAGATATGCGGCTGGCGCGCGTCGGGCGTGTTGTAGTCGGGGTCGTTGATCCATTCAGGACGTCCGATCGCGCGGCAGATCGGCTCCCACGCGTGATCTTGAACGGTGAAATAGATATAGGCGTTCGGATCGGTTTGCCATCCCTTGCACTTGAGCACCCATCCGGGCTGGCCGCCGCCGCCCGCGTTGCCGCCGCGCGGCACCACATCGCTGAATGTGCCGTGCGGATACTGCGGATACTCTTTGAGGTAGCCGACGCGCTCGAGACGCTGCTGATCGCGCAGTTTCACGCGGCACAGGTTCAGCACGGCGTCTTGCATCGAGACGGCCACCTTCTGTCCCTTGCCCGTCTGCTGGCGGCCGATGAGGGCCGTGAGAATGCCGATCGCGAGATGCATGCCCGTGTTGCTGTCGCCGAGCGCGGCCGCGCTGACCGTCGGCGGGCCGTCCCAGAAGCCCGTCGTCGAGGCGGCACCGCCGGCGCACTGCGCGACGTTCTCGTAGACCTTCAGGTCCGAATAATGATGGCCTTCGGAGAAGCCCTTCACCGAGGCGACGATCATCTTCGGATTGAGCTCGTTGATGCGTTGCCACGAAAAGCCCATGCGGTCCAGCGCGCCGGGCCCGAAGTTCTCGACGAGCACATCCGAGCCGCGAATCAGCTTCTCGAGAACCTCCTTGCCTTCGGCCGTCTTAGTGTCGAGCGTCAGCGAACGCTTGTTGCTGTTGAGCATCGTGAAGTAAAGCGCATCGGCATCCGGAATGTCGCGCAGTTGATTACGCGTCACGTCGCCGGAGCCCGGACGCTCGACCTTGATCACGTCGGCACCGAACCAAGCCAGCATCTGCGTGCAAGCGGGACCCGCCTGGACGTGCGTGAAATCGATGATCTTGATTCCTTTGAGCGGCAGTGTCACTTTCATTCTCCTAAGGGTGTCGTGTCGGGCGATGTCAGGCGTCAGTGCTTCTTCGCCGAGCTTTGCGGATTGAGGTTGGTCAAGCGGCCGCTTTCGGTGCCGGCCGATTCGTCGATGACGGCGTTGATGAGGGCGGGTTTGCCGGTCTTGAACGCCTCGGCCACGGCTTTTTCGAGCTCGGCCGGTGTGGTCACGTGATAACCCGTGCCGCCGAACGCCTCGATCAGCTTGTCGTAACGCGAGCCCTTGACGAACACCGTCGGCGCCACGTCCTTGCCGCCGGACGGATTCACATCCGTGCCGCGATAGACGCCGTTGTTGTTGAAGACGACGATGCAAACGGGCAGGTCATATCGGCAAATCGTCTCGACCTCCATCCCCGAAAAGCCGAACGCGCTATCGCCGCAGATCGCGAGCACTTGTTTGCCGGTCTCGACGGCCGCGCCGACCGCGAAGCCCATGCCGATGCCCATCACGCCCCAGGTGCCGCAATCGAGACGCTTGCGCGGCTCGTACATGTCGATGACCGCCCGCGCGTAGTCGAGCGTATTCGCGCCCTCGTTGACGAGCATGATGTCCGGATGCGCCTTCACGACATCGCGCAGCACGCGCAGTGCGCTGTGGAAGCTCATCGGCGTCGGGTCCTTCCCGAGTGTTTCCGCCATCTTCGCGAGGTTCTTGTTCTTGCGCTCGGCCACGACTGAAAGCCACTCGGCACTCGGCTTCGGGAAGCTCGGGTCGATTCCCTCGAGGAGCGCCGAGACGCACGAGCCGATATCGCCGACGACGGGCGCCGCGATTGCAACGTTGCTGTCGATCTCGGTCGGCGCGATATCGACCTGGATGAACTGCTTCGGCGCCCCCCAGGTCTTGCCCTTGCCATGAGCGAGCAGCCAGTTCAGGCGCGCGCCGACGAGCAGGACGACGTCGGACTCGGCTAACACGAACGAACGCGCGGCCGATGCCGATTGCGGATGCGTATCGGGCAGAAGCCCCTTCGCCATCGACATCGGCAGATAGGGAATGCCCGTCTTTTCGACGAGCGCCCGGATCTCGGCATCGGCCCGCGCGTAGGCCGCGCCCTTGCCAAGCAGGATCAACGGACGCTTCGCGCCTTTGAGCAGGTTGAGCGCGCGCTGGACCGAGTCGGGCGCGGGCAGCTGGCGCGGCGCGGGATCGACCACGCGCACGAGCGAGTTGCGTCCCTCGACGGCGTCGACGGCCTGAGCCAGCAGCTTCGCCGGCAGGTCGAGATAAACGCCGCCCGGGCGTCCCGACACCGCGGCGCGGATCGCGCGAGCTACGCCGATACCGATGTCCTGCGCATGCAGCACCCGAAAAGCCGCCTTCGCATGCGGCTTGGCGATGTTGAGTTGATCCATCTCCTCGTAATCGCCTTGCTGGAGATCGACGATCTCGCGCTCGCTCGAGCCGCTGATGAGGATCATCGGAAAGCAGTTCGTCGTCGCGTTGGCCAACGCCGTCAGCCCATTCAGGAAGCCAGGCGCGGATACGGTCAGGCAGACGCCGGGCTTTTGCGTCAGATAGCCGGCAATCGCCGCCGCGTTGCCCGCGTTTTGCTCGTGCCGAAAGCTGATGACGCGCATTCCTTCAGCTTGCGCAAGCCGCGCCAGGTCGGTAACGGGAATTCCGGGCAAGCCGTAGATGTTCTCGATACCGTTGAGCTTCAACGCTTCGATGACGAGATGAAAGCCGTCCGTCATCGGCGAAGTTTTAGTTTCAGTGACTTGGGGGACCTTCAGTTCGATCGCCCCAGCTGCTTCTGCCATGTCATGCCTCCTTGGCGCAGAGTTGTTTGTGTTTGTTGTGATATACCATATATCACACACTGTATTAGATCAAGCGTTTTTTGCGTCGCCGCTCGGCGTCGCCTGTTCTGCTCGCCCCTTAGTCGAGAAAGTCGCAGTGCCCTTCCACGAATGCCGCCAGATCGAGCGAGTGCTGGCGCGCGAGCTGCTCGGCAAGCTCGGTATCACGAGCCTCCAGTGCCTCGATGATGCGCATGTGATCGTGTATCGAACGCGCGGCGCGATCGCGCTCGCCGATAGTCATCCGACGGATCGCGCGCACGTGCATGAAGATGTTTTTGCTCGTTTCGACGAGCACGGACGATTGCGAGAGCTCGAAGACCGCCTGATGAAATGCGATGTTGGCCTCGGAGTACTCGTCGACGTGCTCGGCGGGCGTCGTTTCGCCGAAGTCGGCGAAGATGCGGCGCAGCCCTGCAATTTCCGCGTCCGAAGCGCGTGCGGTCGCGAGCCGCGCCGCCATGCTCTCGAGCGCCGCCCACATATAGATCATCTCGACGATTTCGCGCTTCGTCTTGCGCTGGATATAGACGCCGCGCCGCGGCACCGTCCGCAGAAACCCCTCCTGCTCGAGCAGGGTCATCGCTTCGCGCACCGGCGTACGGCTGACACCGAGCGCCTCGGCCAATTCCTTTTCGTCGAGCCGGATGTCCTCGCGGGACTCATAGATGTCCGTCTCGGCGATGGCTCGCCTCAAGCTGGCATAAGCCCTGTCACGCAACGACAGGGAACCTCCGATCGGCGCAAGCGATAACGACACTTGCGGCGACCCGGGCTCGATGTGCCTGTCCGTGGACATAGTCTCCTCGCGGTCTGAGTATGTTTAATACTGTATATCAGATATCTACGAGGTCAAGCGATTTTAGAAACGCCCGCGAGCCGCGCCTGGTGCGCTCGCTTGTTTTCCCTCTGGCTCGCGCCGCGTGTGGTCTTTGATAAGCAATCGTTTATGGATTTCAAATAAAACTTTAACTATCACCTATTCAGCTGCAGCCCTATGCTTTAGCCAACTCATCGATTCACGATGGAAGGAGAAGCCCATGACCTCTACAGCATTCGACGATCGTCGCCTCGACGACGATCGCGACCTGAAGGCGCATGTTTGCGCGTACAACATGGCGTTCGCCGAACTGGGGCTGCGCTTTCGTTGGGACACGCATACGCTGGCGTCGCTTGCATCGATCGATGGCGAGGCGGCTCGCATCGTCACGTACATCGAAACGCACCATCCTCATCTGCTGACCGCCTATAGCGCCGAGTTTCTTAGCGAGGCCATCCTGGCGAAGAAGAACGCGCTGCGGCCCGAGGCGCTCGAAGCGTGCGCGGCTATCGCCGCCGAAACGAAGCGTCCTTCCGTGCTCCAGGTCCGCACGCGAGAGATGCGTGCCTCGCCCTGCTTCAACGACGACTTCTCCGGGGACTTCGGGCTGCCCATGCTCAGCGGCGCCTGACATCCCGTCTCTAACCGCAATCCCAACGCCGCGTGACTCCCACGCGGCGTTTTCTTTTCTCCGGCTTCGCGGGCGAAGCCCGTTGCGCCAACCTCTTCCCTCAAACCCAAAGCGCCTTGCTCGGTGAATCGAGCAAGGCGCCCACGGTTCAAACGTCGATCAAAGTGCGCGCGACGATCAGTGCGAAAGCGTCGACGAAGACTGATGCGTAGTGACGAAAGCCGAGCCTGCGTTCTGCGC
This sequence comes from Trinickia sp. EG282A, assembly GCF_040965455.1. Lineage (NCBI taxonomy): Bacteria > Pseudomonadati > Pseudomonadota > Betaproteobacteria > Burkholderiales > Burkholderiaceae > Trinickia > Trinickia sp. EG282A. The sequence goes on along the minus strand of NZ_JBFRCC010000001.1, from coordinate 1,323,537 downwards.
TTCGATCCAACGTGCGCGCATCGGCGCAAGGACGAACTTGGCGCCGATGCCGGCCGTAATCGTGATGGCGGCCGCGACGAGGAACACCGCGTTCCAGCCGCCCATCTCGGCCAGGATCGACGCGAGCGGAACGAGTAGCGCGGCCGTACCCTTCGCCGTATAAAGCAAGCCCGCGTTTGCGGCGGCGAACTTGCTGCCGAACGTATCGGCGCAAATGGCCGGGAAGATCGAGAAGATTTCGCCCCAGCAGAGGAAGATCAGCGCCGCGAACGTCATGAACGCATAGGGGTTCGTGCCGTACTGCATGAGCCCGAGCAGCGCGAGGCCCTCCCCGATGAAGACGATGAACATCGTGTTCTCGCGGCCGATCTTGTCGGAAACAAAGCCGCAGAGCGGACGCGTGAAGCCGTTGCAGATGTTGTCGATCGAAAGCGTCATCGTGAGCAGCGGCAGCGTCATCCCGAAGAGCGTCATCGGAATGCGAGCGAGCCCGAGGTCCTTCGCGATCGGGCCGATCTGAGCCGTCGCCATGACGCCGCCGGCCGCGACCGCGACGAACGATACATAGATGAGCCAGAACACGGGCGTACGCACCATCTGCCCCGGCGTGTAGTCGACCTTCGTGACGGCGAACTTGCGTGCCGGCACCACGCCGGCGCGGACGACGGGCTTCGTGAGCAGCATGGCCAACAAGAAGATGGCGACGCCCTGGAAGCCGCCAAAGACCAGGAACGCCTGTTCGTAGCCCGAGCGCGTGATCATGGTCGCGATCGGAATGACGGTCACCGCGGCACCCGCGCCGAAGCCGGCCGCCGTCAGCCCCGCAGCGAGGCCGCGGCGGTCGGGGAATAACTTAAGGGCGTTGCCGACGCAAGTTCCATAGACGCACCCGGCGCCCACGCCCGCAATGACCGACGCGATGTAGAGCTCGGGCAGCGTCGTCGCGTAAGAGTCCATGATCCACGCCGCACCGGCGAAGACCGCACCGATCGCAACCACGAGCCGCGGCCCGAACCGGTCGACGAGCCATCCCTCGACGGGCACGAGCCACGTCTCGGTGATGAGGAAGATCGAGAAAGCCACTTGAATGGACGCCGGGTCCCAGTGATGTTTGGTGTGCATCGGCCCCACGAAGAGGGTCCAGGCGTATTGCAGGTTGGCGACCAGCGCCATGCATAGCATGCCGATGACTAGCTGACACCATCTGTTCTTCCAGAACACGGGGGCATGCTGAACGGATCCGTTCATGTGCTTTGTCTCCATCGATCTATTTATTAAAGCGAGAGGCGCGATGGCTTGCGGTTGGACCGGGCCCGTTGTCGACAGCCGCTTGATCGCATACCTGCATGCTAGGGGCTGCGATCAATTGCCGATAATCAAACTTTGTTACCGTTTGGATTAAGGAGCCCTTATATATGACGTAACCGCCGCTATGGGCCGGTCGATTCGAGCTTGCGGCAACACCGCGAGTCGGCGCGCGCATTAGGGTCTTCGCTAGCTTTGGAAAACCTGAACTTTGTTACGATGCCGATAGCCTCTTCCTTATGCATCGGCCCATGACAATCAGAAACGCCACGCTTCGGCAACTGAAGGTTTTCGAGACCGTGGCACGTCTGCTCAGCTTCTCGCGCGCCGCCGAGGAGCTTCACTTGACTCAGCCGGCCGTCTCGACTCAGGTCGCTCAACTTGAGGAGCACGCGGGACTGCCGCTTTTCGAGCAGTTGGGCAAGAAGATCTACCTGACGCCGGCGGGCGCAGAAATGCTCCAGTTCAGCCGCAACATCCTGCTGCAGTTTCAGCAGGAAGACGAAGCGATGAGCCAGCTCAAGGGCATCTCGGGCGGCAAGCTCAACGTGGCCGTCATCAGCGCGGGGGACTACTTCTTCCCTCGCCTTCTCGCGGAATTCACGCGCCGGCACTCGGGCGTCACGCTCAATCTGTCCGTTCACAATCGCGAGGAGCTGCTTCAGCAGCTCGTCACCAATCAGACCGATCTCGCGGTCATGGTGCGTCCGCCTGTCGGCATGGACGTGACGACCGAGCCGTTCGCCCCGCATCCCTACGTCATCGTCGCCGCCCCGAGTCATCCGCTCGCGAACAAGCGCTTCATCACGATGGCGCAACTTGCCGAGGAGCCGTTCGTCGTTCGCGAGCGCGGCTCCGATACGTGGAATTCGATGCAGGAAGGCCTGGCCGGCAGACTCGAGAATCCCAAGATCGCCATGGAGATCAAGAGCACGGAGACGATCAAGCAGGCAGTGATCGCCGGGATGGGGATTGCGTTCCTATCGGCGCATACGATCAGCCTCGAGCTTCAGGTCGGCCACCTCGTCGTGCTGGACGTCGAGGGCTTCCCGGTCATGCTCAATTGGTATGTCGTGCACCGCAAGAACAAGCGGCTGCCGCCCGTCGCGGACGCGTTCAAGCAATTCCTGATCGACGAAGGCGCGGCGCAGATCGAACAGATCACGCGAGTCAACGCGTTGACGGCAAAGCGCCTTTGAGACTCGACTCGCGCGAGCGGCCACCGCGGCCATGGGCGGCCTTGGCTCGCGCGAGCCTGCTCTTGACGCGCCCGCGGGCCAAACGCCTCAATCGAGGAAATCGCAATTCGCCTCGACGTAGGCGGCGAGATCGAGCGAATGCTGGCGAACGAGGCGTTCTGCAAGCTCCGTATCGCGCGCTTCGAGCGCTTCGATGATACGCAGATGATCGACGATCGAGCGTGCGGCACGATCGCTCTGCGAGATCGTCATGCGCCGAATCGCGCGCACGTGCACGAAGATATTCTTGATGGTATCGAGGATGATCTGCGACTTCGACAACTCGACGATCGCCTGATGGAAGGCGATGTTGGCGTCCGAGTACTCCTCGATGTGCTCCGCGGGCGTCGTGTCGCGAAAGCTGTCGAACATGCGACGAAGCCGGGCAATCTCCTCATCGCTCGCATGCAGCGTGGCGAGCCGCGCCGCCATGCTCTCGAGCGCGGCCCACATTTGAATCATTTCGACGATCTCGCGCTTGCTCTTGCGCACGATGTAAATCCCGCGCCGCGGCACGGTGCGCAAGAACCCCTCCTGCTCGAGCAGCGTCATCGCCTCGCGGATCGGTGTGCGGCTCACACCGAGCGTCTCGCTCAACATCCGCTCGTCGAGACGCACGGGTTCGCGCGTCGCGTAGATATCCGCATCGGCGATCGCTTTGCGCAACATCGCGTAAGCCTGATCGCGCAGGCTCGCGCTCGCCCCGATCGACTTGAGCGACAGCGTCAACGGCGCTGCCGCATTCTTATTAGTTAGCAGTTCTGACGACATTCAATGCCTCACGTTGCGGCCGCCGGTGTTGTGGTGCGGCCGGATGATCCGCTTCGCCGAGACCGGCGAAACGCCCATGCTCGGCCGCCTTCATCGCCACAGGCGCCGGAATCCACTTCGCCATCCAATACGTCGCGGCGGCCCCGAGGCCGACGGCACCAATGGCAAACCATGCCAACGAAAGAAGGTCCATTTGCTTGCTCCGGAAAACATGACGGGAATGAAGTCATGTTATGCTGCGTCGCGGCAATCGTCAATATTTTGTATGTGATATTTCACGGAATAAGATGACGCGTTGCTTTCGTACGACAAAGACTCCGGTGCAATAAGTGTGACTCTCTTCGGCTGAGACGAAAGGATACCGCGCCCGCCGTCAGGTTGCGGGCGCGCCGTGAGTTTGAAATGCGTCGCTAGGCCGCGCCGAGCGCCACCTTCCGCTCGGCGTCGTGATTGGCGCGGGCCACTGGCTGACCGAGTGCCTGCTGCACCGTCTGCTCTCTGAGCTTGATCAGCGCGAGCACGGTATCGATGATCGGCGTGGGCTCACCGACGAGACGCCCCATTTCCTGCACGACGGTCAGCAACGGATCGATTTCCATCGGCCGGCCGTGCTCGAGGTCCTGCAACATGGAAGTCTTATGGGCGCCAACCGCGCCGGCCCCGTCGATGCGCCTTTCGACATCGACGCGAAAGTGCACGCCGAACCGGTCCGCGATCGACTTCGCTTCGAGCATCATCGTGCGCGAGACGGCGCGTGTGCCGGCATTGCTCGTGATGACGTCGAGCGTCGCATGCGTGAGCGCGCTGATCGGGTTGAAGCAGAGGTTGCCCCACAGCTTCAGCCAGATTTCGTCGCGGATATCCTCGCGGATCGGCGCATCGAAGCCCGCCGCCGTCATGATCTCGTGGAGCTTCACGATGCGCTCGGTCCTCTCGCCGCTGGGCTCGCCGATCGGAAACTTCTTGCCGTAGACATGCCGAATGACGCCGGGCTCGACGATTTCCGCCGCCGGATAAAGCACGCAACCGATCGCGCGCTCGGGACCGAGCGCCTTCCATTGCTTGCCGCCGGGGTCGACGCTATCGAGCAGGGTGCCGGCGAAAACGCCGCCATGACGATAGAAATACCAATACGGAATACCGTTGACGGCTGTGACGATCGCCGTGTGCGGCCCGATGAGCGGCTGCATCGCATCGACGACGCCGGGCACCGAATGCGCCTTGAGCGCGACGATGACGTAGTCCTGCGGCCCGAGTTCGCGCGGATCGGCCGTGCATTTGACTTGGACGACGCGCTCGGCGCCCTCCAGCTGCAGACGGACGCCGTTTTTCTGCATGGCCGCCAAATGCGCGCCGCGTGCGATGAAACTCACGTCGGCGCCGGCCAGCGCGAGCTGGGCGCCCATGTACGCGCCGATCGCTCCGGCGCCATAAACGCAGATCTTCATTGTCGTTTCCCTTTGGTCGAGTCAAGAAATCTGGTCGGTCAGCTCGGCCCGATAGCGCCCGGTCGTCAGAGGCGATCCTCGAACGGTTCGCGCACAGGCGGCGCGCTTCTTATCGTCCGCATCGCTTACGGCTCATAGTGCGCGGCGCGATCCATCAGGAAAAGTTAAAGTTTTTTATTATGTCGATTCAGGATCGTCGATGTATGGAACGTCATCGCGCTCGCGGCTGCGGAACTTCGAAAACACGCGGCGCAGGGCCGACATCCCTTCTGCCGAATCGCTCTCGTGGATGCGCGGATAGCGATGTCCGGTCATCCGGTGAAACAGCAATGCCGCCATCAACAGCGCGCCCGATTGGAGTGCGATGGGCATCGCCACGAATCGAAAGCCGAGCTCGTGAATGTTGGGGCCGCCGAGCACGGCTGTCAGCGCAACGGCACCCGAAGGCGGATGCACGCAGCGCAGTGCGAGCATCGCGCTGATGGCGAGCGCGACCGCGGTCGCCGCGGCAAAGACCGGAGTGGCGATCAGCTGCGCGCAGGCCACCCCGAGGATGGCTGAGACGACATTGCCGCCCATGATCGACCAGGGCTGAGCAAGCGGACTCTCCGGTACCGCGAAAAGCAAAACCGCCGACGCGCCCATCGGCGCAACCAGCAGCGGCACATCGACTGTCTCCCCCAGTACGAGATGCGCCACCCAACCGGTGAACGCTATGCCGAACAACGCGCCCAGGGACGACAAAAGGCGCTTGGATTTCGCTGCCGCTCCGTTTCTCATCGACGTCGCTCGTTCGTGATCGAAAGTCGGGCTCGTCGCCCAGTGTGGCGAGAGTACGGTTTCTTGCACCAATATGGACAGTCAATAATTCTTTGCGTACCAATAAGCTTTTCGTTATCGACTCACATGGCCAGTGAGCGCGGTCATTGGTTCGGACACCTATCCATCGTCTTCCGCCAAACCGGGAGAGAAGCATTACTATTTGTTCCAAACTGATCGGTGCGGTGCATCCCAACAACAGTAAGGAGACACGCATGAGAGACGTTCCCGTCGCAGTCCGCAGTGCCGCGGTGCTGTTGAGCGCCGCAATCGCAGTTGGCGCGTCGCTGTCGAGCGCATGGGGCGCGGACGACGACCACGACGGCCCCGCTGTGAATACCCTGCCCTCGTTCATCGTGGCGAGCAGCCTGCGAACGAAGACTTATGACGGCGTCAGCGACGATCTGCTGACCGCGGGCTTGGGCAAGACCGGCCTGGCGGGCCCGCAACCCGCGATTGCCGATCCCGCCCATCCGAGCGCCGCCGAGTTGCGGCGGTTGGCGATCTGGTCGAACTATCGGGCGCTCGTCGATATCACCGCGAACGGCGGCTACGGCCGCTTCTGGGGGCCCAACGTCGATCTGAACGGCAACGACACGCTCGGCGAAGGAAAGATCGCGGGCACGGAATACCTCGCCTATGCCGACAATGGCACGGGCCGTCGCAACGTCACCCTGCTCGTTCAGGTCCCGGTCAGCTTCGATCCGGCCCACCCCTGCATCGTGACGGCGACCTCGTCGGGCTCGCGCGGCGTCTACGGCGCCATATCGGCGGCCGGTGAATGGGGCCTCAAGCGCGGCTGCGCCGTCGCCTATACCGACAAAGGCACCGGCAACGGCGCGCAAGAGCTCAGGACCAATCTCGTCACGTTGATCGACGGCGAGATCGAGGATGCGGCGGCGGCCGGACGCGCCAGCCTCTTCACCGCGAACGTCGCGAGCGGCGCCCTTGCCACCTACAACCAGATGTTTCCGAACCGTTACGCGTTCAAGCACGCGCATTCGCAGCAAAACCCCGAGCAGGATTGGGGAAAAGATACGCTCGAAGCCATCAAGTTCGCCTATTGGGTGCTGAATCAGCAGTTCGGCCCCGTCATCGGCGATTCGTCGAATCACCGCGTGCTCTATCGGCCCGGCCGCATTACGACGATCGCAACGTCGGTCAGCAACGGCGGCGGCGCGTCGCTCGAAGCAGCGGAGCAGGACAGACGAGGATGGATCACCGCCGTCGTCGTCGGGGAGCCGCAAGTCAACGTCTGGATGCCGCCCCGCGCGGAGGTATTCGAGGGCGGCCAGCGCATCTTCGCGGCCGGCAAGCCGCTCGCCGACTACACGACGCTCGCGAATCTGCTGCAGCCGTGCGCCGCGCTCGCGCAGGCTGCCGCCGGCGCACCGTATCTCACGGCGCTGCCCCTCGCGACCACGACGGCGATCCGCGAGGCTCGCTGCGCGTCGCTTGCCGCGGCCGGCATGGTGAGCGGAACGGACACGCAAAGCCAGGCGAACGACGCACTCGCGCGACTGCACGAAGCCGGCTACGAAGCGGACTCCGATCTGCTGCAGGCGCCGATGTGGGATTCGCAGGCGGTTCCGGCCGTGGCCGTGACCTACGCGAATGCCTATACGAGATCGAGCGTGATCGACAATCTCTGCGGCTTCAGTTTCGGCACGACGAATCCGTCGACGGGCGCGGCCGGCTTCACGCCCGCCGTCTCGCCGATGCCGACGATCTTCGGTCTCGGCAATGGCGTGCCGCCTACGAACGGCATCAATCTCGTCTACAACGAAGCGCCCGCGGGCGGTGCCGATCATCGACTGGCCACGCCGGATGCCAGTTTCGCCGGGGCCGCCTGCCTGCGCGCGCTATGGACGAATCAGGACCCGCGCATGGTGGCGAGCGTCGACGCGATTCGTGTGCGCGCCGATCTGCATGGCAAGCCCGCGATCGTCGTTCAGGGCCGCAGCGATGCGCTCGTGCCGATCAATCACGCGTCGCGCGCGTATCTGGCGGCGAACAGCGTCGTCGAAGGGTCGCACAGCCGACTGTCACTGATCGAAGTGACGAACGGCCAGCACTTCGACGCGTTTCTCGGCTTCCCTGGCTTCGACACGCGCTTCGTGCCCGTTCATTACTACTATCTGCAGGCACTCAACCTGATGTGGACTCACCTGAAAAGCGGCACGCCGCTGCCGCCGTCGCAGGTCGTTCGCACGGTGCCGCGCGGAGGTACCCCGGGTGCGGCTCCCGCGCTGACGCTCGCCAACCTGCCGGCGATCGCCGAGAGCCCGGGCGCCAACGCGATCAGCGTGAAGCATGGAGTGGTGAACGTTCCGCACTAGCATTGGAGCCGGCGGGCGCGGAGGCGGCGGGAGCCGATGCGCCCGAATTCCCCGAGGCCGGCGCTTCGCACTTGGTATGCTGAGGATCGCAAAGCGCGTCGGCCGACCATCCGCCGCCCAGGTCACCGATCAGCGAGACGGCATCGACGAGCCGCGTCTGCTCGACACCGAGCGCCGTCTCCTGCGCGCTCAGCAGCGTCGTCTGCGCGGTAGCCACCGTCGTGTAATCGACCGTGCCGGCCTGATACTCGTCGAGCGCGATCTGCGCGCCGCGCGTCGCGTCCTTCACTTCGGCTTCGAGCACCTTCGCCTGCTCGGCGAGAATGCGCAAACCCGCCAAGTCATTATCGACACCTTCGAACGCCGTCAACACCGTCCCCCGATAGTTGGCCACGGCCGCATCGTAGGCTGCCTTCGCGGCGGCGACCTTCCCGCTACGCTCGCCGCCGTCGAAAAGCGTCTGGCTCACATCGGCGCCGAGCGACCAGACGTAGTTGCCGATATTGAGCAAGCCGGCTAGCGGCGAGGCCGAGAAACCGGCGGCGGCCGAAAGCGAGATCGTCGGATAATAGGCCGAAACAGCCACCCCGATCGCAGCATTTTGAGCGGCCATCTCGCGTTCGGCCACGGCGATATCGGGCCGCCGCTGCAGCAGAGTCGACGGTAGGCCGACCGGAATCGACGGCAACACCGGCATCGAGGTGCTATGCGAAATGTCGAGATCCTCCGGATTCTTGCCGACGAGTACCGCGATCGCATGCTCGTACTGCGCGCGCGACACGCCGAGCGCGATCAGGCTCGACTGCGCGCTCTCGAGCTGCGTCTTCGCGGTGATGAGATCGGACGGCGGCTCGGTGCCGGCCTGAGCCTGGTCCGACACGACGCGAAGGTACTCCTTGTAGTTCTCGACCGTCTTCGTCAGTAGATCGATGTTCGCATCGGTGATGCGCAAGTCGATGACGGCAGTCGCGAGCGTCACCTGCTCGGACAACGTCGCGTTGGCCAGCGTCGCCTGGCTCGCCTGCGCCGACGCAGCGTTCTCCTCGACCGTGCGCCGCACTTGGCCCCAGAGATCGGGGGCCCAACTGACGCTGCCTTCGAGAGACGCGGAATTATTGACGTTGCGTCGCGACACCGAGAAGCTGCTCGCCGAGAGCGACGAGCTCGAAGAGCCGGTCGACGACCGTTCGCGCGTTGCCGAGCCGGTTGCGCCGATGCTGGGAAAGAGCGACGCGCGCGCGACGCGCACTTCGGCGAGCGCCTCCTCGTAGTTTGCGTAATCCTGCCTCACCGTCTGATTCGAGACGACGACCATGGGCTCGAGTTCGTCGAGCAGCGGATCGTGGAAGACGGTCCACCAGTCGCCCTTCGGCGCCTCGGCCGCGGGCTGCGCCTGCGCCCAGCCGTCGAGCTCCTTGAACTTGGTGGGCACCGCGACCGCCGGCCGACGATAATCGGGCCCGACAGCGCAAGCGCCGAGCGCCAATGCCAGAACCAGAACGATAGGAGTGCGAACGAATTTCATGCTTATGCCGCCGTGTCGGGTGTGGTGCGATTCCACGGGAGACGTGAGGACCATCTTGCGAGCCTTGCACGCAAGCGGTCGAGGTAGAGGTAGATGACGGGGGTCGTATAAAGCGTGAACACCTGCGATAGCAGTAGGCCGCCCATCACGGTGACGCCGAGCGGCTGGCGCAACGACGCGCCCTGCCCGATCCCGACCGCGAGCGGTACGGCGCCGAGCACGGCGGCGGCCGTCGTCATGAGGATTGGCCGCAGACGCATCACGGCGGCTTCATGAATCGCCTGCCTCGTATCGCGGCCTTGCTGGCGCTGAAGCTGGATCGCCACATCGACCATCATGATGCCGTTCTTTTTGACGATGCCGATGAGCAGAATGATGCCGATCAGCGCGATCACGGAAAACGGCGTACCGAAGATCAGCAGCGCGAGCGTGGCCCCAATGCCGGCCGACGGGAGCGTCGACAGGATCGTGAGCGGATGGATCGTGTTCTCGTAGAGGATGCCGAGCACGATGTAGACGACGCCGAGCGCGGCAAGAATCAGCAGCGGCACGGTGCCCATCGATTGCGAATACGCTTGAGCCGCGCCCGCGAACGCGCCGTGCACCGAGGCGGGCATGCCAATGTTCTCGGTAGCGTCGCGAATCGCCACCGCCGCCTGGCTCAGCGACCCGTTCGGCGGCAGGTTGAACGATATCGTCGCGGCCACGAGCCCGCTTTGATGGTTGACTTGCGTCGCAGTATGGCTGTTCGTAAAGGTCATGAAGGCCGGCAGCGGTACCATCGTTTCGGCCGCGGTGCTGTCCGCGCTGCCTGTCGAGCCGCCGCCCTTGCTGTTGGCGATGCTGTTCGTTGTCGCGTTGGCTTCGGCGTTCGCGTTCAGCGAGTTCGTGCCTGAGGTCGGGGCCATCGAGCCCGTCGAGCTGCTCGTGCTCGACACGGCCGAGTACGAGGAAACCGCGGAGACCGTGCCCGACGACATTTGCGTTTGCGCCGTTCCGCTCGCGTTACCCGCCGCTTTGCTCAAGAAGATCTGATTGAGCGTCTGCGGGTACTGCCAGTACTGGGGCGCCACCTCCATGACGACAAAATACTGATTGAGCGGGTTATAGATGGTCGATACGGTGCGCTGACCGAAAGCATCGTAGAGCGTATTGTCGACTTGATTGGGCTGAAAGCCGTACCGCATCGCCGTGGCACGGTTGATGTTGATGAAGGTTTGCAGGCCGTTTTGCTGCAGGTCGGAGTTGACGTCCTGCAGTTGCGGGTACTTGCGCAGTGCATCGACGAGCTTCGGCGTCCACTCGAACACGGCTTGCGTGTTGTCGCTCGTCAGCGTGTATTGATACTCGGCCGCCGATTGCCTGCCGCCGATGCGCAAATCCTGCTGCGCCTGCAGAAAGAGCCGTGCGCCCGACACCTGATTGAGCTTCGGCCGCAATCGATTGACGACCTGTTGAGCGGAGGCATGCCGCTCGTTGAGCGGCTTCAACTCGATAAACACCATCGCCGTATTCAGCGCGCGGCCTCCGGCGAAGCCCGCGACTGACGCTACGGCCGGGTCCTTCTTAACGATCGCCTGCAGCTGCGCAAGCTTCTTCGCCATTGCGGGGAACGAAATGCTCTGGTCGGCGATGATCTGGCCCATCAGAACGCCGTTGTCCTGCTCGGGAAAAAACGTCGAAGGGAGCAGCTTCGCGAGGAACACATTCGCGACCAGCAAGCCCAAGAGGATCAGCACCACGATGAACGAGTGATCGAGCGCCAGGTAAAGCGAGCGCGAGTAAGCCGCTTTGAACCGTTCGAACTGCGCCTCCGTCCAACTCGCCCAGCGGCTCGTCGAATGCGAGGCGTTCTCGCGGCTCAGCACGTAGGCGCACATCGCCGGCGTCACGGTCAGCGAGACCACGAGCGAGACGAGGATCGCAATGGAAAGCGTCACCGCGAACTCGTGAAACAGCAGGCCGACGATGCCGGGCATCAGCAGAATCGGCAGGAAGACGGCGATCAGCGAGAGGCTCATCGAGATCACCGTGAAGCTCACTTCGGCGCTGCCGCGCATCGCTGCCTCTCTCGGGCTCAACCCCAGCTCGAGATACCTGACGACGTTCTCGAGCACGACGACGGCATCGTCGACGACGAAGCCCGTGCCGATCGTCAGCGCCATCAACGAGAGATTGTCGATGCTGTAGCCAAGCAGGTACATCGGGCCGAACGTGCCGACGATCGACAATGGCAAGGCGACCGCGGGCACGAGCGTCGCGCGCGGCGAGCGCAGGAAGACGAATACGACGCCGACGACGAGCAGCACGGCGATGAAAAGCGTGCGCTGCGTATCGGCCACGGATGCTTTCACCGACTCGGAATGGTCGAGCGCGACATCGACATCGACGCCTTTCGGCAGCGTCGCCTCGATCGACGGCAGAATCTTGTGGATCTGCCCGACCGTGTTGACGATGTTGCTGCCGGGCAGCGGATAGAGAATGGCGATGACGGCCGACTTGCCGTTATAGAGCCCGACGTTGCGGATGTTTTCGTTCGAATCGATGACGGACGCGACGTCATGAAGCATGACGGGCGCGCCGTTTCGATAGGCGATCACGACGTCCCGATACGGCGCGGCTTTCGTGATCTGATCGTTCGAGAGCACTTCGTAGCGTTCGCCTTCGACGTCGAGATGCCCTTTTGCGCTATCGGCATTGGCGGCGCCGATCGCGGCGCGGACGTCCTCGAGCCCGATGCCATAGCTATTGAGCTTGCCCGGATCGAGTTCGACGCGCACGGAAGGCAGCGCGCCGCCGCCGAGCGTGATCTCGCCGACGCCGCTCACTTGCGAAAGTTGCTGTTGAAGGACCGAATCGGCGGCGTCGTAGAGTTGGGCCTTGGTCAACGTATCCGACGTCAGCGCCAGCACCATGATCGGCGCGTCGGCCGGATTATATTTGCGGTAGGTCGGGTTCGCGCGCAGCGTCGTCGGCAGATCGGCGCGCGCGGCTTGCATCGCCGCCTCGACATCTCGCGCGGCACCATTGATGTCGCGATCGAGCGCGAACTGGACGATGATTTGCGACATCCCCACGTAGCTGATCGAGGTGAGCTCGTTCACGCCCGCGATCGTTCCGAGCCTGCGTTCGAGCGGCTCGGCCACGGTCGTCGCCATGATCTCCGGGCTCGCGCCCGCCATCTGCGCCTGCACGACGATCACGGGAAACGTGACGTTCGGCAGCGGCGCCACAGGCAGCTTGAAATAGGCGAGCATGCCCGACAAAACGATGGCGACCGCGACGAGCGTCGTCGCGACGGGTCGGCGAATGAAAAGCCCCGGCAGGTTCACGACGGCAGCTCCCCGCCCGCCGCGGTGCTGGGCCTGCGCCCGAAGCGACGGGCCAGCCGGTCGAAGAAGAGATAGATGACCGGTGTCGTGAAAAGCGTCAGCACCTGGCTCACCGTCAGCCCGCCGATGATTGCGAGGCCGAGGGGCCGGCGCAGCTCCGAGCCCGTGCCCGTGCCGACGAGCATCGGCAACGCGCCGAGCATCGCGGCCATCGTCGTCATCAGGATCGGTCGAAAGCGCAGCAAAGACGCTTCGAAGATCGCTTCTCTCGGCGACTTGCCCTCATCGCGCTCTGCCGCAAGCGCGAAGTCGACGATCATGATCGCGTTCTTCTTGACGATACCGATCAGCAGCACGATGCCGATGATTCCAATGACGTCGAGATCCTTGCCCGCGATCATCAGGGCAAGCAGCGCGCCGATGCCGGCCGAGGGCAGTGTAGAGAGGATCGTCACGGGATGGACGAAGCTCTCGTAGAGCACGCCGAGCACGATGTAGACGGCCACGATCGCCGCGACGATCAGATAGATTTCACTCGAGAGCGAATCCTCGAACGCCTGCGCGGCACCCTGGAACGATGCCGTGATCGACGCCGGCAGGCCGACGGCGTTTTGCGCATCTTCGATCTGACGCACGGCCGTGCTCAACGATGCGCCGTCGGCAAGATTGAACGAGATCGTCACGGCGGGGAACTGCGCAAGGTGGCTGATCACAAGCGGCGACTTCACGATCTTGATCGTCGCGATTCCCGAGAGCGGCACCTGACCGCTCGATCCCGTCTGCGTCGGCACATAGAGGTTGCCGAGCGACTGCACGTCGGGAATCGCTTCGGGCTTCGCGACAAGAATGACGCGGTATTGATCGGACTGTTGGAAGATCGTCGAGACGATGCGCTGCCCGAGCGCGTCGTAGAGCGCATTGTCGATCGTCGCGGGCGTGATGCCGTAGCGCGCGGCGAGCTGCCGATTGACCTCCACATCGATGCCGAGCCCATCGTTGTTGAGATCGCTCGTCACGTCGACGATCGAATCGATCCGCTTCATGCGGTCCACGAGTTGGGGGACGTACTTAGCGAGCACGGCCTGGCTCGGCCCGCGTAAAACGAAGCGATACTGATTCGGGGAGATCGTCGTATCGAGCGTCAGATCCTGTTCGGGCTGCACGTAGAGCTTGATGCCGGGCACGTTTTCCACTTCGCGCCGCAGCCGCCTTGCGATGGCTTCGGCGCTATCGGAACGCTCGTCGATGGGCTTCAGGTTGATCAGAAAGCGCGCATTGTTGAGCGTCACGTTCGTGCCGTCGATGCCGACGTATGAGGTCAGCGAAGTCACGTCAGGATCGCGCAGAATGACGTCAGCCAGCGCCGATTGGCGCTCGACCATCGCCTTGTACGAGACCGCGTTGTCGGCCACGCTGATCCCTTGAATGACGCCGACATCCTGCACGGGGAAGAGCCCCTTCGCGACGACGACATAGAGCAGCACCGTGAGTGCTACCGTCGCGCCCGCGACCGCGAGCGTCAGCCGCTGATGATCGAGCACCCAGCGCAGCCCGCGCTCATAGGCGGCGAGCGTCTTATCGAACAGGCGCTCGCTCACACGCTCGAAGCGGCTCGGATGCCGCTCCGCCTGCGCGCGCAGAATCCGTGCGCAGAGCATCGGCACAACGGTCAGTGAGACCACGGCCGACAGCACGACCGTTACGGCCAGCGTCACGGCGAATTCGCTGAATAGGCGCCCAATCACGCCGCCCATGAACAGGAGCGGAATCAGCACCGCGATCAGCGATACGGTCAGCGACAGAATCGTGAACCCGATCTGCCCTGCCCCTTTGAGCGCCGCCTGCAGCGGACTGTCGCCCTCCTCGAGGTAGCGGACTACGTTCTCGATCATCACGATCGAGTCGTCTACGACAAAGCCCGTCGCGATGATGAGCGCCATCAGCGAGAGATTGTCGATCGAGTAATGGAGCTCGTACATCGCCGCGAGCGTGCCGATGAGCGAGACGGGCACGGAGATGCTCGGAATGATCGTCGCCGGCACGTTGCGCAGGAAGACGAAGATGACGGCCACGACGAGCACGACGGCGAGGACCAGCTCGAGCGCCGCGTCGCGCACCGAAGCGCGAATGATCCCCGTGCTATCCGAGACGACCGTGACCTTCATGCCCGCCGGCAGCGTCGATTCGAGCGCCGGAAGCTGCTTCATGATCTGATCGACCGTCTTGATGACATTGGCCCCCGGCTGGCGCTGCACGTTCAGAATAATGGCCGGCGCACGGTTATAGGTCGCTCCCTGCGCCACGTCCTGCGCCGCCGAGGTCACGCGCGCCACATCGTGCAGATAGACAGGCGAGCCGTTCTGATACGCAATGACGGTGTCGAGGTAGTCCTTCGGATCCGCGATCTGATCGTTGTCGTTGATCGTATAGTCGAGCTCGGGTCCGTCGAAGTTGCCCTTCGGCTGACTCACGTTGACGTTCGCGAGCAGCGTGCGCAGGTCATCGAGATTGAGGTTGTAGGCGGCGAGCTTCTTCGGGTCGGCTTCGACGCGAACTGCCGGCACATTCCCGCCCGCCGTCGTGACCAGGCCCACCCCGGGCACTTCAGAGATCTTCGTGCCGAGCCGATTGTTCGCATAGTCCTGAAGCTGAGTCAGCGACATCGACTTCGACGTAACGGCCAACGTGAGGATCGGCCGGTCCGCGGGATTGACCTTGGCGTACGTCGGCGGCGCGGGCAAGCCGCTCGGCAAGTAACTGTTCGCCGCGTTGATCGCCTGCTGGACGTCCTGCTCGGCCACATCGAGGCTCAACGAAAGATCGAATTGCAGCGTGATGATCGACGAGCCGTCCGAGCTGTACGACGTCATTTGCTGCAAGCCCGGGATCTCGCCGAGCTGCACTTCGAGCGGGGCCGTCACCGTGGTCGCCATCACGTCGGGGCTCGCGCCCGGGTATGACGTATGGACCTGAATCGTGGGGTAATCGACGTTCGGCAACGACGAAACCGGCAGATAGCGCACCGCCACAATGCCGATGAGCACGAGGGCGATCATCAGCAGCGACGTGGCTACCGGCCGGAGAATGAACGGACGGGAAAGACTCATCGGGTCGTAGGCCTTCGTTCAGGACGCTCGAGTTTCATCATCGCTCGAGCGATGGTGCGCATGCGCCCCGCTGGCCGCGCTGGCCCCGCTCGACGCCGCCGCGCCGCGCGCGCCAGCGGCACCTGCACCGGCACCGGCGACGCGTATCTTGGCGCCGTCGCTCAATCGGTCCATGCCGTCGGTGACGACCCGCTCGCCTTGCGAAAGACCCGAGAGGATGGCCGTGTACCGTCCGTCGGTCGGCCCTGTCGTCACTTTGTGCACGGAGACCGTATCGTCCGCATTGACGATATAGACATACGTGCCCGGCGCGCCGGTTTGAACGGCCGGCGTGGGCACGAGCACGGCATTGTGCAAAGTATCGACCAGCAGCTTCACGTTGACGAACTCGTTCGGGTAGAGCTTTTCGTCGTCGTTCGCGAACATCGCGCGCAGCGTGACGGTACCCGTGCTCGTCGCCACCTGATTGCTGATGGCGTAGAGCGTGCCCGTCGCGATCTGCTTGTTGTCGTTGCTGCCATAGACGGTGACGGGCAGCTTCGCGCCTGACTGCATGCGCTCGAGCACCGAGCCTAGCGAGTCCTGCGGCACTGTGAATTCGACCGTCGTCGGCTTCATTTGCGTCACGACGGCGACGCCCGTCGAGCTCGACGCCGTCACGTAGTTGCCTGGATCGACGAGACGCAGACCGACGCGCCCCGAAATCGGGGATGTGATCCGGCAATAGGCCAGATCGAGCTCGTATTGCGCGATGCTGGCCTTGTCGGCCCTCACGGCGGCCTCGTTTTGCTGCACCGTGAACTGCTCGTCGACGTAAGTCTGCTGCGCGATCGATTTCCTGGCGTTGAGCTCCGCGTAGCGCGCAAGGTCGGAGCGCGCTTGTCCGAGCGCCGCCTGATCCTTCGCGAGCTGTGCCTCGGCCTGCTGCTTGTCGATCTCGTACTGGCGCGGATCGATCTGTACAAGCAATTGCCCTTTTTCGACGTCCTGACCTTCCTTGTATGCGACGGCCGTCAGATAGCCGCTCAATTGGGGTAGCACCGTCACGGTCGCGACCGGCGTGACTGTGCCGAGCTCGGCGAGCGTTTCGGGCATGTCCCCGAGCGTCGCGGGCGCGACCGTGACGACTTGCGCCGGCGTGCCCGTGCGCGCTGCGCCTCGATGCGTCACGTGATAGACGATGATGGCGACGACGAGCGCGAAGAGCAGCAGCACCGCGACCGAGCGCCAGCGACGCGAACGGTTGACCGGGTTCGAGACGGTTTGACCGACTTCGTTCAATTCCTGCATAGGGCGAGCCAAATAGTTGAGCGCCGCGACGGTTCGCCGTGGCAAGCGGAATGCAGGCTCGACTTTATCGAAAAGTCAGGAAAACGGCGGCAACGATTCATTACGGCGCATTTCGTTCGTTAACACGAAGGCCGCTTGTAATATTGTGTGATGTGGCGCGCCGCTCGCGCACGTGGCTCAGTCCGGCTCGCGGCGGCCTCGATAATAATTGTCAACCTGAATCGTCCGCAGACGCTCGGCCGCACATGCCGCGCTTGCCAAGACGTGAGCGACGTCTTCATGCCGATGCCAGCAATCGCGCGAGATGCGCCGCGGCTTCTTCGAGCCTATGAAGGTTGTGGGCCGCAAGCATCGTGTCCGCATATCGATGAAGTGCGCTCGCTCCGCGGGCGACCGGTGCGTATTCCTCGAAGCGCATCATGGGATTGAGCCATAGCAGACAGCGCGCACGGCGTTTGAGCCAGCTCAACTCGTCGTGCAGCACGTCTGGGTTGCCCGTCTCCAGCCCGTCGGTGATGATCACCACGACGGTACGCCCGCCGACGAACCGGTGCCCGTAGCGCCGCCGCAATTGGGCGAGCGAACCTCCGATACGCGTACCGCCCGCGAAGTCGTCGATCGCCGCATTCGCGCGCGTCAGCATCTCATCGACGTCGCCGCACTCGAAACATCGCTTCAAATCGGTGATATGCGTGCCGAACGCAAACACATCGCGCCTGCCATCGAGCGGTATGGCCATATGCAAGAATGTAAGCCACATCCGCGCGTAGCGCTCCATGGAACCGGAGACATCGACGAGGGCTAGCAATGGAAGCCGTTGCCGCCGACGCCTTGCTCTCGGTAGGCGAATCAGCTCACCGCCGGTATGCACGCCTTCGCGCAGCGCACGCGGCCAATCGATTGGACTCGAGCTCGCGGAGCCGAGCGTCGCTTGATGACGTCTCGCCTTCGCGCTCGGAAGTGCCACGGCAATGCTGCGAGCCACCCGCTGCACCTCGCGATACTCGAGCGCGTCGAGCGTACCGAAATCAGAAAATCTGAGCCGTTCCTTGTCGCTCGCCGTCAGAGGGCCGCCGAATCGGATGCGGTACTCCACGGTGGGCGCTGTTCTCGCACGCGGCCATTGTGGGGCCGCGTCTCGGACTCGTCGGCGCTCCTGCGTTGCGGCCGAGCCCACGGCTTCCTGGAACACCTCTTGCGCAACGGGCTGACCGTGCGATGCACCCGCATCGAACCAAGCGTCGAAAAGCGCGTGAAAAACGAACCGGTCCGCGTCGCGGCAAATCAACAGGCATTCGAGCGCCGCACAGACGTCTTCGCGCGTATCGATGCCCACGAGCGAAACCGCCTCCAGGGCGAGAGCGATCTTCGATGAACCGACACGAATGCCCGCCGTCCTCAACGCGCGCGCGAACGCGACGACGTGCCGCAAAAACGCGATGTGGGAGGACGCGCCCGGCTTCGAGACGCGTGCTTCGCTCATTGCTCGAATGCCGTGCTCGCTCGAAGAAGGCCTGCCGCGCGCTCGGGCGTCAACGCATCGAGGTCATCGGGGTCTTTGAAAAGCACGCCGGCCGTTTCCGCGACGGTGTCCGGATCGAGTTCGGAGATGCCGAGCACGTTCAGCGCGCGAGCCCACTCTACCGTCTCGGCGACGCCCGGGACGCGATGGAAATCCACATCCGCTGCCCCTTCCCGCAAACGGCGGGCGAACGCGGAGATCTGCTCGCCGAGGGCTTGGCTCGTCTTGGGAACCTGTTCGAGGATGATCGACAGCTCGCGCTGGGCGTCCGGGTGATCGATCCATTGATAAAGGCAGCGGCGCTTGACGGCTTCCCCAAGATCTCGCGTTCGATTGCCGGTGAGGATCGTGATCGGCGGTACCCCCGCCCTGATCGTACCCAGTTCGGGAATCGTGACCTGGTATTCGCCGAGATATTCGAGCACAAAGGCTTCGAACGGCTCGTCGGCACGATCGATTTCATCGATGAGCAAGACAGCGCCAGGCGCCGGCGTCAGCAGCGCCTGCAGCAGCGGGCGCCGTAAAAGGTATCGTGTGTCGTACACCGCCGATTCGCTCTCGCCCCCCTCGCCGGCCGCCTCCGCTGCGCGAATATGCAGCAACTGCGCGGCGTAGTTCCATTCATAAACGGCTTGGCGCTGCTCGATCCCGTCATGACATTGCAGCCGAACCAGGCTGCGCCGCAGCATCTTCGCGAGTGCCTTGGCGAGCTCCGTCTTGCCCACACCGGGCTCGCCCTCGAGCAGCAGCGGGCGATTCATCCTCAGCGCCAAAAAAACCGCGGTAGCGAGCCGCCGAGTCGCGTGGTAGCCGACACTGCGGAGCCCATCGGCCACGCTGTCAATCGTAGGAAAACCCGCGCCGATCGTCGCGTCGCAACTTTCATCGGCCCCTTCTTGTGGATCGATGCGCATGTCTCGAGCCGTGGCTACGCACATTTGGGTTTAGCGAGGACGTTGTCGGACCATGCTTCGCGAATGTGCGGAAAGCGTGGCTGGGAATCCTCTTCGAGCATCATCTGGAGCACACGCGGCGGCGTCAACGGCAATTCGTAAACGCTCTTGCCCGTGGCATCCGAAACCGCGCAAGCGATAGCGGCGGCCACATTGAGGATTGGAACCTCGCCGGCCCCCTTGACACCCAACGGTCCGATCGAAGGCGCACCTTCGTGGAGGTGGATGTCCACCGGCACAACATCCTGCGCAAGCGGGACACGGAATGTATCGAGCCCGTTCTGGCGAACACGCCCTTGCTCGTCGAGCGTGATCTCCTCATGGAGCGCATACCCGAGGCCTTGTACCACACCGCCCTGGATCTGGCCGGCGATCGCACGAGGATTGAGTGCGCGCCCAACATCCTGAACGACCGTATACGAGAGTAGTTCGACATGTCCGGTGTCGGCGTCCACGGCGATCTCGCAATCGTGAACGGCGAAGACGGGAATATCGATCGCATCGATGAAATGCCCCGCCGCGCAGCCGGGCATTGCCGCGACGCCCGGCTTCGTGAACGAGCCGGTGCCGGCTAGCGGCCCAACGGTTTTGTGCGCGTGCTCCACCACTTTCGAGAGGGTGACACCCGAACCGTTTGCGCCGACGATCTCGACTCGCCCGTTCCGAAGAACCAGGTCATCGGCACCCACCTCGAGCATCTCCGAGGCGACGTCGAGCAGCTTCTTGCGAACCTCGACGCTTGCCGCGAGGCTGGCAGCGCCGAGGGCGACAGTTTGCCGGCCTCCGCCGATACCGACATCAT
Source organism: Trinickia sp. EG282A (assembly GCF_040965455.1). Taxonomy (NCBI): domain Bacteria; kingdom Pseudomonadati; phylum Pseudomonadota; class Betaproteobacteria; order Burkholderiales; family Burkholderiaceae; genus Trinickia; species Trinickia sp. EG282A. Next base: position 1,303,086 of record NZ_JBFRCC010000001.1, on the reverse strand, counting down.
ATCCGGCCGCATCGGTATCGGCCGCGCGTACGATGACGTTTTCGGGCTTGATCCCAAGCGTATGTGCGACGATCTGCGGAAGCGATTGCATCATCGATCCCGATCCGATCTCGACGCCGGATGTGACGAGCGTCGCGCTGCCGTCGGCATTGACGTTGACCGTTGCCGCCGAAGGGCCGACGAAGATGAACCATGTGCCGACCACCGTCGCGCGTCCATAGAGACGACCATCGGCCAGATGACGCTTCGAGCCCCGATCCTTGATGACGTTCGACATCTTGTCGAGCATAGGACCCAGGACATCGCCCTGGAAGACCTGCCCTGTCGATCCGAGATCGCCATTGCCGAGCACGTTGCGCCGGCGAAATCCGAAGCGGTCCATGCCGATCTCGGCGCAAATCTCGTCGGTGTGACGCTCGAGCGCAAAGGTGTTGTACACGCCGTTGCAGGCGCGGAACGCGCCGTTGGGCGGCGTGTTCGTATAGACGGCACGCGTGGAGATCCGCACGGAACGGAGCCGATAATTTCCGCCGAGCGTGTGCGCGGTCATCGTCGTCAGGAAGATCTGCTCTCCGCCGTACGCGCCGCAATCCATCAGCACGACCGCCTCGCGTCCAACGATCTCTCCTTCGCGCGTCACGGCGGACCGGATCCGTATCTCTGCGTTCTCGCGGCACAAGCAGATCTGCATCTCCTCTTGACGGGTGTTGACGATGCGCACGGGTCTTCCAGTCACACGAGCAAGCAATGCCGCGAACGGCTCGAGCGCGCAGTCGAACTTGAGACCGAACGCGCCACCCACGGGCGGCACCGTCACGCGAACCTGGCTCGGGGGAACGCCCAGCACGCGCGCCGTCGTATTGCGGACCGTCCATGGAACCTGCGTCGACGTTTCAATATGGAAACGCCCGTCCTCGTAGCTTGCCACCACTGCGCGCGGCTCGAACGACAGATGGTTCTGGCGGCCCACACGGAACGTCGTGTCGACGATGCGAACGTCGGGACGCGCAAAAGCGGCCTCCGTATCGCCGCGAACGACGGTCGCTTCCCAGGCGATGTTGCCGGCGCGCTCGCTGCCCTCGAAAAGTACTTCGTAGTCCTTCCAATTCGGGTGGACAAGGGGCGCGTCATCGGCCAGCGCTTCTTCCATCGTCAGCACGGCGGGCAATGGCTCCCATTGCACGATGATGGCTTCGGCGGCGTCGCGCGCCTGCTCGAGCGTGTCCGCGGCGACCGCCGCAATCGGCTCTCCGAGAAAGCGAATTTGGTCCGTGGCGAACAATTGCTCGTCGGCGATGCCAATGCCGTGACGGTTCGGCGCGTCCTCGCCGGTCACGATCGCGCGCACGCCTGGCATCGTGCGGGCGCGCGTCAGGTCGATGCCTGTGATACGCGCCGACGCGACTGTCGAGCGCAGTACGAAGCCATGCAGCATCCCGGGGCGTACCCGGTCGATCGTATACTGCGTGCGGCCCTGCAATTTGTCTCGGGCATCGCGCCTAGGGAGGTTCGACACCGCGGTTGTCGGGTCTGACATATCGGAGATCCCCTATTTGGCCGCCGCGAGCGACACGGCTGCGTCGATGATGCGCTCGTAGCCTGTGCACCGGCATATGTTTCCACTCAACGCTGATCGAATCTCCTCACGCGTGGCGCCAGGCAGACGCGCCAACACGCCGGTGAGCGCCATCACCATGCCGGGAAAGCACATTCCGCACTGCACGGCATCGTGTTCTTCGAGCGCCGCCTGCAGCGCGGATAGCTGCCCGCCTGCGGCCAGCGATTCGACCGTCACGACTTCCCGCTCGCCGAGCGCCCCGATCGGCGTCAGACACGAGGCCGTCGGCTTGCCGTCGACGAGCACCGTGCATGCGCCGCAAAAGCCTTCCCGGCATACCGGCTTGACCCCGGTCAGATAAAGTTCGTCTCGCAGCACATCGATGAGCGGCGTAAGCGAGCCGCCGCGCGCCGTGCATGATTCGCCATTGACCTTTAAGGAAATCGCCAATTTGTCCTCCCGCGTTAGGTCCGAAGTTGTGTCTGGATGTCGGCGACGGCGCGAGAAAGAAGCGTCGGCAGCACTTGCAGGCGGTACCAGCCCGGCGCTTCCACACCCTCTCGGCCTTTGAAGACCTGCGCGTGGCGCGTGGCGAGCAGCTTCGAGTGCTGCGCATCCAACGGGCGTCCGACGAGTTCACTCTCCAACTCGAACCATCTCCGTGCTTTGTCTTCAACGGAGCCGACCGCGACCATCGCGTTGCTCACAGACCCGTTGGAAGCGACGTCCAGCGCGACGCTGACGATTGCAACGGGGTAATCTCCGGCCTTGCGCAACGGGAGCCTCGCATGCGCCGAACGATACGCGCGCTTCGGTATCGAGACACAGCGGACGATGGTGCCCGGCTCGAGCGACGCCCTCGTCTCGAGGAACGCTTCCATCGACATCCGTTTCGATCCGTTCTCGGATGCCAGTTCGACCTCGGCAGAAAGACTCATCAACGCTGGCACAAGATCGGCCGCGGCAAAATCGGTCGCGGACAGGTTGCCGCCGATCGTCGCGGCGCCGCGCACGGCGGGGTTCGCCGATTTGCCGGCCGCGTCGGTCAACGCCCGGAAGCCTGGTATGGCGGCGAACTGCAATACCAACTGATCATGAGTCACGCACGCGCCGATGCTGAACTCTCGGTCCGTGCTCCTGATGGCCCTGAGCTCGTCGATCGCGGCGAGCGATACATACGCCCTCTTGAGCGTTTCTCGACGAATCGGCGCCCGCATAATCCACGTTGCACCGGCCAGCGGCGCGCCGCCGTCGCCATAGTCGCGCAAAGCAGCGACCGCTTCTTCGACCGTTCCGGCTAGATGTAGGTGGGGGTCAAGCTTCGAGGCCATTCGGCTGTGTCCTTTCATCAACGTTCGCATTGCAAGACGAATCCGCAAATGGGCTCGCATGGCCGAGTCCGAGACCGCGGTATCCGAGAGTAAGAGTCGCAAATTCCAGCCACCAGATACATCCGAGCGCCCGCACTCGCGCACTGTGCGGCCATCGGGAGCAGCACACCAGCCTCGAGTTTTCGCTCGCTTCGGTAAACGCTTCATTCGATATCCGGCGAATACCCTTGTTGCTCAGGCTATTTCGGCGATGTAGAGTCAGGCCGCAGCTGCTTTATTGGCGTCAAGACATCACCTCTTGCTGCTCCGCAGACCTGCAGTGATCAGTCCGTCGTAAGGGGTACGCGAGCATGCGGAATCAGACCGGCAAGCCAACGCCGATCGCACCGGTTGTCCGGCAGACTTGCACCTATGAAGTGCCGGCTTATCTACAGCGCGAACGCACCGCTCACGAGTGGGCCGACATCATCGAGATCAATTACTTCCCGATGGACGTCAAGATCGGGCCGGATTTTCGTGGCGGATCGATCGAGAGAATCGATGCGGGCGGAATCCGCGCGTGCACGTTGTACTGCGATCCGATGGTGACGCAGCGCCATCGCTCACATGCGAATGCGGAAGCCGACGAGTTTTACGTCATCGAAATGCCGCAACTGAGCCCGGTGCTGATCACTCAGCGCGGCCGAGAGGCTTTCGTCGAACCGGGAAACTTCACGATCGTCAACGGTGCCGAGGCCTATCTGTTCGAGAATCCGGAGCACCTCTGCTTACGGACGCTGCGTATCCCGTGCCGATCGCTGCGCTCGAGGTTGCCTGGCGTCGATGACTGCGTCGCGACGCTCGCTTCCGCCAACCAGCCCTGTACGGCGCTCTTTCTCGATTTCGCCGCGTCCTACTTCAGGCATGCGCCTGCGTTGCCGGCGGAGATCAATGCGCGGATCGAGCAGCAGCTGCTCGACCTGCTGATACTCGCGCTCACCGATGAAAGATCGAGCCCGAACGAGACGTCAGTCCGTAGCGGTCACAGGCTTCGCGCGATGAGATTCATCGAGCAACGGTTTTCCGATCCTGCATTACAGCCCGCAGACGTCGCGAGCGCGATCGGCGTGTCGGAGCGGTATCTGCAGAAGATTTTCTCCGAGAATGGAGAAACGCTGACGGCAGTCATTCGAAGCCGGCGACTGACCGAAGCGAAACGGCTCCTCGCCAATAGAAGGCAAAACAGACTCAGCGTGACGCAAATCGCCATGATCGTCGGATTCTCCGATCCGGCTTATTTCAGCCGCGTCTTTCGACAGGACGCCGGCTTGGCGCCCATCGACTACCAATAGTCGGCGTTCAGCGGCCAAAGCCGCCCTTGTCCAAAAGTTTGGACGCTCACGGACAAGCCCGATTCTTTTCAGCTTCGTAAAGTAGCGGCATTGGCGGCCATCGTCATGGAGACCAGGCGTGCGCCGTGCCTTCACGAGCGCTGCCCGTCAGACTCACCACTACAGCCAAGCTCAGTTACAGCAAAGTAGAGGATCGGTACCGTGCTTTCGTTGTCTGCTGACCCGACAAAGTCCCTGACGCAAAGGATCATTGAGCATTTTCATCGGTTGATTGCGGAAGGCAAGCTCCAATCCGGCATGAAGGTGCCTTCGATTCGCAGCTTCGCCGAATCGCATGGCGTCAGCGTCTCAACCGTTGTCGACGCCTATGACCGTCTCGTCGCCGACGGGTCTCTCGTTCCGCGCCAGAACTCCGGGTTTTTCGTCCGAAGCTTCCAGCACGCGTCTTATCTGAACCCCGAGACGGTTGCCAACGAGAATACCTCTTTCGACTCTCTCTGGATGCTGAACCGGATATGGCAAAACCATTCGGCCGAAATCAATCCAGGGTGTGGCTGGCTGCCGCCGCGTTGGCTCGACGAGGAAGGATTGCGCCGCACCCTCCGGAACATGGCACTGAATTCGGCAGGCTCGATGACCGGCTACGGCATACCGAAAGGCTACTTGCCGCTGCGGTGGAAGATCTCCGATTGTCTCAATCAGCAGGAGATATATTGCCCACCGGAACAGGTGCTCATGACGAGCGGTGCCGCGCATGCGCTGAGCCTGCTCATTCATCATCTGATCAAGCCCGGCGACACCGTGTTCGTCGACTCTCCCGGCTACAGCCTGCTCTTCGCGCATCTGAAGCGGATCGGAGTCGATATCGTCGGAGTGCCGCTGACACCGACCGGACCGGACCTCGCCACCTTCACGGAACTACTCGCAAAGCATCAGCCGAAAGCGTACTTCACGAATCCGCGCCTTCACAACCCGACCGGGATCTCCTGTTCGCCCGCCACGGCGCATAAGGTCCTGCAACTCGCGGCCAAGCATGACTTCCTCATCGTCGAGGACGACGTCTGCGCCGACATCGACGCGTCGGCGCGCCGACCGCTCGCGAGCCTCGATCAGCTCGAACGCGTGATCTACGTCGGCAGTTTCTCGAAGACCATATCACCGAGCCTGCGCGTCGGGTACATCGCTGCGCATCCGGACCTCATCGAGGACCTGGCGCAATTGAAAATGGCAATGGGCTTGACGAGCTCCGAGATAGGCGAGCGCATCGTCTACCAGGTGCTCATCGACGGACGCCATCGCAAGCATCTGAAAGGCTTACGTGAGCAGCTTGCTAACGCGCAATGCAGCGCGCGGCAAAAACTCGCCGAGGCGGGCCTGGTCATGTTCAACCAGACCCCGGAGGGAATCTTCGTATGGGCCCGACATCCGCGTTACGAAGACTCACGCACCCTTTCGAGCCGTGCGCTCGACAAGGACATCTATCTGGCGCCAGGGCATCTTTTCACTCACCACGAAGCGCCAACTCCCTGGCTGCGGTTCAACGTGAGTTACTGCGACAACAACGCACTCTTCGAATTCCTTGCCGCCGCGTGAGTGGACTGACTCGAATTTGACCGGGCACGTTGTCGGCGATCGAGCTCCGACTGGATTTTCATGGCTGCTTCGGTCGCCTCGCGCGTACGGGTGGATAGCAGCCGAACCTCGCCCGCGATCACCGAGAAGCCCCGGCCCGACGCGCCGGCTCGCGCTGCTTCGACGGCTGCGTTCAGCGCAACGAGGTTCGTCTGGCGCGCGATGTCGCGTATCGTGGACACGATTTCGCCGATCTCCTTGATGCTTTCGAGCATGCTTGCCTTCAGCGCCTCCTCCGCGGCGGCAAGCTGTTGCGCAATCTTCGACGCATGGATGTCCGTCATGACACCCACTGTCCGCAACGGCAAACCGCGCTCATCGCGAAGCGTCTGGCCGCGCGATCGGACCCAGCGGTATTCGTCGTTCTTGCAACGCAGCCGATATTCGACGTCATAACCGGTACGCCCGGAGCGATCGGACAAATGCTCGATGAAGGCTTTCCCCGCTTGTTCGGCATCGTCCGGATGAAGCCGGGATGTCCAGCTCTCCGCGACATCGGGAAACTCCTCGACCGTCGAAAAGCCGAGCAGCCGCCTGACCTGATCCGACCACCACAGGACGTTCTTTGGATTGAGCGGATCGCCCGCAATGATCTCGACATCCCATATGCCGTCGACCAGCAGTTCCCGCGATAGTTCGAAGCGGGCGCGTACCTTCTCGAGTTCGCGCTGGTGTCGCGCGGCTTCTTCGGTATCGGTAAGCGTGCCGACGATCGTGACGCCGTGCGGCGTGTGCCCATCGCCGGGCCACTCGTAGCGCCCGGCGATGTGCATCTCGTACCATCGATAGCCGCCGCGCCGATGCTTGGCACGGTGCGCCACCGTCGCCGCCGCATCGGCACCGCCGCGCGCCGCCCGCCGCAGCGCGTTCGACAACGCGGGCTGATCGTCGGGATGCACGCAAGCAAGCCACGCATCGAAAGCGGGCCCGAGCTCGCCCCCGCCGTATCCCAACAGCTCGCAAAACCGTTCGGACCACGAGCTTAAAGCCCGGCCGACGGGTACTGCATCGTCGTGCAGATGAATCTCCCACCACCCGCAACGCATCGCGCGCTCGACCGCATCGAGCCGAACGATGAGTGCGGCGTTCTCCCGCTCGAGCTCGTCGGCCTGTTCTCGCAACGTCGAGACACTCGCGATGAGCGCGTCCTGGTGACTTTCTTCCTTCGTCGGCGCCGTCCCGTTGCGCTGGCCGAACCATTTCATCAGCTTTCTCCGAGAAACATCGATGCGAAGCGCAACGCAGGCGTGCCGAAACACGCATGCGCCAAGCTTCGCCCGACGTCAGAACGAATGCGTGATCCCGAGCCGGGTCGCGAGCTGCCGGTTCGAGCTCGACGGGTTGAATCCGGCTATCTGTGCGACCGGCGCGTCGCCGGAGGCTTTCTGGCCGGCCACCATCGCGTAGACCGATGTCCGCTTCGAGAGCGCATATTGCGCGAGCAAATTGAGCTGTTCGTACTTCGGCGACGTATCGGTCCGATCGTCGTGGCCGACCGTGTACGTGAACCCGCCAGCGACGACGAGCGCAGGCGTCAACTGATACGACCCGGACAGTTCGTAGTTCTGGAACGTCAGGTTGGCGCCGCCCGACCTCGGCCGAAATACGGTGTTCGAAAAGTCCGTCGATACTTTGAATGCGCCGAGCTTGTACGACGCGCCGACGGCGAGCACGGATTGGCTGCGCGCGGCGGCCAGCGCATCGCCATAGACGGCATTGGCAAAGCCGCCGCCCGACACGTAGCCTGCGACAGCCGTCGACGGATCGTTGATATGCAGGTACCCGACCGCCGCACTGACCTGCGAGCCGGCATACGCCACCGCGGCGCTGTAGGTGGAGTTCGTCGAGAACTGTCCGGCTACGCCGCCCGGCGAGTAATGGCCTTCGACCGTCACGCCGCCGAACGTCGGACTCACATACTTGATGGCGTTCGGCACTGAGAACCCATTGTCGAGGTTGTCCATATCGTTCGGGTGCGCGAAATACCAACCGCCATATTGGCCGTTGAGCGTAAAGGCCTCGAGCTGATCGACGTTTGCGTCCCACTGCCGGCCGAACGTGACCGTACCGAACTGCTTCGAAGACAGACCGACGTAAGCGTTGCGCGAAAACGCGAGGCCACCGCCGAGCGCACCGTTTGCGGCGTCGAAGCCGCTTTCCAGCCGGAACACCGTTCGCAGGCCACCGCCGAGGTCTTCGCCGCCGAGAAGCCCCCAGCGGCTTCCGAGCGGCACGCCGCTTTGCATCTGGAAGAGCCGGCCGCCGCTTCCCGCTATGGCGGTCCCGTTCGACGCCTTGCTCACATTACTTGCATAGTCGATGCCGAGATCGACGATACCGTACAACGTCACCGTGCTTTGCGCACGCGCACCCAAAGACATCAGGGCGAGCGTTGCCCCTACCATTGCTGCTTTTTTCATTACCGGATTCCTCTTCTGTCGTCGTTTTGCGCGCTGCGACGGGCGCGCGGTTTTTTGTGGAGCAGTTGATCAGGCCGCCGCAAGGCGGCTCATTCGCTTGCGACCAGTTCGCGAACGAACGACCGCTTGCTCGCGAGCGAAAGCCCGATGCGATAGATGATTGCGGAAGCCACGGCTGCCGCGGGCGCGGAGAACGTTGCCGTCGTGCCGCCCGCTTCGAGCAAGGCGATGCCAAGCGCCGACGACGCGAGCCAGGCAACGAGGCCACACGGATTGAACGCAACGACGCGCTCCGAGCGATACTCGATCTGCTTGCCGAAAATCGCCTCGTAGTGCGGGGAGACGATATGCATGACGGCGATGCCGACCCATGCGACGACGAAAATGCCCTGGAACGCCAACGCCTGGAGGATGAAGCTGAAGACGTTCGTCAGCATCAGGAAATAGACGATCACGCCCGCCACCACCGACCAGAAGAACTTGGGCAGATGAAGACCGAATACGGCGGTGAAGAACGAATGCATATTCGTCGAGGCCAGATAGAAATTGGCCGTATTGATCCGCGTCTGGCTGACCCAGACGAACAGCAGTCCGGCGAATCCCATCAGCTTCAACAACGCGAAGACGACCGATACTTCGCTGAGCGCTCCGCTTCCCGCCAACGTGCTCGCGAGAAAAATTCCGGCAATGCCGTTGATGACGAACGTGAACGTATAGAAGGACCACCCGAAGTTGAAATTCTCGTGGTAGCGCGTGTCCGACTGGCGTCCGAAGCGGGCGTAATCCCAGGTGTACATCATCATGATCCATACACCCATGAACGCGGTGAAGCAATTCCACCAGCCGTACGTCGGAGCACCGCCCGTCGGGCCAAGATGGATCCACGCCGTATGGTCTCCGCCGCTCATGAGCGCCAGAACAACGGCTGCGATCAGGCCGAGCAGATAGAAAGGAAGCAGCGCCCCGTTGAACTTGTCGAGCCACGTCTGCACGCTGCCGAAAACGAGCAAGACGCTGTAGACGACGACGATCAGGTACGCCAGCTTCACCGATATCGCCGGGAAATAGGCGTTGATGGCGACCGCAATGACCGATCCCTCGAAGAGCGCGTAGTAAATCGCCGTCGCGAAGAAAATCAATGTCGCCAACGCGGCTCCGACGCTGCCGAACAACACGCGTGAAAAGAGCGCCACCGACAAACCGTTGGAAACCACGTATCGGACGATGACCTTGTTGATCAAGCTATAGACCACGACGGACAGTCCAAGCCCGATCAACGTGTTGACCGTACCGAAATTGATCGCGAGCGTCGCCGACACCACGAGCCAGAACATGGCGCTGCAGGTCGCCCACCATGCCATCGTCAAAGACAACTTCGACATCCTTGCAGTTGCCGGAACGGCGCTCGTCGAATAACCGTCGTCCGAGCCGTCCTGTATAGCATTCAGTTCCATTTGCGCTCCCACGTAACGAATAAAAATCGGCTCACATCGATGCAACGTCGATGGCGAGCCAATGAGGACTCCTAATCGATCAACTTCGGCCGCCGACGCATCGGCCGATTTGCGTCGGCGTGGTCTCCCTTGTTATCCGGAATCAGCTTTCGTCGGTCAGGACGTAAGCGCCTGTCTGGTCCAGCCGTGCACGCCAGCCGGGCGGCAGCACGATGGACGTCGTGATTTCCTCGATGACGGCGGGACCGACGATCAGGTCGCCCGCACCGAGGCGCGTGCCGTCATAGACAGGCGACGACAGCGTTTCGATATCGTGGCCGTTGGCGAAAATCATTTCCCGGCGTGCCTTGACCACGACCTCGGGATCGCCGACGCCAGGCGGGATCGCCTGAGCAGGCGGCTGATCGAGCACGCCGTACACCGTGCTCTCGATATTGACGATCTCTACCTGGCTGTCGGGCTCGGCGTACGTATAAAGCGCCTTGTGACGCGCGTCGAACATCTCGCGGATACCGTCGATGGTATCGGCGCCCACGTTCATGGAGCCGATGGTCACCGAGCATTCGTGGACTTGCCCCGTGTAACGCATATCGAGCTGGCGCTCGATGCGGATTCGGTCGCGCGCAAAGCCCTCCTTCGCGAGGGCCGCCACGGCATCGGCTTCGAGCCGCTCGAACTGTTGTTGAACGCGGCCCAGATTGGCATGCTTGTCGACACGCATCGGGCAAGCCGCCATATAGTTGTATTTCACGTCGGACAGCAACTGCCCGAATGCGCATAGGCCCGAGGCCAGCTTCGGCACAAGGACGGTCTTCACGCCGATCTCGCGCGCCAGCGCGGCAATGTGCAAAGAGGTGGCACCGCCCGCCGCGATCAGCACGAAGTCGCGCGGGTCATATCCACGCTCGATCGACACACGGCGAATGCCGTTGATCATATTGACGTTGACGATGTTGTAGATGCCGTATGCCGCCTTGCCGACGGAAAGGCCAAGGGGCTTTGCAATCTTCGTTTCGATCGCCGTCCGCGAGGCCTGACCGTCGATCTTGACGCGTCCGCCGAGCAGCGAGACCGGGTTGAGGTAGCCGAGCGCCACGTTCGCATCCGTCACGGTGGGCTCTTGCCCTCCGCGCATATAGCAGGCCGGCCCCGGCACGGCACCCGCGCTCTGCGGGCCCACTTTGAGGAGCCCCATCGAGTCGATCCACGCGATGGAACCGCCTCCCGCGCCGAGCGTCTCGACCTGAATCATCGGCGTGCCGATCCGGTAGCGCAGGAAATCGATGTCCTTGTTGACGTTCGTCACGCCCTCCTTCGTCAGCGTGATGTCGAACGACGTGCCGCCCATATCGACCGTGATCAGGTTGCGGTAGCCGAACGGCTTCGCAACGAACAAGGCAGCCTGCGGCGCCGATGCCGGGCCCGAGTTGATGGCGTTGACGGCGCGCGCGCTCATCACCTTCGGCGAAGCCATTCCCCCATTGGATTGATAGAAACGCACCGGCGCCTTCAGGCCGTTGTCCAGGTAGAAGTTCTCGATCCGGCTGACATATCGGCCGAGCACCGGCCCCAGATACGCATTGACGACCGCCGTCGACGTTCGCGTGTACTCGCGCATCTGCGGAAACACTTCGAGACCCACGGACACGTAAACGTCGGGAAGCAGCTCGCGAACGATTTCGGCCGCCCGTCTCTCATGCACGCCGTTCGAGACCGACCAAACGAACGAGACCGCCACGGCCTGCACGCCTTGTGCTCTGAAGAACTCACAGGCCTCCCGAACGTCGTCCTCGTTCATCGGGGTATGAATGGTGCCGTCGGCAAGCACCCGCTCGCGAATCGGCCGGCGCAAGTAGCGCTCGACCAGCATCGCCGCAGGCGGATACTTGGCGTCATAGCGATGCCCCTCCTCCTTGTGCCCGAGACGGATTTCGAGCGAATCCTCGTGACCCGAGGTGCAGATCAGACCGGTTTTGACGCCCTTTAGCTGAATGAGTGCGTTCAACGCCACGGTGGTGCCGTTCACGCATAAATCGAGGTTCGACAATATCTCGCTGACCGGCTTGTCGAGCGCTTCCGAGATTTGCGCGAGGCCGTCGGCGATCGCGCGCGTACCATCCTCCGGCGTCGACGTTGCCTTGAAGAGGCGCATCTGGCCCGCTCCATCGGCGAGGACAAAATCAGTGAAGGTGCCGCCCGCATCCACACCAAGGCGGTATCGTGTGCTCGTCATTTGGTTGGCCTCATTGATGTTGGGATGATTGGCGCTCGGCGCGCAATGCCTCGGTTGCCGCGAAGTCGATCTCGAGGCTTTCCGCATCGATGACCACACCGTATTCGGCACGAGCGGCTTCGATCGATACGATTCCGTTGCGCACGTCGCCCGCCACGCTGTGCGGCTGGCGACGCAGCGGCGAACCCCAGCCGCCTCCGCCCGGATTGAAGGTGGCGAGCGAATAACCGTCGCGCACCGTCATCACGGCGTTTTGCTTGTAGGTCTCGATAACCTTGCCGTGACGCTTGAGCTCGACGCGCCCGAGCTTGCGCTCCGGCATCGCGCTCGTGGCTTCGTTCGCGCCTATCGCGGGGAGCTTGCGGCCTTCGCCGAAGCTGACAACCGTCATCTCGTGTCCGATCGGCTCGACCTCCCAGACCGTGCCGCTGCCGCCGCGATATTCGCCGGCCCCCGCGCTGTCGGTGACGAGCCCGAAACGATGAATGACGATCGGATAGGAATATTCGAGCGTTTCGATGTCGCCCGAATAGAGCGCGCCGAAGCAGCATTGCGGCCCGCACGCGTGCCATCCGTCCATGTAACCCGTCGCGCCTGCGCCCGAGATCAGCGATGCGAGGACCATCGTGACGTACTCGTCGCCCGTGCGCTGATCGTGGCCCGCGATGTTGACGCCGCTCGAATGGCCCCAGGACCCGACGGCGCGCTCGCCTTGCGCTTTTTCGAGCGCGAGACGCACGGCGTCGGCGAGCGTTTCCATCGGTGTCGTCGTGCAGTTGACGTGCGGCGCGGGCTCCTCGGCGTTGCAGAGCGTACCCTTCGGGCCGAGATCCACGCTGACGCATCGATAGAGGCCTTCGTTGTACGGCGGATCGAGCTGAGCGAACATCATGAGGCCCAGGTAGACGCCCGACATCGAATTGCCTTCATAGGAATTGATGAAATAAGGAATCTGCGGCGGGCTCTCGATCTTGATGTGACACGTATCGGCCTTGATCTCGACTGTCGCCTTGATTTCGATCTCGCCGTAGCCATGCCCGGAATCTTCGAGCCTGGCGCTCGCTTCGTAGACGCCGTCCGGTACCGCGTGGATGATCTGGCGCATATGGCGGTCCGCCATCTCCATGAGTTCGTCCACGCACGCACGGACCGTCTCCACACCGTATTTGTCGAGCAGCGCGATCAGGTTACGAGCACCGACGTTGACAGCGCCGAGCTGCGCCTTGAGGTCGCCCTCCTGGTCGCGGCGCGAGCGCATGTTGCTCAACATGAAGTTGACGACGTCGTACCGCTCGACGCCCTTGTCCCATAGCTTGACGGGAGGGATGCGCAGGCCTTCGGCATAGATCTCGCGCGCGTCGGGGTTGTATCCCGCGGGGACCGGGCCGCCGATGTCGGTGACGTGCCCCTTGCAGACGGTCCAGAAGACGAGCTCGCCGTTGTAGAACACCGGCTTGTACATGCAGCAGTCGACGATGTGGCTGCCTTTGTAGACTGGGTCGTTGTGGTAGACGATATCGCCGTCGCGGATATCCTCTCCAAAGAAGCGGGCGACCTCTTTCATCGCGGGAATAAGGCCGCCGAGGTGGATCGGAATGTCCTGCCCCTGCAGGATCATCTCAGGGCGACCGTTGAAAATGGCATTGCTGTAATCGTGTGCGACATTGAACACACTCGACCGAGCAGTCTTCTCCAGCGTCATGGTCATTTCGCGCTGAGTGGTCTCCAGCACCCCTCGCACGACGGCCAGCGTAATCGGATCGACATCTCGTGACATCACGTTCTCCGGTTGATCGTCTTCGTTCGTCGGGCCGCACGGCTTGCGTAGCCCAGTTCGATGTCAAGCAGGTTATAAACGTCAAAATCCCGGGGCAATGCACAGCCGGACAACCCGTCGCGGATGCTGTGCTGCTCGCGCGAGCCATACACGTGCGAAGCCGACGTTCGACGGCGTTCGACGAAGAACGCCCTACGGTGCGGCGCAAGTGCCGCCCACTGCCTCAAGACGGGAATTCGCGGAGAAACCGCTGAAAAGAGGAATGCATCGAGTCACTCATTGCGACTCGAGAACGAAAGCCGGAGCTGGCTTCTCGCGGCAGCCGGCGGGCGGCCGGTACGAAGGCGGTGCGGTGCCTTCGTTAGCCGTGATGGGTGTATGAAGTCTTTACTGTGGTGAAGAATTCGGCTGCGTAGCTTCCCTGCTCCCGCGGGCCGTAACTCGACGCTTTGCGGCCGCCGAACGGCACATGGTAATCGACACCCGCCGTAGGTGCGTTCACCATGACCATGCCCGCTTGGGCTTCCCGCTTGAACCGATCCGCGAGCTTGAGCGACGTTGTGCAAATGCCGGCCGAGAGGCCAAACTCCGTGTCATTTGCTATCTCCAGCGCGTCATCGAAGTCTTTTGCATGAATGAGACAGGCGACCGGCCCGAATATTTCTTCCCGCGCGATACGCATGCGTGCATCGACGTCGGCGAAGACCGCAGGCTTCATATAGAAGCCCTTGGTTTCGCAGTCCTTGAGCGTGCCGCCATAGATGAGCGTTGCCCCCTCCTCGGAACCGAGCTTGACATACTCCAGATTCGACCTCAATTGCCGCTCGCTCACGACCGGACCGATATCCGTGTTCGGCGAGAGCGCGTGTCCGACGCGCAATCGCGAGACGCGCTCGACTAGCGCGTCGCGAAACTCCGCGTAGATTCCGGACGTGACAATGATGCGGCTCGTCGCGGTGCATCGCTGCCCAGTCGAATAGAAGGCGCCTTGGATTGCGCATTCGAGCGCGACTGCCATATCGGCATCGTCGGCGACGACCAACGGGTTCTTGCCGCCCATTTCGAGCTGCATCTTCGCGAACCGCGGACCGGCCGCGGCCATCACTCGAGCGCCGACGGTCGTCGAACCCGTAAAGCTGATGGCTCCGACTTTCGGGTTCGACAATATAGCCTGCCCCGCGCCACTTCCCCGTCCCAGTACGAGATTGAACACACCTTCGCCGAATCCGGCACGGCCGATCACATCGGCCAGTGCCCACGCCGAGGCCGGAACGAGCTCCGCGGGCTTCAGCACGACACAGTTTCCGTACGCCAATGCGGGTGCGACCTTCCATGCCGGAATTGCGATCGGGAAGTTCCACGGCGTGATGATGCCCACGACGCCGACAGGTTCTCTGACCACATCGATCGTCATGCCCGGTCGCACGGAATCGAGGCGCTCGCCGCGCTGGCGCAGCACTTCCCCGGAATAAAACTTGAAGATCTGGCCCGCTCTCCTGACCTCCGCGACCCCTTCCGGTCGCGTCTTGCCCTCTTCGCGCGAAAGCAGCTCACCCAGCTCATCGGCTCTCGCGAGGAGTTCGCTTCCCACCTTATCGAGCGCATCGGCTCGCGCCTGGATGCCGAGCATGCGCCGGCCCTTGAATGCATCGAACGCCGCGTCGATCGCATGGTTCGCGAGCGCTTCGTCGCCGAGTGAGAACTCATCTACGACATCGGAGGTATCGGACGGATTGACGTCGCGGTAAACATCGCTGCCCGGCACCCACTCAGCGCCGATGTAGCTGTGCTTCATGCGAACACTCCACCGACACTTTGCGCCGATGCGTGGGCGAGCAAGATCTGCTCGATGATGTCGAGGCCTTCATCGACCAATTCGTCGGAGACCGTGAGCGGCAGCATGATTCGCAGCACGTTGCCGTGCGTCCCGCTCGTGAGAAGCAGCAAACCACGCTCGAACGCCTCGGCCTTGACTGCGTTCGCAATCTCGGGGGCCGGTTGCCCCCCCTTGGAGAACTCCACGCCCGTCATCGCGCCGAGACCGCGAACATCGGCGATTTCCGGAACGCGTTGCCGCAACGCATTCATGCGATCACGCAGGCGCTTGCCGAGCGCTTCGCTGCGCGCGCACAGTTGCTCCTCTTCCATTGCGTCGAGGACGGCGAGCGCTGCAACGCATGCCATCGGATGACCTGCGTAGGTGCTCCCGAGTCCGCCGGCCGGGATGGAGTCGAGCACGTCGGCGCGGCCGACGACCGCCGAAATCGTCATGCCGCCCCCGAGTCCCTTCGCGAGCGTCGTCAGATCCGGCACCACGCCCGAATGTTCCATCGCGAACATGCGCCCGGTGCGTCCAATGCCCGTCTGGATCTCGTCGGCCACGAGCAGAATGCCGTGCTCGTCGCAAAGCGCCCGAAGCTGTCTCAGGAATTCCGCGGGCGCCGGAATATAGCCCCCTTCCCCAAGAACAGGTTCGACGATGATGGCCGCGACACGATCCGGGTCGACTGTATACTTGAACAACCGCTTGATGCCCGCGATCGAGTCCTGGATAGAGATGCCGTGCAGCGCCGACGGATAGGGGGCTTGATAGACATCCGCCGACGTCGGGCCGAAGCCTGCCTTATAGGGTGCGACTTTTCCGGTGAGCGCCATCGCCATGAAAGTCCGTCCATGGAAGGCCCCGTCGAACGAAATAACGGCGGTGCGCTTCGTATAGTGGCGTGCCACCTTGATGGCATTCTCGACGGCCTCGGCTCCCGTCGTCATGAAGAACGCCTTCTTTTCGAAGTCGCCGGGGGCCAGCGACGAAATCCGCTCCGCCAATTCCACGTACGATTCGTAGGCCACGACCTGGAAACAGGTGTGCGTGAACTTTTCGGCCTGTCGTGCAACGGCGCTCGTGATCTTCGGATGGCGATGCCCGGTATTGAGCACGGCGATGCCGGCGCAGAAATCGATGTAGCGCTTGCCTTCCACGTCCCAGATCTCTCCGTTTTCCGCACGCGCAGCGAACAGGGGATGCGCGTTGCCGATACCCTGTGGAATGGCCTTTTTACGGCGGGCCATCAAAGCCCGGTTCGTTTGCTCGGTCTGCGACACGTTCGACTCCTGGTTGTTGAGGTACAGGGCAATCGTCGGAATGCGTCTGGGCTCTGCGACTTTGGCAGGGGTGTGTCTTGCTTCGATTGCCGGACTGTCCGGTCAGAATATGCCGTGGGCTGATGTCGATGCCAGACACATTGGGACAGCGCTATTTGGGCACTGTATGGTTTGCCGAGGCAATACACGCTGGTTCTGCGCGCGCCTATTCGCCGGCACGGAGGTCGACGCCGCGCTCTACGCGTGCCCCGCGACCTGCGGCCATACCTGGCGCCGGCTCGCCTCGTGCACAATATGTCGTTTTCAGGACAGTGAGCACGCACGGTGGCCATCCATTTGGATCTCAACGATCTGCAGGCATTCACGGCGCTGGTCAAGCTTGGCAACTTTCGCAAGGCCGCCGAATCGATCAACATCTCGCAGCCGGCGCTTAGCCGACGCATTGACAAGCTCGAAGAAGCGCTTGGCGTGCGTCTGTTCGAGCGCACCACGCGCCGTGTGTACCTGACGACGGTCGGCCAAGCCTTCGCGCCGAGCGCCGAGCAGTTGCTGGATGACCTGGATGCCGCACTGCTCAGCATCCGCGAAGTGTCCTCGAGCCGGCTGGGACACGTGACCATTGCGTGCGTACCTTCCGCTGCGCACTACTTTCTGCCAACCGTCATCGCGCAGTATCGCCTCCGTTATCCGCGTATCCGCGTCAAGCTCTTCGACGCAAGCGCGAACGAAGTATTGAACGCGGTCAAGAACGGCGAAGCCGACTTCGGCGTCGGCTTCGTCGGTAGTCAGGATGCTGACGTCGAATTCAAGCTGCTCACGCAAGACCGGTTCGTCGTGGCATGCCGGCGCAATCATCCGCTGGCGAGTAAGAAGCGCGTCTCATGGAGCGAGTTCTATGAACACGACTACGTGTCCGTCGACAGGACGTCTGGAAACCGCCTGCTGCTCGACCAAGCGCTCGGGGCCATCGCACCGCGCGCACCGAGCGTCTGTGAAACGCGCCATGTGACTACCACGCTCGGGCTCGTCGAAGCCGGGCTCGGAATCGCCGCCGTGCCGTCCATGGCGATGCCTCAGTCCGAGCATCCGTTACTGACGAGCGTACCGCTCGTCGACCCGGTAGTGACGCGGCGCGTTGGTCTCGTGAGCCGCCGCGGTCGCCAGCTGACACCTGCGGCGCAAGAGTTTTACCGCATGATTGTGGACTTGCAAGGCGCACGAGGCCCCCGCGGCGCCGGGAAAAAAACGATGCGACGGGAATCGTGAGCCGCTCGGGCAGGTGCGCTCAAAAGTGTTTCTCGGTCAGGTTGGGCAGCACCCTCGACCATTTTTGGACATGGACCGTTGCAGCAGCCCTGCCCCCTGCCCGCGCGCGGATCGGCTCAATGCTGACTGACCGGTTGGAGCCCTGTCGATTCGACCACAGGCCGGGCCTCGGGCGATGAGAGATAATCGAGCAGCTCCTTGGCTTCCCGAGGATGCGACGCACCGGTCGGAATACCCGCGGCATAGCGCGTGACGGACTGCACGGATTCAGGAATGGTGCCGACGAACGTTACGCCCTTGACAGGTAGCAACTCGCTGACCTGTTGAAAGGCGACCTCATAGTCACCCGTCGCAACCACCGATGCAACCGGAATTCGTGGAATCATCTTCGCCTTTTGCTTGATGTCGTCTTCGATTCCGAGCTTCTTGAAAAGCTCGCGCTCGATATATACGCCACTTGCGCTGTCGGAATAGGCGATCGACTTCGCGTGCAAAAGCGTCTGCCGCAATGCATCGAGCGAACTGATATCCGGTTTCGGCGCGCCTTCGCGAACCACCATGCCGATGCGCGAATCGGCGAGCTCGACACGCGAGCCGGGGATGACTTTGCCTTGCTTGATCAGATCGTCGAGTGCATAGCCGACCATGATCACGACGTCGGCGGGCTCGCCGCGCGCGAGCCGGTTCGGTATGGCGGCGGCGGACTTGCCCATCGACGGCCCTTGGATCGTATCCAGCGTGTTTCCTGTTGCCGCGGCGAAGCGCGGACCGAGCAACTGATATGCCGCCGTGAAGCCGCCCGAGGTCATCACATGCAGCTCCGCGCTTTGCACGTTCGTCGCTGCAACCGTGCTGCCAATAAAAGCGAAAGCAAGGCATTTCAGCAAAACGGAACGGAGGGTTCGCATCATCAAACGTCTCCTCTTATTGTGATTGGACCGCACCCAATGCAGCCGGCACGCGCCGGTACAGCATGAAGGTCGCGCAGCACGCGCAGGCGGCGGCAAAGCTCAACCAGTATCCCGGTGCGGCCTTGTCGCCCGTCCATTGAATCAGCGCCGTGGAAATCGCGGGCGTGAAGCCGCCGAATACGGCTGTTGCCAGGCTGTATGCGAGAGAGAAGCCGGCCACGCGTACCTCGGCGGGCATGATCTCGGTGAGCGCAACCACCATCGCCCCGTTATAGACGCCATACATGAACGACAGCCATAGCAGTACTCCGAGCATGCTCGTGAAGCTGGGTGCATGCGCGAGCCAGGAGAGCACCGGATAAGCGGTCAGCACAGCAAGCACACTCATGCCGACCAAAAGCGGACGGCGGCCAAAACGGTCCGACAGCGCGCCGCCAATTGGCAACCAGATGAAATTCGACACGCCGATACATAGTGTGACAAGCAAGCTATCGGCCGTACTCAGGTGCAGCACCGTCTTGCCGAACGTGGGCGCATAGACGGTGATGAGGTAAAAGCTCGTGGTGGTCATCGCGACCAGCATCATGCCGGCAAGCACGATGGCCCAGTGTCGAGCCAGCGTGCGGAATACCTCACGCACATTGGCCCGATGCTGGCGCTGCTCGAACGCTCGGGTTTCCGTGAGATTGCGGCGCAGCGCGAAAATGAAAGGGACGATCAGGCAGCCGACGAAGAACGGCACCCGCCACCCCCATTCGGCGATCATGCTCTTGCTGAGCCATTGGTTCAGCGCGAATCCGAGCGTGGCCGCGACGACGATCGCGACCTGCTGGCTGGCCGACTGCCAACTCGTGTAGAAGCCTTTGCGGCCCGGCGTCGCCATCTCGGCCAAGTAGACCGAGACTCCGCCGAGCTCCGCGCCTGCCGAGAAACCCTGCAGCAGACGGCCTAGCAGCACGAGCGCAGGTGCGGCGAGGCCGATGCTGGCATAGCCAGGCACGAAGGCTATGAGAATCGTGCCGACAGCCATCAGCGAAAGCGTGACGATAAGGCCCTTGCGGCGGCCGACATCGTCTATATATGCGCCAAGGACAATCGCGCCGATCGGTCTCATCAAAAAGCCCGCGCCGAACACGGCGAAAGTCATCATCAAGGAGGCGAACTCGCTCGACGACGGGAAGAAAACCGCAGCGATTTGCGTCGCATAGAAGCCGAACAGAAAAAAGTCGAACTGCTCGAGGAAGTTGCCGGCGGTAACGCGGAGTACGGTCGCGCTTGCACGACCTCGATCGGAAGCGATGGCGGCTGGTTGTTGCATGGAGGTGTCTCCGGACGGTTCTAGTTCATGCGCCGCCGGCAGGTCATGCGATGAGCTACTGAGCGACCACGCATTGTTCCTTGGAACAGCCTCCGATGTGAAGTGCAAGTTTCAGATCGATTGATGCGTGATGTTGATCAATCGATGGTGATGGCCGCTCGCCACCTCTGTCCTACATTGCTGCGCGAATCGGTCGAGAGCTTCAGGCGTCGCTATCATCGAAGCCATTTGGATATGCCCAGCGGAGGAAAGCTTGCATATCGATCGAACAACTTATCGAGCCATTTCGCATTCTTATAGGACAAGACGTGTCGTCATCTGAAGCCGTTTCCAGCGCGGAGAAAGATCGCATCCTGTTGGCCGTTCTGTCGGTGTCGGTGTTCTTCGTGGGCGCCAGCGAGTTCATGCTGTCCGCGATGCTGAATCCGCTAAGCGTCGCATTCGACACCGACTCCGTTCACATCGCCTGGCTGATCTCGAGCTACGCGTTCGCCTATGCCGTCGCGGCGCCGTTCCTCGGCTCTCTATCGGACCGCATCAATCGGAGCCGCCTCCTGCTGATCGCATTGCTATCGTTTGCGATCGACGGCGTGGGCATCGCGTTCTCGCCGACGCTCGGCATTGCGATCGCCCTCCGGATCTTCGGCGGCCTCGCTTCGGCAATCATCATTCCGGCCTCGTTCGCGCTGATTTCCGAGGTTGTGCCGCGCGCGCGCCATGCGTCCGCGATGGGGACCGTCATGCTGGGCATGACATTCGGTATCGCGCTCGGCCCCGCGATAGCGGGCCTGCTGACCACCTGGGTCGGCTGGCGAGCACCGTTCCTGCTGATGTCGACCGGCTGCATCGTCGCTTTCATGATCGGTACCGCAGTGATGCCGAAAAGTCCCACCACCGCAGTGACGCGCGAAACCCACGGCTTCAGGTGGCTCCGCAACCCTAACGTCACCCGCCCCCTGCTCGCGAAAGGCTTATGGAATGGAACGGGCGTATCCGCTTTCCTGTTGTCGGGAGAAGTGTTGCGCCAGCGCTATCAGCTCGACGTCGCCGACATGGGGATGAGCGCGACCGCGTTCGGCATCGGGCTAGGGATCGGCAATTTGTCAGCCGGTAACCTGCGGCGCCTGACCGGCAGAGAGGAGCGTTCGCTGATCGTCGTGACGAGCGTTTTAATCGCTTCCGTCGCGGCATTTCATCTTCTGCCGCTACCGGTGCTCGGCGCGCTCGTCTGCCTCGCGGCATGGGGCGCGGCCCTCGGGGCCGGAGCCCCCTCGGCGACGACCGTGCTGGCTGAACGTTCGGGACACGACAAGGGCGTGGTTCTGGCAACCGCCGAGACGCTCAACAACGTCGTCATCCTGTCAGTCGTCCCCATCGCATCGATGACGCTCGCGACCGGGACATTCGCTATGGCAACAGCGGTCTTCGCAGTGGGCTTGGGGATAGGCGTCGCGCTGACGCTGTACGACGCGCTTTTTGGACTCTCTCGGAACCGGTAGACACGCTTGGCCTATGATCGGCGACGTGGAAAAACTGCGGACTACAGGGGCGATCTACGGACCGTAGAAAAAGACAAAGCCTTGATCTCTCAAGGCTTTTCTGACTGTTCTGTGCTTCCCCGGACTATCGGGTGGTGGAGGTAAGCGGGATCGAACCGCTGACCTCTTGCATGCCATGCAAGCGCTCTCCCAGCTGAGCTATACCCCCTTGCAGAACAGAAACGAGATTCTATATGCCCTTCTCTAACTTGTAAATACCCCTTACATCGCTTCGTGCAGTTTCCGGTGCACGAGCAAACCACGCCGCACCGCGACCGCGAGCACCGCGCCGTCCGCGTCCGCGATCAGGTGGCCGACAGGCCCTTCTCGATCCGCGCCACCACAGCTTCGCGACCGATGAGCGCAAGCACTGCGTCGATCGACGGCGTATGCGTCGTCCCCACAACGAGAAGCCGTACCGGCATCGCGAGCTGCGGCATCTTGAGCTTGTGAGCGGCAAGCGTCGCCTTCATCGCCGCCGCGATACCCTCTTTCGTCCACTCCGCAGAACGCAAGGCCGCGGCCAACTCCGCGAGCGCCGGGCGAACCGCGTCGGTGACATGCTGAGCCAACGCGTCCGCCTCGGGCGCGGGCAGGCGGTAGAACATCGCGGAGTTTTCGGCGATCTCCTTGATCGTCGTCGCCCGATCCTTCATGAGCGCGATGACGCCGACGAGATCGGGGCCGCTCGCAAGGGTCGCTTCATCAATCCCGAGCTCGGCGAAAAAAGGCTTCGCGAGATCGGCCAAACGCGCGTTGTCGGCTTCCTTGATGTAGTGGTTGTTGAGCCAGTTCAGCTTGTTATGGTCGTATTGCGCCGGCGACTTGCCGAGGTGCTCGAGATTGAACCATTCGACGAACTGCTCGCGCGAAAAGATTTCGGCGTCGCCGTGCGACCAACCAAGCCGGGCCAGATAGTTCAGCACGGCCTCGGGCAAATAACCCGCGTCGCGATAGCCCACGACGCTCACTGCACCGTGGCGCTTGCTCATTTTCTCGCCCGCTTCGTTGAGCACCGTGGGCAGATGCGCATAGACGGGCGGCTCGGCACCGAGCGCGCGCATGATGTTGATCTGCCGCGGGGTGTTGTTGACGTGATCGTCGCCGCGAATCACGTGGGTGATCCGCATGTCGATATCGTCGACGACCACGCAGAAGTTATAGGTCGGCGTACCGTCGGGCCGTGCAATGACGAGATCGTCGAGCTCGTCGTTCGAGATCTCGACGCGCCCTTTCACTGCATCGTCCCAGGCGACGACACCCGAGAGCGGATTCTTGAAGCGAATCACGGGATCGACGCCGGCAGGCGGCGTCGGCAGGACTTTGCCCGGCTCAGGGCGCCAGGTTCCGTCGTAACGCGGCTTGAGCCCCGCCTCGCGTTGTCGCTCGCGCAGCGCGTCGAGCTCCTCCGTCGACATGTAGCACGGATAGGCGAGCCCTTTCTCGACCATTTGCGCAACCACTTCGCGGTAGCGGTCCATGCGCTGCATCTGGTAGTAAGGGCCTTCGTCGTAATCGAGGCCGAGCCATGCCATGCCTTCGAGAATCGCATCGACGGAAGCGGCCGTCGAACGTTCGACGTCAGTGTCCTCGATGCGCAGTACGAACGTCCCCTTCATCTTGCGCGCAAACGCCCACGGATAGAGCGCGGAGCGGATGTTGCCGAGATGGATGAAGCCCGTGGGGCTCGGGGCGAAACGGGTACGGACGGTAGACATAGGCGAGTTTGGCGCGCGAAAGCGGCGATGCGGACGGCGAAAAAGAGACCGCAATTATAACGTGTGACGCAAACACGCTCGCCGCGCCGAGCGCGTTGTCGAGCGCGGAATGGATACGGCACCGGGCGCTCGCGAGCAGCCGTTTGCCTTATGATGTGCCCGCGCGCCGTCCAGAATTCGTCGCATCACACGCAGTGGCGTGGATCAACGCTGCCTGCGAGCGACCCGTCCGCTTGTTCGGGACACGGCGCATTCATTGCAGTTGGAGACATCGTTTGAGCTCATCTTCATCCCGCCCGCCGCGCCTTTCACGGCGCGGTTTCTCGATTGCCTGCGCCTCGGCCCTCCTCGGCGCCTGCGCGTCGCCGCCCTCGAAAACGACGAGCGACACCACCGCCTCGCTTGCGCCGAGCACGCCGCCCGTCGTACCCATTCCGTCACGTCCCTTGCGGATTGGGCTCGCGCTCGGTGGCGGCGCCGCTCGTGGGTTCGCCCACATCGGCGTCATCAAGGCGCTCGAAGCGCGCGGCTTGCACGCCGACATCGTCTGCGGCACCAGTGCGGGCTCCGTCGTGGGCGCACTCTACGCGTCGGGGATGACGGGCATTGCGATCAACAAGCTCGCATTGACGATGGACCAGGCGTCGATCAGCGACTGGGCGATGCCGTTTCGCGCACGCGGCTTCCTGCAAGGCGTCGCGCTGCAGAACTACGTCAATGCAACGCTCGCCAACCGGCCGATCGAAAAGATGGCGAAGCCGCTCGGCATCGTCGCGACTGACCTGCGCACGGGGCAGCCGATCCTCTTTCAGCGCGGCAATACCGGTGTCGCCGTGCGTGCGTCATGCAGCGTGCCGTCGATTTTCGAACCCGTGACGATCGGCGGGCACGAGTATGTCGACGGCGGGCTCGTGAGCCCCGTTCCCGCGTCGTTCGCGCGCCGCATGGGTGCCGACTTCGTCGTGGCCGTCGACATCTCGGCCAACCCCGAAACGGCGCTCACGCAAAGCTCATTCGACGTGCTGCTTCAGACATTCACGATCATGGGTCAAACGATCAAGACCTACGAGCTCGAGAAATATGCCGACTTCGTGATTCGCCCGAATCTCGCCGCGATGAGCGGGAGCGACTTCGGGCAACGGAATGCGGCTATCCTCGCTGGCGAGGAGGCCGTCGCCAAGGCGTTCGGGCAGCTAGAACAAAAATTGGCGGCAAGTCAGGCGCGCGCGGCGTAGTCAGGAACGGGCGAACTGGATAATGCGCGGCGCGAATCTTCAAACTAAAGGTCGATGACCATCGATCTTCAATCAGCCCTTGGGTTTGACAACGCTCGAGCAGCCCTCGCCGAGAGGGTTTCCTCATACGACGGGAAGCCCCCCGCGTAGCTCGTTGATTTTGGATTATTTGCAAGCCCTACCGGTACCCGAGACGAGATCTGCCTCGGGCGGTTTTGGGACGTCGGCGAAAAACTCGCTCAACCGAAAAGTATGGCGAATTGAGTTGGGCGTGAAAACGCCGCTCCTCGCCTGCAAAACTACAGGGCGAGAAGACGCGTTCAACTAGGATTTAGGGGGCGGGACGGACGTCCAGAAGCGAGGCCCTGAGAAGGGGCCCCGTTTGAGAGAAGTACCGGAAACGGCTTAGTTGCTACCCTTGGCGTCCATGCTCACGCGTTGGCGCAGCTGCTCCGCCGGAAAATCGGCCTCGACGCGGCGCGCGCCGGTGAAGTGCTTTTCCCAGTAACGATCGTCGAGATCGTCGACGCGGATCGTGCTACCCGTCGAAGGCGAATGCACGAACTTGTTGTCGCCGATATAGATGCCGACGTGAGAAAACGTACGACGCATCGTATTGAAGAACACGAGATCGCCGGGCTTCAAATCGCTGATCCGCACCTTTTCGCCCACCCGGCTCATCTCCTCGGCGCGGCGCGGCAGCGCCAAACCGAGCGTGTCCTGGAAGACGTAGCGGACGAAGCCGCTGCAATCGAGCCCCGAATCGGGGGAATCGCCGCCCCAGCGATAGCGCACGCCAATCATGTTCAGCGCGCCGACGACGACATCGCCAGCCTTGCCCGCCATTCCCGACAGAAACGCCTTCGCGCGGCCGCCACTGGTCATGGGCGCCGGGACGGCTTGCGAATCAGGGGAAGGAGCGACGAAAAGAGGCGTCGGAGCGGCGCCGGGTTGAATCGAGATTGCGGTGCTTTGCGACAAATTGTTCGCTTCGTCTGCGAATGCACTGGCAGCTGCTGTCATTAGCGCGCCAACTAGCATTACGGTGACGACGCGCGAGCGAGCCTGGGCAAAGTATCGATGCTGCATCGGTCGGTAGAATTTGCTTAAGAATCAGCGGTCTGGCGAAAAGTTTGGACGATACTAGCCAGAATGTAACTAGTTGTCAAAACAATTTAAAAAAACGATAACAGGACGCGATCAGCGCCCGGGGCCTGGCATTTTCACGCCTACCCTGTCCCCATGCTTGCGGCCACGAGCCTTTGTGTATACGAATGCTCGGGAGTCGAAAATATCTTCTCGACATCCCCCGTCTCGACAATCGCGCCGTTTTGCATAACGACGACGCGATGCGCCATTGCGCCGATGACCGCGAGGTCATGACTGATGAATATGAAGCCGAGATTGTATTTATCCTGCAGTGCGGTCAGCAGCGCCAACACCTGCTGCTGGATCGAGACGTCGAGCGCGCTCGTGGGTTCATCGAGTATGAGCAAGCGCGGTTCCAGGACAAGCGCGCGTGCGATCGCAATCCTCTGACGTTGGCCGCCGGAGAACTCGTGTGGATAGCGCGCGAGTGCCGTGCGATCGATCCCCACTTCGCGCAGCATGGCAATGACTTTATCGCGCCGGGCCGCCCTGCCCAGTTCAGGGCGATGCAGCTCGAGCCCTTCCCCGACGATCCGCTCGATCGTGTGGCGCGGCGAGAGCGAGCTGAACGGATCCTGAAAGACAACCTGCATATTCGATCGCAGCAGCGTGCGCTCGCGCCCGCGGTAGCTCGCGAGCGCACGCCCCTGAAACTCGATCGCGCCCTGGGACGCGCGCTGCAGGCCCAGCAGCGCCATCGCGAGCGTCGACTTGCCGGAGCCGGACTCGCCGACGATGCCGAGCGTCTCCCCTTGGCGCACGGCGAGGCTCGCGTTGGAGACAGCGGTGAAGCGCCCGGCCCGAAACCAGCCGGCGATACCGGTTGCTCGCGTGCGAAACGTCACCGAGACGTCGCGCGCATCGAGCACGGTCGGGGCGATCGGCAGCACAGGATGAACGGCTCGCTGCGGGCGGCTCTCGATGAGGCGGCGCGTATAAGGATGCTGCGGCTCGGCGAAAATCCGCTCGACGGGGCCGCTTTCGACGAGCACGCCCTTCTCCATCACGGCCACGCGCTGGGCGAAGCGGCGCACGAGATTTAGATCGTGCGTGATGAGCAGCACGGCCATGCCGCGCCGCTCGGCCTCGTGGATCTGCAGCTCGAGCAGGAGATCGACGATCTGCGCGCGAATCGTCACGTCGAGCGCCGTCGTCGGCTCGTCGGCGAGCAATAGCCGCGGACGACATGCAAGCGCCATCGCGATCATCGCGCGCTGCCGCTGGCCACCCGATAGCTGATGCGGGTAGCTGGTCACGCGCTTTTCGGGTTCGCCGATGCCCGTGCGCGCGATGAGCGCAATCGCGCGCCGCCGCGCCTCATCGGCCGACACCCCGTCGTGCGCGACGATCGTCTCGGCAATCTGCTCGCCAATCGTATAGAGCGGGTTAAGGGCCGTCATCGGCTCCTGAAAGATCATCGCGATATCAGCGCCGCGCAGTCCCCGCATCTCGCGCTCGCTTTTCATCATCAAGTCTTCGCCCGCGAACCGAATCGCCCCGCCCACTTCGGCATCACGCAACAGACGCAGTATGGCGAGCGCCGTCACTGTCTTCCCCGAGCCCGATTCGCCGACGAGCGCGACGCGTTCGCCGCGCGCGATCGCGAACGTCACATCGCTGACGGCAACGGTGTCGCCGAACGACACGCGCAGATTTTCGAGCGAAAGCAGCGGCTCGCCGTTGGCTTCATGCTCCGCTCGCGCCTCACGGGTCGGCTTCGAACTCACTGGTTGCCTCCCGCGCGCATCGCATCGGCAATACGCGTATCGAGCGCGTTGCGCAACGCATCGCCCATGAACGTCAGCAACAACAGCGTGGCGACGAGCACCCCGAACGTCGCGACGGAAATCCACCAGGCATCGAGATTCGCTTTACCCTCGGAGAGCAGCTCGCCGAGGCTCGGCGTCGGGGGCGGCACACCGAGGCCGAGAAAATCGAGGCTCGTGAGCGCGAGAATCGAACCGCTCATCCGGAACGGCAGGAACGTGATGACGGGGGTCATGCTGTTCGGCAGCACATGGCGCCGGATGATCTGCCAATTGGATAAACCCATCGCGCGCGCGGCGCGCACATAGTCTTGCGTCCGGTTACGCAGGAATTCGGCGCGCACGTAATCGGATAGGCCGATCCAGCCGAACAGCGACAGCAGTACAACGAGCAGCAGCAGGCTCGGCTCGAAGATCGACGCGAAGATGATCAACAGATAGAGCTCGGGCAGCGAGCTCCAGATCTCGATCAAACGCTGCCCGATGATATCGATTCGGCCTCCGAAATAACCCTGCACGGCGCCCGCGACGATGCCGAGAATGCTGCCGATGAACGTCAGCACGAGCCCGAACTCGACGGAAATACGAAACCCGTAGACGAGCCGGGCGAAGACGTCGCGGCCCTGCTGGTCGGTGCCCAGCCAGTTTTCGTGCGACGGCGGCGCGGGGTTCGCCGCTTTCGAAAAGTAGTTCAGCGTGTCGTAGTAATAGTGATTGAGCGGATAGACGGCGAAGTTGCCGGGCAACGCGAACCGATGCCGGACGTAGGGATCGAGATAGTCGGCCGGCGTCGGGAAATCGCCGCCGAACGCCGTCTCCGGGTAGGTCTTCACGAGCGGGAAATAAAGCCTGCCGTCATAGCGCACGACGAGCGGCTTGTCGTTCGACCATATCGGCCCCGCGAGGCTCACGACGAACGCGACGACAAAGACGATGAGGCTCCAGTAGCCGAGACGCTGTGCCTTGAAGCGGCGCCAGACACGGCGCGCAGGCGTCGGCGAGACGAACGCGGCAGGCAGGTCGCGGCGCGGTTCGGCGTCGGTATCGAGACGGGGACGGGCTCGGCTCAAATCAGCGCTCCAGTTGCTCGAATTGAATGCGCGGATCGACCCAGACGTAGCAGAGGTCCGAAATGAGCTTCGTCGCGAGCCCGATCAGCGTGAACAGATAAAGCGTGCCGAGCACGACGGGATAGTCGCGCCGCACGACCGACTCGTACGAGAGCAGGCCGAGACCGTCGAGCGAAAACAGCGTTTCGATCAGCAGGCTGCCCGTGAAGAAGGCACCGATGAACGCGGCCGGAAAGCCCACGACGAGCGGCAGCATCGCATTGCGAAAGACGTGCTTCCACAGCACGCGCCGCTCGCCGAGGCCTTTGGCGCGCGCCGTCAGTACGTACTGTTTCTTGATCTCGTCGAGAAACGCGTTCTTCGTCAGCATCGTCACCACCGCGAAACTGCCGACCACCGATGCCGTCACCGGCAACGCGATATGCCAGAGATAGTCGACGATCTTGCCGCCGATCGAGAGCTGAGAGAAATTGTCGGAGACGAGTCCGCGCAATGGAAAGATCTGTAGGAACGAGCCCCCGCCGAACAGCACGAGCAGCAGCACGCCGAGCACGAAGCCTGGGATCGCATAGCCGACGAGTACCACGAGACTCGTCGCCACATCGAACGGCGAACCGTTGCGGATCGCCTTCGCAATCCCGAGCGGCACCGATATCAGATAAGTCAAAAAGAACGTCCACAACCCGATGCTGATGGAGACAGGCAGTTTCGAAATCACGAGCGACCAGACGCTTTGATGACGGAAGTAGCTTTGCCCCAGATCGAACCTCGCAAAGCGCGAGAGCATCAGCCAATAACGCGTGAGCGGCGGTTTGTCGAATCCGTAGAGCGCTTTCAGTTGCGCCATCTGGCGGGCATCGACGCCCGTGTGCGCGCGCAGGCCGAACGGCGGCGCCGCGGCCTGCCCTTCCTGCGCGGTTCCCTTGCGCAACTCGTAGGCGAGCTGCTCGACGGGACCGCCGGGCACGAATTGAATGACGATGAACGTGAGCGTCAGCACGCCGATCAACGTCGGGATCATCAACAACAGCCGTCTAAGAATATAGGCCCACATGGTCGGTCATCCTCCGGAGCGGGGATCGAGCCACCACATCGTTACGATCCAGTCCTCCGCCGAATAGTACAGCGGCAGCGTATCCGGGTAGCGCAGCTCGCGCTTGTACGCAATGCGATGCGTCGTGCTGAACCAATGCGGCACGACGTAATAGCCGTTCATCAGCACGCGATCGAGTGCATGCGTTGCGTCGACGAGGTCCTCCTTCGTCTGCGCACCGACGAGCGAGTGCAGGATGGCGTCGACGGCCGGCGACTTGAGCCCGATCATGTTGTCGGAGCCGGGCTCGTCGGCCGACTTGCTGCCGAAACGCGATACTTGCTCGACGCCCGGCACTTGAACGCCGGGATAGCGCAGCGAGGTCATGTCGAAATCGAACGTCTCGTAGCGCTTCTGGATCAGGGCGAAGTCGGCGGCCCGAAAATTGGCCTTGATCCCGAGTTTCGCCAGGTTGCGCGCATAGGCCGCGACGATGGGCTCCATCGCGCCGCGCGAACTTTCGTCTTCGAGAACGTCGAATTCGAACGGCTGACCCTTGGCATTGCGCAGCGCACCGTTGCGATAGGTCCAGCCAGCCGCGGAAAGCAACGCCCTCGCCTTCAGCAGGTTCGCACGCAGCGAATTCGGCGGGTCCGTATCGGGCTGCACGGGCATGGGGCCGAAAACAGCCGGATCCAGTTGCGCGCGCAACGGATTCAAAAGCTTCAGCTCACCTTGCGTCGGCATTCCCGTCGCCTGCAGATCGCTGTCCGCGAAATAGCTTTGCAGCCGCGTATAGGCGCCGAAGAACAGACGGCTGTTGAGCCACTGAAAATCGAATGCGAGATCGAGCGCCTTGCGCACGCGCAGATCTTGAAAGAGCGGGCGGCGCAGATTCATGATGTAGCCCTGCATGCCCGCACCGTTGTGCTGCCGAAACTCGCGCTTGATGAGCTCGCCGTCGTCGAATCGCTTGCCGACGTCGCGCCGTGCCCAGTTTCGCGCCACGTATTCGACGAGCGCGTCGTACTCGCCGGCCTTGAATGCCTCGAGCCGGGCCGTGTTGTCCGAGTAGAGCTTGTAGGTGACGCGATCGAAGTTGTCCGTCCCGATTCGCACGGGCAACGATGCGCCCCAATACGAAGTGTCGCGCCGGTAAGTGATGGTATGGCCGCCGTCGTAGCTCTCGATCAGGTACGGTCCGCTGCCGATCGGCTTTTCGAATGCGAGCTGATCGAACGGCACGCGCGCGCCGTCGGGCTTCATGCCCCACTTGCGCGAAAACACGGGCATCGCGCCGGCGATCAGCGGCAACTCGCGGTTAGGCTGGCGAAAGTCGAAGCGGATCGTCGCGGGATCGACGACAACCGCGCGCGAAATCTCGGCGAAATAGGCCGCGAACTGCGGGGCGGCCAGCCGGCTCGTCAGTGTATCGAACGAGTATTTGACATCGGCGGCCGTCACGGGGTCGCCGTTCGAAAAGCGCGCGCGCGGATTGATGTGGAACGTGACCGACAGGCGATCGGGCGCGACGCGGATATCGTCGGCAAGCAGACAATACGCCGTGGCCATTTCATCCGAGCTGTTCGTGGTCAGCGTCTCGAACAACATCCCAATGCCGGGCGCCGCGTTGCCGCGCAGCGTGAATGGATTGAACTTGTCGAAACTCGTCAGGCGGTCCGGGTTCGAGAGGATGAGCGTGCCGCCTTTCGGCGCATCCGGGTTGACATAGTCGAAATGCTTGAAGCCCGGCGGATATTTCGGACTGCCAAATTGCGCAATGGCATAGACGGCCCACGCGGGCGACGGCACGGCGAACCAACCGGCACAGGAAAGAGCGATCAATGAACGAACGAGAAAACGCAGCGCGGCGGTCCTTCGCAAACCGGTCTTCATGAGCACCTTTCGGTTGGTCGAGGTGGGCGTTGTGAGAGAATTCTACCCAAACCCACGCCGGGCGGGCCGAACGTGCCATCGCGCGCTGTGCCGGCCGGCGCTGTCTATACCGTCTTTAGAGGAGAATTCATGGGCTTTCTCGCTGGAAAACGCATTTTGCTGACCGGTCTGCTGTCGAACCGCTCGATCGCCTACGGCATCGCGCAAGCGTGCAAGCGCGAAGGCGCCGAGCTCGCGTTCACGTACGTCGGCGACCGCTTCAAGGACCGTATCACCGAGTTCGCGACCGAATTCGGCAGCGAGCTTGTCTTTCCATGCGACGTTGCCGACGATGCGCAGATCGATGCCCTGTTCGCATCGCTCAAGGCGCATTGGCCGACGCTCGACGGTCTCGTTCACTCGATCGGCTTTGCGCCG
Source organism: Trinickia sp. EG282A (assembly GCF_040965455.1). Classification (NCBI taxonomy): domain Bacteria; kingdom Pseudomonadati; phylum Pseudomonadota; class Betaproteobacteria; order Burkholderiales; family Burkholderiaceae; genus Trinickia; species Trinickia sp. EG282A. Next base: position 1,270,931 of record NZ_JBFRCC010000001.1, on the reverse strand, counting down.
CGCGAAGCAATCGCTGGCGATTTTCTCGACGGCATGACGCGTGAGAACTTCCGCATCGCGCACGACATCTCCGCCTACAGCTTTCCGGCATTGGCGAAGGCCGCGTTGCCGCTGCTCTCGCAGGACGCGTCGCTCTTGACGCTCTCCTATCTCGGCGCCGAAAAAGTCATTCCGAACTACAACACGATGGGCGTCGCTAAAGCGGCACTCGAGGCGAGCGTCCGCTATATGGCCGGCTCGCTCGGTCCGAAGGGCATTCGCGTGAACGCGATCTCCGCGGGCCCGATCAAAACGCTCGCCGCGAGCGGCATCAAGGGCTTCGGCAAGATTCTCGACTTCGTCGAGCAAAACGCGCCGCTCAAGCGCAATGTGACGATCGAGCAAGTCGGCAATACCGCCGCCTTCCTTCTCTCGGAACTGGCGAGCGGCGTGACGGCGGAAATCGTTCACGTCGATAGCGGCTTTCATGCCGTCGTCGGGGGAATGGCCGCCGTGGCCGAATAAGAAGTTCACGCGGGCCTGCCCGGCCCGCCTCGAGTCATAAAAAAGTCGCCCGCCGATTGTCTCGACGGGCGACTTTTTGTTTCCTGGAAGCAGAGAAATCGCGTCACATGGCGTTGGCCGCCTGCAGCACTACCCCGGGGCATTGAAAGGCCAGACCACGGAGTGCCCTACAGCTCTCAGCGCCATCCCTCGTGCCGCCCGCGATCATGCCAATCGCGATCGTGCCAATCGCGGCCGCGCCAGCCGCCGTGATGGCGATACCAATCGTCGCGGTCCCACCAGCGTCCGCCATCCCAGTACCGGTCGCCATGCCAGCCGATGACGATCGCCGGAGGCGCCGGCGCATAAACGACAGGCGGCGGAGGAGGCGCATAGACGGGCGCCGGCGCGACGTATACAGGCGCCGGTACGCCGATATTCACACCGATGTCCACGCGCGCCATCGCCGCGCTCGAGGCGCCGATCGCGAGTGTAGCGACGGCGTACGAAAGGATGCGTGCAGGTTTCATCATGACAGCTCTATCCAATGGAAGCGTTCGACAGGTTCGAGAGCGATCCTCGATGGAACTGACTATACCGCATGCCTCCTTTCGTGATATTTCATACTTGTAACTGTTGCTGCGCTATATAGCAGTCGCCGGCCGTCGCGGCAGTCGTCGCGTAGGTGGCTCAGGCCTCGACGAAGCGGGGATCGAGTTGGTCGAGCGCGAATCGCCGCACATGCTCGACGAACGATTTCAACAACAACGCGGGCGGACGTTGCGACGGCGTCAGCATCGAGAAATCGGTCAATAGTTCAGGCTCGAACGGCTTGAAGATCACACCGGGGCCGCGATAGCCCCAGGCCGTGACCGCATCGACGAGGGAAACGCCGGCACCCGCCTCGACGAACGAGCAAATGGTATGCGACACCTGCGTCTCGAGCTGTACCTTCGGCGCAATGCCGTGAGCGGCAAAGAGCGCGTCGATACGCAGCCTCGAATCGAGCGTGCGCGGATGCGCGACGAATCGCTCGCCCGCAAGGTCCCGCGGCCGCACGACACTGGCCGAGCAAAGCCGATGGCCGGCAGGCAGCGCGCAAACCATTTTCGTCGAAATCAGGCGCTCTCCGTGCGCGCCCGGATGGTTCATCGACAGAATCGCGATGCCGAGATCGCAGCGCTCGCCGACCACCATGTCGACGACCGTGCGCGACGAATGCACGAGCAGCGATACGTTCGCCTCCGCATGAGTCGCCAGATAGTCGGCGATCGCATGCGGCAGGAACGACAACGCGATGGCCGGCGCCGCGGCCACCTGCAAGGTGCCGCGCTGCAACGCCCGGATCTCGTCGGCCGCGCGCGCGATCCGGTCGAGGCCCAGCAGCGAGCGCTGCACTTCCTCGTAGAGCGCCTGGGCTTCGACGGTCGGGTGCAGCCGACCCTTCGCGCGCTCGAACAGGGAAAACCCCAAGGACTGTTCGAGATCGGCGATGAGCCGCGTCGTGGCCGGCTGTGAGATGTGCAGCATCTCGCTCGCGCGTGTGACCGTGTGGCAAAGCATGACGGCCCTGAAGGCCTCGAGCTGGCGCAGCTTCATGTGAGTCTCGGACGGAGTGGCTGGATTAGCCCCATAACCGAATGTTATTGTTCTCCGAAAAAAAACGATTTTCCATCTGTTTTCGGCATCCGTATTGTTTGCTACATCCATGCGAAGCGGCGCTTCGGCCCCAACCGGGGAGCCATACCGTTTTGTGTTTGAAAACGAATTTCGTCAACCGTGCAGGCAAGAAGGAGCGGACATTGAGAAAGACCAGCCTCGCCGCCGCGGCACTCGCGGCCACGCTCGCGCTAGGCGCAACTGGCGCGTCGGCCCAGCCAACCCTCTACGTCGGCTCATATGGCGGCTCAACGCAGACGGCCTTCGAAAAGACGATCATTCCGCAGTTCGAGAAGGCACACGACGTAAAGATCGTCTACGTGCCCGGCAATTCCACGGACACGCTCGCGAAGCTGCAGGCTCAAAAGGGCAAGGAAGAACTCAATGTCGTGCTGCTCGACGACGGACCGATGTATCAGGCGGTGCAATTCGGCTTTTGCGACAAGCTCGCCGATGCGCCCGTTTATCACGATCTCTATCCGCTCGCGCACATGAGCGATCGCTCGGTGGCGCTAGGCGTCGTTGCCACGGGTCTCGCCTATAACGCCGATGCGTTCAAGAAAGCGGGGCTGCCACCGCCCGATTCGTGGTCCGCGCTCACCGACAAGCGATTCAAGCAAAAGATCGCGATTCCGCCGATCTCGAACACCTACGGCTTGCAGACGCTCGTCATGTTCGCCCGGATGAATGGCGGCGGCGAATCGAATATCGCGCCGGGCTTCGATGCGCTCATCAAGAAAGTCGCGCCGAACGTGCTCGCCTGGGAGCCGTCGCCGGGCAAGATGACGGAGCTGTTCCAGAACGGTGACGTGACGCTCGCGGTATGGGGCAGCGGTCGCACCTACACGCTGGAGCAGACCGGCTTTCCGATCCGCTTCGTCTATCCGAAGGAAGGCGCGATGGCGTTGCTGACCGCGACCTGCCCCGTCGTCGATAACAAGCAGCCCCAGCTCTCGCAGCAGTTCGTCCAGTACCTGCTCTCCCCCGAGGTGCAGACCGTTCTCGCCAAGACGCAGGCTTGGGGCCCTGTCAACAGTAAAACGAAGCTCGACCCGGCAGTCGCCGCCACCGTGCCCTATGGCAACGACCAGATCGGCAAGCTCGTCAAAACGGATTGGACCATCGTCAACGAAAAACGAACGCAATGGACCAATGAGTGGAACAGGCAGGTGGAACGTTGAGCGTGATGCGAACGGCGGCCGACGCAACGTGCGCCGCCCTGCCTATCGCCTGACGTCGAGCCTATTGCATTCCGAAGTGGAGCTGCATCACACCATGGCGTTCCTGCAACTCGAGAACCTATCGAAACGCTACGGCGAGTTCTCGGCCGTGGACGGTCTCTCGCTTGGCGTCGAGCGCGGCGAATTCGTTTCGCTGCTCGGGCCGTCGGGCTGCGGCAAAACGACGACGCTGCAGATGATCGCGGGTTTCGTCGAACCGACGGGCGGTCGCATCGTCCTCGGTGGCCGCGACATCTCCGGGCTTGCGCCTGAAAAGCGCGGCATGGGCGTCGTGTTTCAGAGCTATGCCCTCTTCGCCCATATGACGGTGGCGGACAACGTCGGCTTCGGCCTCGAGATGCGCAAGGTGCCGCGCGCAGAGCGCGTGCGCCGCATTCGCGACACGCTCGCGATGGTGCGCCTCGACGGCCTCGAAAAACGCTTGCCGCGCGAGCTTTCGGGCGGGCAGCGCCAGCGCGTCGCGATCGCGCGCGCGCTCGTCATCGAACCGCAGGTGCTGCTGCTCGACGAACCGATGTCCAATCTCGACGCGAAGCTGCGCGAGGAGATGCATATCGAGCTGCGCGCGATCCAGCGTCAGCTCGGCATCACGACGATTCTCGTCACGCACGATCAGGTCGAGGCGATGACGATGAGCGACCGAATCGCGGTCATGCACGGCGGCCGCATTGTGCAGATCGCCGCGCCGTTCGACGCCTACGAGCACCCGGAATCGCCTTTCGCCTCGACGTTCCTCGGCCGCACGAACGCGCTCGCGGGCAAGGTCATCGGGCGGCATGCGCGATGCTGCATCGTGCAACTCGGCTCACAGGTCGCGCATATCCCGCACGGCGAGCGCGAGTTCGGCGACACCGTGCACGTCTACGTGCGGCCGGAGAAACTGCGCTTCGCATCCGAAACGGAGGATGGGCTCGCGGGACGCGTGCGCACGCGGCTTTTCCTCGGCAACCACTGGATGCTCGAAATCGATAGCGCGCTCGGGCCCTTTCGCATGAGCCAGCCCAACATCGGCATGCCGCCGCCGCTCGAAGGCGAAGCGGTCAAGATCGCGTGGTCCGACTCCGATCTGCATATGCTGCGCGCGGAGGCACAGCATGTCTGAGCTCTCTTCGCCGCTGCCGGCGGCGCCGCGAGCGCGTCGCGCAAGCGAAGCGCGCGCGCCCTGGCTGCTGGCCGCCCCTGCGCTGCTGCTCTTCCTCGGGCTGCTCGTCGTGCCGATGATCATGATCGCGCTGCTGTCGTTCCACGCGTTCGACGGCACGCTCGGCATTCTCCCTGCCTACACGTGGGCCAACTATTCGGAGGTATTGGGCGATCCCTATTACCACGACATCTTTGCGCGCACAGCCGGCCTCGCCCTTATCGTCACCGCGCTCTCGGTCGTGCTCGGCGTGCCGGAGACGCTGATTCTTGCGCGCATGAAGGCACCGTGGCGCAGCGTATTTCTGCTGATCGTCCTCGGCCCGCTGCTGATTTCGGTCGTCGTGCGCACGCTCGGCTGGGCCATTCTGATGGGGCGCGAGGGACTCATCAATCAGGCGCTTCTCGCACTGCATCTGACGGATTCCCCGCTGAAATTTTTGTTCACGCTCACCGGCGTCACGATCGCGCTCGTCCACGTGCTTGTCCCCTTCATGGTGATTTCGGTTTGGGCATCGATCCAGAAACTCGACGCCCAAGTCGAGAACGCGGGCCTCTCGCTCGGCGGCTCGCGCTTGACCGTCTTCCGCCGCATCGTTTTTCCGCAATTGCTGCCAGGCGTGCTGTCGGGCAGCATCATCGTCTTCGCGCTCGCCGCCTCGGCGTTCGCGACGCCAGCCATCATCGGCGGCCGGCGCCTCAAGGTCGTCGCGACAGCCGCTTACGACGAGTTTCTGAGCACGCTGAACTGGCCGCTCGGCGCATCGATCGCGGTGCTGCTGTTGATCGCGAACGTCGCGATCATCATCGGCTGCAACCGGCTCGTCGAAAAGCGCTTCGCCGCGGTGTTCGAGTCGTGACGGGGGCGTTCGAAATGCGCAAGAACGGCTTCTTCTCGCTCGCTTATCACACGCTCTTCATCGCGTTCATGCTTGCGCCGCTTGTCGTGGTGGTGGCGGTCTCGTTCACGGGCAAAGGGTATATCTCGCTGCCGAGCGGCGGGCTTTCGCTGCGCTGGTTCAGGGCACTGGCGCAAGCCGACGACTTCATTACCGCATTCTGGCTTTCGATCCGCCTGGGCGCCGTTTCGGCCACCCTCGCCGTTGCGCTCGCCGTGCCGGCGGCGCTCGCGCTCACGCGCTACCGGTTCGCCGGGCGTGGCGCTTTGATGGGCTTCTTCCTCTCGCCGCTGATGATCCCGTATGTGGTGCTCGGCGTCGCCTTCCTGCGTTTCTTCACGATGGCGGGCTTGACCGGCTCGTTCTTCTGGCTCGCACTGATCCATGTCATCGTGGTCATGCCCTATGCGCTGCGCCTCGTGCTCGCCGCGGCAGCCGGGCTCGATCGGGACGGTGAGCGCGCGGCGCGCTCGCTCGGCGCCGGCCGGTTCACGGCTTTTCGCCGGGTGGTGCTGCCGATGCTGCTGCCCGGGGTGGCCGGCGGCTGGATTCTTGCCTTCATTCAGAGTTTCGACGAACTGACGATGACGATATTCGTCGCCACGCCGGGCACCACCACGCTGCCCGTAGCGATGTACAACGATATCGCTCAGAACATCGATCCTCTCGTGACTTCCATTTCCACCGTGCTGATCGTCGGCACGGTCCTGCTGATGATCGCGCTCGACCGCGTCGTGGGGCTCGATCGCGTCCTGATCGGCAAAGGTTGAACGCGCGATGACAACAATTGAACCCGATGTGATCGTGATCGGCGGCGGCCTCGTCGGCATGGCCATTTCATATGGCCTCGCGGGCAACGGCGCGCGCGTCGCGGTACTCGACGAAGGCGACGATGCATTTCGCGCCTCTCGCGGCAATTTCGGGCTCGTCTGGGTGCAAGGAAAAGGATATGGCTTGCCCGAATATGCACAATGGACGATGAGCTCCGCCCGACTTTGGCCGCGGCTCGCGGCGGCGCTGAAGAACGAATCCGGTGTCGATGTCGAACTCGAGCAGCCCGGCGGCTTTCACTTCGTTCATTCGCAGAGCGAGGCCATCGAACGCGAGACGCGGCTCGCCTGGCTGCGCGATCGGCTCGACGAGCCCTATCCGTTCGAAATGCTCGGCCACGACGCACTGAAAGCGCGGCTTCCCGCGATCGGCCCCGAGGTGTACGGCGCAAGCTACACGCCGATGGACGGCCATGTAAATCCCCTCAAGCTCTTGCGCGCGCTTTACGGCGCGTGTGAAGCACGCGGCGTCCAGTGGTATCGGAATCAGCACGTCGACGAGGTCGAGCCGACGGGCGGCGCGTTCGTCGTGCGCGGCGACGGCCGCAGCTGGAAAGCCCCGAAGGTCGTGCTCGCGGCAGGACTCGGCAATGCGCGGCTCGCGCCCTCGCTCGGCCTTCATGCGCCCGTGCGGCCGAATCGCGGGCAGGTTCTCGTCGGCGAACGCGTGGCGCCGTTCCTCGACTACCCGACGACCTACGTGCGCCAGACCGACGAGGGGACGATCCAGCTCGGCGATTCGATGGAAGACGTCGGCTTCGACGATACGACGACGACGAGCGTGCTCGCGACGATCGCGCGGCGCGGCATCCGCAGCTTTCCCGTGCTCGAGGGACTGCGCCTCGTGCGCGCTTGGAGCGCGCTCCGCGTGATGAGCCCCGATGGCTTTCCGATTTATCAGGAGTCCTCAACGTATCGCGGCGCTTTCGTTGCAACGTGTCACAGCGGCGTCACGCTCGCCGCGGCGCACGCGCTGCGCCTCGCTCCCTGGATCGCCGGCGCCGAGGCGCCGGAGGAAATCGATGTCTTCGCGGGCGACCGCTTCTTGCATTCGGAATGGACCAGCCATCATGCCCACTAGCAGCCTCTTCACCCGACTCGCGCCGAATGGCGACGGCGTGCCGCACGTCACGGTAGAGCTCGACGGCACCCCGATCCCGGTGCCGTCGGGCTGCAGCGTCGCCGCGGCGCTCCTTGCAGCCGGTCTCGTACGCTTTCGCGGCACGCCCGTGAGCGGGGCGCCCCGGGCGCCCTATTGCATGATGGGCGTCTGCTTCGAGTGCCTGATGGAGATCGACGGCGAGCCGAACCGGCAGACCTGCCTCATCGAAGTCCGCGACGGCATGAAAATCCGCACGCAGGAACGCGCACGCACGCTCTTTACCGTTGCGACGGAGGACGCGCATGGACACCCCTGAACTCGTCGATATTGCCATCGTCGGCGGCGGCCCGGCCGGCATGGCCGCCGCGACCCGAGCCGCGAAACTGGGCGCGTCGGTCGTGCTCCTCGATGAGCAAGCCGCGCCGGGCGGGCAAATCTATCGCGGCGTCGGCGGCGCGCCCGAGAAGCGCCTTGATATCCTCGGTCCCGACTATGCCGCGGGACGCATCATCGTCGAAGCGTTCCAGCGCTCGTCAGCGCGACATATCGGCAATGCGGCCGTCTGGCAGGTCACGCCGGAGCGAACGGTTCACTACCTTCGCGAAGGTCGCGTCGGTTCGTTCAAGGCAAAACGCGTGATTCTCTGTACCGGTGCGATGGAGCGCCCGTTCCCCGTCCCAGGATGGACGCTGCCCGGCGTCTTGACGGTCGGTGCCGCGCAGATTCTGCTGAAGACCGCCGATACGGTTCCTGCCGAGCCCGTCGTGCTCGCCGGTTGCGGCCCCCTGCTCTATCTCCTCGGCTGGCAGTACGTTCGGGCCGGCGTGCCGGTGCGCGCGATCGTCGATACGACGGATGCGTCCGACAAGCGCCGGGCGCTCGGCCATCTCGGCGGAGCGCTCGCCGGCTGGCGCTATCTGAGGAAGGGACTCGCGATGATGCGCGCGCTGCGGCGCGCGGGTGTGCCGTTTCATGAAGGCGCCACGTCGCTTTCGATCGAGGGCGATGACGCCGTGCGGGCGATTCGTTTCGTCGACGCGCGCGGCCGTCAGCGCATCGAGACACCACTCGTGCTGCTGCATCAAGGCGTCGTGCCGAACACGCAGTTCACGTGGGCGCTGCGCGCAAAGCACCGCTGGGACGATGCGCAACTCTGCTTCGTGCCGCTCGCCGACGAATGGGGCGAACTCAGCGTGCCCGGCATTCAAGTCGCGGGCGATGGCGCGGGAATTGGCGGCGCGACTGCCGCGGCGCTCTTCGGCGAGCTCGCGGGGCTCGCCGCGGCCTGCGCCGTTGGACGGATCGACCAAGCCGAGCGCGACCGTCATGCGACGCCGGTTAGACGTCAACTCGCCGCGCATCTTCGGATACGCCCGTTCCTCGACGCTCTCTATCGTCCCAAGCAGCAAAACCGCGTTCCGTCCGACGATGTGCTCGTGTGCCGATGCGAGGAAGTCACGGCCGGAACGCTGCGCGAGCATGTACGGCTCGGCTGCACGGGTCCCAATCAAGCGAAGTCGTTCGGCCGCTGCGGCATGGGCCCATGCCAGGGGCGCCTTTGCGGGCTGACAGTAACCGAGGTCATCGCCGAAGCGCGCGGTGTATCGCCAGCCGAAGTCGGCTACTACCGGATTCGGCCGCCGATCAAGCCGATCACGCTCGGCGAACTGGCGCGCGAGTCATGAGCCACGCAAGCCCAAGCGCGAATCCGTCGCATTCGGGTGCCGATGTCGTCGTAATAGGCGGCGGCCTTCATGGACTCTCGAGTGCCGTGCATCTCGCGCGAGCGGGCGCTCGCGTGACCGTGCTCGAAGCCGAATATTGCGGACGTCACGCGTCGGGCGTGAACGCGGGCGGCGTGCGCACGCTCGGGCGCCACATCGCCGAAATCCCGCTCGCGCTCGAATCGCGCGCGCTTTGGCATCGACTGCCCGAGCTCATCGACGATACCGGCGGCTTCGTGCCGAGCGGTCAATTGAAAGTTGCCGAGTCGGAAGCCGAGTTGGAGACACTGCGCGCACGCGTGGCCGATCTTCATCAGCGCGGCTTCACGCATGAAAAGCTCGTCGATGCGGCGACCGTTCGAGATTTGCTGCCGGCCGTCGCGCCGCATGTCACCGGCGGCATCTGGGTGGCTGACGATGGTCACGCCCTGCCGTTTCGCACGGTCACGGCATTTCGTCGCGCGGCCGAGCGGCTCGGTGTCATCGTGCACGAAGACGCCCGCGTCACCGCGGTCGAGCGGATGGGCGAGCATTGGGCGATCGACGCGAAAAACGGTCGCTTCACGGCGGAATATGTGGTCAACGCAGCGGGCGCATGGGCCGGCGAATTCGCCCGCCAGATCGGCGAGCCCGTGCCCGAAGAACCCGTGGCGCTGCTGCTGACGATCACGCATCGCGTGCCACCGTTCTGCTCTCCCGTCGTCGGGGCAACGGGCCGGCCGCTGTCGTTCAAGCAGTTCGACAACGGAACGGTGCTCATCGGCGGCGGCGTGCGCGGCCGCGTCGACATGCCGTCGCGCGCGGGTGAGGTGGACTTCGCGCAGCTCGCATCGAACGCCCGCACGGCGCTCGACCTTTTTCCGCATTTGCGTGACGTCGGCATCAATCGCACGTGGGCCGGGATCGAAGGCTTCATGCCCGACGGTATCCCCGTGATCGGTCCGAGCCGGACCGCGCCGAAGGCCGTGCATGCATTCGGCTTTTCCGCGCACGGCTTCGAGCTGGGACCGGTGGTAGGACGGATCGTCGCGGAGTTGGTCACGGCCGGCCGCAGTACGCTGCCGATCGAACCGTTCGCGATTGAGCGCTTCGCGGAGCGTGCCATCGCGCCTACCGTTCCCGTCGCGCATTGAGAAGGAGTCCTGATCGACTCCCGTGCGACGCGAATCATGCGCGACCGCTGCGCTTTGACGGCGTGGCGGCGGCGCAGCCGTTTAGCGCTTAGCGCCGTCGTCGCGGGTTACGACGAAAGCGGCACGCGTTCAGGCTCGTCCGCCTCGAACCAATCGGGATTGCGCGCCGCGACCGGCCCCAGTGACACGAGGATTTCCCGCAAGTGCCGGCGCATCGCCTCCTCGGCCGCGACCGGATCGTGTGCACGCAGTCCGGCAAGAATCTTTGCATGCTGCCGAATCAGAAGATCGAGCGGCGACACATCGGCGAGGCTCAGGTACCGGACGCGATCCATTTGCGCCTTGATGTCCTGTATCGTTTCCCACGCGGCGATACAGTCGATCGATTGAGCGATCGAATAATGGAACGCCTCGTCGAGGGCAAGGAACGCCGCCGTATCGTTGAGATTCGCCGCGAGCTTTTGCTCGCGAATGTTTTCGGCCAGCATCTGCAGCTGCGCATGGGTGATCGATTCGGCCGCCTTGCGCACCACCGCCGTTTCGATGGCCTCACGAATGAAGCGGCCTTCTCTGACTTTTCTCGGCGAGATCTTCTTCACGAGCGTGCCGCGCTGAGGCAACACCTGCAGCACCCCCGCCTCCACGAGCTTGATGAACGCCTCGCGCACCGGCTGACGCGAGACATGGAACAGCTCGGAGACTTCCTTTTCCGAGAGCGGCGTGCCCGGCGTCATCTGCCCGATGAAGATGGCCTGACGCAGCGCGCGGAAAATCTGCCTGCTGATCGGCTCGTGCGAGTCGAGCGAAACCTGGCTCGCCAGGTCGGGCAGTGCGCTGCGTGCCGCGACGGCCGGGCCCACGCGCCGCCGGGCACGGGGGACGGAGACGCGCGACGGCGGCGCGTCGACGGAAACGACATCCGATTCGGGAGCGGCTTTCATGCGATTCGATGGCCCCGCGAGGGGCACTTCTGAAGATTGACGGTCGGCCATCCGACGGGCGTGGCCGGCCTTCACCATACTACCATGCCCCTTCTACGCTGACGTACCGAACAGCACACGAAGAACGATGAGCGAGACGATCCCCGTGGCGAGCGCCGTTGCGCCGCAGAAAACCGACCAGACGCCCATCGCGGCACCGAATACCCGTTTCGCGCCGAGCTTGTCCGACAGCACGCCGCCGACGAAGTTGAAGACCGCATAGCCGAGAAAAAAGCTGCTGAATACGATGCCCAGTTCGGCGTGGGAAAAATGCAGATCCTTCTGAATCAGCGGCGCGGCAATCGACAGCGCGGCGCGGTCGAGATAATTGATGATGCCGGCCAGAAAAAACAGCGCGACGACGAACCAACGCTGGCTTCTGATCATGAGCATGTCTCCTGAAGTTCGCCTCTTGACGGGCGTTGTACGAAAGAGAAAGCGCGTAGTGGGGCGTCCGTGCTCCACATCGCTCATTCAAAACGCAGATGCACCTTCATCGATTGCGAGCGATCGTGGGCAATTTCGAAGGCACGGTTCGCTTCCGCAAACGAGAAGGCGTGTGTCATCAGCGGACGCAGTTCGATCCTGCCCGCCGCGATTTCCTCGGCTGCGATCGCGTACTCATCGGCGAAACGAAACGAGCCGACATACCGGATTTCCTTCGACATGACGAGATTGGCCGACACAGGCGACGGGCCCGCCGGCAGATTGCCGACCTGCACGACCGTACCGCCGGCGCGCACCGATCGCAACGCCGTATCGAGGCCGGCAGGACTGCCCGATGCTTCGATCGCGACGTCGAAGAATCCGCGCGCTTCGGCCCAGCGGCCAATTGCCGCGGAATCCGCCGCATTGACGACGTCGTCCGCGCCGACCTGGCGTGCCGTTCCGAGCGCATGGTCCGACAGATCGACCGCGACGATGCGATGCGCACCGGCGCGCCGCGCGACGGCGACGAGGAGACACCCGATCGGGCCGCAGCCGATCACGAGTACCCGCGCGCCGACGAGAGAACCGGCCTGCTTGACGGCATGCAGCGCGACCGCCACGGGCTCCGCCATCGAGGCCTGCGCGAAGTCGACGCTATCGGGCAGCGGCACGCACTGGGAAGCGGAAACCACGATCTGCTGACGAAACATGCCTTGCGTATGCGGAAACGTGGAGGCGCTGCCCATGAACCGCATGTCGAGACAGTGGTTCGACATGCCCGCGCGGCAATAGCGGCACACGCCGCAGGCAAGGCCCGGGTTCACCGCCACGCGCCGGCCCTTGGCGAGACCCGTCACGCCTTCACCCGTGCAGTCGATTTCGCCGGCCGCCTCATGCCCGAGCACAAAAGGTTCACGCACCCTGAAATCACCGCTTCGGCCTTTGAAGTAATAGGAGAGATCGGAGCCGCAGATGCCGCCCGCGCGCACACGCACGCGCACCTGCCCAGGCCCGGGCTCTGGCGGTTCGACGTCGTCGATTCGGATCAGCTTCGGTTCGTGAAGGACAGCGGCGAACATAGAGGACTCCTTACCAGTTCCAGAGCGTGCCGTCTTCGAGACGGGCAACGGGCAGATAGGCCGGCTCATAGGGATAGCGCGCGGCCAGCGCTTCGTCGATATCCACTCCGTGCCCCGGCGCCTCACCGGGATGCATCAAGCCGTTCTCGAAGCGCCACGCATGTGGGAACACGTCGAGCGCCGCTTCGGGATAACCCATGTATTCCTGTATGCCAAAGTTCGGCACCCACAGATCGAAATGCAACGCCGCCCCCATGCAGACAGGCGACAGGTCCGACGGCCCGTGACACCCTGTTCGCACTTGATAGAGCGACGCAAAATCGGCCATGCGCCGCAAATGCGTAATGCCGCCTGCATGCGTGAGCGTCGCGCGCAAATAGTCGATCAACTGCTCTTCGATCAGTTGCTTGCAGTCCCAAATCGAATTGAATACTTCGCCCACCGCGATCGGCGTCACCGTATGCTCGCGAATCAGGCGGAAACCGGCCTGGTTCTCGGCAGGCGTCGGATCTTCGAGCCAGAAGAGACGGTACGGCTCGACCGATTTGCCAAGGCGCGCCGCTTCGATCGGCGTCAGTCGATGGTGAACGTCGTGCAGCAGATGCGTCTCGAAGCCGAATCGATCTCGCACGGCGTCGAAGAGCTTCGGAATGAAGTCCAGGTATTTCTCCGACGACCAACTTTCTTCATCGACGATCCCCTTCTTCGCGGGCTCGTACTTGTCCGAGCCTTTCGATACGCCATAGACCGAACGCATATTCGGCACGCCGCACTGAATGCGCACCGCCTTGTATCCCGCTTCGATATGCTGCGCATAGCGATCGAGCGCCTCGGGAATGTCACGCCCCGTTGCATGGCCATAGACCATCACAGCGTCGCGTGATGCTCCACCCAGCAGCTTGTAGAGCGGCAAGCCCGCTCTTTTGCCCATGATGTCCCAGAGGGCCATGTCGACCGCGGCGATCGCCGTCATCGTGACGGGCCCGCGGCGCCAGTAGGCGCCCTTGTAAAGGTATTGCCAGATGTCCTCGATGCGACTCGCATCGCGCCCGATCAGCGTCGGCGAGACGTGATCGCGCAGGTACGAGGCGACCGCAAGCTCGCGTCCGTTGAGCGTGGCGTCGCCAATGCCGTACACGCCTTCGTCGGTCTCGATTTTCAGCGTGACAAAATTGCGGCCGGGACAGGTGACGATCACGTCCGCTCGAATGATCTTCATGTGCGCATCCTCGTTTGGATCGACCCATGCTACCATACAAGTATATCAACAGGAAGCACTGAGAGGAATCATGAACCGATTCACGCCGCCCCGTCTCGCGCGCAGCGTTCTGCCGGAGCTTCGCTCGCATCTGCTGTCGCCAGCCTGGCGCGAACCGCGCATTGGCATCGTTCATCTCGGCATCGGGAACTTCCATCGCGCGCATCAAGCGCTTTTCACCGAGGAGGCCATGATCGCCGCGGGCGGCGACTGGGGCATTTGCGGCGTCACGTTGCAGGGCGACGTCGCGAAACGCGATGCGCTCATGTCGCAGGATGGCCTTTACAGCATCGTCGAGCGGGGAATGGAAGGCGAGCGCGTGACGGTGGTGCGCGCGCTGCGCGAAGTCCTCGCCATGCCGCACGATCGCGCCGCGCTGTTCGCGCGCCTCGCCGACCCACACGTCCGAATCGTTTCTCTGACCGTGACGGAAAAAGGTTACTGCCGAGACGCGAACGCCGGCGACGCCGACTTCGGCCACCCCGGCGTCATGCATGATCTCGCCTACCCCGAGACGCCCGTCACTGTGCCGGGTATTCTCACGGCCGCCTTGCGCATGCGACGCGACAGCGGCAATCCCCTTACCGTGCTGTCGTGCGACAACCTCGCACACAATGGGGCCGCGCTGCGGCGCGTCGTCTGCTCTTTCGCACGGGCCGTCGACCCTGGCTTGGCGGACTGGATCGAAACGCATGTCGCGTTCCCCTCCACGATGGTCGACCGCATCGTGCCCGCGACAACCGAAGCCGACTTGGTCTCCGCGCGCGCGGCGCTGGGTTACGAGGATCGAGCCCCCGTTGCCTGCGAGCCGTTCCGCCAATGGGTCGTCGAGGACCACTTTCCGGCGGGCCGTCCGGCGTGGGACCGCGTAGGCGCGCAACTGGTCGGCGATGTGACGCCGTTCGAACTCGCCAAGCTCCGCATGCTCAATGCGACGCACTCGACCATCGCGTATTTGTCGATGCTCGCCGGCATCGAGACCGTCGACGCGGCCATCGCAAACCGTGCCATGCATCGTCTCATTCACGCGCTGATGACCTCCGAAATCGCGCCGACGCTGAACGTGCCGCTGTCGTTCGACCTTTTCGCCTATCGCGACGCCTTGCTCGAGCGCTTTGCGAACCCGGCTCTCAAGCATCGCTGCGCGCAAATCGCGATGGACGGCAGCCAGAAAATTCCGCTACGGCTTCTCGCCACGCTTTCCAAGCGAATCGCGACGCGGCAATCGTTTTCGCGCCTCGCTTTCGCCGTTGCGGCATGGATGCAGTTTCTGCTTGGCCGCACCGACGCCGGCGTGCCTTACGAAATTCATGACCCGCTTGCCGACCGATTGCAATCGCTCGCGGCCTCGGCGGGCGGATCGCCCGACGCGCTGGTTCGGGTGCTGCTCGACGTTCACGAAGTGTTTCCGACCGAGCTGGCGCGCAGCGCGTCCTTGCGGCAGACGCTCGTCGAAGCGTTGCAAGCGCTTCGCAAAGGCACATTGCACGCGATTGCCGCCTATGCTTGAGTCAGGATCGCAGCGCCCTCGCCCCACCCGCCACCGCCGTCACGGCGATGATCAGCAGCCCATAGATGATTGCGCGCACGCCCGCCCCCGTACCGCTGGCGTTCAACAGCGCGTTCACGAGGAAAAGGAAACAGGCTGCACCCCATACGCCCGTCGGGCTGGCGCGGCCACCTGATACTTGCGTGCCGCCGATCACGACCACAGCGACGGACAGCAGCATGTAGTCGGCGCCCATATCGAGCGTCGCTCCACCCGAAAAGCCCGAAAGCAGCAGCGCGCTGAGCGCCACCAGAACCGAGCAGGCGACATAAGTCGCGAAGCGCACGCGTTCGACGCGCACGCCGGCAAGATGCGCGGCCCGCCCGTTCTGCCCGAGCGCCGACAAGCTGCGTCCTTGCACGAGCCTGAAGAGCGCGATGCCGATCACGATCGTCAGCGCAAGCGCGACGAACGCGAGCGTCGAGATGCCGAGCCAATGTCCGAGCGCGAAATCCTCCAGCGCCGGGGGCGGCGCCGCGCTCCCGTGCCCAAGGCTGATCGCGATCGATTGAAGCACGAAGCTCGACGAGAGCGTCGCGATGATGGGTGGAATCCGCAGCAAGCGAATGAGCAGGTAGTTGAACGACCCGACGGCGACGCCCGTCGCGACAGTGACTGCAACGCCGACAGGAATCGCCGCGTCGTTGCGCGCCATCACGTGCATCGCCACGCTGCCCGCGAGCGCGATCGTGGCCGGAATCGACAGATCGATGTTGCCTGGTCCGCTCGTCACGACGAGCATCTGCCCGAGACCGACGAGCACGCTGAAAACGACGAATGCGGACGCGGCCGACAACATGTTGCCGGCCGTCCGCGGACCGAATGCAAGCGAGGCGGCCAGGCCTACGAGCACGGCACCGCCGACCGACCAGAACCAAGGCCGCTCGCGAATGGCAAGCACGCTTTTCATCGGCGGCCTCGCTTGCGGCGGAATACGAGTCTCAATGAGAGAACGGCGATCAGAATGAGCCCCTGAAAACCGATCTGCCATTCCGGCGCAATCTGCAGAAATGCGAGGAACGACGAAGCGAGTGTGAGCGTGACCGCTCCTAGCACGGCTCCGATCACGGACACGCGTCCGCCGACGAACTCGCCGCCGCCGAGAATCACGCCGGCAACCGAGAACAGCGTATAGCGCAAGGCGATGTTCGCGTCGGCCGAAGTGGTGAGACCGAGCAGCGCGAGCCCGGAGCAGATGCCGAGCATGCCCGCGCAGCCGAAGAGAATCGCCTTGGCACGCACGACCGACCACCCGCATCGACGCATCGCCTCGGGATTGCCGCCGACGCCGCGCAATGCGACGCCGGCTGGGGAGCGCATCAACAGGCAGTGGGCCACGAGCGCGATCGCGGCGCTCCAGATGAGCGGCGCGGGAACGTACGGCGCCTGCAGCCCCATCAGTGTCGCGAGCCAGACCGGGCTCGTGCCGCCCGGCGACGGCAGCAGCAAGACCGCGAGCCCGTTCCAGACGAAGGACAATCCCAGCGTCACGACCACCGATGAAATGCGCCGCGATTCCACCAGCGCGCCGACGAGCGCGTAGAGCGCGACACAACCCGCGAGCGCCGTCCAGCCGAGCCACGGAGAGCGATCGAGCAGCGTCGCGCCGATGCAGGTCACGAGGCTCACGAACGAGCCGATCGACAGATCGAGCTCGTTGGCGGTGATGACCGCTAGCTGCGCCAGCGTCGCGAAGACGATTGGCACACCGAGATTCAGCAACATCGACATCCCGAAGTAGCTGAGCGTGTTCGGCTGGACAACGAACATCGGAACCAACACCGCGGCGAGCGATACGGCCGGCAGCATGGCGCGCCGTTCCGCCCGACGCATACCGGCCCTCGCGAACCCCATCATGATTGCGCCTCCTCGAAACTCGCCGCGAGCAACGCCTGCTCCGTGCATTCGCTCGCGTCGAGCACGCGCGTGACATCGCCGCCGCGAAAGACATAGACGCGCTCGCAGTACGCGAACTCGTCGTTCTCCGTCGTGTACCAGACGAACGTTCGCCCGTTGGCCGCTTCGGCTTGCAGCAGGCGATAAATTTCGAGCTTCGTCCCGATGTCGACACCGCGCGTCGGGTCGTCCATCAACACGAGCTCCGCATCCGAGGCGAGCGCACGCGCGAATAGGACCTTTTGCTGATTGCCGCCGCTCAATGCAAGGATGTTGTCGGTCGGCGCGGCGCCGCGAATATCGATTCGCTTCGCCCATCGAGCGAAAAGATCGCGCAACGCTGCGCGATCGAGCCAGTTTCGGCTGTCACGGTTGTAGAGCGAGCGGATATCGAGGTTCTCGGCGATGGTCCAGTCGATGAACACGCCATCGGCGCGCCGGTCTCCAGCGACGAATGCGACGCGTATGTTCGAGCCGCGTTTGCGCGACTCGACGTAGATATCGTGCAGCGCGAGCGTCTGCCCTTGGCCCGCGAGGCCGGCGAGACCGACGATCGCTCCGCGGCGCGCTTCGATGACGGTGCGCCGTCGCGGGCCGACGTTCCAGCGAAAGGCCGACTCGCCGGCCTGCGACGTCTGCGCGCGCTGCGTCGCCGAAGCCGTCTCGTCCGTGAACTGCCCCATCGCGCGAATGATGGCTTCCTTTTGCAAATGAGCCGCATCGAGCGTCGAGACGACCTTGCCGTCGCGCATCACCATGACGCGATGCGCCGATCGGAGCATTTCCTCGAGCATATGCGTGATCAGGATGCAGGTCACGCCCGCCTGCGCGCAACGCCCGATGAATGCGAGCAATTGGTCCGCCGTATAGCGATCGAGACTCGACGTCGGCTCATCGAGTATGACGAGACGCACGGGCGCGTCGACCGATGCGAAGCCGCGCGCAATCTCGACCATCTGTTGTTGGGCGAGCGTGAGGTCGCCGACGACGTCGGTGCCGCGCAACCCATGCCCGGGAAAGATCGCATCGAGCTGATCTTCGATGATCGCGCGCGCCCGCCGCCGCCAGCCGAAGTGCCTCAATTGCGGATGCACGGCGCGCATATTTTCTTCGATCGTCAAGTTCGGGCAGAGCGAAAGCTCCTGGAAGACGCAGCGAATACCGAGGGCGCGCGCCTCGCGCGCATCGAAGCCGCCGTCGAACCGCTGGCCGGCAACCTCGATCGTGCCGGCATCGGGACGGCGCGCGCCCGAAAGTACCGACATCAGCGTGGACTTGCCCGCGCCGTTGTGACCCGCCACGGCTACACATTCGCCCACGGCGAACTCGAAGTCGACGCGCTGAAGAGCACGCACCGGCCCAAACGTCACGTTGACGCCGCGCACGCAGAGTAACGGAATGCGGGGAGGCGCCTCGCGCGCCTCGGAAAGGGCCGCGCTTTCGGGATGGCTCATCGGATTGGCAATCCGCCCGCTTACTTTTTGCTTTGAACCATATCGATAACCTGCTCGCGCGTGAAGACGTTGCTGGCAACCGTACCGGGCGCCGTCTTCGGCAAGACTTTCGCGAGCGAGTCCGAGGTCACGGTAAGCGTCGGCAACGACATCTCGTGCGGCAGCTTGTTACCGGCGAGAATCTGCTGGGCGGCCCAGAACGCAAAGCTCGACGAACCCGGATCGGCCGCGATCGACATCGTCTGATAGCTGTCGATACCCTGCTGTTGCCACCATGCGAGCTCTTCCTGACGATTGCCGAGAATGATCGTCGGAATCTTGCGGCCTGCGGCACGAAACGCCTGAGCAACACCATATCCGTCGCCTCCCTGCGTCACGACGCCGTCGATCGGCGGCAGCGACGGCAGGATGCCCGCCACTTCCTTTTGCGCGACCGTCTGCGTCCATTGACCATAGACCGAGCCGACGATTTTCATACCCGGATATTGCTTGAGCTCGTCGACGATGCCCTGATGAATCTCGTCGTCGACCGAAACACCGGCCAACCCGCGGACTTCGAGCAGATTGCCCTTGCCGCCGAGCTTCTTCGCAAGAAAGTCGACTTCCTCGGCGCCCATCTTATGAAAATCGGCCTCGATGCGATAGGCACACGGCTCGGTGACGATGCCGTCGAACGATACGACGACGACGCCGGCCGCGCATGCTTGCTTGATCGCGCCGTTGAGCGCCGTCGGCGATGCCGCGTTGATCACGATCGCCTTGTAGCCTTGCAGCACAAGGTTCTGGATTTGCTGGGCCTGCTCCGTCGCCTGATTCTCGGCCGTCGTGAACGCCGGCGCGTCCGCGATGAGGCCCGCTTTCTTCGCCTGCCCCGCCACTTGCGCCCAGATTTTCAACTGCTGCTGCCTGAATGTATTGCCCGCATAGCTGTTCGATAGCGCGATCTTTGCTTTCGACGTGTCGCCCGTCGCCACATTCGCGCTGGCGACCACGCTCAATGCAAACAGCGTGATGCCGGCGAGCCGCGTGATGGATGTTCTGTTGGCCACCGCCGTCTCCCCTCTCATGTTGGTCGATTTCGTTCGTTGCATCGTACGTCATGACCTACTACCATACAAGTAGGTATTTTCCAGCAAGCGCGATAAGGGACGTTCGAGGCTGCCGCCTTGGGAGCGAACGACGATGAACGACCGCACAGACCGCACATTGGTATTCGCAGGCTGCCTGAATCGACCGATTCCGCATTTCGCAACTGCGAACGGAAACGGAATTGCCGTGTTCTCGTTAGACGAGACCTCAGGACGCCTGTCTTTTCTCGCCGAATTCACCGACATCGACAATCCGACCTACCTCGCCGTCGTCCAGGAGAGAAGGATGCTCTACGCGACGAGCGAGCTTATTGATTCGCCGGAAGGCTTCATCAGCGCGTTGCGGATCGATGCGGCAAACGGGGCCTTGACGCTCGTCGGACAAAGGCAGCGCACGCGCGGCAGATTGACGGCTTGGTGTGCGACGGACGCTCGCGGTGAGGTCGCGCTGGTCGCCAACTATGCGCGAGAGCGAAACGACGACGAGCCGAGGCGGCATATCGCGAGTTTTTCGATTCTTACCGACGGCACGCTGACGTCCGTGACGAGCGAGTTCACTCATGAGGGTCGCGGGCCACGTGACGACCGACAATCCGTCCCGCATGCGCATTGTGCCGTGCCGAGCCCCGACAACCGGTTCGTCATCGTGGCCGACCTCGGCACCGATGAGTTGACGACCTATCGTCTCGACCAGCCACGCCGCGCGCTCGGTCCTGCGAATACCGCCCCCTTGAAGTTGGCGCCTGGCTCGGGACCACGCCATCTGACCTTTCATCCGAACGGAGCGATCGCCTATGTGATTTGCGAACTGGCGAATGCCATCGATCGGCTCGCATATGACCGCGATACGGGCGAGTTGCGATGGCTCGACCGCACAGATATGCTGCCCGCCGGTTCGATGCCAAGCTTTGCCGCCGGCCTCGTCGTATCGACGAACGGTCGCCAGCTATACGCAAGCTTGCGCGGAGATGACAGCGTAATCACCTATGCGCTAGAGGAAGGTAGCGGGCGGATTGTCGGTGCATCGCCCAGCCAGAGTGGCGGGAAAACGCCGCGAAGCATCGCGCTATCGCCGTCCGGCAAATTCTTGTTCGTGGCGAATCAAGACAGCGATCTACTCGCATCGTGGCGCCTGGATCCGCACACGGGAATTCCGCTGGAGCAAGCCGATAGCGTGCACGTCGGCACGCCGATGTGCGTCCAGGCGGCGACGTTCCGCACGAAATAATAAGCGACATCGCCGTGACCCCGCACGCTCGAGCTTCAGCGACTGACGTCGACGACTAGGCGCCCTCTCACCACGCCTTTCAACAGCTCGCCGGCGGCGTCGACCGCCTCCGTAAGGCCAATCGTTCTCGTCATTGCGTCGAGCGATGCGGCATCGAGGTCGCGCGCAAGCCGCCGCCATGCTTCGGCGCGTTCCGCCGCGGAGCGGTAAACGCTGTTGACGCCGAGCAGGCTCACGCCGCGCAAGATGAACGGCGCGACGGTCGCGGGAAGGTCGAGCCCTTGCGCAAGCCCGCATGCCGCAACGGCGCCGTTCGCCCGTAGGCTCGCGCAGACATTGGCCAGTGTATGGCTGCCGACCGAATCGATGGCCGCAGCCCAACGTTCCTTCTGGAGCGGACGCCCCGGTTCGGAAAGCGTATTTCGATCGACGATCTCAGCCGCGCCGAGCCCGTGCAGATAGTCGGACTCCTGAAGACGCCCTGTCGATGCGACGACGCGGTACCCGAGCTTTGCGAGCAGCGCGATCGCCATGCTGCCCACGCCGCCATTCGCACCGGTGACGAGCACGTCGCCCTGCGGCGGCTTGAGCCCATGACGCTCGAGCGCCATGATGCAGAGCATCGCTGTGTATCCGGCAGTACCGATTGCCATCGTCTGCTGCAGCGAAAGCCCTTTCGGCAACGGTGTCAGCCAATCGCCGCTCACGCGCGCCTTTTGCGCGAGCCCACCCCAATGCTGTTCGCCGATGCCCCAACCGTTGAGCAATACCTGGTCGCCTGCGGCGAAGGCCGGATGGTCGCTGCGCTCGACCGTGCCCGCCAAATCGATGCCCGGCACCATCGGAAAGCTGCGAACCACCGCCCCTTTCCCCGTAATCGCAAGCGCATCCTTGTAGTTCAGGGTGCTGTAGGCGATATTGACGAGGACGTCGCCGGGCGGAAGACGGGATTCGTCGAGCGACACCGATTCAGCTTCATAACGATCATCTTTCTTATCGACGAGGATTGCATTGAACACGAGCGCCTCCATTTCGTTGGACGAGAACGACGCATCAACCTTGGCCTACCCTCTCCCCACGAACGGCATCTTCGTCGCCATGACGGTGTGGAAAAGCACATTCGCTTCGAGCGGCAGATTGGCCATATAGAGCACCGATTGGCCGACGATGTCCACATCGATCAGCGGCTCGGCTGCAATCTCGCCGTTCGCTTGCGGAACGCCTTTTTCCATTCGCGAGGCGAGCGGCGTGCGCGCGTTTCCAACATCGATCTGGCCGACTGCGATGTCGTACTTGCGACCATCGAGCGCCGCGGACTTCGTCATGCCTTTCACCGCATGCTTGGTGGCCGTATAGGCGATCGAATTCGGCCGCGGTGCGCTGGCCGAAATCGAGCCATTGTTGATGATGCGCCCGCCCATCGGCCGCTGCGAACGCATGACACGGAATGCCTGCTGAATGCAGTAGAACATGCCATTCAGATTGACGTCGACCACCGTGCGCCATTGCTCGGGAGTCCAGTCTTCGAACGGCCCGGGAGGATTCGAAACGCCCGCATTGTTAAAAAGAAGATCGAGCCGGCCGAATCGTTCGACGATCGTGGCAAAGGCCTGCTCGACGGCGCCGGCATCCGCCACGTCGCATGAATGGGCGAACGCACGCCCGGCGAAGGCTGGATCGTCGGCCACTTCGTTGAGCGGCTCGATGCGGCGCCCGAGCAGCGCCACATGCCATCCGTCTTTCAGCAATGCCGTTGCGGCGGCTCGACCGATCCCGCTGCCCGCGCCCGTCACGATCGCCGTTCTTGCTGACCTTCCCGCTCCATCTGTCATGCCCTTCTCTCCTCTTATGCGTCGACGCAACCTCTCACATGGTACTCGATCGGCTGTTGCGAAGCCGGCAGCCGCGCCGCGCGTACATAGCGGGGCGATTCGCCGGACGGCAGCAAAACCGCATCAACGATGAGAGAATCTCGTTCCATCCGCCCATCTCCGCTTTCGCAAGCCGTATGGATCTCACATGGATGATGACGCACTCGTCTTCAACGGGCTCCGCCCACGATTGCAGAAGATCGCTTATCGAATGCTCGGGTCTGTCGCCGAGGCCGAGGATATCGTGCAGGACGTCTGGCTGCGCTGGCATACGGCGGACCGCGAAGCGATCGACAACGCAGAGGCATGGCTGGTTTCGGTCACGACACGGATATCCATCGATCGCCTGCGCGCCGCCAAGGTCCAACGCGAACACTACGCTGGCATCTGGTTGCCCGAGCCCGAGATGACGGGCTCGCCCACTACCCCGGAAGAGGCGAAAGAGCGTGCCGACGATGTCTCCGTGGCTTTTCTGTTGCTGCTCGAGCGGCTGACGCCCGAGGCGCGCGCCGCCTTCCTGCTGCACGAGGTCTTCGACGCCGACTACGCGGAAGTGGCGCAGGCGATCGGCAAGAGCGAAGCGGCGTGCCGTCAATTGGTCAGCCGTGCAAAAGCGCAGTTGCGAGACGCGCGACCGCGCTATTCGATTGCTCGCGAAACACATCGTCACCTGTTGCAGGCGTTCGTGCAGGCGCTCGAGCGCGGCGATTTCCCGTCGATCAACGCGTTTCTGTCCGAAGACGCCATTTTGCTCGGCGATGGCGGCGGCAAAGTTCAGAGCTTCCCGAAACCATTGTTGGGCGGTCGACGCATCGCGCAACTTTTCTACGCGTCCTCGCTGCGCTTTGGCAGTCAATTGCACCACGAGCTGGTACTGCTCAACGGTCAGTGGGCGCTGCTGCGCTTTATCGAAGGCCGACTCGAATCGGCACAGTCGTTCGAAACCGACGGGGCTCGCATCGTTGCCGTGCAAGTTCAGCGCAACCCCGATAAGCTCGCACGCATCGGTGCCATGTACGGCAACGGTTGACCAAAAAATTTTCACCGATCGCGTCACAGGCGATCGAACCAATACGTCTAGGAAGCAGGTACTTTACGACTCCGCTTCCATGTCAGACTACTCATCGCGCCTCCCGAGCGGCATCGACGATCCGCTGGCCAGCAGCTTTGCAACCAGTTACGCCGGCGTCATATCATTCCTGGCCGTCGCCAACGAAGGCAGCTTTGCACGCGCGGGTGACCGCCTCGGCATCGGTCGCTCGTCCGTCAGCCGCAACGTGCAGAAACTCGAAGCCCAGCTCGACGCGCGCCTTTTCGTACGCACGACGCGCAGCACCTCATTGACGCGTGAGGGCGAGCTTTTCTATGAAAACTGCCAGCCGGGTCTGGCTCGCATCGCACAAGCGCTGGAAGACATGCGGGAGCTGCGCAATGGGCCGCCCCGGGGCCATCTGCGCATCGCCTCGACGCCAGGCTTTGGCCGTAAAATCGTCGCGCCGCTTTTGCGGGGCTTTCACGCGCGATATCCCGAGATCTTTCTGGAGCTGTTGCTGAACGACCGGCCTGCGGACTTCGCCGCCGATCGCGTCGATGTGTCTTTTCGCGACGGACGCATCGAAGACAGCGGCATCGTTGCGCGCCGGCTCATTCCGATGCAGATGATTGTTTGCGCGTCGCCTGCCTATGCGCACCTCTACGAATTGCCGCGCCACATTGGCGACTTGGACGGGCATCGGTGCATCAACCTATTGACGGCGTCCGGCCGCGTCAAAGAGTGGGAATTCAAAGTCGATGGTCTCCCGCAGGGGCGCCAGCCCATTGCAAGCCATACATTCAACGATCCCGATCTGGTCGTGCAGGCGGTGCTCGACGGACTAGGACTTGCGCAGTTGCCCGCCTATCAGGTGCGCGATCTTCTGCGTGACGGACGCCTCGTCAGCTGCCTGATGAAACATGCACCCGACGATGGCGGTCACTACTTATGCTATCTGAGTCGCAAACTGCTTCCCGCCCGCATCCGCGCGTTCATCGAATATATGACCGAGCATACGAGGGCACTCGACCTTCAGTGTCCTACCGCAATGACCAGGTTGCAGCCGGTTGAGCAGGAGCCGGCTGCCTGATATTCCTGCGATTCGCGACTCGATGGACCGAAACTCGACGATGAGATGTCGCGCCGAGCTGGAAATCGCGCAGCCAACCGTGAGCTGGTCGCCTTTATAGCGCAATAGTCTCCAGCGCCGGATCCTCGGTCGTCTCACCCAGCATCGATCGGAGGTCACGCTCAATCAAGGTGCACATCGTCGAAATTGGCACATCGTTGGCCCCACCCTCGAACGGATTTTCGGTGCTTTCCCCGACCTGCTCGAGCGATGTGTACATCCACGAGACGGCGACGCTGCACGGCACGGCGAGCCAGATCATGTTTCCGTGCATGAAACCGCTTACACCGTCATTTAACCTATCGAACTCGTGAAGCAATCCGAACGGAAAAAGCAAACAGAAAAATCGCGCGAACAGCGCACTGACGGTCGCATATTGGCGCGGATAAGGGAAATTCTTGAGGCGCTCCGCTTTCGCCTGAAGAGCAATGAAATCGCCAAGTGCTCGTTGAAGCTCCAGATAGAACGCTGAATCCAGATGCCCGGTAGCATGGAGCTCCGAGAGCAATGCACCCTGGGTACTCAATAGGGTCGTCGGCGCTGAAGCGCAACCCAACACCCGTTCAGTCTCCCATGCAGTCAGATAGTTCGGCAGAACTTCACCAAGACCCTTGTCCCATTCCGGTATCCGGTAATGACGGCTGTACTCGGCATTGAACCGCCTGCTCATGCTTTCCCAAGCGCGCGGGCGGCGCAACTCGTAACGCAGTGCAGTGAGCCAGGCGAGATGCCGATAGATTAGATCGCGGCGGGTGTCTTCTTCGCGGAGAAAATCGCGCGCCAGTTGCCCCCATCTTCGGCTCGCGCCGAGTATGCCGGTCCAGACGTCTTGCGCCTCCATTGCCCGATTGTATGTCTGCGCGTTCTTGAAGCCGACGATAAACGATGTGGCGGTACCGAGCAGTACAACGATCGTCAACGGCACCGATAGCCAGGTCATCGCGCAGAACTTGAACAGGATGACGGGTATCGAGCCACAAATGACGAGCGCGTAGATTTGCCGCCGCGTCCAGACCAGGAACTCGGATAACCTATAGGATTTGCCAAGGTGCATGTCGATTCCCGCCACCGATTGGGCGATCAGTCCGCCGGCCGGTGATACGTCGCGACGTAGTGCGCTTGAGCGATAACTTTTCCATGCATCTGATAAGCAACGAGCGCCGGACTCGATGCCGCCTTCACATCGATACTTGGGACTGCAAGCGCCGATGCAGTGACGACGTATCGATGCGATTCGCCTTCAGGCGGACAAGGTCCGCCGTACCTGGAATCGCCGAAGTCCGTCAGCGTTTCGACGGCGCCCGCGGGCAACAGCGTCGGGTTGCCCGAGGCGCCCTTTTCGATCGACGTATCCGACCCGGGAATGTTGACGACTTCCCAATGCGTCCAACCGAGTCCACCCGTCGGCGCATCCGGGTCGTAGATCGTGACGACAATGCTCTTCGTGCCGCGAGGAACATGGGACCACGAGATGTGGGGCGAAACGTTGGCGCCGTGACATCCAAATCCGCCGTTGACCTGTTCGCTCATGAACTGTCCGCGATCCAGGTCGTCCACCTGTACGGAAAAGCGCTCGGCAAGAGCGGTTGCGGGCACGATTGCCAAAAGTGCTGAAGAGCAGAGAGCTGCTCGCAAAACGCCGTTGAGGCCCATAGTGAGCTCCGTTGCGACTTACCCAAGATGTTGAGGATCGATGGATGTGCCTGATCGACGTTGGCAGGATCGCTTGCGCGGCCATCGTCGAAACGGATTGTAGGTATGGACGTCGAACGGCAGTAGCCCCGCGAAGGGGTTCACCGTGTTGCCGCGAAAACAACAATCGGCTTGCGTCTCTCTGAAGTTCGTTCGAGCTTGCGAGACGCGGATCAAAGCTAGGCCGACCCGATGACGGATAGGCCCAGCCCAGACTCGCCGCGCCTCAGAACATATGGCGCTCGGCTGCTTTGCGAGGGGCGATGGACGCGCATCCGGATCAGTACCCGATCGGGGCGCGTCGTCGCTATCCGGCTTACCGCGAATCAGTGCGCTGGGCCAGTGCGCTCGTATCGAGTCGCTGTAGAAGCTGATATCCCTCCGCCCAGTCTTCCAGTTGGCTGGCGGCGTTGATATGCCCGTGTGCTCCCACGTCGACGAACTCGCTGCCCCATATGTTTGCACAGTACTGCGCATGACCGATCGATCCATACGGATCGTCGCTGCTTGCAACGACAATGCTGGGAAACGGCAATCTCGAGGACGGCACAGCCGAAAACCCGACCGTGAAAGCGCGCGGAAATGCGGGCGCCGACGGATCTGGAACGGCTACGAGCAGCGCCCCTCGAATGGCGCGCGCCTGCCGCGCGGCCCAATGCGCCACCGCCAGGCAACCGAGACTGTGAGCAACGACGATGACATCGGGGCCGAGCGCCCTCACCTCATTATCGATCGCCGCCACCCATTCGTCGCAAACGGCGTGATCCCAGTCTTCGACCTTGATGCGAGACCAGTTCCCCGGTTTCGTCGCCTCCCAGAGGCTTTGCCAGTGGGTTGGTCCCGAATTCCCGTAACCGGGCGCGATCAGGAAGCGTCGACTCATCTTTTTTCTCCATGAAAGGGCGTCCAGTGTAAGACCTGACGGTCTCTGTCAGAATAACCGAGCCGATGAATTGTTCGTCGGCTGGCGCTTCAAATGCGCGGAGGTCAGCCATGAGCATCGCTTTGAATCACACGATCGTCTATGCCCACGATAGGGACGCGTCCGCAACGTTTCTGACCGAGATTCTAGGGCTCCCCAAGCCCACGCCGTTCGGGCCGTTTCTCACGGTGCATCTCAGCAACGACGTAACGATGGACTTCATGGAATCCGACGATCGGATAACGGCGCAGCACTATGCCTTCCTTGTCAGTGAAGCCGAATTCAGCGGGATCATGGAGCGCATTCAGGACCGCAGGCTGCGGTATTGGGCCGACCCTGCCCAACGACGCGAAGGCGAAATCAGCACGCGTGACGGCGGTCGTGGCGCGTATTTCGAGGATCCGAACGGCCATCTGCTCGAGATCATTACGCGGCCCTACGGCGGGCATTAGAGAAGCGCGACGTTGTTCAGCGGGCGAGCGCCGTGGGAAGCTCGCACCGTGATTCTTCGCGATTCTCCGCCGTTACATGTTCGCATAGTTCGGCCCGCCGCCGCCCTCCGGGGTGACCCAGACGATGTTCTGCGTCGGATCCTTGATGTCGCAGGTCTTGCAATGCACGCAGTTCTGCGCATTGATGACGAGCCGCTCGCTGCCGTCCTCGTTTTTGACGAATTCGTAGACGGCGGCCGGACAATATCTGCCTTCCGGCCCGGCATAGGTGCGCAGATTGATGTCGACGGGCACTGTCGGATCCTTCAGCGTCAGGTGCGCCGGCTGGTTTTCCTCGTGGTTCGTATTCGACAGGAAGACCGATGAAAGCCGATCGAACGTCAGCTTGCCGTCGGGCTTCGGATAGACGATCGGCGTGCACTGCGAGGCGGGCTTCAGCGTCTCGTTGTCGCGATGTTGGTGATGCAGGGTCCAGGGCACGTTTCCGCCAAGCAGCTTTTGCTCGATGCCGACCATCAGCGTGCCGAGATAGAGCCCTTTGCTCATCCACTGCTTGAAGTTGCGCGCGCGGTTCAGCTCCTCGTGGAGCCACGACTGCTTGAATGCGTCCGGGTACGCCGAGAGCTCGTCGCCTTGCCGTCCGGCCTGCACGGCGTTGAATGCTGCTTCGGCTGCGAGCATGCCGCTCTTGATGGCCGCATGCGAACCCTTGATCCGCGAAGCATTGAGGAAACCGGCATCGTCGCCGACGAGCGCGCCACCCGGAAACACGAGCTTCGGCAGCGACATGAGGCCGCCCGCCGTGATCGCACGCGCGCCATACGAAATCCGCTTGCCGCCTTCGAGCACCTTGCGGATCTCCGGATGCGTCTTGTAGCGCTGGAACTCCTCGAACGGCGAGAGGTAGGGGTTCGAATAGCCGAGGCCGACGACGAAGCCTACGACCACCTGGTTGTTGTCCGCGTGATAGAGGAACGAGCCGCCGTACGTCTGCGTATCGAGCGGCCAGCCTGCCGTATGGATCACGAGCCCGGGCTGGTGCTTCGCCGGATCGATCTCCCACAGTTCCTTGATGCCGATGCCGTAGACCTGCGGATCGGCATCGCGGTCGAGCTTGAATTTGTCGTTCAGTTGCCGGCCGAGGTGCCCGCGCGCGCCTTCGCAAAAGAGCGTGTACTTCGCGTGCAGCTCCATGCCGAGCTGGAAGTTCTCGGTCGGCTCGCCGTCTTTGCCGATGCCCATATTGCCGGTCGCGACGCCTTTGACCGAGCCGTCTTCGTTGTAGAGCACCTCGGCGGCCGCAAAGCCCGGGAAAATCTCCACGCCGAGCGCCTCGGCCTGCTGCCCCAGCCAGCGCGTCACGTTGCCGAGGCTGATCACGTAGTTGCCGTGGTTCTTAAAGTTGCCGGGCAGCGCCCAGTTGGGCGTCTTAAAGGCGCCTTTCTCGGAGAGGAAGAGGAAACGGTCTTCGGTGACGGGCACGGTCAGCGGCGCGCCTTTGTCCTTCCAGTCGGGAATGAGCTCGGTAATGGCGCGCGGGTCCATGACCGCGCCCGACAAAATATGCGCACCGATCTCGGACCCCTTTTCGAGCACGCATACGCCGAACTCGACGCCTTTTTCCTGCGCGAGCTGCTTGAGCCGGATGGCGGCCGAGAGGCCCGCGGGCCCGCCGCCGACGATCACGACGTCGTATTCCATCGACTCGCGCGGACCGTATTGCTCGACAAGGCTGTTCATATTCATAGCGGCAAGGCATTCGGGGTTTCGTGAGCCGATATCGTCGACTCGCCGTTCGCACAACGTACAGACGTCAAATGCGCTTTTGCTAAAGATCGTCGCCTCTTATATTTTCGCGCGCCGGTTATTCGCGCCCCACAGTTCGTTCAAACCTCGTTCTCGAAGGGAATGGAACTGTGAATACATATGACGTGGTGGTGATCGGCGCGGGCGTCATCGGCAGCTCGGTGGCTTTCCAGCTGTCCAAACTGGGCGCGAAAAACGTGCTCGTGCTCGACCGCGGGACGATCGGGGCGGGAACGACCTCGCAATCGTCGGGCATTTTGCGAACGCATTACTCCGTCAAGGAGAACGTCGAACTCGCCCGCAAATCGTGGGACGTATTCAATAACTTCGCCAACTATCTTGGCGACGAGGAAGCGTCGTGCGGCCTCGTGAAGTGCGGCTACATGATCGTCTCCGGCGAGGGCGACAAGCTTGAGCCGCTGCGCGCCTCGCTGGCGCAACAGAAGGAGCAAGGCATTCCGCTGGAGTTGCTCGACCGCAAACAGGCCAAGGAATTGCTGCCGATCGCGCAATTCGACGACGCGGCACTCATCGGCTACGAGCCGGAAGCCGGCTTCGCCGATGCCTATCTGGTGGCGACGAGTTTCGCGCGAGCGGCTCGCCGCGGCGGCGTGACGATTCGCGAAAACGCCACCGTCAACAAGATCTTGTTCGAGAACAACAAGGTTGTCGGCGTTTCGACGAGCATCGGCGACTTTGCCACGTCGATGGTCGTCAGCACGCAAAACATCTGGACGCCCGAGCTGGCGGGATGGACCGGACGCGATCTTCCGATCATGCCCGAACGTCATGCCGTGCTGGCCCTGGAATGCGAGGCGGCCAAATATACGTACTCGATGCCCGTGTTCAAGGATCTGGCCTCGCCCGGGATGCTCTATTACCGCAGCTACGGCGGCAATCAGATGCTCGTGAGCGAAGGCGTGGTCGGCGAAAAGCTCAACGCGGCCGAAACCGAGCAAGGCGATATTCCGATGGACTATGTGGTCGAAGTCGGCGCTCAAGTGGCCGAACGTTTCACGGCCTACGAAACCGCCGGCATCGCTTCGTCATGGACGGGTGTCTACGACGTCACGCCCGATTGGAATCCCGTCCTGGGCAAGCTGCCCGGTATCGAAGGCTTGGTCGTGGGCTATGGCTTCTCCGGTCACGGCTTCAAACTTTCGCCGACGGTCGGCCGCGTGCTGGCCCAGGAAACGCTCGGGTTGCCGACCGACGTCTCGCTCAAGCCCTACTCGATCGATCGCTTCGCGACGGGCGAATTGTTGACGGGGAAATACGGGCTCGGCGCGGTGTCCTGAGGAACGGGCGATGTCAGCCATCGATGTGCGTGCGCTTTCATCGGTCCCCGTCGAGCCGTGGCGAAACGGAGGCGGGGTCACGCAGACGCTTGCGACGCACGGGACCGAATGGCGAGTCAGCGTCGCGCAAGTGGAACGCGATGGCCCATACTCGCGATTCGACAGTATCGCACGCGTGTCTTTCCTGCTGCGCGGCAAGGGTGTGACGCTGCGACACAGAGCTTCGGTCATCAGGCTCGCGCCGTTGACGGCTGTCGAGTATGACGGCGGCACCGAGTGGGACGCAACCCTCGTCGATGGGCCTGTTACCGCCCTGAACATCATGACTGCGGCGGGGCGTTATCGGACGACAGTCAATCCGATCGTCGTCGCGACGATCGTCCCGCCCGGGTGCGCGGCGATCGTGATTGCGCTCGACAGTGCGTGCCGGTACAGCGAACCGGACATCGGCACGGACGGCTCGATCCAGCCGGGACAGTTCATGATCGTCATCAGTGTCGATCGGCCACTTCGCGTCGAGCCGGCTCATCATGGAGCCGCGCCTCCGCTCATCGTGACCATCGAGCCCGTCCCGGCCCGGACACCCGATTCAAATTTTTGAGGATCAAGCAGCCGCGCGGACCGAAGGCGGCAACGCGGAAATCGTCGAGGTGCCGGCCGTTCCCGATACCGGTCTCTCGATATTCGTGCGTCGCCAAATCGCCGCGAGCGATCGCCCTGATCTTACGGGCGCACGCGTTGTCGTTTCCTGGGGCCGCGGCCTCGGCAGCGCCGAGAATTTTTCGTTGCTCGATCCGCTCGCGGAAAAACTCGGTGCGGCGATCGGCGCCTCGCGCGCCGCGGTCGATTCCGGCTACGCACCGAACGATTTGCAAGTCGGTCAAACCGGCAAGATCGTCGCCCCCGAACTCTATGTCGCGGTGGGCATTTCGGGCGCGATCCAGCACTTGGCGGGCATGAAGGATTCAAAAGTCATCGTTGCGATCAACAAGGATGCGGAAGCACCCATCTTTGGCGTCGCGGACTACGGTCTCGTCGCTGACCTGTTCGAAGCAGTCCCGGGACTCGCCAAATCGCTCTGATTGGCGGACTCCTTCCGATTCGAACGCGGGCGCAATGCCCGCGTTTTTCATTCTTGGCCTGCAAACCGGGCGAAGGCACAAGGGCGCGAATTGCATACCACGGGCAGCCGCAGCCCCAAAAATCCCCATTGACAAGCGTACCAAATTTGGTACGATAGCAACGTTCCCAGACTCTGCTTCCCGCATGGCCCTGTCCGACCGCGTGCTCTTTGTCTATTTCTATCGGTCAGAAAATGGCAATGAGCCCGTTCGCGAGTGGCTTCGTGGGCTGGACATCGAAGACCGAAAGTCCATCGGCGACGACATCAAAACCGTCGAGCTTGGCTGGCCGATTGGAATGCCTTTGGTCCGAAAGATGGAGGCAGACATCTGGGAGGTCCGGGTTGACTTGCGGCAGAGGATTGCCCGGGTGCTTTTCACGGTCATTGGCGACAAGATGATTTTGCTCCACGGCTTCATTAAGAAGTCACAGCAAACGCCTGCGCCTGACCTGAAACTCGCCCGTACAAGAATGCGGCAAGCTCACGACGCGGCAAGTGCGAAGCAATCGAAGGAGTCCCCACATGGCAAACAAGCACGTCGGAAGTAGCTTCGACGACTTCCTCGCCGAAGAAGGTCGGCTCGAGGAAGCAACAGCTACCGCCATGAAGAGAATCATCGCGTGGCAAATCGCGCAGGAGATGAAGGCTCAAAAACTGTCCAAA
This sequence comes from Trinickia sp. EG282A, assembly GCF_040965455.1. Taxonomy (NCBI): domain Bacteria; kingdom Pseudomonadati; phylum Pseudomonadota; class Betaproteobacteria; order Burkholderiales; family Burkholderiaceae; genus Trinickia; species Trinickia sp. EG282A. Next base: position 1,237,770 of record NZ_JBFRCC010000001.1, on the reverse strand, counting down.
ACAGCGATGGCGGAACGCATGCACACGAGCCGGGCAGCATTGAATCGCTTGCTGGACGAGGAAGATACAAGCCTTACACTGACAACGCTGGCAAGCGCTCTTACGGCGCTAGGCAAGCGAATGGAATTTAAGCTGGCAGCCTGACAACGTCGCACACCAAGCTCTTCAACTACCCGAACATACGCCCGCCTAATGCGGGCTTTGTCACATCCGACTTATTCGATCAGCACGGCAGCGAGCGTACCGCCTTCAGCGCCGCCGACACCATGCCCTCGACCACGGGTGCGACCCGCGCCGCGAGATCCGGCCGATACTCGAACGGCGCCGTTTCGTCCATGTACGTCGACTGGCACATCTCGAGCTGAACCGCGTGTATGCCTTGTTCCGGCTGACCATAGGCGCGCGTGATATACCCGCCCTTGAATCGTCCGTTTGCGACCCACGTGAACGGCTGATCCTTCAGCGAGGCCGTCATTGCATCGAGCACCCGCGCATCACAGCTACTACCGGAGTTCGTTCCGATGTTCAGATCGGGCAGTTTGCCTTCGAACAACCGCGGAAGGACGCTGGCAATCGAATGCGCTTCCCACAGCAGAACGCTGCCGAACTCGGCTCGCAAGCGATCCAGTTCCTGTCGCAGCTTCGCGTGATACGGATGCCAATACGCGTTCAAGCGGCGCCCCACTTCGCTCGGATCGGGCGAACCACCGTCCGGATACAGCGGCTCGCCGCGGAACGTCTCGGTGGGGCAAAGCCCCGTTGTCGTCTGCCCCGGATAAAGGCTCTCGCCGCTCGCCGGACGATTGAGATCGATCACGTAGCGCGAGAAACGCGCGCCCAGCACGGATGCCCCCATGCTCGCCAAAAAACCGTAGAGCCGGTCGAGATGCCAATCGGTGTCCGCCACGACGCCCGCGATTTCCGTCTGTCGCGCGCGAATGTCCGAGGGGATTTCCGTACCAAGATGAGGAATCGAGACCAGAAGCGGCACGATTCCCTGATGAAAATGAAAGCGGGTATCGCTCAAACGGAGTTCTCCAACATTGCTGAATCGGTATGCGGTTTGGCCACCACGTAAAACGCACTGGCACCTAAAACTCGGACCCGCACCGAGCGGCGCTCGAAGTCGAGACTCAAACCGCGTCCTCGCTCAGCACCATCAACTGCGTATTGCCGCCGGCGGCGCTCGCGTTCACGGTCGTCACGCGTTCGCGCACAAGCTGGACCCAGTCGTACTGCCCTTCACTGTCCTCTTGCACACAGCCGATCGCGAGTTCAGCGGCCACCGAACGAATTTCGGCGATGCCTTTCTGCTCCCGCCCCAGCATGACCAGATCGGGACACACACCGGCGAAGTCCCCGTCAAGTACACGAGCGGCGTCGGCCGAATCGACGACACGGCAGGCATCGCCCAACGTGCGAGCGACGGCATCGGCCACCGGCGATCGAAGCAGTACGATCCGATTGCCGAACGCGCAGGCGGCCATCGCTTGCGCGACGACGGCGAAAGGCGACGCACCCGCGCACAGCACTTGCCCACGCGGCAGAAGCTCGACCGTGTTTTCCTCTCCGGTCAACGCCGGCAGCGTAATCGGCGCCAGTCCTTCGATCTGCCCCACGAGCCGCTGCTTCAAACGCGCAATCGCAACCTGTTCGTCTTTCGCGGACAGCCACTCGGGCGCGCGCGCGAAGAGCGCTTCGACATGGGAGCGGCTAGCCGCGCGTGCCAGCTCCATTGCCTTGCGGCGGTCCATGAACTTCCCGTCCGCAGTCTCCACCGGAAATTCGTAGAACTTCTCGCTCACTGCATTGGGCGCCGAAGCGAACGGCCCCGCCGGCGCATTGAACGACGGCGCGGCATCGCGCGTCAGCGCGAACAACGTGAACGGGCCGCCCCACATCGGGCCCGTACCGGAGGCGCCCACACCGCCGAACGGCTGCATGCCGACGAATGCGCCATGCATTGCTCGATTGACGCAGATGCTGTTCGCCGCCGACGCCGAAAGCAGCGTTCCCGCGGTCTCGTTGATACGCGTGTGCAGACCTTGAACGGCACAGCCCATCGTGCGGAGCTGCCGGAGCAGCGAGGCCATTTCGCCGGTCTTGAATCGCACCACGTGAAGAATCGGACCGGCCACCGTGGGATCGAGCGACGCAAGCGCTTGTGCATCGCCTAAGTCCACGATCGTCGGCGCGACGAAATTGCCCTTCGTACACACAGCGGAAAGCGAGCCGCGCGTCACCGCATATCCCTTTCGCCGCAGTTGCTCGATGTACGTCTCGGCGCGATCGCGAACGCGGCGCGTAGCAACCGGCCCTATGTCCGATGCGGCGCTGAGCGGACTGGCGGTCCGACGCTCGCTGAGCATACCCTTGAGCATCGTCAGTACCTTGTCCGCCGTAGAATCCTGCAGGCACAGAAGGCGCAACGACGACGCGGTCTGCCCCGCGCTTTTGAAAGCGGAGACGACGGCGTCGGAGATCACCTGCTCGGGCAACGCCGAGCTATCGACGACCATCGCGTTGACACTGCCCACGGTACTGAGAAACCTCGGCGGCGTTGCCTTCGTGGCGAGCTCGGCGGCGATCGATCGCGCGGCCTTGGCCGTGCCGGAAAACACCACGGCGGCGACAGGCGCCTCAGTGACGAGTGGTTGACCGACGGTATTGCGCCCGCCGGGCAAGCATTGAAGGACGCCCTCCGGCACGCCGGCACGATGGAACGCCCGCGCCGCCTCGTATCCGATCAAGGCCGCATCGATCGAAGGCTTCGCGATCACGACATTGCCTGCGGCCAGCGACGCCGCGATCTGTCCGACGAAGGTTGCGAGCGGCGACGATGCCGGCGTCACACTGACGACGACACCGAGCGGCCGTGCGGCCTCAAGGTGCCGATCGGCACGGAGCTGGTACGCATACAAGCGGCAAAGGTTGACGGAGCTTCGCACCTCGTCGGCCGCCTCCGCCAGCGTGGCACCGCTCTCGAGAACCAGCAACGCGCCAAGCCGGGCGCTCGAACGCTCGATTTCGTCGGCCGCGAGCTCGAGCATCGCAGCCCGGTCTGCCGCAAGCATGGTGGCTTGCGCTACGGCAACCGCCTGCGCTTGGGACAAAGCCTTTACAACGTCGGACAGTCTCGCCTCGGCCACCGTGCCGATCGCCTCCGCCGTATCGCTGGCGCTATACACGAGGCGAGTCGCATCCGCGGACGAAGCGCCCGCACCTTCGACATCGCCGGCGACGATCGCCCGCGCCGCGATTCGATCCGCTCGAATCTGCGCAACGGCGGTGTCGAACTCAACCGAATTGGCAAAGCTCAATGCCGACGCATTGACCCGCCCCGGAAGGACGGCACTGGGAGCCGGAATGCCGGCATGCGGCTTGCCGCCCGTACGTGCTGCGCGCGCGACGGGATCTTCGACGATATCCGCAATGCTGACGGCCGGATCGACGATCTGATTGACGAACGACGAGTTGGCACCGTTCTCGAGCAAACGCCGCACGAGGTAGGCAAGCAGCGTCGCATGCGGTCCCACCGGCGCGTAGACCCGGCACGCACGCCCGAGCTTCGATGGCCCAACGACCTGGTCGTATACCGTTTCGCCCATGCCATGCAGACATTGAAACTCGTATTCCTTGCCCTCGGCCAATGTGTGAACTGCGGCAATGGTGAATGCGTTATGCGACGCGAACTGCGGGAAGATGGCGTCCGGCGCACCGAGCAGCACCTTGGCGCAGGCGATATAGCTGACATCGGAATGGACCTTGCGTGTGAACACGGGATAGCCCGCCGCACCTGCATCCTGCGCCAACTTGATTTCAGTATCCCAGTAAGCGCCCTTGACCAACCGAATATTGATGCGCCGCCCCGTGCAACGCGCGAGCGCGATGATCCAATCGGCGACGGCACGGCCACGCTTCTGGTATGCCTGCAAAGAAATGCCGATGCCGTTCCAGCCGCGCAAGCTCGGCTCGCGGCAAAGCCGCTCCAACATTTCGAGCGTCAGATCGAAGCGGGCGGATTCTTCCTGATCCAAGTGAAAGCCGATGCCGTAGCGCTTCGACAACTCCGCGAGTTCCAACAGCCGCGGATACAACTCGTTCAGTACGCGCTCGCGCTGCGGCAACTCATAACGCGGATGCAAGCCCGAAATCTTGACCGACACCCCGGGGCCTTCAATCGGGCCGCGCGCCCGTGCGTCCTTGCCAATCGCTTCGATCGCATGCCGATACGACTCGAAGTAAGCCCGTGCATCGTCATCGGTCAACGCAGCTTCGCCCAGCATGTCGTAGGTGTACCGATACCCGTTCGATTCACGGCCTCGTGCGACGCCGATCGCCTCTTCGATGGTCTGCCCGGTGACGAACTGCTTACCGAGCATTCGCATTGCGTACGCGACGCCGGCGCGCACGACCGCCTCGCCGCCCTTGCGGACGACGCGCGTCAACGCTTCGGCCAGGGCGTTTTCGTCCGGCTGCTTCAGCAGCTTGCCGGTAACGAGCAGGCCCCAGGCCGTGGCATTGACGAACAGCGACGGCGATTTGCCGATGTGCGCGCGCCAGTCGGCATCGACAATCTTGTCGCGAATCAACTGGTTGCGAGTCGTTGTGTCGGGAATCCGCAGCATGGCTTCGGCCAGGCACATCAAGGCGATGCCTTCGCGGCTGTCGAGCGAGAATTCCTGCGTCAACAAATCGACGCCGCCCGCATCGATGCGCGCATCTCGCACGCCCTGCGCCAAACGCGCGGCAAGATCCTGCGCTTTCGCGAGCGTAGGCGCATCCATCCGCGCTTCTTGCATCAATGCTTGGACGACGTCCTCTTCGCGCATGGCCGTCGCGTCGCGAATACGCTGACGCAAAATGGAGAGATCCGTCGCAACGGTCCGCATGGTTTGGATTTCCGACAACATGATGATGTTCAGAGGATCGATAGGTGCACTTCGTAAAACGGCTCGCCACTCGCGAGCCGCCCGTTCAAAACGCCGCAGCGGTGCCTCGCAGGCGTTCGGTTCTGCGACGGAGAAGCTCGAGCGTCAGCAGGAGCAGCGTCGAGACGACGACGAGAACCGTGGCCACCGCGAGGATGGTCGGGCTCAATTGCTCGCGGATGCCCCCCCACATTTGGCGCGGGATCGTGCGTTGATCCGGTCCCGTGAGAAACAGCGCGACGACGATTTCATCGAACGAAGTCGCAAAGGCGAACAGCGCACCTGATACGACGCCGGGTGCGATGATCGGCAGCTTCACTTGCAAAAGCACTCTGAGGGGCGACGCTCCGAGACTACGTCCGGCGCGCGAAAGCGACTCGTTGAACCCGGCCAGCGTGGCGGTGACGGTGACAACGACGAACGGAACGCCGAGCGCGGCGTGGGCGAGGATCAGGCCCAACAAGCTGCCGGTCAGGCCGAGCGGGCTGAAGGCGAAGTACACGCCGACGGCCGTGATGATCAGCGGCACGATCATCGGTGAGACGAGCACGCCGGTGATGAACGCTTTGCCTTTCAGACGCGGGTTCGTCAAACCGAGCGAGGCCATCACGCCGAGCACCGTCGCAATCGCCGTCGACGACACGCCGGTGATCAGCGTGTTCTTCAACGCCAGCATCCACTCCGAACTGCCGAGGAACTGTTCATACCAACGCAGGCTCAAGCCCGGCATCGGATAGGTAAAGTACGGCTGCGAGTTGAACGACAGCGGCATCACCACGAGCACTGGCGACACCAAGAACAGCAGCACGAGGAGCGATACGCCGACATGCACGAATCGTCCAAGACGGCCCCACACCGTCACATAGGCTGGAAAACTGAACATTGCGTTACCCCAGTTTCACGCCGGCGCCGCCGGTGAGCTTTACGAACAGGCCGTAGACAACGAGCACACCGGCCAACAGGATCGACGCGAGTGCGCTTGCCAACCCCCAATTGAGCGTCGTATTGACGTGGTAGGCGATGTAGTAGCTCGCCAGCTGATCGTCAGGGCCGCCAACGATGGCCGGCGTGATGTAGTAGCCGACAGCGAGAATGAACGTCAGCATGCCGGCTGCACCCACGCCCGGCAGCGTTTGGGGAAAATACGCTTCGAAGAACGAACGCACCGGCCCCGCCCCCAACGAACGCGCCGCTTTGAAATAGAGATTCGGCACGCCCTTCATTACGCTGTACAACGACAGGATCGAGTACGGCAGCAGAATGTGCGTCATTGCCACCAGCACGCCGAAGCGGTTGTAGATCAACGACAGCGCGTGGTCCGTCAAACCCAGGCGCTGGAGGACATCGTTGAGTACGCCGTGAGTTTGCAGCACGACCACCCATGCCGTCGTCCGCACCAGAATCGACGTCCAGAATGGCAGCAGCACGAGAATCATGAGCAGGTTGCTGTACCGAGGGGGGATGTTGGCCAGAAAGTAAGCGACGGGATAGCCAAAGAGCAGGCAGAGCACACTCACCGAAATGCTGACCCACGCGGTCTTGACGAACACGTCGACGTAGAGCCGCTGACCATCCGGTTGCCTGACGATGGCGCCCCGCTCGTCGCGCATGAAATCGAACGCCTTCAGGTAATAGCCGAGCGTCCATGGCGACGAGGCATACTTGAGCGTCGACCAGGAATGGAGGTCGTCCCAGCGCGAATCGATCGCGGAAAAGCGTTGCTGCCAGGTTCCCGCGCCGGCTTCACCGAGCCGGCGCGCCGTCTTCATGATGAGACTCCGCATGCCCGAGTCGTCATAGTTCAACCGCCCCGCGACCCGGCTCATCCCGTCCGTTCCCTTGAGCGCGATCAAGTCCCGGCCGAATGCTTCGTAAACTTGCTCACCCGGAAGCTTGCCCGCTGCGGGGCTCCAGTCGCGCAACAAGGCTGCCGCATGGGGCAATTCCCGCGAAACCGTCGGATCTCTGAAGCTTTTCATGAGCAGGCTTCCAATCGGGACGAGGAACGTAACCAGGAGGAATGCCAGCAGCGGAAAAACGAGCAGCATCGCCTTGACGCGCTCGGTGCGTTCCGCACTACGGAGCCTCGCCTTCAGGTTCCTCGAATCGGCCACGACCGCCTGCTCGGCGTCTCCCTGTGGTACCGCAAAATCAGTTGGCAGAATCATCATGGTTCGGCGGTAGCTACCGCGCCCTCCTCCTCGATGCAACGACACAAGCGACTACATTCGACCTGCCCGGCCGACGAATAGAACAGCCGATTCGATTCCGCAGCATCGAAATGCAATCAGTAGTCCTAATAATCCGCCGGGGTTGATTGTTGTGCCCGGATCAACAGAACTACCCGAAAAATTCCAGCAAAATCTGCGATCCGGGATTACTGCAACGCTCGACAGGCGTCGGCCATCCAGCCGATGTCCACCGAGTCGCCGATACGCAACCGACGCGCCACGCCGTCATTGGGTAGCTTCACGATGAAGTCGTTGCGCCCGCACACCTGCATGACAACCCGCAGGTGATCGCCGTAATAGATCAAGTCCTTGACGCCCGCATTGAAGACGTTGTCGCACGCGCGCGCCTGCTCGCCCACCATGATGCGCTCCGGCCGCAGCGAAACGCTCGTGTTGCCCGACACGTGAATCGCGGCACCCGCACTGGCGACGATGTTATGTCCGCCGTCGAGGCGAACGCTGCAACGCTCACGATCGACCGACGAAATGGTCCCCTTCAGCTCGTTGCTTTCGCCGATGAACCGGGCAACAAACGCGTTCTCGGGGTTTTCATAGAGTTCGGACGGTGAGGCGAGTTGCTGGATGATGCCGTTATTGAAGACCGCAATGCGGTCGGACATCGTCATGGCCTCGCTCTGATCGTGCGTCACGTAGACGACGGTAAGCCCGCTCTGTTCGTGGATCTGTTTGATTTCGTACTGCATCTGCTCGCGCAGTTGCTTGTCGAGCGCGCCGAGCGGTTCGTCCATCAGCACGAGCGCCGGTTCGAACACCAGTGCGCGCGCAACGGCGATCCGCTGCTGCTGGCCGCCGGAAAGCTGAGCCGGCATGCGATTGGCGAACTTGTCCATGTTCACCATGTTCAGCGCGCGCTTCACCTTCCGCGCAATCTCATCCTTCGACACCTTGCGCACCTTCAACGGGAACGCAAGGTTCTCAGCTACCGATTTGTGCGGAAACAGCGCATAGCTTTGAAACACCATGCCGATGTTGCGCCGCTCCGGCGGAATCCGGTTGATCGGCTTACCCTGAAGAAGGATCTCACCATGCGTGGCGGTTTCGAATCCCGCCAGCATCATGAGACACGTCGTCTTGCCCGACCCGGACGGCCCGAGCATCGTGAGAAACTCGCCCTCGCGAATCTCGAGGTTGAGGTTCTTCACGACGAGCGTTTCGCCGTCGTAGGTTTTCTGGACGTTCTTGAAAGAGACAATCGTAGACATCGCCATTCCTCAGGGTTCTTCGGCTCAGAAGCAGTAGCGGCAAATCAGGCGCCGAACCGCCACTCGCGCGTGGGCAGATACGTTTCTTTCACAACGCGCGGAGAAGCCCAACGCAGCAGGTTCAGATACGAGCCCGCCTTGTCGTTCGTCCCGCTCGCGCGGCCGCCGCCGAACGGCTGCTGCCCGATCATCGCGCCCGTCGGCTTGTCGTTCAGATAGAGGTTGCCGGCCGCATTGATGAGCACGCTTTCGGCTTGATGCAGCGCGAAGCGGTCCGTGCAGAAGATCGAACCCGTGAGCGCATAGGGGCTGGTCGAATCGATCAGGGTGAGCGTGTCGTCCCATGCGTTGTCGTCGTAGACGAACACCGACAGCACTGGCCCGAACAACTCCTCCGTCATGAGCACATGCTTCGGATCGCTGACCTGCAGGACCGTCGGCTCGACGAACCAGCCCGGTTCGGACCACGTGCGGCCACCCGAAATCACGGTCACGGCTGCATCGTCCTTCGCGGCCTCGATCGCGCGCGACAGCTTTTGATGCGATGCGTGAGAGATGACCGCACCCATGAACGTATCGGGATCGGCCACGTCCCCCACCTTCAGTTCGCCAAGTCGATCGCGCAATTGCTGGCTCACGGCGCCCCACAGGCTACGCGGGATATAGGCGCGCGATGCGGCGCTGCACTTTTGCCCCTGGTAGCCGAACGCGCCGCGGATCAGCGCGATGGCCACTTCGGCCGCGTTGGCCGACGGATGCGCGAGCACGAAGTCCTTGCCGCCCGTCTCGCCAACAAGGCGCGGGAGGGTCCGGAAGCGCTCGACCTGGGATGCCACACCCTTCCACAACGATTGGAAGACGGCGGAGGAGCCCGTGAAGTGAATGCCGGCCAGGTCAGGCGAGGACATCACTGCGCGCGTCGTCATCTCGGCCTCGCCGGGCACGAAGTTGATCACGCCGGGCGGCAGGCCAGCTTCTTCTAACGCTTCGAAGAAGATGTAATTCGCGAGCGCCGACTTCTCGGAAGGTTTCCAAAGGACGGTATTGCCCATGATCGCGGGTGCCGTCGTCAGATTCGCGCCAATCGCCGTGAAGTTGAACGGCGAGACCGCGTAGACGAAGCCTTCGAGCGGACGCCAATCGGCACGGTTCACGGCCGTCGGCACCGACATCGGCTGCTCGGCATAGACGCGCTGCGCGTTGTAGGCGTTGAAACGCAGAAAATCCATGAGCTCACACGCGCTGTCGGGCTCGGCTTCCTCGATCGTCTTGCTCTGGCCGAGCATCGTGGCCGCATTGATCTTCATGCGCGAGCGCGTGCCCACGATGTCCGCGGCGCGATGCAGAATCGTCGCGCGGCTCGCATGGGTCAGGCTTGCCCAGTCGCGAGCCACAGCCTTGGAGCTTTCGATCGCTTCATTGACTTGCGCTTGCGTAGGGCGATGGATTCGAGCGAGCAAGCGCTGCGTGTCGTGCGGCGCACGCACTTCGACCACATCGTTCGAGAAATATCGCTTGCCTCCAATGACCGTCGGAATCTCAACCACCTCGCGAGTCTCGAGCGCGCGGCTCAACTCGGCTGCCGCTGCCGTTCCCTTGCCGAAGTGGACTTCCGGTTCGTTGGCCGGCAACGGAAATTGGGGACCTGACATCACGCTAACTCCTTTAGAAGAACTTTCGGGACGACGTACCGAATGGGCTGGGGCCTCAAATACCGGGTTTTCCCTTATCGCACAAGGCTCTGCGCCCGATCGGCCCGCTGAAAATCTACGTTTGCAGGTTAGTTCCGCCCCAAAAAACGGCTCGTTGTTTCAATCGAACTTATGCTGAGGATTGGCACCTGTTATGGATTGATCATCCGTTCAGCCGGTCCCGCGATAGCGAGCGAATATGTTGCGCCCCCTGCCTTGCGATGCCTACCGAAGAGCGGCATTTCTTGGAGGATCACTGAACAACCGTTCAGCACAATGTCGTTACGCCCAACTATATATGCGACGGGCTCGAATCAAAAATAAACAGAACCCCGTACTTTCCCCAGGGTGCAGCGCATCGGCGCTCCCCAAAAGGGCAACGCGGCTACGAATCATGCGCATGCTCTATGAACGTCTGTTCAATCTAACGCAACAACACTCCAGACGAATCGGTTAGTACTGTTTGAACAAACGACCAATGCAATCTCGTTTGGATGTACCATTTCTGCCATCGCCCAGCCGGCGCGAACCGCGCATTGCTACCGGTTTGGCGCCTCCGACGAAGGAATGCAGATGCAGCAAACGAATGTGGCAACGTCATCCGCGAGCGATGCCAGAAAAGACGACAACGCGCAGTACGAGGGCATGCGCCTACGCCTGATCGATTCGACACTTGAAGTGGTCGGCCAAGTGGGGCTAGAGAATCTGACGATCCGCAAGGTCAGCGAGCACGCAAGCGTGTCGGTCGGCCTCGTGCACCATCATTTCGAGAACAAGGGCAACCTCGTCTACAAAACGTTTGTCTATCTGATCCGACGCGTCCGCGAGCAACTCACTGCCGGACGGCGCGGTATCGCCGATCCCGTCGAACGCATGAAATTCACGGCGGACATGTGTTTCAGCGATGAGGTCATGAGCCCGGGAGCCGCGAACGTTTGGCCGCACATGTGGAGTTCATCGGCGCACGACGCCGAGGTCCAACGGCTTTGCGCGGCATTTTCCCGGCGCCTTCGGTCGAACTTCATCTTCGACTTGCGGCAAGCCGGCTGCGACCGGACGACGGCGACGATCCACGCCATTCAAGCGATGGCTCTCGTGCACGGCTTGTGGATCGAACATCGCGTTGCCGCGTCGATCACGATCGACGAGGTGATCGGCGTGTTTCATGGGGTCATTGACGACGCCACGGGACGCGTCTGGCGGATGAATATGACGCGTCCGCGGCACTGACCGGCAGCGTCAAACGTCCTTCATCAGTCTGAGCGCATCGTAGATCGCCGCGTGGGTGTTTCGCGCGGAGACGGCATCCCCAATTCGAAAGAGTGCAAAGCGGCCGCCCGGGTTTCGGTCGACGGCTTGGGGCCTCCCGGCGATGAGGTCGTCATAGTTCACTTCGCCAAGATTTCGGGACTGCGGCTTCAATTCGAAGTAAAGCTCGTCCGCGGGGACGGTTCCATGATTGACGACGATCTGGTCGTATCGACGTTCTTCGCGAATCTCGACATAGTCGCTGCCGATGACGGCAATGAATTCCTTGCCCTCGCGGCGCACGGCCTCGAGCGTGTAGGCAACCGTGAACTTGGCATTTTGCCTCTGCAATGAGCGCATGTACGGCACCAGGTTCATGCTCATCACCTCGGGTGAAAATGTGCGATCGCGCGTCATGATCTCCACGTGCCCGCCTGCAAGCGCAATCGTCTCCGCCGCTTGCAGCGCGGCGTGATCGCCCGCGTCGTCATAGATGAGAACATTCATTGCCGGCTTGACATCGCCGCAGATGATGTCCCACGTCGAAATCACGTGTTCGTTACCCTCCGCCAAAACGTCGACGTGCGGCACGCCGCCCGTCGCAATCACGACGACATCCGGATTCTCGCGTTTTATGACTTCCGCGTCGGCCCAGGTGTTGAACGAGAAACGCACGCCGAGCTTCTCGCACTGAGACATACGCCAGTCAATAATGCTCATCATCTCCTTGCGACGCGGGTTGCGAGCTGTCAAGCGAATCTGGCCGCCGGGCGTTCCCATCGCCTCGAATACGACGACGTCATGCCCCCGCTCGCCCGCCACCCGTGCAGCCTCCAGCCCAGCGGGGCCGGAACCCGCGATGACGATCTTGCGCTTCACTGGTGCGCGCCCGATCGAATGAGGCATCGTCAATTCGCGGCCGGTCGCCGCGTTATGAATGCAGAACGCGGCGCCGCCTTGATATATCCGGTCGATGCAATAGTTCGCGCCAACACACGGGCGGATGTCGTCCTCCCGCCCCTCGACGATCTTGCGCACGATATGAGGATCGGTCATATGCGCGCGGGTCATCCCGACCATGTCGACTTTCCCCGATTCGATTGCATAGCGCGCCGTCGACACGTCCTGAATGCGCGCGGCATGAAAAGTCGGGAAGTCCGTCGCGCGCCGGATATCACCGGCAAACTCCAAGTGCGGCGCGCTTCTCATACCCATGATCGGAATGATGTCGGTCAGGCCCGCATCGGTCTCCAGATGCCCGCGGATGACATTGAGAAAATCAACGAGCCCGCTCTCCTTGAGCCTCTTTGAAATTTCGATGCCTTCGTCTCGGGTAATCCCGCCCGCGATAATTTCATCGGCCGTGTAGCGGATCCCGACGACGAACGCCTCTCCAACGCGCTCGCGAATCGCGCGCAACACATCGAACGTAAAGCGAAGACGGTTGTCGAGCGAGCCTCCGTACGGCGCCTCCAGCGTATTGGCGAGCGGCGACCAAAACTGGTCCATCAAATGTCCGTACGCTTCGAGTTCCAGCCCATCCAGGCCGGCAGCCTTCACGCGCTCCGCGGCGTCCGCATAGTCTTTGACAATGCGCTCGATATCCCAATCCTCCGCTTGCTTGGGAAACGCCCGATGCGCCGGTTCGCGCCGGTGCGACGGCGATACTGCCGGCAACCACTCGCCCTTGTCCCAGCGCGTACGGCGTCCCAGGTGCGTCAGTTGGATCATCACCTTGGCGCCATGCTCACGGCATTCGTCCGCCAGATCCCGCATCCAAGGGACAACCTCGTCCTTGTAGATAAGGATGTTATTGAAAACCGGCGGGCTATCCTTCGAGATCGATGCCGATCCCGCCGTCATCGTTAAGGCGACGCCCGCCTTCGCACGCTCGACGTGATAGGCGCGATAGCGCGCCTTCGGCATACCGTCTTCCGCGTAAGCCGGCTCATGCGCCGTCGTCATGATGCGATTGCGAAAGGTCAGATGTCTGAGTGTGTACGGCTGCAACAGCGCATCGCTGGACATGAGTCGTCTCCTTAAGGTTAGAACATCGCGTTGCCTGTTTTTGTGATGAAGGCTACGGCTCATGTACACCTCTGTCAAGTTGAAGTACACTAATGTCTATTGATCAGCATGCCTCCGCCCGTCAAACATTGGAATCATCCGGGGCTGGCGGGATGACGCCGATATCAGAACGATGCACCGGTCGTAAAGACGATCTGCCGAAGTAAGGGCCCAATCTGATGGAAAATTCGAATGCCGATGACGCACGCGGCTCGCCTGAACGATGGCTGAACGCCGCTTATGAATGCCTGCTCGACGGGGGCGTCGAATCGGTGCGAATCCTGCCGCTTGCAAAAAAGCTCAATTTGTCGCGGACGAGCTTCTATTGGTTTTTTACGGACAGGGAAGCGCTATTGGAGGCACTGCTGTTGCGCTGGAAGTCGAAGAACACCGGCAACTGGATTCGGCAAACGGAGGCGTATGCCGAGAGCGTCTGCGAAGCAGCATTGAACGTATTCGACTGCTGGTTCGACGACGCGATTTTCGATTCGCGCCATGAGGCGGCGATCAGAAGCTGGGCGCAGCAATCCCCCGCGATTGCCGCCGAAATAGCGGACGCCGATGCGAATCGTATCGCGGCGCTGACGAGGCTGTTCGAACGGTTTGGCTACGAACCGCTGACCGCCGACGTGCGAGCCCGTGCGATGTATCTTGTGCAGCTGGGTTATGTGTCGATGAAAACACAGGAGGACATGCCGGTGCGGATGATGCGCATCGCCGAATACGTCGAGATCTTCACCGGCCGCCGGGCGAAGAGCCGCGAGCTTCAGCGTTTCTTCGCGCGTCGGGGAATGCCGGAATTCGCGTGCCCGAAGCACGCTTGAACGACGTACTTCGCGCTCAACGCCTTCATGCGTTCGACCACGCGCGCAACATAAATCGAACCAAGTGGCCAAGTCCGCCTGGAACGTCCCGATACGTCGGGTGTTCTCCAACAGCTGATGTCTCGACGGCCGAAAAGGACCGCCCTTCCAACTAAGGGCGCTAGGGTAGCCACTGCCCCCGATGCGCAGTCAGTTTGTCGAAGATCCGGTCCAGCGTCTTGCGCTCTTTCTCGTCGAGAATCTCCAGCATGGCTTCCTGATTGGCGCGGGCGATGGGAAATAGTTTGTCGAGCATCCGCTTCCCCTCGGGCAGGATCGCCAGCCGCGTATTACGCCGATCATTGGCATCCGTTTGCTGGGAGATGAAACGCTTGGCCGACAGTTGCGTGACGGCACGACTGATGCTGTTCTTCGGTCTCGCAGTGACATCGCATATCGTTTTCGCCCTCAGCGGTCCGCACTGGCCAAGACAGGCAAGGACGTTGAACTCGTCACGCGATACGCCCCAACGCTCCGTCATCTCGGCAAAGGTCTTCTCCCGCCATACGTTTGACCAAAGCGTCACGATCCATGCCGTCTTCGTGGGGTTGCCGGTCACCACCGCGCGGAATACCTCTTCGTCTTCAACGGTCTGCAGGTCTTGCTCTATCGAGTCGGAATCGCTCGCTCTGCGACGACTGCTGGATTTGGTGATAACGGACATACGGGTTTGAAATCGGTTGGAGTCTTGCGATTATCTATGATTCGGACTCGTCCTGAAGAACACCGACAGCCGAGGCGTTCCGGCAGTCGGAATCATTCTTCGCGGCGGCCTCGGGTAAACCGCAATCACGACTTCCGCGTCTTGCACATAGTTCCATTTGGTACTAATCTACATCCATCCGCTCTCGCTGTGCGCGCCTGTAGCTGGAAGGGAGTCGTGCCGTTCGCGTGCTCCAGTGACGTTCCATGACCAACGAAGCCCCATCGCACTATGGCTTCAAGTTTCGAAAATCGACTGATATGACTTTCAAGCGAATGTTCCATGCGGTGGAAACCCACGCGGGCGAACCCATGCGGGTGATCACCGGCGGTGTGCCCCACATCCCGGGCAATACCGTCTACGAGCAGATGAAATGGCTCGAGAAAAACGACGATCAGATCCGTCAGCTCATGCTGCGCGAGCCGCGCGGCTACCCGCCGGTCTGCTGCAATTTGATCGTGCCGGCCAAGCATCCGGATGCCGCTGCGGGCTACATCATCATGGAACAGGTCGAGTACCCCGTGATGAGCGGCGGCAACACCATTTCGGTTGTAACCGTGCTTCTTGAAACCGGCATGCTGCCGATGACGGAGCCCGTCACCGAGTTCCAGTTGGAAGCGCCCGCAGGTCTCATCGGCATCAGAGCAGAGTGCAAGGACGGGAAGGTCACGCAGGTTACGTTCAAGAACGTTCCCGCGTTCGCGGCTCACCTCGATGCGGTGATCGACGTTCCCACGCTGGGCAAAGTGACGGTTGATGTAGGTTGGGGCGGGATGTTCTATGCGATCGCCGACGTCCGACAATTCAAGGGCCTCGAGCTCATTCCCGAGCACGGCAAGGAAATCGCGCGTATCGGCGCGCTGATCACCAAAGCCGCTCAGGACCAACTGCCCGTTTCACATCCTCACTATCCCGGCATCGGCATCACGATCGCCCAGCTCTCAGGTCCCACGGACAATCCGAACGCCGACTGGCGCAATGCCGTGACGGTGGCGAGCGGGGCGGTCGACTTCGACAATCCCGCAACCTGGACGGGCGCGATCGATCGGTGCGCTTGCGGCACAGGCACCTGCGCAAAGATGGCTACGCTGCATGCCAAGGGCAAACTGAAATTGAACGAGCCATTCCGCCACGAGGGATTGCTTGGAATCACCTACACCGGGAACCTGATCGAGGAAACACGCATCGGCGACTATAAGGCCGTCGTACCAACGATCTCCGGCCGGTCCTGGATCTACGGGTACAACACATGGGTATTGGACCCGACCGATCCATTCCCGAACGGTTTTACTGTCGGCGATCTTTGGGCATGACCGAGTTGTTATCTGGCACTACGTCTTGAGTTAGTTTTCAACGCTCTTGGCTCTGATGGCGATTGCAATGCGCGGAAACAGTCCGCATGCAATCGCCATTGTTTATTCATCAAGAGCGTGTCAGCGTATTGATGTGTCCCGGAACTGGCGGCTATCCATGGCGCCAGTTCCACGGCAAGTCCAATAGAAGACTCCGATACAGCGCTGCACACCGTAAAGGAACGCTGACGCTTACTCGGCCCCGATCGTCGTCACCGGCGTCCAGCGCCCACCCTTCACTTGATAGAGCGTCGAGCTGGGATTCTTGAGGTCTCCGTTCTCGTCGAATGCGATCTTCCCAGTGATGCCTTCGTAGTGCGTTGCATGAAGCGCCGGCAAAAACTCGGCGGGCTTCGCGGTGTTGGCTTGCTTCATTGCGTCGATGACGACCCATGCGCAGTCGTACGCAAACGGCGAGTAGGTCAGGATGTCGATACCGAACCGCTTCTTGTACTTTTCCTGGAATGCTTTGCCCCGCGGCAGCGAGTCAATAGGACGGCCGTATTCCCAAGCCATCGCGCCTTCGGCGGCTGGGCCGGCGACATTGAGGAAAATGCTGTCGGCAATACCGCCGCTTCCGACGAATTGCGTATGCATGCCGAGCTGCCGCATCCGCTTCACGATGAGTGCCGCCTGATTGTCGCCGCCGCCGTAATACAGAACGTCGGCGTCCGCGGCTTTGATGTTCGTGAGCTGGGCGTTGAATTCCACCGCCTTGTCGTTGGTGTATTCGGCGGCGTCGATCTTGCCGCCTGCAGCCTTCACTGCCTTCTTGAATTCCTCGACAGCCCCTTGGCCGAACGCGGTGCGATCGTCCATGACAGCAATGTGCTTCGCCTTCATGACCGTCACCGCGTACTTGCCGGCATTGCCGGAGTTTTGAACATCGGTTGCGATGATGCGGAATACGGTTTTGTATCCCTGCCGCGTGATGGCCGGATTCGTCGCTGCCGGGTCGATCAGCGGAATACCGGCCTTTGCGAAAATCGGTGCGGATGGAAGCGCCACGCCGGAGTTATAGTACCCGACGACAGCGGCTACGCCATCGTCCACGAGCTTCTGTGCGACCTGGACGCCGATGCGCGGATCGGACTGGTCATCCACCGAATCGACCTCGAAGCGAACCTCCTGGCCGGCCAGCTTGATGTGCTGCGCATTCGCTTCTTCCACAGCGAGTCGCACCCCGTTCTCAATGTCCTTGCCGTTCGAAGCATTGATCCCCGTAAGCGGACTCGACACGCCGATCTTGACCACCTGCTCCGCATACGAATACCCGCATGCCATCGATAGCGCAATCGCCGTGACTGTAGTTGCGAGCACACTCATGCGAATATTGTTCATTTTTTGACCTCAGGTAAAAGACAAATCAGCCTGGAACCGCCACCGGCCGATTCCACACAATCCATGACAGCCCGTTCAAGCCACCGAAGCGACAATGACCACTTCGATGAGCTTCTCAGGCGAAGCCAACACCGCACCCACAGTTGCACGGGGCGGAGTATGCCCGGGTACCACCCACGCATCCCAGACTTCATTCATTGCTGCAACCTGCGACATGTCCGAAAGGAAAATCTGACAGGAAAGAATGCGAGACTTGTCCGATCCATGTTGCGTAAGCAGTGAATCGATAGCGGCCAGGACCTGCCGAGTCTGTCCCGCCATGTCTTGGGAAATATCGCTGGCCACCTGTCCAGCCAGATAGACTGTGCCTTGGTGCACGGCGACTTCCGACAGGCGGTTCCCTACGTGACTACGCTTGATTTCCGGCATCTTCGATTTTCCTCGATAAGATAAAAGAACAAAACGATCACCGTTCCGGACCCGCGAGCGCGGCCTGGTACTTGATGGCGGAAACAACGCCGATCCGGCGAAACGGTTCAGGAGGCAACCAGCTTGGCCCCTCCAGACTCAGCGCATCCGACAAATACGAAGACTGCGAGCCCAAGGCCATCTCGCCCAACAGCTTCCCGTAGGTGCTGCCCTTCAGCACGCCGGCTCCATTGCACCCTAGCGATGCGAATAAACCGGGACGCAATTCGCCGAAATACGTCGCGCCATTTCGAGTCAACGCTGTTGTGCCGCCCCACAAGTACTCGAATCGGTGGGACTTCATTTTCGGATAGCGGCGCCGGTAGCTGTCTGTCAATTGAGCCAGCGTATCGGCCGGCGACTGCTCTCGTTCGTACGAGTACGCACTGCGCACCATGAACCGGCCGCCCTGTACGCGCCGTAGTGTCGTCCCCAGGCGATTCGCGGGAATGACCCCCCACTCCGGCGCATCGCCAAGCTTTTTCAATTCGGCCTCGGGCAGCTCTGGAGTCAATGCGGCGTAGGTGAAGATCGTGATGAGTCTGTCGCGCAGGATGCCCAACTCTTTAGCGAACCCATTATTGGCCAGCACGACCCGATCGGCAACGTATCGTGCCTGCGTGGTGGCGATCTGAAATGGTGACGATTCGCTAAGCGAAACAACTGGCTCGCCCTCCAGCAGAACAACATTCGCCGGCAAGGAATCAGCCAAACCGCGAATCAACGCGGCTGGCTGAACGAATACATTGTTGGGAGAATGATAGCCATATCGGTAATAGCTAGTTCCAAGTTTCTGTCGCAGCGCATCGCGATCGAATTCCTTGTAGCTGACGCCCCACTCTCGATATTGAGCGAGCGAGGCGCGAAGGCTCTCGACACCAGAATCGCCGGCAGCCGCATGGAACTTCCCGGCCGCATTCCAGCTGCAGTCGATCCCGTGCTCGCGAACGAGCTGCTCGAGCCATTTCAAGCCGGCTTCATAGAGCCGAATCTGTTTACGCGCGACTTCGACGGGGCTAGTGTGCCCCGCCATCTTCGTGTTGTGCGGCAAGTTGATGACGAAGCCCGAATTGCGACCGGAAGAGCCCTCTCCGATCGCCGACGCTTCCAACACCAAGACCTGTTCTTCCGGACGCAGTTCAGCGATACGACGTGCCGCCGCCAGACCGGTATATCCGCCGCCGATCACAATCGTTGCGAATCGCCGAACATGCGTCGAACCGCCTCTCGCCCGCACCGGTAGCATGGCGTTCCAGCCCGAACCATCGTGATACGTCGGAAACTTTCCTGCGGCAGCTTCCGGCCCCGAAGGGCGCTGAATATTCATGAAGTACTCCACGGTCGAAAACGCAGGCGGCACAGCGCAATCAACGCCTTGCGGCCAAATGACGGAACGTATCCCTGCTGACCGAACCATGCGCTCGCATGGTCCGAATCATTGGATGACCCGATTTACGTCCATATTGCGTATGAAAGCGTGAAAGTCACTCAAGCATCAAAAACCCTGATGTAGAGCTTCAATACGACTGTCCTGTCAGGTCGGCACTAACGGCTTCACCGTTGGGAGCTATGGCGAAGCGGCAACGGTCCTGAACCTCACTCGCTTGCAAGCGCTTCTTTTTGATGTCGTGCTGCCGCAGCTTGTTCGCTTTGCGCGAAATTTCGAGGTGCAGGCAAATAGGAAACAAAGGAAGCCGTAGTGGAGCCGGACATCAATGAGACACTCGGATCCGCCACGGCTTCCAATCAATCAAACAAGCGGTCAGCCTCGTCCGCTTATTTCTGTCCCAGCCACACGGCGAACTTCTGGTTCAGATCGTCGGAGTGATCGGCCCAGAATGCCACGTCGGACGTGATTGCGTCCTTTTGGTTTTGCGGCGCCGTCGGCAGGTAAGGCGCGACCTTCTGATCGACATGAGCCAACGACGACTGGCGCATCGGCCCAAGGGCCGTTGCCGATGCCAGCTTCGCGAGGGATTCGGTTGACGTCGCAAAGCGGACGAAATCCTGAGCCGCCTTCACGTTTTTGGAACCCTTGACGACCGCATAGCCTTCGATATTCTTGACCTCGCCATCCCACAGGAAACCGAACGGCTTCTTGTCCTGCATGATCGCCGTATAGATGCGATTGCAATAGGCACTCGACATCGTGACTTCACCGTCCGCGAGCAACTGGGGCGGTTGTGCGCCGGTTTCCCACCATACGATCGACGACTTAATCGTATCGAGCTTCTTGAATGCGCGGTCCACACCCGCAGGGGTGGAAAGCGTCTTATAGATATCCGCCGGCGCGACACCGTCTGCCAGCAACGCCCATTCGAGCGCGCCTTCCGGAGACTTACGCAGCGCACGCTTGCCCGGGAATTTCTTCAGATCGAAGAAATCGGCGATCTTGGTCGGCTCGGCGCCCTTGAACGCATTCTTGTTGTACGTGATGACCGTAGACCAGGCGACGTTACCCACCATACAGTCCGAAATCCCGCCGGGAGCAAAATCAGACTTGGCGCCGGCGCCCAGCGTCGACGGGTCGATCTTTTCGAGCAACCCTTCATCGCAGGCACGCGTCGCATCGGCCAGCTGCATATCGACGACGTCCCACGTGACATTGTTCGTCTCTACCTGGCTTCGGATCTGAGCGATGCCGCCGTTGTAGGTATCCATCTTGACCTGAGCGCCCGACTTCGACGCGAACGGTTTGATCGCCGTGACGCTTTGTGCGTCTTGATACGATCCACCCCACGATGCAAAAACAAGTTCCGATGCGGTCGCATGCACGGTTGCCATCCCCATGCTCATCGCAACCAGCGCCAACATTTTCATAGAGCTGCGCATTTAAAGCCTCACCAAGTGATTTTCCGATGTCTCCACCCTTATGCTGGGCAGCGTTTCCCGCTTCGTCACCATTCCGAAGAATGGCTGGGCAAGTGCCAGCACTCCGATTCGAACGTTCAACGTGCTCGCGCAGATTTCACGTTCGCATGCCTCTTCGTTATGGAAGACGCGTGTCGAAAATCCCCTTCACGCTCTTTCGTCGATGACATGTAACGGCAATCTATGCCGTCGTAAAACCAGGGTAAGGAACATTCACGATGGTTATGCAATACATCATGAACCGCATGAGGACCGGCTAGGCTTCGTCGGACAGGCAGATCTGTTCCTGCTTGAGCGAGAGCGCCTTGGCGATATCGCGCGATACCTGACGCTCGAAAGACTGCCGCAGTAGCTCATACATGTCGGCGGGCAGGTGGCCCAGTTCGTTTTCTCGAAACGCCAGGAAGAACGACCGACTCAGCCCGTGATAGGGCCGCCCATGCCGGGAGAACGATGAAAGCGGAACTACGCGAACATCCGGCACGTAGTGTCTGGACTGCCATAGACATAACGGCGTCGTGACCGCAAAGCCCAACCCCGCCGCCACGAGGCTCAGCATGGGATCCGTGGCGTCGAACTCGCAGGTCCGCTCGATGTGTTCCGAGTTCGACGCGAGATAGGCGTCGACGTGCTGCCCGATCACCGAGCGCGCACTGTAGCGGATGAATTGGAGGTTGCGGCTCAGATCGGCAAGCGTTGTGAATCGGTCCACCTCGAAGCTTGCAGGCAAGACGACGAAGTACGGCTCGGAAAATAGCTTCTGCCGGCGAATGCCTGGCGCTTGAGAAATGCCGTTGGTCGTCACCGCCATATCCAGTTGGCGTGCCTCAAGCTGCGCATCGAGAGTGGGCGTGATGCCGGACCACAAGCGAATCTGATGCGATGTGCCCGAGAGCGCCTTGATGATGATCGGCCCAATCGTCGCCGCGAACGAATCGACACAGCCTAGCCGCACCACCACGCGCTTTGCTCGCGTGACGTTGCGTACGCTTTCCACCATCTCGTCGGCGCCCGTGAGCAGCACCGTGGCGTGCTCGAACAAGCGTTGCCCCGCGGCCGTCGGACGAGCCGGACGCGTCGTGCGATCGAGCAACGTCGTATCTAGTAACGTTTCGAGCGCCTTTATACGTTGCGAGACTCCAGCCTGCGATATCGCAAGCCTATCGGCCGCGTCGGAGATCGAGCCGGCCTCGACGACGGCGACCCAGCTCGCCAACAGGCTCCAGTCGGGATATTGTTCAGGTACGCTTTCTTTCATAGTTGGCTGCGCGGAGACATCGGAAGGTAGCACGGACGTCGTCACGACCCGAACGTGCCGGCTCGCGCACCATTAGTCTGCGCTGCCATGGACCCGTGCCGCAAGGCCCATGTCTTCACGTACGGGCGGCAAGCCGCGCAGCGCCGCTTCGAGCGCCCCGAACAGCGCAGCCCAGAACGCGCTCGGCCGTATTCCGTCTTCCCCTTCCCCTTGCAGCCTGAGGCGCTCCAGCTCCGCCCGCCAGCGGCCGGCCACCTCGACCTCTATCGCATGGACGCCGCCCTCGGGGTTGCCATAATGTTCGGCGGAAAACGCATCGGCTATCCTGCCGTTGACGACCCATGAGTGCTCGTGCGCCTTGGCCTGCTCCGTCAGGCACGACACGAGCCGCCGGTCGCAAGCCTTGCCGCGCGCGGTGCCGACGTTACAGTCGGACGCATCGAATCGATCGCGATAGGGCGACAACCAGAAACTCGCATGAAACACCAGCAACAACACATTGTCGTGGCGGGATCGAAGGCGCGATAGCTCCGCGGCAACGGCCTCATGAAAGGGAAGCCAGCAGCTTTTGACGCGCGCGTCGACCTGCGCATCGTCCGGCTCGCAACCCGGATCGTACAGCGGTTGACCTGCCGCCGTATGAGTTCGGCACAACCCATTGCGATTCAAGCGGCGCGACAAAGGCCGACCGGAAGCCGGCACGTTGAAGTCGATCACGCAGGGGTGATAGCGAGCCGAGATATGCGACACGCCGCAGTTCGGCGCCACCGCTTGCAGCGCGAGTCCGGCGGGATCGGCCACTCGTCCTTGAACGTCGCGCCAGGCCGAATACTTCAGCAGATCGTCAGGAATCTCGGCACCCGCATGCGGCGTGACGAGGAGGATCGGCGAGTCGGCGCTGAAGATGTGTCCGTAAGCCGTGTTCTGCATCATGGGGCCCTCAGGTTCGCATCGCTCTATGTCCGGCTACCCTTGCAGGCAATGCGTCGATGTCTGCACAAACGTGGATCAGTCCAAGGTAGCGGAACGCGTATCTCGCTTCGCTAGCGATAGCGGCGCTTAGCCTGTCCATAAGGAGCGCTTAAATAGTACTGCGTTGCCTTAGGCGCGCGAAATATTCATCAGATCCGAGGAGCCTACCATGTCATTGCACAAGGAGACGCTAGGCGCAGTGCCGCGAAGTACCGACGCGCAGACGTCGACCGCGTCCAAGCGGCGCTTTTTGCGGCGAATGATCTTTGTCCTAACCGGAGGGATGTTTCTCGACGGCTACATCCTCGGGATCGTCGGACCGGTCACGGCCAGACTAACCGCCGATCTTGGCGTTTCGACCTTCTGGGAAGGCGCGATTGCCGCGAGCGCGCTGTTCGGCATCTTGTTCGGCTCCCCGCTAGGAGGTTGGGCCGCCGACAAGTATGGACGCAAGCCGCTGTTCACGATGGACATGGGTTTGTTCTTGATTTCCTCGGCGATGCAATTCTTCGTCACTTCGCCGATACAGCTATTCATCGTTCGCCTGATGATGGGTGTCGCGATCGGCGCCGAGTACTCTGTGGGTTGGCCGCTCATGTCGGAGTTCGCCCCGGCCCGGCTTCGGGGGCGGCTCATGGGCGTCACCTTGGTCGCGTGGTATGCGGGGTTCATGATCGCCTTTGCCGTGGGCTTCGCGCTGAACGCGTCGACCCACCTCGGCTGGCGATTCATCCTCGGAACAAGCACGTTTATCGCCGCCATCTTGTTCTGCGCGCGGCTCGGCCTGCCCGAATCGCCTCGCTGGCTGTGGAATCAGAAACGCTGTGGGGAGGCCCGCGCCGTTGCTCAACGATATATGCAGCACGCGGCGGATATGGCCGATGTCGAATGCGAATCCGCCACCGGCGACCGTGCAGGGATGAGGATTCTCTTTTGCCGACGCTACTGGCGCGCCACGCTGTTCATGTCGATGTTCTGGTTCTGTGCCGTCACGCCGTATTTCGCCATCGCCACGTTTGCCGATAGCGTGCTGCAGAAATATGGCTTGGGCGGGGGGCTCGCCGGCGGCGTCGGGCTCTCCGCGGTTGCCGTGGCCGGGGTCGTGCTTACGGTCCTGTTGATCGACAAGATCGGGCGCCGCGCACTGACTGTGCCGCCGCAGTGGCTATGCACGGTCGTGCTGGCGGTTATCGGCCTCTGGCCCAGCGCGCCGCCGATGATCGTTTTGGCGCTCTTTCTAGCCTTCTCTTTCGTCAATGCGGGCTATACGACGCTGACCGGCATCTATCCGGCCGAGGTCTTCCCGACCGAAGTCCGCGGTGTGGGGACGGGGTTCGCGGCCGCCGTCAGTCGGATCGGCGCGGGCCTCGGAACGTTCCTGCTGCCGTGGTCGATGACGCACCTCGGCACGTCGACATGGATGCTCGCGGCGGCCGGCGTCGCCGCCCTCGGTGCGGCGTTGTCGCAATGGCTTGCACCAGAAACCAAAGGCAAGAGCCTCACGGAAACAGCTGCGGGCTATTCGCACTAGCCGTCTTCCCGTCACCATCAAACTTGGCTTGGCCGCCCAGCGGCGGCGGCTATGACGGTTCCGGATCGGCGCCAAATTCCAGCGTTACACTGCTATGCCCGATCTTGAACGCGAGCGAACACTCGATCCAGCGCATCGCCGTAGTGACCATAGGCGCCAAGGGAAGAAAGCTCGGCATGCAGCTGTTCATTCAAACCGCCTGGCGTCATGAGGTACTCGATCATCTCCGAAAACGTCTGCCCTGTCCGAGTCGTTTCGTGTGCCAAGCCAACACAGTACCCGGACACAAAGGTGCGCGCCGCGCCGTACGGGAGCCCTTGTTGAGTTAACCACGATGCTTGCTGTTCAAGCACTGCGTAGAAGCTCGCCATCGTCGACGTTACGGCGTGCAATGCGTCGAACTGATGTTCGCTTTCGACTTCAACCGCTTCGCCAAGGGCAGAAAACACGGATTTGGCGACGCCATCCGGCGGGTAGATTGCGGTGCATCCTTTGCCATCGGCAACCGCCGGCAACGGTATCGCGCGAACAAGCTTGATCGCGGGCCGAACGAGCCGACTCAATTTCGCGATCGATGTCCCCGGAACGAAAGTAATGACCTGATGCCGCACTTCGAAATGAAGCTCTCGCAGGACTTCGGCGACGATTTGCGGCACAACGGCAACGCATACGATGTCCGACGAGTCAAGCACGCCCTGATTGCTCGTGCACACCTCGACGCGCGGATCCAGTGTAGCGAGTTCCGCTGCTGTTTCAGCGTTACGAGGCGACAGCGCTATCCGATCGAACGCCAGGCCGGAACGAATGAGGCCGGTAACGATCGCTTTTGTGATGACGCCGGTTCCGATAAATCCGAGCCGCATTAGGGTCCTCTCAAGGTTGAAGGCGGGTTTTGCACTACCGAGCCTTTGCATATGTTTCAGCGTATTGCGGAGAAGCGGCCTATCGGCTTAGATACCGTGCGCCTTCAGACGCCCCGCATACCAATCCACCCACTGGACGACGTAACTCTCGGTCGTCGGCGAATAGGGCCCCGGGATATAGCCGGGATCCTGCGCGCCGCGATGATTGATAGCGACGAGGCTCGCGTCCTGCGCATTCGTTGCAACCCAGACCTCGGTCAGCTTCCGGACGTCGTAGTCGACACCCTCGACCGCATCGGCATGCACCAGCCACTTCGTGCGCACCAGCGTCTTGTCCGGCGTGAGCGGCACGATGTAGCTAATCATCGCGTGATCGCTCATCACGTGAGTCCACGAGTTGTGCGTCCACATATGGGTGTCGCCCAGATCACGGCGAGTGAGATTGCCCAGCAGTTTCTCGCACGCGACCTTGGTATCCATCGTTTGCGACTCGCCATGGGTCGCGATGACCAGCCGCTGCGTGCGGAAATGGGTGGCCACTTCGCCGCTGAGTTCTTCGACCGCCGAGCAAATATAGCCCTCGCTTTCCCAATTTGCCTGGCTGTCGGCGTTGAGCTTGTTATAGGCGTCGAGTGCTCGACGTCCAGCCTCATCCATGTCGTCCGCGCTGGCACCCGTGGATTCCGGCAAGAATGAAAGCGTCAGCTCCGGATGCCCCGCTTCGCAGTGATAGCACTCGCGGTTGTTCTCCATCACGAGCTTCCAGTTGCCGTCTTCGATAATCTCGGACTCGAACGCAATTTTTGTGTTCTGCAGATCGTACGGGGCGAAACGCGGGGTCATTGTTTCTTCGAGCTTCGCGATGTCGGCCGGGGGCTCATCCGCGAAACATACGAACACGTGTGTGCCGACCACTTTGAGATGCACTGGCCGCAGATTGCGGCAAGTCGCATCAAAGTCCTTGCCCATGTGCTTGGTGTGACACAAGCTACCTTCGAGGTCGTACGTCCACTGGTGATAAGGGCAGACGAGCATGCCGACCGTCGACTTCCCGGCATCCTTCAAACGCGCGCCGCGGTGGCGGCACACATTGCGGTACGCGTGAATTTGCTCGTCGTCGCCTCGTGCGATGATGACCGAAGCCTTACCGATATCGACAACAGAGATGTCACCCGGTTCCGGCACGTCCGCCGTCACCGCGACCATGATCCAGTGCTTGTAGAAAAAGATGTCCACGTCGGTCTCGAAGATGTCCGGCCGGATGAAGACTTCTCCGGGTAATCCGCACCCCGGCTCCCGGCTCTCCACAAGCTCACCCAGGGTCTTCAACTGAACTTCTGACATCGTCTTTCTCCAACATTGATAGGGTACCGGGATTTCCGACGTTCCCGCGTTCTCGTGAGTATTCGATTACCTTAAATCGGCGTCAATGCGCTTTATTTTCGGCCAACTATTACATTGAATTATGAATCGGGCGCCACACTCGAGCGACGATCCGCGGCGCGTCAAAACGAAGCAATCGGATCGCCGAACATCGCCTCCTCGGGCTCGATTCCCAGGCCGACGCCCTGCGGGGGCCGGACGTGCCCGCCATCCACACGAACGCCATTTTTCGAATCAAAGTGCCCATCGATCCTCGGCGCCGCGATCCAAACGCCGTCGAGCAACGCAGGCGGGACCGTCGCGCCGATATGCGCGCACGCCGCCGCGATCAGGTCCCCGCCCCAGGCATCGTCGCAAGTGGTCGGCAAGTTGCGCGCGACGCACAGGTCACGGAAGGCGCGAAACGGATGCAGCCCGCCCAGTCGCGTCACCTTCATGCCGAACCCGTCGACCAATCCCGTGCCGGCCGCGGTAATCGCCGTGTTGAGGTTGAGGCAGCTCTCGTCGATATAGAGCGCGTGTTTGATAAGACCCCGGATCGCCTGCAAGTCTTCGAACGTATTGCAAGGCTGCTCCATGATGAAGGGAATATGCGCGCATTCGTGGCTGAGCCGGATCGCATCACGCGTGGTTAAGCTGCGATTGGCGTCGACTGCCAAACGGATGCCGGAACCTCGAATGATCTCCCACACCTTCGAAATCGACTCGACGTCTTCTTCGATTGCTCTGCCGCCGACCTTCAACTGCAAACGCGGATAACCTTCGTCGCGCTTTTCCGCCGCTACGCGGGCAACCTCATCGGGCACACCGATCGTCACGGCGTAATACGAAGGCAACCGCTCCGCCAACGCGCCGCCGAGGAGATCGGAAACGCTGACGCCGTAATGCTTGCCCAGCAGGTCATGCAGCGCGATATCGATGGCCGCTTTCGCATAGGTGTGACCGTTGAGCAGGCTGTCCATGCGATCGTGCAGGGGCACCGGTAACGCAGCAGTCCCGATGATCCCCGGCGCGATCTCGGACAGCGCGGCCAGCGCACCGCTTGCATGCGACTCGGAATAGGTCGGACCGACAGGGCACGTTTCTCCCCAGCCGTACAGTCCATTGTCCGCGACCAGCTTGACCAGCGTCGTCGTCAATGAATAGACGTCTGCCCGAGCCATCCGGTACGGTCCGTTCAAGACAGGAAGTTCGTACTGGTATAGGTGAATCTGCTTGATCTTCATGCATCTACCTCCGGAATGATCAGCACGAGCTTGCCAAGATGCCCCTTGCTCAGAAATTCTTCTTGGGCAAGCCGAATGTCTTTCAATGGAAAGGTCTTAGCCACCAGCGGCGTGATTTCTCCGCGCTCGAGATAAGAGATCAGATTCGAGAAAACTTCGTCCTCTTGGAACGTGCACCCCATCAACGTCAGATCTTTGAGGTACAGCGTGCGAAGGTCGATCTTGGACACCGGACCGGCAATGGCACCCGCGATGGCATAGCGGCCGCCTAAACGAAGCACCTTGAGCAGGCTCGGCCATTGTTCACCGCCGACGACGTCGATTACGGCATCCACGGAGTTTTCACCGAGGATCGATACCAAATCGGCTTGACGATCGACAACCCTGTCAGCGCCGAGTTCACGAAGCGCCGACGCCTTGCTTGATGAACATTGCGCAATGACGGTCGCGCCGCGCCGCTTGGCCAACTGAACAGCGGCGGACCCCACGCCGCCCGAGGCGCCGGTGATCAGTACCACTTCGGCGCCGACCTTCGCGCGATGCAACATGTTCTCGGCAGTCGAATAAGAGCATGGGATCGATGCGAGCTCCGCGTCCGACCATTCGCTGACGACCTTTAGCGTTTCCATCGACGGGGCAACGGCGAATTGCGCGAACCCTCCGTCACACTCGCTGCCGAACGTCCAACATTCGAATGGTCTGTAGTCGACGTACGTCCGCAGCAAGTTGCTGACGAGCACGCGCTCTCCAATGCGGGCAGGCGAGACGCCGACCCCGACCGCAACGATATGCCCGCAGCAGTCGGCCCCCTGAATCCGAGGAAAATGCAATGACGCGCCCGACCAGGACGCATCGGAACCGTCCACCTTTTCGAATCCTTCCGCCCCGCCTGAGCCGGTGTCGCTATCGATGGATTTCGAATACCAACCGATTCGCGTATTGATATCCGTGTTGTTGACAGCCGATGCGCGAACGCGAATCAGGACTTCTCCCGGTCCAGGCTGCGGCACGGGGACATCGGTGCGATATTCCAGTTTGTCCAGGCCGCCCAAGCCCGTTAGCAGAACGGCGTGCATGGTGCTGGGGATTGAATATGACATCGTGTGTTCTCTATGGAGTTTCAAGGAGATTCAAAGAAGCCCGCGACGGGCGGTCGGAATGTAACGCCCCCGTGAGTTCGCCGCCAGCATGGTCCAGCTAGCCCTCGTCCGCGTCGATGAGGCCGGGACGAGATGCCATCAGTGTTCTTCGCCTTATGGTCGCGGCAGACTGCTGCTGGCCGATCTGCAGCACAAATACGCTGAGGAAGATCAGAGCGATCGCGATCACCTCTACGAGGCCGAAGCGTTCTCCGACACACCAACCGATAAGCAAGGCCACCGCCGGCGCAAGATAGTTGGAACTGGACGACGCCACCGCGCCAAGCTTCTCAAGCAGGTAGTAATAGATTAAGAAGGCCGCGCCGGTTCCCAAGATGCCGAGGCCAACAGCAACGCCGGCGGCCGCGCGCCAGTCGAGGAATAGACGGCCCATCCCCGTGAAATCGGTCATGCCGCCCAGAATGAGCAGCGCCAATCCCATTTGCCAAGTCGCCAAAGCGAGCGGCGAAAGGTTCGTCGGAGACAAGAACCGCCGTACATAGATATAGGAGAGCCCCAGCGTCATCGAACTCGCCAGCAGCCAGCCCACGCCGCGCAAATCGATTGCGCTTCCGGCGCTGTCCCAGGGGCGCGCAATCATCGTGATCCCAACGAATCCGAGCACGACGCCAGTTGCCATGAGTGCGTTGAACTTCTCGCTGCGAAGCAACAGCAAGGAGAAGATCGCGGCAAAGAGCGCGATCGATCCTCCCAGTACACCGGCAATTCCCGACGGCAGGACCGCCGTTCCTTTGATGATGGCGACGTAATAGAAGGCCGTCGCACCGCCCCCCATCACCAGGAAGTGTGGCAGGAGACGCAGTTGATCCCGTGTGATCACGCCTCGCCACCATGCAAAAAATGCGAGCGGGAGGAACCCGAAAAGCACCCGCAAAAAGGCAACCTGCATGGGCGTAATGAGCGCAGTGGCCCACTTCATGTAGATGAAATTCGAACCCCAGATAACACCGAGAAAAACGAAGGCAGCTCTAGTCAGTCGCATGCTCGTACACCGTTGAAATGGCAAGGTCGATCGCATCGCCCACAGCCCCGCGGATGCGCGCGCGAAGCGGAACGATCAGGTGCCGGTACCAAAACTCGTGCCGGGGTCGCGACACGCGTGACGATCTGATTGCGATTCGACGACGCGTCATGGGCGCCCGGAACATGGGTCAGGCCACCCCGGCGGCATTACGCAGTAGCTCGACCAGCGTTTGTACCGTCGGGGACATCGCCTTCCCGTGAGGTATCACCAGGTAGTAAGCGTCGCTCAACGGCAGGCACGCGCTGGTAAGCGCAACCAGCTCGCCCGATGCAAGATGCTCATGAAGCAACCGTCCCCAACCGAGCGCGACGCCTTGCCCTAGCCGCGCCGCTTGCACCGCATCGTTGTAAAGAGAGGTGCGGACGCCATACCTGAGTTTGATCGGACGCGCGCCGACGGCGCGGAACCATTCTTCCCACGTCAGCCATCCTTCCGACGTAGGGTCGTCCGAAATGAGCGTCATGTTCGCCAGTTCGTCCAGCGACCCGGGCTCGCCATATTCGTCTTTCCACGCAGGCGAACACACCGGAAACACCTGTTCGTCAAACAATAGCTGCGAGGTGCCGTCGCTCCACTTTCCATTGCCCCAGCGAACCTCGGCATCGACCTCGGTGTGACGAAGGTCGCCCGTGAACATCCTCGTGGTGAGTCGCACTCGCAGATTGGGCAGAAGCCGCTTGAGCCTCGCGAGGCTAGGCATCAGCCGGAAATGCGAAAATGCCGCGGTCGCCGCTAGGACAACCTCCTCGTCCTCGATTCCCGTCGATAGCCTGTCGAATACGCCCGCGATTTTTCCCAATGCCTGCGAGACGACCGAGTACAACGCCTCGCCCTCGGTTGTCAGCGTGGTCTTGCGATGCAAGCGGTCCAGCAGGCGGATGCCGAGCAGGTCTTCGAGCAGCCGTATCTGCCGACTGACGGCCGCCTGCGTCACCCCCAACTCTTGAGCAGCGTTCGTAAAGCTTCGGAGCCGAGCGACCGCTTCGAATTCAACGAGTGCCGTGAGTGAGGGTATGAGTCTGCGATAGCCTTTCACGCCATCCATGACCGCCTTCATCGTCGAGGTTAAAAGAACGGTACGTTTAGAGCGACGCCTTGATCTTCTGCGCGGCAGCCGGCGTGACCCATTTCGTCCAGACATCGGGTTCCGTCTTGAGGAAATGCTTGGCAGCATCCTCACCAGTCGCCTGATTGTCAGTCATCCAGGCCATGACTTTCTGGAGATCGTCGGTTGTGTACGTACGCGTGTTCAGATACTTGATGACATCCGGGCTTGCCCTATCCGCAAACGACTTGGAGAGCATCGTGTACATCCGGCTTCCCGGCCACGCAGTCGGTTTCGGATCGGGACAGCTAGCGACGGTCGTGCACCGCTTCCACTCAGCCATATCGAGCGGCACGCCAGCCTCGAGCCGCACCATCGGATATTTGCCCAGCAGAGACGTCGGCGCCCAGTAGACACCCAGCCACCCTTGATGGTGTTCGTAGGCTTTTATGAGCGATCCGTCGAGGCCCGCCGCCGAACCGGTATCCACCAGCCTGAACCCGGCTTGTTGGGCTTTGAATGCCTTATAGAATTGGGCGGTGTTGACGGTGACGCCCCATCCTTGTGGGCCGTTATAGATCGCGCCCTTCCCGGGATTCTCGGGATCGGGGAACAGTTCGGGGTGTTTCAACGCATCGGGAATGGTCTTGATGTCGGGATGCGCATCGGCAATATACTTGGGAATGTACCAGCCATAAACGGCACCTTCCTTGATGATCTTGCCGGCGAGAACGATCTTCTTCTCCTCGATGCCCTGTTTTGCGATGGCGGGAAGCAGGTCGATGCCCTCTTCGGGAATCAGGTCCGGCTTCCCTTTGTCCACCATCGAAGTAAACGTCGGAACCGTATCCCCTACCACCAGGTTGACCTGACAGTCGTAACCTTCCGACAGAATGACCTTGTCGACGGCCGCTTCGAATTCAGCGCTCTGCCAGTTCATGTTTGCTTCAGTCACGCTCCCACAACCGGCGGCGTTCGCCTGCGTGCTTCCACAGATCAATCCAACTGCGACAAGTGCGCCCAAAAATTTCACTTTCATGGCAGTACCCTAAAAGGTGCCCGATCTTCCCCGGTATGCATTGGTCCACATTCTCTTCAGCATTTTTAACTGCTTCGGAGTACTAACTAACTGTTTTTTGACGACTACCTGATAATTTCGAATCATCTGCTACCCACTCAAACAACCCTGCTCAATTCTGGACCGGGCCGGCTACCGACACGGTCGCGCTTGCTTATCCGTACAGGGGAAAACGCTTTGTCAGGTCTGCCACCTGCTTGCGAACGGGGATCGGCAGCTTCGTTCGACGTAATTGAACATGGCTTATCCAGACGTTGATAATGCTTATCCACGGGAAACGGCTGCAGGCGCATCGATCAAAGCGCGCCCATGGTCCCGCACGTGAGCGGAGTCGCACAGCGCTTCAGGTGTTGTAGTGAGCGCGCATGCCAATTGACGCAGATTCACGGTGCCGAGCGGCAGGCTTCCCGTTCCAACGACGGTCAGGTCCTCGACTATGGGGTCTCGCGCCAGCATCGAGATCGCGTCCTCCACCGTGGTGCCTGCCGCAATGCACTGCCCCACTCCAGTGGAACCTGCGCGCCAGGGCGTCATCACGGCCTCGACGCACACGACACGCCCACGGTTCACTTGCTTGACGAAGTTGGTCACATATTCGTCGGCGGGACGCAGGACGATGTCCTGCTTCGTGCCCTGCTGGACGATGTTTCCGTCACGCAAGATCGCGATTTGATCGCCGAGGCGCAGGGCCTCGTCGAGATCGTGCGTGATGAAGACGATCGTCTTCTTGATTTCCTTTTGAAGATCCAACAGCACGGTCTGCATATCCATCCGGATAAGCGGGTCAAGCGCGGAGTACGCCTCGTCCATGAGGAGAACGGGGGCATCCATGGCAAGTGCGCGCGCGAGACCCACCCGCTGCTGCATCCCACCGGACAACTGATTGGGAAACCGCTGCTCGAAGCCCTTGAGACCGACGCGATCGATCCATCGCATGGCCGTCTCAACCGAAGCGCTGCGCTTCACGCCGCACACTTCGAGGCCGTAGACGACGTTGTCGAGCACGTTCCGATGGGGCAGCAGTGCGAACTTCTGGAAAACCATTGCCGTTTGGCGTCGACGGAATTCGCGCAACCCCCGAAACCCCATCTTGCATACATCCACCCCACCGATCAGCACTTCTCCGGCAGTCGGGTCGATCAGTCGATTGATGTGCCGGATCAGCGTCGATTTGCCCGAGCCCGATAGACCCATGATCACTTGAATCGAGCCGGCTGGAATATCCAGGTTGATATCGCGCAGGCCGAGCACGTGTCCGGTTTTCTGAAGCAGATCAGCCTTGGATAGCCCATTCTTGACGGCGTCGACATGGGATTCTGCTTGCGGCCCAAAGATCTTGTAAAGATGTTGGATCTTGATACCGCTGGATCTGATCTCAGCCATGGACCACCTCTTGATGCTTTTGGAGCCGCTTGCCATAGGCTTGGCTGATGCGATCGAAGATCACCGCAATGCCCACGATGGCCAAGCCATTGAAAATGCCGAGCGTGAAGTACTGATTGGCAATCGCTTTCAGCACGGGCTGGCCGAGCCCCTGAACGCCGATCATCGCCGCCACGACCACCATCGCCAGCGCCATCATGATCGTTTGATTGACCCCCGCCATGATGGTCGGGAGCGCAAGCGGCAACTGCACCTTCAAGAGCCGCTGCCAGCCCGAGGAGCCGAAAGCATCGGCCGCTTCGAGAATGTCTCTGTCGACTAGGCGAATGCCGAGGTTGGTCAGCCGGATCATCGGCGGAATGGCGTAAATGACGACGGCGATGAGTCCAGGCACGCGACCGATGCCGAGCAGCATCACCACAGGAATCAGATAAACGAAGCTCGGCATCGTCTGCATCACATCGAGTATTGGATCGATCACCTTTCGCACGCGGTCGGACTTCGCCATCAGAATGCCTATTGGCAAGCCGAAGACGATCGACAAGACCGTGCAGACGAAAATCATGGACACGGTTCTCATCGTGTCCTCCCACATGTCCAGGTACCCGATCAACGCAAGCGTCACGAGACACCCGGCGACGATCTTCCAATTCCTGCTGGCCACCCACGAGACAGCGAGAATCAACAACATGATGACCGGCCACGGCGTGTGCGTCATAAAACGCTCCGCCGCGATCAGGAATTGCTGCAGCGGTTGGAACGCCGCGTCGATCGGATCGCCGTATGCCGAGGTGAATGCACGAAAGCCATCATCGATCGAACGCTTCATGTGTAAAAGCGCATCGTCCTGCATGTGCGGGAAATTTGTTAACCAGTCCATTTGCTCCTCCATCCTTCCGATGCACGTGGCAAAGCCGTGCCGACTCGCGTGAAAATGCGACTCGCTACTCCAAACCGGCCGACCACTCCTTCATGCTTAGATTTGCCGTGGCGCCGATCGTCAAAAACGGTTGCGGCGGGAGCCGCTTTGGCGCGGCGAAGCCTTTGAAGACGTTCACTAGCCACGAATCGATACACAAGGCCGCCTCGGCCGCGGCGATCCCGGACGCCGTGGCCTTCGTCGCACCCACCCCATTGCAGGCAATTGCAGCGAAAATGCCGGGCTCGATCTCGCCGAATGCCGGTACGCCATTCCACGTCAGCGCCATGGCGCCTGCCCATCGGTATTGCATGCGCACCCCTTTGAGCATCGGGAAGCGCGCTTCGAACTTGCGGTCGTGAACGCGACCCGCCCGCTCGATCGCCCCCTCGCTGACCCGCATCGTCGGGTTGTAGGTATAACGAGAGCGAATCAAAACCCGATCGCCCGCCTCGCCGCGTACGCGACGCACCGTCGTGCCCATCGGGAACGCAGGCGTGGCCGCCCACGATCGCTCGCCGCCCATCAGCGATGGATCGAACGCCTCGGTCATCGACGCGTACGTGTAGACGTGAAGGAGAACGCCGCGAAAAATGCCGAAGTTCTGCGCCTGCCCGTTGTTCGCCAGGATGATCTTTCCCGCGTTCACAGTACCGTTCGGTGTTTTGACGCACCAGGACGAACCCAGCCGTTCGAACGACAGCGCCGGCGTGTTCTCGAACAACCGCACCGGGCCGCAGAACGAGTCCGCCAATCCCCTGATGTAGGCCGCCGGTTGGATGATGACCGTGCCCGGCGTGAAGATCGCCGACGTGAAAGAGGTCGTGCCCGTGACCGCGGCGATCTGCTTGGCATCGAGAAGGCGATATTCCTCCTTCACCTTGTCGAGTTCCTTCGCATACGACACGACGTGCTTATCACCCTGCGGCCCCAACGCAACGTTGTACTTTCCGCACGGATCGAAGATGTCCTTGCCCCAGCCCTTTTCGATCGCCAGGTCTCGAGCGAGCGCGATCGCCATCCGATGAACCTTGATATCGTGTCGCCGCGCGTCGGCCTCCCCGCCGCCGTAGTCCTCGGAGGAGACTTCATGCGGCAAGTCGATGATGAAACCCGAGTTGCGCCCGGTCGCCCCCTCGGCGATTTCTCCGGCCTCCAGGACGGCGACCTTCAGCTTCGGATCGAGTTGCGACAGACGCCTAGCCGCCGATAGCCCGGCGAAGCCGCCGCCGATGACCACGACGTCCACGTTGACAGTGCCGTTCAGCGCTCCATGCGGCGTTCGCGGAGGCAGCATCGAGACCCAGCCAGATTGCCCGAGTTGCTGTGGCAGTTTGCTTGCTACGAACTTCATGTTTCGCTCGATTCCTTAGACTGCCGACCGTTCGCGCTCGACCAGATCTCCGAGGGCAGTCCTCAAAGCATCGATCTTCGCGGCCGAGAGACGCGACAACGGACGACGCGGATTGCCCGCGCCATAGCCCGTCATCTCAGCCGCCGCATAGACGGACTGCACATAGTCGCCTTGCCAAATCAATGACATCGCGGGCTCAAGCAGACGCCAGATCTCTCGCGCGTCGTCCCATCGACGTTCTTGCGCCGCTTTGACCACGTCGAGGCATGTCTTCGGTGCAAAGTTCGCCCCTCCCCAGATGAGGCCACGCGCACCCGCATACAGTGCGTAGGGGACGAGCGGGTCCGCGCCGTTCATCATCGGCAGGCCGGTTCTAACAAGAGCGGCCTGTGCGGCCAAATCGCCGCTGCTGTCCTTGACGGTGACGAATTCGGGAATCTCATAGAGCCGATGGAAGAGCGACGGCGTGATCTCGACGCCCACCGCTTGCGGCACGTTGTAGCCGATGATGGGCAAGCCGCCGCGTGCGACCGCGGAGTAGAACTCGACCACGCCATCGTCGTCCGTCGGTCCTTCGAAGAACGGCGGCAATACCATCACGCCGTCCGCGCCGCAATCGGCCGCATGACGCGTCCGCTCCACGACGTCTTCGACGAGTAGTGCCGATGTCTGAGCAATGACCCTGGCGCGCCCGTTGATGACCTTGGCGCCGAATGCGACGAGCGCTTTCGACTCTTCCTGCGAGAGATAGACGTGCATGCCCGTACCTGAACTGAGCACGAAACCGCGGATGCCGACGGCTATATAGCGCTCGATCAACTGCTCCAGCCGGTCATAGTCCAGCTTGCCGTTCTGATCATTAGGAGTACTAATTGCTAGATTGATGCCGGTGAATTGGAAGTCTTTCATGTCTTTACTCGTCGTTCTCTTCGTTATCGTTCAGGTCGAGCCAGATCGTCTTCAGTTGCGTGTACTGGTCGTGCGCGTGGAGCGAGTTGTCGCGCCCACCGAAGCCCGATTGCTTGTAGCCGCCGAACGGGGTGGTAATGTCGCCTTCGCCGAATGAATTCACGGTCACGGTGCCCGCTCGTATCGCGCGCGCCGCACGCATTGCACGCTTACCGTTGCCGACGAAGACCGAAGCAGCCAGGCCGTATTCGGTGTCATTCGCGATGTCGATCGCCTCCTGCAGGCTGTCGACGGTAATGACCGTCAAAACCGGGCCGAAGATTTCTTCACGCGCATGCTTCGCGTCGTTGCTCTCGACTTCGATGATGGTCGGATGGACGTAACGACTTTCGCTCGTCTGACCACCGTAGAGGATTTTGACGTTGTCTGTAAGGTACGACGCAACCTTCTCGTAGTGCTGCTGCGAAACCAGTGGACCAACTCGGTTTGCCGGGTCGAGCGGGTCGCCAACTTTCCATTCGTCCGCGATCTTCATGATCTTGTCGAGCAGCGTCGCCTTGATCTCGCGATGAACGATGAGCCGGGAAATCGCCGAACAGTTCTCGCCCATGTTCCAGAGCGCGCCATTGACGATGTGAGCAGCCACTGAATCGAGATCCGTGGCATCCGGCATCACGACGCACGGATTCTTGCCACCCATTTCGAGCACGATCTCTTTGAGGTTGCTCTCGGCCGAATAGCCCAGGAAGCGTCGCCCCGTCACGGTGGAGCCCGTGAAAGACACCATATCGATGTCGGGATGACGTCCGATGGGTTCGCCGACAGCACGGCCGCTACCGGTCACGACATTAAAGACGCCGGCGGGAATGCCTGCTTCGAGCGCGAGCTCGGCAACGCGCAACGCGGTGAGCGACGTTTCCGCGGCGGGTTTGGCCACCAGCGAGCAACCTGCCGCGAGAGACGGCCCGATCTTCCATGCCAACATCAGCAGCGGGAAATTCCACGGCAATACGAGGCCCACGACGCCAACCGGCTCGCGCACGATCATCGAAATGTGGTTGTCCGACGCGGGCGAGACTTGATCGTAGATCTTGTCGATAGCCTCGGCATGCCAGCGCAGGACGTGGATCGTTTCGGGAACATCGACGGTCTGGCAGTCGAAGATCGTCTTGCCGGCGTCGAGACTTTCCATGACGGACAACTCGAGCGCGTTCTGCTCCATGAGGTCGGCCAATCGAAGAATCGCCTGCTTGCGCGCAGTGGGATGCAGTTTCGACCAGCGCCCGTCCTCGAATGCGGCGCGCGCACTGTCGACAGCCGCGTCGACGTCTTCCTTCGAGCAAGCCGGCAGGTCGGCGAGATGCTCGCCCGTTGCCGGATTTGTCGTCGCGAACGTCTCGCCCAGAGCCGCATCGCAAGCCTTGCCGTCGATGATGGCTTTGCTCGGCAGCTTCAACTCGCGCGCGATCTTTCGATACTCGCTCTTGGACAGCAAATCAGTCATATCAGTCTCTCGTAGCAGGATTCTTAGAGCAACCGAACGAACCGCTCGGTTCGCGAAGCTAGAAATCAAACGGCACGTCGATGCCTTCGGGCGTGACGTACGCCGCCATGTTCCGCCGCGCGAGGAAGACGTGCGCACGCACGATTTCCCCCGCCGCTTCGGCATCGCGGCGCTCGATGGCATCGATGATGGCCTCATGCTGCTGGATGGCTTCCGCGAGTTCAGCGGTCATGCGCTCGTCGCGCGGCTGGTAGAACGTCTTGCCGAGCCGTGCGTGGTCGATCAGCAAACGGCACAAACTCGGCAATAGATACGGGTTGTGCGCCGCCTTGCCGATTGCCAAATGAAACTCATCGTTCCGCATCACCCGGTCATCAACATGGCCCGCTTCCACTGCCGCGCAAAACAACTCCTGGATCCGTTTCAGGTTGTCGATTTCCGCCTGCGTGGCGTGCGTTGCCGCAAGCTTCGTCGTCGCCATGTAAATCAAGGGCGCGGCCAAGAAGTAGTTTCGCAGCGAGTCGTAGTTCATGGAAGCCACGCGCGGCGCGCGGTTCGCCTCGAGTTCGAGATACCCCTCGGCCGCCATCTGCCGCATCAGTTCACGCACGGGGGGGCGCGACAGCCCGAACTCTTCGCTCAACGCCACTTCATCCAAGGTCGCTCCAGGCGCGATTTCCATGCTGAGGATGCGGTGCCGCAAGGCTTGTCCCAAAGCACCTTTGCGGTCTTGGGACGATGCGTGCCCGTCCTCACGGTCAGTCTCAACGACGTTCTGCTTCATACCAGGCTCCTTTGCATTTATCGTGTGTCTACAGATTGTATTAGTCAAGAAGACAATGTGTCGTTTACGGGAAACTCCGGAGAAATCCGAAGGTTACGCAGCCCGTCCGCCCGATGTCAGCGGCGCGTCGCGCGCTGCTGGCTGCCGCGCAGCGCGGCCTTCGACGCATAACCAAATGTAATAGCGGCCGGAAAATAAAGCGCATTGACGCTGCCCTCGCCGCCCACCAATACTCGGATTACAGCGAAGGCACTCTGAACCTCCAACCGCAACATCAGAAGAAGAGCCCGGTGGCACGTACCGAAGCGCGCCCAGCTTCGCGATTGATGACAACGCACGCTGAGCAGTTCACGCGCTGGTAGGCAGCCGAATGAGCGCGCAAGGTGTCCCGATGGAAAGTTGAGGCTATGAACTCGGTAGAAAGAATGTTCGTCCCTGAGCAGCAAGCGGAAGATCGGCTCTCGAATGCGAGCACCTGGGAGAGCGGCACGAAAGTGTGGGCGAGCAGCGAGGAACAGGTCCTGACGTGTGCTCGTGTGGTCGACGAGACCCACGACGTCAAAAGCTTCGAATTCCGCGTGGGCGACGGCACGCCGGTTCGCTTCGAACCGGGCCAGTTCATGACCGTGTCGGCAAACGTACAAGGTCAGACGGTCCAGCGCTGCTACACGATTTCGTCTCCGCCGACGCGGCCGTATCTGTTGTCGATCACCGTAAAGCGAGTGCCGGGCGGCATCGTGTCCAACTGGCTTCACGACAACATGAAGCCCGGCAGCCAGCTGCGCGCGTACGGCCCGTCCGGCAGCTTCACGCCGACAGCAGCGCCCGCCGCCAAGAAATCGCTTTACCTGTCCGCCGGTTCCGGCGTCACGCCGCTGATGTCGATGACGCGTGCGAGCATCGATCTTGGTCTCGATCGAGACATCGTATTCGTACACAGCGCAAGGACGCCGGCGGATATCGTCTTCCGCAAAGAACTCGAAAGGCTCGTGGCGCTGTCGCCTCGCCTGCGCACATTCTTCCTTTGCGAAGCGATCGGAAACGAAAGCGATTGGTCGGGGCCCATCGGCCGCCTCAGTCTGCAGCAGCTTTCCGAATGGGTACCGGACTACGCCGAGCGCGAGGTGTTCACTTGCGGCCCCGCCGGCTACATGAAAGCCGCGCAGACATTGCTGCGCGAAGGCGGTCACAACCCGGCGCGCTATCACCAGGAAAGCTTCGATTTCTCGGCGGGTGCGGCAACGATGGAGACGGCACAGACCGCGGAAACCGCCGCGCCACAGGGCGATGCATCGCAAGGGACGTTCACCGTGAAACTCTCGCGCTCGTCGAAGACGTTCACGATGAGCGCGTCGGAAACCGTGCTCGCCGCCGCGAAAAAAGCCGGCGTCGCCATCCCCTCGTCTTGCAGCCAAGGCATCTGCGGCACGTGCAAGACGAAGGTGCTCGAAGGCGAGGTCGACATGAAACACAACGGCGGCATTCGCGATCGAGAAGTCCAGAAAGGATTCCGCTTGCTCTGCTGCAGCCGCCCGACGTCGGACTTGGTGCTCGAACTGTAGTCACCCCCAGTTCGTCGACGAAAACGCAAGCGATGTAGTCACGGCATGTTTTGAAGCGGGTTCACACCACCCGTCGGATCCGCTTATCCCCCGAAAACGCAGGATCAAAATCATTCAAGGAGACGCAGGATGGCGGGCGACCAGCTTTCCGATGCACACAGTACAGTTCAAGCGGGCGGCAAGGAGGCGATCTTGCGCGAGGTACGATCGTATCGGCTCGCTCGCGTGCAGGAGCAACTGCTCAAACATCAATGCCCGGCGATCCTGCTGTACGACCCGGTAAACATTCGCTATGCGACCGATTCGTCCAACATGTCGGTTTGGTGTGGCCGCAATCCCGCTCGATACATCATGGTTTTCGCGGACGGCCGCATTATCGCCTGGGAGTTTCATAGCAGCGATCATGTGTGGGATGGGCTAGGCCACGATGTCGAACTGCGCCACCCCGTCAGTTGGACTTTCTTCAACGCAGGCCATGAAGCCGAGCAACGCGCGCAGACCTGGGGCGCCGATATCGTAGACGTCTTCCGCAAGCATGCCCCGGGCGAGCGCCTGCTGGCAGTCGACCGTCTCGATCCGTTCGGCACCGCCTACCTGGAAAAGAACGGTATCACCCTGCTCGACGGCCAGGCACTCATGGAGACGGCCCGCCTGATCAAGTCGGCCGGCGAACTCGTCTTGATGGGCGAATCCCTGCGTACCGCCGAAAAGGGCATCGAGCGCATGCGGCGCGAGTTGCGCCCCGGCATCACCGAGAACGACCTCTGGGCCAACCTTCATTACGAGAACATCCGGCACGGCGGCGAGTGGATCGAAACCCGGCTGCTCGCCTCCGGCGACCGCACGAATCCGTGGATGCACGAGTGTTCTTCGCGTGTCCTGCAAAAGGGCGACTTGCTCGCCTTCGACACGGACATGGTCGGACCGAACGGCTACTGCTCGGATATTTCGCGCACATGGCTCGTCGGGGACGGGCGCCCCTCGGACGAGCAGCGCAAGCTATACGAGCTTGCCTACACGCAGGTTCATTTCAACATGAACCTTCTACAGCCGGGCATGACGTTCCGCGAGTTTTCGGAAAAAGCTTGGAAAATTCCCGATCAATACGTCAAGAACCGGTATTGCTGCCTGGCGCACGGCATCGGTATGGTCGACGAATACCCCTCGATCGCACATAGCGTCGATTGGCAAAGCGCGGGTTACGACGGCCGATTCGAAGTCGGCATGACGGTGTGCGTCGAAAGCTACATCGGTGCGGACGGGGGCACGCAGGGCGTCAAGCTCGAACAGCAAGTCGTACTCACCGAGCACGGTTGCGTCTCGCTCACTGATTGCAGCTTCGAGACCGACTGGCTGTAAGTGTTGCCGTTCAAGCACGCTTTCAAATCTTCATAGCACTGGGAGACATCATGTCAGGTAATCGTGGAGTCGTGTACGTGGGTCCTGGGAAAGTCGAGGTGCGCAGCATCGCCTTCCCGGAACTCGTCGATCCTGCCGGCCGCAAGGCCAATCACGGCGTCATTCTTCGAGTGGTCGCCACGAACATTTGCGGCTCTGACCAGCATATGGTTCGCGGCCGTACCACGGCGCCGGCTGGGCTCGTTCTCGGTCATGAAATCACCG
Source organism: Trinickia sp. EG282A (assembly GCF_040965455.1). Classification (NCBI taxonomy): domain Bacteria; kingdom Pseudomonadati; phylum Pseudomonadota; class Betaproteobacteria; order Burkholderiales; family Burkholderiaceae; genus Trinickia; species Trinickia sp. EG282A. The sequence continues at coordinate 1,195,203 of NZ_JBFRCC010000001.1, read as the reverse complement.
GCGAAATCATCGACGTGGGTTCCGACGTCGTCACGCTGAAAAAAGGCGACTTGGTTTCGGTCCCGTTCAACGTTGCTTGCGGCCGTTGCCCGATGTGTAAGGGGCAAAACACCGGCGTCTGTCTCACCGTCAACCCAGCGCGTGCAGGCGGCGCTTACGGCTACGTCGATATGGGCGGCTGGATCGGCGGCCAAGCCGAATACGTCATGATTCCGTATGCGGATTTCAATCTGCTCAAGTTCCCGGACCGCGACCGCGCGATGGCCAAGATTCGGGATCTCACGTGTTTGTCGGATATTCTGCCCACCGGCTATCACGGTGCGGTGACTGCCGGCGTAGGCCCCGGCTCGACGGTCTATATTGCGGGCGCCGGCCCCGTCGGCTTGGCCGCGGCGGCATCCGCTGGATTGCTCGGTGCAGCCGTGACGATCATCGGCGACGTCAATCCGAAGCGCCTCGAACACGCTCGACGCGTCGGCTTTGAAACCGTCGATCTTTCGCAAGATGCTTCGCTAGCGGACCAAATCGCCGCTCTGCTCGGTGAACCGGAAGTGGACTGCGCCATCGATTGCGTCGGCTTCGAGGCTCGTGGCCATGGCCACTCGGGTTCGCAACACGAGGCGCCCGCCACCGTGCTCAACTCACTGATGGAAATCACGCGGGCCGCCGGCAAGATCGGCGTCCCCGGTTTGTACGTGACAGACGATCCGGGCGCCGTGGATTCAGCGGCGAAGCAAGGCAGCCTTTCGGTACGCTTCGGCCTAGGCTGGGCGAAGTCGCATTCGTTCTTCACAGGTCAGACGCCGGTCATGAAGTACAACCGCAATCTGATGCAGGCGATTTTGTTCGACCGTCTGAACATCGCCGAAGTCGTCAACGTGAACGTCATCGAGCTCGATCAAGCGCCGAGCGGCTACGCCGAATTCGATTCGGGCGTGCCGAAGAAATTCGTGATCGATCCGCACGGTAGCCTTAAGGCGGCCTGATCGGCAACGGGTCCGCGTCCAACGACGCGACCCGGGTTTCGGCCGCAAGTGCAGCGCTTGTTCATCGTCGCTGGCCGGGGAAGCGATGCGCGGCGCATCATCATCGAACGGGGCCCTTGAGGGCCCCGCGCACCCGCGGCACCCACCGCCGGCTTCACGCCACCCCAATCACGCCACCCGATTGAACGCGCGAACTCTCTCGATCAAATCATCGGGAACATTGAGTTCCGTGACATTCAGATGACTGCCGGGAATCCTCACGCCCTGCCCCGCAAGCCTTTCAATTTGCGCCGATAGCCTTTCGACAAAGTTCGGCACGAGCAGATCCGGCTTGATGGCAACGATAAAAAGGCCGACTGCCGGGCAATCGCTGCCCGTCGCAAACGACGGCGCATCCATCGACCAATTTCCGCCCGTCATACCGGCCGCCAGGATTTCGATCATGAGCGCGAGGTTGGCGCCACGGGCACCGCCGAAGGCGAGCAGGAGTCCTTCGACCGCTTTGCGTGCATCGGTGGTCGGCTCGCCATTCGCATCGACCGCCCAGCCTTCCGGTATGGAATCACCACGCTCGGCCGCTTGCCTCACGTTGACGAAAGCCGTCGCACTGGTTGCTTGATCGATCACGAATGGCTTGCCGCCGGCACGCGGTGCCGCAAATGCCATCGGGTTGGTCGCATAGACCGGCTTGCGGCTTTCGAGCGTCGTCATCTGCGCAGTCGCGTTCGTCACCGCGAGGGCTACCAAGCCCTGCTCCGCCAAGCGCCGCGGGTAGTAGCCCAGTTCACCCGCAGTAAAATTGTTAACCTGTGCAAAGACGGTGACGCCGAACGCCTTGGCGCGTTCGACGATCTGATCGAATGCGCGATCGAAACCCAACTGTGCGATACCGCCGTGTGCGTCTACCTGCGTCAACGCGGGAGCGGGCGACGTGATCGTCGGCTCGGCCGACTTCGAGATTCGCCCTTTGGCGAATCCGTCCAAGTAATCCGGGAGATGGGCAAAGCCAACCGCTCGGCTTCCGGCCCATTCGGCGGCAACCGTAGCGTTCGCCAGCGAAGTGGCGATGGCTTCGTTCGCGCCGGCACCGAGTATGGCCTGCCGTGCAATGGATAAGGCTTCTTGAGTTTCCAGTCGCATCATTGTCCTTGGATACCGACGCGTACTTGGCCCCCTCAAGGTAAGCTCCCCCGCGCCGGCGGGTGTTGAATAAATATCGAATTTCAGTATCGAAACGTCGAAGATCCGCGTCAAGTCTCCGAATTTTCGCGATCGCATTACATGGGGTTATCGTTAGCACACCGTCGGATGCATTCGGCGCTTAGCCGCCTAGCTAATAGCGCCGTCCTCCCGCAGCCAGTCGATCAATCGCGCGACGGCCGGCGTCATCGTCCGGCCGTGAGGGACGATGACGTAGTAGGCGTCGCGCGGTTTGCACGATGCGCTCGTCAAGCGCACAAGTTCGCCTTTTTCCAAGAGGTCGTGCACCAGACGGCTCCAGCCCAGCGCGACGCCTTGCCCATATCTCGCCGCTTGCACGGCATCCGTGTACAAGCTGCTGCGCAGCACATAGTTCAACTTGGCCGGACGATGCCCTGCTGATCGAAACCACGCCTCCCACCCCATCCAGCCCTCGTACGTCGAATCCGATTCGATGAGCGGCAGAGCGGCTAGCGCCTCGAGCGAGTCCGATATTTCGTTCTCCTCAAAAAAACGCGGAGAGCAAACGGGAAACACTTCTTCGTCGAACAACAACGTGGATGTGCCGTCGCCCCAGTTGCCGTCTCCGTACCGCACCGCGACATCGACCTCGACATGACGAATGTCCGCGGTGAACATCTGCGTGCTCAACCGCAACAGCAAGGGTGGATCGAGGCGCTTTAGGTTCGGCAGCCTCGGCAGCAATCGCAGTTGCGCAAACGGCGCCGTCGCAGCGAGCACGAGTTCTTGCTGCTCCGCACCGATCAATAGACGATCGAATACGCCCGCGATCTTCTGCATCGATTCGGACACGACCACAAAGAGTGCTTCGCCCTCGGCGGTCAACGCGATGGAGCGGTGCAAGCGATGGAATAAGCGTACGCCCAACGCTTCCTCCAGAAACCGTACCTGCCTGCTGACCGCTGCCTGGGTCACGCCCAATTCAGTCGCTGCACGCGTAAAGCTGCCCAAGCGCGCCACCGCCTCGAATTCAACCAGTGCGGTCAAGGACGGTACGATGCGTCGATATCCCTTAGTTGCCCTTGTCATCTTGCCTCTGTTTGCCCCATTTCATGCCTCGTCCGCCGGAAGATCGCTTGTTTTCCAAGGGCGCCTCAATTAAGTCGGCGCATCCGGTACCGAATGCCCCGGGGCCCTCTCCCGCACGTGGAGGCAGGGGAAAGCCTACCGAAAACCCGTCCAGTGCTGCATAACATAAAGTAATGCGATGCGAAAAATAAAGGGCGTTGACGCTACTTTTCGCCGCTCCAATACTGCCCGCATAACTCAATGCAACGCACTGGGAAAATATCTACCTATTGGAGGCCCGCCATGACCGTCATTCCTATCAAGACCCATCGTGAACTGCTCGACAGCCGGGAGCCCGGACACGGGATGCCCGGCGACCTGTTCGGGCGGCAGGACGTGTTTGAAACGGACATGGACGTCTTTTTCCACAAACGATGGATCCTCGTCGCCGTGACGGCCGACGTGCCCGAACCCGGCGATGTCTACGCGATCGATATCGGCAAAGCTTCGGTGCTGATCGTGCGCGATGACGACGAAAATGTCCGCGCCTTTCGCAACGTCTGCCGGCATCGCGGCTCGCGACTCGTCAAGAACGCCGGCAAGGTCAGCGTCGGCATGCTGGTTTGTCCCTATCACCAATGGACCTACGACCTGGACGGCAGCCTGCGTCACGCCACGCATATGGGCAAGGAATTCGATAAGGATTGCAAGAGCCTGATTCCGGTTCACGTCAAGGTCGTCGGCGCGCACGTGTTCGTTTGCCTTGCCGACGAGGCGCCAGAAGATATTGCAAAGCTCGAGGCGGCCATGACGCCGCGCTTCGCGCCGCATGAGATGCAGCGTACGAAGATTGCCTATGAGATGGACATCGTCGAGAACGGCAACTGGAAGCTCGTCATGGAGAACAACCGTGAGTGCTACCACTGCGGCGGCACGCATCCGGAGCTGACGCAGTCGTTCCTCGCGCACGACTTCGGCTTCTGCCCCGATGGCCAAAGCGAGGAGTCGCTGGCCGACTACGAGCAGTACCTCGCGAACAACGCGGCCCGCAAGGAAGAATGGGAGAAAGACGGCTATATCTGCGAGTTGGTCGAATCGCTCGACGAAAGCGTCGAAACGAATTTCCGTTCGCAGCGGCTCGTGATCGCCGGGGCCGGCGAATCTCAGACGATGGACACCAAGGTCGCCAGCACCAAGCTGCTCGGCAACTTGCAACGCCGCGATCTCGGCGACGTGCACATGTGGGGACATCACTCGTGGACGCACGTGATGAGCGACCACGCCGTCATCGCCTATGCCATTCCGCTGGCACCGGACAAAACGCGCGTGCGTACCATTTGGCTCGTGAACGAAGATGCCGTGGAAGGCGTCGACTACGACCTGAAGAAGCTGACCGAAGTGTGGATCGCCACGACTACGCAGGACGCGGAACTGGTCGGCAACACGCATAGCGGGACGCAGGACCCGGGCTACGTTCCGGGCCCGTACTCGAAGTACACGGAGGACGCACTCGAGCAGTTCGCTCGCTGGTATGACGCGCGCCTTAAGGCGAGTGGCGTTTAACCGGGTTGCGAAGGGGCCGGATATGACTAACACCCGCCCCTTTCATTCCCCGCCGCGCTCAATATACGAGTTTGCCGCCGATAGCAGCCATGTCTCGAAAGCCTGCAGCCATGGGGAATTCTGCTGATGCTCCGGATAGACGAGGTAGTAGCCCTTGTCGCTAGGTAAAGGCAGGTCGCAAGGACAAATCAGCTCGCCAATGTTGAGCTCGTGCGAAACGAGGAATCGAGGCACGAGCGCGACACCCAATCCCGCGCGGGCAGCCTCCACGAGCATCGAAAAAAGCTCATACCGCTGACCTTTCATGCTGTCGGCGTCGTCGACGCCTGCCTGCACGAGCCATTGCCGCCATGCATCGGGGCGCGCCGACTGATGCAGCAACGTGAAATTCGGGACCTCGGAAGGCGCGAGGTTCGTCCGCCCGCTCATCAACCGCGGACTGCATACCGCAATCATCTCCTCACCGAACAGAAATTTGGCGATTGCCCCCGGCCAAATGGGATCGCCGAAGTGAATCGCCGCATCGAACTGCGTGTCGGTGAAAAGGAACGGCTCGGCCCGCGTCGCCAGATTGACGACGATGTTTTGGTGCGCGCCGTAGAACTGCGGAAGTCGCGGAATCAACCATCGCGTAGCGAACGTGGGAATGACCGCGAGTTCGAGGATACCGCCCGCATTCGGGTGGGCCATCGCCGCCAGCGTATCGCGCTCCATTCTCTCGAGGTTCTCTCGCACGCGCTTCGCATAGAGTTGGCCGACCTCGGTGAGACTAAGGCGCTTCTTGACCCGGTTGAAAAGCGCGACGCCCAGATATTCCTCGAGTATCGCAACCTGCCGTCCGACGGCGCTTTGCGTCAGGGCGAGCTCATCGGCGCTGCGGGTAAAGCTCAGGTGGCGGGCCGCTGCCTCGAATGCGACCAAGGCTTCGATACTCGGAATCTTTCGTCTCACGGATCATTCCTCAAACGCACAACGTCGCGAGTTTATATCGTTTGCTCGCGTCAAACCATATCGCAACAATGTCTTCCATATCGCGGTAGATCGTTCGAGCCATCTCGTATCGATTTCGTTCGCACTCCTCATTTTCAGACCAACATCGACTTTCGAATTGAAGGAGCATCATGTCCAACGACGCACTTCCCGCCAAGTTCAAGCCCTATACCCGCCAGACGATCAGCCAGGCTCCGCAATGGCAATTGCTTTCGACGGAGCTGCGCGAAGCGGTACAGGTCGTGTCACGCGTGTTGCCGTTTCGCACGAATCAGTACGTGATGGAGGAGTTGATCGATTGGACCAACATCCCGGACGATCCTATCTATCGCCTCACGTTTCCCCATCAGGACATGCTTTCCCCGGCCGAGTATTCACATCTCAGAGACCTGGTACTCGAGAAGAAGGAAGAGGCTGCGATCGAGGAAGCCGTGCGTGCGATCCGCATGCGGATGAACCCGCATCCCGCCGGCCAGATGACGCACAACGTCCCTTTCCTCGATGGTCAACCGCTAAGCGGGCTGCAGCACAAATACAAAGAGACGGTGCTGTTCTTCCCCAGCGCCGGACAGACCTGTCACGCCTATTGCACGTTCTGCTTCCGTTGGCCGCAATTCGTCGGCATGGACGATCTCAAGTTCGATGCGCGCGAATCCAATGAACTCGTTGCCTATTTGAAGCAGCATCGTGAAGTGACCGATGTCCTGATTACCGGCGGCGATCCGCTGATCATGAACACGCGGTCTCTTTCAGGATATATCGAACCCCTGTTGGCGCCCGAACTCTCCCATATTCAAAACATCCGCATCGGGACCAAATCGGTATCGTACTGGCCGCAACGCTTCGTGACGGACAAGGATTCCGACGATCTCATACGCTTGTTCGAAAAAGTCGTCGCGGCGGGCAAGAACCTCGCGATCATGGGCCACTACAATCACCCGGCTGAATTGCGCCCGGCCATCGCGCAGCGCGCGGTCAAACGTATCGTTTCGTCCGGCGCAACCCTGCGGATGCAGGCGCCACTGATCCGCCATATCAACGAGGACCCGAAGGGATGGGCGGAACTGTGGACGACGGGCGTGCGGCTCGGCGCCATCCCCTACTATATGTTCGTCGAACGCGACACGGGCCCCAGCCATTACTTCCAGTTGCCGCTCGCGAAGGCCTATGAGATTTTTCAGGCGGCCTATCAGACCGTATCGGGACTCGCGCGCACGGTCCGCGGTCCTTCGATGAGCGCATTCCCCGGCAAGGTCGTCATCGATGGCATCGTCGATATCGGTGGCGAGAAGGTGTTCGCCCTTCAGTTCTTGCAAGCACGCAACCCCGACTGGGTGCGCAGGCCGTTCTACGCCAAATTCGATCCGACGGCGACCTGGCTGCATGATCTCGAGCCCGCGTTCGGTGCGAAGAAGTTTTTCTTCGAAGAGGAAAGCGTCGCGAGCATCGCCATTGCTCGGCATTCCGGCCGCCATCTTTCCAGCGCGTCGTCCGAGCCGGCATTCGCCATCGCGTCCAACGGATGACAGAAGCCCTTTTAGGCGAGTTTGGGCTGTTGCTTGCGGCGGCCCACTCCTCGATGGTATTTTCGTTTTACCAGGAGGCTCAATGGCTTATGTCGTGACCGAAGGTTGCATCCGTTGCCGCTACACGGATTGCGTCGAAGTATGTCCAACCGATTGCTTTCGGGCAGGCCCCAACTTTCTCGTGATCGATCCCGACGAGTGCATCGATTGCGCCGTCTGTGTCCCGGAGTGTCCGGCCGACGCCATTGTATCTGCGGAGGATATCGCGGATGACCAGCGGTCGTTCGTCGAGTTGAATGCTTCTTTGTCGAAACAATGGCCTGTCATTATGAGCAGACAGGCACCGCTGCCCAACGCCGATGACTGGAAAGGGGTGCGCGACAAGCTGCGGCACCTCGTCGCCGAGCCCGTTGCCGACTAGTCCGCTGTGAAAGGAAACCGCATGACCACCGTTTTTCATCGTGCGCCGAAGCGCACGTTGCCGGTTGCCGTCGCCGGCGACGGCATCGAAATCATTGACTCCGAAGGCAAACGCTATATTGATGCATCGGGCGGCGCGGCGGTCTCGTGCCTCGGGCACAGCAACCAGCGCGTCATCGACGCCATCAAACGACAAGCCCAGCAGCTGCCTTATGCACATACCTCGTTCTTCACGACGGAGCTGGCCGAAGCACTGGCCGATTGGCTCGTAGAAAGAGCGCCAGAGGGCCTGGGGCATGTGTACTTTGTGTCCGGCGGCTCGGAGGCGGTCGAAGCCGCGCTCAAGCTCGCTCGCCAATATTTCGTCGAGACGGGTGAGCCGCGGCGACGCCATTTCATCGCGCGCCGTCAGAGTTATCACGGCAACACGCTCGGAGCGCTGGCGATCGGCGGAAACGCGTGGCGGCGCGAGCCGTTCCTGCCGATTCTGATCGAGGCGCATCACGTCAGTCCCTGCTACGCCTATCGTGAGCAGCGGGCCGATGAATCCGACGATGCATTCACGCAGCGCCTCGCGGATGAACTGGAGAGCAAGATTCTGGCGTTGGGACCAGAGACCGTGGCGGCGTTCGTCGCAGAGACGGTGGTCGGCGCAACGGCCGGTGCCGTGCCGCCGGTGGGCGACTACTTGCGCAAGATCCGTGCGGTCTGTGACAAGTACGGTGTTCTTCTGATTCTTGACGAAATCATGTCCGGCATGGGCCGCACGGGGCATCTGTATGCGTGTGCCGAGGACGGCGTAGCGCCCGATCTCCTGACGATCGCCAAGGGTCTCGGTGCAGGCTATCAGCCGATTGGTGCGACGCTCGTCAGCGATAAGATCTACGACGCCATCCTCAGCGGGTCGGGGTTCTTCCAGCACGGCCATACCTATATCGGCCACGCGACTGCCTGTGCCGCGGCACTGGAGGTGCAGCGCGTGATCGAAGAAGACCGCTTGCTCGATAACGTCAAGGCACGCGGAGAGCAATTACGCGCGTCGCTACGCGAGCATTACTCGAGGCATGAACATATCGGCGATATACGAGGCCGTGGGCTCTTCGTGGGCGTCGAACTCGTCGAGGATCGTGCGACCAAGGTGCCGTTTTCTCGCGAGCTGGCGGTCAACGTGGCGATCAAGCGTGAGGCGATGAAGCGCGGGCTGATGGTTTATCCGATGGGAGGAACCGTCGACGGCGTGTCAGGCGATCACGTTCTGCTAGCGCCGCCTTTCATTTGCACGGCCGACGATATCGACCGCATCGTCAGCCGCCTGACCGATGCGATCGATGATGCACTGCGCAGCGCAGGCGTGCGCTAGATTAAGACTCGACCATGACCCACTCCTCATCCGCCCCGCCCGCGAGCCGCTTGCCGGCCTTCGACGAAGCGCATGCCACGCCCGAACAAAAAGCCGTCCTGACGGAGATTCTGTCAGGACCTCGAGGCAATCTTAACGGCCCGTTCCTGGGATGGATTCACAGCCCGGACCTCGCGCAGCATGCGCAGCGCCTCGGCGCATTCTGTCGCTATCGTACGGGACTGCCCCTGCGCCTCTCGGAACTGGCGATACTCGTCACCGCCGCACGCTGGCGTTCGCAGGCAGAGTGGCACATCCACCATCCGATCGCGCTGGACGCCGGTGTGCCCGCCGCCACGGCGGAGGCGATCCGCAGCGGGCGGCAGCCCGAATTCGATGATGACGACGACGCGCTAATCTACGCTTTCGCCACGGAACTCTACGACACGCAACGTGTGTCGGATCCGACGTTTCAAAGGGCAGTCGACCGCTTCGGTCATCAGGTGACGATCAACCTGGTTGGTCTACTCGGCTACTACGCGCTAGTGGCGATGACGTTGAACACGTTTCAAATGCGCGCCCATGGTCAAACGGCACTGCCGTTCGCGGAGTGATCGTACGGATAACGATCACATCTTGAGACACCACAAGGCCAGGAACGCGTTGTCGTCGGAGCGCATTGCGTGAACCGCGCCGGGGGAGTTATGGATGCCGCCGCCAATCCCCGGCGACAGCCACGGCCCTCGGTCCTTGCGGAATTCACCCGCGGACATCAACACATAGGCTTCCTCGGGTGGGTGACTATGATCGGGATAGCGGACATCGGGCTTCATCACCGTAAAGCCCAGTTGTAGGTCCCGCCGATCCTCGATGCCTCCCGGGCCACTGATCATGCCGTTCGCGTGCCCCTCTAGAAAGTTGGGGCTTGCGTTCGCGACGGTCATCCGCCGGAACCAGCCGATGAACGGCTCCAGCGCCTTTATGCTTCTCGCAACTTGGCCGAACGCATCGCTGGCATCCAAATACGGCTCGAGCGCGCTATCGAGCGAATCGCAAGCGGGGAAGCGCTCATGTTTTTCGAAGCGGAATTCCCCCTGTTGCTTGAGGCGAGCGAAGATCTCGATCGCCAACCCACGAGCTTCTTTCGAAAGCGTCTCGGCAGCGAAGAGAATACGCGCTGCGTCGATGAAGTCCTGTATCTCTTTGGGGCGCGATTGCATTTCGATCTCCTCGGCTCTGAATCTCTATGTTCGCGTATTTCCGTCCGCAATGCGCGAGAGCCGGGTCCGGGTTCGCTCGCGCCAGGCTTCACCGTTCGAACGATAGTGCGCGTCCCTCTGTGGCTGGCTACGCCGTGGACTCTCTTTCCACCGAACCGGCGAATGCCGTCTGTCCTCTACCATTCGCTTTTGCGCGGTACATCGCACGGTCGGCGAAGCGCATCAGCGTTCGCGCATCGTGCGCGCCCCCCCGAGCACCGTTCGCCAGCATGCACACGCCGATGCTGGCCGAGACGGCGATCCGATGTCCCTCGATCGCTTGCAGATTACTCAGCACCGCATGAATGGCGTCGGCAATTTTCAATGCGCCTTGCTTGCCATGGACCTGTCGGGCCAGCACCACGAACTCGTCCCCGCCCAGGCGGGCGAGCGTGTCGCCTCGACGCACGCCGCGCGACAAGTCAATGGCGAAGCGCTGCAACAGCGCGTCGCCTACCGCATGACCGTATGTGTCGTTCACTTCCTTGAAACCGTCGAGGTCGACCAGCAGCAAGGCAGTGTCCCCTGTTTCCGTCTCGCGATTGACCAGCGCGTGATTGAGGGCATGCTCCAGCCGGACGCGGTTGCTCAGTCCCGTTAGCGGATCGGTCACCGCCTGTTGTTCGAGTCGGTGCACCAGCACCGATAGATAGATGGAGGTCGCTGCAATACTCAGCGCCAAACTCACGCAGACCGCGACGTTTGCGCTCCACCATGGCTGCGCAAACGCGAGCCCGGCAAGCCCGGCCAGCGCCACCGCGCACGAGAGCGCGAGCATGCGCTTACCGTAGCGGCAGCCGGCACCAACAAGAAACCAGAAGGAAGCCCAGAGGACCGGGAGCGCGGCTTGCCCGCCGACCGCGAGGATCGCCATGACGACGGCCTGGTCCGAAACCGTCGTGACGATCAGGCGAAGAGGCGAACGCGCGGGCCCGACTTTTATCGCGAGATAGGTTGCAAGACCGTACGCTACGTACAGCGCAACCATCTCGGTCGTGGCATAAACGGCGCCAGAGCGCTCAATCCATGCAGCAACCAGATATGCGAGGAGAACCACCGTACCGAGCGACACGCGAAGGAGTGCCTGCTCCTTCTCGGGGTGCCTTTGAACGGCACCGAGAAACTCTGGCCCGCGCCAAGCGGGATGCCAACTGCCCATGCCTACAACCCCACAGCATTTATTTTGCGATTTTGCGCGTGGGATTGTAACGCGTGCCGAGGGACGCCAATGCTCCGGACCGGTGGCCCGGCATAACGGCAATTCAGAGCAGTCGGCGGACGTCCTCGCCTTCGAGCCAAGCCGCTGTCTCAAGGGGTCGGGCGTTTTCGGACGCGCTGATCTAGTTCGCCACAGTGCGTCGGGCCACCATGGCCGCGCTCAGCTTGGCCATTTGCTGTCGATCCAGGCACGCTTCGGCATACGGCAGGACGTGACTCTCCTCGATCGCGATATGACGGCGGTACGCCGCAACAAAGCTGTCGACCCACTCGGGCTCAAGGAGCCCTGCTGTCCCCGCCGCAATGTCGACGAGCACCCGTCGCAATCGCGCCCATCCCGCCTCGAGCGATCGATGCTCATCGCGTAACGATACGATCAGTTCAGTCACGGGCGAGCGCTGGTGCCGGCCGATTTCGTTGAGCATCGGAAAAAGGTCCTGCTCCTCGTCTGCGTGATGATGCGGGCCCGCCACGTCGAAGTAGCGCATGATGTTCCTGGCCGCCTGCTGCGCCTGCGTATCCGGACCATGCGAAGGCAGATACGCCGCCAGTTTCTCGAGCGTCGCGCATTGCGCGGCGATTCGTTCATGACACGCTTTGAGCATCTCGAGCGGCTCGTCAAACGACGGTGCCGGTTTGCTCAAAAGATCGATGCGATTCATGCCTTACTCACGTCTTTTAGGTTTAGCCTGCCTTGCCGTCGGCTCGCGGGCGCGTCAGGTAGGGCCAGTATTGGTACGCATATAGCGCGAATGCGACGCACCAACACAAGCCCGCCCCGTCGATCCACCCTGCGCTCCACCTGATCGCGAGTAACGGGCCGAAAACGCGCAAGACGGCGGCGGCGATCACGAGGCAATAACAAGCGATCTCGGCCCGTCCAGCTACGAGCATGCGGCCGGTATGCCCGAGCGCCGTACGCGTAATCATGGCGATAATCGCGCCTCCAAGCGCGCCGACTGTCAGGGCATGGACTGCGATCGAATGGGGTACCCAGCCGGCTGCGCTCAGCGCGAGCAGCGCAAATCCGACTGGAATGAACGCATAGGCAACATGGAGAATCGCGAGAATCGGCCGCTGGCCGACCCGCCAGGAGCGCCACCCCGCCAACCGGAAGGCGTGAACCCCTGCAGTAGCGCCCGCTGCGATGCCAATGGACGCTGCGCTTGCGCCCGCCGCGTCTAGAACGAACGTCAAAAGCGGCAACGGCAACGCTAGCGCTTCGACCCATTGCCAGCGCTTGAACGTATAGCCCGGCACGGCGTTGCTCGTAAACATCGGGACGACGCGACCAGCGATGATCGTCACCAGCGTGATCAGCAGTCCGACGGCTGCGTAGTTGATCCGCAATGCCAGATCGATTCGCCCGCGCAGCACGCACCCGTGAAATAGGATGTTCGTCAGTGCGAGCGCGCCCAATACCACCGGCACAAAGATGTTGTGGCGGTTACGCGCGCGCAGGAGTACGCGGAGCAAAGCAATGGCCAGCACCGGCAAGAACGCCGAATCGACGATCGCAGCCAGGGGCTCGGGACCTAGCCACATCACGATTCGTCCCGCCAGCCACAACAACCATAAGAGGGCCAGCGGCATACCATGCGGTGTCTCGGCCGAAGTCCACGCCCGCACTGCCGTGAGCAGAAACCCAGCGACGATGGCGGCGGCAAACCCGAAAACCATTTCGTGTGCATGCCAAGGGATTCCGCTCGCCGACGGTATTCGGCCTGCCGGTGCTATACCGTGCAGGGCGCCTAGCCAGACCAGCAACGCGAGCGCGCCGAAGATCGCTCCGCCAAGATAGAACGGCCGGAAGCCGAGTCTCAGCACGGGCAGTCCGGACACAGGAGCCTTGAACGAAGAACCCTGCGCCAGATGGGTTTCATCGAGTTGCCGCACCTTTAACATGCATTCAGAATACATCATTTAAGTGCGATCCACAACGTCGCCGACCATGCCTTTTCCGGAGCCCGCCCTGCCTTGCGCAGTCGCAGTGGACGTTCACTTACCGTCTTGCGGCCCGCCTCAGTGTTTGCGATGGTGTTTCGCCGAAACGCTGCTTATAGTCATTGGAAAATCGGCCGAGATGCGAAAAACCCCAGTTCATCGCGATGGAAGAAACGTTCCGCTCTGAAGAACCAGACAAAATGTCGCGCCGCACTGCTTCGAGCCGATGCCACTTCAAATACGCCATGGGCGCATGCCCGAAGTGCTGCCGGAAGCCTTCAAAGAGCTTGTAGCGCGACACGCCGGCCGCACGCTCGATGTCTTCGAGCGAGATATCTTCGCGGGCGTGATCGTGGATGAACTGCTTCGCGCGCAACAGATAGTGCGGGCATGAAGGGCCCATGGCCCCCGCGAGCGCCTGCGAATAGTTGTGCGGCTGACAGAGCAAGAGCCCTTTGATCAGCGCCTGCTCGAGGTTGCCGACCATCTGCTGATGATTGAGCAACGGCGTGGCGTGGCCCATCTCGGCCAGCAGATACTTGACCATGCGCCACCAGGCAGCCTGATCGCCATCGACGGCATTCATCTGCGGCTCGAACGTCAATGGGGCACCGAGCGGTCGTTGCAGAAGACCTTCAAGCACCTGACGCAGAGCCTCGCTGGGAATCGCAACGATGATCTTCCGGCAGTTGCCCATGATCGTGAGGTCCTGCCTCTCGTGCGGCGACAACACGAGCCCTTTGTACTCGTCCGACAGCCACAAGCGACCCTGCGCGGCAAGTTCCTGCTGCCCGGTAAGCGGCAGACTCACGCTATAGCAATTGAGCGGCGCCTCGTTGTGCACGGAAACGGTGACGTCCGTGCCGTATTCCACATACCCTAACGTACTCGCCATGGAGCGCAACACCGTGCCCGAATGATGGAACTGCAGCTTCTTCGGGCTCCGCACCTGCAATCCATGCGGTCCGCAAATCGACGCCATCCAGTCCCGCGCGCCTTCGAGGTCGTGACGCAGAGCGTCAATACCTTGAATATCGTTGAAGGCGGGCGCGTACATGGCGTGTCACCGAGGGTTGACGGTCGCTCGATGGTAAACCACGCCGCGCGCGGACAAAAATACGAAAAGACCCTGAACGCGCGGCGCCGCAAGCTCACGCAGCCTGCTTTGCGCCGTTGCTATCTGCGAATTTCTCGTAGTAGAGGCGGTGATCGGCCACGGCTTCGCGCGCGAGCCACGTCTTGATCGCCTCGACCATCGCAGGCGGTCCGCATACATACATGTCGAACGGGCTCGCTTCGAGCATGGCGCGGTCGAAATGCTCCGGAATGAGCCCTGTCTTTCCGTGCCATCCCTCCGAAGGATTCATCACCACGATGTCACACGTGAAGTTTCCGATGTGCTGACCGTAGGTCTTCAAACGCTCGAGCTCGCATAGATCGTGCGCGTTCGTCACACCGTAGTAGAGATGCACGCGCTGGCCGCAACCGCCCTTGTGAGCAAGATCGTCGAGCATGCCGAGAAATGCGGACAGACCGGTACCGCCTGCGACCATCACGAGCGGTCGCCCCACCTCTCGCAGATAGAAGGTGCCGAGCGGCGCCTCGAATTCGATCGTCTGACCCGGCTCGCAGCGCTCGCGCATATAGTTGCTCATCGCGCCGTCGGGCAGAAGACGAACCAGGAACTGCAACCGGTTGTCGTCGGCGGGCCGGTTGGCGAACGAATAGGAACGCCACGCGTCCGTGCCTGGCACATTCAGGCGGGCGTACTGCCCCGGCAGGAAATCGAGGCGCCCCGCGTGAGCGCTTGCGTCCAGATGCAGGATCGCCGTCATTTCGGATACCTGCTCGACGCCAGTAACCTGGCCCGCGATCAACCGCGTTCCGCCCGCGCTGCACAGGCTCGAATCGAAGTCGAAGTAAAACGAGGCATCCGATTGCACGCGCGTCTGGCAGGACAGGATCTTGCGGGCGGCAAGATCGTCCGGAGACAGCGCTTCTTCGTCGACATAGTCCTGTGTATAGCTGCCCGACTCACAGCGTCCCTGGCAGGTCCCGCACACGCCTTCGCGGCAGTCGAGCGGAATGTTCACGCCGTTGCGAAGCGCAGCGTCGAGGAGGAGTTCGCCCGAACGGACATCGAAGAACACCGTTTTGCTGTCGGCGAAATTGAACGCGACCTTGTGGCTCATTGCGCGCTCTCCCGCTTACAGATGATAGAAATCGAGCACGGCGTTGATCGTGTCGTTCAGCAGCAGCACGTGCTTGCGCGCGATCTTCCAGCTCTCGCCCGCCGGGCGCAGCTGGTAGGTGGCGTGCCCAAAGAAGTGCTCAGCCACGCCGTGCCGCGCGTAAAAGGTCGCCCAGTTGGCCTTCACCTCCAACTCGCCGTGCTCGCACTCGGCGATACGCACGTTGGTGATCTGATGCAGCGTACGCGGCAGCGGCGTGGACGCTGCTGACTTTCCCGTGCGCAGCCGGAACACACGATCCTCGAGCCCCGCGCGGCTCGCATAGTAGATCAGCGACATGCTGCGCTTAGGGTCGGTCGTGTACACGTGCTCGGAGTCCCATTGAGGCACATGAAATTCGCTGTGTTGGTCGAACAGTTCGAGGTACTCGTCCCAGTTTTGCGCATCGCAAAGCTCGGCCTTGCGATACAGAAACTGCTCGACCGATTGTTGCAGCGTATGCGTGACGGCCATGATTCAAGCCTCCTTGCCGACGTTGGGTTGTTGCGCGAGGCCCTTCATGAGAAACGCCTGCCAGGCGCCGTGCTGATTGACGTAAAGCCCCTCGTGCGTCAGCTCCGTACCGCACAGCACAGGTGCAATGCCGAGCAGCCGCGTATTTGCCGTTTCGCCCGCCACCCACTTCTGGTGGCCGCGCGAAATGTCGCTCCAGCGCTCGAGGCGCGCCTGGAAGCCGCGCTGCTGCTCACGGAATTCCACGAGATCGTCGGGCGTGCCCATTCCCGAAACATTGAAGAAGTCTTCAAACTGGCGAATGCGGTTTTCGCGATGTTCGTCCGATTCGCCTTTTACGCCGATGCACTGGCTGATGACTTCCGTCTTGTTCCAGGCGACCGGACGCACGATGCGCAGTTGCGAGCTGATCTGATCCATGAAAAAGAGGCTCGGATAGACGTTCAAGTTACGTAGCCGATGCATCATCCACTCGGCTTTCTGCTGACCGTATGCCTCGACGAGGCGCGGCATGACGGTGGCATAGCCCGGACGCACGCCGGGGTTCGGCATGTCGCTGAACAGTACGCTATGGCCGTTCCTGAAAGCGAACCAGCCGTCATCGGTATCCGCGTCACCTGCGCCTAGCTTGCTGTAGTCGAGCGTCCCGTTGGTCGCGCCGCCCTTCTTCGCGTTCGCGTCCTGCCGATGCTGCACCGTGGCGACGTAGTTGTAGTGGACGGTGCTCACGTGATAGCCGTCGAGGCCATTCTCGTTTTGCAACTTCCAGTTTCCTTCATAGGTGTACGTGGACTTGCCCGGCAGCACTTCCAGTTCGCCCGTGGGCGATTGCGCGACCATCATGTCGAGAAACACTCGTGCGTCGCCCAGGTAGTCTTCGAGCGTGTCTGTCCCTCCCACGTCGAGACTCACGAAAACGAAGCCCTTATAGCTCGCGATGCGCGCCTTCTTGAGGCCACGCGTAGATTTGTCGAAGTCGTCGCAGTACTCGCCGGGAGCCTTGACCTTCACGAGGCGTCCGTCGCTCTTGTAGCACCAGGCGTGGAACGGGCACGTGAAAGTCGACTGATTGCCCTTGCCCATACGCGTGAGCGTTGCACCGCGATGCTGACAGGCGTTGATCATGGCGTTGAGCTGACCGTTGCCATCGCGCGAGATGATCATCGGTTGGCGACCCGCACGCATCGTCACGAAGTCGTGCGGCTGGGGAATCTCGCTCTCGTGGCAGGCGTAAATCCAGTTCTTTTCGAAGATAAACTCCATCTCCAAGTCGAACAGTTGCGGTTCGGTAAACATCTCTCGCGCAATGCGATAGACGCCCTCGGCCGGACGGAAGTCGAGGCATCCGCCAATGAATTGCTGCCATTGCGATGTGATGTTCTCTGCGCTCACGATAGGTCCTCCTCCTGCCATTCAGCGGTCTTGCGATCAGGTCCTTGGTGGACTCGATTGAATACCCGATGGCGGCCAGGCGCTATCCGTCTGATGGCCGTTCGCTATCCGCTTTTTTTGCTCCTGCGCTCGGCCTGTCTACGCAACTGCTTTACGCGGTGTGAGTCAGCTGGACGCGCGCGAGTCCCGGCACGACCGCACCGGAAGAACGGAAAGCTGCTGAAAGGCGGGGACCTGTTCGGCCGGCAGGCATACGTCGGATTCGCATCAGATCGCTTCGGCGCCGTCACACCGGGCCGACACTACGACTCGGTGGTCAGTTCGATGCAAAATAAAGCGCAACGCGATCGGTTGTCCACGTTGCCACGCCAGTGCCGAAAAAGTCCGCATCTTCGGTCCATACTGGGCAGCCGAGAACCATCGCGCATGCGAGGACGGGCCAGTCATCGGCATCTCTGACACCAATTCGTTGGAGTGCCTGCTCCTTCATACTCTGGTAAGCACCAGCATCAACCGCGTGCACGATCGTTTCCAGGCTGTCGAGCACGAGGACGGCGGAATCGCCCGGAATGCCTCGCTTTTTGAGCAGCGGCGGCAAATACTTTCTAGCATCGGCGTACGCGACGTCGGGGGCGAAGAAACCGACGTCGGGCGCATTCTCGAGGACCAGGTCGCGTACGCGGCGGCCGAGGACAGCGCGAATCAGGATGTTCGCATCAAGAACGATCGATTTTCTAGTCATGCGGCCTTGGGTTTCTTACGCGCACCAGCCGGCCTCCGAGCCGCCTTGAAGTCAGATACCACCTCCTCCACATCGACGCCGCGCTCGGCAAGGAGCCGATCCAACGCCTTGCTCGCCTTCTTCAGTGCTGCAACGTCTCCCTCGCTCTGTCCTTGCGCCGGAATGAAATAGCCGACCGTCTGCCCATGCCGCGTGACGGCGACGGGTGTACTCGACGCAATGTAGTCGGCCAAATCGGCCCGGAATTCGCGAATCCCAACCTTGATCGTTTCCATATCGTCGCCCCTGAGTTTGGCAACTTGTGAATCTGTGTGTACACAATCCTACTCCATCAGCGAAGCAAGAACAAGGCAGCACGCGCGCGGAGACTCACCGAGGTTGATCGTCGTACTCCTAGCCGGACTCAAAAAATCGCCAGGCAAAGAAAAACCCCGCAGAGCCTAGACTCTGCGGGGTTTCCACCGCCATATACCTAAGTACTGGCGGAGACGGAGGGATTCGAACCCTCGATCCAGGTTTTGGCCCAGATGCTCCCTTAGCAGGGGAGTGCCTTCGACCTCTCGGCCACGTCTCCCAAAAACTTCGTCGGCGCCGGGAGGCAGCGCGACGAGTCCAAGATGATAACGGGAATGGTTACGCAGGTCAATTCGTGCGATGCAAATTTTCCCCCACATCGCATGGCTCTGCAGCGCCTCTCTCGACTCGCCCCCGCCCCATCTTTCATGACGCCGCCGTGACGGCGACATGACAACCGCATACTCAAGCCTGTTCGAGCTCGAACGCCTTATGCAGCGCGCGCACGGCGAGCTCCATGTACTTCTCGTCGATGAGCACCGAGATCTTGATCTCGGAGGTCGAGATCATCTGGATGTTGATCCCCTCTTCCGACAACGTCCGGAACATCTTGCTCGCGATGCCCACATGGGAGCGCATCCCGACCCCAACGACCGATACCTTCGACACCTTCGGATCGCCGACGACTTCCTCGGCGCTCACGTGGCCCTTGACCTGGTTCAGCAGAATGTCCATCGCGCGCTGATAGTCGCCGCGGCCGACGGTGAACGTGAAATCGGTCTTGCCTTGCACGCTGGTGTTCTGAATGATCATGTCGACGTCGATGTTCGCGTCGGCGACAGGGCCGAGAATCTGATAAGCGATGCCCGGCTTGTCGGGCACGCCCCTCACCGCGATACGGGCCTCGTCGCGCTGAAACGCGATGCCTGAGATGACTGCTTTTTCCATGGTCTCGTCTTCTTCAAAAGTGATCAGCGTGCCCGAGGTCATTTCCTGTTCGAGCGGGATCATCGGATCGGTCAGGCTCGACAGCACGCGTGTCTTCACGCGATATTTGCCCGCGAATTCCACCGAGCGGATCTGCAGCACTTTCGAGCCGAGACTCGCCATCTCGAGCATCTCTTCGAACGTTACGCGATCGAGCCGGCGCGCCTCTTCGACGACACGCGGGTCAGTCGTATAAACGCCGTCCACGTCCGTGAAGATCAGGCATTCGTCCGCTTCGAGCGCCGCGGCGACGGCGACGGCCGACGTATCGGAACCGCCGCGCCCGAGCGTGGTGATATGGCCCTCCGGATCGACGCCCTGAAAGCCCGTGATGACGACGACCTTACCTTCGTCGAGATCGCGCATGATGCGCTCGCTTTCGATCTCGCTGATCCGTGCCTTCGTGAATGCGCTATCGGTCTTGATCGGCACTTGCCAACCGGCGTAGCTGACGGCTTCGACGCCGGCTTCCTGCAAAGCGATCGATAGCAGGCCGACGCTCACCTGCTCGCCCGTCGATGCAATCACGTCGAGTTCGCGCGGATCGGGCTGGCTCGAGATTTCCTTCGCGAGCGCGAGCAGGCGATTCGTTTCGCCGGACATCGCCGATGGCACGACGACCAACTTATGGCCCGCCTTGTGCCACTTCGCGACACGCTTGGCGACGTTCTTGATGCGCTCCACCGAGCCCATCGAGGTGCCGCCGTATTTATGTACGATGAGTGCCATTGTGTCGTTTTGAACTTGAGGAATAACGGCGCCGACGCGCTAATGGCTCGAAGCTCGGGCGTGCCGATCGGCCACGCGGCCTCGTGAGCGCAGGACGACGACGTAACGTGGCGGCGGGGGTAGACGTGAAGCGCACGGTTCGTTCGAATGCGCCACGGCTCAATGCCACATCTGCCGCACAAGCAAAATGCAGCCGACTGCGTCACTGCTGTGAAAAAAGCGCGCAAACGGCCGCAAATGGGTGCTAAAGCGGGTCGGACAAGCGTTCGAGAGTACTCGATCGACGCTGAAAAAACAAGCCGCACGGGCGGTCGGCGACGGGGTGCGACACTGCTCGGAGTGGCGCCAGGCCGACGATCGACGCTATGCGATGAGCAAATCGGCACGCCATTCCAGGCGGCGACGTGGCCCGCTCGCGGCCGCCCTCTCCTCGTCCGCCGCGGGCGCGGCAGCGACGAACGCGCCGTTGATACCTAGAAACGGCACAAACAGCAGCCGGTCGCCAAGATAAACGAGCGGCACGTCGCGCTGCCAGGCGGGCACCCCCGATTCCTGGAACAGGTTCTTCAGCGTGCGAGCCGGCGCGCCCGGCGCGCGACGCATGCGTTCGCCCCCCATGCGTGGGCGCGCCGTGAGCGGCGAACTCTCGAGCAGCGTTTCCGCCACCGTATCGTTCGGCATCTCGCCGGGCGGCACCGGAACGAAAACGAGCGAGCCGCGCCATTGCGGGAGCCGCCATACTTCCTGGCCGCGCCAAGCGAGCGTCGTCGGCTCCTTGATCACATGCTCCACGGGATTCGCGGCGGCGGCCTCAGGCGACGCATGCCGATCGTCGTTCTCCCAATAGATCGAGTCGCGATAGAGGCGCAGGCAACGTCCCGCGTGCTCGATTCGCAATGCATGCTCGGCGCGCGCCTCGCGCAATTGGCGCAGCATGTCCGTCAGTCGCGCGGCTGACGGCACCGGGAACCCGGCCGCACGCATCCATCCGCGCATCGCGTTCATCGCGCGCGCGCCGTCGAGCGCGAGCAGCGCCTCGCGCGACAATGAGCGTCCATCGTCTCGCGCGATCGTGCCCAAATCGATCGCGGCGAGTTCATCGAGCAAGCGCTGAGCGGTCGCTGCATGGGCGGCCGTGCGCGCGAGCGCGTCGCGAAAGCCCGGAAAATGTATCGTCAGCGCCGGTATCACGTCGTGACGCAATGCGTTGCGCGCGTAGCGCGTGTCGGCATTCGATTCGTCCTCGATCCAGCGCAGGCCGCGCGAGCGCGCATAGCGTTCAAGCTGCGCTCGCAGCAAATGCAGCAACGGCCGCACGCGAGGAATGGCGGCCACGTTGTCGACGCGATGCGGCGCCATCGCCGCGAGGCCTGCCACGCCGGCGCCGCGCAGCAACTGCAATAGCACGGTTTCGGCCTGATCGTCGGCATGATGCGCCAGCCAGAGTGCGGCCACGCCGTGGCGCGCGCACATGGCGTCGAGTGCTCGATAGCGCGCCTCGCGCGCAACCGCTTCGATGCTCATTCCCATCTCGCGCCGCAAGTCGACGCGCTCGGCATCGAAGCCGGCGCCAAGCGCGCGAGCCGTGGCCTCGCAATGGACAAGCCATCGCTCGGCATTCGGGCTCAACCCGTGATGAATGTGCAAGGCGATGCAGCGGTGCGCTCCCGCCACGCGGACCGCCGCATCGAGCAGCACGCTCGAATCGAGGCCGCCGCTGAACGCGATGGCGATCCGTGCATCGGACGGCATCGCGGAAAGCAAACCGCCGAGCGCGTCGAAAATGACGTGCTCGGCGGCGGAGTCGGTAGATGAAATCATGGCTTTCGTCGCTAGCGGAAGGACGCGACGAGACGCACTGGGGCGTGCGCGGCGCGTCTCATGCGCCGGGCATCGATTCCTTGAACTTGCCGTAGGACATGAGCCGCTGGAAGCGGCGCTCGCGCAAATCCTGCACGCTCATGCCCTGGAACTGGCGCAGCGTATCGGAAAGCGCGCGGCGCAGCAGCGCAGCCATTCCCTTCACGTCGCGATGCGCGCCGCCGAGCGGCTCGTTGACGATCTTGTCGATGAGGCCGAGCGCCTTCAGGCGATGGGCCGTCAACCCGAGCGCCTCGGCTGCTTCGGGCGCCTTCGCCGCGCTCTTCCACAGAATGGAGGCGCAGCCTTCGGGCGAAATCACCGAATACGTCGAGAACTGCAGCATGAGCAGGCTGTCGGCCACGGCAATCGCCAGTGCGCCGCCCGAGCCCCCTTCACCGATCACTGTCGCGATGATCGGCGTCTTCAGCTCAGCCATGACATACAGATTGTGGCCGATCGCCTCCGACTGTCCACGCTCCTCGGCGCCGACGCCCGGGTAGGCGCCCGGCGTGTCGACGAACGTGAAAATCGGCAGTCCGAATTTCTCCGCCAGGCGCATCAGCCGCTCGGCCTTGCGATAGCCCTCGGGACGCGGCATGCCGAAATTGCGCGCGGCACGCTCTTTCGTGTCGCGCCCCTTCTGGTGACCGATGATCATGCACGGGTGGCCGTTGAAGCGCGCCATGCCGCCGACGATCGACTGGTCATCGGCGAAAGCCCGATCGCCATGCAACTCGTGAAAGTCGGTGAAGATTTCGTTGACGTAATCGAGCGTGTACGGGCGTTGCGGATGCCGGGCGATCTGCGAAACCTGCCATGGCGTCAGGTTCGCGTACAGATCCTTGGTCAATTGCTGGCTCTTCTTCGAGAGCCGCTCGATTTCTTCCGAGATATCGACAGCCGAGTCGTCCTGCACGAAACGCAGTTCTTCGATTTTTGCCTCGAGTTCGGCAATTGGCTGTTCGAAATCCAGAAACGTCGTTTTCATATGTTCCAATCCTGGGGACTTTCGGCAGCGCGTATTCTAACCGCCGCCACGCGCCGCGGCATCGGTCGAAACTATCAGCCCACAATCCTAATAGGTCACTGCTCGGGCGCGCCGTCGAGGCTGCGCCACATGTACCAGGTGGCTACCGTACGCCACGGCTCCCAATTCGCCGCCACCTCGCGTGCCTCGCTGCGCGTCACCGGCTCCCCGCTGAAGTAATTGACGCTGATCGCACGAATGAGGCCGAGGTCGTCGAGCGGAAGGACGTCGGGGCGAGACAGGTTGAAGATGAGGAACATCTCCGCCGTCCAGCGGCCAATGCCCCGAATCTGGGTGAGCTCGGCGATGACGGCCTCGTCTTCCATCGACATCCATTTGTCGACGTGCAGCGCGCCCGAAACGAAGTGCTGCGCGAGATCGATCAGGTACTCGGACTTGCGCTTGGACAACCCGCATCCGATGAGCCGCTCCTGCCCCAGCCTGATGAACTGTTGCGGCGCGAGCCGCGGGCACGCCTGCTCGATGCGTTCCCACATGGCCTGCGCCGAGGGCACGGAGATCTGTTGACCGACAACCGAACGGGCAAGCGTGACGAATGGGTCGCCACCGTTGATCAAATGGACCGGGCCGAATTTCGGAATGAGGCGCTTGAGGATGCGATCGCGCTTTACGAGGTCGGCGCAGGCGCGATCCCAATAAGTCGGTCGCGCGACCTCCGGCTGCAAACCGCCGATCTGTACGGGAACAGCGGCCTCTGCACTCGAACCGGCGCGCGTCTTGCGGACGATTTCGCCGTCGCGCGTCCCATCGCGCACGAACGCCTGGACGCCGCTGCCCGAATCGGGCACCGCCGAACCGTTGCCCTTCGTCTTCGTCGCGCGCGCCGCCGATAGCTTCGGCTTCGGCTCAGCCGCGCCGTTCGGGCTCACCGATGCGCGCGTCTCTTTCGTCGCGCGCTTTCTCGCTGCGTTTTTCGTCGCCGCGGCTCGTTGCGGCGCGGCGCGCTTGACTGGCGTCTTTCTGGCCGTTGCCATCATGCCTCCCGGCGGTAGCGCGTTTCGCGACGCACGTTCATACGCGGCGCCACTCCGTGAGCCCGCCCGGTTTGTCTTCGAGCGCAACGCCGGCTTCGAGCAACTCGGCCCGAATCCGGTCTGCCTCGGCATAGTTCTTCGCCCGCTTCGCGGCGGCGCGTTCGGCGATCTTCTGCTCGATCGCCGCCTCGTCGATCACGACCCCGACGTCGCCCGCCCCTTGCTGCAAGAATGCCCGCGGTTCACGGCCGAGCAGCCCGAGCGTCGCCGCCAATGCGCGAAGCTGGCGCGCGAGCGCGCGGTCCTGCGTACGATTCACGACGTTGGCAAGCTCGAACAACACCGCTACCGCAACGGGCGTATTGAAGTCGTCGTTCATTGCCGCGCGAAAACGCGCGGCGTGGTCTTCGCTCCAATCGAGCGCGCCCTCGTCGGGGCTCACGTCCTTCAGCGCGGTGTAAAGACGCGTGAGCGCCGCGCGCGCATCGTCGAGGTGAACGTCGCTGTAATTGAGCGGCGAACGGTAATGTGCGCGGGCGATGAAAAAGCGAACGACCTCGGGATCGTATTTCGCGATCACCTCGCGAATCGTGAAGAAATTGCCGAGCGACTTCGACATCTTCTCGTTGTCGATCTGCACGAACCCGTTATGCATCCAGTAGTCGACGAACGTTTCGCCCGTCGCCCCTTCGGTTTGCGCGATCTCGTTTTCGTGGTGCGGAAACTGTAAATCCTGCCCGCCGCCGTGCAGATCGAAATGCTCGCCGAGCAGCGCGCAGCTCATCGCCGAGCACTCGATGTGCCAACCGGGCCGTCCCGGTCCATACTTCGACTCCCAGCTCGCACCCGCCGGCTCGTCGGCCTTCGCGCGCTTCCACAGCACGAAGTCGAGCGGATCTTCCTTCGCCTCGTTGGCGGCGACGCGCTCGCCGGCGCGCAGATCCTCGAGCGACTTGCCCGAAAGCGCGCCATAGCGGGCGAACTTGCGCACGGCATAGTTGACGTCGCCATCCGTCGCCTGATAGGCATAACCGTTCGCCTCGAGCTTCTCGATCATGCCGAGCATCTGCGGAATGTAGTCGGTCGCGCGCGGCTCGATGTCGGGGCGCGCGACGCCGAGCGCATCGGCATCCGCGTGCATCGCCGCGATGAAACGATCGGTCAGCGCCTTGATCGTTTCGCCGTTTTCGACGGCGCGGCGAATGATTTTGTCGTCGATATCGGTAATGTTGCGCACGTATGTCACTTGGTATCCAAGCGCACGCAACCAGCGCTGCACGACATCGAACACGATCAACATGCGCGCATGGCCGATATGGCAGTAGTCGTATACGGTTATCCCGCAGACATACATCCGCACTTCGCCTGCACGGCGCGGCTCGAACAGTTGCTTTTCACGCGCGAGCGTGTTGTAGATGCGCAGTGATTCCATAGAGACGATGCGTGAGCCCCGAGCATTCCGCACTTGGCGACGTGCGAGGCGCCTCGCGAGAACGCTCGAGCGCCTCCGTTCGCAACGCGCCGGTGCGGGTTCGCACCGTCATGCGCCGCTTCGAGCTGCGATCGAGGCGAAAGACGACCACGACTAGGCGGAGGAGTTCGCTCGTTCGAGGAAACGAGCAAACGTTTTGTTAGAATGGGCCGGAGTATAACATCCAGACCTGAGCCTATGAAACCTTACAGCGGCCGCATGCAACGGACAGCGGCCCTCGCCGCGACGGCCGTGCTCGGCTTCGCTCTCGCGGCGTCGCCGAGTGCGCCCGCGCATGCGCAAGCGGCGCAAGTGACGACCGACGACACACCGCAAATCGATGCGTCGATCGCGGCACGGAATTGGAATGCGGCCCTCGCCGATCTCGATGCGCGGATCAAGTCGAACCCGCGCGATGCGCAGGCGAAGTTCAAGCGCGGCACCGTGCTCGCGCACCTCGGCCGCGACGACGATGCGATCGAGCAATTCGTCGAATTGACTCAGGCGTATCCCGAGCTTCCCGAGCCTTACAACAATCTCGCCGCGCTCTATGCGAAGCACGGCCGCTATGAAGAAGCGCGCGCGGCGCTGGAGACGGCCGTGAAGGCGAACCCTTCCTTTGGCCTCGCCTACGAAAACCTCGGCGATCTCTATCTGCGGCTCGCCGCCGCGGCTTACAAGCGCGCACAAAGCGTCGGCCATACGAGCGTCGCCACGAGCGAGCGTCTTGCCGCCGTCGAGAAGATCGTCGCGCAGCCATCCGCCATCACGACGCGGCACGCTCAGACGACAGGCGCCTCGGCCGCGCAGCCAGCCGTTCCGCCTCCGCCGACGCCTTCGTTTGGAGGCGGCGCGAATGGGGCATTTCCCGCTGCTCCCTACGTCGCCCCTTCGAACTGAGACGGGATTCATTTCTTCCCAACGATGAGGATGTCCATGAAACGCTTTTGGTTGGCGCTCGGCAGCGCCGCTCTGATCGCGAGCACGTCCGCGCTCGCGCAAACGGCCGCGACCGCCGCGCATCCGCAAGTGCTCCTGAAAACCAGCGACGGCGACATTCGCCTCGAACTCTATCCGGACAAAGCGCCGAAGACGGTCGCCAACTTTCTCGACTACGTGAAGTCAGGTCAGTACAACGGCACGATCTTTCATCGCGTGATTCCCGGCTTCATGATTCAGGGCGGGGGCTACACCCAGACCTTTCAAGAAAAGCCGACGCGCGCGCCGATCCCGATCGAGAGCCGCAACGGTCTGAAAAATGCAGTGGGTACGATAGCGATGGCGCGCACGAGCGACCCGAACTCGGCAACCGATCAGTTCTTCATCAATACCGTCGACAACGCGGGGCTCGATTATCCGAACCCGGACGGCAACGGTTATGCGGTGTTCGGCAAGGTCGTCTCGGGCATGGACGTCGTGAAGAAGATCGAGGGCACGCCCACCACGACGCGCGGCCCGATGGCCGATGTGCCGCAAAAGCCGATCGTGATCGAATCGGCGAGCGTCGTTTCCCAATAGCGGCCCCTACCCGGCCGGCGCAAGATGCCGGCCTGCTCAATGCCTCTTTTTTACGGCACTTTCAAGGCAAGGAATTTCATCATGGTCGAACTGCATACGAACTACGGCGTCATCAAGCTCGAACTGGACGCGGAGAAAGCACCGAAGACGGTGGAGAACTTTCTGAACTATGTGAGGAAAGGTCACTATGACAACACCGTGTTTCACCGCGTCATCGACGGCTTCATGATTCAGGGCGGCGGCTTCGAGGCCGGCATGAAGCAAAAGCCGACCGACGCCCCGATCGACAACGAAGCCAACAATGGCCTGAAGAACGTCAAGGGCTCGATCGCGATGGCGCGCACGAACGATCCACATTCGGCCACGGCACAGTTCTTCATCAACGTGAACGACAACGACTTCCTCAACCACTCCGCGCCCACGCCGCAGGGCTGGGGCTATGCCGTGTTCGGGAAGGTCGTCGAAGGGCTCGACGTAGTCGAGAAGATCAAGAAGGTGAAGACGGGCTCGAAGGGCTTTCATCAGGATGTGCCCGTCGACGATGTCATCATCGAAAAAGCGGTCGTCGTCGATTGAGCACAAGCATCTTCCGGGACGCGGGGATTACGGCGCGCCACGACGCGCCGCCCCGCAGCAACGAAGCGACCGTGCCGCACGAGCACGGCCGCACGCGCGGTCATGCGCCGCGCCCGCTGCTCTTCATCTCGGATTTGCACCTGAGTCCCGCCATTCCGCGCACGGTCGCCGCCTTCGAGCACTTCATGCTCGTCACGGCCGATAGCGCCGATTCCGTCTTCGTGCTCGGAGACCTCTTCGACTACTGGATCGGCGACGATACGCTGAAGGTGGACCCATTCGCCGCCCGCGTCGCGGCCGTCCTGCATACGCTTTCCGAGCGCGGCATCGCGCTTTATGTGATGCACGGCAACCGCGACTTTCTGCTCGGCAAGCGGTTCATGCGCGCGGCCGGCGCGATCTGGCTGCCCGACCCATTCGTGATGACGGCATTCGGCTCGCGCATCGTGCTCGCGCATGGCGATGCGCTATGCACCGCCGACCACAAATACCAGACGTTTCGGCGATTCGCGCGCTGGCGCGCGGTTCAGTTGCTCTTTCTCGCCTGGCCGCTCAGGTGGCGTCGAGCGCTCGCCGAACGGATGCGCACGACGAGCGACGCCGGCAGGAGCCGGCCGCCTTCCCCGCTTTACGACGTCACGAGCGAAAGCGTCGCCGCATTGTTCAAGTCGAGCAAAACGACGACGATGATCCACGGGCATACGCATCGGCCCGCACGCCACGATGAACGAGGGGGCACACGCTGGGTGCTGCCCGACTGGGACCTCGATCACGGCACGCGGCGCGGCGGCTATTTGCGCATCGATGCCGAGGGCATCCACGTTCTCCCGCTCGACTGAAATGCGCCGACGGGCATCGACGCCCGGTTGCGCATCACCCGCTCCGAGTTACCCCTCTTGCTCCGATTGCTCGGCGGAAAGGAGACGCGGCGGCTTTTGTCAATGCTGAGCCACCTTCCCTTCGATCGCCGCCGACAAGCGCCGTAAATCCGACAGCGCGCCGTCGGCGCCATGTAGCGCCTCGAGGCGCTCGCCGAGTCGCTCGAGCGCCGCCACGATTTCATCGACGCGCTGGCTCTCTTTGGCGGCGTGATCGATGAGCCCATGCAGCGCAAGTGAAACGGGATCTTCAGCATTCGGCGTGATGCCGTACGCGCAAAACGTCGAGCGCTCGCTCTTGCGCTTCGAGTCGACCGGCATGACGATGCGCGCGGGGTTGCCGACCGCCGTGCCGCCGGCCGGCACCGGCTTGACGACGACCGCGTTGGAACCGATCTTCGCTTCAGCGCCGACCGTGAAGCCACCCAGCACTTTGGCCCCGGCGCCCACGACGACGCCTCGCTCCAGTGTCGGATGCCGCTTCGCGCCGCGCGTGAGCAACGTTCCGCCGAGCGTGACGCCCTGATAGATCGTGCAATCGTCGCCGACTTCGGCGGTCTCGCCGATGACAACGCCCATGCCGTGATCGATGAAGACGCGGCGCCCGATCCGCGCGCCCGGGTGGATCTCGATGCCGGTCAGAAAACGGCCGAACTGCGAAATTGCTCGAGCGAGCCAGCGCCGTCCGGCGAGCCAGCAGGCGTGCGACATTCGATGAAGCACGATCGCGTGCAGCCCCGGATAACAGGTGAGCACTTCCCACGTGCTGCGCGCGGCGGGATCCCGCTCGCGGATCGAGGCAATGTCTTCGCGAAGTCTCGTGAACATGGTGTCGGCTCGCCTGATGAGCGCCACTGCGGCCCCTCCCGGAGCGGCAGCCTACGCATCGTTATGACTCGGTGTGATTTGCTTATGAGCGTCCGGCCGATTGTAATGGCAACCCGCGCCGGTTGCTTCGCGCGCTTTTTTCGCCCTGTGCTCGACAGGGGCATTCGCGCGGCGTCGATCGCCGGCCATCGGCATCGGCCCGCCGCGCTGAAAGCAGGCAGGACGACCGGAGGGGGCACCCTTTGGGGCCCCCGAAGGAAGTCCCTTTAGGGACGACCGGAGGGGGCACCCTTTAGGGCCCCCGAAGGAAGTCCCTTTAGGGACGACCGGGCTACGGACGGTCGTCGCGGCGGGACTTGAGCAGGATGTGCTTGGCGATGCCGCGCATGATGTTGACTTCCTCGTGCTCGAGCGCCGCGCGCGCGAATAGGCGCCTCAGCCGCGACATCAGCTTCTTCGGATTGGCTGGATCGAGAAAGTCGAGCGCAATGAGCGCGTTTTCCAGATGCACGAACATCCGCTCGATTTCATCGCTCGACGCACGCTGGGCCAGCGCATCGCCGGCGCCCGTTGCCGTGCGCTCTCCGAGATAGGCGATGCGCAGCTCGTAAGCCAGCACCTGCACCGCCTGAGCGAGGTTGAGCGAACTATAGGCGGGGTTCGCGGGAATATGCACAAGCGAGCTGCATCGCTCGACGTGCTCGTTGGAAAGACCCGTTCGCTCGTTGCCGAAGACGAACGCAATATCGCCGCTCGCCGCTTGGCGGCACGCCTCGCCTGCCGACTCGCGCGGCGCGAGTTGCGGCGGCCCATACTCGCGCGCCCGGGCCGTCAACGCGACGGACCACCGGACACCGGTCAATGCATCGGCGAGCGTCGGCACGGTGCTCGCCGCGGCCAGCACGTCGTCGGCCCCGCTCGCCATGGCGACGGCTTCCGGGTCCGTTTGCACGTGCGCAACGCGCGGCGCGACGAGCACGAGACGCGAAAACCCCATCGTCTTCAACGCACGCGCGGCCGCGCCGACATTGCCCGGATGGCTCGGCTCGACGAGCACGAAGACGGTTGACGTAAAGCCGCCGCAAGGTCCGCCGGCTCCGCTGAGTGCGGCCGCTTCGGCGTCGAGCGGCGCGTGAGGATGGTTCGGATTCGATGAATTCAAGATGCTGCGAAACAAGATGCTGCGAGAGTGACGAAGGACTGATACAGCCGCATGGTTTGGGCTTGCTCACCCCAATCGATAAACGGCACGCCCCGTATGGTATCGCCAACGGCCCGACGCCGCCCGAACGACCGCCCGGATCCGCCCGGACCGGCCCGGCGCGTGTGGCTCCGAAACGCTAAGCTCGCCTCGGCTTCCTGGTAAAATCACGCCTTGTTCGCGCGTACGGCAGCGCTTGCCTCTCTGGCCATGTACGCGCATTGCTCTTCTTCAATTCGTCTTCGTCGACGGAATGCGTGCCTCTTTCCCGAGTTGGCCCGCAGTCCGGGCGGTTTGATTTGGCCCATTCCGTGGCGGCACTTGCTGTTGCCGCGGCACAAGGAATCTGCTCATGCATCCCATGCTCAACATCGCTGTCAAGGCGGCTCGCCGCGCCGGACAGATCATCAACCGCGCATCGCTCGACCTCGACTTGATCCAGGTCAGCCAGAAGCAGCACAACGATTTCGTCACCGAGGTCGATAAGGCTGCCGAAGCGGCGATCATCGACACTTTGAAGACGGCCTACCCCGATCACTCGATCCTCGCCGAGGAATCGGGTCGTTCCGAGAACGAATCCGACTACCAGTGGATCATCGATCCGCTCGACGGCACGACGAACTTTATCCACGGCTTTCCCTACTATTGCGTCTCGATTGGGCTCGCGCACAAGGGAATCGTGACGCAGGCCGTGGTCTACGACCCGACCCGCAACGATCTCTACACCGCATCGCGCGGGCGCGGCGCCTACCTGAACGATCGCCGCATCCGCGTCGGCCGGCGCGACCGTCTCGCCGATTCACTGATCGGCACGGGCTTTCCGTTCCGCGAGAACGACCGGCTCGATGCCTATTGCCGCCTCTTTGCCGAAATGACGCGCTCGTGCACGGGCCTGCGTCGTCCGGGCGCAGCCGCGCTCGATCTGGCGAACGTCGCGGCCGGTCGCCTCGACGGCTTCTTCGAGCAAGGCATCAGCGCCTGGGACATGGCCGCGGGCAGCCTGCTCATCACCGAAGCGGGCGGGCTTGTCGGCAACTACACGGGTGATTCGGACTTCCTGCATATCGGCGAGATCGTCGCCGGCAATCCGAAGGTCTACGCGCAAATGGTGCCGATCCTCACGCCTTACAGCCGCTTGACGCAAAAAGTGTAATGCGCCGCTAACGCACCGCGCGCCTTATGAAGAAGGGCTTTTTACGTGGCAGCGGCGTAGATCGCCGCCAACTCGGCGCGCGTAGTGGCAGAGTCGATGCGGGCCTGAAGCTGCGGGGAAAGCTCGCCCACCTTCTCTCTAATGCTCCGCTTGAACTCTTCACGCATTTCGGGCGTGGCCGCCTCGCCCATCCGTAAAGTCACCCCATCCGCAACCCAGTTGTGGTACTCCTCGTGGAACGATCGTTCCTTCGGCCCGTGCATGTTGAAGAACCACCTATCATATCTATCGACTCCGTCCCCCTCTCGGGCGTAGTTTTCGAGCGTGATGGTGTCGTCGCCGACACGGGCAACCACAGGCGCGAAATGGACGTTCCACTTTTCTTTATCCTCGGGCAGGATCCGCGTGCGCGTACTCAGCGCCGCAAACGATTCGCCGACATCGGGCTGCGCGTGCTCGTTGATGCCGAGCCTCGCAGCGCGCGCGCTCTTCTCCACCGACTCCAATTGGGAGTACCTCTGGCTCTTCTCTAACTTCGCCTGGTTCTTGAACGCTTCGATCCGTTCGGCCCAGTCCGCAATCTTCTTGTCATCCCTTATCTCGTTTTGAGTCACGCCCTCTTTCTTCAGGAACTCCTCGAGCCTGGTGACGACATCTTGCTGCACCAGCGGCGGGTCGTCTCCAATCACCTCAAGCAGCGCGATACGCAAGTTCCTGTCCGGCAGCGCCTCCTTTAGTTCGCGGTTGGCGTCCTTCCGCACGTTGGTGTTGATATTCACTCCACCCATCTCGAATGAAAAGGAGTTCGCCTCCTCCTCGAGCACCTTTTGGTCGGCGATCACGCTTTCGGGTGTGATTTCCGGGTCATTCGTCAACCTCTCGATTAGCTTGTTAAGCGAGTTGGTCTCGGTCGGATTCTGCTTGTGCACAAACTTCGCTTGACCGCCCACGGGGGGCATAGATCGCATGCCATTCGCCGGCGTTGGTCACGCGTCGCGCGACGTCTATGCATTCGTATACATCGAAGACTGACTTGCCCTCCTCAATGTTCTCGAGCCTGACTTCCTTCATGCCAACGAGAGATGGGGGAGCATGGCCTCCTATCCTAAGCTTCACTTTCGATCGCATGGCCTTGAGGATGCGGTTCGAACGTTCAACCGTTGCCGGGTCGGCGAAGAACTTCTGCGGATCCTGTTCGATGGGCACAGCCAACTTACCGTTCGCCGATACTCGGTACGGCTCTGTCTTTGCGCCGCTCGCGCCTGTGGAGCTCTCAGCCGCCGGAAGCGGCAGCGCCGCATCAGGGGCATACCGCGCGGCGTAACCGGCGAATGCCGCCTCGAGTCTCGGGTCACTGTTCATGCCTATCCCGTGGTACGGAGGGGTCTGGGCCTCAACCCGGCGACGTTTCGCCGGCGGCTCCATATCCGCCTTATCGCCGGAGGTCAATTTTCGCTTTTTCTTCTCCGGCTGCGCCCCGAGTCTCGGGCCACTGTTCATGCCTATCCCGTGGTAAGGAGAGGTCCGGGCCTCAACCCGGCGCCGTTTCGCCGGCGGCTCCATATCCGCCTTATCGCCGGAGGTCAATTTTCGCTTTTGCGCGTGAAGAAACGTCACGTCGTGCCCCCGATCCCCAACCGGAGCCGCTAGTCGGTGGCGCAGCCCACTCAATAGCTTAGGCGATCCGCTAACCGGTAATGACTGCAAATTCATGTAGAGGCCCTCAAGTCGCTCGGGCTAGAGCTCGAGTTGTCCGTGATTTCCGAGCCAGGCGCACGGTACTCGCTTGATAACTTTCATCCGTGGCTGGCCGCGGATGCCGTTGGCGACGCCGCTTCCCCCCGCAAGGCAACGGTCGCACTGGCACATAAGAGAACGCCGGCGAAAAAGCGCGTCGCTTCGCGTTGCCCGCGTGCCGCGCTGGCCCACCGCGGCAAGTCGCCCGTTAGCCATTCGAACGACTGCACAGATCGCCTGCCGAGGTACACTCTCGCCCTATACTCGCAAGCACCAAGAACACGATGGGCAATCCAACTCAGCAGCAGGCATCCGGCGAAACCGATCAGACGCTCGCGAAGCATACGCCGTATATGCAGCAGTATCTGCGCATCAAGGCGGATCACCTCGGCACGCTGCTCTTCTTCAGGATGGGCGATTTTTACGAGCTCTTCTACGAAGACGCGGAAAAGGCCGCACGTTTGCTCGATCTCACCCTCACGCAACGCGGCGCATCGGCCGGCAATCCCATCAAAATGGCAGGCGTGCCGCATCACGCGGTCGAGCAATATCTCGCGAAGCTCGTGAAGCTCGGCGAATCGGTCGCCATCTGCGAGCAGATCGGCGATCCGGCCACGTCGAAAGGTCCTGTCGAGCGCAAAGTCGTCCGCGTCGTGACGCCCGGCACACTGACCGACGCGGCACTGCTCGCCGACAAAAGCGACGTCTATCTGCTTGCGATCTGCCCCGCGCATAACAAGCGCGGCGTCGTCAATGCTATCGGCCTCGCCTGGCTCAATCTCGCGAGCGGCGCGTTACGTCTCGCCGAAATCGCGCCCGACCAGCTCGGCGCTTCACTCGAACGCATTCGCCCGGCCGAGATCCTCGTGGCCGATGCTCCCACGGACTTCCTCCCCGCGGGCCTGACCGGTGCGCTGACACGCGTGCCGTCGTGGCATTTCGACGTCACGTCGGGCAAGCAGCGGCTATGCGATCAGCTCGATGTGGCAAGCCTGGACGGCTTCAGCGCGGAGTCGCTCACGAGCGCATGCGGCGCGGCCGGCGCGCTGCTTCTATACGCGGCTGCCACGCAGGGCCAGCAGCTTCGCCATGTGCGCAGCCTCAAGGTCGAGTATGAATCGGAGTACATCGGGCTGGATCCGGCAACGCGCCGCAACCTCGAGCTGACGGAAACGTTGCGCGGGGGCGAGTCGCCGACACTCTGTTCACTGCTCGACACCTGCTGCACAACGATGGGCAGCCGCCTCCTGCGCCACTGGTTGCATCACCCGCCGCGCGACAGCGGTCGCGCGCAAGCACGTCAGCAAGCGATCGGCGCACTGCTCGACGCTTCACCGCAAGCGAGCCTCGATTCGCTGAGGGGGTCATTGCGGCGCGTTGCCGACGTCGAGCGAATTACCGGGCGCCTGGCTCTGCTGTCGGCTCGGCCGCGCGATCTGTCCAGCCTGCGCGATACCTTCGCGGCGCTGCCCTCGCTGCGCGCGCTGGCATCGGACGCCGCCGGCGGCGCCGCGGCGCTCGAACGAATCGCGGCGGCGCTCGAGCCGCCCCCCGAATGCGTCGATCTGCTCGCGCGCGCCATCGCCGAGGAGCCTTCCGCGATGGTACGCGACGGTGGCGTCATCGCACGCGGCTACGACAGCGAGCTCGACGAGCTCCGTGACATTTCCGAAAACTGCGGGCAGTTTCTGATCGATCTCGAAGCACGGGAGCGCGCGCGCACCGGCATCGCCAATTTGCGTGTCGAGTACAACAAGGTGCACGGCTTCTACATCGAAGTCACGCGCGGCCAGACCGACAAAGTCCCCGACGACTATCGCCGCCGCCAGACGCTGAAGAACGCCGAGCGCTACATCACCCCCGAACTCAAGACGTTCGAAGATAAGGCGCTGTCCGCTCAGGAGCGCGCACTCGCGCGCGAGCGCTCGCTCTATGACGCCGTGCTGCAGGCGCTGCTGCCGTTCATCGGCGATTGCCAGCGCGTCGCCGCCGCGCTCGCCGAGCTCGATCTGCTGGCCGCGCTCGCGGAGCGCGCGCAAGCGCTCGACTGGGTCGCGCCGACGTTCGCGTCCGAAGCCGGCATCGAGATCGAACAAGGACGGCACCCCGTCGTCGAAGCGCAGGTCGAGCAATTCGTCGCGAACGATTGCCGGCTCGACGCCGAGCGCAAGCTGTTGCTGATCACGGGCCCGAATATGGGCGGCAAGTCGACGTTCATGCGGCAAACGGCATTGATCGCGCTGCTTGCCTACGTCGGCAGCTACGTGCCGGCCCGCAGCGCGCGTTTCGGCCCGATCGATCGCATCTTCACGCGCATCGGCGCAGCCGACGACCTCGCAGGTGGACGTTCGACGTTCATGGTCGAAATGACGGAAGCCGCGGCGATCCTCAACGACGCCACGCCGCAAAGCCTGGTGCTCATGGACGAGATCGGCCGCGGTACATCGACGTTCGACGGCCTGGCGCTCGCGTGGGCCATCGCACGCCACCTGCTTGCCCATAACGGCTGCTACACGCTCTTCGCGACGCACTACTTCGAGCTGACGCAACTGCCGGCCGAATTTCCGCACGCGGCCAACGTCCATCTTTCAGCCGTCGAGCACGGGCATGGCATCGTGTTTCTGCACGCCGTCAACGACGGTCCGGCGAGCCAGAGCTACGGGCTGCAAGTCGCGCAGTTGGCCGGCGTGCCGGCCGCTGTCATCCGCGCGGCGCGCAAGCATCTGGCCCATCTCGAGCAACAGTCCGTCACGCATGCGACGCCGCAACTCGACCTCTTCGCCGTGGCGGCCTGCGTCGAAGACGCGCCTGACGACGACACGGATGAGGCCAACGACGCGTCGCCGCACCCCGCGCTCGAGCGTCTACGTGACCTCGACCCGAACGACTTGAAGCCTCGCGAAGCACTCGACCTGATCTACGAGTTGCACGAGATGGCGAACGCGCAACATTCGCCGCGCTGAGGCATAGGTGATTCGTCGCGTCACGCGGATCGTCGCACCCGCCGTCGCGGTTTGCCTGGCGTTGTCGTGCGCCGAAAAAACTGCTGCGGCCGAGCCTCGCTTCGAGTTCGGCGTCATTTCCGGCACCATGCGAAGCGCGGCGGACGAAGCGATGACGCAACAGCTTCTCGATGCCATCGGTCTCGAGCCGAATATCGCCTTCGTCGTCTATGACGGCAATCTCAAGAGCGCCTCTGAGCGATGCGACGATGCCGTTTACGAGCAGCGGCAGCAAGTGCTCGAAACGTCGCGCGTCCCACTTGTCGTCGTTCCCGGGCAGCACGACTGGGCCGATTGCGACCGCGCGCAAGCAGGAGGTTACGACCCAACCGAGCGTCTCGACTTCTTGCGGCAGACCGTGTTCGCCGATAACTCCGCGTCGCTCGGGCAATCGACGCTTGCGCTCACCCGTGAAAGCGAAGTCGCACGATTCCATGCCTATCGGGAAAACGTACGCTGGCAAGTCGACGACACCCTATTCGTCGGCCTCAATGTGGTCAGCGGAAACAATCATTACTCGAATGCCGGCGGCCGTAACGGCGAATACGACGACCGCGCCATCGCGACGGCGTTCTGGCTCGAGCATGCAGCCGAATACGCGCGGCGCCGCCGCGCGCATGCGCTCGTCGTCTTCATCGAGGCAGCGCCCGATTTCGAGCGCTATGAGCGTGCGGATCGATTCTCGTGGCTCAGATTCGACCGCAACAGGCCTCGCGATGGCTATCTGGAATTCAAGCGAAGCCTGGTGAAAGCGGCCCAGATTTTCCGAGGGCCGGTAATCGTCATTCACGAAGGGTCGAAGCCCCTGCCCCACGGCTTTTCAATCGATCAACCACTCTTTGACGACAAGGGCGACCGTCTCGCGAACCTGACACGGATCGCAATCGGGCCGCACGACCCGGTGACGCAGTGGATAAAAGTCGATGTGAATTTCGCGAAGGCGCCGCCATTATTGGTGTCGCTGAGACGGATGCCGAAGACCCCGCCTCAACCCGCTTCGCAACCGCCCGCGGCGCCGCTCGAACCGGCTCCGAGCGCTTCGGGCATCATGCCGGTTCCGCCGCCGGTCCCACCGTCGACGCCGGCCGCCGAGCCCCCGCTGCTACCCAGGTCGGCAGAGAGAGAGCCGGCGACGACCCCGCCACTCATTGCGCCCACCATCGCGCCTGAGCTGAGTCAGCCGCCGGCCGGCATGCCGGGCCGCGGTTCAATGCAAGGTG
Source organism: Trinickia sp. EG282A (assembly GCF_040965455.1). Lineage (NCBI taxonomy): Bacteria > Pseudomonadati > Pseudomonadota > Betaproteobacteria > Burkholderiales > Burkholderiaceae > Trinickia > Trinickia sp. EG282A. The sequence continues at coordinate 1,157,411 of NZ_JBFRCC010000001.1, read as the reverse complement.
GGAGCTGACGAGTCGTCCTCGTCCTCGTCTTCGTCGTCGAGAACTTCGATGCCTTCCGCGCCGTGGGCGTGCGCATGCTCTATCTCGTCCGCCGTGGCCGGCCGAACTTCCTTCACCGTCAGGGCGAAGCGCAGCGCCATGCCGGCAAGCGGATGATTTCCGTCGAGCACGACTTTGTCTTCGGCCAGATCCGTCACCGTGTAGATCAGCGCGTCGATCTCGTCGTCGCTGTCCTCTGGCGTTCCTTCGAACTGCATGCCCACTTCGAGCGGCTCCGGAAACCGACTGCGCGGCTCGATCTTCACGAGTTCGGGATCGTACTCGCCGAACGCATCCTGCGGCTCGAGTTGGATCTGAGTCTGGAACCCCGGTTCGTGTCCATCGAGCTCTTCCTCGATCTTAGGGAACGTGCCATCATAGCCGCCGTGCAGATAGACCATCGGCTCTTCGCTTTCCTCGATCAGGTTGCCTTGCGCATCCGACAGCTTATAAGCGACCGACACAACGGTGTTCTTCGCGATTTTCATCAAACTCTCCCAAAATACGGTCTCATTATACGATGCCGAAGCGGCCCCTCGACCAACCGACCTCCCCCGCCGCTCCCTCCCGTTCCGCCGTTTCACCGCCCGCGCCCGACCAGCCGACCCCGCTTCTCGCCAACCTGTCGCCCTCGCAATTCATGCGGCGCCACTGGCAGAAAAAGCCGCTGCTCGTGCGTCAGGCCCTGCCCGGGATCGTCCCGCCGTTGTCGCGCGACGAACTGTTCGAGCTTGCCGCGAGCGATGAAGTGGAAGCCCGACTCATCTCGCATTTTCGCGGCGCATGGCGTCTCGAACACGGTCCTTTCGGCAGTGACGACCTGCCCGGCCTCAAGCGCCGCGAATGGACGCTGCTCGTGCAAGGTGTCGATCTGCACGACGACCGCGCCCGCACGATGTTGGACCGGTTCCGGTTCATTCCTGATGCGCGGCTCGACGACCTGATGATCTCGTATGCCACCGACGGTGGCGGCGTGGGACCTCATTTCGATTCGTATGATGTTTTTTTGCTGCAAGTGCACGGGAAACGGCGCTGGCGAATCTCCGCGCAAAAAGACCTAGCATTGAAAGATGGATTGCCATTGAAAGTTTTACAGCATTTCGAACCGGAAAACGAGTGGGTGCTCGAACCGGGCGACATGCTTTATTTGCCGCCGCACATTGCGCACGACGGAGTGGCAATCGGCGAGTGCATGACCTGCTCGATCGGCTTTCGTTCCCCGTCGGCCAGCGAACTCGTCGGCCAGTTCCTCTACCATCTTGCCGAGCGAGGCTCGGCGGCGCGGCTCGCTCATCCAGATGGGCGCTACCGCGACCCGGCGCAAGACGCCGTGACGCGCCCAGCGCAATTGCCGCAGGCCATGATCGATCAAATCGGCGCGATCCTTGCTCGCATCCGTTGGGATGAAGGCGACGTCGCATCATTCATTGGCAGCTATCTCAGCGAGCCCAAGGCGCATGTCGTTTTCGACCCGCCCCAAATAGGCGCCAGCGTTGGCACATTCACGCGCGAGGCAGCGCGAGGGGGCGTCCGGCTCGATAGGAAGACAGCATTGCTCTATGGCAAGCGCAGTTACTTCATCAATGGGGAGGAACATCGGCTGCCGCCGCGTAAAAAGTGGCTCTTGGAGCTTGCCGATGCACGCCGCCTCGAAGGGAAACGCTTTGTAACACTCTCTGATGATTGGTCAATGACAGCGTTGCTGCACGAATGGTATCTTGCCGGCTGGGTTCGGATCGGCGCATTTGCGTGACAGGGTCCCCCACCCGGAGAAAACGTGAAATTTTGTATGTGAAAGGCAACGTATTGACCCCGGTTTGTCGACGGTCAGTACGAAAGTGCATATAATTTCCGCCCAAGCCGTGGGGAAGATTCACGCTCTGATGTGCGTCCCACCAGCGGCTCAAGGTTGGTGTTGAAGCACATTACCGGTAATATTTCGCGCTGTTGCTTACCTTTAACCATAAAAGGACGTGATCATGAAGAAATCCCTCCTCGTTGCATCCCTGTTGGCTGCCGTGGCCCTGGCTGCGTGCAACAAGAGCAGCGACCAGAACGCTGCCGCGCCGGCCAGCGATACGTCGGCCGCTTCTGCGCCGGCCGCCGCTGCTTCGGATACGGGTGCTGCTTCGAGCGCTGCTGCCGCAAGCGAGTCGGCTCCTGCTGCTGCTCCCGCTTCGGAAGCTCCGGCCGCGTCCGCTGCAGCTCCGGCCTCGGGTGCGAGCCAGTAAGCTCGCCGCCTTCATGGCAAGAAAAAACCGGCCTGCGGGCCGGTTTTTTCTTGGCCTTCACGCCTGATTCCGCTTGGGCTAACCGCCAACCAGTTCAAGCCAGGCGAATCCCTCCTCCTGCGACGCGACGACGACGTCGTCGGCCGACGCGCTCAGCACCGTGGCCAATGCGGAACGAGCCAACGCCGGAAGGTTGTTCTGTTGACTCAGATGCGCGGCGACGAGATGCTTCAATCGCGTCCGGTCCAAGGCCGCGAGAATCTCCGCGGCCGCATCGTTGCTCAAATGCCCATGTTTGCCGCCGATCCGCGCTTTCAACGATTGCGGATAACGGCTGGCGGCCAGCATGCCGAGGTCGTGATTGCATTCGAGCACGAGTCCGTCGCAACCGCTCAGCACCTCCGTGATATGCGGCGTGGAAACGCCGACGTCAGTGAGCACACCCAAGCGATTTACACCGTCCGAAAAGACAAATTGCAGCGGCTCGCGCGCATCGTGCGGAACCGTATAAGGACAGACCTGCAAATCGCCAATGGCGACGGTCTCATCGCCCCAGAGCACGTGCAAATCGACGTTGGCTTCGTCCGCACCGACCGCACGCGCCGTTCCCCAACTCGTGTAGAGCGGTAGCGCCCATTTGCGCGCGACCGTCAGCGCGCTGCCAATGTGATCGCTATGTTCGTGGGTGATGACGATCGCATCCAGTTGCTCGATGCAGCGGTCTAGACGAGCAAGGCGCCTTTCGAGCTCTTTGGTCGAGAACCCGCAGTCGAGGAGCACGCGCGTCGTCGTCGCGCCGCTTTGGGCCTCGACGATCAGCGCATTGCCCTCGCTGCCGCTGCCTAAGCTGGCAAAGCGCATCGCACGTTCAGTTCAGCTGCGCGTGCAGCAACGTCAAAATCCGCTGTGCCTCGGTGGACGTCACGACGTTGCCGCTGGTGTCGACGATCGACACCTGCGTTTGCGTATCGCTCGTCGGCCGTACGTTGACAAGGAACTGAGGGCCCTGCTTATCGGCCGTCGGCTTGCGGTAGAACAGCTTGCCGAAAAGGCCATCGCGCTTGAGCTCCTCGGCCGAGTCCGCGTAGCGGACGTAGTAGATCCCCTTCGCGCGATCGCGGTTGTCGACGGTAAAATTCGTCCGATCGAGCGCAAGCCCGACACGCAGCCACGCCCGGTCGAACGACTCCGGCAGATCGAGGCTCGTCTCGCCCCCGCTCATCTGGATCTTCGCGGGCGCTGCGGCAGGTCGCGCGTTGGCCAGCAGTTCCTTCGACTGCGCTTCGGTCAAACCGAACTTCTGCATCATCTTCGTCAGGAACACGGCTTCGAGCACCGGGTTGCGCGGCCGCTCGACCCAGCGCGAAGAGTCCTTGTCCTGCCCCGTCAGTACTTCCTCGAGCGCGCTATGCGTGATAGAAATGTCGGTCGCGCCATCGGGGCCGCGCGCGACGAGCGTGCGAAAACGATCACGCGTGCCGGACGAATAGGCGAAATCGATCAAACGCCCGACGGTGCGGCGGAACCAGTCGTCGGGAATGTTCGCGCGATTCTCCGCCCAGGCCGTTTCCATGATGCCGGTGGCTGGCGCATCGGTTGCCAGTGCGAAGCCATTCTCCTGCCAAAACGCCTGAAGCTGAGGCCAGAGCTGGTCCGGCGAGCGGCCGTCGACGACGAGCCAGCGGCGGTCGCCATCGCGCTCGATATGCATACCATAGGGATCTTGCGCGCTCGGCACGCCTTCCGTCGCATTGCCGGCGACAGTCTTGTTGCGCTCCGGCGCACCGCCCAGCGCCGCGCCCACGGGCGGGGCCGTGTACTGCTGCACCGGCGCGGCGGCAGTCGTCAGATCGCCCGGCACTTTCAGGGGCGGAGCGGAGCCCGTCGCCTTGTAATCGACCTTATCGCCGGAGAACCAGTCGTTGAGGGTGTCGCACCCGGCAAGCGTGGTGCTGAACGCAAGCACGAGCGCTGCCGTGCAGACAGCGCGAGTGGAAAAATCGGAACGTTTCATGGAGCCCTTCGTGATTGCCAAGCGCATGCCAGCCGCGGCCAAGCGCGTCAGTCGAGAACGACGTCGGTTAGTTGAATTCAGTTGCGGTTGCCGGCTCGCCCCCGAGCGGCCGGCATCGTACCCGACGCTTCAGCGCAGCGCGCCTGCCTCGCGCAATGCGGCACGCACGACTTCGTGGTAGCGCGCATCGAGCGGCGTCAAAGGCAAACGGATTCCCCCCTCGATTCGCCCCATTTCCTGAAGCGCCCATTTCGCCGGAATCGGATTCGATTCGACGAAGAGATTCTTGTGCAGCGACAGCAAGCGCAAATGAATTTCGCGCGCCGTCTTCGCATCGGCCGCGAGTGCCGCTTTGCAGAGCTCGCTCATCGCGCGCGGCGCAACGTTCGCCGTCACCGAAATATTGCCGTGCCCGCCGAGCAGCATCAGCGCGATCGCTGTCGGGTCGTCGCCGCTATAGATGGCGAAGTGGGCCGGTGCGGCCTTGATGAGATGCGCCGCACGATCGATATTGCCCGTAGCCTCCTTCACGCCGACGATCCCAGGAACCTGCGCGAGCCGAAGGATCGTCTCGTTGGACATGTCGGCCACCGTACGGCCCGGCACGTTGTAGAGGATCACGGGAAGATCGACGGCCTCGGCGATCTTCCGGAAATGGCGGTAGATGCCTTCCTGCGTCGGCTTGTTGTAATACGGCACGACTTGCAGCGTGGCGTCCGCGCCGACCGACTTTGCGCGCTCGGTCAACTCGATGGCCTCGGCCGTCGAGTTGCCGCCTGCGCCTGCGATTACGGGGATGCGGCCCGCCACCTGCTCGACGGCCGTCTTGATCATGAGAACGTGCTCCTCGACCGTCAGCGTGGCCGATTCGCCGCTCGTGCCGACGACGACGAGCGCATTCGTCCCCTCTTCGATCTGCCAGTCGACGAGCTTGCGAAATGCCGCCAGATCGAGTCCGCCGTCTTCGTGCATCGGCGTGACGATTGCAGGAATGCTGCCGCGAATCCGTACGCCGCCGGAGGTGCTGCCTGATGTGCCGTTAGCCATGAAACGCGATGAATTCGATTCTAAAAGCGCGATTGTAGCGGATTGGCCGGCCGAAATCGTAACGGTGCCGACCCTGAGTCCTTACGAGTATGCAAGCCCCATCGCCTCTCGCACGTCGCGCATCGTCTCGGTGGCGAATTTTCGCGCCTTGTCGCAGCCGTCGGCGACGATTGCCCGCACGAGCGAGGGATCGTCCATATATTTTTGCGCGCGCTCGAGCATCGGCTGCTGCTCGCGCAGGATGCCCTCGATGACGGGCTGCTTGCACTCGAGGCAGCCGATCCCGGCGGAACGGCAGCCCTTCTGGACCCACTGATGAGTCGCCTCGTCGCTATAAACCTGATGCAGTTGCCACACCGGGCACTTATCGGGATCGCCCGGGTCAGTGCGCCGCACGCGCGCCGGGTCGGTCGGCATCGTGCGGACCTTCTTCGTGATCGACTCGGCATCCTCGCGCAGGCCAATCGTATTGCCGTAGGACTTCGACATCTTCTGACCGTCGAGGCCCGGCATCCGCGAAGCCTCCGTCAGCAACACCTGCGGCTCGACGAGAATGATCTTGCGTGTGCCTTCGAGGTAGCCAAAGAGGCGCTCGCGGTCGCCCATCGACAAGCTTTGCGATTCCTGCAGCAGCGCGCGGGCTCGCTCGAGCGCCTCGTCGTCGCCCTCCTGCTGATAGGCGTTGCGCAACTCCTGATAGAGCTTCGAGCGCTTGCCGCCGAGCTTTCTGACGGCTTCGATCGCCTTTTCCTCGAAGCCCGGCTCGCGCCCGTACAAATAATTGAAACGCCGCGCGATCTCGCGCGTCATCTCGACATGCGGCACCTGATCTTCGCCGACCGGCACGAGCGATGCCCGGTAGAGCAGGATATCCGCGGCCATCAGCACCGGATAGCCGAGAAAGCCGTAAGTCGACAGGTCCCTGTCCTTCAGCTTCTCCATCTGCTCTTTGTACGTCGGCACGCGCTCGAGCCAGCCGAGCGGCGTGCTCATGCCGAGCAGCAACGCCAGCTCCGCATGCTCGGGAACGCGGCTCTGGATCAGTAGCGTGGCCTGGCTCGGGTCGATGCCCGAAGCAAGCCAATCGATCAGCACTTCCCAGACGTTGTTCTCGATGATGTCCGGTGTTTCATAGTGCGTGGTCAGCGCATGCCAGTCGACGACGCAAAAAAAGCATGGGTACTCGGCCTGCAGGCGCACCCAGTTCTTCAACACGCCATGATAGTGGCCGAGGTGCAGCGAACCGGTGGGACGCATGCCCGAGAAAATGCGGTCAGGAAACATGGTGTCAGTTCAGGAACGAGGCGAAAGGGGCCAGGATGGCGGTCAAGGCGTCATAGCCCAGCGAGACGAGCGGCCTCAGCCAGATCTTCGTCAAGAGGCCGGATATGACGAGCACCATCACGATCGCGAAGCCCCAAGGCTCGAGCCGTGCCAAGCCGATCGCCTGGCGCGGCGGCAACAGTGCGACGAGGACGCGCCCCCCGTCGAGCGGAGGGAGCGGAAACAGATTCAACACGCCTAGCACGAGATTGACGCCGACGCCGCCTGCCGCCATTCGAGAGAAAAACGGCTCGTCGACCGAGAAATAAGCGAGCGCCACGCCGATCAGCGCCCAGAGCAGCGCCTGCACGAAATTGCAGGCCGGACCGGCGAGCGCGACCCAGAGGCTCCCCCAACGCGGGTTGCGCAGATTGCGGAATGCGACGGGCACCGGCTTCGCGTAGCCGAACATGAACGCGCCGCCCGTCATGAAATAGAGCAGCAGCGGAATCGCGATCGTCCCGAGCGGATCGATATGGCGCATCGGATTGAACGACACGCGCCCCATCATGTAGGCGGTGTTGTCGCCAAGCAGCCGGGCTGCATAGCCGTGAGCGGCCTCGTGCAGCGTGATCGCGAAGACCACCGGCAGCGCGTAGACCGCGATCGTCTGTATCAAAGAAGAGAAATCCATAGCGGGGCCTATTGTAACAAGGGGGCCAAGGCGTGACGCCTCTCGGCCGGACGGCCAGCGTGCGTGGCCGCGTTATTTCATCGTTTCCTGATCGAAGCCCCTAGCTGGCGCGACAATATCGCCATTCACGCCGCCGTCAGACCGAACGGCTCGAGCGAGCCGCACCCTGCGCGCACGAGCACGGGCTCGTCGCCGGTCAGATCGATGACCGTCGAGGGCGCGCGCAGACACGCCCCTGAGTCGATAACGAGATCGATCTGCTTTTCGAGCCGGGCCCGGATGTCCTCCGGCTCGTTGAGCGGCTCGTTGTCGGGGGGCAGGATCAGCGTCGTCGCGATGAGGGGCTCGCCGAGCGCCTCGAGCAAGGCGAGCGTGATCGCATGATCGGGCACGCGCAGGCCGATCGTTTTGCGCGACGGGTGCGACAAGCGTCGCGGCACTTCCTTCGTCGCCTGCAGCACGAACACATAGGGTCCGGGCGTCACCGACTTGATGAGCCGGAACTGGTGATTGTCGACCATCGCGAACGCCGCGAGCTCGGAAAGGTCGCGCACGAGCAGCGACAGATGCTGACGCTCGTCGAGCCCGCGGATGCGGCGCAGACGCGTCACGGCTTCCTTGTCGTCGAGGCGGCACCCGAGCGCATAGCTCGAATCGGTCGGAAGCGCGATCACGCCGCCTTCCTTGACGATCTGGACAGCCTGCGCGATGAGCCGCGGTTGCGGGTTGTCGGGATGGATCCGGAAGAATTGGGACATGGGTCGAAGGTCGTCGGTAAGCCGGGCGTCGGCACGGGCCCGGGACTGCATTCGATGCCGCGGTGAACCGGCTGGCTCGCCGCTCAAGGGGCCGCGCCGAAATCGAGCATTCGACGGCCGACCCAGGCGTTTTTCCTTTCGTTCGAGGATTGAGCGGACGCTAGAACCAGCGCTCCCAGACAGGCTTGAGACCGGCCGGCAACGGCGGCAGCTCGCCGAGCTCCACTCGGCCCTCGCCCGGCGCGTGAAAATCCGATCCGCGCGACGCCTCAAAGCCGAAACGGCGCGCGACGTCGGCGTACTCGCGGTACTGATCGGGCGTGTGGCTGCCCGTCACAACCTCGATGGCCTCGCCGCCCAGGTCGATGAACGTCGAGAAGAGTTCGTCGAAGGCGAGCGGCGTGTACTTGTAGCGGCCAGGATGGGCGATCACCGCGACGCCGCCCGCAGCCTTGATCCAGCGAAGCGCATCTTCAAGGCTGGCCCACCGGTGCGGCACGTAACCCGGCTTGCCTTCGCCCAGGAAACGGTCGAAGACGTCGGCCGTCGATTCGGCGAAGCCCTTTTCGACGAGAAAGCGCGCGAAATGCGTGCGCGAAACGAGATCGGGGTTCGAGACGTAACGCAACGCGCCCTCGTAGGCCCCGGGAATGCCGACCGCGTCGAGCGCCGCCCCCATTGCTTCCGCGCGCGTGCTGCGGCCGTTGCGCGTGGCATGGAGCCCTTCGACGAGCGCCGGGCAGTCGGGATCGATGCCGAGCCCGACCACATGCACCGTTTTCATCGCCCAAGTCACGGAAATCTCGACCCCGGCTAGGTACCGCATACCGAGCGCCTCAGCCGTCCTGCGCGCCTCGGCTTGGCCACGCACCTCGTCGTGATCGGTCAGCGACCAGATCGTCACTCCTCCCGCATGCGCGCGCCGCGCTACGTCGGCGGGCGCGAAAAACCCGTCGGACACGTTGGAATGGCAATGCAGGTCGGCGTTCATGTGGTTCGATGGGGCCCAAAAACCGTCTTCTCATTTTACTGCAATGCGGCGCGCAACTTCGAACGCCGCGAAGTCCGGCACCCCGCGCCGACGAGTTTTCGCAGGCGTTCGATCAAGCGCAAAACGCCTCGATCAGCGCCGCGATCCGCTCCGGCTGATCGTGATGAAGCATGTGGCCCGCGTCCTCGATCAGCTTTTCGCGCCAATCGCGGAACGCCTGAAAGCGAGCTTTGAATTCGGCGAGCGGAATCGCGCCCGCCAGCCTCGCGAGGGTCGGCGAGGCAACCGCCTCGACGTGCAGCACCTTCGCGCTGACGTTGGCCCATATCGCCATCACTTCGTCGAGCCGATAAAGGAGCGGGCCGTGCAGCTTGTGCGCCGGATCCCCCAGCAGCATGTAGCGGCCGTCCTCGCCGCGCCGCGACCAGTGCTGCGCCAGAAAAAACGCGCGTTCGGGCGCGAGGCGCGGATTGGTCTTGATGAGCCGCGCCGCCACGTCGTCGAGCGTGCCGTAGGTCTTGAGCGACGGCGGCGCGCGCAGGTCGTCGAGCCATGCGGCAACGCGCCGCGGCGCGTCCGCCGCTCGCGCCGGCGCAAGGCCGAAGCCCTCCAGATCGACGACGCGGCGCACGCGCTCCGGGCGTACGCCCGCATAAAGGCAAACGACGTTCGCGCCCATGCTGTGGCCGACCAGGTTCACCTGCCCCGTCGGCGCGTAGTGATCGAGCAGCGCTTCCAGATCGGCCAGGTATTCATGGAACCAGTAATGCCCGCCGCCGCGCGCCGCCACGGGCCAATCCGACAGCCCGAACCCACGCGCGTCGGGCGCGATCACCTGCCAGTCGCCGGCGAGCGCATCCGCGACGAACTGAAAAGACGCCGCCACGTCCATCCAGCCATGCAGCATGAATAACGCTGGGGCGCCGCGATCGCCCCAGCGCCGCACATGGAGTCTGACGCCGCGAACGTTGACGAAATCCGATTGGGAGAGGTTCATGGGAGAAGCGCCCGAAAAAAGAATGATCGTTCGATTATATCGGCGCCCCAATGACGTTGCTCGAGGAAGCGCTCGAGTCACGCGGCGATTCGGCGACCGGCTACGTCGCGCCCGTTCCGTCGCCCGGATCCGCCTGCGCGGCCAAGGCGGCGAGCTCGGCCTCGTCGAAGCCGGCGTCGCGGCGCGCCTCGAAGTTGAACGGGCCGCGCAAGCGAGGCGCATGGTATTGGTCGGCGAGGCGCAGATAGGTCGGGTGCGGGTCGAGCGAGCGCGTCTCGCAGAGATAGCGGAACCAGCGATTGCCGATCCGCACGTGGCCGACCTCGTCGCGCAATATCACGTCGAGGATCGCGGCCGAGTCGAGATCTCCCGCCTGGACGAGCCGCGCGCGAATCGGCGGCGATGCGTCGAGACCGCGCGCCTCGAGGGTGCGCGGCACGAGAGCCATGCGCGCGATCACGTCGCCGCGCGTGCGCTCGCACATCTCCCAAAGCCCGTCGTGCGCAGGCAGATCGCCGTAAGCGTGGCCGAACTCCGCAAGCCGCGCCGCAAGCAGCGTGAAGTGATGGGCCTCTTCGGCAGCAACACGCAACCAGTCGCCATAGAACGGTTCGGGCATGTCGGGAAACCGCCAGACGGCGTCGAGCGCGAGATTGATCGCGTTGAACTCGATGTGCGCCAGCGCATGAAGCAGCGCGGCGCGCCCCTCGCGCGATTGCATGCCGCGGTGCCGCAAAAGCCGAGGCGCAACAAGCGTCGGGCGCTCGGGGCGCCCGGGCAGGCCGTCCGGCTCCTCGATCCGCTCTTGCGACAGACAGACGAGTTCGCCCGCCAACCAGCGCGCGTGCAATGACCGCACCGAGTCGGCTTTCGCCGCCGGGTCACGAGCAACGAGCGCTGCGAGCGACAAACGGCGCAGCGACTCGCCGCGACCGATCTGGGCACCGGGAGGCTCAGAGGAAACGGCGACAGAAGTCGAAGAAGGCCAGTTACCCATTTACAATAGATGGTTCGACACCCGCGTCGTTGCCCGACGCGCACTGCCGATCGGCAAATGATGTGCCGCGCGGCGCCGGCCCGACAGGAGAATTGAACTGTGGCGATGTACAAGCTGGGCGAACACGCCCCGACGATTCACGAGAGCGTTTTCGTTGCCGACACGGCAACCATTATCGGTCAAGTGACGCTCGACGAGAACGCGAGCGTCTGGTTCGGCGCGGCGATCCGCGGGGATAACGAGCCGATCGCAGTCGGTGCCGGCAGCAATATCCAGGAAGGCGCGGTGCTCCATACGGATCCCGGCTACCCGCTCGTCATCGAAACCAACGTCACCGTCGGTCACCAGGCGATGCTACACGGCTGCACAATTCGCGACGGCGCGCTCATCGGAATTCAGGCCATCGTCTTGAATGGAGCGGTGATCGGCCGCAACTGTCTGGTCGGCGCAGGCGCCGTCGTGACCGAGGGCAAGGTATTTCCGGATCGGTCGCTGATCCTCGGCGCGCCCGCGAAGGTCGTGCGCCAGTTGACGGACGAAGAAGTCGCGCGACTCGAAAGCAACGCCGCGGGGTATGTGCAACGCCGCGCGCTCTTCAAGGAGCAGCTCGTGCGTATCGGCTGAGCCGCGCCGCGCCACCGGCCGCCCGCTCAGGCGGCCGGAGAGCCCAGTATCGATGTTTCGAGGAAAAGCCGTGGAAGATCAGTTGCAGAAGTTCATGTTCAGCACCGCGCCCGTGCGCGGCGAAATCGTATCGCTGCGCAATACGTGGCGCGACGTGCTGACACGCCGCCGCTATCCGGCGCCGGTACGGGACATTCTCGGGGAAATGATGGCGGCTTGCGCGCTGCTGTCGGCGAACCTGAAGTTTGACGGCACGCTCATCATGCAGATTTTCGGCGACGGCCCCATCAAGATGCTCGTGGTCCAATGCAGCTCGGCGCTCGCCATGCGGGCCACGGCGAAGTTTTCCGACGACCTCGCAATCGAGGGAATCGCCGCGGAGCCTCCGCCCTTTGCCGAGCTGCTCAACGCAAGCGGTCATGGCCGGTGCGTCATCACGCTCGATCCGCGCGAAAAGCGCCCGGGTCAGCAAGCCTATCAGGGCATCGTGCCGCTCAACGGCACCGACGGGCCGCTGCAATCGATCGCCCAGGTGCTAGAACACTACATGCATCACTCGGAGCAGCTCGATACGCGACTCTGGCTCGCCTCCAACGACGAGCGGGCCGTCGGCATGCTGTTGCAGAAGCTCCCCGGCGACGGTGGAATCGTGCCGCACGCGGGCGAACACGATGCCGACACGTGGGAGCGGGTCTGCGTGCTCGGTGGGACGCTTTCGCAAGACGAACTGCTCAACGAAGAACCGCAGACGCTCTTCAAGCGACTTTTCTGGCAAGAGAACGTTCAGCACTTCGCGCCCGTCGCCGCCCATTTCGAGTGCAGCTGCTCGCGAGAAAAAGTCGGCTCGATGCTGAAGATGCTTGGACGGGGCGAAGTCGAAAGTGTGCTCGACGAGCAAGGGCACGTCGAGATCCACTGCGAGTACTGCAATCAGCGCTACGAGTTCGACCCCGTCGATGTAGCCCAGTTGTTCGCGGCAAGCGGCGTATCGACAGGCGTCACGCCCGCCACGACCCAGCGCCACTGAGCGGCGCCGCCGCGCCGCTTCTTAGGGAGGCTCAGCATGAACCCGTCGAAACCGGCACGCGCCCTACTCTCGCCGCCCGGCCCGTTGGCCGTTGCTACCATCGGCGCGCTGGTCGTCTGCGCCGCGCTCGCCGGTTGCGTCGTCGCCCCGCCGTCCGGACAGGTTTTGAGCCGGCTGCCGCCCGATCAAGTCGGCGCGTCGCGGTCTGCGCACCCGCTTACCGATGCGGAAAAGAAGCGTTACGACGAAATCGACAAGCAAGTCCTCTCGGAGCAAAACGAAGCCATGGCGGCCGACGCGTGGGCACGCTACTACATGCCCTATTACTCGCCGCCGGTCGTCTACGGCGGGTATGGCGGCTATTACAGCGGATGGGGGGCGGGATACTACAGCCCCGGCTATTATCCGGGCTGGTGGTGGTAAGGGGGCACCCTTTAGGGGCCCCGGGAGGAAGTCCCTTTAGGGACTCGCCGGCGTCCACTGACGCTCGAGCTTGTTCGCCTTCTTGAGCGCGCTGGCTAACGCTTCGGTTTCTCGCCCGCCTGCTTTTTGGCGCCTTTCTCGGCCTTGCCGTGCGCCGGCTTGACGCGAGAGACGGGATTCGGCACGACGGCGACGGGCGCGGCCGACACTTGCCCGCGCGTGGAGGTTTCGGCGCTCACGGACGCTGCGGCAACCGTGCTCGCCGCCGAATTCGGCGAGACGAACTGAACGAACACCTCGCCGTCCTTGACCATCCCCATTTCATAGCGAGCGCGCTCTTCGACGGCTGCCGTGCCGGCTTGCAGGTCTTGGACCTCGCCTTCGATCCGCTGATTGCGCAGCTTCTCGTCGGCGTTTTTCTTTGCTTGCGCGTCGAGCGCCTCGCGTAATTCATGCACGCGCAGCCAGCCACCGTGCCCCCACCAAAGCGGAAACTGAATCAGCACGAGCAGGACGACAAGAACGACAGTGACGAGCCGCATGCGAAAAGGCGCCGTATAGTCAACGCCGCCGCGAACGCCCCGAAGGTAATGCCCTTGGGGAACGAGTCGCGCGGCGGCGGGCGGAAAGACCGATAAAAAGAACGAGTCAGCTCGTCAACGGAGGTTATAGAACGTCGACTTGCCGGGGTAGCTTGCGATATCGCCGAGATCTTCCTCGATGCGCAGCAACTGGTTGTACTTCGCGATGCGGTCGCTGCGCGAAAGGGAGCCCGTCTTGATCTGACCGGCGTTGAGGCCCACGGCGATATCGGCGATCGTCGAATCTTCCGTTTCGCCCGAGCGGTGCGAAATCACGGCCGTATAGCCGGCCCGCTTGGCCATCTCGATCGCGGCGAACGTTTCCGTCAGGGTACCGATCTGATTGATCTTAATGAGAATCGAGTTGGCGATGCCCTTCTCGATGCCTTCCTTCAGGATCCGCGTGTTCGTGACGAAGAGATCGTCGCCGACGAGTTGGATCTTCTTGCCGAGCCGGTCGGTCAGGAGCTTCCAGCCGTTCCAGTCGCTTTCGTGCATGCCGTCTTCGATCGAGACGATCGGGAATTTGTCCGCGAGCGTGGCGAGATAGTCGGTGAACTCGGCCGACGACAGTTGCAGCCCCTCGCCCGCAAGCTGGTACTTGCCGTCGTGGTAGAACTCGCTCGCCGCGCAATCGAGCGCCAGCAGCACGTCTTCGCCCGCGCGATAGCCGGCCTTCTCGATCGCCTGCAGAATCGTCGAGAGGCATTCGTCGTTGCTGCCGAAGTTGGGCGCGAAACCGCCTTCGTCGCCGACGGCCGTGCTCATGCCGCGATCGCCGAGGATCTTCTTCAGCGCATGGAAAACTTCGGCGCCGCAGCGCAACGCTTCACGAAACGTGGGCTGGCTCACCGGCACGATCATGAATTCCTGAATGTCGAGGCTGTTGTTCGCGTGCGCGCCCCCGTTGACGATGTTCATCATCGGCACCGGCAACTGCATGGCACCCGAGCCGCCGAAGTAACGGTAAAGCGGCAGCCCGGCTTCCTCGGCCGCGGCCTTCGCGACCGCGATCGACACGGCCAGCATCGCGTTCGCGCCGAGGCGCGACTTGTTGTCCGTGCCGTCGAGCTCGAGCAGCGTCTTGTCGAGGAACGCCTGCTCGGAAGCGTCGAGCCCCATGATGGCTTCGGAGATCTCCGTGTTGATATGCTCGACCGCCTTCAACACGCCCTTGCCGCCATAGCGACCGGCTTCGCCGTCGCGCAACTCGATTGCCTCGCGCGAGCCTGTCGACGCGCCAGACGGCACCGCCGCGCGACCCATCGTGCCCGATTCGAGCAGCACATCGCATTCGACGGTCGGGTTGCCGCGCGAATCCAGGATCTCACGGCCAATGATGTCTACGATTGCACTCATGTTTTCCTCTAAAAATGACGTTCAATTCCGCTTATGACGTGGAGCTGCGCTCGCTCTTTCGTTGTTCTCGTTGGGTCGCTTGGTCTGCGTCGTCTTGTTCGTATGCGGTTCTTTCAACGAAAAGCGCGAGCATCAATCGAACTCGCGCTCGAGAAACGGCGTGCGCTTCACGACGACGTCGAGCGCAACGAGCGTTTCGAGCAACTCGCTCATGCGCCGCAACGGCACGGCGTTCGGGCCATCGGAAAGCGCGCAGGGCGGATTCGGATGTGTTTCCATGAACAATCCGGCGACACCGACGGCAACGGCCGCGCGCGAAAGCACGGGTACGAATTCGCGCTGCCCGCCCGAGCTCGTGCCCTGGCCGCCCGGCAGCTGTACCGAGTGCGTCGCGTCGAAGACGACCGGCGCACCCGTTTCGCGCATGATGGCCAGAGAGCGCATGTCCGAGACGAGGTTGTTGTAGCCGAACGAGGCACCGCGCTCGCAGGCAAGGAAACGATCATCGGAGAGCCCCGCTTCGCGGGCCGCGTCGCGTGCCTTGTCGATGACGTTCTTCATGTCGTGCGGCGCGAGGAACTGGCCTTTCTTGATGTTGACGGGCTTGCCCGAGCGCGCGCACGCGTGGATGAAATCGGTCTGCCGGCAAAGGAATGCCGGTGTTTGCAACACATCGACGACCTCGGCTGCCGGCGCGACCTCGTCGATCTCATGGACGTCGGTCAGCACCGGCACTTTCAGCTGCCGCTTGACCTCGCCGAGGATGCGCAGCCCTTCGTCCATGCCCAGCCCGCGAAACGATTTGCCCGAGCTGCGGTTGGCTTTATCGAACGAGGACTTGTAGATGAAGGGGATGCCGAGCTTGGCGCAGATTTCCTTCAGCGTGCCGGCCGTATCGATCGACATCTGCTCCGATTCGACGACGCAGGTGCCCGCGATCAGGAAAAAACGCTTGTCGAGGCCGACCTCGAAGTCGCAAAGCTTCATGCCTTCACCTTTTCTTCGACGCTTGCTTTCGAATAGGCCAACGCCGCTTCGACGAACGACTTGAAGAGCGGATGCCCGTCGCGCGGCGTCGACGTGAACTCGGGGTGGAACTGCACGCCGACGAACCACGGGTGAAGCTGCTGCGGCAACTCCATCATTTCGGGCAGATCTTCGCTCGGCGTGCGCGCGCTGATGACGAGCCCGCCCCCTTCGAGTTGAGGCACATAGCGGTTATTGACTTCGTAACGATGGCGATGGCGCTCGTTGACGTCCTTGCCGTAGATGCGGGCGGCGAGCGTGCCGGGCTTGATCGGGCAGCGCTGCGAGCCGAGGCGCATCGTGCCACCGAGATCGGAAGCCTCGTCGCGCTTCTCGACGCGGCCCTCGCGGTCGTACCACTCGGTGATCAGCGCGACGACGCGATGCGGCGTTTTCGGATCGAACTCGGTGCTGTTCGCACCCGCGAGCCCGACGACGTCGCGCGCGAATTCGATCACGGCAAGCTGCATGCCGAGGCAGATGCCGAGATACGGCACCTTCGCCTCGCGCGCATAACGGATCGCGGCGATCTTGCCTTCCGTGCCGCGCCGGCCGAAGCCGCCCGGCACGAGCACGGCATCGAGGTGCGCGAGGCTCGCGACGCCTTCCTCCTCGATCTGCTCGGAATCGATGTACTCGATGTTGACCTTCGTCGACGTATGCACCGAAGCATGCCGCAGCGCCTCGATCAGCGACTTGTAGGACTCGGTCAGCTCCACGTACTTGCCGACCATGCCGATCGTCACCTCGTGCAGCGGGCGCTCGAGCTTATCGACGATATCGGCCCACATCGACAAATCGGCCGGATTGGGAGCCAGCTTCAGTTCGTCGCAGATGATCTCGTCGAGCCCCTGGTCGTGCAGCATTTGCGGAATCTTGTAGATGCTGTCGACGTCCCACACCGAGATGACAGCGTCCTCGGGCACGTTGGAAAAAAGCGAAATCTTCTTGCTCTCGTCGTCCGGAATCGGGCGGTCCGCGCGGCACAGCAGCACGTGCGGCGAAATACCGATCTCGCGCAGCTTCTGCACGCTATGCTGCGTCGGCTTCGTCTTCAGTTCGCCGGCCGTCGCGATGAACGGCACGAGCGTCAAGTGAACGAAGCAGGCGCTGTTGCGCCCGAGGCGCAGGCTCATCTGGCGGGCGGCCTCGAGGAACGGCAACGATTCGATGTCGCCCACGGTGCCGCCGATCTCGACGATCGCCACGTCGGGCTCGCCGCAGGTCGCCGATGCGGCGCCGCGTTCGATGAAGGCCTGAATCTCGTTCGTGATGTGCGGAATGACCTGCACCGTCTTGCCGAGATAGTCGCCTCGCCGCTCCTTGCGGATCACCGACTCGTAGATTTGCCCCGTCGTGAAATTGTTGGCGCGGCGCATCTTCGTGCTGATGAAGCGCTCGTAGTGCCCGAGGTCGAGATCCGTCTCGGCGCCGTCCTCCGTCACGAACACTTCGCCGTGCTGAAACGGACTCATCGTGCCGGGGTCGACGTTGATGTAGGGATCGAGTTTGAGGAGGGTGACTTTGAGACCGCGCGACTCGAGGATCGCGGCGAGAGAGGCGGCGGCAATGCCCTTGCCGAGGGACGAAACTACACCGCCGGTGACGAAAACATATTTGGTCATCGCTGGATGCTCGCGGGAAAAACGGATTATACCTTAAAGGTCCGCCCGGACCCCTTTCCGAAAGCGCCGGCACAGCCTTTCGAGGGCTCCTGCGAGTCATCCCGATCGAGGCTCCCGACGAGCGCGACGACATCTCACCCGCTATCGCCGGCGGCCGCTCATGCAACCAATTCCGCGCTCAGCACGCGAAGCATCCGCTGCACGGCACGCGCGGTCTCGATCGGCTTTTCCATCGGAAAGAGATGGCTGCCGTCGAGCCATTCGATGCTGCCGCCCGTTGCCCGCTTCGTGGCCTCGAGCCCGACCTGGCGAATTTCCTTCGAGTGCGTCCCGGCCACGAAGCCCACCGGAACGGGCGCACCATGCGCGAGCCGCGCGCCGAGCGTGCGCGGCAGCGTCCGATAGATCAGGTATTCGATCTGGCGGTCGAAGGCGAGCGTGCGCGTGCCGTCGGGCGCCGTCTGCGGTATGCCCAAATCGATGTAGTCGGACAACACGCGCTCGTCCCAGCGCGCGAACGCGGGCTTCGCGTGAAAATGCCGCCACGCTTCCTCGCGGCTCGGCCAATGCGTGCGGCGCGTGCGCGTCGCGGCGGCCGGCGAGAGCCGCTCGTCGAGCCCCGTCCATTGCGACACACGGAGCACGCCCGCGCGCCAACCCGCGACCACGGGCGAGTCCAGCATCACGACGCCGCGCACCCAATGCGGGCGCTTGAGCGCCGCCATCAGCGACAGGTAGCCGCCGAGCGAGTGGCCGACGAGCCAGACCGGCTCCTCGTAGCGAGCGCCGATGTCGTCGAGCAGTTCTTCGACGAGATGCGGCCAGTCGCTCGTCACCGGGTAGCGTGCGTCGTGGCCGATGCGTTCGATGTACCGGAGCTCGTAATCGTCGGAGAGCTCGGCGAACATCGTCCGGTAAGTCGATGCCGGAAATCCGTTCGCGTGCGAAAAGTGAATGATCTCCTTCAAGCTTCGCTGCCTCCTCGTTTGAATGCCCCACAAGCCCCGCGGCCCGGCGCTCGACACGCGGCTCACCGATCCATCCAATAGCGGCGATGCGTGTCGCGATAGCGCTCGAGCGTCAATACGCCGTTGCGGAGCGCGATGCGCGCCGCACCGTCGCGGTCCGTCCGTGTCAGCTCGACGCCGCGCGCGACGAAGCGCGACCAGACGCCTGAATGAGGGTGACCGAAGCGGTTGCGATAGCCTACCTGAAATACCGCGATGCGCGGACGCACCGAGTCGAGGAAAGACTCGGTCGACGACGTCTTGCTGCCGTGATGCGCAACGACGAGGACATCGGCTGCGAGCGCGTGGGAAACGCCGGATACAGGGGTCGCCTCACGTTGCAGCGCGCCTTCGACTGCCGCATCGATGTCGCCCGTCAACAGCGCGGCAAAGCCGTCCGCCTCCACCTTCAGGACGCAGGAGCCCGCGTTCGATGTCGCCGGCAGCGGGCCGGGCCGCGGCCATAAGATGGTGAAATCGACGCCGTCCCATCGCCAGCGCTGCCCCGAAGCACAGCGCACCGTTTCGGCGCCCGCCGCGCGCGCCGCGCGCCAAAGCGTGTTCGCGGGCGGCAATCCACCGAGCAGCTGGCGCACGTGTACCGCTTCGAACACGGCCGGGGCGCCGCCCGCATGGTCGGCATCGGCGTGACTGACCACCAGCGCATCGAGCTCGGGCAAGCCATTCGCCAGGAGATAGGGCGCGATGATACGTTCGCCGGCGCGCGTCGATTCGGGGCCCGGCCCGGCATCGAAAAGCAGCGCGTGGCGCGCCGTCTCGACGACGATGGCCGAGCCCTGCCCCACGTCGAGCGCGGTCAGTCGAAATTCGCCCGGCTCGGGCGATGCAGGCGGGGGAAACGCGAGCGGCAGCCAGGCGATCGGCGCGGCGAAGCGCAAGGGCCAGCCGCGCGGCATAAGGCACCAGACCACACCCGCGGCCGCGCACGCGAGCGCCACGGCAGACGGACGGAGCGTGCGCCATTCGGCCCATTGTTCGTCGGAGAGTCGCTCCAAAATCCGCATGAGCGGCTCGAGCAACGCATGCGCGAGCTCGAAAGCGATCGAATCGAACGGTGCGGGCAATGCAACGCCGATGAGCACGACCGGCGTGACGAGCACGCTCACCCAGGGGACGGCCAATGCGTTGGCGAACGGTCCAGCCAGCGAGATTTGCGAAAACCAGAAGGCCGTCAGCGGCGCGAGCCCGATCGTCACCGCATATTGCGCGCGAAGCGCACCGGCAAGTTGCTCGCGCGCGCGAGCGATGCCGCGTCGCACGAAGTGCCATCGTGAGCGGCGCGGTGGGTCGGCAGCCCTCGGGTTCGCAGTGAACGGGTCGAGCAAGTCGTCCGCCATCTCGTCGCCATGGGGCGACCGTATCCGCAATCGCCCGTGCAGCGCCAACGAGATCGCCGCGACCGCGCCGAACGACAGCCAGAAGCCCGCCGCCACCACGGCCCACGGATCGACGATGACGACGAGGGCCGCGGCCCAGGCGAGCACGAGCGACGGCGCGACGCTGCGTCCGAACACGAACGCCAAGCTGACGACGATGAGCATCCACAACGCGCGCTGGGCGGGCACGTTGAAGCCGGCGAGGGCCGCATACGCGGCTGCGCAGAAGGTCCCGGCGACGGCGGCGACGATCGGTGTCGGGACGATGAGCGGCCATTCACGCGAGCCGTCTCGTGCCAGCTTCGCGCCGAAAAAGCACGAGCGCCGCCAGAGCCATGCGGCGAGCGCGGCGCCAAGGCCGGCGACGAAGCCGATGTGGAGCCCCGAAATCGCGACGAGATGGCTCGTCCCGGTGCGGCGCAGAACGGCGCGATCGGCCGAGTCGATCGCTTCTTGCGCGCCGATGGCGAGCGCGAGAACGATGCCACGATGCGGCGCGGCGGAAAGCGCCTCGCCGATGCGCGCGGCGAGCGCGAAGCGCCACCGATCGATCGCCGATGCGAGTCCGCCCGCGCTGCCGGGTAGGCGCCGCGCCGTCGCCGCGCCGGCAACGTAACCGGTCGCACGTACGCCGCGCGCGAAAAGCGTCCCTTCGAGATTGTGTCCGCCGAAATTGGCATGGCCATGCGGCCGCTTCAAGCGGACCGTCAGCCGCCACCGCTCGCCGGGGACCAGCGTCGGCATGCGGTCGCCGCCGCGCTGAAGCCAGCTCAACTGAACGAGAGGCGGAAAGCGCTCGATGCCGGTATCGCGGCGTACCTCGTCCGTGTCGACGGAGAACAGAAAGCGCATGCTCCGCGCGTCGCGCACGGGCAGCCCGTGCATATGGCCCGACAGCACGAGATCGCGCCCCTCCCACTGCGCCGGCAGCGCGTCGCGCAGTCGCAGATCTGCGCGGCCCGCCGCGTAGCCGAAACCGGCGACCACCGCCGCGAAAAAGCACGCGCCAAGGCGCATTGCCCCTGCCATTCGCGCGATGGGTGCGCCCGCCCCGTTCCCCGGTTCCGCCGGGTTCGCCCGGCAACGAGCGGCAAGCACAGCCGCGAGCGCGATCGCCGCGACCCAGAGCGTCGCACCGAAGCCCCAGCCGAGCGGACCGGGCAAGGCCGGTTGCTGCTGCAATAGCACGACACCGAGCACGAACCCGCACAGGACGAGCCGCATCCATCCTCCATCGCCACCTCCGATTCGAACCCCGCATGCCGTCGATCGGGCGCGCAGTCGGTCCGGCGATTATGAAGAGGAAAGCGCGAGCCGCGGCAGCGCGGCGTGAGCGTTAGCCGTTGTGCCTAGGGCCAATTGGTCGACTTCGATGCCGCGCAATTCGGCCAGCACGGCGCCGATGCGCGCCGTCTGATCGGGCGTATTGCGCTCTTTATAGCGCCAGGACGGGGCAATATCGGGCGCGTCGGTCTCGACGACGATCGCCTCCAGCGGCAGGTCGACGGCGAGCCGCCGAATCTGCCGGGCGCGCTCGAACGTGACATTGCCGCCGAAGCCGAGCCGCAGGCCCTGCTCGATGAATGCATGCGCTTGCTGAAAGCTGCCGTTGAACGCATGCGCGATGCCCTTTTTCACGCCGATGCGGCGCAGGCCCTTGAGCACCTTGTCCTGAGATTTGCGCACATGGCAAATGACCGGTAAATCAAATTCGCGCGCGAGCTTCAACTGTCCTTCGTAGAAGAACCATTGCCGTTCGTCGTCCAGGTTGGGCACGAAATAGTCGAGGCCGATTTCGCCGATGCCGACGAAGCGCGGATCGTCGAGGCTCGCTTCGATCTCGGCGGAAAGCGCATCGAGATCGCATTCCTCGGCTTGCGGTGTAAAGAGCGGATGAATGCCGAGCGCGTACGCGCCACCGGCCACACGATGAGCGAGCGCGCGCACCGCCGCGAAGTTCGCCCGCCCGATGGCGGGAATGACGATCCGTCCGACGCCGGCTTGCTCGGCCGCCCGCGCGACGTCGTCGCGGTCGACGTCGAACTCGGCGGCGTCCAGGTGGCAGTGCGTATCGATCCACATGGCGAATCTCGCTCGATGGCCGCGTGCGCCCGGCCTCAGACCGGTATCGGCGGTTCCTCGCGCAGCACGCCGTCGCGCAGACGCAGGACGCGATCGCAGCGCGCGGCGAGATCGGGATCGTGCGTGACGATGACGAAACTCGTCTCGAGCCTCTCCGAAAGTTCGAGCATCAGGTTGAAAACCGTGTCCGCCGTGGCGCCGTCGAGATTGCCCGTAGGCTCGTCGGCGAGCACGCAGGCAGGCTTGGCGACCAGCGCGCGCGCAATGGCGACGCGCTGCCGCTCACCGCCCGACAATTCGCCGGGCCGATGTTTCGCGCGGTGCTCGAGGCCCACGCGCGCGAGCACCTCGAGCGCCTCACGGCGCGCCTCGTCGGTTGTGAGACGTCGGATGCGCAGGGGCATCGCGACGTTATCGAGTGCGCTGAATTCGGGCAACAGATGATGGAACTGGTAGACGAAGCCGAGCGCGCGATTGCGCAAGTCGTTGCGCTCGCGCTCGGCGAGGTCGGTAAAGGGCTTCCCGAGCAGCGACACGCGCCCGGCGCTCGGCTCGTCGAGCCCGCCCAGCACATGCAGCAGCGTGCTCTTGCCGGAGCCGGACGCGCCGACGACGGCGACTTTCTCGCCACGGCGCACGGCGAGATTCGCGCCGGACAGAACCGGAACGTTGAAGCCGCCCTGAACGAACGCCTTTGAAATACCCGTTGCTTCGAGCACGTACTCGTCGAGCCCCTGCCGCCCGGTGGCAGCGCTCGTCGTCGATAGACCAGTCATGAGCTCACTCATAGCGCAGCGCCTCCGCCGGACGAACCTTGGCCCCACGCCAGCTCGGATAGAGCGTGGCGAGCGTCGAGAGAACGAACGCGATCACACCGATTCTGATGACGTCGCCGGGCACGAGTTCGGATGGCAGCTCGCTGATGAAATACACCGAGGGCGGCAGGAATTGCACGCCGAGCAGATGTTCGATCATCGGCACGAGCCACGGAATGCTCCACGCGATGAGCGTGCCGAGCGCGACACCCGTGGCCGTGCCGACGAAACCGATCGTCATACCCTGTACGACGAAAATCTTCATGATCGATCCCGGCTGCGCGCCGAGCGTTCGCAGAATCGCGATGTCGGCTTGCTTGTTGGTCACCGTCATCACGAGCGACGACACGAGGTTGAACGCCGCCACGGCGATGATGAGCGTGAGGATGATGAACATCATCCGCTTTTCGATCTTGACGGCCGAAAACCAAGTCTTGTTCTGCTGCGTCCAATCGCGGATATAAAGGTCGCCCGACAGCGTTCGCGCCAGTTCGTGCGCCACGCGCGGCGCCTGCTGCATGTCCTTGAGCCGCAGCCTCACGCCGGTCGGCGCGGGTACGCGAAAGAGAGCCTCGGCGTCACGAATGTTCACGAGCGCGAGCGAGCTGTCGTACTCGTAGTGACCGGACTGAAACATGCCCGCGACCGTGAATTGCTTCAAGCGCGGCATCAAGCCCGCGGGCGTCATCGAGCCTTCCGGCGCGACGAGCGTGATCTTGTCGCCTACCGTCACGCCGAGGTTCTCCGCCAGATCGGCACCGAGCACGATATTGAACTGGCCCGGAACGAGGTCGGTCAGGCGCCCGGCTTTCATTTCCTTGCCGATATCGGAGACCTGCGGCTCGAGCGCCGGGTCGACGCCGCGCAACGCCACGCCGCTCACGGCGTCTTGCCGGGTGAGCAGTGCCTGCGCGTCGACGTAGGGCGCCGCACCGATGACTTCCGGGTTGCGCCGCGCCTCCTTGGCCGTCAGCTGCCAGTCAGGCATGGCGCCGCTCGGCGAAAAGATCTCGACGTGAGCGAGCACGGAAAGCATGCGGTCACGCACTTCCTTCTGAAAACCGTTCATCACGGACAGCACGACGATGAGTGCCGCCACGCCGAGCGCGATCCCCGACATCGAAACGAGCGCGATGAACGAGATGAAACCGTTGCCGGTCGTGCGCTTGCCGGCGCGCGTATAGCGCCAGCCGATTTGCCATTCGTACGGAAGCTTCAAGCGAATCCTTCAATTTGTTACGCGACGGCCGCCGCCGCGGTCCAATGCATGCCGCCGCCGGCTTTGCCGCCGATCAAGCGCGCAGTTTGCCATACAATGCGCAGCATCATGCACGCCCACCGTCTTCATCTGCTGCTTCCGTTCGCGCTCCCGACGGCCGCCGACGCCTCGACCGCGCTGCACAATCTGCAAAGCCCCGCCCTCGACAAGCTTCTCGCCCGCGCCACGCTCCTCGAGCGCGTGGCCGGCGAAGACTTCCAGCGTACGCTGCCACACGAGCGCTGGATCGCGCGTCAATTCGGCGCGGTTGCCTCGAATGCCGCCGACGAGGCGCCGCTTGCGCCGTACATGCTGCTGGCCGACGGCGGCACGCCCGGCAACACCGTCTGGGCCTGCGTCGAGCCGGTTCACGTGCGCATCGCCCACGATCATCTGGTGCTCGTCGACCCCGCCATGCTGGCGCTCGCCGCCGATGAGGCCGCAACGCTGCTCGCCGTCGCCAAGCCGCTCGTCGAAGAGCTGGGCGTACGAATCGAGGCGCCGACAGCTACGCGCTGGTATTTGAGTGGCGATGCGCTCGGCATGCTCGCGAGCGCGTCGCCGCTGCGCGCGAGCGGACGCAGCGTCGAAATCTGGCTCCCGCATGACGCGCATACCGGCCAGCGCTCGCGTGCCTGGATGAAGCTGCAAAACGAAGTCCAGATGGCCTGGTTCGAGCACCCTGTCAACGAGGCGCGCGAAGCGCGCGGGCTGCCGGCCGTGAACTCGGTCTGGTTGCATGCGCAGGGCGCCGCTCAGCCGGTCAAGAGCCCGTTCGCGCGCGTCTTCTCGAACGCTGCCGCTACGCGCGGGCTCGCACTGGCGGCAGGTGTCGGGCCATCGGCCGCGCCGCCCGCTTTCGATGCATTGCCGGCCGCGGAAGTAAGCGGCACGACCCTCGTCGAGCTCGAGCCTTTCTCGACGCCGTTCGTGCAACAAGACTGGCCGGCCTGGAGCGGCGCGCTTGCCGCGCTCGAGCGCGAGTGGTTCTCACCAGCGCTCGCCGCGCTCGAAGCGGGCCGACTGAGCGCGCTGACGATGACACTTTGCGGCGATACCAGCTCCGCGACCCTCACCGCGACACGCGGCGATTTGCGCCGGTTCTGGCGCCGCCGCGTGCTGGCGTCGCTGTTCGAATGAAGCTCGCGGCGCTCCCATGATCCGAATCGCGACTCGCGCGCCGTCGCCCGCCGACGAAGCCGCGCTCATCCGCCACGGCCTTCATCCTGTCCTGGCCCGCCTGTATGCCGCACGCGGCGTGCGCTTGCCGGACGAAATCGAAACGGCGCTGACCCGACTCGCCTCGCCGCTCGAGCTGAAGGGCGCCGCCGAGGCCGGCGCGCTGCTCGCGCGGGCGCTCGAGTCGAAGCGGCGCATCCTCGTCGTGGCCGACTACGATTGCGACGGCGCGACCGCTTGCGCCGTCGCGGTCCGTGGACTGCGCATGTTCGGCGCGCAAGTCGACTATCTCGTCCCCAACCGGTTCGAGTACGGCTATGGCCTGACGCCCGAGATCGTCGAGCTGGCCGCGCGACACCCGGCGGGACCGCCCGACTTGCTGATCACGGTCGACAACGGCATCGCCAGCGTCGATGGCGTCGCCGCCGCGCGCTCGCACGGCATCGACGTCCTGGTCACCGATCATCACCTGCCCGGCGACGTATTGCCGGACGCCCAGGCGATCGTGAATCCGAACCAGCCGGGATGCACGTTCCCGAGCAAGTGCATCGCGGGCGTCGGCGTGATGTTTTACGTGCTGCTCGCCTTGCGCGCGCAATTGCGCGAGCGCGGCGCGTTCGCCGAGGGGGGCATCGCGGAGCCGCGCCTGGACGGGCTGCTCGATCTCGTCGCGCTCGGCACCGTCGCGGACGTCGTCAAGCTCGATCACAACAATCGCGTCCTCGTCGCGCAAGGGGTCGCGCGCATTCGCCGCGGCCGCATGCAGCCAGGCGTCGCGGCTCTCTTCCGCGCAGCGGGCCGCGACGCGCGTACCGCCTCCGGTCTCGACCTGGGGTTTGCGCTCGGGCCGCGTCTGAACGCCGCGGGACGGCTGTCGGACATGTCGCTCGGCATCGAGTGCCTGATCACGGACGATCCCGGTCGGGCCTGGGAGCTCGCGCAACAGCTCGATGCGATGAACCGTGAGCGCCGCCAGATCGAAGCCAGCATGCAGGAGCAGGCGCTCGTCGATCTGGCCGCGCTCGACCCGGCGGGCTCTGCCACGATCACGCTGTTCAATCCCGAGTGGCATCAGGGCGTGATCGGAATCGTTGCGAGCCGACTCAAGGAAAAGTTTCACCGCCCTGCATTCACATTGGCGCCTGCCGACGCAACGGGTACGGTCGTCAAGGGCTCGGGCCGCTCGATCGCCGGTTTCCATTTGCGCGACGCGCTCGACCTCGTCGCCAAGCGCGAGCCGGGCCTGCTGACGAAATTCGGCGGGCATGCGATGGCGGCCGGCGTCACGCTCGCCGCGGCGGACGTGCCCCGGTTTGCCGCCGCTTTCGAGGCCGTAGGCCGGGAGTGGCTGACGGAAGATGCGCTTGCGCGCGTGGTCATGACGGACGGCGCGCTCGAAGACGCGTATTTCACGCCGCAAATCGTCGAGATGCTCGAAGCGGCCGTCTGGGGCCAGGGTTTTCCGGCGCCGACGTTTTCCGGCGAATTCGACGTGGTGTCGCAGGCGCTCGTCAAAGACAAGCATCTCAGGCTTCAACTGATGCGCAGCCGTCAACGTTTCCAGGCGATCTGGTTCAATCGCACGGAGCCGCTGCCCGCGCGCGCGCATATCGCTTATCGGCTCGCCTGCGATTCGTGGAACGGCGTGTCCCGCGTGCAGTTGATCGTCGAGCATGCCGTGGCGGCAATGCCATAGAAACCCCGGGGCCAAGAGCCCGATCGGCTATAATTTCTCCTTTTTACGAATCGAAGCTGATCGACATGGAAGCGGAACGTCTGAACGCGATCGAGGGCTCTCTCGCGGACCTGCGCCGGCGCGCGGGCGAGCTACGGGGGTATCTTTGACTACGACGCCAAAACGGCGCGTCTAGCCGAAGTCAACAAGGAACTCGAAGACCCGAACGTCTGGAACGACTCGAAGCACGCCCAGGCCCTCGGCCGGGAAAAAAAGTCGCTCGAGGCCGTAGTCCTCACCCTCGCCGCACTCGATAACGATTTGCGCGACGCGCAGGATCTGTTCGAGATGGCGCGCGACGAAAACGACGACGACACGCTCGTCGCGTGCGAAGCCGATGCCGCATCGCTCGAACACCGCGTCGCCGACATGGAATTTCGCCGGATGTTCGCGAATCCGGCCGATCCGAACAACGCATTCATCGACATCCAGGCCGGCGCCGGTGGCACCGAGGCGTGCGATTGGGCGTCGATGCTGTTGCGCCAGTATCTGCGCTACTGCGAGCGCAAGGGCTTCAAGGCCGAGGTGCTCGAAGAGTCCGAAGGCGACGTGGCCGGCATCAAGAGCGCGACCATCAAGGTCGAGGGCGAATATGCCTATGGCTTCCTGCGCACGGAAACGGGCATTCACCGGCTCGTGCGCAAATCGCCGTTCGACTCGTCGGGCGGCCGCCACACGTCGTTCTCGTCAGTGTTCGTCTACCCGGAAGTCGACGATTCGATCGAAGTCGACATCAACCCGGCCGATCTGCGCATCGATACGTTCCGCGCTTCGGGCGCGGGCGGCCAGCACATCAACAAGACCGATTCGGCCGTCCGCATCACGCACCTGCCCTCGGGCATCGTCGTGCAGTGCCAGAACGACCGCTCGCAGCACCGCAACCGCGCGGAAGCCATGGCGATGCTGAAGTCGCGCCTTTATGAAGCGGAACTGCGCAAGCGCCAGGCGGAACAGGACAAGCTGGAATCGAGCAAGACCGACGTGGGCTGGGGCCATCAAATCCGCTCGTACGTGCTCGACCAGAGCCGCGTCAAGGACTTGCGGACGAATGTCGAAATCAGCAATACGAAAGCCGTGCTCGACGGGGACCTCGACGAATTCATCAGCGCGAGCCTCAAGCAAGGTGTGTAAGCCAAAACCATGACCGAACCGACCCTCACGAGTCCGACCCTGGACAACAGCGCCGACGAAAACAAGATCATCGCCGAGCGCCGCGAGAAATTGCGTGCGCTGCGGGAGTCGGGCGTCGCCTACCCGAACGACTTCCGCCCGACGCATCGCGCCGGCGAGCTGCAGACGGCGTATGCCGATGCCGACAAGGACGCACTCGAAGCCACGGCGCTTCCGGTCGCCGTCGCCGGCCGGATGATGCTGAAGCGAATCATGGGCAAGGCCAGCTTCGCCACGGTGCAAGACGGCTCCGGCCAGATCCAGTTTTTCGTCACGCCGGCCGACGTCGGCGAGCAAGCGTACGAAGCATTCAAGAAGTGGGATCTCGGCGACATCGTCGCCGCGCGCGGCGTGCTGTTCCGCACGAACAAGGGCGAGCTGTCGGTTCGTTGCACCGAACTGCGGCTGCTGGCGAAGGCGCTGCGTCCCCTGCCCGACAAGTTCCACGGGCTCGCCGATCAGGAAATGCGTTACCGGCAGCGCTACGTCGATCTCATCGTCACGCCCGAAGCACGCAAGACGTTCGTCGCTCGCACGAAAGCCGTCGCCTCGATCCGCAAGTTCATGGCCGATGCCGACTTCATGGAAGTCGAAACGCCGATGCTGCACCCCATTCCGGGTGGCGCGGCCGCAAAGCCTTTCGTGACGCATCACAACGCGCTCGACATGCAGATGTTCCTGCGCATTGCGCCGGAGCTCTACTTGAAGCGCCTGGTCGTGGGCGGCTTCGAGCGCGTCTTCGAAATCAACCGCAATTTCCGCAACGAGGGCGTGTCGCCGCGGCACAACCCCGAGTTCACGATGATGGAGTTCTATGCGGCCTATACGGACTACGTGTGGCTCATGGACTTCACCGAGCGTCTGATCCGCCAAGCCGCCATCGACGCGCTCGGCTCCGCGACATTCACGTACCAGGAACGCGAGCTCGATTTTTCCAAGCCTTTTCATCGGCTGACGATCACGCAGGCGATCCGCAAGTACGCGCCCGACTACACCGATGCGCAGCTTGCCGATGCGGTGTTTTTGCGCGCCGAGCTGAAGCGGTTCGGCGTGGATACGGCGCAGCCGGCGTTCAAGAACGCCGGCATCGGCGCGTTGCAGCTTGCGCTCTTCGAGGAAACGGCCGAGTCGCAACTGTGGGAGCCGACGTTCATCGTCGATTATCCGGTCGAAGTCTCGCCGCTCGCGCGCGCGTCGGATAAGGTCGAAGGCATCACCGAGCGCTTCGAGCTCTTCATCACGGGCCGCGAGATTGCGAACGGCTTCTCTGAGCTCAACGACCCGGAAGATCAGGCGGCTCGCTTCAAGAAACAAGTCGAGCAGAAAGACGCCGGCGACGAAGAGGCGATGTATTACGACGCCGATTACATTCGCGCGCTCGAATACGCGATGCCGCCGACGGGCGGCTGCGGCATCGGCATCGACCGGCTCGTGATGCTATTGACCGACAGCCCGAGCATCCGCGACGTGATTCTCTTCCCCCACCTGCGCCGCGAGGACTGAGCGCCGGACCTCGACTGTCGGGCGTTGCGCCAGCCCGACAGTTTGTAACCGCAGGTAAAAGCGATGCCGCGAGCTGCGACCCGGCGGCGGCGAGCTCGTTCCGGACCCCGCTAAGCCGGTGCGCCGAAGGCTTTCTTCCAACGAAACGAATCCTGGACGGTTCTCACCGTCCGCAATCAGTTACAAATTGAAACGCAGGCCTGCAGCGTTTGGCAGACACTGGTGTCCAACTAAGTAGGAACAATGTACGTCCCGATTATGCACGGGATCGGGCAAGCGCTTTGCACGACGCCCAATGAGTGCTGAAGCACAAGCTCTGGTCGCCAGCCAAAGCGCAAACTCGGGATGGAACGCTGACACGAGGTCCGTCATGAATCAGCCTACCGCGTCGCCGCGCCGCATGCATCCGCTCGTCGCCACGGCGGCGGCCACAGTCATCGTCGCCAGCTTGGCTGCCACGGCCGCCATTACCGGTCTCTTTCCGAAGGCTTCGAGCACGGGCGCGCAAAACGATCAAACGCAGAGCGCGCAGATCTCGAATCAACCGGTCGTCGATTCGTCGGCTCGCGCGCCGGCCGTCGCGGCAGTCGCGCCCGCACCGCGAGCGACGGCGCCTGGCCAAGCCGCTGAAGCGCAACAATCGGCTGAACCGTCGCCCGAGCAAAACGCGGCGCCACCCGCCCAGCAAGGACAGTACGCCACTCAGCCCGCGCCGAACCTCTATGCGCAGCCGGGGCAGCAATACGCTCAGCAGCCGTATTCCGGGCAGCAACCCTACTCCACGCCGCAACAACAACCGCAGCCGCAGGCAGCCGCGTGCGCGAGCTGCGGCACCGTGGAATCGATCGTAACGGTGCGCCACCAGGGCCATGGCACGGGCATCGGCGCCGTGGGCGGCGCAGTGGCGGGTGGTCTGCTCGGCAATCAGTTCGGCGCCGGTACGGGTCGCGCCGCGATGACGGTCCTCGGCGCAGTGGGCGGCGGCTTTGCCGGCAACGCGGTCGAGAGACACCTGCGCAGCACGACGGACTACCAGGTCCGCGTGCGGATGGAGAACGGCCGGCTCCGTTATTTCACCTACCGCCAGGCACCGCCGTTCCAGCAAGGCGAGCCGGTTAGGATCGAGCGCGGTACGCTCGTCGCCCGCTGAGCCGCGCGCCGCGCGCTCGGGAATAAAAAAAGGCGATCCCGCCGACGGATCGCCTTTTTTGCGGCCGAACCGGCCCGGCCGACTCGGCGGCCTCAGCGGCCGCCCGGCCGTTCAGTCCGTCGGTCCGCTCCACCGCGGCTCATTCGGCCGCATCTTCGATCCAGGCTAGCTGGATGGCCTCGAGGATCTTTTCGCTCGACCGGTTCGGATCATCGTCGAACCCTTCGAGCTCCGTCACCCACCGATGCAAGTCCGTGAACCGCACGTATTGCGGATCGATGCCGCTGTGTTTATCGGTGAGGGCCATTGCGATTTCTTGTACGTCCGTCCACTTCATGGCTTGCTCCCTCCTCGGTTCAATGATTTTCTTTCGCATGGTTGATCGAGTAGCGCGGAATCTCGATGACGAGATCCTCGCCTGCGGGCACGACCGCCTGGCACGAAAGCCTCGAAGTGGGCTCGAGTCCCCATGCCTTGTCGAGCAGGTCGTCCTCGTTCTCCTCGGACGGCTCGAGCGCGTCGAAGCCCTCGCGTACGATCACATGGCAAGTGGTGCATGCGCAAGACATTTCGCAAGCATGCTCGATCTCGATCCCGTTCTGGAGCAGCGTCGCACAGACGCTCTTACCCGGCTCAGCCTCGATGACCGCCCCCTCGGGGCACAGTTCCACATGGGGCAGCACAACGATTTGCGACATACGGTTTCCGTTCAATCAGTGTAGTGTGGGCTTGCTTGTCAGACCTCGTCGAGCCGGCGACCCTTGAGTGCCGCGCGAATGCTCTTGTCCATGCGGCGCGCGGCAAACTCGTCCGTCGCCGAGGCGAGTGCTTTCGTGGCGGCTTCGATCGCATCCGCATCGCTGCCACGTGCCGCTTCGCGCAAATCGACGAGCGCGGCGTCGACGAGCGCGCGCTCGGCGGCGTCGAGCAATTCGCCATCCGCCGCGAGCGCCGCCTCGGTCGCTTCGATCAGCCGCTCGGCCTCGACCTGCGCTTCGCGCAGCGCGCGCGCGCGCATGTCGAGATCCGCCGACTTGAAACTATCTTCGAGCATGCGCGCGATGTCATCGTCGGCGAGCCCGTACGAAGGCTTCACGACGACGGACGCCTCGACGCCCGAATGCTGTTCCCGTGCGACGACGGAAAGCAATCCGTCGGCATCGACTTGGTAGGTCACTCGAATGCGCGCGGCGCCGGCCGCCATCGGCGGAATCCCGCGCAGCTCGAAGCGCGCGAGCGAACGGCAGTCGGACACGAGCTCGCGCTCTCCCTGCACGACGTGGATCGCCATCGCGGTCTGGCCATCCTTGAACGTCGTGAACTCCTGCGCACGCGCGACCGGGATCGTCGAATTGCGCGGAATGATCTTTTCGACGAGCCCACCCATCGTCTCCACGCCGAGCGAGAGCGGAATCACATCGAGCAGCAGCCAGTCGTCGCCGCCGCGGTTGCCGGCAAGCAAGTCGGCCTGAACGGCGGCTCCCAGCGCGACCACCTGATCGGGGTCAAGATTGGTGAGCGGGGGCTGACCGAAGAACGCTTCGACGGCGCGGCGAATCACCGGCATGCGCGTCGCGCCGCCGACGAGCACGACGCCCTTGACGTCGGCCGGCGAGATTTTGGCGTCGCGCAATGCCTTTTTCGTCGGCCCGAGCGTGCGCTGCACCAGATGCTCGACGAGCGCCGCGAATCGAGCTTCGGTGATCGGCTGAGCGATGCTCGTGCCATCGGACAGCGTCGCGTCGAGCAGCACCTCGTTGGCGCTCGACAACGCCTCTTTGGCCGCGCGCACCCGATCGAGCAGCAGCCGGACGTCCTCGGGCGCGAGGCTTTGTGGCGCGAGGCCGGCCTCGGACAAGACGTGGCGAAACAGCACGTGGTCGAAGTCGTCGCCGCCGAGCGCCGAATCGCCGCCCGCGGCCAACACCTCGAAGACCCCCTTCGTCAGCTTGAGGATCGACAGATCGAACGTCCCGCCGCCGAGGTCGTAGACCGCGTAGAGCCCTTCCGCTCCGTTATCGAGGCCGTAGGCGATCGCCGCCGCCGTCGGTTCGTTGAGCAGGCGCAGCACATTGAGGCCAGCGAGACGGGCGGCATCCTTCGTCGCCTGCCGCTGCGCCTCGTCGAAATAGGCGGGCACGGTAATCACGGCGCCGACGAGCTCATCGCCGAGCGTATCTTCGGCGCGTTGACGCAGCGTGGCGAGGATTTCGGCGGACACCTCGACGGGGCTTTTGACCCCTGCGGCTGTGCGAATCTGCACCATGCCGGGCGCGTCGACAAAGTCGTACGGGGCATTCTCGGCGCCTTCGACCTCCGCCTTGCCGCGCCCCATGAAGCGCTTCACGGAGACGATGGTATTGCGCGGATCGATCGCGGCTTCTTCCTTTGCCGCATATCCGATCCGACGCCCGTCCTTCTCGAGATAGCGAACGACGGACGGCAGCAGTACGCGCCCGTGCTCATCGGGCAGCGCGTCGGGTACGCCGTTGCGCACGGCGGCGACCAGCGAATTCGTCGTGCCGAGATCGATACCGACGGCGAGGCGCCGTTGGTGCGGCGCGGGCGCCATGCCGGGTTCGGAAATTTGCAATAAGGCCATCTGAGGTTTCTTCGGGGATCCGTGCCCCCGCTATTATGAGTCGGCTGCGCGATGCTCGCCGCGCAGCTTGGCGTCGTGCTAATTCTCGAGCTTTTCGATCTGCGCGCCGATTTCGGTCGCGACGCGCTCGATGAACATCAATTGCCGCACCGCTTCGGCCGCCGGCTGATCAGCGCCGCCGTCGAGCAATGCGGCGAGTTTCGCGAAGCGCGCACGCTCCTCATCGCGCAGCTCGTCGAGCAAGGCATTGAGCGCTTCGACATTCTTCGCGCCCGCGGCATCTTCCACGCGCTCGCGCCATTCCATTTGGTGCATCAAGAACGCCGGTTCCATCGCCGTGTTGTTCTCGGCCTCGACGTCGGCCCCCCGCAGCGAAAGCAGATAAGTGGCGCGCTTCAGCGGATCGCGAAGCGTGCTGTATGCCTCGTTGGCGCGTGCGGCCCACTGCATCGCAATGCGCTTTTGCGCGTCTCCGGCGGCGGCGAAACGATCCGGGTGAACCTGCGCCTGCACCGTACGGTAGGCCGCATCGAGCGCATCGGTATCGAGTGCGAATCGTGCGGGCAGATGGAAAAGCTCGAAGTAATTTTGCTGGATCGAAGACATGAGGCGGTGGTCGTTGAAGGCCGCGGGGGCCGCGATGTTCACTTGTGCGCAACGGCGCGGCGGCACGGGCGACTCGCGCATCCCTCGGCGACGCCGCGCCGTGCGAGCGAACAAAAGGCGGCTCGCGCCGCCCTTCTCTCCGGTCGATGCTTGCAGGAGAACCGCTACGAAACGCTGGCGAGCGTCGTCAGACGCGGAATGACTCCCCGCAGCCGCACTCGTCCTTCACGTTCGGGTTGTTGAACTTGAATCCCTCGTTCAACCCTTCGCGCGCGAAGTCGAGCTCCGTGCCATCGATATAGGCGAGGCTCTTCGGGTCGACGATGACTTTGACGCCATTGGACTCGAAGATCTGGTCCTCGGGCTCGAGCTCATCGACGTATTCGAGTTTGTACGCCAGGCCCGAGCAGCCCGTCGTCCGGACGCCGAGCCGCAGACCGAGTCCCTTGCCGCGCCGCACCAGATACTTCTGGACTTGCTGCGCGGCCTTGTCAGTCAATGTAATTGCCATGGCTCATTCAAGCAGCTTGCTGGTTTGCATCTTCCACTGTCTTTCCAGCCGTGTCGCCCGCCACGCCCGTATGGCGTTGCTTGTAATCGGCCACCGCGGCCTTGATCGCGTCCTCGGCCAAGATCGAACAGTGAATCTTCACGGGCGGCAGCGCCAGCTCCTCGGCGATCTGCGTGTTCTTGATCGTGAGTGCCTCGTCGAGCGTCTTGCCCTTCACCCATTCGGTGACGAGCGAGCTCGACGCGATAGCCGAACCGCAGCCGTACGTCTTGAATTTCGCATCTTCGATGACGCCGTCCGCACCCACGCGGATCTGCAGCTTCATCACATCGCCGCAAGCGGGCGCCCCGACCATGCCGGTGCCCACCGCGTCGTCGTCCTTGGCGAACGAGCCGACGTTGCGCGGATTCTCGTAGTGATCCAACACTTTATTGCTGTAAGACATGGTCAAAACTCTCCTTGATTCCTGTGTCGTCCGGTGTTTGTCGTCCGGTGCCGCTTCAGTGCGCGGCCCACTTGATCGTCGAAAGATCGATGCCGTCCTGGTGCATTTCCCAGAGCGGGGACAGGTCGCGCAGCTTAGCGATCTTCCTCTTCAACAGATCGACCACGAATTCGACCTCCTGTTCCGTCGTGAAGCGGCCCACGGTGAACCGGATCGAGCTATGCGCGAGCTCGTCGTTGCGGCCGAGCGCGCGCAGGACATACGACGGTTCGAGCGAGGCCGACGTGCACGCGGAGCCCGACGAAACGGCCACTTCCTTGATCGCCATGATCAGCGATTCGCCTTCGACGAAGTTGAAGCTCAGGTTCAGGTTGTGCGGAATGCGCCGTTCCATGTCGCCGTTGACATAGACCTCCTCGATTTCCGTGAGGCCGGCGAGCAACCGGTCGCGCAGCATGCGCACGCGCTCGTTTTCGGTCGCCATTTCCTCGCGGGCTATGCGAAACGCCTCGCCCATCCCGACGATCTGATGCGTCGGGAGCGTACCCGAGCGCATGCCGCGCTCATGGCCGCCGCCGTGCATCTGAGCCTCGATGCGCACACGCGGCTTGCGGCGCACATAGAGCGCACCGATGCCCTTCGGGCCGTAGGTCTTGTGCGCGGAAAACGACATCAGATCGACCTTCAGACGATTGAGGTCGATTTCGACCTTGCCCGTCGCCTGCGCGGCGTCGACATGGAAGATGATGTTCTTCGAGCGGCAGATTTCGCCGATCGCTTCGATGTCCTGAATCACGCCAATCTCGTTGTTCACGAACATCACAGAGACGAGAATCGTGTCGGGACGCAGAGCCGCCTTGAACGCCTCGATATCGATGAGGCCGTTCTCCTGAACGTCGAGGTACGTGACTTCGAAGCCTTCGCGCTCGAGCTCGCGGGCCGTATCGAGCACCGCCTTATGTTCGGTTTTCACCGTGACGACATGCTTGCCGCGGCTCTTGTAGAAGTGCGCGGCCCCCTTGATCGCGAGGTTGTCCGACTCCGTCGCGCCCGACGTCCAGATGATTTCGCGCGGATCGGCGTTGACCAGCGCGGCGACATGCTCGCGCGCCTCTTCGACGGCGCGCTCCGCTTCCCATCCATACGAATGGCTGCGCGACGCCGGGTTGCCGAACTGCTCGCGCAGAAACGGAATCATCTTGTCCACCACGCGCGGATCGACGGGCGTCGTCGCGCTGTAGTCCATATAGATGGGCAGATGGGGCATTTCGTTGATCATCAATCGCTCCGGGGGACTCGTTGTTTTGGGTACGGCGCTCGCCTCGTTCCGTTACGCTCGGCTCGATCGCTCGAGCCGGCTCGACGGGCAGCGCACTGAAATCAAATCAGCTAAGAACTCGCGATGTTGAATACCGAGTTCGGACCTTTCGGTGTGGGACGCGGCGCCTCGGGCGCAGCCGGCTCGGTGCGCCGATCGTGCAGGACCGACGGCACGCCCTCGCGCGAGCGCTGTTGATCGACGAGATCTTGCAACGACACCGAATCGAGGTACTCGACCATCTTCTGGTTCAGCGTCGACCAGAGCTCGTGCGTCATGCAATGGCCGTCGCTTTGCTTCGTGCCCTCGCATGAGCCCTTGCCACCGCACTGAGTGGCATCGAGCGGCTCGTCGACTGCGATGATGATGTCCGCGACCGTCACTTCGTTGGCCCTGCGGGCGAGGTTGTAACCGCCGCCCGGGCCGCGCACCGACTCGACGATCTCGTGGCGACGCAGCTTGCCGAACAGCTGTTCGAGATAGGACAGCGAGATCCGCTGGCGCTGGCTGATTCCAGCGAGCGTCACCGGCCCCTGATCCTGCCGGAGCGCCAAGTCGATCATCGCCGTGACGGCGAAACGCCCTTTCGTGGTGAGTCTCATGGTATTGGGGGGAAACCGCAATTCTTGACAATTGCGGTCAAGTATAAATACATGACATTTTTAGTCAAGTATCCCCTGCCGCCGAACAGGTCATTAGGGTACGAAGGACGCCCGAGCACGCAGGTGCGCGATCAGTCCGCGGCACGCCTCCTCGCATTGATCGAGCACTTGCTCGAAGCCTTCACCGCCGCCGAAGTAAGGGTCGGCCACCTCGCTGACCGCCGGCTGAGCGGCGAATTCCATCAAGAGCCGCAATTTCGGCTGATGCCGCGGCGGGCAAAGCCGGCGCAAATTACGGAGGTTTTCACCGTCCATCGCGAGCAGCAGATCGAACCGGTCGAAGTCTTCTTGGGCGACTTGCCTGGCTCTCAGCGCCGACAGATCATAACCGCGCCTCAGCGCGGCCGCCTGCGCACGTTCATCGGGCGCTTCCCCCACATGCCAGTCACCGGTGCCGGCGGAATCCACCAGGATGCGATCCCGCAGCCCCGCCGCGTCGATCTGCGCGCGCATGACCGCCTCGGCCGTGGGCGAACGGCAGATGTTTCCAAGACACACGAAACAGACGGAGACGGTGTTCATCATCGGCGGCGATAGAAAGGCGCCATTATAGAGGCGCCCCTCCTACGACGCTTGTGGCTTCCCGGCGCTCGAGGCGCGTTGCCCCACGGTGGCCGCGCTCTCGGTTCCAGTCCCGTCGATGAGCCCATAAGAGATCGTGCGAGCCAGCTCAGCGCTCACTTGCTCCGCCGCCAGCGGCTCATGCCGCGCTTTCTCGCCGTGCGCTTGCATCGCCGCCAGCGCGGCCAGCGTCACCGCCACGGCCACTGGCCAATAGACCGATATTCTCGTTTTCATCTTGCGCCCCTCGTTGCTGTGGGCGCGCACATGCGCGTCCGCGTTATATGAGAGGATTCTATAGATATCGTCTATTGAGACAAAGCCGCGAATAGCGAATTCAGCGTTGCGGTAGGATAAACAATCGTGCTACGACCCGGCGCTGCGGGGCGCGCGGTCGCCACCATGACTGCGTTGCGCGGCATAGAGCTCGCGGAACGTACGGCCGACGGGAGCGGGCATCTCGCGCGTCGCCGTCCACCCCTGCCCGAACGGCAGCCGCGAGATCGAGCGGCTGCGCCCACCCATCGTTTCGAGCACGCGAACGGCAAGCTTGGTGACCAGCCCGTAAAGCGCCGGCCGGACGGCGACGAATCCCCAGACGGCAAGCCCTATCCGTTCCGCGAGCGGCCGTAAATGCCGGTCCATTTGCTTTTCGCGCAACTTGCGCAAGAGGTCCGAAATCGGTATCCCGACCGGGCAGACACTGTTGCACTCGCCGCAAAGCGTGGCCGCCTGCGGCAGGTCGACCGCCTTGTCGAGCCCCACATAGCTCGGCGTGAGCACGGAGCCCATCGGGCCCGGATAGACCCAACCATAAGCGTGGCCGCCCACCTTCTGATAGACGGGACAGTGGTTCATGCAGGCGCCGCAGCGTATGCAGCGCAGCATCTCCTGAAATTCGCCGCCGATGAGACCGGTACGGCCACCATCGACGAGCAGGACGTACATATGCTCGGGGCCGTCGCCATCGCCCTCGGCGCGATGCCCGGTCAGCAGGGAAAAGTAATTCGACGTGGACTGCCCGGTCGCCGAGCGCGGCAGAAGCCGCATCGCGACCGCCAGGTCCTCGAGCGTCGGCAGCACTTTTTCGATGCCGGTCACGGCCACGTGCACGCGCGGCATGACCGTGCACATGCCCTCGTTGCCTTCGTTCGTGACGAGCACGACGGAGCCGGTTTCCGCGATCAGAAAATTGCCCCCGGTCACGCCCATGTCGGCCGACATGAAATGAGGTCGCAGGACGTCGCGCGCCTCGCGCGTCATCTGCGGAATTTCGGTGAGGCGCGCACGCGCGTGCGTTCGCGCGAACAGATCGGCGATCTCCTCCTTATCCTTGTGCACCACGGGCGCGATGATGTGGCTGGGAGGTTCGTTGTCGTTGATCTGCAGGATGTACTCGCCGAGGTCTGTCTCGATCGATTGCACGCCCATTTCACCGAGAACCGCGTTCAGGCGCATCTCCTCCGAGACCATCGATTTGGTCTTGATGACCTTCTTGACGTCGTGGCGACGCGCGATTTCGGCCACGAGCTGCGCCGCGTCGCGCGTCGTCTCGGCGTAAAGCACCGTCACCCCGCGACGCGTCGCCTCGCGCTCGAACGTCTCGAGCCAGACGTCGAGATCATCGAGCGCCCGGTTGCGGCGCACCTTGAGCTCCGCGCGCGTCGCCGGAAAATCAATCGACTCCATCGCCACCGCGCGCGCCGAAACGAACTTGGTCGACAGCTTCGTCAGGTTCTGCTGCAAACGCGCGTTGGCGAGACTCTCTTTCGCGCGCGCCTTGAAGTGCATCGATTGGACTTGCATGAAAGCACCGTATCGAAAAGACAAAAGGCAGAGGCGCGTCAGATGTCTTCCGCAAGCACCTGGGCGATGTGAAGCACGCGCGTGACTGTATCGCCCGTGCGCCGCAGACGGCCTTCGATGTTGAGGATACAGCCGAGATCCCCGAGCACGACCGTGTCCGCGCCGCTCGCACGGATGTTTTCGCACTTTTCGTCGACGATCGCCGTCGAGATATTGCCGTACTTGACCGCAAAGGTGCCGCCGAAGCCGCAGCAGTGCTCGCAGCCCTTCATCTCGTTGATCTCGACGCCCTTTTGCGCGAGCAAGGCCCGCGGCTCTAGTTTGACGCCGAGCTCGCGCAGCCCTGCGCACGAGTCGTGATAGGTGACGGGGCCCACGAAATGGCCGGGCGACAGCTCGACCTTCGCCACGTTCACGAGAAAGTCCGTCAGTTCATGAACCTTGGCGCGAAGGCGTCCATAACGTCCCATAAGCTCGGGATCGTCGGCGAAAAGATCGGCGTAGTGGACAGCGATCATGCCGCCGCAGGACCCGGACGGAACAACCACATAGTCGAACTGCTCGAACTCGCGCAGCATCTTCTCGGCCAGATCACGCGCGATGCGCCGCTCGCCCGAGTTGTAGGCGGGCTGCCCGCAGCAGGTCTGGGCGGGCGGCACAACCACCTCGAAGCCCGCCTGCTCGATCAGCTTGACGACCGAAAACCCGATTTCGGGGCGCATGAGGTCGATGAGGCAAGTGACGAACAATCCGACGCGCATGAGGGCTCCGTTGAGACGATCGCTGCCATTATCCGTCGATTGCGGCCGCTCGCGCGGGCAGCTCGCCAAAAAACGGTGCCGAACCAGCGTTCGAACAGCGTTCGCTTTTTTCACAATACGAGATACAATGACTTTTTGCTTTGCGTCATTCGATCCACGATGAGCGATACGAACCAGGACACCAAGACGTCGATCCAGGTCATCGAACGCATGATGCGCCTGCTGGACGCCCTTGCCGGTCACACCGATCCGGTCAGTCTCAAGGAGCTCGC
Organism: Trinickia sp. EG282A; assembly: GCF_040965455.1. Classification (NCBI taxonomy): domain Bacteria; kingdom Pseudomonadati; phylum Pseudomonadota; class Betaproteobacteria; order Burkholderiales; family Burkholderiaceae; genus Trinickia; species Trinickia sp. EG282A. The sequence goes on along the minus strand of NZ_JBFRCC010000001.1, from coordinate 1,116,875 downwards.
ACTGCGCACGGAGCTGCACCCGTCGACCGCGCACCGCATTCTCAACGACATGGTCACCTGCCGCCTGGTCGACCGTTCGGATCCGGGCACTTATCGGCTCGGCATGCGGTTGCTCGAGCTCGGCAATCTAGTCAAGGCCCGCCTCTCCGTGCGCGATGCGGCGCTCGCGCCGATGCGCGAGCTGCATCGTCTCACTGGGCAGACGGTCAACTTGTCAGTGCGCCAGGGCGACGAAATCGTCTACATCGAACGTGCCTACTCCGAGCGTTCCGGCATGCAGGTCGTGCGCGCGATCGGCGGCCGGGCCCCGCTGCACCTGACATCGGTCGGCAAGCTCTTCCTGGCGGCCGACGAGGCCCCGCGCGTGCGTGCTTATGCCACGCGCACGGGTCTTTCGGGGCACACTCAAAATAGCATCACGGACCTCGGACGGCTCGAGCGAGAGTTGCTGCAGGTGCGTCAGCAGGCTTGCGCCCGCGACAACGAAGAGCTCGAGCTCGGCGTGCGCTGCATCGCCGCCGGAATCTACGACGACACGGGCAAGCTCGTTGCCGGCCTCTCGCTGTCGGCTCCGGCAGACCGCCTGCAGGATGCGTGGCTCGGTCACCTGAGCCGCACCGCGCTCGTCATCTCCGAATCGCTCGGCTACCACCCCGAAGCGGTGAGCGCGACGGCCGGCAACGGCCACGACACTAAAGCGGCGAAAACCGCTTGAGCCACCGCTTCAGCCACGTCAGCCGGCCGAAAAAAAGCCCCGTCACTCGAACGGGGCTTTTTTCTGATCGCGACGGTGAAGCACCTCGTCACGTCCCTCCGCGCGGGCCTGCATCGGCGCTCGTAATTCGCTGATCGCCGCCGTTGTCGAGCCAGGTGCGCAGGCGCGTGGCGTCGGCGAAGCGCGAGTACTTGCCCGACGAATCGAGCAGCACCATGATCAGCGGCCGGCCCTGGATCGTCGCCTGCATCACGAGGCACTCGCCCGCTTCGTTGATGAAACCGGTCTTTTGCAGGCCGATCTCCCACGACGGATTGCGCACGAGCGCGTTGGTGCTGTTGTAGGCGATCTCACGCCGGCCCGTATCGACCGTATAGCTGCGATCCGTGGAGAACTTGCGGATCAGCGGATACTGATAGGCCGCGTCGACCATCTTCACGAGATCGCGCGCCGTCGAGACGTTATGGCTCGTGAGGCCGGTCGGGTTCTCGAAACGCGTGTCCGTCATGCCGAGCGCCTTCGCCTTGGCGTTCATCGCGGCGATGAACGCCGCGCGGCCGCCCGGATAGTAGCGCGACAGCGCGGCCGCGGCGCGATTTTCCGACGCCATCAGCGCGATGTGCAGCATATCCTCGCGCGACAGCACCGAGCCGACGGCGAGCCGCGAGCCGGTATGCTTCTCGTAGTCGCGATCCTCGTCCGTCACCTCGATCTCGTCCGTCAGCGGCATCTTGGAATCGAGGACGACCATCGCCGTCATCAGCTTCGTGATCGACGCGATGGGCACGACGGAGCGCGAGTTTTTGTCGAAGAGCGTTTCGGACGTGTTCTGGTCGATCACGTAAGCGACGTTCGAGCGCAGCGCGAGTCCTTCCGGCCCCTCTTGCAGCTTGAACGCCTGGCCGGTCGCCGGCAGGCGCGATTCGAAGGCGACCCGGCGCATCGCGCCGTGACGCCCGTGCACCCTCAGGGTGTACGAAACGCGCTTCTTGCGTGTTTTCTCGTCCGCGAGGGCGGCGGGCTTTTCGGCACTCGCGGCTTCTTTGGCCGCGGCGTGTCGGATCTTGTGCGCTTTCTTCGCGAGGGAGGGCTTGGTCTGAGCGGCGTCGGTCGAGCTGGGCGCGGCAAGCGCGTCGGTCGGGGCCGCGAAGACCGCGGCGGCGAGCAGGGAAGCAGTCACCGAGACGACTCTGGTAAGCGCCACGTCTTGCATCACTTTGAGCGACGAAAACAGAGCGGTTTTCATTGGTGTTCTTAAAACGGGTGGCGAGAGACGGAAGGTTCCGGCAAGTGTAGTAAAGGTATTAAAAATAAGCAATCTGAAGCACTTACCGGCGGTCCTTGAAGCAAATTGTAGGTGCTGGCAGGCAGAATCGGCTGCCGCGCACGCGCGATTTCAGCATGCGACAAAACGCGGGTTCGCTATGGGGCGATAGCCACATAACGGCGCATTTCACGCAAACTTGAACGAAAAATGACAGCATCGGCCCGCCACGGACGCGGGCGCCGCGAGGCGGGCGCCACGACGGCGATCGGCCGCGATGCGCCCTTCGGACTGCATTGCTCGTCGGAGCCGACTCAACGCGCGGCGGCGACCTTGCGTTGACGTCGAGTCGATGCGCGCACAAAGTGCGGCGGGAGCGTGGGCGCGATCGTATCACGAGACTGGTGCACGAGGGCGAAGCACTGCCGCATTTTTTCCCGGAAAGCGAGCGTTTGCTCGGCCAAAATTACCGTCATGCCGTTGTTTTTACGTGGAAACCCTAACATTGTGCAATGCACAAAAATGCGCTTGACATTTGGGCAAGTGAGCCTAAAATAGGATCCGTTGTTGCGACGCACAAAACGCGTCGGCTAGACGACGCGATCAAAGTTTTGCCATTCCACCCCCCGGTCTGCGCCAGACAGGCCGACTATCAGGAGCGAAAACATGACTCTGCTGACACCTGAGCAATTCGCGGCAGCCCAGAAGGCCAACCTCGAAGCGCTGTTCGGCCTCACGAACAAGGCGTTCGAAGGCATCGAGAAGCTGGTCGAGTTGAACGTGCAAGTCGTCAAGTCGACGATCGCGGAAGGCCAGGAAAACGCGCAGCGTGCGCTGTCCGTGAAGGATGCGCAGGAATTCCTCGCGCTGCAAGCGAGCATCGCGCAGCCCGCGGCTGAGAAGGTCCTGTCGTACGGCCGTCATCTCTATGAGATCGCATCGGCCACGCAAGCCGAATTCGCGCGCGTCGCGGAAGCGCAGTACGAAGAGCAGAACCGCAAGGTGCAGGCGCTCGTCGACAACATCGGCAAGAACGCTCCCGCCGGCTCGGAAACGGCTGTTGCCGTGATGAAGTCCGCGATCACGGCCGCCAACACCACGTACGAAACGGTCCACAAGGCGACGAAGCAAGCCGTCGAGATCGCCGAAAGCAACTTCAACGCGGCCGCCACGGCTGCACAAAAGGCCGCTCAACAAGCCGCTTCGGCTTCGCGCGCGGCAGCGAAAAAGCCTGTTGCCTGAGAGTCGTGACGGAACCGAGGGCTGAACTCCGGCCCTCCCCGCACGAAAAAACGGCGCGCTTCCCAATGGAAGCGCGCCGTTTTTGCTTTTGCATGCGTTACGGCGGGCGCCGCGATCCACCGAGCGCCCGTCGCGCCGAAAACTTGACGACCCAATCGGGCGGCGGCCAAGCCTTCGCGCGCCGCTTCACTTCTTGCGCTGCGGCGGCAGGTCGGTGCAGACCCCTTCGTAAAGCTCGGCGGCCATGCCGATCGATTCGCCGAGCGTCGGGTGCGGATGGATCGTGCGGCCGATGTCGGTGGCATCCGCCCCCATCTCGATGGCAAGACACACTTCGCTGATCAGATCGCCGGCGTTGAGGCCGACGATCCCGCCGCCGATGACGCGATGCGTCTCTTCGTCGAAGATCAGCTTCGTGAAGCCCTCGTCCCGGCCGTTCGCGATCGCCCGGCCCGAGGCGGCCCAGGGGAAGACGGCCTTGCCGAATTTGATGCCCTCGGCCTTGCACTGGTCCTCGGTCTTTCCGGCCCAAGCGACCTCCGGGTCGGTATAGGCCACGGACGGGATCTGCAGCGCGTCAAAATAAGCCTTTTCACCATGCGCCGCTTCCGCCGCGACGTGCCCTTCGTGCACCGCCTTGTGGGCGAGCATCGGCTGCCCGACGATGTCGCCGATCGCGAAGATGTGCGGCACGTTGGTACGCATCTGCTTGTCGACCTCGATGAAGCCGCGATCGGTCACCGCGATCCCCGCCTTGTCGGCACCGATTTTCTTGCCGTTCGGGCTGCGTCCGACCGCGACGAGTACGAGGTCGTAGCGCTGCGCCTGCGCTGGCGCGCTCTCGCCTTCGAACTTGACGTAGATGCCGTCGGACTTCGCTTCGGCCGACGTCGTCTTGGTCTTCAGCATGACGTTGGCGAAATGCCTGGCGCTGTACTTCTGCCAGACCTTCACGAGGTCGCGATCGGCGCCCAGCATAAGGCCGTCGAGCATCTCGACGACGTCGATCTTGGCGCCGAGCGTCGCATAGACCGTCGCCATTTCGAGTCCGATGATGCCGCCGCCGACGACGAGCATCCGCTGCGGAATCTGCGGCAGCTCGAGCGCGCCCGTCGAGTCGATGACGCGCGGGTCGTCGGGCATGAACGGCAGCTTCACGGCTTGCGAACCGGCCGCGACGATCGCCTGCTTGAAGCGGACGACCTTCTTGCCGCTTTCGCCCTGGACTTCCATATGGTGCGGGTCGACGAACGAGCCGACACCGGTCACGACCTCGACCTTGCGCGCTTTCGCCATGCCCGCCAAGCCCGTCGTCAGCTTCTTGACGACGCCGGACTTGAACGAGCGCAGCTTCGGAAGGTCGATCTTCGCCTCCCCGAACATGATGCCGTGCTCGGCGAGCTCGCCGACTTCGTCCATGATCAGCGCCGTGTGCAGCAGCGCCTTCGACGGAATGCAGCCGACGTTCAGGCACACGCCGCCGAGCGTCGGATAGCGCTCGACGAGTACCGTCTTCATGCCGAGATCGGCCGAGCGGAAGGCCGCCGAGTAGCCACCGGGCCCCGCGCCGAGCACGACCATGTCGCACTCGATGTCGACGTTACCCGTGTAGCTGCCTGCGGCAGGCGCCGCAGCCGGCTGTGAGCGCGGCGGTTCGGCACGCGTGGGAGCCGGGGCGGCGGCCGGCGCGGGCGATGGCGCCGCGGGCGCCGGCTTCGCCGCACCGGCGCCAACGCTTACTTCGACGAGCGCGATGACGGTGCCCTGCGAGACCTTGTCGCCGGCCTTGATTCTCACTTCCTTCACCGTGCCGGCGGCATCGCTCGGCACCTCCATCGACGCCTTGTCGGACTCGAGCGTCAGCAGCGACTGCTCCTTTTCGATGACGTCGCCAGCCTTGATGTTGACCTCGATGACATCGACGTCCTTGAAATCGCCGATATCCGGCACTTTCACTTCGACGAGACTCATTCACGTCCCCTTCTTGTTAGCGCCGGCGATCAAAGGATCACGCGCCGGAAATCGGCGAGCAGCGAGGTGAGATAGGCGTTGAAGCGCGCGGCCTCGGCGCCGTCGATGACACGATGGTCGTACGACAGCGAAAGCGGCAGCGTGAGCCGCGGGGCGAACTGCTTGCCGTCCCAGACGGGCTTCATCGCGCCGCGCGAAAGACCGAGGATCGCCACTTCGGGCGCATTGATGATCGGCGTGAAATGCGTGCCGCCGATGCCGCCCAGCGACGAAATCGAGAAGCAGCCGCCTTGCATCTGATCGGGCTTGAGCTTGCCTTCGCGCGCGAGCTTCGAGAGCTCGGCCATCTCCTTGGCGATCTCGATGAGTCCCTTCTTGTCCGCGTCGCGGATCACAGGAACGACGAGCCCGTTCGGCGTATCGGCCGCAAAGCCGACGTGGTAGTACTGCTTGTAGACGAGATTGTCGCCATCGAGGCTCGCGTTGAACGTCGGGAACTTCTTCAACGCGGCCACGACGGCCTTGATCACGAACGCGAGCATCGTGACCTTGACGCCCGCCTTCTCGTTTTCCTTGTTGAGCTGAACGCGCAGCGCCTCGAGCTCGGTGATGTCGGCCTCGTCGTTGTTCGTGACGTGCGGAATCATCACCCAGTTGCGGTGCAGGTTCGCGCCCGAAATCTTCTTGATGCGCGAAAGCGGCTTGGCCTCGATCGGGCCGAACTTCGTGAAGTCGATCTTCGGCCAGGGCAGCAGGTTCAGGTCGCCGCCCGCGGACGGCGCGCCCGCGGGTACGCCGGCCGGCGCGCGCTGTCCCGTCATCACGCCCTTCACGAACGCTGTCACGTCTTCCTGAGTAATGCGGCCTTTCGGGCCCGTGCCCGGCACGAGCGCCACATCGACGCCGAGATCGCGCGCGAACTTGCGCACCGAGGGCGACGCATGGCTCGGCCGGCGCACGCCGCCCTCTCCCGCCGGAATCAGCGGAGCCTGCGCGAGCGCGGACGGCGGCGTGGGCGCCTTGTGCGCCAGGTCGGGACGCGGCGAATCGGAGGGCTCTTCCACCTTCCTCTGGGGCGCGGCGGCCGGGGCCGGCGCCGCTTCGGCACCCGCGCCTCCGGATTCGAGCAGCAGAATCACGGAACCTTCGGAGACGGTGTCGCCCACCTTCACCTTCAGATCCTTGACGACGCCGTCGGCCGGGCTTGGTACATCCATCGTCGCCTTGTCGGATTCGAGCGTGATGAGCGATTGCTCCTTCTGCACGCGATCGCCGACTTTTACGGCGATCTCGATGACAGGGATGTCCTTGAAGTCGCCGATGTCGGGCACTTTGACTTCCTGGACCGCGCCGCCGGCCGGCGCGGCGGCCGCCGGAGCCGGCGCGGCGGCCGGTGCCGCCGCCGGCGCGGGGGAAGGCGCGGCCGCGCCGTTGCCTTGCGCGGGCTTGGCGGCCCCTGCCGCGCCGCCTTCGAGCAGCACGATCAACGTGCCCTCCGAGACGGTGTCGCCCTGCTTCACTCGGATTTCCTTGACGGTGCCGGCCGCGGGGCTCGGCACGTCCATCGTCGCCTTGTCCGACTCGAGCGTGATGAGGGACTGCTCCGGCTCGACGGTATCGCCCGGTTTCACGAGGATGTCGATGACGGGTACGTCCTTGAAATCGCCGATGTCCGGCACCTTGACTTCGATCGCTTGACTCATTTGTTGGTGTCTCCAGGGCACACGCGCGTGAAGCCGCCTTTCGGGCGGCTCACGCACGCGTCGGATCGCGCGAAGGCGATGCCTTAAACGGTCATCGGGTTGGGTTTGTTGGGGTCGAGGCGGTACTTCGCGAGCGCGTCGGCCACGACCTTGCGCTCGATGGTACCTTCATCGGCCAGCGCGTTCAGCGCGGCGACGGTGACCCAGTAACGGTCGACTTCGAAGAAGTGACGCAGCTTCTCGCGCGTGTCGGAGCGGCCGAAGCCGTCGGTGCCGAGCACGACGAAGCGCCGCGGCACATAAGCGCGGATCTGGTCGGCCAGCGCCCGCACGTAGTCCGTCGAAGCGACGATGGGGCCCTGCGTATCGTTCAGCAGCGTTTCAACGTGCGAAAGCTTGCGCGGCTCCGTCGGGTGCAGCAGGTTCCAGCGCGACACTTCCTGGCCCTCGCGCGCGAGCTCGGTGAAGCTCGGCACGCTCCAGATGTCGGCGGCCACGCCCCAGTCGTTCTTCAGCAAATCGGCCGCGGCGATCACTTCGTTGAGGATCGTGCCCGCGCCCATGAGTTGCACGCGCGGCGCCTTGCCCGAGCCGTCGGCCTTCTTGAGCGAGTACATGCCTTTGATGATGTGAGCGGCCACGTCGTCACCCTCGGGAATCGCCGGGTGCTCGTAGTTCTCGTTCATCACCGTGACGTAGTAGAACACGTCCTCCTGCTCCTGAACCATCCGGCGCAGGCCGTCTTGCATGATGACCGCGAGCTCGAAGCCGAACGTCGGATCGTAGCTGACGCAGTTCGGCACCGACGACGCCCACAGCAGCGAATGGCCGTCCTCGTGCTGCAGGCCTTCGCCGTTCAGCGTCGTGCGGCCCGACGTGCCGCCGAGCAGGAAGCCGCGCGAACGCATGTCGCCGGCCGCCCAGATCAGATCGCCGATGCGCTGGAAGCCGAACATCGAGTAGAAGACGTAGAACGGCACCATGATCTCGCCGTGCGTCGAATACGACGTCGCCGCGGCGATCCAGTCGCACATCCCGCCCGCCTCGTTGATCCCTTCCTGCAGGATCTGGCCGGTCTCGGATTCCTTATAGAACATCAGCTGATCGGAATCCTCGGGCACATACTTCTGGCCGTCCTGGTTCCAGATGCCGATTTGGCGGAAGAGACCCTCCATGCCGAACGTGCGCGACTCGTCGGGCACGATCGGCACGACGCGCTTGCCGAGCGCTTTGTCCTTCAGCAGGATGTTGAGGATCCGCACGAACGCCATCGTCGTCGAGATCTCGCGGCCTTCGCCCGTGCCCTTCAGGAGCGGCTCGAACGCCGAGAGCGGCGGCACGGGCAGCGACTCGGCCGCCTTTTGACGGCGCGCCGGCAGATAGCCGCCGAGCTCCTCGCGCCGGGCGCGCATGTACTCGAGCTCCTTCGAGCCTTCCTCGAACTTGAGGTACGGCACGTCGACGATCTGCTCGTCGGAGATCGGGAGCCGGAACTGGTCTCGGAATGCCTTGAGCTGATCCACCTGCATCTTCTTCTGCTGGTGGGTGATGTTCATTGCCTGGCCGGCCTCGCCCATGCCGTAGCCCTTGATCGTCTTCGCGAGGATGACGGTCGGCTGGCCCTTGTGATGCGTGGCCGCGTGGAACGCCGCATAGATCTTGTGCGGATCGTGGCCGCCGCGGTTCAGGTTCCAGATGTCGTCGTCGGACCAATCGGCGACGAGCGCCTTCAACTCCGGCGTGTTGAAGAAGTGCTCGCGCACGAAGGCGCCCGACTCGGACTTGTACGTCTGATACTCGCCGTCGACGACTTCCATCATCCGGCGCATCAGGGCACCCGTCTTGTCGCGCGCAAAGAGCGCGTCCCAGCGGCTGCCCCAGATGACCTTGACGACGTTCCAGCCCGCGCCGCGGAATTCCGACTCGAGCTCCTGAATGATCTTGCCGTTGCCGCGCACCGGGCCGTCGAGGCGCTGCAAGTTGCAGTTGACGACGAACACGAGATTGTCGAGCCGCTCACGGCCCGCCATGCCGATCGCGCCGAGCGATTCGGGCTCGTCGGTCTCGCCGTCGCCGAGGAACGCCCAGACCTTGCGGCCCTCCGCGTTGACGATGCCGCGCGCCTGCAGATACTTCATGAAGCGCGCCTGGTAGATCGCCATGATCGGGCCGAGGCCCATCGAGACGGTCGGGAACTGCCAGAAGTCGGGCATGAGCCACGGGTGCGGATACGACGAGATGCCCTCGCCGCCCACCTCCTGGCGGAAGTTGTCGAGCTGCGTTTCGGTCAGCCGGCCGAGCAGGAACGCGCGCGCATAGATGCCGGGCGACGAGTGGCCTTGCGCGAACACGAGGTCGCCGCCGTGCTTGTCCGACGGCGCGTGCCAGAAATGATTGAAGCCGACGTCGTAGAGCGTCGCGGCCGAGGCGAACGAAGCGATGTGGCCGCCGACGTTCGTGTGCTTGCCCGCGCGCAGCACCATGGCGATCGCGTTCCAGCGCGTGTAGGAGCGGATGCGGTGCTCGATGTCCTGGTCGCCGGGAATCTTCGCCTGATTCGGGACCGGAATGGTGTTGATGTACGGGGTGTTGGCCGAGAACGGCAGATGCTCGCCATGCACGCGGGCAAACTCGATCTGCTTTTCGATCAGGTAGTGCGCACGGTTCGGGCCGACGGCGGAGATCACGCCCTCCAGTGCCTCGAGCCATTCGCCGGTTTCCTGGGGATCGTCGTCTTTATCGGCGGCGACATACTTCATGACTTCGTCGGGCACAGCGGACATTCTCGTCTCCTGGTAGGAAATGCTCTTCGAACAGACGACGCGAGCCGGTTCGGCCGCGGCAGTTGTGGGCGATTGTAATGACCCCAGACGCCACCGCGCAACGAATTTTTCGAATTACGAGATCATTTCTCATAATGCGGAATATTGTTGCAACGCACATCGAACGGCACGCAGATGAACCGCAAATCGGACCTTTCCCGAGGTAGCCCCACGATCGGAAGACGATCGAATTGACAGTCGTTGCTTGCTGTTTTACGCCAATTGGCCCTGCGGCGCTGCGCTACAATTCGAGCCATGTTGACCGATCGGCTTTTCGCACGCTCGGCGCGGCCGTCCGGTGCCCGGGCGGACTCGGCGCCGTCCCGCTGGCACCACGGACCGTGGTGGTCCAATTCCTATTTGCTGACGCCGCTCCTCTCGATCCTGGTGTTCCTCGTCGTGATGAGCCTCATCCTCTGGAGCTTGAACCGGCGCGAGCAGCAGCAGCAGGAGGACACGCTCTTTCGCAACGTGGCGTGGGCCCAGCAGCAGATCCGCCTGTCCATGACGGGCGCGCAGGAACAATTGCAGGGCGTGGCACGCGATCTCGCGGCCGGTCACGAGGAGGAACGCTCGTTTCAGACGTCGACGGCCGACATCATGCAGGCGCATCCCGAGATCGTCTATCTGAACTGGTACACGAGCGGAAAGACGCTGCACTGGCCGGACATGGCGCCGCCGCTCGCGGGGCAGCGTTTCGCGCGGCTCACGGACGCGCAGATGGACATGGCCGTCACCGCCGCTTTCGGCGAGGCCCGCAGCACACGGCGCCAGGTCTACTCGCCGCTCATCTACGACGATCTCGGCAACGGCTACCTGACGCTGCAAACGCCCGTTTATCGCGATCGCGAGTTTCTCGGCTCGATTGCCGCCGTGTTCTCGATCGAAGGGATTTTGAAGCACGACATTCCGCCCGAGCTTTCGGCGAAATACAAGATTTCGCTGCTCGACGCGGACAACCGGGAGCTCTCGACGACGTCGACGCGCCCGCGCCTGCCGCGCGACATTTTCTACGATCTGCCGCTCGACCCGCCGGGCCAAGGGCTGACCGTGCGCGTCTACGCGTTTCCGCAGATCACGAACTTCACGAACAACACGCTCGTGTGGCTCGTGGCGGGGCTGTCGTGCTTCGTGCTCTGGAGTCTCTGGAGTCTCTGGAAGCACACGCGCCAGCGCTTCGAGGCACAGCAGGCGCTGTATGCGGAGGCGTTCTTCAGGCGCGCGATGGAGAACTCGGTGCTGATCGGCATGCGCGTGCTCGACATGCACGGGCGGATTACGCACGTGAACCCCGCGTTCTGCCGGATGACGGGCTGGGACGAGAGCGACCTCGTCGGCAAGACGCCGCCGTTTCCCTACTGGCCGCGCGACTCCTATCCCGAGATGCAGCGTCAGATCGACATGACGTTGCGCGGCAAGGCGCCCTCCTCGGGTTTCGAATTGCGCGTGCGCCGCAAGGACGGCTCGATCTTCCATGCACGGCTTTACGTCTCGCCGCTCATCGACAGCTCGGGACGGCAAACCGGCTGGATGTCGTCGATGACCGACATCACGGAGCCCAAGCGCGCGCGCGAAGAGCTCGCCGCGGCCCACGAGCGGTTCACGACCGTGCTGGAAAGCCTCGACGCCGCCGTTTCGGTGCTCGCCGCCGACGAAGCCGAGCTGCTGTTCGCGAACCGTTATTACCGGCACCTTTTCGGCATTCGGCCCGACGGGCACCTCGAGCTCGCGGGCGGCGGCGGCTTCGATTCGACGCAGGCGTCTTCGGACTCGATCGATATGGTCGATACCTATGCCGGGCTGCCGGCCGCCGCGCTGACCGAAGGCACGGCCGACGCGCAGGAAGTCTACGTCCAGAGCATTCAGAAGTGGTTCGAGGTGCGCCGCCAGTACATCCAGTGGGTCGACGGCCATCTCGCGCAGATGCAGATCGCCACCGACATCACGACGCGCAAGCAGGCGCAGGAGCTCGCGCGTCAACAGGAAGAGAAGCTGCAGTTCACGAGCCGCCTCATGACGATGGGCGAGATGGCTTCCTCGCTCGCGCACGAGCTCAATCAGCCGCTCGCCGCGATCAACAACTACTGCTCGGGCACGGTGGCGCTCGTCAAGGCCGGTCGCACGACGCCCGATACCCTCTTGCCCGTGCTCGAGAAGACGGCGCAGCAGGCCGTGCGCGCGGGCATGATCATCAAGCGAATCCGCGAGTTCGTGAAGCGCAGCGAGCCGAAGCGCCAGGCCGCTCGCGTCTCCGACATCGTCGCCGACGCGGTGGGCCTCGCCGAAATCGAGACCCGCAAGCGCCGAATTCGGATCGTGACGGAAATCCGCTCACGGCTGCCGGTCATCTATGTCGACCCGGTCCTCATCGAGCAGGTGCTCGTCAACCTGCTCAAGAACGCCGCCGAAGCGATGCACGGCGCGCGGCCGAACGCCGTCGATCCGGCAATCCGAATCGTCGTCCGGCTGGATGCCGGGTTCGTCTGCATCAGCGTGATCGATCAGGGCCCGGGCGTCGATGAAGCCGCCATCGAGCGCCTTTTCGAGCCGTTTTTCAGCACGAAGTCGGACGGCATGGGCATGGGGCTCAACATCTGCCGATCGATCATCGAATCGCATCGCGGACGCCTGTGGGTCGTCAACAACATCGATGCCGACGGAAAGGTTACAGGCGCCACGTTTCACGTTAGTCTGCCGATCGGCGAACCAGCCGATCATAACCAAGGCGGGTCCGAGGCACAGAGACCGCAAACTGTCACGGGAGAACTATGAGCAGCCCAGTCACCACTCAGGAAACCGTCTTTGTCGTCGACGACGACGAGGCCGTGCGCGATTCGCTGCGTTGGCTGCTGGAGGCGAACGGCTATCGGGTGCAGTGCTTCACGAGCGCCGAACAGTTCCTCGACGCCTATCAGCCCGCTCAGCACCCGGGCCAGATCGCCTGCCTGATTCTCGACGTGCGCATGTCCGGCATGAGCGGCCTCGAGCTGCAGGAACGGCTCATTACCGAGAACGCCTCGCTGCCGATCATCTTCGTGACCGGACACGGCGATGTGCCGATGGCCGTCTCGACGATGAAAAAAGGCGCGATGGATTTCATCGAGAAGCCGTTCGACGAGGCCGAGCTCCGCAAGCTCGTCGAGCGGATGCTCGAGAAGGCGCGCAGCGAGAGCACCACGGTCCAGCAACAGCGGGCGGCCGCCGAGCGGCTCTCGAAGTTGACGGCGCGCGAACATCAGGTGCTCGAGCGCATCATCGCCGGGCGCCTCAACAAGCAGATCGCCGATGACCTCGGGATCAGCATCAAGACCGTCGAGGCGCACCGGGCGAACATCATGGAAAAGCTCAACGTCAACACGGTCGCCGACCTGCTGCGACTCGCGCTGTCGAACAAGCCGCAGCAACAGTAGGCGCCGGGCGAAACGCCACGCGCGGCGTTTCGCTGCATCGTCTCGCCCCTCCAAGCTTCGCTGCCTCGCCGGTTGGACTGCCAGTCGGGCCAATAGCCCGGCGGTATAATTTTTCCTTTGTCCCGACCGACCATCCATGACAGCCCAATTGATCGACGGCATCGCCCTTTCCAAGACTCTGCGCGCTGAAGTCGCGACGCGCGCCGCGGCGCTCGCGGCGCGCGGACACAAGCCGGGCCTTGCCGTCGTACTCGTCGGGGACAACCCCGCGAGCGAAGTCTATGTGCGCAACAAGGTGAAGGCCTGCGAAGACAATGGCATCCACTCGTCGTACGACCGCTATCCGGCGACGCTTTCCGAGGCCGCGCTGCTTGCGCGCATCGACGAGCTCAATCGCGATCCGCAAATCCACGGGATCCTCGTTCAACTGCCGCTGCCGCCGCACATCGACAGCCATAAAGTCATCGAGGCGATCGCTCCCGAAAAGGACGTGGACGGCTTTCATATTGCGAACGCCGGCGCGCTGCTGACGGGCAAGCCCCTCTTTCGACCCTGCACGCCGTACGGCGTCATGAAGATGTTCGAAGCGAACGGCATCGCGCTGAAAGGCGCAAACGCCGTCGTGATCGGCCGCTCGAACATCGTCGGCAAACCGATGGCGCTGCTGCTGCTCGAGGCCGGCGCGACGGTCACCATCTGTCACAGCAAGACGCGCGATCTCGCGGCGCACACGCGGGCAGCTGATGTCATCGTCGCGGCAACGGGTCGGCGGAATATCGTGACGGCCGATATGGTGAAGCCCGGGGCCGTCGTCATCGACGTCGGGATGAACCGCGACGAGGCCGGCAAGCTATGCGGCGACGTCGATTTCGCGGCGGTACGCGATGTAGCTGGCTTCATCACGCCGGTGCCCGGCGGCGTCGGCCCGATGACGATCACGATGCTGCTCGTCAATACCATCGAAGCGGCCGAGCGCATGGCGGCGTCGGCCGAAGCGAAACGGGTCTAGGCTTTCGAGCGAAAACGGCGCGCGCCGCTGGAAATCTCGCGCGGCGTCCCAAACTGGTGATTCGGGTGCATGATGCCCGTTATCCCATCCACGACAGACAGGAAGCTCCATGGCCCAGCAAACGTCTCATCCGACCGAAGCGCAGGAACCGTCGAACGCGTCGGGCAACCCGTTGCTCGACTTCTCGGGCCTGCCGCGCTTCGGAGAAATCCGCCCCGAACACGTCACGCCCGCGCTCGACGTACTGCTCGCCGATGCGAAAGCGGCCATTGAACATGCGGTCGACCCGCAAACGCCCGCCGGCTGGTCCGACGTCATCGACGCCACCGAGCGCGCGACCGAGCCGCTCTCGCGCGCCTGGAGCGTGGTCGGCCACCTCAATGCCGTCGCCGATACGCCCGAGCTGCGCGCAACCTACTCCGAAAACCTGCCGCGCGTGACCGAGTTCTGGTCGAGCGTCGGCCAAAACCTCGCGCTGTTCGAGAAGTACAAGGCGATCGCGGCGAGCGCCGAGTACGCGACGCTCAACGTCGAGCGCAAGAAGATTCTCGAAAACGCGCTGCGTGATTTCCGGCTGTCGGGCGCCGAGCTGCCCGAGGAAAGCAAGCCGCGCTTCAGCGAGTTGCAGGAGCGGCAGGCCGCGCTCGCGAAGGCGTTCTCCGATCATGTGCTGGACTCGACGAACGCCTACGCCTATATCGCCAAGTCCGAGGCCGAGCTCGCCGGACTGCCCGAAGACGTCGTCGAAGCCGCGCGCCAGGCCGCGCAGGCGGCAGGCGCCGAGGGCTGGAAGTTCACGCTGCATTTCCCGTCGTACTTCCCCGTGATGCAGTACGCCGCTCACCGCCCGATGCGCGAGGCGATGTACCGGGCCTATGTCACGCGGGCGTCGGAGCTCGGCGGCGCATACGGCGCGGGCAAGTCCGAATGGGACAACACCGAGATCATGGCCGAGCTGCTGAAGCTGCGCCGCGAAGAGGCTCAGATGCTCGGCTACCGCAACTTCGCCGAAGTCTCACTCGTGCCGAAGATGGCCGATTCGCCCGATCAGGTGGTGGCATTCCTCGACGATCTCGCGCAACGCGCACGCCCGTACGCCGAAGAGGATTGGCGCGAGCTGCGCGAATTCGCCGCGAGCGAGCTGGGCTTGGCGCAGCTCGAACCGTGGGACGTCGCGTTCGCGAGCGAGCGCCTGCGCGAGAAGCGCTACGCATTCTCCGAAAACGAGGTCAAGCAATACTTCCCCGAGCCCGTCGTGCTGAACGGTCTCTTCCGGGTGGCGGAGTCGCTTTTTGGCGTCTCGATCCGCCGTGACGAAGCGCCTGTCTGGCACTCTGACGTCCGCTTCTTCCGTGTCGAGAATCGCGACGGCTCGCTCGTCGCCCAGTTCTATCTCGATCTCTATGCGCGCGAAGGCAAGCGCGGCGGCGCCTGGATGGACGACGCGCGCTCGCGTCACAGGACCGAGCACGGCGTACAAACGCCCGTCGCCTACCTCACCTGCAATTTTTCGGCGCCCGTGGGCGGCAAGCCTGCGTGCTTCACGCACGATGAAGTCATCACGCTCTTCCATGAGTTCGGGCACGGGCTGCATCACATGCTGACGCGCGTCGAAGAACTCGCGGTGTCGGGCATCAACGGCGTCGAATGGGATGCGGTCGAACTGCCATCGCAATTCATGGAGAACTTCTGTTGGGAGTGGGATGTGCTCACGGGCATGACGTCTCACGTCGATTCCGGCGCCGCCCTGCCCCGCGAGCTTTTCGACAAAATGCTCGCAGCCAAGAACTTCCAGAGCGGGCTCGGCATGTTGCGGCAGATCGTGTTTTCGATCTTCGATATGCGCCTGCATACGGACTTCGATGCGGCCGGCTCAGGTGCGACCGGCTCAGGCGCGGCCGCCGCGCGCAGCGCGAACGATCTCGCACGCGAGATCAACGAACGCTACCACGTGATTCCGCAGGCACCGTTCTCGCGGTGGCCGAACACGTTCAGTCACATTTTCGCGGGCGGCTACGCGGCCGGCTATTACAGCTACAAGTGGGCGGAAGTGCTTTCCGCCGATGCTTATGCCGCGTTCGAAGATGCCGCGCGCGCGGCGAATGGCAGCGTGCTCGATTCGGACACGGGCCGCCGCTATCGTCGCGAGATCCTCGAAGTAGGCGGTAGCCGGCCGGCAATGGAGTCGTTCAAGGCGTTCCGCGGCCGCGCGCCGACGATCGACGCGCTCCTGCGGCACAACGGCATGGCCGGCGCGCCGTCGGCGCATTGATGGCGGCGCGGCGCCGGCGCACAGTGTCGGCGCGCGCACGGCGCCGCCGGCGCGCGCCTCGCGGCAAGTTCGCATGGCCTCAGCGATGCAGCTTGAAGTCGACTTCGGCTGGCCGCCCTTCGATCGATAGCGAGGCGCGAGCGGCAGGCGCGCGCGCGATCACGCGGCCACGCCGAATGACGGCGAGCCTCGCCGCGCGCAACCTGATCGCCTCGACCGGATCGCGAGCGTCGAGCAGCACGCAGTCGGCCCGACAACCCACCGCGATCCCATAGTCCTGTAAGCCGAGAATGCGCGCAGGGTTCACCGTGACGGCATCGAACGCGGCACGCATCGCCGCTTGTCCCGTCATCTGCGCGACGTGCAAGCCCATGTGGGCCACTTCGAGCATGTCGCCCGACCCGAGGCTGTACCAAGGGTCCATCACGCAATCGTGGCCGAACGCCACGTCGATACCGGCCGCCATCATTTCCGGCACGCGTGTCATGCCGCGTCGCTTCGGATATGTGTCGGCGCGGCCTTGAAGCGTAATGTTGATGAGCGGATTCGCAATGGCGGCCACGCCCGATTCGCGCATCAGCGGCAGCAGCTTGCTCACGTAGTAGTTATCCATCGAATGCATCGACGTGAGATGCGAGCCGGTCACGCGACCGTGAAGTCCGAGCCGGACTGTCTCGGCGCATAGCGTCTCGATGTGGCGCGATAGCGGATCGTCCGATTCGTCGCAGTGCATGTCGACCGGCAGGCCTTTGTCGGCGGCGAACTCGCACAGCATGCGCACCGATTGCGCGCCATCGGCCATGGTGCGCTCGAAGTGCGGGATGCCGCCCACTACATCCACACCCATGGCAATCGCACGCTTGAGGTTTTCAAAGGCGCCTGCGCTACGCAGCAGCCCGTCTTGCGGGAATGCGACGAGTTGTAAGTCGAGGTAGGGCGCGACACGGCGCTTGACTTCGAGCAACGCTTCGACTGCCAGGAGGCGCTCGTCGCAGACATCGACATGCGAGCGGATCGCGAGCAATCCTCGAGCGACGGCCCAATCGCAATACTCGAGCGCCCGTTCGATCAGGGCTTCCTGCGTCAGGTGCGGCTTCAGCTCACCCCACAACGCAATGCCTTCGAGCAGGGTTCCCGATTGGTTCGCGCGCGGCAGACCGTACGAGAGCGTCGCGTCCATGTGGAAATGCGCGTCGACGAACGGCGGCGTGACGAGCGAGCCCGCGGCATCGATCTCGTCACGGGCCGACACGGCGAGGTGGCGTTCGATAGCCGCGATGCCCCCGCCCGCTATGCCGATGTCGACCAGCGTGTCCCGTCCCGCGACGTGTGAAGGCAATGCAGCGCGACGAATGATCAGGTCCAGCATCAGCGACTCCTCGCTCGTTGATTGATGGGCGATGGGCTCGCCGTCGATTGTAGAGCCGCCGCACGTTCAATCGACGTCGAACAGTGGAAACTGCCCGTTTTTCGCGGCATCGTCTTCCTCTTCCAGACGCACGCCCACACCGAGGAGCCGGACGGGCTTGTTGCGTCGCGCGAAGCCCTTCTCGAGCAGCGATAGTATCGTCGGCAGGTCCGTCGCTTCGGCCACGCATTCGACCGTCGTCCGCTGAAAATCGGCGAAGCGGATCTTGACGAAGAGCTTGCGCACCGCGGCAGCGGCGCTCGCCCGGCCGATGCGCGTATCGAGCTGCTCGGCGAGACGCCGGATTTCGCTCGTGCACTCTTCGAGCGTGCGCAGATCCGTCACGTAGGTCGTCTCGACGCTGATCGACTTGCGCTCCTGGTCGGCTTCGACGGGACGATGATCGATCCCGCGCGAGAGCTCGTAGAGGCGCCTGCCGAATTTCCCGAAGCGGCGATGCAAATCGACGACCGACCATTGCCGCAAATCGGCACATGTCACGATGCCGAGTTTTTCGAGCTTTGCCGCCGTCACCTTACCGACGCCAAAAATCTTGCGCACGGGCAACGCCGCGACGAATGCATCGACCTCCTCCGGCCGCACCACGAAAAGCCCATCGGGCTTGTTCCAGTCCGATGCGATCTTCGCGACGAACTTGTTCGGTCCCACGCCGGCCGAGACAGTTACGCCGACGGTCTCGCGCACCCGTTGGCGGATCTCGGCCGCCATCAGCGTGGCGCTTCCCTTGCAGTGCGTAGCACGAGTGACGTCGAGATAGGCTTCGTCGAGTGACAGTGGTTCGACGTCGGCCGTGTAATCGCGATAGATGGCCATGATCTGGCGCGAGGCGGTTCGATACTTTTCCATCGCCGGCGGCAAGATCAGCAGTTCGGGGCACTTTCGTACAGCGAGTGCGGACGACATGGCGGAGTGAATGCCGAAGCGCCGCGCTTCGTAGTTGCAAGTGGCGATGACGCCGCGCTGCTCGGGCCGGCCACCGACGGCAAGCGGCCGACCGCGCAGGCTGGGGTCGTCGCGCATCTCGACGGACGCATAGAAGCAGTCGCAATCGCAATGGATGATCTTGCGTGAAAAGTCGGCACGAGCGAGTGCCGCCTGGGCGCCCGGGGGCGCAGACTCGGGATCGACGGCAGATGTGGGGGACCGGTCGCGCGTGCTCAAGGTGGCGATACTGTACAAAAACACAGTTCAGGTTTCAAGCAGTTCGCCGAGGCGCTAGGGCCGGTTCTTTATGAGTCCGATGGCCTGCTGATTCTCTAACATCCAGTTAGCCGTCACCCCGCACCGAAACCGGATCAATTCCACTATGCGCTCGAAATCGCGTTGCAGATCGCGTGAAAAAATCGGTTCATGGTGCGCTATCCGATTGCGTAATTTTCGGACCTGTTCGAGGCTGGCGTAAATGCGTTGCCTTAGTTTGTCGACGGGCTGCTCTGAGTCAAGGTACGGCAGCACATGTCGCATCTGCGGATTCCAGATTCGCACGTCGAAACGTCCCGTGAACATTTTCTGCCAGAAGACGAAGTTCAGTTCAGGAATGACCTTCCCGGTGGTCGCCGCTCGGCGTCGCGCACATTGCAGGTCATAACGAGCGTTGTAGCCAACTGCCGGAGCAGGCAGCGCATGTTCGAAGGTTTGCGACCAAGCCCAGCGCTCACCGTAGGTGCTCTCGAGTGCATCGGCCACGGCGTTGCGCATAACAACCTCGCAAACGTGTAAGGGCACGAGCAGTGCCGCGGAGACCTGCGCGTTCCAGGCGTAAAGAGCGAGTACCGCCGTGTCGCTACCGTGGGCGCCGGCCGCTCCTTCGTAGGTGCTCATTCTGGGCGCCGACAGCGCCCGCTTGATGGCCTGGACAGTTTCTGACGTTGACGACATAGTTGACTGGGCTTTATACTACGTTGGCTAGCCACGGGACTTGCGGGCGAAAGCCTCCCCCCGAGGACACACGAAAGTTCAAAAGCCCACCGAAAGGTGGGCTTTTGTTTTTTCGGATCTTACGAACTGGCGTCGCAAGTTGGGCGCAATAAGCGCAAAAACCGGACTGATTGAAGAACAGCTGCGCGCATGTCGACGAGCGCCATCGGGCAGACGCGCCATAGGCGACAGCATTGGAGTCCACATGATCCAACCATTCCTGCTTGACCTTCCAGACGAATTCGAAACCGACCGCCTGCACATCAGGTGCGTCAAGCCGGGCGACGGCGCCAAGGTCTATGAGGCTTTACGCGAGTCGATCGACTCGTTGCGCCAATTCCCTGCCTCGCTGCCCTGGGCTCTCGAAGAACCGTCGCTCGAAGCCTCCGAAATTTATTGCCGGGAAGGATTCGCAAAATTCATCGCTCGGCGGGACTTTCGGTTCCTGGTTCTGCTTCGCGGTTCGGATACGCTCGTCGGATGCTGTGGGCTGCATCGTCCGAATTGGAAGGTACCCACCATCGAAGTGGGCTGGTGGGGCCGGACTGCTTATCTCGGAAGCGGCTACGTCAGCGAAGCCGTCACAGGACTGATCAAGTTTGCGTTCGCACAGCTTCCCGTGCATCGCGTGGCCGCGTTCGTCGATGACCTCAACGAAAAAAGTGCTCGTGTGTGCGAACGCGCGGGGATGACGTTTGAAGGCCTGCTGCGCAATGAACGCGTCGACCCCGACGGTACCTTGCGCCACACCCGCGTCTACGCAACGATTCGCGAGCGTGTCGCCTAGCAACAGCGTTGTGGCAGAGGGGGGATGCACGCCCGGATCGGGAGCGCACAAAGACAAAACCCGCCAATACGTAGGCGGGTTTTTCGATTGGTTGCGGGGGTAGGATTTGAACCTACGACCTTCGGGTTATGAGCCCGACGAGCTGCCAGACTGCTCCACCCCGCGTCAGAGAAGTGAAACTATAGCGCGAATTTCATGTGCCGTCAAACCTTCGATACTTTGCTCTTATCGGCGCGCGCCGCGCACCGTCATCCTCTCCGTCGCATGTAGCGGACCCGGTCGCCCGCCCCTACGATCGGACGAAACGATTCGGGCGACACCTCAATGCGAATGACGCGGATCGCCATGCGTTTCGACCACCTTCAGATAGAGCGTCGCAGGCTCGAGACATCCGCCTGTCGAAAGTTGCCCCACGAATTGCCGGTAGATTTCCTGCCACGGCGTCTGCGATGGCGGAACCTGCAGCGTCGCCTCACCGCGGCGGCGCGCTAACTCCGCTTCGTCGACGAGTACGTCGACACGCCGCGCATTGAGGTCCACCCGCACGCGGTCGCCTGTGCGCAGCAATGCGAGGCCGCCGCCCACGGCCGCTTCCGGCGACATATTCAGGATCGAGGGGCTCGCCGACGTACCGCTTTGCCGCCCATCGCCCATACATGGCAGCGAGTCGATGCCCCGCTTCACGAGCGCCGCGGGCGGCGCCATGTTCACGACCTCGGCGCTGCCGGGATAGCCGACAGTGCCACAGCCGCGAATGACGAGTATGCAGTGCTCGTCGATTGCGAGCGACGGATCGTTGATCCGCGCGTGGTAGTCCTCCGGGCCGTCGAACACGATCGCACGGGCCTCGAACGTATTCTCCGCGCCGGGCTCGCTGAGATACGTCTTGCGGAACGCGTCGCCCACGACCGACATCTTCATGATCGCGCTGTCGAAGAAATTGCCCGTCAGCACGATGAAGCCGGCACGCTGCTTCAGCGGCTCGTCGAATCGGCGAATGACATCCCCGTCCGCATCAGGCGCCGCGCTGGCGATCTCAGCGATCGTACGACCCGACACCGTGACGCACTCCCCATGCACCGAACCGGCCGTGTGCAATTGGCGCAGGACCGCGGGCACGCCGCCCGCGCGATGGAATCCCTCGCCGAGATACTCGCCCGCGGGCATGCAGTTCGCGAGCAGCGGCACGTCTTCACCGAGGCGCTGCCAATCCTCTAGGCTCAACTCGATTCCCATATGGCGCGCGATGGCAATCAAATGCGGCGGACAATTCGTCGAAGCGCCGAGCGCGGAAGCGACGACGATCGCGTTTTCGAATGCTTCGCGAGTGAGAATCTTCGATGGACGCACGTCCTCGCGCACGAGTTCGACGATACGCTTGCCCGTCGCATAAGCCATCTGCCCGCGCTCGCGATAAGCCGCCGGGATGGAAGCGCACCCGGGCAGCGACATGCCGAGCGCTTCGGCCAGGCTGTTCATCGAAAGCGCCGTGCCCATCGTATTGCAATGACCGATCGAAGGCGATGCCGCGACGGTGAGCTCCATGAACCCTTCATAGTCGATCTCGCCGGCCGCGAGCAAGTTGCGCGCATGCCAAATGACGGTACCGGACCCCACGCGTTTGCCTTGGTACCAGCCATCGAGCATCGGCCCGCCCGAGAGCACGATCGCAGGCAGGTCGACCGTCGCGGCCGCCATCAGGCAGGCCGGTGTCGTCTTGTCGCAGCCCGTCGTCAGCACGACGCCGTCGAGCGGATAGCCGTGCAGCACCTCGACGAGGCCCAGATAAGCGAGATTGCGATCCAGCGCCGCGGTCGGCCGGCGGCTCTGCTCGGCAAGCGGATGGACGGGAAACTCCATCGGAATGCCGCCCGCGTCTCGAATCCCGGCCTTCGTGCGTTGCGCGAGTTCGATATGGTGTCGATTACAAGGCGTGAGGTCGTTGCCCGTCTGCGCGATGCCGATGATGGGGCGGCCCGACTGCAATTCCTCGCGCGTCAGGCCGTAATTCATGAAGCGTTCGACGTACAGCGCGGTCATGTCCGCGTGGGCCGGGTCGTCGAACCATTTCTGGCTTCGCAGTCTTCGTGTCGTCGTCGATGACATGTCGTATTCCTTTGCCGAGCCTTTGCCGGGGAATCCAGGTTAAGCACTGTTGCGATTGTTTGCACGGAAATGCGATCGTCGCAACCCGGCTTTGATCGCAGACCAGCGCGTTCGGTGTCAGAGGCCGCCGTACCACCCCGCATCGACAAAGTACTCTCGTCCCGAGCAGCGCTCGGCATCGTCCGATGCGAGAAAGAGCGCCATGCGCGCGACATGGTGAGGCTCGATGCGCTGCGGCAAACACTGATCGGCGACGAGCTTTGCCTCGCTTTCGGGCGACTGCCAGAGCTTCATTTGCCTTGGGGTCTTCACGGCGCCGGGAATGATCGCGTTGACGCGGATGCCAAAGCCGCCGAGATCGCGGGCGAGCCCACGCGTCAGGCCTTCGATGCCTGCCTTCGCTGTCATGTAGATCGACAAGCTGGGCAAAGCAAGGTGCCATGAGATAGAGCCGAGATTTAAAATGGCGCCGTTGCCCGCCTTTTTCATCACGGCAGCCGCATGCTGCGCGCAAAAGAACTGATGCCGCAGGTTGACCGCGATGCGCTCGTCCCAGTACTCGGCGGTGACGGTCGCGAACTCGTGCCGATCGTCGTTCGCCGCGTTGTTGACGAGAACGTCGATCGTACCCGCGTGAGCCTCGACTTCGGAGAACAAGCGCGCTATCGCCGCCACATCGCGCAAATCGCAACGGTAGAAACGCGGCGGATGCGTGCAATCGGCAAGCTTTCGTTCGAGCGCGACTGAATCGGCTTCGGCCACATCGGCGAAGAAGACGCGGGCGCCCTGCTGCGCGAACGCTTCGACGATCGCCGCGCCGATACCGCTCCCTCCCCCCGTGACGACGACGGTCTTCCCGCTCAAGCTGGGGTAAATTGCATACGACATGCGAGTTCCGATCAGTTCGTTAGTACTGCTTGATGTTACGCCGCACCGGGCGCCCTGCCTACGGCGCTATCGGCGCGCGGGGCGACCGGAGGGGGGTGCCCTCGGAGGCAGTCCCTTTAGGGACATCCCGCTTCAGCGCTTATTCGATCCAGATACGACATCGATCCACACGGCGAGCACGAGGATCCCGCCCTTCACGATCATTTGCCAGTAAGCGTCGACATCGAGCATCGACATCCCGTTGTCGAGACTGGCCATGACGAGCGCGCCGATCAGCGCGCCGTAGACCGTGCCCGATCCGCCGCGCATCGACGTGCCGCCAATGAAGCACGCGGCGATCGCATCGAGCTCGCCCATCGTGCCCGCCGACGGCGATCCCGCCGCGAGCCGTGCGGTGTTGACGATGCCGGCGATCGCGCACATGAGGCCCATCAACGCAAAGACGGCAAGCTTGACCCGATTCGTATCGACGCCCGAAAGACGCGTGGCTTCCAGATTGGAGCCGACCGAATAGATGCGGCGCCCGAACACCGTCTGCGTCGCGATCCATGTGAAGATGCCGAGCAGTGCCAGCACGAGCAACACCGGCACCGGGATGCCGCCGTAGCTGTCGAGCACGGCCACGAAGACGGCCAAAATGACGCCCGCGCCCACGATCTTCATGCCGTCCTGCCACATCGGCAGCACCGGCAGCTCGTAGCGGCGCCGGTTGCTACGCTGCCGGACCGTCAGAATCGCAAGGAGTACGAACAAAACGACGGCGAGGGCGTCGCCCGCGAAGCGGGGCAAGTAGCCCTGCCCGATGAAGACGAAACGGTCCGACACCGGTGCGATCGTCGAGCCGCCGGTCAGGCCGAGCAATACGCCACGGTATGCGAGCATGCCGCCGAGCCCGACGATGAACGAAGGCACGCGCCGATACGTCGAGAGCCATCCGTTGAACATGCCGGCCAGCACGCCGAGCGCGAGCGCGATCGGCACCGTCAGCGCGATCGGCCATTGCCGGTTCACGTCCAGGATCGCCGCGATGCCGCCCGCCAGACCGAGCAGCGAGCCCACGGACAAATCGATCTCGCCCGCGATGATCACGAAGACCATGCCGCAGGCGAGCATGCCGCTGATCGACATTTGCCGCAGCAGATTGGAGAGATTGCGCGGTGTCGCGAACGCCCCATGCGTGAGGATGGAAAAGAAAAGCCAGATGGCCGCGACGGCAAAAAGCAGCGCGAGGATCTTGTAGCGTGCAAAAAGTTGCTGAACGCGCTGCGTGCCGGCGAGGCCCGCGTGCGATGCGCCGCCCCTTGAGCGCGAAGAAATCGTATCGGGTGTCATGCATGCGCCTCGTTCAAGTCCACGGCGTCCCCGACGGGCTGAATCGCGGCCGTGAGTATCTGTTCCTGCGTGAGACCGTCGTTGATGAAATCGCCACGCAGCTGGCCTTCGCCGATCACGAGCACGCGATCGCTGATGCCGAGCACTTCGGGGAGCTCCGACGACACCATCACGATCGCCATGCCGGCCTTGGCGAGTTGGAAAATCAATTTGTAGATCTCGTACTTCGCGCCGACATCGACGCCGCGCGTCGGCTCGTCGAGTATCAGTACCTTCGGCTCGGTCAGCAGCATGCGCGTGAGAACGGCCTTTTGCTGATTGCCGCCGGAAAGGCTCGCGATCGAGAGCATCGGGTGCGCCGCCCGAACCGATAGCCGCTGCATCTCCTTGCGGATCGTATCGAGCTCGGCGGCCGCGTCGATCGCGCCGCGCCTGGCGAACCGCTTCAGCACGGCGAGCGTGATGTTGTGCCCCACGCCCAGCTGGGGCACGATGCCGTGGCGCTTGCGATCCTCCGGCACCATCGCGATGCCCGCGCGTATGGCATCGGAGGGTGAGCGGATCGTCAGAGGCTTGCCCTCGAGCACGACGGCGGCGGAACTCGCCCCGGGATAGGCACCGAAGATCGCGGACATCAACTCGGTCCGCCCCGACCCGACGAGCCCGGCCACACCGACGATTTCGCCGCGGCGCACGCTGAACGACACGTCGTCGACGCGTTTGCGCCGCGGATTCGTCACGTCGAAGCAAGTAACGTTGCGCGCTTCGAAGACAACCTCGCCAATCTCATGCGGTTCGCGCGGAAAGAGATTCTTGATCTCGCGGCCCACCATCAACGAGATGATTCGATCCGTCGAAAGCGCGCGCATCGGCTCCGTCGCCACGTGCCGGCCGTCGCGGATGACGGTGATCGTGTCGCAGACGGCTTCGACTTCATCGAGCTTGTGCGAGATGTAAACGCACGCCACGCCGCGCCGCTTCAGGTCGCGGACGATGTCGAGAAGAATCTTCGTTTCCGAGGCCGTCAGCGATGACGAAGGTTCGTCGAGGATCAAGAGGCGCGCTTTCTTGTTGAGCGCCTTGGCGATCTCGATCAACTGCTGATGGCCGCCGCCATAGTTCATCACAGGCTGCGCGGCATTGATGCCATGAATGCCGAGTCCGTGCAGCAGCTCGTCGGCACGACGATACATCGCGGCATAGTTCATCCGCCCGCCGGGCAGCGTGATTTCGTTGCCGAGAAAAATGTTCTCCGCCACCGAAAGCTCGGGCACGAGCATCAATTCCTGATGGATGATGACGATACCCGCCCGCTCGGTATCGCGCACGCTCGCCGCCTTCAGCTCCTCCCCTTCCCAGAGGATCGTGCCTTCCCACGTGCCATGCGGATAAACGCCCGAGAGCACTTTCATCAGCGTCGATTTGCCCGCGCCGTTCTCGCCGCACAGGCCGACGCATTCACCGGGGGAGACGCTCAGGTCGATGCCGTCGAGCGCCTTCACGCCGGAGAATGCTTTGACGATGCCCTTCATCGTCAGCAGAGGTTGCGTCATTCGATCTGTCTCGCTCCAATGCGCGGGGCGTGCGCGCGCCCCGATCCGTCAGGACCAGGACGCCGGGCGACGCCGCGCGCAGTATCAGCCTCCCGCGTTGCCGGGGCTCACTGGCTCGCGAGCTGAGCCTGCGTGTAGAAACCGTCCTTCACGACGACGTCGGCGTTTTTCTTGGTCAAGAGGATCGGCTGCAGCAAGATGGTGTCGACCTTCTTCTTGCCATTGTCGTACTGCGCGTTATAAGCCGGCTTCTCGCCCTTCGCGAGCTCGACGGCCAGCTTGGCCGCTTCGCTTGCGATGGTCTTGATCGGCTTGTACACCGTCATCGTCTGCGTGCCCGCCATCACACGCTTGACCGCCGCGAGATCGGCGTCCTGCCCGGAGATCGGCACCTTGCCCGCGAGATGCTGGGCCGCGAGCGCCTGGATCGCTCCGCCGGCCGTGCCGTCGTTCGATGCCACGATCGCGTCGATCTTGTTGCCATTGGCCGTCAATGCGTCCTCGACGATCCGCATCGCCGTCGAAGCACTCCACTCGGGCACCCATTGCTGACCGACGACCTTGATCTCGCCGCGATCGATCGCGGGTTGGAGCACCTTCAGCTGACCTTCACGCAGCATTTTCGCGTTGTTGTCGGTAGGCGCGCCGCCCAGCAGGAAGTAGTTGCCTTTCGGCTTTGCATCGTAGACGCCCTTCGCCTGCAGCTCGCCGACCTTCTCGTTGTCGAAGGAGATATAAGCGTCGACATCGGCGTCCAGAATCAGCCGGTCATACGAGATGACCTTGATGCCAGCCTTCTTGGCCTCGGCAACGACATTGCCGAGCGTTTTCGAATTGAAAGGCACGATGACGATGACATCGACGCCGCGGGAAATCAGGTTTTCGATTTGCGATATCTGACGTTCCTCGCTCGCATCGGCCGACTGAACCGACACGGTCGCACCGAGCTGTTTCGCCGCGGCCACGAAATAATCGCGATCTTTCGACCAGCGCTCGACGCGCAGATCGTCGATGCAAAAGCCGATCTCGGGATGGTCCTTGCTCGCGTGCGCGAGCGGCGCGGCAAAGGTCAGGCCCGCGAGTATCGCTGCACTGACGAGCGAACCCAGGAACGAACGGCGTGCAGTCAATTTCATGTCTCACTCCTTGCTTGTTGGTATTGGCGGCCCCGAAGAAGCGGCTTGTTGGGGCTCCCGAACGAAGTCACCCGGGGGCGCCCTGGAGAGAGAGCCGTTCGGAGACTCCCGAAGGATGTCCCCTTGGGGGACGCCGGCCATACTGCCGCGCACACCGTCGAGCGACAATTGCGAAATTGCGCAGCGCCGATAATGTTTCTTGCCGGTGCGCGGCACTTGGCTCGCGTGCATCGGACTTCCCGCATAGAATCGCTACCAACGCCGAACGGGCCGCCGATCAGGCATCGGAGCGCGCCCGCGCCAGACAAGGAGACGAGCATGCATGACGCCGGACGTGCGCTGCCGCACATGGCCCTGGGACGAGGGCGCCGATGACGAAGCGCGACGCTCCGCAGCGCGCGCAAAAGGCCCACCGCATCGCTCTGCTTTTCAACGCAAACAAGGTCTACGACCGCGAGATCATTACGGGCGTCGGCCACTATCTGCTCTCCACCCGGATCGGCTGGGACGTCTTTCTCGAAGAGGACTTCCGCTGTCGTCTCGGGGGCATCGAGCGTTTCGACGGCGACGGCATCATCGCCGACTTCGACGATCCGGCCGTCTGCGAGGCGCTCAGCGACTGCCCGCTGCCCGTCGTCGCGGTCGGCTCTTCGTACGAAGACGCATCGGACTATCCGGCGGACGTCCCATATATTGCGACGGACAACACGAAGCTCGTCTCGCTTGCCTATACCCATCTGATCGGCGCCGGGCTCACGAACTTCGCGCTCTACAGCCTGCCGCTCTCACAGAACAACCGCTGGTCGCACCAGCGCGAGTTGGCGTTCGCTCGCTTGCGGGCCGCCGACGGCCGCGCGCCCGAAGCCA
Source organism: Trinickia sp. EG282A (assembly GCF_040965455.1). NCBI lineage: Bacteria > Pseudomonadati > Pseudomonadota > Betaproteobacteria > Burkholderiales > Burkholderiaceae > Trinickia > Trinickia sp. EG282A. The sequence continues at coordinate 1,088,452 of NZ_JBFRCC010000001.1, read as the reverse complement.
TCGACGCGGAGATTTATCGCGGCCTTTCCACGAGCGCGCCGACCTGGAATCAGGCAATCGATCAGTTGACGCAGTGGCTCCATGCATTGCCGAAGCCCGTCGGTATCATCGCGGTGACGGACGCGCGTGCGCGGCATCTGTTGCAGGCCTGCCTGATCGCCGGCATTCCGGTGCCCGAGGACGTCGCGATCATCGGCATCGACAACGATCCGCTCGCGCGCACACTGACGCGCATCCCGCTTTCGTCCGTGGCGCAAGGCACCGAGGAAATGGGACGCACGGCCGCGCATGTGCTGCATCAGATGTTGCGCGGCGCACGCTTCCCCGGGCGGCGCATCCTCGTGCCGCCCGTCGGCATCAACGTGCTCGAATCGACCAAGCACAGGCCCGTTGCAAGCCCGTATGTCGCGCGTGCCCGGCATTTCATCCGGCAATACGCCTGCCGGGGGATCCGGACGGAGCAGGTCGCCGACTACGTGGGCGTGTCGCGCTCGTCGCTCGAAGAGCATTTCCGCCGGGAGCTCCAGTGCACGATCCACCAGGAAATCCTGCGGCAAAAGCTCGATGCGGCCAAGGCGCTGCTCGCGAAGGGCGATACGCCGAGCGCCGACGTCGCGATTCGCTGCGGCTTCACTTCGTTGCAATATATGTATGCCGTCTTTCGCCGTGAGCTGGGCTGTACGCCGCGCGAATTTCAGGACCGCGCGAAAATGGCGGTCCAATGATCCGCGCGCCGGCGGCTTTCTGTTTCGTGGCCTGACCTCCCGCCCTTTCTTTCGAATTCCTCGATGATGAGCACCGCAAGATTGTCTTCCGAGCCCTGGGGCACCCTCCCCGGCGGCGACCTCGCCCGCCTCTTCACGCTTCGTAACGCTCAGGGCATCAGAATTGCCATCAGCGACCTCGGCGCAACACTCGTCTCATGGCATGCGCCCGATCGCGCGGGCCGGCTCGGCGACGTACTGCTCGGGCATGACTCGCCCGCCGACTACCTGGAATCGACGGCCTACATGGGCGCGATCGTCGGTCGCTGGGCGAACCGAATCGCCGGTGCGCGCTTCGAGCTTGACGGCATCGAATACACCCTCGATCGCAATGAGGGCGACAATCTGCTGCACGGCGGCGGCGCCGGTTTTCATCGAGCGCTCTGGGATGCCGAGGAAGATGACGGCGCGCTCGTTCTGCGCTTGAACTCGGACGAAGGAGAGGCCGGCTTTCCCGGCAACGTGACCGTGTCGGTCCGTTATGCGCTCGACGACGATGGGGAGCTGACGATCGACTACGAGGCATACACGGATTCGCCGACACCGCTGAACCTGACGAACCATGCCTATTTCAATCTGACGGCCGAACCGAACGCCGATATTCGCGGGCATTTGATGACGATCGACGCCGACCGCTTTCTCGAAGTCGACGCCTCGCTGATCCCGTTGCGCGAAAGTCCCGTCGCGGGAAATGCTTTCGACTTCCGCCAGAGCGCGCCGATCGGCGCGCGGCTCGAATGGCCGCATGGGCAGCTTTCGCTTGCGGGCGGCTTCGACCATTGCTACGTGCTGTCGTTTGGGCAAAACAACGGCGAAACGAGTGGCACGGCGGGTACCGCTCGACCGGTCGCGCGGGCGTACGATCCCGGCAGCGGCCGGGAGCTGACCGTATCGACCGATCAGCGCGGCCTGCAGTTCTATACGGGCAATTATCTCGACGGCGTGCGCGGCCGCAACGGGCATCGCTACGCGCGTCACGCCGGGTTCTGCCTCGAAGCGGGGGCGTTTCCGAACGAAATCAATATGGCGAGCCGCGATCACCTGATCGTGCGTCCCGGCAAGCCATACCGGCAACTAACGAAGTACCGGCTCAGCGTGGCCGAGTAAGGGCTCAACGGCTCAGTATCCGAAGAAGTCCTCGCTGTGTATCGAGCTCTCTGCGATGCCCATGTCGGCAAGCGTCGCGCACATCGCCTCGACGAACATCGGAGGGCCGGCGACATAGTAGACAGGCTCGGGGAAATGGCCCGCCGCCTGCTGCAAGAGACTTTCGTCGACAGGCCCCGTCTTGCCGTTCCAATGGATATTGGATTTGCTCGCTTGCGTCATCGTTGCGACGAGGCGGAAGTTAACATTGACCCGTTCGAGTTGCGTCAGTTCGGAAAGAAACGGTGCGTCTTCCGGCCGGCGGTTCGAATAAACGAGCATCAGGTACTGAGGGGATTGGTCGTTCGCGGCCTGGCGCGCCATGCTGAGGAACGGGGTGATGCCGATGCCGCCCGCGATGATCACGGCGGCGCGCCGCGAGTTGTCGTGCAGCGTCAGCGAGCCATATGGCCCTTCGATGCGCACCGGCGTGCCGACCATGAGCCGCTTGAGCGCCAGCTTGAACGTGCTCGCGGCACGCATGCGCGTGGCGATGGCGAGCTTATTTTCGAACGGCGCGCTGACGATCGAAAACGTATGACGGGCGCCTTTCGCCTCGGCAACCTCCGTCTCAACGAGAATCAAGTCGATCGCTTGCCCGGCTTTGAAATCGAAGCCCTGGGGCCGCTCGAACTCGAAGATCATCGTATCGGCGGCGACGATGTCGCGCGCGATCAGCTTGGTCTCATAGGTGCTCATGGCAACCCCCAGGCCAATAACGACAATCGCATCATCCTGCAATGTGGCGGATTCGTCCAGGGGGCCGCCAACGCCGCACCCCTGCATCGATCATGCCGGGTTGCGTCGCGCCTGGTCGCCGCACGGCAACCATCGCCGCTCAATCCCAACGCGCATCGCGCACCTGGACGACACCGGCCTCGACGCGAACCGGAAAGACCACAACGTCCTCATAGGCTGGCGGGCTGAGCGCTTTTCCGGTTTTCACGCAAAAGCGCGCGCCGTGTCTCGGGCAAACTACGACATCGCCGTCGAACGTCCCACCCGTCAGGACGCCGCCATCGTGCGTGCAGAGATCCTCAATCGCAAAATACTCGCCGCCGACATTGAACACGGCGACTTGCGTGCCGTCGATGTTGACGCTGCGCACGGACCCCGGCGCAAATTCATCGAGCTTCGCTACGTTGAGCCAGTCGGACATGAGGTAATTTTCAAACGAGCCCCAATTGCAGGCGAGCGGCTTCCGACATCCGCTCCCTTGACCAGGGCGGATCCCAAACGAGCTCGACCACCGCATCGTTGACGCCATCCACCGAGCGCACCGCGTCCTCGACGATCGAGGGAAACGTCTGCGCAACGGGGCAACCGGGCGCGGTTAGCGTCATGCGCACGCCGACGCGGCCCTCGCCTTCATCGACGGCGAGCTCATAGACGAGCCCGAGATCGTAAATGTTGACGGGAATCTCGGGATCGAACACGGTCCGCAACGCCTCGATCACACGCGTCTGCAGATCGCCATAACCGTCATCATCGGCCTTGTTGCCACGCCGCAACCAATCCATCGCCTTCATCGCATTCGCCCATCATTCCGTGGAGACCGTTCCTGTTTCGTCGCGCAACGCCGCATGGAGCGTATGCCAAGCCAGCGTCGCGCATTTCACGCGCGCCGGAAACTCACGGACGCCCGAGAGCGTCGCGAGCTTGCCGAGCGCCGCCTCGTCGGCGAGAGGCTGGCCGGGAGGCGTCGTCACCATCTCGTGGAAACGCCCGAACAACGCTTCAGCCTCGGCCTCGGTCCGCCCCTTGAGCGCTTCTGTCATCAGCGACGCCGAGGCCGTCGCGATGGCACACCCGGCGCCTTCGAACCGCGCATCCTTCACGATGCCCTCTTCGACGAGCAGATAAAGCGTGATGCGGTCGCCGCAAAGCGGGTTGTAGCCGTCGGCCTTGTGGTTCGCGTGAGCCAGCACGCCGCGATTCCTCGGCTGCCTGTAGTGGTCGAAGATCACTTCTTGATAAAGGTCGCGCAAATCGCTCATCGCCCGAAGACCTCCTCCACCTGCGTCATTGCCGCGACCAGCGCGTCGATGTCCTCGCGTATGTTGTAAAGCGCGAACGAGGCACGCACCGTGGCCGGCACCCCGAAACGCTGCATGACCGGCATCGCGCAATGATGCCCCGCGCGCGCCGCGACGCCGTGGTGATCGAGAATCGTCCCCACGTCGTGCGCGTGAACGTCCTCGTGAACGAACGACACAATCCCGGCCTTGTGGTCGGCCGTGCCGATCAGCCGAACGCGCGGCAACGCACGCATCGCGTCCGTCGCATAAGCGAGCAGCGCGGCCTCGTGCGCACCGATGACATCGACGCCGATCGCGTCGACATAATCGAGCGCCGCCGCGAGCGCGATCGCGCCGGCGATATTCGGCGTGCCCGCCTCGAATTTCCATGGGATCGCGTTGTATGTCGTCCGCTCGAACGTCACCGAGCGAATCATGTCGCCGCCGCCTTGCCACGGCGGCATCGCTTCAAGCCGGTCCGCTTTGGCGTACAGCACGCCGATGCCCGTGGGACCGTAAACCTTATGCCCCGAAAACGCGTAGAAATCGCAGTCCAGCGCCCTGACGTCCACCGGCAGATGCGCGATGGCCTGCGCGCCGTCGAGCAGCACCGGCACGCCGCGGGCGTGCGCGATTTCGATGAGCCGCGCGACTGGGTTGATCGTGCCGAGCGCGTTTGACACATGGGTCAGAGCGACGATACGCGTACGCTCGCCGATCATTCGCTCGTATGCGGCGATGTCGAGCGCGCCCCGGTCGTCGATCGGCACGACGACGAGCCGGGCACCGGTTTGCTCGCAGACGATCTGCCACGGCACGATGTTCGAATGATGCTCCATCGCGCTGATCAGAATCTCGTCGCCGGGTGCGACGCGCGGCCGAACGTCGCTTTGGGCGACGAGATTGATGGCCTCGGTGGTACCGCGCACGTAGACGATCTCTTCCGGCCGCGCCGCGTTGATAAAGCGCGCAATGCGCGCGCGCGCCGCCTCGTAGGCCTCCGTTGCCCGCTGCGAGAGCAGGTGCACGCCGCGATGGACATTCGAATTCGTATGCTCGTAGTAGCGGCGCTCCGCTTCGATGACGGTCGCGGGCTTATGCGTCGTTGCACCGTTGTCGAGGTAGACGAGCGGCTTACCGTGCACGCGTTCGCGCAGGATCGGGAAATCTTCACGCCAGCGCGCCACCGCGTCGCGGTCTGGAATCGTCGTCACGGGTTCGATCAGCTTCATGTCAATTCGCGGATACGTTCGGCTTCTGGCGTGCGGGCCAGCAGCAGCTTCGCGAGCCGCGCGCGCACCGAATCGGCGCCGACGCGATCAATGACATCGCGCGCAAACGCCCAGACTAGCGTTGCGCGTGCGACAGGCTCGTCGATTCCGCGCGCCCGCAGATAAAAGAGCTGGTTATCGTCGAGCCGGCCAACCGTCGCGCCGTGCGTGCACTTCACGTCGTCGGCATAGATTTCGAGCTGCGGCTTGGTATCGATCTCGGCATCGCGCGAAAGCAGCAGGTTTTGATTCTCGAGATGCGCATCGGTCTGCTGGGCGCCCTGATGGACGATCACGCGTCCATCGAACACGCCGTGCGATGCGCCGTCGAGTACGCCCCGGTAGTGCTCGCGGCTCGTGCAGCGCGGCAACTCGTGGTCGATGCGCGTGTGATGATCGAGGTGCTGGCGCGAACCGGCGAAGTAGAGCCCCGTCAAGTCCGTGCGCGCGTCGGTTCCGCGAAAGCGGACATCGATCTCGATTCGAGAGAGCGTGCCGCCGAATGCGAAAGAATGCGATGCGACGTGGCTTGCGCGCTCCTCGGCGATGTCGACGCGAGCGACGTGAAAGGCGCGGCGCGCCTCTTCCTGGACACGGCAGTGCTCGACGTCGGCACCGGCGGCCGCCTCGATATGCGTCACCGCGTTCGTCAGATAGCTGTCGTCCGCGATGCCGACGAACTGCTCCACGATGGAACAGCGCGAGCCTCGCGCGGCGAGAACGACATTGAAGGGATGCGTGGCGAGACCCGCTTCGTCGGCGATGAACAGCATCTGCATCGGTCGCTCGATCCGGCAGTCCGGCGGCAACGCGACGACATAGCCATCGCTGAGAAACGCGGTATTGAGCGCGGCGAATCCGTCATGCGGCATGACGCGCGCGATCAGCGGCTCCATGCGCTCGGGGAATTCGCGGAGCGCGCGCGTGAGGCTGCCGACGAAAGCGCCTTCGGGCAAGCCTTGCAATTGCGAAAGCTTGGGCGCGTGCCGTCCGTTGACGAACACGAGGCGTACCGCTGATTTATCCAAGACCAGATCGTCGACGATCGGCGATACGTCGACATTGTCGCCGCGCGGAGATGCGAAATGCCACGCGTGCTGCTCGATCGGTGCGACGTTCGTGTACTTCCATTCCTCGGCGTGCGTGGTCGGAAAGCGCAGCGCCTCGAACCGTTCGAACGCGTGGCGCCGCGCGCTGCGCAGCCACCCGAGTTCCGCGCCCGGAAGCGTCTTCGCGAGCGTGCGGAACGCGTGGCGATAGAGGTCGAGGGTCGAGTCGGTCATTGCGATGCCTCTTCTTCCGTCACCCAGCCATAGCCCTTGCTCTCCAACTCGAGCGCAAGCTCGCGCGTACCGGATTTGACGATGCGGCCCTGCGAAAGCACATGGACACGATCGGGCACGACATAGTCGAGCAGCCGTTGATAGTGCGTAACGATCACGATCGCGCGCTCCGGACTGCGCATCCGGTTCACGCCGTTCGCAACCGTCTGCAGCGCGTCGATATCGAGACCCGAGTCCGCTTCGTCGAGGATCGCAAGCTTCGGCTCGAGCACGGCAAGTTGAAGAATTTCGTTGCGCTTTTTCTCTCCGCCCGAGAATCCTTCGTTGACGGCACGATAGAGCAGACTCTCGTCCATCTGCATCAGCGCCATCTTCTCCTTGACGATCTGCAGGAATTCCATCGCGTCGAGCTCGGGCTCGCCGCGATGCCGGCGCTGCGCGTTGAGCGCGGCCTTCAGCAGATAGACGTTGCTGACACCCGGTATTTCGACGGGATACTGAAATGCGAGAAAGAGCCCCTCTTTCGCACGCTCTTCGGGCGCGAGCGTGAGCAGATCACGATCGCGATAACGAATCGTTCCGCCCGTCACGACGTAATGATCACGCCCCGCCAAGACATGCGCGAGCGTGCTCTTGCCCGACCCGTTCGGGCCCATGATCGCGTGCACTTCGCCTGCGCCGACGCTGAGGTCCAGGCCGCGCAGGATCGGTTTGCCTTCGACTTCGACGTTCAGGTTGCTGATCTCGAGCATCATTGTCGTCCTTTCAGCCACGTTCCATCTCACCCAACGCTGCCTTCGAGGCTCACGCCAAGCAGCTTCTGCGCCTCGACGGCGAATTCCATCGGCAACTCTTTGAACACTTGCTTGCAAAAGCCGTTGACGATCATCGACACGGCGTCTTCCTCGGAAAGGCCGCGCTGTCTGCAGTAGAACAGTTGGTCTTCGCCGATGCGTGAAGTCGATGCTTCGTGCTCCACGTTGGCAGTCGGATTCTTGACCTCGATGTACGGAAACGTATGTGCGCTGCAACGCTCGCCCAGCAGCAGCGAATCGCACTGCGTATAATTGCGCGCGCCCTCGGCGCCGCGTCCCATTCTGACGAGGCCCCGGTACGCATTCTTGCCGCGCCCGGCGGAGATCCCCTTCGAGATAATCGTGCTGCGCGTATTGCGTCCGAGATGCACCATTTTCGTGCCGGTATCGGCCTGCTGATGATGGTTCGTCAGCGCGACGGAGTAGAACTCGCCAATCGAGTTGTCCCCGCGCAAGATGACGCTCGGGTACTTCCATGTGATGGCAGAACCAGTCTCGACCTGCGTCCAAGAGATCTTTGCGTTGGCCTCACGGCAGTCGCCGCGCTTCGTCACGAAGTTATAGATGCCGCCACGGCCCTCTTCGTCGCCCGGATACCAGTTCTGCACGGTCGAGTAACGGATCTGTGCGTCCTCGAGTGCGACGAGCTCCACCACCGCCGCGTGCAGCTGATTTTCGTCGCGCATCGGCGCCGTACAGCCTTCGAGGTAGCTGACGTACGAACCTTTGTCCGCGATGATCAGCGTGCGCTCGAACTGGCCGGTGTTGCGCGCGTTGATGCGGAAGTACGTCGACAGCTCCATCGGGCAGCGCACGCCGGGCGGGATGTAGCAAAACGAGCCGTCGCTGAAGACGGCCGAATTCAGCGCGGCAAAGAAGTTGTCCGTGTGCGGAACGACAGAACCCAAATACCGGCGCACCAGATCGGGATGCCGCTCGACCGCTTCGGAAAACGAACAGAAAATAATGCCGAGCTCGCCGAGTTTTTCTCGAAATGTCGTCGCGACCGATACGCTGTCGAACACAGCGTCGACTGCCACGCCGGCAAGCATTTCGCGCTCCGCGAGCGGCACGCCGAGTTTTTCGTACGTGCGCAGCAACTCCGGATCGACTTCGTCGAGGCTCTTCGGGCGCTCTTTGCCCGAGAGCGGCGAAGAATAGTAGGCGATGTCCTGATAGTCGATCGGCGGGTGGCGAACGGTGGCCCAGGCGGGCTCCTTCATCGTCAGCCAGTGTCGGTAGGCCGCGAGCCGCCACTCGAGCATGAACTCGGGCTCGTTCTTCTTCGCCGAGATGAGCCGGACCACGTCTTCCGATAGTCCGCGCGGCAGCGTATCGGACAGGATGTCGCTGACGAACCCGTGCCGATATTCGCGACGAATCAATTGATCGATGCTGGTCGAGGGTGAAGTCGTCGGTGAACTCATGCGTGACCTCCGCTATGTCAACGAGCGCGCGACGTCGAGCGTGCGTCTCGTGTGGACTTCGCGTTGCGCGCGGGCTGCGCGACAAGCTGAACGCCTTCGTTGCGAGGAGCCCGTGTACGAATGGCGCCGAGGTCGGCCTCTGACAGCACCGGGCCGGCCATGTCGGCAAGCGATACCTGCCTCAACGCTTCCAGCACGACACGATTGACCTTTTGCCAATTCGCGCGTGCACCGCACATCGCCTCCTGCATGCAGAGGCCCGGCGCTGCGCTGCATTCGGTCATGCCGAACGGGCCGTCCATCGCGGTGATGACGTCGGCGAGCGTAATGCTCCGCGGCGCGAGCTGAAGCAGATAGCCGCCGCTCGCGCCCCGCAGCGCTTTCGTCAGGCCGCCGCGCGTGAGAATCTTCATAACTTTGGCGACAGTCGGCAGTGGGATGCCCGTCGCGCCCGCGAGGCTGCCGGCGCTTTGCACGGCCTCGGCGTCGCGCGCCATCGCGACCAGGATCACCGTGCCGTAATCGGCAAGCTTGCTCATTCGCAGCATTACGTAGTACTCCTAATCAGTACCCACAAGGTCCTGATTGAGCTGCCGACGATCCGCACCCAAAAACAAAATCCACAGGGATCGCATTGCGGACTTCAGCGTCTTTCGGGCGGCAATGCAGCCTTTGAATCTCGTGCTCGTCGCCCCAATTCGCTCGACATCGGCGTCACGAACCCATTGTAGTCCCGACTTCAAAACCTTGTTGGCTCAAGGGACTGTGATACGCTTCTCGCGAAAATACGACCCGTCGCGGCTCGCCGACAAGACCGACCGCATCACCCGAAATATGAAAATCGCAACTTGGAATGTCAATTCCTTGAAAGTGCGCCAGCAGCATGTCATCGATTGGCTCGAGTTGAGCCATACCGACGTGCTCTGTCTGCAAGAGCTGAAACTGCCCGACGACAAATTCCCGCATGCGGAATTCGCGGCCAAGGGATATCGCAGCTGGTGTGCCGGACAGAAGACTTATAACGGCGTAGGTATTCTCGTGCGCGAAGGAATCGAAGTCGACGAAACCGACATCGTGCGCAACATTCCGGGCTTCGATGATCCGCAGCAACGGGTCATCGCCGCCACCGTCGGCGGCAAGCGGATCGTGTCGGCCTATTTCCCGAACGGCCAGGCACCCGGCACCGAGAAATTCGCCTACAAATTGCGCTGGCTGGAGGCGCTGGCCGGCTGGCTCGCCGGCGAACTCACGCGTTACTCGTCGCTCGCGCTACTGGGGGACTACAACATCGCACCCGAAGATCGCGACGTCCACGATCCGCAAGCATGGCAGGGGCAGAATCTGGTCTCGCCGGACGAGCGCGCGGCATTCGCGAAGTTGATCGAGCTCGGCTTCGTCGACTCGTTTCGACAATTCGAGCAACCCGAGAAGACGTTCACGTGGTGGGACTATCGAATGCTCGCGTTCAGACGCAACGCGGGCCTGCGCATCGATCATATCCTGCTGTCTCCAGCGCTCGCCGCCACCTGCACCCACTGCGAAGTCGACAAGACGCCGCGCAAGTGGGACCAGCCGTCGGACCACGCCCCCGTGATCGCGCAGATCGGCTAACTAACGCAGGGGAAATAACGAGCGGCTGGACCGGAGCAACGCGCGCGCAAACGTAGCTCCGGTAGAATCAACGATGCCTCACGGCTCGAGGTGCAGCTCCTGGATCTTGCGCGTGATCGTATTGCGCCCGATGCCGAGCCTCTCGGCCGCCTCGACCTTGCGGCCGCGTGTGAAATCGAGGGCTTCGCGAATGACCGCGGCCTCGAATCGCCGCGCCAGCTCGTCCATCACCTCTGCGGTGTTTTCGCGCAACATCCGCGCGACCTCGGCGCGCAAGCCGCTTTCCCAGACGCTCACGGGCACTGCGGTCGATACGCCGCCCAAGGCGCCGGCCGGTGGAGGCGCCGCGATGGCGACACCGTTGCTGCCGCCGCCATCGAACGACATGACGCCCGCCGCAGCCTGCGGCACGGCGGCAGGTCCCGCGACGATCTCGCCGGCCCCCTCTCCCGCGGGCGGCACGAGATCGGGCGGCAGGTCCTTGATCTCGATCGTCTGCGCGGGCGCCATAACGGTCAGCCAGTTCGCGAGGTTCTCGAGCTGGCGCACGTTGCCCGGAAACGGCAGCGAAGCGAGGTAGGCGAGCGTCGCCTCTGAGACGCGCTTGGGCTCGACGCCGAGATCGCGCGCGCTCTTTTGCAGAAAGTGCCGCGCGAGCAGCGGAATGTCCTCTTTGCGCTCGCGCAGCGGCGGCAGGCGCAGGCGGATGACGTTGAGCCGGTGATAGAGGTCCTCGCGAAAAAGCCCTTGCCGCACGCGCGACTCGAGGTTCTGGTGCGTGGCCGCGATCACGCGCACGTTCGCGCGCAACGGGTTGTGTCCGCCGACGCGATAGAACTGTCCATCCGACAGCACGCGCAGCAGCCGCGTTTGCAGATCGAACGGCATGTCGCCGATTTCATCGAGAAAGAGCGTCCCGTTCTCGGCCTGCTCGAAGCGGCCCTGCCGCATCGCCTGCGCGCCCGTGAAGGCACCGCGCTCATGGCCGAATAGTTCGGACTCCAGAAGATCCTTCGGAATCGCGGCCGTATTGAGCGCGATGAACGGGCCGTTTGCGCGCGGGCTATGTCGATGCAGCGCCCGGGCAACGAGTTCCTTGCCCGTTCCCGACTCGCCCGTGATGAGAACCGTCGCCGACGAATGCGAGAGACGGCCGATCGCGCGAAACATGTCCTGCATCGCCGGCGCCTGGCCGAGCATCTCGGGCGCATCGGCCAGCAATACCTCGGCCGCATGCGCGCCGCGCAGGCTTTCGTCGACGGCGCGATGAATGAGCTCGACGGCCCGATCGATATCGAAAGGCTTCGCGAGATATTCGAACGCGCCGCCCTGAAAGGCGGCGACAGCGCTGTCGAGATCGGAGTAGGCGGTCATGATGATGACGGGCAACTCGGGCAACCGCTCGCGAATCGACTGCAGCAACTCGAGCCCGGAGGCGCCCGGCATGCGGATGTCCGACACGAGCACCTGAGGCGTCTCGTGTTCGAGTGCGCCAAGCGCCTCGCGCACATTGGCGAAACTGCGTGTAGCGAGACTCTCGCGCGCGAGGGCTTTCTCGAGCACCCAGCGGATCGATTGATCGTCGTCTACTATCCAGATCGGCTTCATAGAGTGGTCGTTAGTCAATTGTCGAGCGGCAATAAAATCTGAAACTCCGTGTGTCCGGGCCGGCTTTCCACCTCGATCATCCCGTCGTGCTGCTGCACGAAAGTCTGCGCGAGCGTGAGACCCAACCCGCTACCGTCCTCGCGCCCGGACACGAGCGGATAGAAGATGCGATCGCGAATCTCTTCGGGAATCCCCGGACCGTTGTCGATCACACGCAAGTCCAATGCCAGTTTGCAAAGTCGTTTCGCGATGGTGACCTTGCGGGCCACGCGCGTACGCAGCGCGATGCGCGCATCGCCTTCGCTGATGCGTGCACGCAGGGCTTGCGCCGCGTTGCGCACGATGTTGAGCAGCGCCTGGATCAACTGCTCCTTGTCGCCGCGCAGCTCGGGCACGCTCACGTCGTAGTCGCGCTCGATCGTGAGCCCGCGCGGAAACTCGGCCATGATGACGGCGCGCACTCGCTCGCAGACTTCATGAATGTTGACGTCGCCGACGATATGCGGATGCCGGTGCGGCTCGAGCAGACGATCGACGAGCGTTTGCAGGCGGTCCGATTCTTTCACGATGACCTGCGTGTACTCGCGCAGCTCATGACGCTCGCGCGCACCGAGCTCGAGCTCGAGCAGTTGCGCGGCGCCGCGAATGCCGCCGAGCGGGTTCTTGATCTCGTGCGCGAGGTTGCGAATCAGTTGCTTGTTCGCGGTCGCCAGGTCGTGAATGCGCTCCTCGCGATCGGTGCGCAAGTGGCGCTCGTTCTCGAACAGCTCGAGCAGGACGTAATCCGACGCGCTCTCGAGAAATCCGACGACGACATGCACGTGCAGTGCCTCGCGTCCCGGCCGCTCTAGCACGGCATCGAGATGCGTCGCGTGAAAACGCTGCTCGGCGATGGCCGCGATCGTTTCGACGAGCTCGTCGCCGTTCGCGAAGATGTCGGGCCACGACATCTGCATCAGCTGACGCCGCGACAAGTCGAGCATCGACTCGGCCGAAGGGTTCGCGAACGCCACGCGCAACGTGCGCTTCTCCAGCACGAGCGCAACCGTCGGCAGCGCCTCCAGCCCAGGCAACAGCCCCGATGACGCGAGCGCCGCATCGTCGGTGAGGGGTTCGGCATGCCCCTTCTTCGGCTTGATCAGATTCTTGAGAACCATCGTGGAGTCCGGCCTATCGGGCAGGGGCTGCAATGAAGAGCAATGAGCGGGATGCACAAAAAAGGGACGGCGCCGCCGTCCCTTCGAGACTACCGTTCGTAAGCGGCGTATCCGCTCCGCCGACTATCGAAGGCGAAGCGCATCGCACGGCTTAGAGCGAGTAGTACATGTCGAACTCGACCGGGTGCGTCGTCATGCGGAATCGCTGCAGTTCGCCTTCCTTGAGTTCCAGGTAAGCGTCGATCATGCCGTCCGTGAACACGCCACCACGCGTGAGGAACTCGCGATCCTTGTCGAGTGCGTCGAGCGCCTGATCGAGGCTTGCGCAGACGGTCGGGATCTTCGCGTCTTCTTCCGGCGGCAGGTCGTACAGATTCTTGTCGGCAGCTTCGCCCGGATGGATCTTGTTTTGCACGCCGTCGAGGCCGGCCATCATCAGCGCCGAGAACGCGAGGTACGGATTCGCGAGCGGATCCGGGAAGCGCGTTTCGATACGGCGACCCTTCGGATTCGAGACGTGCGGAATGCGGATCGAAGCCGAACGGTTACGCGCCGAGTAAGCGAGCTTCACGGGCGCTTCGAAGTGCGGCACGAGACGCTTGTACGAGTTCGTGCCCGGGTTCGTGATCGCGTTGAGCGCGCGAGCATGCTTGATGATGCCGCCGATGTAGAACAGCGCGAACTCGGAGAGGCCTGCGTAGCCGTTGCCCGCGAACAGGTTCTGGCCGTCCTTCCAGATCGACTGGTGCACGTGCATGCCCGAGCCGTTGTCGCCCACGACGGGCTTCGGCATGAACGTCGCCGTCTTGCCGTACGTGTGCGCGACGTTCTGGACGATGTACTTGAGCTGCTGCGTCCAGTCGGCGCGCTGCACGAGCGTCGAGAACTTCGTGCCGATTTCGTTCTGGCCGGCGCCGGCCACTTCATGGTGATGGACTTCGACGGGAATGCCGATCTGCTCGAGCAGCAGACACATTTCCGAGCGCATGTCCTGGAACGAATCGACCGGAGCGACGGGGAAGTAGCCGCCCTTCACGGACGGACGGTGACCCGGATTGCCGCCTTCGAACTCCTTGCCCGACGACCACGAGGCCTCGTCCGAGCCGATCTTCACGAAGCAGCCCGACATGTCGGCGCTCCACTGGACCGAGTCGAAAATGAAGAACTCGGGCTCCGGACCGAAGAAGGCCGTGTCACCGAGGCCCGTGCTCTTCAGATACGCTTCGGCGCGCTTCGCGAGCGAGCGCGGATCGCGTTCGTAGCCCTTGCCGTCGGACGGCTCGATGACGTCGCAGGTCAGAACCAGCGTGGGCTCTTCGTAGAACGGATCGATGAATGCCGTGTTGGGATCCGGCAGGAGCAACATGTCCGAGGCTTCGATGCCCTTCCAGCCGGCAATCGAGGAACCGTCGAACGCATGGCCGCTTTCGAACTTGTCTTCTTCGAACGCCGACAGGGGAACGGAGACGTGCTGCTCCTTGCCGCGCGTATCGGTGAAGCGAAAGTCCACAAACTTGACGTCCTCGTCCTTGACGAGCTGCATGACGTCGGCCACGGTTTTACTCATATCCTCTTCTCCATTTGATAGGTTCGGCGGTTCTTCGCTTCTTCGTGCCCGCTTCGACTGACTGCCGATGCCGCAAGCCGGCGTTCGAGCGAAACGCGGGCGATTAGAGCATCTTTCATGCCAGTTGCTCAACCCCCCGCGTTCGGGGTAGCGGGCACTCTCGAGCGTCGGCGAGCGCGCGCCCCTCAGTGGAACGCGGCCGTGCACCGCCAGGCATACCGGCTCCGCCGCTTTCACGCGAGATGCACATAAATGGTGCACGCCAGCTGCGAGTCGACTGACGGCGAGCCGAAACGGTGCACCGCAAGACATTTTGCACCGTTTTGGGACGCCGGCGCGATTTCATGCATCCCGCTCGTGCCGACGGTCCGCCTTGAAAGGGTGGCGCTAGAATGTGTCTTTCTTGTGGAGGAACCCGTAGGATGAGCACGCTCGAACAAATCCTGGCGCAGGCCGACAAGCGCCGCACCGAAAGCCAGTTGCCCTACGCGGGGGCGCTCTCGCCCGCCGAAGCGTTCGAGCTCATGCAACTCGATCCGGCGGCGCGCCTCGTCGACGTACGCACGCGCGCGGAACTCGACTGGGTAGGCAGGCCCATCGTCGGCGACGGCCAATACGTTCACGTCGAATGGACGCGCTACCCCGGCGGTATCCCGAATCCCGAGTTCATCGAGCAACTGCGAGGCTTCGCATCAGCCGATGCTCCCGTACTCTTCTTGTGCCGCAGCGCGGCCCGCTCGAAACTAGCCGCCGTTGCGGCGCATCATGCTGGATTCACGAAAGCATTCGACATCCTCGAAGGATTCGAAGGCGGCAAGGACGGGAGCGGTCATCGCAAGACGTTCGAAGGATGGTGCTACCGCGGCCTGCCGTGGATCGGCGCCTGACGGCGCGCCGCCTTGCCGGGTTATTGCCCTTCGAGACGCGGCGTTTCCGGCTCGACGATATCGCCGCCGAGCAGATGGACGCCCTCGCGTAGCTTGACGTAGGCGGCCGCCACGGCCTCCGGCTCGCCTTTCACGCCGAGATCGATGTGCCTGCGCGCAAACACGCCGCCGCGCTCGGCGTCGCCGACGCTCGGCAAGCTGAACACGCGCACGCCCGGAAAGTCCGTCTCGATCTTCTCCATCAACGGCGTGAGCGTCGATTCCATCAGCTCGAAGACGAGCAGCGAACGCTCGGCGCGCGGCACCTGATGATGCAGGTGCGCGTACTTCGTATCGAGCACCCATTCGATCATCGGCCAGGCCATCACCGGAAAACCCGGCACGAAGTGGTGATCGCCGACCGAAAACCCCGGGATCTTGTTGTAGCCGTTCGGAATGATCGACGCCCCGCGCGGAAACACGCCCATGTTGAATCGGTGTTTGTTGTCGGGCGCCTCGAGATCGACGGGCGTTCCCGCCGCCGCATGCATCTCGAGAATCCGTTGGCGAATGAGCTCCGCCGCCTCCGGATGAAGCTCGAGCGGCACGGAAAGCGCCTTCGCCGCGCATTGGCGCGTGTGGTCGTCCGGCGTCGCGCCGATGCCTCCCGTCGAAAAGACGATGTCGCCCGAAGCGAACGTGCGTGCGAGCGTGGCCGTAATCCGTTCGGGGTCGTCACCGACATACTCGGCCCAGGCCAGCGCAAGCCCGCGAGCGTTCAAGAGCTCGATGACCTTCGGCAGATGCTTGTCGCTCCGCCTGCCGGACAGGATCTCGTCGCCGATGATGATGACGCCAAATGCCATGGCCGCCGCCTCAAGAGGAATGAAGATCGTCCATGGTCGTCGATGATTGTGACGACGGCAAGTGCCTCGTGGGGCCGGACATGCCCTGACCGGCTTCGTCGCGCATGACCTGCAGCGCGTGCAGGCAATAGTGTCCGAACCAGAGTGCCGAAAAAACGAGGATCGCCGCATAGATCCAGATCGTCGCCGCCGCGATCACGGGAAAGAGCACAATGAGCCAGAGCGACCAGGCCCAAATCAGTGTCGGCAACGTGCTCATCAATCCGCTCGCGACGCCGATCGCAAGGAGCGGCCACCGGTGGCGGCGCATCAACGCGATGCGCTCCGCGCGGCTCGCATGCAGCGCGAGGGCGTCGTAGGTCATCACCCGGTAGGTGAGCCATCCCCAGAGCAGCGGAGGAATGAAGGCGAACAACGGCGGTATCAGCCAGAGCGGCAGCGTGACAATCGTCAGCGTGAGGCAGATGAAAGTCGTCGCGAGCGCGTAGACGAGGCTGCCGTACCAAGTGCCGCCCCGGCGCTGCTCGAGCGAGGCGAAACGACGCGCCGACAACTGGCGCACCACGAGCGGCATCGAGATCGTCGCGATGAGAAGCAGCACGGTCACGACGATCAGCGGAATCGCCATGGCGATGACGATGAACGGCGCGATCGCCGCATGAAGCGCCGTGAATCCCACCCAATCGAACGCGTGAAAGAGCGTCGTGCCGAACGTCGAGCCGGCGAGCCAGGCGCGCACCGTCCCAACCAGGTCCTGCCACGTGAACCAGAAGACGACGCCCCACCCGAGCGCCGCGACGAAAAACGGCATGAAGGTGAGCCAGAGCATGCGGGGATGGAGCATGCTCGCGACGGCCCGAACGAATGCGCGCAGCAGGTCGTTCATCGGCGTTTCCGGCTGGCCGGCCCGGGGGCCGTCAACGAGTTCTCGAAGCGGTTCTCAAGGCGGCTCTCAAAGCCGCTCTCAAAGCGCCGCCGCGTCGCCGCTGCGCGCGGACGAAAGCCGCCGGGCGATCCGCACGAAAGCAAGCCAATGCTGCGATAGAAAACCCTCTCCATACGATTCACCTTCGATCTGCTGGCGAATACCCGTCGGCTCCGGTGTGCGATTCCACGAGGCCGTCTTGAACAGCATATCCCACCACGGGAAGACGACGCCGAAGTTGCAGCCGTACGCGGTGCCCTCATGCCCGTAGCCTACGGCATGGTGGCGCCGATGGAACGTCGGGCTCACGATGAAGCGTTCGAGCAGCCACCCGTACTCGAGCCGCGCGTTGACGTGCTGAATGCTCTGCAGGAAATTCGTGACGGCCGACAGCACGACGAACTGCGTCGGCGCCACGCCGATCGCGAGCGCGATCGCGGCGAAAAAGCCGGCCTGGATCACATCGTCGAGCAGGTGATTGCGATCGTCGCACCAGAGCGACATCTGGCGTTGGCTGTGATGCACGGCATGCAGTTCCCACCAGACGCCGAATCGATGCTGCCAGCGGTGATACCAGTAGCCGGCAAAGTCGAGCACGACGAAGTAGATTGCAAACGCGACAAGCGGCTGCGAGGTCACGCCCGGCCACAGATTGTCGAAGTTAAGGTTGTCGATGTTGCGGTAGCGCAGCCAAACCTGCAGATTGTCGAAAAGGGGCTGGAACGCCAGAAAGAAAAACAGATTGAAGAGGCCAAGCTTGCTGATCCACGTATAGAAGATGTCGACACGCACGGCCCTGCGGGTTTGCCAACGCTCGACGGGCCGTAGCGCCTCGAGCGGCCTCAGCAGCAAGTACATCGCGACGATGGTCAGGAAACCGACGATGACGGGATAGAGCGCATCGTAGGAATCCTCGTCGTAGTCCATCCAGCCGAACTTGAAAAGAAGTGGCTGCACCGCGTGAATGTAGACCCAGGTCTGCAGCGTCGAGACCAGCGTATCGAGCGGAGCCGTGATCAGATGAAGCATGGAATCGTGCGCCTCTTATCCGTTTTTCTCTCGTCGTTCGTCTTTCGATCTTGCAAACTTTCGACCTTCGACTTTGACCGTCTCGACGCTACGCGCCGTTGGGTGCCGTCACCGGTGCGCGATCGAAGAAATAGATTCCGTGCGGCGAGCGCCCGACCGCGATCGTCTGCACGAGCTTTTTCGTCGTCAGGTCGATGATCCCGACGTGTTTCGCGAAGCGGAACGTGACCCAGAGATAGCGCTTGTCGGCCGAAAGCTCCATGTCGTCCGGACCGGGCAACAGGCCCGTAATGTCGCCGACGTTCGTCAGCGTGTCTTCGTCGAGGATGCTGATGGTACTCGCGACGCGGTTCGTCACGGCAATGTGGCGGCCGTCGTCGAGCGAGCGGAAGTTGTGCGCGCCGGCACCCGTATGGATGCGCTTGACGACGGTCTGGTGACGCCAGTCGAGGACGGCGACATCGTCCTCGCCCGTCATGCCGACGAGCAGATATTTGTCGGCGGGCGTCATCCAGAGTCCCGCGGGCGTCTTGCCGACGTGCATTTTCCAAAGCACGGTCTGCGTCGGCAGATCGACGGCGGCCACCTCGCCCGAAATCTGAAGCGTGACGAAGACGGTCCGGCTGTCGTTGCTGAACGCCATGTGGCTCGGCATCGTCGCGAGCGGCAGGCGCTTCGCGAGCGTCAGCGCGTTCGTGCGCGGGTCGCGGTGATAGACGTCGAGCCGATCGAGCCGCAGCCCCGTCGTGACGAACCAGTTGCCGTCGGGCGAGAAACCGAGCTGATAGGGATCCTCGATTCCTTCCAGCCTGCTTTGCACTTTGCCCGTCTTCGGATCGAGGAACATCAGGTCGTTCGAGACGGAATCCGCGACGATCAGCAACTTGTTGTCGGGCGTCGCCATGAGATGGTGCGGCTCCTTGCCCGTCGGAATCGTGCCGATCACCTGGTGCGTCGCTTCGTTCACGAGCGAGAGCGTCGCTTCGGCCGAATTGAGCACGATGACATTATCGGCGCGTGCGGCCGGAGAAAAACCGACGGCGAGCGAGGCAAAAAGCGCCGCGGCGAGCACGCCGCTCGCGCCCTTCGCGCGGGAGAGGAAATTCTGGTGCATGTGAACTCGATGAGAAGGCCGACGCTCATGCTAGAACGCTTGCGTAGTCCGGGCGGTTGACCGCCGCGCGAGAAAAACGCTGGCGCGGGCAACGGCGAATCATAAACGCAAAATCAAGCGCCGATATGACCCATATCAACGCTGCATCGACTCCCAGACTTTGTGCAGACGTTTGATGGAGACCGGCATCGGTGTCCGCAGTTCCTGCGCGAACAGCGAAATACGCAATTCCTCGAGCAGCCAGCGAAATTCCGCGAGCCGCGCGTCGGCCACGCCGCCACGCGCCGACTGCGCTCTTTGATATTGCGTAAGCAACGGCTGCAACTCCGCGAGCTGGCGTGCGTCGCGGGCCGGGTCCGCCTTCAGCTTGTCGATGCGCAGCGCAATGCCCTTCAGGTAGCGCGGGAAGTGCGCGAGCTGCGCGTAGGGCGTGTCGACGACGAAACGCTTGCCGATGAGGGCCTGAAGCTGCTGCTGCATATCGGCGTGCGCCGCGGCTTGAGACTTCGCTTGGGCGAGCTTTTTCGTCGCCGCCGAATACTCGGCGAGGATCTGCCCGACGAGACGCGCGATCTCCTGCGCAAGCAGCGACAGCCGGCTTTTGCCCTCGTCGCGGCGCGCGTGAAAGCTCGTATCGTCGTCGGGTAGCGGCTCCCGCAGGCACGCGCGATCGAGCGCGGTCTCGATCAATTGATCGCGCAGCATCTCCTGCGTGCCGAGCGGCATGAACTGCAACGCCATTTCACGCAGGCCGGGCAGGTTCTTCTCCAGATACTTGATCGGCTCGCGCAACTGCAGCGCGAAGAGCCGCCGCAGACCGGCGCGATGAATGCGCGCCGCCTCCTCGGGCGAGTCGAACACTTCGACGTCGCAGTGCGTCGTCCGGTCGACCAGGGCCGGATAGCCGAAAAGCGTCTGGCCGCCGCGCCGGATCTCGAGCAGCTCGGGCAGCTTGCCGAAGTTCCAGGTCGTCAGGTTCTCGTAAAGCGCGGTCGCAGTGCCTCCGCCCTCGCCGCCTTCGCCGACTCGCGTCGGCTGCGCTCCGGGTGCCAAGCGGGCCGGCGCTGCGTCCGCTGCGGCGCCTGGCGGGCGCGCGGTGCCGCCGCCCCCTTGAATGGCTGCCGCCGTCCCGCCGGGTTCCGCGCGTGCGCCTGGCTGCGGGGCCGCTACATCTGCCCCGCCCACGACCGAGGCTCGCGCCGCGAGCTTCTGGAACTGCCGCTGCGCCTCGCCGCCGAGCTCGCCGCGCAGTTGCGCAAGATTGCGCCCCATCGCGAGCTGCCTCCCATGCTCGTCGACGACCTTGAAGTTCATGAAAAGATGCGCGGGCAACGTCTCGAGCTTGAAGTCGGTCGCTTTCAGCGCAACTTGCGTCGTCTCTCTTACGTCGGCGATGAGCGCATCGACGAGACCAGTCGCTCCGAAACGAGTCTCATTGCGCTCGACGAAACCCGCCGCGTACTCGGGCAGCGGCACGCAATGCCGGCGCAGCTTCTGCGGCAGCGACTTCAAGAGCAGCTGCACTTTCTCCTTCACCATACCCGGCACGAGCCATTCGGTCCGCCGCGCGTCGACTTGATTCAGTGCGTAAAGCGGCACGGCGAGCGTCACCCCGTCGCGGGGGGAGCCTGGCTCGAAATGATAGGAAACGCCCATCTCGATGCCCGCCATCGCGAGGCGCTTCGGAAAGAGGTCGGTCGTGATACCGGCCGCTTCATGCCGCATCAGGTCGTCGCGGGACAGATACAGCAAGCGCAGCTTGTCCTCGGGCTGCCCGCTCTTCTTGACCTCGTTGCGATACCACCGCTCGAATGCCGCGCCGGTATAGATGCCGGCCGGAAGCACCTCGTCATAGAAGGCGAAGATGAGCTCGTCGTCGACGAGGACGTCCTGGCGACGCGATTTGTGCTCGAGCTGCTCGATGTCGGCGAGCAGCTTGCGATTGTGCGCGAAGAAAGCCAGCTTCGTGTCGAACTCGCCTTCGACGAGCGCCCCGCGAATGAAGAGTTCGCGCGCGCGGGCCGGATCCTGCGCACCGAACGCGACACGCCGGCGCTGGTAGACAGGCAACCCATACAGAGTCGCCCGCTCGAACGCGGTCACCTGAGCGGCGCGCTTTTCCCAATGCGGCTCCGAGAGCGACTTCTTCAGCAGGTGCGCGCCGACTTTTTCGATCCATTCCGGCTCGACCTTCGCGAGGCAGCGCGCGTAAAGACGGCTCGTCTCGACGAGCTCGGCCGCCATGACCCAGCGCCCCGCCTTCTTCGCGAGCGTCGAGCCGGGCCAGAGGAAAAACTTGATGCCGCGCGCGCCGAGATAATGCGGCTCGTCGTCCGCTTTCAAGCCCAGGTTGCCGAAGAGCCCCGTCATCAGCGCGAGGTGCACTTGCTCGTATGTCGCTTCGCTGTCACCGATGCGCCAACCGTGCTCGCGCACAACCGTCAGCAGTTGCGAGTGGACATCACGCCACTCGCGCAGCCGCACGTGCGAGAGGAAATGCTCGCGGCAGGCGTCCGCGAGCTGGCGGTTCGACTTCTTGTGCTCGACGGCTTCGCCGAACCAGCGCCAGATCTTGAGCCATTGCAAAAACTCGGAGCGCTCGTCGGCAAAGCGCTTGTGGGCCTGGTCCGCCTGCTCCTGCGCGTCGACGGGGCGTTCGCGCGGATCTTGCACCGACAGCGCGCTCGCGATCACGAGCACCTCGCCCAGGGAGCCGAGATCGCGCGCGGCGAGGATCATGCGGCCGACGCGCGGATCGAGCGGCAGCCGCGCGAGTTCCTTGCCGAGCGGCGTCAGCGCATTTTCGTCGTCGACGGCGCCGAGCTCGTTGAGGAGCTGATAACCGTCGGCGATGGCGCGTCCCGGCGGAGGCTCGATGAAAGGGAACGTCTCAATCGCCGTCAGGTGCAG
This sequence comes from Trinickia sp. EG282A, assembly GCF_040965455.1. Lineage (NCBI taxonomy): Bacteria > Pseudomonadati > Pseudomonadota > Betaproteobacteria > Burkholderiales > Burkholderiaceae > Trinickia > Trinickia sp. EG282A. Next base: position 1,066,075 of record NZ_JBFRCC010000001.1, on the reverse strand, counting down.
CGACTTCATGCGCAGAATCACCGATGCGAGCGACGAGCGCAAAATCTCGGGATCCGTGAAGCGCGGGCGCGCCTGAAAATCGGTTTCGTCGTAAAGGCGAATGCAGATGCCGTCGGCCACGCGGCCGCAGCGCCCCGCGCGCTGGTTCGCGGCCGCTTGGGAAATGGGCTCGACCTGGAGCTGCTCCACCTTGTTCCGGTACGAATAGCGCTTCACGCGCGCGAGACCTGTATCGACGACGTAACGGATGCCCGGTACCGTCAGCGACGTTTCGGCGACGTTCGTCGCCAGCACGATGCGGCGCACGTTCGACGGCTTGAACACGCGCGCCTGCTCGGCGGCCGACAGCCGCGCGAAGAGCGGCAAAATCTCCGTATGCGGCGGATGGTGCTTCCTCAGCGCCTCGGCCGTATCGCGAATCTCGCGCTCGCCCGGCAGGAAGACGAGCACGTCGCCCCCTCCCTCGCGAGTGAGCTCGTCGACGGCGTCGACGATGGCTTCCGTCGCCTCGCGCTGGGCTTCGCGAGCCGCCGCACGCTCGCTCTTCGCGCCCTCCGCCGCTGCCTTGGCCGCGCGCGGCGAGCCGGCATCGGCCGTTTTTGTCGATGCCGAGCCATCGTCGATCGGACGGTAGCGAATCTCGACCGGGTAAAGGCGCCCGCTCACCTCGATGATGGGGGCGGACCGGTCGCCCGCGCCGAAGTGGCGCGCGAAACGTTCGGCGTCGATCGTGGCCGAAGTGACGATCAGCTTGAGCTCGGGCCGCTTCGGCAGAATCTCCCTCAGATAGCCGAGCAGGAAATCGATGTTGAGACTGCGCTCGTGGGCCTCGTCGATGATGATCGTGTCGTATGCCCGCAACAGCGGGTCGGCCTGCGTCTCGGCGAGCAGAATGCCGTCGGTCATCAGCTTGACGGAGGCGCCCGGCGCCAGATTGTCGGTGAAGCGGACCTTGTAGCCGACCACCTCGCCGAACGGCGTGCCGAGCTCTTCCGCAATACGCCTCGCCGTCGCGGACGCCGCGATGCGGCGCGGCTGCGTGTGCCCGATCAGACCGGCGCCGCCCGCGCCGCGTCCGCGCCCGAGCGCGAGACAGATCTTGGGCAGTTGCGTCGTTTTGCCCGACCCCGTCTCGCCGGACACGATCACGACCTGATTGTCGCGGATCGCGCGCGCGATTTCGTCGCGCCGCGCGGACACAGGCAGCTCGGCGGGAAACTCGATCGGCGGAACGGGGTTGGGCGGAATCTGCGCGGCGCGCGGGCCGGGTGCGCGGTCCGGACGCGAACGCTGCGAAGCGCGCGGCGGTTTCCCGTCGGCGGCGGCCGGACTATTGGGTACGTTCGACATGGGGGCGCATTATAATCCCGGCATGAATGCTCAAACCGACCTCGTCTCCCCACAGGACGCGCCGCAGGAGCCCCTCGCCAACCGGCCCGCGGCGGCGCAGCCCGATTCCGACCACGCGCAGTTCGTCGACTGGATGCGCTCCGTCGCGCCATACATTCACGCGTTCCGTAACAAGACGTTTGTCGTCGGTTTTGGCGGCGAGGTCGTTCATCAGGGTCTCTTGAACGCGCTCGTGTCCGATGTCGCCCTGCTGCAGGCGATGGGCATCCAGATCGTGCTCGTGCACGGATCGCGTCCGCAGGTCGAAGAGCAGATGAGCCTGCACGGCGTGAACTCGGAGTTCTCGCACGGCATGCGCATCACGGATGCGCGCGCGCTCGAATCGGCGAAGGAAGCCGCGGGCGAAGTGCGGCTCGACATCGAGGCGGCGATCAGCCAGGGGCTGCCGAACACCCCGATGGCTCACGCGCATATCAGCGTCGTGTCGGGCAACTTCGTCACGGCACGGCCCGTCGGCATTCTCGACGGCGTCGATTTCGCTCATACGGGCCTCGTTCGCAAGATCGATGCCGAATCGATCCGGCACTCGCTCGCGAGCCGCAAGATCGTTCTGCTTTCGCCGCTCGGATTCTCGCCGACGGGTGAAGCGTTCAATCTGTCGATGGAAGACGTCGCGTCGGCCGCCGCGATCGCGTTGCGCGCCGACAAGATCATCTTCCTAACCGAAACGGCCGGCATTCTCGACGAAAGCGGCGACCTTGTGCGCGAGATGTCGCTCGATGAGGCGTACCGCCTGAACGACAGCGGCGAAATCAAAGGCGATGCGGCGTTCTATCTGAAGCATGCCGTGCGTGCATGCCGCGGCGGCGTCCCGCGCGCGCATCTGATCCCCTACTCGCTCGACGGCAGCTTGCTGCTCGAGCTCTTCCTGCACGACGGCGTCGGCACGATGATCTCGTACGAGAACCTCGAGAGCCTGCGCGAAGCGACACCGGACGACGTCGGCGGCATCTTGACGCTGATCGAGCCGCTCGAGTCCGACGGCACGCTCGTCAAGCGCGGCCGTCACCAGATCGAGCGCGATATCGACCACTTCTCGGTCATCGAGCACGACGGTGTGCTGTTCGGCTGTGCGGCGCTCTATCCCTATCCGCAGGAGCGCATCGGCGAGATGGCGTGCCTGACGATCGCGCCCGATGCGCAGGGCCAGGGCGACGGCGAGCGATTGCTCAAGCGCATCGAGCAACGCGCGCGGGCACGCGGCTTGACGCGCATTTTCGTGCTGACGACGCGCACGGAACACTGGTTCCTGAAGCGCGGCTTCATGAAGGCCAGCGTGGACGATCTGCCCGAGGATCGCCGGCGCCTCTACAACTGGCAGCGCAAGTCGCTCGTGCTGATGAAACAGCTCTGACACGCTGCGCCCGCCCCACAATCGACTATCAGGATCAGGAGAAACTGACGATGACCCGCATGGTTCAATGCGCAAAGCTCGGCAAGGAAGCCGAAGGCCTCGATTTTCCGCCGCTTCCGGGCGAACTCGGCAAGCGCATCTACGAGAACGTCTCGAAAGAAGCGTGGCAGGCCTGGCTCAAGCATCAGACGATGCTCATCAACGAAAACCGGCTGAACATGGCCGATCCTCGCGCGCGACAGTATCTGATGAAGCAGACCGAAAAGTTTTTCTTCGGCGAAGGCGCCGACCAGGCATCGGGTTACGTGCCGCCGACGCAAGGCTGACAGGCAAGCATCCATCCGAAACGCATCGGATCGAACGTAAGCCGGTTCGCGGAGACTCCGCGCGCCGGCTTTGCTTTTTGGCGTTTACCCGACGAGCGTTCGCAGCTCGGCGCGCGGCCGCCCGCTTTCGACGAGCAGCATCCCGGCCGATATCGGCAGCTTGAAGCGGCGCGGGCCGGCACTGCCCGGATTGACGAAGAGAACGCCGTCGCGCATCTCGACGCACGGCTTGTGGGAATGCCCGGTCACGACGACGTCGATCCCTTCCGCGCGCGGATCGACGCTGAGATCGGCGAGGTCGTGAACGATATGGATCGCGATTCCGGCGACAGCGAGGGTCGTTTCGCCGGGCAGGACATCCGCCCAGGAGCCGATGTCGTTGTTGCCGCGCACGGCCGTCACAGGCGCGATGGAAGTCAGCGCCTGCAGAACGTGGGGCGCGCAGACATCGCCGGCATGCACGATCGCCTCGCAACCGGCAAGCCATTCCAGGGCTTCCGGCCGCAAGAGGTTGTGCGTGTCCGAGATGAGGCCGATCCGGACCGTGGCGCGAGCGGGGTTCATGCCATCATTATGGCGCCGCCGTTGCCACGGAGTACATGTCGATCGATCAACGACGCATCGAATCACTCGAGCGGCGTGGCGACGAACGCCGGCAGCGCCTCGGCGCGCCCGGAAAGGCGGGCCAGCGCCGGATAGCGGGCAGGATCGACTTTGCCGGGCAGAATGAACTGCGTAAAGCGCCAGACGACGGCCACCGTCACGTCCGGCTGCATGATCCGTTCTCCCATCAACCACTCCGTCGCGCCGCCGGCAGCCACTTCGCGCTCGAGCGTGTCGTAAGCGGCGGCAAGCTGGAGATTCACGCGGTCGAGCCACGGCTGGTGCTGCTTGTCGGCGGGCCGCAGCTCCTTCTCGTAGACGATTTGGACGGTCTTTTCGGCGGCGGCAAGCGCGAATCCGATCAGATGCAGGGCGCGCTGGCGTTCAGCCGCCTCCTGCGGCATCAGCCGCTTTTCGGGCGCGACCTTGTGATCGAGATGGTCGAGGATCAGGCTCGAGTCGATGAGCAACGGACCGCTGTCCTCGATCAACGTCGGCGCCTTGACGACAGGATTCACCGCCGCGAATTCATCGAAGTGCCGGAATACCGACACGGATCGATGCTCGAACTCGATGCCGAGCAACGCCAACGAAATCGCCACGCGGCGCACGTAGGGGGAATCCAGCATGCCAATCAGCTGCATCGATACCTCTCGTCGGAAGAAAAAGGGATATCGACTCTAGCAGCGGATCGGCGACTTGTGAAACGCATTTTTTGCGCCGAGCGATCAGTGGCGCAACGCCGCATCTCACAAAGCAGTCTTTCTCAGCGCGGCGCAATCGGGCTTGGCGCCCCGGGTCTAACCGATGCGTATCCACCATCAGGAGGACGCATCATGTCAACTCGATCCTTGACTTTCTTCGCCGCCGCTGCCGCTTTCGTCTGCGTTGACGCGAACTTCGCGTTCGCTGAGACGCCCCCCGCTTGGACCTATACCGCAACGGACCCGAACTTCGCCTTCACCGGACCGGCGCCCGATTCTGTCTATACGACGACGGTTCAGCTCCCCGACGGCAAGACTCTCTCTTGCGCCGTCAACGAGCCGCTGCCCGAAGGCGTCGCCGCTGCCGCGCTCAGCACGACCGAGCAACGCCAAGCCGACGTTCTGGCCACGCAGCCTCTGCGCCTTCTGAGCGGCCCGACATCCGGTTATCCGACCTCTTACACGGCGCCGCACGTGGTCTGCGCAGCGGCCTGATTAGTCTTGCCAGCGCTGCTGCTGCCCGCCCGATAACGCGTTTGCACAGGCAATGCGTTGTCGGCGGCGAATCGAATGACGAAATCGAACGCTTCCGGGCAGACCGACGCCAGCTCCGGGGCCACGCTCAAGCATCTGACGCCCTCCTCAACGAGCGGCACGGCGAACGAATAGGCCGCAAGCCCGACGGCGGGCTTCTTCTCACGGACGAAGAGCGCAATCACACCGGCGAGACGCTCCGGCCAATCGCTGGGGCGGAACACCTTGCCGCCATTGGTCACGCCGCGTATCAGGTGCAAAGCGGCTCGGCCATCGATCATGCTCGTGCTCGTGCTCGCGCTCACGCCCATCCTCATGTTCATGCGTGCGCCGCCGAGGGCGCGATCGTGAGCCGCTCTTCTGCCGGATGGCCGCTAGTCCCCTCGCCGCCCTCGGCGCGCAAGCGAAAAACGGCCACCGTTTCGTCGAGCAGACGAGCTTGCTCTTCGAGCGATTGAGCCGCCGCAGCCGCTTGCTCGACGAGCGCGGCATTTTGCTGAGTCGCGCGATCCATTTGCGCGACGGCGCGATTGATTTCCTCGATGCCTCTCGATTGATGTTCGGAAGCGGCGCTGATTTCGCCGATGATGGCCGTCACCTCGCGAGCGGCTTGCACGATCTCGTCCATCGTGACGCGTGCGCGCGCCGCGAGCTCGGTGCCGTTTTGCACCTTCGAGACGGAGTTGCCGATCAGCGAGCGAATCTCCTTCGCGGCGGCCGCCGAGCGCTGCGCCAGTGCGCGGACCTCGCCCGCGACGACGGCGAAGCCGCGCCCCTCCTCACCCGCGCGCGCAGCTTCGACCGCCGCGTTGAGCGCGAGGATGTTAGTCTGAAACGCGATGGCTTCGATGGCCCCGATGATGTCGACGATGTGCTCGGATTCGGCGGCCATCTCGGCGATCGCTTCGACGACTTCGCCGACCACCTCGCCGCCCCGCGCCGCCGTTGCCGATGCCGTATCGGCGAGCGCGCTCGCATGATGGGCATGCTCCGCGTTCTGTCGCACCGTGCTCGTCAACTCTTCGAGGCTTGCCGCGGTCTCCTCGAGCGTGGCCGCCTGCTGCTCGGTGCGTGCGGAGAGATCCGCGTTGCCGCTCGCGATATCGTGTACGCCGTGCCGAATCTCCGCCGTGCCCTCGCGGACTCGCTTGACCGTCGCGACGAGGCTTGCCTGCATGCGCGCAAGCGCGGCGAGCAGCCGGCCGGTCTCGCCGAATCGCGAGGTCTCCACCGTCGACGACAGATCGCCTGACGCGATTCGCTCGAAATGAAGAATGGCCCCGTCGATCGGTTTGATGACGGAGCGGCTCAAAAGGCGCAACGCGACGCAGCCGATAGCGATCGATGCGGCGCCGACCGCGGCGAAGAGCCACAGCAACGCGCCGAAGCGCCGCTGCGCATCTTCGAAATGCACGCGCTGCTCATGCACCTGAAACGCCTGCATCTCGTGCACTGCCTTCTTGTAGTCGGCGAAGAGCGCCTCCGGTTCCGCGCGTTCGACTGACCGGAACGAGGCGAAGTCATCCTGATCGAGCGCGGCGACCTCCGGCTTCAGCACCTGCCTGATCCACTGCTCGCGCACGGCGGCAAGCGCCTTTGCGAGCGAGGCCTCGGCATCGCCCGAGATCGGCCGCGAGCCATATGCCGCGTATTCCCGGTCGCTGCCGGCAATCAAGCCATGGATTCGCGCGAGGACGGCGTCCGTCGGCTTGCCCTGCGCGACGAGCGTCTCGTAAGCGCCGAGGTCCACGCGCGCCTGCAGCAGCGCCTCGTTGCTGTCACCGAGATGGGTGAGCGCGGCCGTCTCGTCGCTGTAGATCTTTTCGAGCGCGCTGTTGGACTCGTTCAACACGGTGACGGACGCCGCGATCACGAGCACGAGCGCGCCCGTGTAGCCCGCGATCGTCGAGGCCAATGCGCTCCGAATGCTGATGTTGCCCATCATGCCGCTCCCCGAAAAAAAGGCGGCGGGCGAATAGGTTCGCCGCCGCCCGTCATTGCCGTCTTGCGACGGCTCGTCTCGAAGTCTGCCTGGCCGGTTAGAACCGTGTACGGATACCCGTCGTGAGCTCGACCTGATTCGTCGCGCCGTTCGTCGAGCTGACCGTATAGCCGCCGTGCAGCCTCATGTAGTCGCCGGCGAGATAGAGCTCGGTGCGCTTCGAAAGGTGATAGAAGATCGAACCGTAAAGCGTTTCCTTGAAGCCGTTATGGAGGCCCGTGGTCAGATCGGGCGTGCCCATGTTCGCGTTCGGGATGAAGCCGTCGCTGGTGTAAGCGGCGTCATGCACGCGCATCTGCTGGTAGCCGAGCTCGTAGTCGAGCGCACCCTTCGGTGCAATCTTGAACGAAACGGTCCAGGCGTCGTCGTGCCGGTCGGCGAGCGCGCCTTGCTCTCCGAGGTAGTGGAAGTAGCCCGTGTTGAACCGGAAGATGCCGAACGTATAGTTGCCGCCGATCGACCAGGTCTGATTCGTGAACCCGAGGTGATTGACGTGGTTATAGAAGCCCGACACGTTGAAAGGGCCGCCGTTGTAACCCAGTGCAACCTGATAAGCCGAACCGTTGGCAAACTGCGTCGAGTTGCTGAATTGGTAGTCCGCGCTCGCAAAAATGCCGTTGTTGAACAACTTCTTCCACGCGATGCTATTGCTCGTGCGAGTGCCGGTGGGCCCCGCCGCGTAGAAGATCATCTGCTTGAAGTTGTTCGCATTCGTCCAGCCGCCCTCTTCGTACCGCAAAGCAGCGGAGCCGTAAGGATCGCCATAAATCGCCGCGGCGTCGCGCGCGATCGTATTCTGGAAGCCGGCCGTCAGCTTACCGATCGTCGGATTTTCGATACCCACCCACGCGTCGCGGTCGAACAGCTGGGCCTTGTCGAGGTCCTCTCCCTCCCCGTTCGCGACGACGTATTCGCTCTCGAGGGTAAAGATGATCTTCGAGCCGCCGCCAATATCCTCGGCACCCCTCAAGCCCCACCGGCTGCCGCTGAACCACGGCTCACCGCCGATTCCCATGCCGACAACGTGATTGCCCTTTGCATCCGCGTGCGACTGATAAGTGGGGAAGCTCATATCGATGAGCCCATACAACTGCACGCTCGACTGCGCGTGAGCGGCACCTGCCGCCGCCAACGCACCCGCTGCGACCGCCAAAGTACGATAGGTCTTCTTCACCTTCGTCTCCTCAACCATTCGATGGAAACTTCTGTTTGTTTGAGCGGCGGCACTGAGCTTCGAGTGACCGCCGGTCCCGGCTAGGAACGGAACGGAGACGATGCTACGGGGGTGAATCCTTCACGCCGCTTTCGCGGATCGTTAGTACAACTAAGTGATATCACTGATGTCGCCAACGGCGACGTTCGACTACGCGTCTTCCTTCGCGCGCAGGATGTAGCCCAGCCCGCGCAGCGTCATGATCTGCGCGGACGACGACGCCAGGTGCTTGCGCAGCCGATGGATGTAGATATCGATCGCGTCGGCGCTCGCCTCGTCCTCGAGGCTGTACACGCTTTCCATCAGATCGGACTTCGACACGGTCTTGCCGTGGCGCAGCATCAGCGTCTCGAGGATCGCGTGTTCGCGGCGGCGCAGCACGAGCGGTACGTCGTGGTGGCTGAATTCGCGCGTATCGGTGTTGTAGTGAAGATCGCCGCAGACGAGCGCCTTCGATTTGCCGCCCGACTGCCTGCGGATCAACGCTTTGATGCGCGCGACGAGCTCGCGCGCGTCGAACGGCTTGACGACGTAGTCGTCGGCTCCCGCGCTGAAGCAATCGACCTTGTCGTCGATCGAGCCGTGCGCCGTCAGCATCAACACCGGCGCATTGTCGCCGCGTCGCCGCAAACGAGCGAGCACGTCCTTGCCGCTCATGCGCGGCAAGCGCATATCGAGCAGCACGACGTCGTAACGCTGAGTCGAGAGGATTGCGTCGGCCGTTTCGCCGTCGGGCGCGCAATCGACCGCGAAGTTTTCGCTGCGCAGCAGGTTGACGATCCAGTGCGCAAGCTCGGCGCTGTCTTCCACGAGTAAAAGTCTCAAGCCGATCCCTCCGCAATCGCCGCGGCATCCGCCTCGCGCCAGGCCGGCAAGCGGACCGTCGCGACGAGTCCGACACGTGCCGGTCCCGGCGCGAGCGTCACCGTGCCCCTATGCGATTGCGCGATGTGCCGCACGATCGCGAGCCCGAGCCCCGTGCCTTCCACATCGGTCCGCCCGCGATAAAAACGCTCGAAGACATGCTCGCGGTTCTCCGCCGGAATGCCGGGGCCATTGTCGATCACTTCCAGTATCACCGTATCGTCCTCACGTCGGCAGGCCGCCGTCACGCGACCGCCCTCTTGCGTATAGCGAACCGCATTGTCGACAAGATTCGCGACGAGCGCCCCGAGCAAATTTTCGTTGCCGGCGACGAGCAGCCCCTCGCCGAGCTCGGCGCCGAGATCGATGCCGCGCCGCAGCGCGGCCGCCAAGAGCTCCTCGAGCACCGCGGAAACGACGGCGGCCATATCGACAGGCTGCTGCGCCGCAGCAGGCGCATCGGACTCCACTTGCGCCAGCAGCAACAGCTGGTTGGTCATATCGATCATATTGCGGCTCGTGCGGCGAATGCCCGAGAGGGCTTCGGCGACGGCAGGATCGACGGGTTCGCGCTGACATGCGTACTGCACTTGCGTTTCGAGCAGCGTCAACGGCGTGCGCAATTGGTGCGCCGCATCGGCGATGAACTGGCGCTGCCGCGTCGCATGCAGCTTCAGCCGCGCGATGCATCGATTGATGGCATCGACGATCGGCCGCAACTCCGAATGCAGATGAGCGACGCGGATCGGCTCCAATTCCATCGGTTCGCGGTCCGCGACATCGTCCTTCAATTTCATCAGCGGTCGCAGTTCCTTCGTCAGGCCGATGAGCACCAACGCGACGGCGAGGGCGAGCATCGTCGCCTGGCGGATCAATTGCGGACGCCAGAGCGTTCGCACCATGGCTTCGCGCGAGGCCTCCGTCTTGCCGACGACAACCGTCACCGGGTACGCCCTCCCCGAGTCGTAAAGATGCCTCTGGTAGGCCACCGCGCGAATCGGCTCACCGTCTATCGTCGTGTCGTAAAACACCGGGAAGCCTGTCGCGCGCTGCGGCAGCGGCAAATCGGGCGAGCCGCCGAGCAGCCGGTCGACCGTGGCCACTTTATAGAAGACCCGATCGCCATAGGGTGATTCGAACATCTCGAGCGCCGCGGGCGGCATGTCGGAGACCAGCACCCCGTCCTGCCAGCCGACGTCTTCGCCGATCGTCCGGGCGGAGGCGAGCAACGCATTGTCCTGAACGAGGCTCGCGGTTTCGCGCGCCGCTTCATACGCCTGCGACGCCGTCAAGAAAACGAACGCGGCAAGCGGCAGCAACACCCATAACAGCAGGCGCGCGCGCAGGCTCGGCATCATCGTGCCCTCCTCGCGCGCATACGCAAACGGCCGCGCGCGTGGCCGGCGGGTTGCCGTGATGCCATCGCGCGCGGGCCGATCGTTTTGTGAGCGTCGCCGGACAAACTCAGAAGGCGGCGGGTCTCCATTTCAGCAGGCGCTTCTCCAGTGCGGTCAACAGATAGTCGGTCGAAAGTGCGACGACGGCAAGCACGATCATCGCCGCGAAGACGCCGCTCGCGTTGAACGCGCCCTGCGCCGTCGAGATCAAGAGGCCGATACCCTGCTTCGAGCCGAGGAACTCGCCGACGACGGCACCGACGAGCGCGAAGCCGAAGCTCACGTGCAGGCTCGCGAGAATCCAGGACAGTGCCGAGGGGATGACGACCGACGTCGTGAGCTGCCGCTTCGAAGCACCGAGAATCTGCGCATTCGCGATCATGTAGCGGTCCGCTTCGCGGACGCCCTGGAAGGCGTTGCCGAACACGACGAAGAACACCATGACGACGGCGAGCGCCACCTTCGAGGCCATGCCGAGGCCGAGCGCGATCACGAACACGGATCCGAGCACGACGCGCGGAATCGAGTTGGCGATCTTGATGTAAATGCTAAATACGTCGGAGAGCAGCTGATTGCGGCCGAGCACGACGCCGCAGACGATACCACCCACCGCGCCGATCAAAAAGCCCAGCATCGTCTCTTCGAGCGTGACCCAGACTTGCAGCAGCAAGGGCCCCTGCGAGGTGCCGTTGACGAACCAGTCGACGATCTGCGCGAAGATCAGCGAGGGCATCGAGAAAAAGAACGGGTCGATCCACTTGAAGCGCCCACCGAGTTCCCAGCCGCCGAGCACGACGACGAGCACGAGAAATCGCAGCGCGATCACGAGCGCATGCCGTTGCTTGAGCTTGCGTTGCGCGATGCGTTCCACTTCGGCGAGCGATGCATCGTTCTTTGCCGGCCGAGCATGATCAAGGGTTGCCATCTTCAGTGTTCCAGTTGAGTCGAGTCGGGTCATGCGATCTGCACCTCTTCACGCAGATCGTGCCAGATGTCGCGCGAGATTTCGATGAAGCGCGGATCGTAGCGGATCTCCGAGGTCACGCGCGGACGCGGCAGATCGATCTCGTAGACCTTCTTGAGCGTCGCGGGGCGCGCGGTCAGCACGAAAACGCGGTCGGCGAGCGCGATCGCTTCCTCGAGATCGTGCGTGACGAAGACGACCGAGCCGGCGTTGGCCGACCAGAGTTGCAGCAGTTCGTCCTGCATCAGCGTGCGCGTTTGCATGTCGAGCGCCGAGAAAGGCTCGTCCATCAGCAGGATTTCGGGCTTGTTGATGAAAGTCTGGGCGAGTGCGACGCGCTTTCTCATGCCGCCCGACAGCTGGTGCGGATAGTGGCGCTCGAACTTCTCGAGACCGACGCGGCGCAACCAATCGCGCGCCTCGTCATACGCGGCGGCCTTGGAACGCCCGCGAAAGAGCGGACCCGCCGCGACGTTGTCGAGCACCGAGCGCCACGGAAACACGGCGTCGGCTTGAAACACGAAACCGATGCGCGGGTCGATGCCGTTGACGGGCGAGCCCATGACGCGCACCTCGCCGGAGGTAGGCTTGAGCAAGCCCGTGATCATGCTGAGCGTCGTGGACTTGCCGCAGCCCGTGGGGCCGACGATGGCAATGAATTCACCCTTGGCGACGGACATGCTGAAATCGCGCAGCGCGATCGTCGCTTTGCCGTCGGGCGAGATGAACCGGCACGAGACCGAGCGGAACTCGATGACCGGTGCGTCTTTGGTAACGTGGTTCATATAGAAAACCCAGCGAAATAAGAGTGCCGCCAAACGCGGCACCGCGGCGGCGACGCGGGCGGGACGCCCGCGCCACCCTGTTACGTCACTTCGCGCTCACGAACTCGTTCGTGTACGTACGCGCGAGGTCGATATGCTTGCCCTTCACCGACGGATTGAAAGCCGACAGCACCTTCAGCACCGTCTCGGGGCCGTCGGCAGGCATCTTGCCGTCGGCGGTGTACATCGGCAGCGAAGCCTTCAATGCGCCAACGTAAAGGTCCTTGTCCTTCTGATAGTCGGCCGGCATCTTCGCGGCGATTTCCTCCGCGCTGTGCGAATGGATGAACTGCATCGTCTTGACGAACGCATGAGCGAGCTTCTTCGCGTCGTCGGGGTGCTTCTTCACCCAGTCAGACTGCACGTAAAGGCTCGACGCGGGATACGTACCGCCGAGCGCCGCTTTCGTGCCGTCGACGCTGCGCATGTCGACGAGCACCTTCGCGTCGCCCGTCTTCTCGAGCTTCGACACGGTCGGCTCCGTTGTCATGCCCGCATCGATGCGCCCTTGCTTGACGGCCGCGATGAAGCTCGCGTCGGCGCCCACCGGCAGCATCGTGTATTGCGAGGACTCGATGCCGTTCTTGTGCGCGAGGTACTGCGTGAGGAAGCTCGTCGAGGAGCCGAGGCCCGTCACGCCGAGCGTCTTGCCTTTGACGTCGGCCATCGACTTGATCGAATCAGCGGACTTCGTCGAGACCATTTCGACTTCGCCCGGCACCTGGCCGAACACGACGATCGCCTCGACGTCCTTGCCCTTCGTCTGCAGGTCGATGGTGTGGTCGTAGAAGCCGACGACGCCCTGGACGGCGCCCGCCAGCAGTTCGTTCTCGGCATCGACGCCGGCCGGCTGAGAAAGCAGTTCGACATTGAGCCCCTCGTCCTTGAAGTAGCCCAGTTGCTCGGTCAGCTTCGCCGGCAAATAGATGAGCTTCGTAATGCCGCCGACCATGATCGTGACCTTGCCATCGTCGGACGCGGCGGCGTGCTGCGACGCAAGGCCGGCGACGACCATCGAGGCGAGAGCGAGGGTGCGCATTTTCTTGAAGGTCGGATACATCTAACGTCTCCTTTGTTATCGAGGCCTTGAGCGTGCGGCCGGTGATTGATGGCTGGATTCTAGAGAGCCGAATCCTTCTTCAGGCTTTCACACGAAGCGCCTCGTCATCCGGGATTTCCATGACTTGACGCCCGCGCGAGGCGACGTGCTTCCGATCAGGGACCGAGCGCGCCATTCGGCCCAGCACGCCGCTCCAGCCTCGTCTCCTGACATTGCTGACACCACCTCGTCAGCAGCCGCGGAGTATAACGACTATCCTTCTGGCGCTTCGCGGGCTGGGAGGCGATCATGCATCTGGCGGCTCAGTCCCGTCACCCCGCGCGCGACTTGCCGCTTGCCGCCGGCACGTGCTCGTCCTCAGCATTCTTTATCTCGGCGTGGCGCCACTGGCTGGTTCCTTCTCTTGGCCATTGGCGATCGGCGCATGCGCCCTTCTCTATCAGCGCCTGCAGCGAAAACGAGCGAATCGGCGAAGCGCGCAATGCGACTTTAGTTGGCACGCCACTTCCTTGCGTTCGAACCGCTTGCCGGGAAAACCCGGACGTCGTCGCGCTTGACACCCGATGCTTCATCTATAAATATTTTGTTTATATTTGAACCAACGACCTAACGCCGTAACACGGGGTCGGTGGTCGCCAACGCCAAGTCTTCGTGGGGCACAACACTAGTGGTAATCCTAAGTCGTGGAACGTTGACATCGACAAGCCCGCCATCTAGTCTCACGCCGGAACGTTCGTTGAAACGTTTCATCCAAACTCTCGGATCACACTGAATACGATCCCGAACAGGAAGAGAGAGATGACTGAGGAGGCAGTAAACCGCGAGGGCGATCGCTCTCGTCACCCGCTGGTGTCGATCCGCAACCTGAGCAAGTCGTTTCCGGGCGTGCGTGCGCTCGACAACTGCCAGTTCGAGCTGCGTTCCGGCGAGGTCCATGCGCTGATGGGCGAAAACGGCGCCGGCAAATCGACGCTGATGAAAGTGCTCGCCGGCGTCTATCAAAAAGACGAAGGCGAGATTCTCGTCGACGGCAAACCCGTCGACATCCCTGATCCGCGCAGCGCGCAGGCGCTCGGCATCGGCATCGTTCATCAGGAATTGAACCTGATGAACCATCTGTCGGCCGCGCAGAATATCTTTATCGGCCGCGAGCCCAGGGGACGCCTCGGTCTCTTCATCGACGAGCGCGAGCTCAATCGCAAAGCCACCGAAATTTTCGAGCGCATGCGGCTGAAGTTGGATCCGCGCACGCTCGTCGGGGATCTGACGGTGGCGAAGCAGCAGATGGTCGAGATCGCCAAGGCGCTCTCGTTCCACTCGCGCGTGCTGATCATGGACGAGCCCACCGCCGCGCTGAACGATGCCGAAATCGAAGACCTCTTTCGGATCATCCGCCAACTCAAGTCCGAAGGCGTCGGCGTCATCTACATCTCCCACAAGATGGACGAGCTCAAGCGGATCTCGGACCGCGTCACCGTCATGCGCGACGGTCAGTACGTGGCAACCGTGCCCGCCGAAAGCACGCCTGTCGAAACGATCATCAGCATGATGGTCGGACGCCAGCTCGATACCGCGCCGAGGCATCCAAGCCATGTCGCGGAAAAGTCCGACGATGCGATTTTGCTCGAGGTCAAGGGGATTACGCGCGGCACGACACTGAGGGACGCAAGCTTCCGCTTGCACCGCGGAGAAATCCTCGGGCTCGCCGGCTTGATGGGAGCGGGCCGCACCGAGCTTGCGCGCGCGGTGTTCGGCGCCGACCCAAGGGACAGCGGCGATATTTACGTGCGCGGCCGCAAAGTCTCGATCGGCTCGCCCAAGGACGCCGTCCGTCACGGCATCGGCTACCTTTCCGAGGACCGCAAGCAATTCGGCCTCGCGACGGGCATGGACGTGAAGGCCAACGTTGCGTTATCGAGCATGAACGAGTTCGTCTCGCTCGGCATGTTCCTCGATCAGCGGGCGATTCAGCAAGCGGCCGAGCGATACGTCAGCCAGTTGCGCATCA
Organism: Trinickia sp. EG282A; assembly: GCF_040965455.1. Taxonomy (NCBI): domain Bacteria; kingdom Pseudomonadati; phylum Pseudomonadota; class Betaproteobacteria; order Burkholderiales; family Burkholderiaceae; genus Trinickia; species Trinickia sp. EG282A. Next base: position 1,050,812 of record NZ_JBFRCC010000001.1, on the reverse strand, counting down.
AGACGCCTTCGATTCATCAGCAGGTGCGGCTCCTCTCAGGCGGCAATCAGCAGAAGATCGTCATTGCGAAGTGGCTGCTGCGCGACTGCGACATTCTCTTTTTCGACGAGCCGACGCGCGGCATCGACGTCGGCGCGAAAAGCGAAATCTACAAGCTCATCGACGCCCTGGCGGCGGAAGGGAAGGCCATTGTGATGATTTCGTCGGAACTGCCCGAAATCCTCCGCATGAGCCACCGCGTGCTCGTCATGTGCGAAGGCCGCATCACGGGCGAGCTTGCGGCCGGCGAGGCGACGCAGGAAAAGATCATGCAGCTCGCCACCCAACGCGAATCATTAGTCACCGAGTAACTCGACGGTATCGAACATGGGAAACACACCAAATCCGCTGCCCCCCGCCGATCAAACCATGCCGATCGGCCGCGGGCGAAGCGTCACGGCAATCGCCGGCAAACTCTTCCATGCAGGCGCGCGGCAAAAGTTGCTCGCATTCGCGAGCCTCGTCTTGCTGATGGTCTTCTTCGGCATAGCGTCGCCCGACTTTCTGCAAACAGACAACCTCGTCAGCATTTTGCAGGCAACCGCCGTCAACGGCGTGCTCGCGATCGCTTCGACGTTCATCATCATCACCGGCGGCATCGACTTGTCCGTCGGCACGCTGATGACGTTTTGCGCCGTCATGACGGGCGTCGTTCTGACCAATTGGGGCATGCCGTTGTACCTCGGCGTGCTCGCCGCGCTGTTCTTCGGTGCGCTCGTCGGCTCGACGTCGGGCTTTCTCGTCGCGAAGCTGAAGATTCCCCCCTTCATCGCGACGCTCGGCATGATGATGCTGACGAAGGGCCTCGCGCTCGTCATCTCGGGAACGCGGCCCATTTACTTCAACGACACGCCCGGGTTCACGAGCATCTCGCAGGATTCGCTGATCGGCATGCTGATCCCCTCGGTGCCGATCCCGAACTCCGTGCTCATTCTGTTTCTGCTTGCGATCGCCGCGTCCGTCGTCCTCAACAAGACGCTGTTCGGCCGCTACACCTTTGCGCTCGGCAGCAACGAAGAAGCGGTGCGACTATCTGGCGTCAACGTCGACGGGTGGAAGATCGCCGTCTACGGCGTCGGCGGCTGCATTTGCGGCGTCGCGGGCCTGCTCATCGCGTCGCGGCTGAACTCGGCGCAGCCCGCGCTCGGACAGGGCTACGAGCTCGACGCGATCGCGGCCGTGGTGATCGGTGGCACCTCGCTTTCGGGCGGCACGGGCACGATCACGGGGACGATGATCGGCGCGTTCATCATGAGCGTGCTCGTCAACGGTTTGCGCGTAATGTCGGTCGCGCAGGAATGGCAAATCGTCGTAACCGGTGCCATCATCATCGCGGCCGTCTATATGGACATGCTGCGCCGGCGCAAGCAGCGGTAAAGCGAATTTCGTTTTAACCAGAGGAGACATGAAGATGAAGAAGCGAACACTCATTGGCGCGGCGGTCAGCGTGGCGCTCGCGCTTAGCATGACGAGCGGCGCGTGGGCGCAAACGGCCGGGGGATCGGAGCCCTATGTCGCGTTGGTCTCGAAAGGATTTCAGCACCAGTTCTGGCAAGCCGTAAAGCAAGGCGCCGAAAAGGCCGGGCAGGAATACCACGTCAAAGTGAGCTTCGAAGGCCCCGAAACTGAGGCAATGGTCGACAAGCAGATCGATATGTTGTCTGCCGCCCTTGCGCGCAAGCCGAACGCGATCGGCTTTGCCGCGCTCGACAGCCAAGCTGCCATTCCGCTTTTGAAGAAGGCGCAAGCGCAGAAAATTCCGGTAATCGCATTCGACTCGGGTGTCGACAGCAATATTCCGCTGACCACCGCCGCCACGGACAACAAGGCAGCCGCCGCATTGGCCGCGGATAAGATGGCTGCGTTGATCGGCAACGAGGGCGAGGTCGCCGTCGTCGCGCACGACCAGACGAGCCGCACCGGCATCGACCGTCGTGATGGCTTCGTCGATGAGATCAAGGCGAAGTATCCGAAGATCAAGATCGTCACCATCCAGTACGGCGGCGGCGATCAGTTGAAATCGGACGACCTGACGAAGTCGATCCTCGCGTCGCATCCGCATCTCAAGGGCATCTTCGGCACGAACGAAGGGTCGGCCATCGGCGTCGTCAAGGGCGTGACCGAAATGAACATGAAAGGCAAGGTCGTCGTGATCGGCTACGACTCCGGCCAGCAGCAAATCGATGCCATCAAGGACGGCGTCGAAGCCGGCGCCATCACGCAAAATCCGATCGGCATCGGGTATGAAACCGTGAAGGCGGCCGTCGAGGCGCTGAAGGGGGAAAAGCTGCCGAAGAAGATCGATACGGGCTTCTACTGGTACGACAAGTCCAACATCGACGATCCGAAGATCGCGGCCGTTCTCTACAAGTGATTGACGGGCGGCGGCGGCTCACCACAACCGCCCTGTCCTTTTCACTGCAACGTCGAGGCAATCCGACTCGCCACGCGCGCTATCGCCGTGGCGATTTGCTTTTCACGGCGTGCATCGAGCCGTTCGAGCGGCACGCTCGTGCTGACCGCGACCCGCTTCCCGAGCGGCGTCACGCCGACATAGGCCGCGAAGCACGCGAGGCCGAGGCTGACCTCTTCGCGTTCCGTTGCAAGCCCGCATGCGCGGATACCCGCGAGCTCGCGCAGTAATGCGCCGCGGCGAGTCGTCGTGTTCGGCGTCATCGCCGCGAGGCGATCCGGCAGCAGTGAAGACACTTCCTGATCCGGCAGACTCGAGAGCAACGCCTTGCCGAGCGCGCAGCAATGTGCGGGCAGCCGCGAGCCTAGATCGGAGACGAGCCGCACCGGCCGCTGCGCGTCTTCGCGCGCGATATAGACCACTTCGGCGCCATCGAGCACGGCAAGTTGGACGACCTCGTTATGGGCCGCGACATAGGCGCTCGCCTCGTCTCTGAACGCGGCCTGCAGCCCGTCGTGCCGTACATAGGCGCTGCCGAGCTCGAATAGCTTCACGCCGACGATGTAGCCGTCGCCACGCTTTTCGACCCAATGACGGCTCTCGAGCGAATCGAGCAGCAAGTAGAGCGTGCTGCGCGACAAACCCGTCGCCTGCACGAGCGTCGAGGCACGCACCGGTTTGGACGCCTGCGCGAGCACCATCAGCACATCGTGCGCGCGCCGCAGCGCCGGGACATCATAGGTATTCGTGGTCGTCATCGTTTGCTCTCGCAGGCCTCTTGATTGCGTTAGTGTCCAGCATATTGGATAACTCATCAATATCATGGACACCGTGCATTGGCCTGGCTAGGATCTTCGAATCTTCTTCATTTCGATTGCCGACGCCATGCAACCCGCACCTCTTTCATGCCTGCCCGACGACCTCGACCAAGCGATTTTGGTGGGGCGCGCCTGGCGCCCCTCCCCTGTCGATGGTCCTTCCGTCGTGGTCGTCCGCGCCGGCGAAGTTTTCGACATCACGGCCGTTGCGCCGACCACCGCCGATCTCTTCGATCGCGATGACGCGCTCGATATCGCGCGTAACGCACCGGGAGAAGCGCTTGGCCCGGTGACCGACTGGGTCAACGCGAGCTTCGCCGCTGGCGAGAAGCAGGAAGGCCTGCGTCTGCTTGCGCCCTGCGACGTGCAAGCGATCAAGGCGTGCGGCGTGACGTTCGCCGTCAGTCTGCTCGAGCGCGTGATCGAGGAGCAGGCCGGCGGCGATCCGGCCAAGGCCGAAGAGGTTCGACGGCTGCTCGTCGAACTGATCGGCACCGATCTGGCGAAAATCAAGCCCGGTTCCGACTCGGCCATGAAGCTCAAGGCCGAGCTCGAACGGCGTGACGCATGGTCGCAATACATGGAGGTCGGGATCGGCCCGGATGCCGAAGTATTTTCGAAATCGCAGCCGATGTCGTCCGTCGGACTCGGCGCGGCGGTGGGGCTTTATCCGACATCCGTGTGGAACAACCCAGAGCCCGAGATCGTTCTGGCCGTCAACAGCGCGGGCGAAATTGTCGGCGCGACGCTCGGCAACGACGTGAACCTGAGAGACATCGAGGGTCGCTCCGCACTACTGCTCGGCAAAGCGAAGGACAACAACGGTTCGTGCGCCATCGGCCCGTTCGTTCGCCTCTTCGACGAGCGGTTTACGCTCGATACCGTGCGCCATGCGAGCCTATCGCTGCGCATTGAGGGCGAGGATGACGGTTTCGTGCTGGAAGGCGTGAGCCATATGACCGAGATCAGCCGCGACCCGGCCGACCTCGTCGCGCAGACCTGCGGCCCTCACCATCAGTACCCCGACGGCTTCATGCTATTTCTCGGCACGATGTTTTCGCCAATCAAAGATCGCGACGCGCACGGCGCGGGTTTCACGCATCATCTCGGCGACGTCGTGACGATTTCGACACCGACGCTCGGCGCACTCGTCAACACCGTCCAGCGCTCGACCGAGATCCCGCATTGGGACTTCGGTGTGAGAGCGCTGTATCGGAACCTCGCGCAACGGGGGCTGCTGCGTAGTTGATGTCTCGCCGCGCGTGATGAGTATCGCGAGTCAACCACGCTTGGGAATGTCGATGCCCCTCGTCACGGCGGGCCGTGCGACGAATTCATTCAGCGCGCGCGTGACGTTCGGGAAATTGGCGATGCCGACGAGATCGCCCGCCCCGTAAAAACCGACGAGATTCCGCACCCACGGAAAGGTCGCCATATCGGCGATCGTGTATTGATCGCCCATGATCCACGCGCGCCCCTCGAGCCTACCTTCCAGCACGTTGAGCAAACGGCGCGACTCGGCGATGTACCGATCACGCGGACGCTTGTCCTCATACTCCCTGCCGGCGAACTTATGGAAAAAGCCCACTTGCCCGAACATCGGGCCGATACCGCCCATTTGGAACATCAGCCATTGAATGGTCTCGTAACGGCCCGCGTCGTCCCTCGGAATGAACTGCCCGGTCTTGTCGGCGAGATACAGCAGAATGGCACCCGATTCGAACAACGCGAGCGGCTTGCCTCCGGGACCGTTCGGATCGATGATCGCGGGGATCTTATTGTTCGGATTGAGCGAAAGAAACTCGGGCGACATCTGATCGTTAGTGTCGAAGCTGACCAGGTGCGGCTCATACTGCAATCCCGTTTCCTCCAGCATGGCCGAAACTTTGACACCGTTCGGCGTGGGCAATGAATAAAGCTGAATACGGTCAGGGTGCTGCGCAGGCCATTTGCGCGTAATGGGGAAATCGGACAGATCACTCATTGTTGACTCGGTTCACCGCAATTCGAAAGGCTACATCGTGCAACATTGTGGTGCGGAGGTAAAGCGTCACCGCGTGCCACGATAGCTACCGCGTGAGCCGCGGCCGGTCACTACTGCTTCACATTGAACGAGTAGTCGCCGTGCGTACGATGGCCATCGGCGGCCACCGCAGACCAGTGCACCGTGTAGTGCCCGACCGCCAGGGCAGGCAACGCGACAGTGATCACTGCCGGGTGCTCGCCGTCCACCTTGGCCTTTTCGACATTGACCTGCTTGCCCGCCGCGTCCGTGACCGTGAGCGACGAAAATGACGGCTCGAGAGGACCATCGAAAGTGATGCGCACTTGAGGCGGTGACATCACAGTCGTACCGGCACCAGGCTCCTGCGTCTTCGGAAAGACATGCGCAACGGCCGCCCCCGAAACCAGCGCGGCGACGACGATAGCGAACGAGTTTCGGATAATGCGGCACCGGCCAACGTTTATCAGTTTCATTTCAGATTACCTCCAATTCCTAAAAGACCGGCTTGCCGAGAGAATTCGGCAACAAGTCGTCGAAGAAGATGTGCGCTTGCACGAGAATGCCGACACGCGAACCGCTGGCGCTGTTGACGGGTATCTGCGCTTCGACGCCGAATTGCCCATACCGGTTGATCCAGATGACGCCCGGATTGATCGTGCCCGTGGTCTGCCCCTGACTGCGCGAAAGCGGTACCTCGACAATCGGGACCAGGTTCGCAAACGGCCCGCGCAATCCGATGTCGCGCACATGCTGCTGCAAGTACGGCAAGCTGTATTGCAAGGTGAAGCCGTAGTTGAAAGCGTTGGGCTGCCCCGCCCCTGTCGTCAATGCGGGCGCGGCCTCGGCCGTCACGGCGATCGGGCGCAGGTAGGCCAGCGAATCAGGCAAGTCGCCCAGACCCTTGCCCATATAGATCGTCGGGGAAATCGTCGAGAAACTGCTGGCGATCGCTTTGCTGCCCGTACCTCCGAGTTCAGCATGTACTCCCACCGACGTCATGAACTCGTGGCGCTCGTTGACGTATAGCAAATATTTCACGCCGACGCCGAAGTTGTCCCAGCCACGCGCCGTCGGATTGTTCTGCATGACGTAGGCGCCGTCGACGGAAACGGCAAGCCTCGAAGTGATCAACTTGTCGTACTCGAAGCTGAACGTGTTGATGCTTTGATCGCCGTTGTCGCCCGGAACGCGTACGTGACCATACTCGAGGTTGGCCTCGTCGCCGACGCCCGGATCGTCCACCGCCATCGTCGAGGGGAAGATGCGATCGCCCGCGACGGCGTGCGCTGTTGCCGCGGAAGGCGTGACAAACGAGAGAATCGCCGCGGAGAGGGCAAGTGCACTCAGCGGCGGTTTAGCGCCGCGTCTTGCAATGCTTGTCATGGTTGTGTCCTTGTTGAGTCGTGCCAATGCCATCTCGCGTCCGCATTGGACGCGAGATTGCCTCTGCCTTGCGTCAGACGCAGGCAGGTATCGATTAACGACTGGAATCAGGACGAAACAGGAGGTGCGCGCGGTTGCGAAGACGTGAGCGGCTCATGTCGGCGAATGCTTTCGAAGCGCATCGCCTTGCAGTGCTCGATGGCCCACGCGATGGCGGAGAAAGGAATGGCTATCGTCGGAACCGCGGGCGTATGCGCGAAAAGGCTGCAGTAGCCGCAGTCGTCGCCATGAGTCGTTGCCGAATGTGGCGTCGAATCGTTCGTGCAAACGTTGCTCTCGTGCATCATGTGCATCATATGCGCCATGTGCATCCTGGCCATATCGTGCATCGGCCCCATCGACTGCATATGCATCGAATGCACGGCGCAAACGGTATCCGCGCGGCGGCTCGCTGCGACGATATGCGAGATCGTCGGCGCGAGCGTCGCCATCAGGATTGCAAACAATCCGATGACACTGCCGATTTTCGAATGAGCGCGCGCGAACATGAACAGAGCGCAGGAGTGAACCGCGGACAATGGCGCCAATTATGACATGGCCCCAATGGTCAGTTCACCTAACGAACGAGCATTTTGCGCGGGAATGTTGCCGCCTGCACTAAGCCGGCAGCGCGGCGGCGACACCGCAGGCGCGACGCCGGCCGCGGCTGGCCGCCCTACCCTTTCAGCGCCTTGCCGCCCGTTTCTTCGAATAGCGACACGGCTATCAGCGAAATAACGACGCAGACCATCATGTACCAGGCGGGCGCCATGACGTTGCCGGAAACGCGGATCAGCCAACCCGCCACGAGCTGCGATGTTCCGCCGAAGAGCGAAACGGAGATCGCATACGCGCTCGACATGAAGCCCGCGCGAATCGCTTTTGGAAAGCTCTCCGGCATCAGTGCATAAGCCGGGGCCGAGCCCATCGTATAGCAGAGCATCAGCACGAACATCATCGCGAGCACTGCGGGCAGCGTCGTGAAATGATTCATGCCCCAGAACGCCGGATAGATGAGCACGAGCAGCGCGATACGGCCGATCACGGTGAGCGGCTTGCGCCGGCCGAGACGATCCGACCATGCGCCATAGAGCGGACACATGACAAGCGACGTGAGGCTCGCGCCGACGCCGACCAGCATCGACAATTTGGCGGGAAGCTTCAGGTACTGAATGCAATAGGTCGGCAGGTAGTACATCAGCAAGTAGGACGCCACCGACATCCCCATGATGGCGAAGATCACGAGGAACCAGTTGCGAACATCGACCGCCCGCCAATGGCGCACACCTGCGTCGGCTGCCGAGGGTTCCTCCGCGATGTGCCGCCGGAGATAGATGCCGACCGGGGCGATCAATGTACCCATCAGGAACGGGATGCGCCAACCCCAGCTATGCAATTGGGCGTCGTCGAGCAAAAAGGAAAGCAGCGCGGCGGTACCCGAGCCCAAGAGCGCGGCCGCGCCTTGGCTGGCGAGCTGCCAACTCGCGCGAAACCCGCGGCTCCGATCGTCGCCGGTTTCGAGCAGCGTGGCCGTCGCCGCGCCGAATTCGCCGCCTTGCGCGAAGCCCTGTGTCAAACGAGCGACGACGATGAGCACCGGCGCCGCGATGCCGATCTGCGCGTACGTCGGCGCGCAGCCGATGATGGCCGCGCCGAGTGCCATCAACGCGATCGTCAACGTCAGCGCCGGGCGCCGGCCGGCGCGGTCGGCATAGCGACCGATGACGATCCCGCCCAACGGTCGCATCAGAAAGCCCACCGCAAATACCGCGAACGAAAGCAGCGTCGAAGTGACCGAGTTTTGCGCAGGGAAAAACAGCTTACCGATCGTCAGTGCAAAGTAGCTGTAGACGGTGAAATCGAAGAATTCGAGCAAATTGCCGATAACGGCGGCCACGACAATTTTGGGCGCCGAAGCCGCTCGTGAACGTCCGCTATCCGATGGTTCGACGAAGCCGGCCGTGCGCGTCTGCGCGTCATATTCCTGCGATAGTTCGTGAGCATATGGTTTCACGTTGATCTCCCTGCTTATTGTTAGAGCGGCTTTGTCGATCGATGCCGCCGTTAGTCGGCAGCTCCCTTCACCGGAAGGTAGCGCTCCACGAGTCGAGTCCAGAAGGCAGCGCCGATCGTCAGATTGTCATCGGCGAAGTCGTAGTGCGCGTTATGCAGCATCGGCGCGTGGGCGCCATTACCAATGCGCAAAAAGCAGCCCGGCTTCTTCTGCAGGAAGTAGGCGAAATCTTCGCTGCCCGCGATCGCGGGGAAAGGCGAAACGACATTGCGCTCTCCCACGAGCTCGACCGCGACCTGACGCGCGAACTCAGTTTCCGCGTCGCTGTTGACGAGAACGGGATAGCCGCGCAGCACGTCGATTTCCACGTTCCCGCCGTAGGCCGCGACATGCCCTTGGGCCAATGTCCGGATACGTGTTTCGAGCTTTTGCCTCACTTCGTCGTTGAACGAACGCACGCTCAACTCGAGCGTCGCCCGCTCGGGAATGACGTTCGCGACGTGCCCTGCATGCATCGACCCGACGGTGACCACGGCCGTTTCGGTGGGGTCGATATTGCGCGAGACGACTGTTTGCAGCGCCATCACGAGGCTGCTCGCGATCACGATCGGATCGACGCTGAGATGGGGGCGCGCCGCGTGACCGCCTTTGCCGTGAATCGTGATCTTCACGGTATCGCAAGCGGCCATGAATGGGCCTGGGCGAAAAAGAAACGTGCCCGTCGGCACGCCTGGATGGTTGTGAAGGCCGAAGATCGCGTCGCAGTCGAATCGCTCGAAGAGACCGTCGGCAATCATGCGTTCCGCGCCACTGTTCGAGCCGGCCTCTTCGGCCGGTTGGAAGATGAGATGGACCGTGCCGTCGAATCGGCGCGTACGGGCGAGCTGGCGGGCCGCGCCGAGCAGCACCGTGGTATGACCGTCGTGGCCGCACGCATGCATCTTTCCATCGTGCTTGCTTGCGTAGGGCAGGCCCGTAAGCTCACGAATCGGCAGCGCGTCCATATCGGCACGGATGCCGATCGATCGATGACTGGCACCCTCTTTCAACGTGCCTACCAGCCCGTGGCCGCCGATATTTCTGCTTACTGCATAGCCCCACTCTTCCAGCTTAGCGGCAACAAATGCGGCAGTGTCGGCCTCCTCGAACGAAAGTTCGGGGTGCTGATGAATGTGATGGCGAATTGCTTTCAGCTCTTCGCCGAAAGCTTCGAGTTCAAGTTCGGCGACGCGAGAAGGCTCGGCTTGATGGTCCATCGTATGGGTATCCGTTTTGACGCAATGGGGCCGAGTATTGCACCACCAAATTTCCGCTGAAATGCATCTGCTCGTGCAAGAATGTTGACTTGCAGTCAACGAAAGAGCGGCGAAATCCATGATCATCAAGGACCCCTTGGACTCCCGGGCGGTCGCTTATCTGCATGAGGTGGCGACCCATGGCGGCGTGCGCGCCGCGGCGGACGCGCTCGGCGTCAATGCATCAGTCGTCAGCCGGCAGATTGCGATGCTCGAACGAACGTTGCGAATGCCATTGCTCGCCCGACAAGGCCGCTCGGTGAATGTGACCGAGGTCGGCCGCATGCTCGTCGAATTTCATCGCGAGCACGCGCGGCGCATTCGCCAATTGCGCGTGCAACTCGACGAGTACCGCAACCTGGAGCGTGGGCGCATCGCCGTCGGCGTCGGCGAAGGGTTCGTCGAAGGATTCATCACGGGCGCGTTGCGTCGATTCAGCGTCAAGCATCCGCATATCACGATCGATATCCGGTCGGGCACCACACCGGCGATCGTCGCGATGCTGCGCAACGACGAAGTCGATATCGGGCTTTGCGTGGACGCCGGTCGCGAACCAGGTTGCAAGATCCGCACATTCGCTTTGGGTCCACTATGCGCAGTCGCCACTCCGGACCACCCGATCGCTGCGTTGAGCAAGGTGCCGCTCGCCGCATTGGCGCAATACCGCCTCATCTTCATGGCAAGTCACTTCACGGTGCAGGAGCATATGCAGACGATGCTCGACGCCGAGGGATTGACGCTTGTGCCCGCGTATCGCTGCGACCTCTTCTCAGCCGCGCAGGCCTTGGCTGCGGCTGGACTGGGGGTGGCATTCATGTCCGCCGCGGCTGCGCGCCGGCGCATCGAGCAGGCTCAGCTCGTTGCCGTGCCGCTCGATCACCCCATCGCGCGGAATTTCCGCAGTCAGCTCATGACGCGCAGTACGCGACGGTTGTCGCCGGCCGCCGATCATCTCTGGAAGCAGTTGGCACAGGCGATGACGGGGACATGAGCGGCTGCGCGCAGGCCATAGCGACTGCGGCGAGCGTCATGCCGTTGCTACAATCGATCCGTTAAGGCAGCGACGACAAGGAGCCCGTTATGACCGACGATGAACGCGCAATTCGCGATCTGGTGGACGCCTGGATGACCGCGAGCAAGGCCGGCGATACGGAAACAGTACTTAGTTTGGTGACCGACGACGTAGTGTTCATGCTTCCCGGCCACGAACCGTTCGGCAAAGCGCAATTCGCAGAGATGTCCACGAGGCAGCAAGGCATGCAGATCGAGGGGACGAGCAAGATCATCGAGATTCAGGTGCTGGGAGATTGGGCGTTCATGCGCAACTATGTGGATGTGACGGTGACGCCTCCTGGTGCGGCGCCGATACGGCGTGCAGGCTATACGCTTACCGTCGTCCGCAAGAACGAGGACGGCCGTTGGCAACTGGCGCGCGACGCGAATCTGGTGGCCTGAAGTCGGAGAGCGAGGGCTGAGCGCGGTGGGCATTCGCTCATCGCCTACGGCCGAAGCAGCCAGATGAGAATCGATAGTGCGATCGATATCACGATGCACGTGACGATCGGAAAGTGAAAGCTGAACCCCTGCCGAACGATGTGGATGTCGCCTGGCAGATGTCCGAAGGGAATACGCGCGAGCCAGCGCCATCCGACGCCGGCCGCGATAAGGATCAATCCGCTGACCAAAAGAATGCGCTGCATGGCAAAAACCCCGACTGCCCGCTGACGGCCAAACACCTTGTCAGCGTAGCGCGTTTGCACGAGCACGTGCCGGTCACCCGTTTTGTAATTTGCAGCACTCCGCGCCAACCGACCAAACCACCAACATGATCATTCAACTCGCCGAACCTTATCTGCTCGTCGAAACGCGCCACGGCCCTATGCTCGTCAACCGGCATGACATTTATATCGGCGGCGCATTGATCGACTATGGCGAATACTCCGAACTCGAGACGCGGCTCCTTGTTCAACTGATCAAAGACACGCGGACGGTTGTAGAGGTCGGCGCGAACATCGGCAGTCAGACCGTTCCGTTAGCGGCGGCGGCACGAGCGGCCGGCGCCGACCTGATCGCGCTCGAGCCACAACCGTTCCTATTCCAGAACTTGTGCGCGAATCTGGCGCTGAATGCCGTTCCCAACGTGTTTGCATGGCCGATGGCGTGCGGCGCGCAGCCCGGTGTGCTCGGATTCTCCCGCCCCGACTATCATCAGCCCGGCAATTTCGGCTCCGTATCGATGCAGGCGGACGTCTCGGCGGCCGACATCGAAGTTCCGTGCATCCGCCTTGATGACATTCTCAACAAGAAAGACGTTCAGCTCATCAAAATCGACGTCGAGGGTTTCGAATTGCAGGTGCTGGCCGGCGCTCGCGAAACGATCCTCCGAAGCAGGCCGACGATATATGTCGAAAACGATCGCGTCGGCAATTCGTCCGCGCTCATCGAGCATCTGTGGGAACTCGACTATCGCGTCTGGTGGCATGTCACGCCGCTATTCAACCCCGAGAATTTTCGCGGCAACGCCGATAACCGGTATCCCGGCATATCGTCGTTCAACATGATCTGCTTTCCGCGCGAATCAGGCATGGACGTGATCGGCGGCGACGAAATCAAGGATTCGAGCGCTCACCCGTTCATTGGCAGGTAGGATCGCCGTACGCAGGCATCGGCTGTCGCCGCCGATGAGAAGAGAAAGAACCTGTCGTCACCCGGCAGGAAAAGGCGATGTCCGACATGGCGCTGTGCTATCAAAGTAGGCGCTCCGCCGCAGCCGTGTTGCCGCCCGTGGGATCTGGTTGCGCTGTCGTCACGCCCTCACCGCCGGCCGCCGTATGCGCCCCGACGCCGCCCGGCTGCCCACGGCGCAACAAGAAGCCTCCCAGCACACTCGCCAGCGCCGCAAAGATCGCCCCGAAAAGAAACGCGATGTGATAACCGCTATTGAGCGCCGCGGCGCTTCCAAGCGTCTGCATCGCGTCGGTGCGCGCCGCAGCGAGACTTGCAAGCACCGCGAGCCCGAGTGCACCACCCATCATGAAGGACGTATTGACGATACCGGAAGCGAGGCCCGAATCGCTTGGATCGACATCGCTCATGGCCGCCAACAGCACGGGATTGAATGCGATGCCCGCGCCGATACCGAGCAGGGTCATGCCGGGCAGCACATCGAATATAAAGTTGCCGCTCACCGGCGCTCTTGCGAAAAGCACCAGACCACAAGCCGCGAGGAGAAGGCCAACGGCAATCGGAAGTCGCAGACCGTAACGCATCACCACGCGAGCCGACAAGCCTAGCGAAAAGAACCCCATGATCAGATTAGCCGGCAAAAATGCGAGACCGACCTGCAATGGCCGGTAGCCGAGTACGCGCTGTAAATACAACGCCGAAATGAAGAACCAGGCGAACATCGCCGCCGCCCAAAGCACGCCGACCACATTGGCGGTGGCGACATTGCGCATGCGAAAGAGACCGAGCGGCATCAACGGATGCGGCGCGCGTGCTTCGATCGTTAGAAACACACCCCACAGCACCACTGCCGCCAACAGCAGGCCCAGCGTCTGCGCCGAGGTCCAGCCCGCTTCATTCCCATTGACGACCGCGTACACGGCGAGCATCAGCGAAGCCGTCACCGTCACCGCGCCGGCCACGTCGAGCCGTTCGCCATGTGCATGACCTGGCGCTGACGGCAAGAGGGCCACGCATAGTGCATAGACGGCAATGCCGATGGGCAAGTTGACGAGAAAGATCCAATGCCAGCTCAGCAAATTGGTCAGCAAACCGCCGAGCAACACGCCGATGCTGCCGCCCCCCGCGCAAACGAAGCCGTAGACGCCCATCGCTTTGGCTCGCTCGCCGGCCTCGGTGAACAGGTTCATGATCAGCGACAGCGAAACAGCGGACACGACTGCGCCACCCAGACCCTGTACGGCACGCGCGCATACGAGAACGATTTGTGAATTCGCCATGCCGCACGCGAGCGACGCCAGTGTGAACAGCGTGATGCCGCCGAGGAACAGTTTGCGGTGTCCGTAAAGGTCGCCCAGACGCCCGCCAAGCAGCAGGCAGCCGCCGAACGTAAGCATGTAGGCGTTGACCACCCACACCAGCGAGGTTTCCGTAAAGCCAAGGTCCGCGGCGATCGACGGCAATGCCACGTTCACGATCGTCGTGTCGAGAACGATCATTAGTACGCCAAGGCACAGCACCATCAGCGCGAGCCAGCGTTTGTTGCCGTGGATGGCATGAGTCATGGCGGTCCTCAATGAGTCTTCCTCAAACGGGCGCAGGAACGCGCCGACGTGCCTGCCGCCCGGCGGAAAATCGGAACTCCTCAGTCGGCAACCCGATGATGGTAATGCCTTCGGCATGCAGCGGCGCGAGCAACCTGCAAACGTAGGCTCACTAGCGACAGGCTGATTGTGCGCTCACATCGGCAAAGCGAGCTGAGGCAATCGCTGGTTCTGGGTAGTAGCCGATTTGGGCGATCAGCGCAGCAAATTACGCGCTCAGCGGACGCCCCGAGCCCCCGCTCAAACGCAAGTTCCGCACCGCACACGAATCCGAACGTTGACTTGTATCAATCGCGACACGAATGTAGGATACTCTACATGAAAGCACTGTCGACATGGTCCTTGCTGGTCTTGACGCTTCCAACCGAGAACGCGACAGCCCGCATGCGTTTTTATCGGGCCCTCAAAGCAAAAGGCTGCGCGGTCTTGCGCGACGGCATCTATCTGTTGCCGTACAGCGAGGCGCACGAGCACATGCTGCGGGAACTCGCCGGTGCCATTGCCGAAAGCGGCGGTACCGCGCACCTCCTGCGCGCGCCGAGCCTCGATGCGTCGCAGGAAGACGAATTCCGAACGCTGTTCGATCGGGAAAGTGACTATGACGCTTTCATTCGCTCACTGGCCGAGGCCCGCAAGACGATCGCCGGGCAGTCGGCCGCCGAATTGACCCGGCTGCTGAAGCGCCTGCGCAAGGATTACGAGGCCATCCAGGCAATCGATTACTTCCCGGACGATGCCGCCACGCGCGCAGAGGTGGCTTGGCAGGACTTCATCGCGCTCGTCGATACGGTGCTCTCGCCCGGCGAGCCGCATCCTGCCGAACGCACCATCCGTCTGCTATCGCGCGACGAGTATCAGGGCCGCAAGTGGGCCACCCGCCAACGAATGTGGGTCGATCGCGTGGCCAGCGCTTGGCTCATCCGGCGTTTCATCGATTCCGATGCGCAATTCCTGTGGCTGGCGTCGCCCGATGCATGCCCGGCCGATGCACTGGGTTTCGACTTCGACGGCGCCGCTTTTACCCATGTGGATGAGCGGGTGACCTTCGAGGTGCTGCTCGCAAGCTTTGGCCTCGATAGCGATCTGGCACTGCTGCGGCTTGGCGAGATCGTGCATGCGCTCGACGTGGGCGGGCCGGCCGCGCCCGAGGCGGTCGGCTTCGAAGCCGTGATGGCCGGCACGCGACGGCGCGTCGATAACGATGATGAATTGCTGGCGCAGATGAGTCCGGTATTGGACGCGCTCTATACGCATTTCGCCGCAAGTGCAACGGAAGAGACGGGGAGACGCTCTTGAGCATGGTGACCTCAGCAGCACACGCTTCTTACTCATTGAGTCAACTCGTCCGGTACATGTTGCGTCTTGGCACATTCGGCTTTGGCGGGCCGGTCGCGCTCGCCGGTTACATGCAGCGTGATCTCGTCGAACAGCGAGGATGGATTTCCGAGTCGGACTACAAGGAAGGGCTCGCACTCGCGCAACTCGCACCGGGCCCGCTCGCGGCGCAACTGGCTATATACCTGGGCTATGTTCATTATCGGATTGTCGGCGCCACCCTCGTGGGTTTCGCCTTTGTCCTCCCCTCGTTTCTGATGGTGGTCGCGCTTGGCTGGGCCTATGCGCACTTCGGCGGTCTTTCATGGATGCAGGCAGTCTTCTACGGTGTCGGCGCGGCGGTGGTCGGCATCATCGCCATGAGCGCGTACAAGCTCACGATCAAAACGGTCCGCACAGACAAGCTGCTATGGGCGATCTATCTGACGCTTGCAGTAGTCACGTTCGTAACGGAATCCGAGATTGCTTGGCTGTTCATCGCCGGCGGCCTGATTGGATGGCTGTGGCGCGCGCCGCCGAAATGGCTGCGTAAGGGGGGCATCAACGCCATTGCCGCCGCGAATCTGCCGGCGGCGAGCGGGATCGTTTCAGGTATCGATTGGCCGCTGCTCACGCAGATCGGGGCCTTTTTCATGAAGGCCGGCGCGTTCGTGTTCGGATCCGGGCTTGCAATCGTGCCGTTCCTATACGGCGGCGTCGTGACCGAGCACCACTGGCTCAACGACAAGCAGTTCGTCGATGCGGTCGCTGTTGCGATGATCACGCCCGGACCGGTCGTCATCACGGTCGGCTTCATCGGCTACCTCGTAGCGGGTTTTCCGGGGGCGCTCGTCGCGGCGCTCGGCACTTTCCTGCCGTGCTACCTCTTTACCGTGATTCCCGCACCTTACTTCAAGAAGTACGGTCGCCTGCCGGGCGTCAAGGCGTTCGTCGATGGCATTACCGCTGCCGCAGTTGGCGCGATTACCGGTTCGGTGATCGTGATCGCCAAGCGTTCGATCATCGATGTGCCGACCCTGGTCATCGGCCTCGTGACGATCGCCCTGCTCTGGCGCTTCAAGAAACTTCAGGAACCGGTCATCGTCACCGCGGCCGCGCTCCTGGGCTTGGTGGTTTATCCGCTTGTCCATTCGCACACGATCTGAGGAAGTATTCATGAACCCCGAAACGAAACAGATCGATCGGCCTTTTGCGCAACTTCGATGAGTGATGAACACGCGTGAGTCAGTGGGCGCCGGCTCGTTGGCCAAGCGACTTTGGCGCTGGGCGTTACCGCCAGGCGTCGACAGGACGGCACGACTGCTCCTGATCAGCCGCGGCCTGCGCGGATTCTGCGACGGCTTCGTGGCCGTCTTGCTACCGGCCTATCTGCTCGCGCTTGGGCTCGGGAAAATGGACGTCGGGCTGATCGGCACGACGACGCTGGTTGGCTCGGCGGTAGCGACGATCGCGGTCGGTGCGCTCGCTCATCGTCTTTCGGCGCGCCGGATGTTCATCTTCGCGGCCGCATTGATGGTTGCGACCGGCCTCGGATTTGGCGGATTGACGTCGCTCTGGCCGCTCCTCGTCGTAGCGTTCATCGGCACGCTCAATCCAAGCTCGGGGGATGTCAGCCTCTTCCTGCCGCTCGAACAATCACGTCTCGCCGAAGCGGCGACCGGCAATCAGCGAACAGCCGTGTTTGCCCGCTACAGCTTGATCGGTGCCGTGTCGGCGGCAATCGGCTCGCTCGCAGCAGGCGTGCCCGCATGGGTAACGGCACATACCCAAGTCTCGGAATTGCCGGCCATGCGCATCATGTTTCTGCTGTACGCGGTGACGGGCGTTGTCATCTGGCACATCTATCGTCGCTTGCCGCCCCCGACTGCTGCGCAAACCGAGCGCAGGCGCGCGCCGCTCCTCGAATCCCGGCGTGTCGTTACACGCCTTGCGCTGCTGTTCAGCGTCGACGCGTTTGCCGGCGGGTTGCTCGTCAATTCACTGCTCACGCTCTGGCTGATGCAACGGTTCGGCGTGTCCGTCGGCGGGGCCGGTCAGTTCTTCTTCTGGGCCGGGCTCCTCAGCGCGGCGTCTCAACTCGTGGCCGCGCCCCTCGCCAGCAGGATCGGACTGCTCAATACAATGGTGTTCACGCACATCCCGTCGAGCCTGTGCCTGATCGCTGCCGCTTTCACGTCTTCGCTGCCGGTGACTTTGGCACTGCTACTCATGCGTAGCGCTTTGTCGCAGATGGATGTGCCCACACGTACCGCGTACGTCATGGCGGTCGTGACGCCGCCGGAGCGGCCCGCTGCCGCGAGCTTCACCTCGGTGCCGCGTAGCCTCGCGGCATCGCTCGGACCGTCGCTGGCAGGCGGTCTTATCGCGATGGGCTGGCTCGGTGCGCCGCTCGTGGCCTGCGGCGCGCTCAAGATTGCCTACGATCTTTCTCTGCTTCTCGCCTTCCGGCACGTCAAACTGGAAAGCTGAGTCGAACTATCATGAATCACCTTCGAAACCGGCGCGTGCTTCTGCCGTTGTTCCTTGCCCTATGCGTAATACTGAGCGGCGCCGGTCTGTTCATTACGAACATCTCGGTCGGCGCGGATGCCCTCTCATTGGGCGATCTGCCACTCACGCACGTAGCGGACGTGCCACTACCCGGCCGCACCACTCGCCTCGATTACGAAAGCTATGACCCCGATCGCCACTTGCTTTTTGTCGCGCACCTCGGCGATAGCGAAGTGATCGTCTTCGACACCGGTTCATCGAGTATCGTTGGCCGCATCGCCGGCGTCTCATCGGTACACGGCGTGCTCGCCGTTCCCGAACTGTCTCGCGTCTACGCTTCCGCCACCGGAACGGACGAGGTCGTGGCAATCGACGAAACGACGCTCAAGATCGTCGCGCGCATGCCGGGCGGCCGCTACCCGGACGGCATGGCCTACGCTCCCGAGTCGCATAAGCTATACGTTTCGGACGAAACGGGAGAGACGGAGACGGTCATTGACGTGCGGAGCAATCAGCGAATAGCAACCATTGCACTCGGCGGCGAAGTCGGCAATACGCAGTACGACCCTCTATCGCGCCACGTCTTCGTCAACGTGCAGACGCGCAACGAGCTCGTCGAAATCGATCCCGCGCTCGATCGCGTCGTTGGCCGTTTTGCCTTGCCGGGCGCAAGGCACAATCACGGGCTACTGATCGATCCGGACGATCATGTCGCGTTTATCGCTTGCGAGGGAAATGACAAATTGCTGGTGCTCGATATGGGCTCGAAGCGCGTCGTCCGATCGTTCGGACTGGGGAGCGGCCCGGACGTGCTGGCGTTCGATACCGCATCAAAGACGCTATATGTGGCGGGAGAAGCCGGCATCGTTTCGATGTTCAGCATGAAAAGTGGCGATGCCCGAAAAATTGGTGAAGGCCGCATCGGACCGAATGCACATATCGTCGCGGTGGATGCGCGCACGCACCGATCTTATTTCCCCCTCAGGAACGTCGGCGGGCAACCGGTATTGCGCGTCATGGAGGCACGCTGAGCGATGACTCGTCGGTGCAGGCCATCACAACCTCATGGAAGTGCTTTCGACCCAACATAAAGCGTGTCGTTGAAGAAGCGCTTCGTCACTGCAGCCCCGGCAGCCACAACCTTGTAGCCGCGGAATAAAGCTCGCATCGCCTTCGTTTAGGTTCGCATGTGATTGATGCGATCCCGCAACAGCGCAGAGGTAATCGCGCAGCAGATGGTGGCGGGAGGGGTGCGCACGTGCTCTTGCATGCAACAAGAAACATGGATGCGAGACATGTGGCAGGAGCAAGAGCATGTCAAGAGCTGCGATGATTCCTCGGTCGCATCGACATCTTCTTCGCTATGGCTGGATACTGGCGATCGCAACGCTGTGCCTCGTTCAGTCGTCCACGGCGTGGGCTCTTCCTGTGTTCGCGCGGCAAACGGGACAGAGCTGCGTGGCATGCCATGCAGGCGGACAGTTTCCGGAGCTCACCCCCTACGGGCGGATGTTCAAACTCAACGGCTACACACTCGGCGAACGGACCGTGCCGATCGCTGTCATGGGAACGCTCGACCTGAGTAGCACCAGGCGCAATCACGATGCCAACGGCAATGTCATTTCGCCGAAGGACAGCCTGCCGATATTCGATGCGGCCAGCATCTTTTTTGCCGGGAAGATAACCGACAAGATTGGTGCGTTCACTCAATTCACCTATACGAACTACGATCATCAAGACAGCAATGGCCGGTGGGTAGGCCACTGGCACTCGGACAACATGGATTTCCGCTATGTCGACAGAATCATCGGGGACACCAACGACCTGATTCTTGGGGCGACACTGAACAACAATCCGACTGTACAAGACCCCTGGAATAGCACGCCGGCATGGGGCTATCCGTATGTCTCTTCGCCGACGAGCAAGGTGGGTATGCCCCAATTCCTGCCGATCATCGAAGGAGCTTTGGGCCAACAGGTTGTCGGCGCGGGT
Organism: Trinickia sp. EG282A; assembly: GCF_040965455.1. Classification (NCBI taxonomy): domain Bacteria; kingdom Pseudomonadati; phylum Pseudomonadota; class Betaproteobacteria; order Burkholderiales; family Burkholderiaceae; genus Trinickia; species Trinickia sp. EG282A. The sequence continues at coordinate 1,030,700 of NZ_JBFRCC010000001.1, read as the reverse complement.
GGCTACGTCTATTGGAACCGGACAATTTATGCCGAACTTTCGCTCTATAGCACGGCCGACGGCATCTGGTCGTTCATGAGCAAGGGCGACAAACCCGGAGACCTCGAGCATCCGCAGATCTACCTGCGTGGGCAGAACCCCTACTGGCGCCTCGCTCTGACTCATGAGTGGGGGCCGCATAACGTCATGGTGGGAACGTTCGGGATGAGCGTCAATATCTATCCCAACAGCGCCAGCGCTTTTCCGATATTCACACAAGGCGTGACGCGCTATCGCGATATCGGCTTTGACGCACAGTATCAGTACCTGCTCGAGCCCAATACCGTCACCGCGCAGATCCGCTACATCCGCGAGAACATCAGCGACCCAAATAATTTGGTCTTTGGAGATAGCAAGTCAGCCAATCTGAATTCCCTCAGGGTGAAGCTTTCCTACATCTACCAGGCGAAATACGGGGTGAGCTTTTCATTCTTCAATGTTACCGGCAGTCGCGACAGCACCGCGTATTCGGGTAGCGCGAGCTTTTCGCCCGCGACGCAAGGGTGGACGCCGGAGATATTCTGGGTTCCGGTGCAAAACATCCGGATCGGCTTGCAATACACGCACTTCACCAAATACCTGGGTGCACGTACCAACTACGACGGTCAGGGACGCAACGCCAGCGACAACGACACGCTACTTCTTTACGTCTGGGCAGCATATTGGTGAAGGCCACTTACTGATTCCTCGAGCGTAAGGCCGCATCTCTCCGCTTCTTTCAGTCACCGGCGATTACCGGAAACGTCGTGGAGGGAAGCCAATCTTTTCCTCCGCGTCATCAAACACGCCGCATGGAGACCCGTGAAATGAAGCAAACGCCGCGATTGATCGTTATTGTCACGCTGCTGGGCGAGACTGGTTGCCACAATCTCGAACGATCCCGATCGGTCGACGATCCGGCTGTTGCCGGAAGAACGATCGCGCTGCAGGTCTGTTCGAACTGCCATGGCGTCAATGGAGTCTCGGTCTCGCCTATGTTTCCGAAGCTGGCAGCCCAGCCACGGGAGTACCTGGTCGCGCAACTGACGGACTTCAGGGCTCATCGACGCGCTGATCCGAATGCACAAAAATTCATGTGGGGCTTCAGGCACCTGAGCGAGGCGCAAATCGAGCAGCTCGCCACGTATTTTTCGAGCCGTCCTCCTCCCCGCGCTACGTTGGGCAATTCTCCGGTCGTCGACGTCGGCCGCGCCATTTATATGACGGGCATACCGAACAGAAGCGTCGCGGCTTGCAGTGCCTGTCATGGCGCAAACGGCGAGGGATTGGGCGAGACGCCACGACTCGCCGGCCAACATGCGGACTACATCGTGAAGCAGCTCATGGTCTTTCGTCACAGCGGTCAAAGGCCCCGCGGCGATCCCATGAAGCCGGTGTCCGATAACATGTCTGCGGAGGATATGCGCTCGGTCGCCGCCTTCTTGCAGGCTCTCCCAGCCCCCAGTGCGTCGACCGACGGCCACAGCACCGCGCGTCTATCCCCCTGAACCCGCGCAGCCATCTCTGAGCTGCCCCCGGCTTCTCAGCAACTGCGCGCCTGCTGCTGGTGTGCGAGCAGAAGCTCAACCGTTATCAAGCCTCGCCAGCACTTCCGCGACGATGCGATTGCAATGCTCGCCACCGAACGAGAATACGTCGCGCTCGGCGAGATCGATTTCCTGCGCTAGCAATTCGCGCAAAATGCTCCTTGCTCGGAAATGACGCGAGCGCACGGTAGCCTCTGGTATGCCCAAACACTGTGCCGTCTCCTCCACGCTCAACTCCTCGACACACCGCAAGACGAAGACGACCCGGAACGCCTCCGGTAACGCATCGAGCTTGCGCTCGAGCAACGCGCGCAGCTCAGTGCGCATGAGCGCCTGATCCGGCGATGGGCTCTTAGCTGCGTCCATGGTATCCCGCTCGAAATCAGTCATGACGGACGTACTAACCATCGGGGCGATGTTGTGACGCCGAGCGCCCCGACGCTGACGCGCGAAACATTCATTGAGCACGAGACGCGAGAGCCAAGTCGCGAGCGATGCCTCGCCACGAAATTGCGCAATGGCACGGAACGCCGCGACGTAGGCATCTTGGAGCGCATCCTCCGCTTCGGCGTCGTCACGCAACGTGGCTCGCGCAAGCCGGTACAGACGCCGATTGTAGCGACGCATCAGATGCTCGAACGCCGCACGATCCCCCGCCGCGATGAGCTTGGCAAGTGCAACATCCCCAACGTCCGACAGGTTGACGTCGGTCGATCGCCGGTCAGTCGTTGCCTGCATCATCGCTTCCCTTTGACAATGAGTGTCGCTTCCATGGTTGGGTGAAGCGTGCAGACGTAGGTATAGCGGCCGGGCTTACGCGCGACGTACGTCCACGACGCCTGTGGCGCGATCTCGTGCGAATCGAACGCATGCGTAGCCGTAGCCGTGTGCGCCACCAGATCCTTGTTCACCCAGACAATCTTATCGCCCCGCTCCACCGTCAAGCTATCCGGGTTGAAGCGCATCCCCTCGATGATGACGGTGTGCGTCGTTGTGGCGGCAGCGGCGCAGCCCATTCCGGCGACCGCGGCAACAAAGACGGTCCGGCACGCCATGCGCCGCCATGAGGATGATCGCATTGGATCAATCGGCTTTCTTGCCACGATCAGCACCCAGTTTCGACTCGAGTCCACGAGCGTGTTCGAGGTGTGCAACGATGACCGGGCGCGCCTTGACGAGCAATCCCTTCAATTCCTCGTTCTTTGCCGAAGGAATCAGCGTCTTGTCGATCGCATCCAGCACCTGCTGGTGATAGGCAACCTCGTGCTCAACGTAGGCCTTGTCAAAGTCACGGCCTTTGAGCGTCTTGAGCGTGGCCAAGTTGTCGTCACCGCCCTTCCTCAACGCCTCGCTCGTTGGGTTTTCCTCAGGCTTGAGATTCAGCTTGTTCGCGAGAGCGGCGGCTGACTTGTTGAGATTCGTATGGTCCGTAATCATCAGTTGTGCGAACTCTTTGACCTGCTTCGCGTGAGCCTTGCTTTGTGCGAGCTTCCCGGCATCGATGTCGACCTGATTCGCCGTGACGACGATCGCGGCAATCTGCGGATCGGTCACCTGCGCGTCCTGGGCGTACGCCACTAGCGGCAACGTCGAAAGCAATGCCACCAGCCCCAGTCTGTTTAACAAGGACATAAGTTTTCTCCTGTTCGAGTTCAACGGCCGCACTCGTCAGTTGACGATGGGCGGATCTGAGGCGATAGATGTCACGACCGATCGCGGCGTTCCGCCGCGACGACCCCGAGAACCGTTTTTTCGAAGCATGCGGGTGCGCGCACCGATGGAAGCCGGACCACACGCCGACCTGCCGGGATCACCGCTATGTCATTAGCGGCGCGTTCATTGACTAGTGGGCATGCGTTGTGCAAGAGCGTTGGCCTGGACGTGCTCAGTGCGGCGCGCAGCCCCGGGCAGTTCCCATCAGCGATTCGTCCACCGGCGAATGGATTATCTTGGGGCGGAACGTTATCTATTACGAAATTGGTATCAGAGAGTCAGCGCGCGGTCGCGCGGCCGGTTGGGCGGAATAAACGCGACATTCCACGCGTTTCTCTGTAGTAGAGCGCATAAGAGAGCAGGACAACACTGGAGCGTCCCGCTGAAGCGGTTATACCGCGCCCGGCGCATGCTCCTGCAGGTGACATTATGTGCAACACAGTTCGACTCGGCTCTGCGCTACTTACCGGCCTCGTGTGCGCCGCCACCGTGATCGCTCAGACTTATGAAGGACAGCCGATCGACACTTTCATGTGCCGCGACGTGTCAGGCCAGGCGGAAATAGACGGCGTCATGCAGCCGTACACCGGGCGAGCTTGCCAGCAGCCTGACGGCACCTGGGTATTCGTGAACAGCGACGGCCAGTCTTGGCTGATGCCGGACTACGCGTCCGCCGACTACGCGTACCATTATGGGCCGGACTATTACGGGCCCTGGTACTTTGGGCCGCCGGTGTTGTTCGGTGGATCAGTCGTCTTCTTCGATTTTCACCGCCACCACCATCACCATCGTTTCGATCACGACTTCGACCACGACTTCGATCACGATCGCTTCGGCCACCATTTCGACCATGACTTCGACCGTGATCGGTTCGGCCCCCAATTCGACCACGCCTTTGACCGTGATCGATTCGACCACCGTCGCAATCACATCGCAGCCATGCCGTCCAGCGTGCCGCCTCCTCGGCGGGCGCATAACGTAGCCGTGCCGCCTGCCGCCGCTGAAGCGCGGCACGTGGTGGTGGTGCCGCCAAGCGTCCGCGCTCAAGCGCCGCACGTGGCAGTGATGCGTCCGAGCGCCCCTATTCAAACGCCGCATATGGCCGTGGTCCGGCCAAGTCCCCCCGTTCAAGCGCCGCACATGGCAGTGATGCGGCCGAGCGTCCCTGTTCAAGCGCCGCGTATGGCAGTGATGCGGCCGACTGTTCCCGCGCAAGCGGGGCATATGGGGACCGGCGGATTTGGCGGGGTCGGCGAAGGCGGACATGTCTCGGGTGGGGCAGGCGGTCACTCCATGGGAAGAGGCGTTGGCGGTGCCATGCACGGGCACTGATCCATGCGGCCTGCATAAGGGCATCGATCCAAATCAGAAACGCGTGAAAGCGCCTATGCTCAGGCTCGCTCGTACCAGTCTTTCGACTGCTTGACGATGCGTACAACCAGCAGCATGACCGGCACTTCAATCAGCACGCCCACGACGGTTGCCAACGCCGCGCCAGAATCGAAGCCAAACAGGCTGATTGCCGCTGCAACCGCCAGTTCGAAGAAGTTCGATGCGCCGATGAGTGCCGACGGACATGCGACGTTGTGCTTTTCGCCGACCGCGCGATTAAGCCAGTAAGCGAGCGCCGAGTTGAAGAACACCTGAATTAAGATCGGCACCGCGAGCAATGCGATCACCACCGGTTGCTTGAGGATCGCTTCACCCTGGAAGGCAAACAGCAGCACGAGCGTCGCCAACAGTGCGGCGATGGACCACGGGCCGATCTTCGCCATTGCAACGTCGAACGCCACCTGCCCCTTCGACAGCAGCCGCTTGCGCCATATCTGCGCGAGGATGACAGGGATGACGATGTAGAGCACCACCGACGTAAGCAGCGTCGCCCACGGCACCGTGATCGCGGAAATGCCAAGTAGCAGTCCGACCAGCGGCGCGAATGCGACCACCATGATGCTGTCGTTGAGCGCGACCTGCGAAAGCGTGAACAGTGGATCGCCGCCCGTTAGGCGGCTCCATACGAATACCATCGCTGTGCATGGCGCAGCGGCCAACAGGATGAGGCCGGCGATGTAGCTGTCGAGCTGTGCAGCGGGCAGCATCGGCGCGAACGCGTGCTTGATGAACAGCCAGCCAAGAAATGCCATCGAGAATGGCTTGACGAGCCAGTTGACGAAGAGCGTGACGCCGATGCCTTTCACATGCTGACGGACTTCGTGCAACGCACCGAAGTCGACCTTGACGAGCATCGGGATGATCATCACCCAGATCAAGAGCCCGACGGGGAGATTGACCTTTGCGTATTCGATCCGGGCGATCTGTTCGAACACTAGGGGCAGCGCCTGCCCGAATGCAATGCCCGCGACGATGCATAACGCCACCCAGACGCTCAAGTAGCGCTCGAAAAAGCTGATGGCAGGCTTCGCGACGACTTTTCGCGGTGGGGCAAAGTTGGACGTGTTCATTGGAGCGGTATTGGTGTTGTCGACGTTGACGGCGCCTGAATTCCCGAGGGAGGCTTCGATCGTACGATCAGCTGCGAGAGATCTCTGTCAGCGCCCTCTGAAGCTCAGCGTTGTCGTAGCTACCAAGCGGAAGCGCCAGCAATTGAAGCATCCGATAGCCGATCGCCTGGCGCGTGAGTTCGAACGCGAGTCGCTTGCCGTCCTCGCCGCCCAATGCGTTCGACGGATCGGCGTAGCCCCAATGAACTTTCACCGGACTGCCAGGCCAGTGCGGGCATGCCTCCGACGCCGCGCTATCGCAGACGGTGATGACGATCCGCATTTCCGGCGCGTCGTCGCCGACGAACTCGTCCCAGCTTTTGCTGCGATACCCGCTGACATCCACGCCCGCACCCATCAACGCTTCCAGCGCGAAAGGATTGAGCCGGCCGCTCGGCGCGCTACCGGCGCTGTACGCGCGCACGTCCTTGCCGAGCTTTGCGGCCCAATGATTGAGCATTCCTTCCACCAGCACGCTACGCGCCGAGTTGTGGGTGCAGAGGATCAATACGTTAGTGCTCATGCGGATGCCCCAGGTTTGCGTCAGCAACAGGTGGATTTCACCGGCACGCCAATCGCTTTGCCGCACGTGGGCGCACAGGAAGCAGAAACCTCGGCATTCCGCTCGATCGGGGCCGCATCACGGGATTCCCCGAAGGTCGGGATCTCGCCCAGCGTTTGATACGTCTCCCAAGCAATGCCTTGCGGATCGATCGTCCAGTATTTGTCGGAGCGCGCATAGCAGCACGCCGTTCCGACTTGTGCATCGACGGGCAAGGCAGCGACATTCAGGCGCTCATGCATCTCCGCAAGCTCTGTTTCACTCTCGACCTGCACGCCGAGATGATCGAGCCCTGGGCTCGCGCCGCGCTGCGAGATCGCGAAATTGATGCGCGGGTCCTCGAGCATCCACTTAGCGTAGTCGGCCTTGACTACGTTCGGCTCGGCGGCAAACAACGCCGAATAAAAGCGAATGCTGTCCGACAGATTGGCGACGCTAACGTGAACGTGAAAGCGTTTCATGATCGACGCTCCTTGGACGTTGAACAGGAAGCTGTCGGCGAGCAGGGGTTGCCACCACAGCAGTTCTCCGTGAGGTAAGCGAGCAGGCCGTTCATCGTTGGGAAGTTTGCGCAGTAAAAGATGAAACGGCCTTCCTGGCGACTGGTCACTAGCTGCGCGTGGGCCAGCTCCTTCAAATGGAACGAGAGTGACGACGGGGGCACGTCCAGCAGCGCGGCGATCTGGCCGGCAGGCAAGCCCTGCGGTCCCGCCTGCACCAAAGCGCGGAAAACGGCGAGCCGGGATTCGTGGGCGAGTGCCGCAAGTGCGACAACGGTTTGGTTCGCTTCCATGTTTCCATAATAGTCGAAGTATCAAATAAAGCAAGCTAACATCTTGCGCAGCGAAAACGCGCAACGTTTCGCAACGCGCAATGCCGAGAGTCGATGCAGTTGGACACGGAGATGCACCGCATTGCACGAGTTCAGACATCGATTGATGCTATCGTGCCTTGATGACGGAGGTTGTTATGCGAGCCACAATCGTTTTGGACGATGATTTGATCTCTCGCGCCCAGGACTACACCGGGTTGAGCGAGAACTCCGCCCTTGTGCGCGAAGCCTTGAAAGCGCTTATCGAGCGCGAAGCCGCGCGCAGGCTCGCTGCCTTGGGTGGCAGTCAACCGGGCATCACCGCAGAGAGAGCGCGAGAAAAGGCACCTGCAATGTCATGGATACGGCAATGACGATCGCGCTTGCCAACACGCAACGCAGCATCACGTTCGCACGCCCTGGGTTAGCGCGGATCTCGTCGCAGAGAAAGCAAGCCAATCGCCGCAAGCTCGGGGGGAGATAGTCGGTCAACGCCATGGCCATCCTCATCGTGTCGGTGCTGCCGCGTCGCCGCGCTTAAGGATTGCGACCGGGGAGGTGCCGAGGCGGAACAATACGGGACCGGGATTGCGCACCGCAATCTTGACAGGGAAGCGTTGCGACACATGCACCCAGTTGATCGTGCGCTGCACACTTGCGAGTCCCTCGTGCACCACTCCACCGTCATCTGGCAGCACGCCGTAGCTGATCGAATCGACCACGCCTGTGAAGCGCTTGGCAGAATCGCTCATCAGGTACACCATGGACGGCCAGCCTGCATGCACATTCTTCGGTTCCGTTTCCTGAAAGTTGGCGATGACGTACCAATGCCGTGTATCGATCAAGGTAAAAACAGGCTTTAACGAGGTCAGCGCGAGATGGACCGCGACGGTTGCGGTGACGCCGCCCACGACGCAAAACAACCAGTCTGGAAAGGCTGCGCCGAACAGCGGGATGGACGGCGCAAATGAGCAACCACTGAGTAGCAGACTGGCCGTTGACAGCGATGCCAAACTCGAGACGCTTAATGAGCTCATATTTGGTCCCGCCGAGTTCCAACGGCTCCTCAATCAGTGCCCAGCCACAGACGGCAATGACAGATGCTTTGAACAAGCGCTCTGATTTGGGCGCCGATTCGATGGCATCCATCGAGGCGCGTCGCGAATAGCACTCCATGTAGTTCCTCGAGTTGATCAAGCCGGCCGTTTTGTTGGCGTCCACGAATGCTTCTGGCGTGTGAGGCGATTTGAAGGTAAACCCAGCGCAGCCGCAATTAGACTTTGGTCGCAGGACGAGACGGCATTCCTTCCCACCGATACGAAGGTCTCACACACCCTCGTGCAAAGGCGCGCAGCGCCGCTTGCGGCCTAAAGTTGATTTCAGGAGCAACGCCTCGCAACGCTGGCGTGCTGCTCGGAATACAGGGCGTACTGACGACGAATATCATCACCGCCGCATTTGTTCCGCTATCCAGGAGGCAGTGCGCCGCGCCCGCATACAAGGCGAACCCTAGGGCGTCGGTTTGTCGCACGCATGGAGCCGTCTCGGCGAGCCAGTGCGATGAGCGCGCTTGATCATGGGCCGATCGAGACGCTCCATGCGAAAGTCAATAAGCGCGCCCGCGAGGCAGTCCTTAAGATAATGCCCGGTCAACGCCTCAAGGGTCGTGCAAGTGAGCGCCGACACTGCGTGCGGTAGACCGCAACCGTGACGCGCAAGCTCGAGGTAGAAGTCAGGCGCGGCCAGCCATGCGCGCTGAAGTCGTGGTTACGTAAGCGACCTTAGCGGCTCGCGGCGCCCTCGCGCGCGGTACCGGCTTCCGGTACGCCCCGCCTGAGTGGCAATGCGGAGCCAAGAATGTCGCGGATTCCGCCTACGCTGCCAACAAGCAGGTCGCGAGCGGTGGTCACCACCCCATTGCCGAGCGAGCTTACCGCACCGAGCGTTTCGGCGCCGACTTCTTCCGTGGCGTGCACGGCTCCGACCAGCACGTCTCGCACCACCTCGACGGCGTCGTTCGCGATGGCACCCGTGGCGCGTAGCGTGCCCGTCACCGTATCGCCCGCGAAACCGATAATGGGGCCGCTGAATTCCTCGGTCGCCGTTTCCGTCGCACCGCGCAATCCGTAGTTCCTCCCGCCTTCCGTCCTGGAATCGGCGCCGCGTTCAGACCGGGATCGTTCCCACCGAGATTCGGCGCCGCGTTCCGACTTCGATTGGTCTGCAGCGGTTTCCGATTGCGTGGTTTTCTTTTCGTCTGCCATTTGAGCCTCCTTCACGGCTGTGTCCGGTCGTGCGGCGCCATCGCGCCGTCATGCGCACGACAAACATTGCGCAAACGGTAACCGATGCGCCCTCGAAACGACCGGCGTTAGAACAAACATAGGGCAAGCTTAGGCGCGCAACCATTGTTCCTTCCTATCGCTATACGCCAGGAATCGCCATGGGCGCCCGGCCGATCCGTCCGGCGGCGATCGGTCCGACGAAGCGGGTGCCCCCTTCATGCGACAGGCTCACTCAGCTTGCGCGAGCACGGCTTTAAGATTGGCCTTTGCTGTTTTCGCTGTTCGCGCTCGGCCGCTTCCTGTTCGCCGGAAAGCCTATCACCGACGCTCCGCACAATGGCACGAAAGTCAGTCTTTTTGGCCGCGCTGGCGGTAGACGCGCTCAATCCGATTAATAGAATGAATGCCGTCGCGCCCATCGATTGCCCGCGGGGCGCTCGCGCCTGCCGGCATGGCTCGCGCCTCCTAAAGGGCAGAGGAGACCGCGATGGCTTACGCCGCATTGACCGGACAGTCACGCCCCGTGCGACGCACGGTGCCACCCGCATTCGCACCGATCTTCATCGCTTTATCGTTCGCCCTGCCGGGGCGCGTCCACGCGGCCGGCCCGTTGCCGAGCGGCGGGCAGTTCGTCGCCGGTACGGGCTCGATCAACGGCAATCTTACGTCGCTGACGATCAACCAAACGTCGAGTCGCGGCATCATCGACTGGACGAGCTTCTCGATCGGCAATGGCAATCACGTCAGCATCACGAACGGCACGGGCGCGACGCTGAACCGCGTCACGGGTGGCGATCCCTCATCGATTCTCGGCACGCTTTCGGCGACGGGCAGCGTCTACCTGATCAATCCGCAAGGCATCGTCATCGGCACGAGCGGCGTCATCTCGACCGGCGGCCGCTTCGTCGCCTCAACGCTCGATACCGATAACACCGCGTTCATGAACGGCGGTCCACTCACGTTCTCGGGCAACTCCGATGCGGAAGTCGTCAACCTTGGCAAGATCGGCTCGAGCGGCGGCGACGTAGTCCTCATCGCGAGCAAAGGCGTGACTAACGTCGGCGGCATCAGTGCACCGCAGGGTTCGGCCGAGCTGGCCGTGGGCCAGCAGGTGCTGCTGCAGGATTCGTCGAGCAGCCGCCAGGTCTTCGTGCAAGCGGGCAGCGGGGGGACCGTGCTCAATCAAGGCGCGATCTACGCCGCCCAAGTCAGCCTGCAAGCGGCGGACGGCAATGTCTTCGCGCTGACGGGCAACCACGAAGCGATCCGCGCGACGGGAACCGCCACGCGTGATGGCCACATCTGGCTCGTCGCCGAAAGCGGCTCCGTGACACTCTCCGGTCCAACCTCGGCAAAGAATGTCGATGGCAGCGGCGGCACGGTCGACACCAACGCAGGCAACATCGTCTTCCAATACACGCCGACGGTATCGGCCGGCGTCTGGAACATCACGACGCCGACCATCAAGATCGACAATTTCGCCGCGACATCACTGTCGCGCAGCTTGAACGCCGGCACGTCGGTCAACCTGGAGACGACGGGCGCTTCTGGCCAAACCGGCGACATCAACGTAGCGTCGAACATCGGCTGGAGCGGCGCAGCGTACCTCACTTTGGGCGCTTATCACACGGTGAACGTCGTCAAGGGCATGACGATCAAGAACCAGGGCAGCGGCAACCTGACGCTGCGTGCGGATGCCACCGGCATCGACAACGGCGGCAGCGTCCTCGATTACGGTACCGCCGATTGGTCGAACAGCACGGGGACCGTGAGCCTGCTCTATGACATGAATGGGACGTATGCACCCGGCAAGTTGTTGGCGAACGCCGCATGGACGCCCGCAACCGGCAGTGGATTGCAAACGCAGATCACCGGCTACCAGCTAGTCAATTCGATCGCCGATCTGGAAAACATCTCGCAGAACTTGGCCGGCAACTACGCGCTCGGCAAGAATCTCGATGACGGAGGCGCCAACTTTACGCCGATCGGCAACGCCTCGACGCCGTTTTCCGGTCAGTTCGACGGCATGTACCACACGATCGACAACATCTTGGTCATGCCGGTCTATTCGACGCCTTACGTCTCGCCGCCGCTACCGTCCGGGCTCTTCGGCGTGATCGGCAGTGCGGGCGTAGTCCGAAATCTGAACCTGACGAACAGCCGCTCGTCGCCGATCAATTACGGCTACACAACGTCGCAAGGTGGTCTGCTCGCCGGGATCAATCAAGGCCACATCGCGAACGTCTTCGTGAGCGGCTCGCTCACGGCTTCGAATTACATGGATCTCGGCGGCCTCGTGGGGCAGAACCTGGGGCTTATCGAACGCTCTGCTGCTAACGTCGCGGTCTCAGCACAGACGAGCTACCTGGGCGGGCTCGTTGGGGAGAATGACGGCACGATCACGCAATCTTATTCGACAGGCTCGGTCCAGGGTATCAGTCATCCCTCGCTGCCCGGCGGGCTCGTCGCCTACAACACGGGGACGATCAGCCAGTCATTCGTTACAGGCCCGGTCACGGGGGACTGGATGACGGCCCCTTCCCTCGGCGCACTGACCAACGTCAACCTCGGTACGGTGACGGCCGACAATTATTGGAACGTCGAAACGACAGGGCTGACGCCGACACACGGCGGCGGCGCGCCTGCGAGCAACGGCTTGACGACGGCGCAGATGAGCGATCCCGCCAGCTTCGTCGGCTGGGATTTTGGGCCGAACGGCGCTTGGGCAATGCCAGCCGGAGCGACTCACCCCGTGCTGCGATGGCAAGTCGAGCATCCGGCCGGCGAATGATCATTTTCCTGCAACGCAGACCTGCGATGGCAGCCTAAGTCACCGATCAACCGGCCACTAAGGCGCACGGGAATTCGACCACGCGGGCCGCCAACGGCGTGATCACGGCGATCAAGCTGCCCGTGCTCGATGCAGTTCTCGAGTTCATAGCGAACGACTTCTCGCGGCAAAGCCGGATCGAGCGGATTGCGCCCGGGCTTGCGCGCATGACCGGCTACCTGCGTTTCCGTTTCGGCTTCCTCTTCCTCTTGCCGCGTCAGTGACAGACGCCTCGATCTCGCCGATCTGAACCACCGGCACGAATGCGGAAGTCGGCTCGACGCCCGTCGCGTTCGAGGCGCGTCACCAGACTTTCGGCCGGCCTCCCCTCCTTCTATCGGTCGTTCAACTCATGGTCGCAAGTCGATCGGGGGCTAAGCGTTTACCCCTACAATACATTTTATTTAATTCTAGATAATCTTTCTAGGACGAGGGGTCCCCTGCAACGGATGGACCGCTGACCAGCGGCCAGCTTGCCGATCGCCAACGCTAAGGAGTGCTAATCAGCTTGCCCTCGGCTGATGGGTTGCTCTGACGAATACTCGAATTCGAAATCTCGGCAATGCCGGTCATTTCGATGGCGGACGCCGCACGCATTTTTCAACAGCAACCTAGTTCGACAAGAGGCTCAAGCATATGAAATCTCAACTCAAACCCCTCAACGCCGCGCTGACTCTCGCCTGCATTGCCATGGCCTACGGTCAAGCCGCTCTTGCCGACGTGACCGTGAAGATCGGCAGCGCCGAACCACTGACCGGCAACATTGCACACATGGGCCAGGATGCGGCCGATGGCGTCAAGCTCGCCGTCGATCAAATCAACAAGGCCGGCAATCTCGTCATCGGGGGCCAAAAGGTCGTCCTCGAAGTCGAATCGCTGGACGACCAGGCCGATCCCAAGACGGGTACCAATGTCGCGCAGAAACTCGTCGACGACGGCGTAGTGGCTGTCATCGGCCACCTGAATTCCGGCGTGTCCATCCCCGCGTCGAAAATCTACAGCGACAACGGCGTCACCCAGATCACCCCGGGCTCGACCAACCCGCAGTACACGCTGCAGGGGTACAAGACCGCCTTCCGCGTCATTGGCACGGACGCCCAGCAGGGCCCCGCGTTAGCCAAGTACGCCCAAAACCAGAAGGTCAAGACGGTCGCCATCGTCGACGACGCCACGGCGTACGGGCAGGGCCTTGCGGACCAGTTCGAGAAGACCGCCAAGGCCGAAGGCATCCAGGTGCTCTCGCGCGACGCGACCAACGACAAGGCCACTGACTTCAAGGCCATCATCACCAAGATCAAAGCCGAACGCCCCGACGCCATCATGTATGGCGGCGAGGACGCCACCGCCGGCCCCTTCGCCAAGCAGGCCATGCAGCTGGCAGTCACCGCCAAGATTCTGGCGGGCGACGGCGTCTGCACGACCAACCTGGCCAGGCTGGCCGGCAACGCCGCCGACAACGTGGTTTGCTCGGTTGCGGGCGGCGATCTGTCCGCGATGGCCGGCAGCGCTGCGTTCAGCAAGGACCTGAAGGCCGCGTACGGCCACGATCCGGTGGTCTACTCGGCGGTTGCCTACAGCGCCGTCTACGTGATCGTCGATGCCATGAAACGCTCCAACTCGATCACGCGCGCCAGTATCCTGGCCGCCATGCCCTCGACCAATCTCAACACCCTGATTGGCCATATCCGGTTCGACGAGCACGGCGACTTGAAGGACAGCTCCATCTCACTCTACAAATACGTCAAAGGCCAGCGGACGCTGCTCGCGGTCGAGAAGATGTAATCGAAGCAGAGCTGACGCGGGAGCCTGCAAGCGCCCGCGCCAAGTCGACGAGGCGCTGATCAGCGCCCAGCCTTTTCGCTGCGATTGGCACGACCAAGCTCGGCTATCAGCCGAATTCGTGCCTTTGATGCGTTCAGACCGTCATAACCTGCCGTGGTCAGGCCGAGGTTGTGGGCGCGATCAAAGGCATATTTCGTTACGGCTGGATTGACCCGGAAACCATGGGCGCAGCGTGTCGATAGCACGACAGGGACGTGCCGTGCAGCTTCGCTCAGAAGTCTCTCTGACTGCGCGGAGAAGCCCCCTGCGCCCTTGCCTGCCACGACAATACCGTCGAGTTCAGAGATATCGGGGAAGCCAACGAGTAACCCGAAGGTCTCCGTGACGATCGCAACGCGGGCGCCGAGATCGGATACATCGAGTTCCGCGTAACTCTCGTCAACGGTTCCCGATCCTGTGAGCGTGACGATATCGGCCTCTATGGAACCGCGGATCGCTGTTTCCGGTCCGAAGGGCTGAATCGCCTGCGGCCATATCTTGACGATCGAAACTGGATCGAAAATCCGTCCCGCGAAGGCAACGAGCGCACTCGCACCCTGTGGCATGGCCCGCGCCAAATTTGCAGAATCAGTCAGATTGCGCGGACCATCGGCATTGGCATTGCCACCGGGGATCGCAGCACCGGTTATAACGACAGGCCGGCCACGATCAAAAAGCAAAGTGGCGGCATAGGCCACATCTTCCATTGCGTCGGTGCCGCAGCATATGACGAAAGCTTCGCTCTCTCGATCCTGCCGCATGACATCACGAGCCCGGCAAAGTGAGGCAAAAGTCAGATCGCAGCTATCGACAGGATCGATGTCATGTCCGATCCAATCTGCTTGACCGCTCAATGCGATCAAATCCTTTGCCAATAGCCGCCTGATGGTCCCGTCAACCTGATAGCTTTCCGTGATGGTACCGCCGCAATTCAGGAGTCCGATTTTCATTAGGCTTGGCCTTTAGCGTACATATCCGCGATGGCTCCGGCGTTCTTGATACCAGTGCCTGTCAACAGGACAACCGTCTCCTCTCGCGCCCGAATCGCCCCAACCTTAGTAAGCCGATCAAATCCTGCAACCGCGGTGGCCGAAGTCAGTTCCGGCAGAAGGCCTAGTCGCGCAATCCGCCTGAGAGCTTCCACGATAGCCTCTTCTTCCACAGCGACAGTCATGCCGCCCGTCTCTCTCACAGCGTTGACCACCTGCGCCAGCCGTAGAGGATGAGCGATGGCCGTCCCCTCGGAAACTGTCTTTTGAACCTCGCGCGGAACGGGAGTCGTGACGCCCGCCTGGAAGCTCGCATCGATGGGAGAGCAGTTCAATGGCTGGCAAACGAAGAGCTTGGGCATTTTGTGAATCTGCCCCGCGCGCACCAGTTCCGAGAACGCCATATAACAGCCGAGTACATTGCTGCCGGCGCCTGCAGGCATGACGATGTTGTCCGGCGCCTGGAAGTTGAGGTCCTCCCAGATCTCGTAGCCGATCGACTTGGTCCCTTCGAGGAAAAATGGCTGCCAATTGTGGCTGGCGAAGAAGATGCTCGCGGACTGCCGGACTGCCTCATCCTCACACGCCTGTCGAGGCCCGTCGACCAGTTGTACCTCCGCCCCGTAGGCTCGCATTTGGGCGATCTTCGCGGGCGACGCGTATGCGGGAGCCAGAATCTTCACGCGCATAGCGCCTGCAGCGCCATAAGCCGCCACCGACGCTCCGCCGTTGCCTGAACTGTCCTCCAGAACGGACGTGATGCCTTGTTGCCGCAGCATCGAGAGCATCACCGTGGTGCCGCGATCCTTGAAGCTGCTTGTCGGGCTGAACCACTCCAGCTTGAAATGCGGCCGGTGGTCGTCCCATGTCTTCTGGATCAGGGGGGTGCAACCTTCCCCCATGGAGATAGGGGAGACGATCTCGACTGGAAGCGATGCGCGATAGCGCCACTGGGAGCGAAGGCGTCTGTCGATGTCATCTCGGGAAATTCCAGCCAGCGGCGAGATCAGGAGCGGTCTGCGGTCGTCCGAACACCACCGAGGCGTGTCCAAAGGATAGGTGGCGCCGCTGAGCGGCTCAACGTAGTGCGGTTTCAAGTTTTCCGACTCCTGGTTGGCGCATGCTGGATCGCTGCAAGACCAAGACGATGATGGCTGTGACGATCACCAGGGCCACGCCACGGTGACGCCGAGACCCAGGTTGGTGGCGCGGCGGTGGATCAATCGAGCGACGGTCAAGTCCTGCAAAGCCAGGCCGGTCATGTCGAAAACGCTGATATCTGTCGGGTCGCGCCGCCACTTTGCACGGCCCCCGACCAGGTCTCCCATTTCGACGGAAGGCGTGTGCGGTGCCCATTGCAGTTCACCAAGCTCGCGGGCCTGCTCCAGGTCATCGACGACGACGCGGGCTCGATCGAGGACGCCCGCGGGAAGCTCACGCTTGCCTCGCGTGTCCGCGCCGACGCAGTTCAAATGCGTCCCGGCGCGGAGCGCTGTTGCATCGAAGAGTGGGCCACTACCGGTCGTCGCGGTGATAATGAGGTCACTTTCGGCGACCGCCTCATCCGCATTCGCGGCGCACCTCAATGTGCATTGGTCCGCAAACAAAGATTCAAAGTCTGCCTGCGGCTCCCGATCCAACGAGACGTAATTCACATGCGTCAGCGAAGGCAGCGTTCTGAGCGCAAATGCGAGCTGTGCCTTCGCCTGAATGCCTGTGCCGAAGACCGTGGCCACTGCGCTGTCCTGGCGCGCCAGCAGGGAAAGCCCCAGGGCGCCAGCCGCGGCCGTGCGCGCCGTGGTGATGGCGTTGCCGTCGATCACGCACATGGGCCGGCCGGTGGCCGGATCGAACAGCAGCACGGTGGCCTGATGCGCTTCGCCGCCGAGTGTCCGGTTCATTGGCCAGAAGCCGGCCGCCTTGAACCCCAGCAGATCCTGGCTACCGACGTCGCCGGACTTGATACCGAAGATGCCGCCTGTGGCCAGCTTTTCGCGCACTACCGGAAACACGCGGCCCGCGCGCTGTCCGTGCAGTTCGAAAGCCTCGCGCACCGCCGCGATCACGTCGTCCGGTATGAGCAATTGCTCGACGACATGCTTGTCGACGAGAAGGAGCGTCGCATCACTTGGCATCGCTGTACACCGTTGCGCGAGAGACGCCCAGATGGACGGCAATGGTGTCCATTGCGCGACGAACCTCGAGCAGGCCGGCCGCCTTGAGTTCCTTCAGGAGCGAGCGACGTTCCTCTGGCTTGAGCGAGCGGGGTGTCGACGCCATGCGTGCGGCGAACTCGTCGATACGGGTGCGAATGAGGTCGGCGTTAGCGGGATCCAGCGATTCACTGGCAGGCGTGGTGCCCTCGACCGCCATGAACCGGCTCAGCATGTTCTGAAATCCGCGGAACAGCGTGAGGTCGACGTTCAAGCACAGCGCGGCGATATAGTCGCCCTTCGAGTCCTTTATGCCGATGGAAGTGCTCTTCACCTGGCGGCCATCGGAGAACTGGTTCGGATAATTGGCGATGATCTGCTCGTAGGCAGGGTCCATGATCCGCGCAAGCCCGAGTTCGGTCGCAGGCTGTCCGACTTCTCGACCTGACAGATTATTGTGGATCGCAAGCACCGCGTGCTCCGGATCCAGGAGGTCATGGACCACGACCTCGGTAAATGGGGCAAAGGTCTTTGCCAGCCCTTCAGCGACCTGTTTGAGCTGCCCCAGCAGTAGCTGCTGTTCGGGAGTCTTCTTCGGCATGTTGGGTCCAGGAGTTTTCTTTGGCATGCTGGCAGTTTGGCCATTACAAGAAGTTTTGTCAAATCACCAACAAACCGTCTAGCTGATCTGAACGTTTTCGGGGGCTGCTGATTTTCCGGACGGTGTCTCGGAAATCTCCGCTCCGGTCAACACGTTCGGCCCGCAAAACCTTCGCATGAATGGGAGCGCCGGGACAAACGCAAAGGCCTGCAAGGGCATTCATCCAACGCGCGCGCGGGGCACATTTGCGAGACGCTCGACGAGAAAGTCTACAAACACCCGTACTCGAGAAGACAGGTATCGTCCGTGCGGATAGAGCAGGATGAACGGCCGCGTGCGGTGGCCACGGTCATGGAGCACTTCCACGAGACGGCCTGCACGCAGATCCTCCTCTACGACGAAGCGGTAGGTCTGGAACAATCCGGCGCCGCTGCGCGCCAGGGTGACTCCGGCCAGCGCGTCGCCCGACGTGACATATGCGCCCTTAGTCAATACTTCGCCGTCGCCGGACGGGTTGTCGAAGGTCCAGGCAAGATTGCGGCCGCTGCTAGGCACCTCGAACTGAATGCATTCGTGCGCCACCAAATCCCCGACTGTCTTCGGCACGCCCGCTCGCTGGAGGTAGGCCGGCGTCGCGACTACCACCATATCCGCGTCCTCGAGTTTGCGAGCGACGAGGCCGGAGTCGGCAGGAGCACGTCCGCGAATCGCGAGATCAAAGCCCTCATCGGCAAAGTCGATATTGCGGTTGCTCAGATGGGCCTCGACCCGAACCTCCGGATACTGCTCGCGAAAAGCCGGCAAGAGCGGCAACACCCGGTAGTGGCCATAGGGGGTCGGCATGCTGATCCTTAGCATGCCTGCCGGTGTCATCTGCTGCCCGGTCATTTCGCGTTCTGCGTCCACGAGCTGCGACAGCGCCTGCCTGCATTGCTCGAAGTAGCGCCGTCCAGAATCCGTCAGGCGGATCTGGCGCGTGTTACGTACGAACAGCCGTGCACCGAGACGCGCTTCAAGACGGGCGACCGAACGGCTAACGGCCGCTGGCGTGACGCTCGCGGAGTTCGCGGCCAATGTGAAGCTGCCGAGTTCCGCCGCACGGCAGAAAAGCTCGATGCTACCCAGCAGTAAATCGTCGAATTTTCTTTGCATTCTCGTGCTCCGGCCCGCGCAGCTGGCAGTCGGGAATCGGCCCGCTCGAACTTGTTCCGTCCCGTCACAACTGTTTGACCATGCCGGGTATTCGAAATCGAGGCCAATGCGCATAGATTTGCGTCGTCGGCTCCGACGAGCCCGATCGTCCAGACAGCTGAATCAACTATTCCGAGAGGTTTAATATGAGCAACTCCCCCAAAGTCATCGTGGTCACCGGCGCCTCCCAAGGCATCGGTGCCGAAACAGTCAAGGCGTTCCGCAAGCTGGGTCATAAGGTGGTTGCGACGTCGCGTAGCATCGAACCGTCTGACGATGCGGACGTCGCAACTGTGGCTGGCGACATCGCTGATCCGGCCACCGCTCGGCGCGTCATCGAGACAGCCGTGTCGCGCTTCGGCCGGGTCGATACTCTCGTCAACAACGCAGGCATTTTCGTCGCGAAACCGTTCACCCAATATACCGCCGAAGATTACGCCACAGTAACGAACATCAATCTGGCAGGCTTCTTCTACATCACGCAGCTTGCAGTTGCTCAAATGGAGAAGCAGTCGAGCGGCCACGTGGTCAACATCACCACGACCCTCGTGGATCACGCCATCGATGGAGTGCCGTCGGTGCTGGCCTCGCTGACCAAGGGCGGCCTCGCCGCCGCGACGCGCTCGCTCGCGATCGAGTACGCAAAGCGCGGGATCCGCGTGAACGCAGTATCGCCAGGGATCATCAAGTCGCCAATGCATCCACCTGAAAGCCACGCAGCGCTCGGAGCCCTGCATCCGGTCGGTCACATGGGTGAGATGAGCGACATCGTGGACGCGATTCTCTATCTTGATTCCGCACCGTTCGTGACGGGTGAAATCCTGCACGTGGACGGCGGTCAGATCGCGGGTCACTGAGCACGTCCGGGGTGCCGCTCTCCCCTATACGCGTCAATCACTTTTCAAGGAAAACGACATGCCTATCGTCACTATTCAGGTCACCCGCGAGGGCACAAAGCCGGGCGCAAGTGCCGTGACCAAAGAAGAAAAGGCGCGGCTCATCAAGGGCGCGAGCCAGCTGTTGCTCGACGTGTTGAACAAGCCGCTCGAGGCCACGTTCGTCGTCATCGAAGAAGTAGAAACGGAAAACTGGGGCTGGGGCGGACTACCGGCTCTCGAATACCGCAAGCAGACAGGACTGAAGTAGGTTTGACCGCACCGAGGCCGGTGCCACTGAAGACCGGCCAACGCAGCCTCTGAGACGCCGCGCGCAAGACAAAGGACACTTGATGAAAAGTCCGAGCGCGAGGCTCAGGTCGGCCCGCTGCAAGCGGGCCGACCCACATCGGTGATGATTCGCGCTGCGAAGTTGGCATGCGCGTCGCGAAACTTAACAAACTGACGACTCAGGCTAAGAGTGCCAGCAGATCCTTCGCAGCAGCCGTCGAGGAAGCTGGATTCTGCCCCGTGACCAAGAGGCCATCGGTGATCGCAAAACTTTGCCAATCGTCTGCCTTCTCGTAAAGGCCACCGAGTCGCTTCAACTCATCTTCCACGAGAAACGGGACGACCTTCGTTAGTTGGACGGCCTCTTCTTCCGAGTTCGTGAAGCCCGTAACGCGCCGCCCTTTGACGATCGGCTGGCCGTCGACCACGACATGACGCAGAACGGCTGGCGCATGGCAGACAGCAGCAACAGGCTTTCTAGAGTTGTAAAAGGCCTCGATTAACGCGATCGAGTGCTTGTCCTCGGCCAAATCCCACAGCGGCCCGTGGCCTCCCGGATAGAAAGCCGCGTCGTAGTCTTCCGCCTTCACGTCAGCCAGCTTGAGCGTCCTGGCCAGAACCGCCTGAGCGGCCGGGTCTTCCTTGAATCGCCGCGTCGCGTCAGTCGCACCTTCAGGGGTATCGCTCTTGGGGTCGAGCGGAGGCTGGCCGCCCTTGGGAGACACAACGGTAACTTTCGCTCCTGCGTCGAGGAATGTGTAGTAAGGCGCAGCGAACTCTTCGAGCCAGAATCCTGTTTTGTTCCCGGTATCTCCTAACTGATCGTGCGAGGTCACTACCATCAAGATGTTCATTGCAAGCTCCGTTGTCCGGAACCGGGTTCCGCCACGTTCGGTTCTTGAAGGCTCGCGGCCGAGTTGTGTTGCTTACCCTGTTTGTCGGGGTTGGCGGTCGGCCGCCGGCTCGGGCTGGTGTCGAACTTCCGGCGAGCGGGATGTATCGAGGAGTGGACAACCCTTGCCAAGCTTGAGCATAGGCGGGATTCCGTCCGGCGTAGGCCGCAATAAATCGGTCGACATCCCTGCGTATCACCGCCTGTGTCGCAAGGGGCGGCGATAGCATCTCAGTCGCGTCACAATGATATGCTCGCGCTCGCGCCGCGTTGACAACCTTCGACGGCGCGAAGACCAACTAAAACGAGAGAGAGCATATGGGCCAAAGCTGCATAGCCGGGTTCCATCCGGCATTCAAACATAATATGAAAGCGATCGGGCTGGTCGCACCGACCAGCCTTTTCGCGACACAACAGCAAGCGGCGACGCTCAGTCACCCTGGCACACATACACCGCGCGATGCGGGGAACCAACCTCTTACTCTCCGAACCTTTGCGCGTTCTATTGCTCCGGCACCCCAAAATGGTGAGCCCATGCCGAACCGGCGCGTATGGCGCGATGGCTCTTGCCGCCGGGGCCGTTAAGCAATGACCGATAATTTCGAAGAATCGATGAAACGGCACGCCAAAGAAATGAAAGCATGGTTGATCGATCGCGCATTGCTGGTACTTACTGGACTTGTCCTGGCCGTCGCCGCATGGGCGACGATTCACTACCTGGGCGAGTCGTACTTCTCGGTCTCTGCGTCCGTACTGACCGTGGTACTTCTCGCGGAGAACTGGCGACTGCACAAACTACTGCGTGAGCACAGCATCAAGAGCGCCGCTGGCACGAGGGTGACGACGACGGGAAGACGTAAGGCGATTGCCTCGCGGTCAGAGAAGCCATGCGGACGCAAGACAGCGACCCAACTTCGTTGGCCCCGCTCTGCAATGCCAACCGCTCACGTTCAATCATGACGCCGTGGCGCCGACGACGGCGTCGCGGCCAGCCCAGCTTCACGAGGCTTCGTTGGTGCCGGCATGCGCGAGTAGAGTTTCGCCTTTCATTGGTAGTGATCCGTCCCTAAGAAAGCGATCCGTCAGGAGAGTCATAACGTTGTGACTTGCAGCGGCTTGCGCTGTCAAACGTTATCGGCAAACCCTGTCGAGATGTGAGGTAGAACAAACACTTACGTAATCGTGCTTGACGTTACTATTGCGGCGCAATAGCATTCGTCCATGATCAAGACCTTCTGCTGCGCCGACACGGAGGCCCTGTTCCTGGGCACGAGGGTTGCAAGATTCGCGAACATCGAAAAGGTCGCGATGCGCAAGCTCGCCATGTTGAACCGCGCGCAGACTCTGAGTGATCTCCGGATTCCGCCTAGAAACTGTCTGGAGGCACTCGTCGGAGATCGGGCCGGCCAGCACAGCATCAGGATCAACGATCAATATCGAGTGTGTTTCCGGTTTCAGAACGGGGATGCATACGACGTCGAGATCGTCGACTATCACTAGGAGGTGCGCCATGCCGCGTCAAGTTTCATATCCCCATCCGGGAGAGATCCTGCAAGAGGAGTTTCTCGCTCCGATGGGCATCACCGCGTACCGGCTGGCCAAGGCTATCGGTGTCGATCAAACGCGCATTAGCGAAATCATCGCGGGCGCGCGCGCGATCACGGTCGACACTGGTCTGCGCCTCTCCCGTTTCTTTGGCACGAACGACGAGTTTTGGACTGGCCTACAGCTCGACTACGATACCGCTCACATGAAGGATGAGATGGCTCGAACGTTGGAGAACATTCATCGCTTCGAGCCCGAGTCAGCCTAAGCGCGAGAACCTGATCTTCATCAAGCAACCGCCCGGCTGGGGCGGTTTTTTTCGCTCAGCGGCAACGCGAGTCTCCGCCGCTGATGTTTGCGGAATGGCGGGTTCGTGGTGATTTCTATGTTCTGCCCGCCATTAGTCCACCATAAATCCCTTGCCTATCATCGCGCCGCTCGGGTAGGCCCCACGGGGAACAGCTTTGCCTCCCACATCATTAGGGCAGATCGCACGATGCCGGAGAGTGGGCGCGACAGGCCGGAATCGAAGGTCACCATGACTACCGATCCTGTGTTGTACGGTGCAGTCATGTAGGCATAGCCTGCGTAAGCTCCTGCGACCCGCTGCACTTGTCCCTAGCTTTTCGAGACCACCGGCATTTTCGATTAGCCTGTGATGATCCGGGCTACTATCTGCGAGGACGTACACCGTGGTTCGATGGCAATTGCGGCACACACAGAACGCTTCGTAGTGAGTCTGCCATCCGAATTGGCCAAAAACGACTGGTGTAGCAGCCAATAGGTCGAACGTCGTGTTATCGGAATCGCATCGCGGGCAGTCTGCTATGAGTATCGACATTCTTGTCCTTTTTATGTTTCCCGGTGTGAGCGGTGGTCTATATGCTCAGCGGCGCTTCATCGCGCTCACCTTCTCATTCTCGTCCTTGTTGATGATATCGTAGACGAGATACTGATTCCCTCGATAGGTAATCGTGCTGAACAGGTCATGACATCGGCAGGAGGAAGCCAAAGAGAGCTATCAACGGTATCGCCCGGAAGGACTTGATATACAGACCGCGATGCCATGATGAGGTACGACCCATCCTCGCTTTTGTTCGTAACGTCGTCTTCGTCGCATGAGTCGGCATGTGCGATTGCCGATGTGAAAAAGGCGATCAGTGCGCACACTATTGCATTCGCTCTCATAGCAGAGTCCCCCTAGCTTCGATCCGCGTGGACTCGCCAATCACAAAGCGCAGAAACGCATTCCACGTGTCCCTGGCCATGCCACCGGAATTGGGTAGATGTCTTGCACCTCATCCAGCACGGTCGAACGGAAGGCATTGCACGCAGCGACACGCCGTGCTCGACGCTCTCGCCGCAATGAGAGACGATGTGCAATGAACGCGACGCAGATCGCGCCACTCACACCGATGAACGCGGTGGCTATTTGAATTTCCATCGCCCGCTCCGAAGTGACAGCGCGATCTTAGCTGAACTGCTACGCCCGTGTCATCGACGGGCCGGAAGCCTAGCGCTTGCCATTGCGAATCGCATCCTGCGCATTAGCCGAATACGAGTCGTAACCGAGGCTGTCGTGCCGGTTATCGGTCTTGACAACCATCCGGTCAGGGCATGGGCCGGAAAATGCAAGCATGACGAGGGAATGCACCGCGATCTTGCAACCGCCGACGCTCACATGCGGATAGCCTTCGCCATTGATGGAGGGCGTGAGCAGCCGACCACTAGTTCGAGACCACACGCGGCCCAAGCTCCTGACGAAGTATCAGGGTCAGTGGGGTACGCGTCGCCACTCTTCGCCGGCCTCAGCGGCACGCGCCCACGCAGCGAAACGCCCATCGATGTGATACGAGCCGGAGACGAATCGGCCTTGGCGGGCGCGCCAGTATGGGGAGTCTGGCGGAGAGAGGGGGATTCGAACCCCCGATAGGCTATTAACCTATACACGCTTTCCAGGCGTGCGACTTAAACCGCTCATCCATCTCTCCGGGAGCCGCAGATTATAGCAGACTTCGCCGCGCCCAAGCACCCCTTCTAGGGGTGCCGGATGTAGTCGACGAGCGCCCGTGTATACGCATCCGGCGGCCGATCGAGCAAGCTGACGACGATCGCCGTCACGAACCCAGCCGGCACTCCAAACACGCCTGAGCTGATGGGCTCGATCCCGAACCACCTCGCCCCTGCCACGCCGGTCAACTGCGCAAAAAACGGGTGCGTCGAAACGATGTAATAGAGGCAGACGCCGAGCCCCGCCACCATCCCTGCCACCGCCCCAAGCTGAGTCGTTCGCTTCCAGAACACCCCCAGCACGAGTACCGGAAAGAGACTCGAGGCCGCGAGCGAAAACGCGGCCCCCACGAGGAAAAGAATGTTCCCCGTGTTGAGCGAAGCCACGTAAGAAGCGAACAACGCCACACCAAGCAGCAAAAACTTCGAGATCGTCACGCGCCGCTGCCTCGACGCAGCCGGATCGACCATGTGGTAGTAGAAGTCGTGCGAGAGCGCATTGGCGATCGTCAGCAGCAAGCCGTCGGCAGTCGAAAGCGCCGCCGCGAGCGCACCGGCCGCGACCAACCCCGATATCACATAAGGCAGCCCCGCAATTTCCGGCGCCGCGAGCACGACCATATCGGGCACCATCTGAACCTCGGACCAACGAACGATCCCATCGCCGTTCGTATCCGTGACACTGATCATCGCCGGCTCGATGCGATGCCATTGCGTCACCCACCCCGGCAAATCGGCAAACATGCGCCCGACGAGATGCGTCATGACTTCGTATCGGATCAGCACCGCGAGCACGGGTACCGTCAGATAAAAAAGCGCGATAAAAAACAACGTCCAGCCGACGGAACGGCGCGCCGAAGCGACAGACGTCGTCGTGTTATAGCGCGACAGAATGTGCGGCAAGCTCGCGGTGCCAAGCGAAAGGCACAGCAGCAACGACAGAAAGTTGCGCTCGCGGATCGTGCGCTGCGCATCGTTGGCAGCAGGAAACGGCTCGTAGATCGGCACAGGATCCGCCGCGTGCGCGAGCATGTCGTCCCGCTCTCTCGCCCACATCACGCGAGCCGCCGCGGCATCGCGCGGAAACGCGGCGAGCATGTTCTCGAGCGCATGAATCTCGCGCAGCGGGCCATTGCGGCGCCGCAATGCATCGAGCTCGCCCGTCAGCTTTGACTTTTCCTCACGATATGAAGCCGGCAGGGCCGCGATTCGCATGTCGATCTGGGCCGCGCGCTCGCGGTACCACGCACGCACGCTGCGTTCTTCGCGCGCGTCGCGTACCTGCCGATCGAGTGACTCCATGTGCTCCATCATTCGGCCGTACGTGCGCTGCGGCAGCCATCCCAGGCCATCCTTGTGGGCGATCATCGCAACGGGAATCAGCATCGCGCTGATGAGGATCACGTACTGGGCCACCTGCGTCCACGTCACCGCCCGCATGCCGCCAAGAAACGAGCAAACGAGAATGCCGGCCAGCCCGCAGGCAATGCCGATCGCAAAATCCACGCCGATGAAGCGCGTCGCAATCAACCCCACGCCTTGAATCTGCGCAACGAGGTAGACGAACGAGCACAGAATCGCGCAGACGGCGGCGAGTCCGCGCACGAGGTTGCTCGAGAAGCGCGTGCCGAGAAAATCAGGAATCGTGTAGCGCGCGAGCTTGCGAACGTAAGGCGCAAGCAGAAAAGCGACGAGGCAGAAACCGCCCGTCCACCCCATCAGATAGGCAAGGCTCTCATAGCCCGTCGTGTAGAGCGAACCGGCCAACCCGATGAACGATGCAGCCGAGAGCCAGTCGGCAGCCGTCGCCATGCCATTGAAGAACGACGGCACCTTTCGCCCGGCGACGTAATACTCAACGACATCCGATGTACGTGAAAGCACACCAATAACGGCATAGATGGCGATCGGCAGAAACAGGAAAACATAGCCGACCCAGGGGCCCGCACCGATCGCCTTTTCGACGCGCCACATCGTATAGATGAAGACGAAGAAGCCGATCGTATAGAACGCATAAGCACGCGCGAGACGATTGACGAGCTTCATTTCGCTGATTCCCGATCGGGCTCACGCGACGTGTCGGCCGCCGCCGAGCGCCTTAGCGTTCTATCGGCGAACGTCATCAGAACGATATAGACGGCGATCAATGCAAGGTAAATCAGAATCGCGCCCTGTGCGCCTAGATAGAAAGGCAATCGGAATCCTGCAACACGCACAGCCGAGAGGTCTCGCGCAAATAACGGCACGACGAACGACACGCAAAAGCCGATCGTCATCAGCACGCCGATCGACACGAGGTTGAAGCGCCAATAGCGGCGATGCGCGAGCGCCATTGCTTTCGAAACCGATGGCGGTTCGATTAGCGATGGAGAAACTTGGACGGAATCAGAGGGTCTTGGCGCAGCCATGCGCCTATGTATCAAAAAGGCGCGGCGTGAGCAATCGGGATTGCCCGCGGAGCGCGCGCGGCGTTGAACATCAGCGGGCGAATTCGTCACGGGATGCCGATGTGCAAACGTCCTATTTCTCGGCCGGACTGCGTCGGGGCAAGGCTGTCGCGGCTAGATTCGCGGCTCGGTCTCGAAACCACAGCCCGCTCGAATGGCCCGCGGGCGACAGATGAAAAGGAGAGTCACATCGATGAAACATCCGGATCTGGCCACGCACATGGTATCGCTTTGTGATGAAGAGCCGCAGAACAATGCCCTGGGATATTGCTCCAGCACTGCTCGCAGCCCAGATGGAATCGCAACGCTCACTCCGCTGGGGACTGGCTGGGCGAGGTGGGCGCTGCGAGGAACGAAGGTGGTCGTCAAATGGTTGAACCTTGCGGGCGCGCCCGAATTCCTGCATGTGCTTGATGGAGAAACGACACGGTTGATCAGGTTGCCTCGGCACCTGCTTCAACGATCCCCCGCGGACGTAGTGACGCTTAGGACGGCAAATGCGCCGCAGTACCCCGCCGGTTTGGTCGTGTACTATGGAACAGCCTCGGCACTGTGGGGCAACGCAATAAGCGTTACGCCGCTCGGGAGCTGGAGATATGCTTTGCCAGCCGGTGCTACGGTGGAAATCCAAAACCTCAGCGACCCGGCCAATCCGGCCAAAAACGGTATCTTCGTATCGCAATCGAGCGTAGCAGAATCGTCCCACGCCAGCGTGACCTTCCTGAAGGATTCGCCGGTCGGATAGCGGGCGCCCCCGATAGATGCCAGACACGCGGCGACGCGATGCGCTGCCGCAAGCACCCGGTCAGGGCAGCCATCACAATGGCCACCCCGACCTCGAGCGTCGCGTGTCGCAACCTTGTCTTCAGGCCATCCCCTCACCGCACCTCGGCCAACTGCTCGAGAATGGCGGGATTTTCGAGCGTCGACACATCCTGCGTGATCGCCTCGCCCTTGGCCAGCGAGCGCAGCAAGCGCCGCATGATCTTGCCCGAGCGCGTCTTCGGCAGGTTTTCGCCAAAGCGGATGTCCTTCGGCTTCGCGATCGGCCCGATCTCCTTGGCCACCCACGCGCGCAATTCGTTCGCGAGCTTGACCGCCTCCTCGCCTTGCGGGCGCGCACGCTTGAGCACCACGAACGCCACCACCGCCTCGCCCGTCGTCTCGTCCGGCCGCCCCACCACCGCCGCCTCCGCCACCAGCGGATTGGCCACCAGCGCCGACTCGATCTCCATCGTCCCCAGCCGGTGCCCCGACACGTTCAGCACGTCGTCGATGCGCCCCATGATCGTGAAGTAGCCCGTCGCCTTGTCGCGCACCGAACCGTCGCCCGCCAGGTACAAGTCGCCCCCCAGCTCCGCCGGGTAGTAGCTCTTCTTGAACCGCTCGGGGTCGCCCCAGATCGTGCGGATCATCGACGGCCACGGCCGCTTGATCACCAGGATCCCGCCCTGCCCGTTCGGCACCTCGTGCCCCGTCTCGTCCACCACCGCCGCCATGATCCCCGGCAGTGGCAGCGTGCACGAGCCCGGCACCAGCGGCGTCGCCCCCGGCAGCGGCGTGATCATGTGCCCGCCCGTCTCGGTCTGCCACCACGTGTCCACCACCGGGCAGCGCGCGCCGCCTACGTTCTCGTAGTACCAGACCCACGCCTCCGGGTTGATCGGCTCGCCCACCGTGCCGATCACGCGCAGGCTCGTCAGATCGTAGCTTTTCGGGTGCGCCTTCGCGTCCGCTTCGGCCAGCTTGATCAGCGAGCGGATCGCGGTGGGCGCCGTGTAAAAAAGGCTCACCTTGTGCCGCTCGATCATCTGCCAGAAGCGCCCGCCGTGCGGATAGGTCGGCACGCCCTCGAACATCACCTGCGTCGCGCCCAGCGCCAGGGGCCCGTACGCGATGTAGGTGTGCCCCGTGATCCAGCCGATGTCGGCCGTGCACCAGAACACGTCCTCGGGCTTCCAGTCGAACGCCCACTTGATCGTCTGCGCCGCCCACAGCAAAAAGCCGCCCGTGCTGTGCTGCACCCCCTTGGGCTTGCCCGTCGAGCCCGACGTGTACAGCACGAAAAGCGGCTGCTCGGCGCCCACCCACTCCGGCTCGCAGGTATCGGCCTCGCCCGCCACGAGCTCGTGCAGCCACAGGTCCCGCTCGCCGTTCCACTGCACCGCGCCGCCCGTGCGCCGGTACACGATCACGCTCTTGACGGCCTCGCAGCCGCCCATCGCCAGCGCTTCGTCCGCGATCGCCTTCAGCGGCAGCGCCTTGCCCCCGCGCATCTGCTCGTCGGCCGTGATCAGCGCCACCGCCCCGACGTCCACGAGCCGCTCGTTGAGCGACTTCGACGAGAACCCGCCGAACACCACCGAATGCGGCGCGCCGATGCGCGCGCACGCCTGCATCGCCACCACGCCCTCGATCGACATCGGCATATAGATCACCACGCGATCGCCCTTGCCGATGCCGCGCGCCTTCAGCGCGTTGGCCAGGCGGCACACGCGCGCGAGCAGCTCGGCGTAGGTCACGCGCGTGACCGTGCCGTCGTCGGCCTCGAAAATGATCGCCGTCTGGGCGCCGCGGCCCGCCTCGACATGGCGGTCCAGGCAGTTGTACGACGCGTTGAGCTCGCCGTCTTCGAACCAGCTGTAAAACGGCGCGTTGGACTCGTCGAGCACCTTCGTGAAGGGCTTCTTCCACGTCAGCGTCTCGCGCGCGAGCTTCGCCCAGAATCCCTCGTAATCGCGCTCCGCTTGCGCGACGAGCGCGCGGTAGGCGTCCATGCCAGGAATCGCCGCCTGCGCCGCCAACTCCGCGGGCGGCTGAAAAATTCGGCTTTCGTGAAGGACCGATTCGATCGCAGACATCGAGAACTCCCTATCGATAAACGAAAAAACGAGAAACGAAACTGAATCCGGTACGGGCAGATGCTTGGCTTCAAGCCGATATGATGACGCACGCGGCGCGATCGGACCGCGACGATCGATGTGGCACCGCAGCATCCCGGGCGGTTCTCATGCCTGGCTCGCGAATCAATCGGTGCGTGGCGCGGTACAATAGCGCGCCTTTTTTGTGCTTCGCTGGCGCCTTTCCGGGCGCTTTCAGCGTTTGGATTCGCCGCCTCTCGTCCCCACAGCCTCTTCGCCATGACAGTCATCAAACAGGAAGACCTGATCCAAAGCATCGCCGATGCGCTTCAGTACATCAGCTACTATCACCCGCTCGACTACATTCAGGCACTGGGCCGCGCTTATGAGCTCGAAGAGAGCCCGGCCGCGAAAGACGCGATCGCGCAGATCCTGACGAACAGCCGGATGTGCGCCGAAGGCCGCCGGCCGATCTGCCAGGACACGGGAATCGTCACCGTGTTCGTCAAGGTCGGCATGGATGTGCGCTGGGGCAGCGAGAGCGGTCCCGCGACGATGGGCGTCACCGACATGATCAACGAAGGCGTGCGGCGCGGCTACCTGAACCCCGACAACGTTCTGCGCGCCTCGATCGTGAGTCCGCCTGAAGGTGCGCGTAAGAATACGAAGGACAACACCCCGGCCGTCATCCACTACGAGCTCGTCCCCGGCGACAAGGTCGACGTGCAGGTCGCCGCCAAGGGCGGCGGCTCGGAGAACAAATCGAAGTTCGCGATGCTGAACCCGTCGGACTCGATCGTCGACTGGGTCTTGAAGACCGTCCCGACCATGGGCGCCGGCTGGTGCCCGCCCGGCATGCTCGGCATCGGCATCGGCGGCACGGCCGACAAGGCGATGGTAATGGCGAAGGAATCGCTGATGGAGCCGATCGACATTCAGGAAATCATCGCGCGCGGCCCGCGCGACTGGATCGAGGAGCTTCGCGTCGAGCTCTACGAAAAAGTCAACGCGCTCGGCATCGGCGCGCAAGGCCTCGGTGGCCTTTCGACCGTGCTCGACGTCAAGATCATGGCCGCGCCGACTCACGCGGCCTCGAAGCCGATCGCGATCATTCCGAACTGCGCGGCAACGCGCCATGCGCACTTCACGCTCGACGGCTCGGGCGTCGCCAAGCTCGACGCTCCGCCGCTCGACGCCTGGCCGAAAGTGCAGTGGGTGGCCGACACGGAAACGAGCAAACGCGTCGATCTCAATACGTTGACGCCCGAGGAAGTCGCGAGCTGGAAACCAGGCCAGACGCTGCTGCTGTCGGGCAAGATGCTGACCGGTCGCGACGCGGCGCACAAGCGCATCGCCGACATGCTCGCGAAAGGCGAGAAACTTCCCGTCGAGTTCAAGAATCGCGTGATCTACTATGTCGGGCCGGTCGATCCGGTGCGCGACGAAGTGGTCGGCCCCGCCGGCCCGACCACGTCGACGCGCATGGACAAGTTCACCGAAACGATGCTCGCGCAAACAGGCCTCATTGCGATGATCGGCAAGGCTGAGCGCGGACCCGTCGCGATCGAGGCGATCAAGAAGCACCAGGCCGCGTATCTGATGGCCGTCGGCGGCGCCGCCTATCTCGTTTCGAAGGCGATCCGCGGCGCCAAGGTGCTCGCGTTCGAAGACCTCGGCATGGAAGCGATCTACGAGTTCGACGTGACGGATATGCCGGTCACAGTTGCCGTCGATTCGAAAGGTACGTCCGTCCATGAGACGGGGCCGAAGGAGTGGCGCGCGAAAATCGGCAAGCTGCCGGTCGTCCCTGCGTAATCGCTCGGCGCTCTCGTATCGATCACGTCGCCGTCGCGGGAACCGGGCTCCTCGGGCCCGGTTTTTTCGGACGACCGGGGCAGGCACAGCCACCTTGCCTTGACGGATCGGCCAACGAAACGGGTGTCGTCTTGGCATTTGCCGTCGCACGGTTTATCGTTGCCAATCACGGCCTCAATAGATGCAAAGGGAAACTTCATGAAAGGCGACGCGAAAGTCATCGAATATCTGAACGCGCAACTAAAAAACGAACTGACGGCAATCAATCAGTACTTCCTTCATGCCCGGATCTACAAGAACTGGGGGCTCGTGAAGCTCGGCAAGCACGAGTACGAAGAGTCGATCGACGAGATGAAGCATGCCGACAAGCTGATCGAGCGCGTGCTGTTTCTCGACGGCTTGCCGAACCTGCAGGATCTCGGCAAGCTCATGATCGGCGAGAACACGCGGGAAATCCTCGAGTGCGACTTGAAGCTCGAGCTTGGTTCGCGCGCGACGTGTCAGGAAGCGATCGCCTACTGTGAATCCGTCCAGGACTACGTCTCGCGCCAAATCTTTACCGAGATTCTCGAAGACACTGAAGAACACATCGACTGGCTCGAAACGCAGATCGGCCTCGTCGATAAAGTGGGCCTCGAGAACTATCAGCAGTCCGCAATGGGAAGCGTGGAAGAATAATCGCAGCCATGGCCTCAGAGCTCGACGCGCCAGTCAACGGGTCCGCCGGCGACCCGCTCACGGCTTTCACCGCCAGTTCCGCGAATGGGATGGCGGCTCGTCCAGTCGGCATATTCGATTCCGGCCTCGGCGGACTTTCCGTGCTGCGCGCCGTACGGGCGCAACTGACCGACGAAGCGCTCGTCTACGTTGCCGATTCGCGCTATGCGCCCTACGGCGAGCGCGACCATGCATTCATCGTCGAGCGCACCCTCGCCATCGGCGAGTGGCTGATTTCGCAAGGCGCCAAGGCGCTCGTCGTCGCGTGCAACACGGCAACGGCGGAATCGATCGCGCTCGCGCGCGAAAGACTGACCATCCCGGTGATCGGCGTCGAGCCCGGCATCAAGCCCGCTGCCATTCAATCGAAAACGCGTGTTGCGGGCGTGCTCGCCACTCAGGTCACACTGCGAAGTGAGCGCTTTCGCGCGTTGATGGAGCGCCACGGCGCGGACTGCCGGTTCCTCTGCCAGCCTGGCCACGGTCTCGTCGAAGCCATCGAGCGTTGCGACGTGGACTCCGAGCAGGTCCGTGCGCTGCTCGCGAGCTACATCGAACCGATGCTTGCCGAGGGCGCCGACACGCTCGTGCTCGGCTGCACGCACTATCCATTTTTCGATGCCGTGATTCGCGACATCGTAGACGACCGCGTCATGCTGATCGATACGAGCGTCGCGATTGCACGGCAACTCGAGCGTGTACTGGGCGCAAACGGCTTGCGCGCCGCCGGCACGACTTCCGTCCCGCCGCCGCGACTTTGCTCGACGAACGACGGCGCGCATCTGCTTCAGCTTGCGTCACGACTGCTCGGGCTCGGCGGCCCGGTCGAACGAGTCGACATTGCGCCGCGCGCTACGCCGGCGCAAGAGCCTCGGGCCGCCTGATCCGGCTTCGTTTCCGGGAGGCTTGCTTGCCTCCCCGGCTCTGGGCGCCCCCGCCGAATAAAGGGCCGCATCCATCGACTATCACTACTACAAAAATTTCGCTAAGGGCTTGCCAAGCGAACGGATCGAAATGATAATAGTTCGCATTAACGTTAGCTATCGCGTTAGCCATGATCGTCTGTGTTTGCAAGTCCGTTTCCGACCGGAAGATTCGCGCCTCCATTGCCGAGGGTGTCGATACGTTCGACGAGCTCCAATTCGAGCTCGGCGTGGCCACCTGCTGCGGCAAGTGTGAGGAGTCGGTGCGCGACGTCATGGCCCAGTGCGGGGTCTGCGAATCTCGCTGCGGCGTCGAACGGCCCGATACGGTTCAGCCGGTCCACTTGACGTTTTACGAGCGCAAGGCAGCCTGAAGCATCCGCCCGCTCTTCCTGTTATTCCTTTCGTCGGCGCCAGTCACGCAAGCAGCCAGCAGCCGCTCGTTTTCCTCGAGGAGGTCGAGATGGAACTGCTCATCGGTTTTGTGACGACGCTATGTATCTCGGTGCTGATTTTTCGCGCGTGAAACGGGAGGTTTTCCTTGGCCCGGCAGGCGCTGGCGACCGAGGTCCGCGCTAATATGCCACCATCGCTCAACGCTCCGTCCGCCATGACGCCGGCCACGCTCCCTCCGGTACGCATCCGCATTGCGTCGACTGTCGCGGTCGTTGCGCTCGCCCACATCGCGCTGATCGCTGCGATCATGCAAATGACACAGCGGCAAGCGCCGCCGCTCTCACTCGAATCGAAAGTCATCACGGCACAGTTGCTGAGTCAGGAACCCGCGCCCGTTGCGGCGTCCCCCGCGCCGCCCGCGCTACGTTCAGCGCCTGAGCCGATCCCCCACCCGGTCGTCAAGAAAAAGGTCGAGCCGCACGTCGCACCGCTCCGACCGTTACCCGCGCCCAAACCCGCACCGGCCACACCCAAAGCCGTTACCTCGCCCGAACCGGCGCCAACGGTAGCGCCTACGCACGAATCGGCCACCAGCCAACCGGCGAAGGCCCCCGAGCAACCCGCCGCGCAATCGCCCGCGGCGGGGCCCGCCAGCAATCGGGAAACCCTCGCCATCGCCGCCCCGAAGGCAGTTCCGCACATCGACTGCCGGGTCGTGAAGCCCGACTACCCCGCGCTATCCCGCCGCCGCGGTGAAACCGGCACGGCCGACGTGCGTTTCGTCGTCGGGGCGACTGGAACGATCGAGAGCGTCGAGCTCGCCAAGAGCAGCGGTTATCCGCGTCTCGACGATGCCGCGCTCGCCGCGATGCGCGCAAGTTCGTGCCGCCCCTACGTCGAAAACGGCACGCCGATACGCGTGACTTACACCCAGCCGTTCGGGTTCGCACTCGACGATTAACCGTCACCAGCAACAAAAAAGAGGAATCGAATGCAGAGCTATAGTCTGGCCCACGTCTGGGCTCAGGGCGATTTCGTCACGCGCGCGATCGCGATCGTCTTGCTGACGATGTCGCTCGTTTCCTGGAGCGTCATGGCCGTCAAGGGATGGAACGTCATCCGGCTCCGGCGCCTCTCTAGGAACGCGGAACGCGAATTCTGGCATTCCGACGATTTCGCAAGCGGTCTCGACAAGCTCGGCGAGACGCAGCGATCCGCCAATGACAATCCGTACCTGGCACTGGTGCTTGCGGGGCAGGAAGCCGCCGACCACCACAAGCGCACGCGGCCCCACCTGCATGACCAGCTCGACATCTCAGATTGGATTTCGCGCTGTCTCAAAGACACGATGGAAAATCGCGTCGCGCATCTTCAAGGCGGGCTCGGCGCGCTCGCGTCGATCGGCTCGACGGCGCCGTTCATCGGGCTGTTCGGCACAGTCTGGGGTATCCATCGCGCGCTCTTGTCCATCGGCGCGAGCGGAGCGGCCTCGATCGATCAGATCGCGGGGCCGATCGGCGAGGCGCTCGTGATGACGGCGTTCGGCCTTGTGGTCGCGATCCCGGCCGTGCTCGGCTATAACGCGCTGACACGCTTGAACAAGGTCCTCGTCGGCAGCTTGCGGCGATTCGCGCATGGCTTGCACGCGTACTTCGTGACAGGTGCGCGCCTTGCCTCCACGGGCACCGGCGGCCTACGGCTTGCCGCGCGCGCGAACTGAAGTCGGGGACGAACGATGGCTATACAGCAGTTCGACGACGAAGACGATGGACTCATGAACGAGATCAACATGACGCCGTTCATCGACGTCATGCTGGTACTCGTGATCGTGTTGCTGGTCGCGGTGCCGGCCATTCACCGTGCGATCAAAATCGATCTGCCGCAAACGGGCGGCAGCAAGCTCGTCGAAACGCCGAAACAAGTCGACGTCTCGGTGCGCGCCGACGGATCGCTCTTCTGGGGCGACGAGCGCATCGACGACACGACGCTGCGTACGAGATTCGAGCGAGCCGCGCAAGCGAACCCGCAGCCGGAATTACGGCTGGCTGCCGATCGAAAGGTACCCTACGAACGGGTCGCCGACGTCATGTCGGCCGCGCAAGCGGGCGGCCTGACCAAAATTGGCTTCGTGACGTTTCCGCGTCCGCAAGCGCAGCGTTGAGCCGGCCGTCGCGGCAGACGAGTTCGCCGGGGCGTGGGCGTGGGCCTGGGCCTGCGCTTGGCCAATGCGAGCGTTACACAGCCACATAGTAAAAGGCCCCCATCGAAAGATGAGGGCCTTTTTTCATGCGCACACCGCGCCTTCGGGCGGCGGGCTCATCCGCCATCGGGGTAGCGTGAGCACCGCATGCGGCAGCCGTGGTTGACCACGGACAGCGCAGCCACCCTATCAGGCTTGCTATAAGAGCAGCCGTCGGAGTTCGCACCGGACACGCCGATCCGAACGAGTTTTCAATATAGGCCCGCACGCGTGACCGTTCAAGCGAAGGCCCATAGAAACTATCGATTGCCGGCCGCACTTAAATGACAGCAGCGATCTCGCGCCAACGAGAACGCGCCCGCCTCCACCGATATCACGTTGCCGCGGTGGAGGCCTGAATCGCTCGAATTTGATCGAGCGTCGGACACTCGCGCGACAGCGCACTCTGCTCGCCTCGATCGAGCACTTCGACGAGAAAATCGACGAATGCCCGCACGGCCGGCACCATCCCCTGGCGCGAGATGAAGGCCGCATAGAGCTTCGGCGATGGCAGCGTCCAGCCCGGCATGACGGGCGACATCCGCCCCGCGCGCATCGCCGCGCCGTACATCATCTCGGGCAACGCCGCTATGCCGACACCTGCGAGCACGGCCTCGCGAATCGTCGCCAGGTCGTCGGTGATGACACGCGGCTCGTGCTCGTGGACATAACGTTTGCCGTCCGGGCCAATGAGATTGAAAACATGGCGGCCGTCCGCGCTCGGCGTATCGAGCGTCTCGAACTTGGCAAGATCGCCGGGCACGAGCGGCGGCGCGTTCTGACTCAGCAAAGTGGGCGAAGCCACGAGCATCTGATTCGTATGCCAAAGCGGCCTGGCGACGATATTCGCGCTGTCCGGCGGATCGGAGCGTACCCGCAGTGCGACATCGACCGGATCCTCATAAAGATCGACGACGCGATTCGTCACACGGATCGTCACGCGGATTTCGGGATAACGAAGCAGGAACTCGGGCAGCGTCTCTGACAGCAGTATCTGCGAAAGCGTGACCGGCACGCTCACGCGGACCGTGCCGCGCGGCGACGAGCGCAGCTCTTGCACGGCATTCATCGCCGCCTGCGCCTCGGAGAGCATTGCCTGACAGTGCCGGTAGAACAATTGGCCTGCTTCGGTGAGCGCGAGCTTTCGCGTCGAACGCTGCAGCAAGCGCACGCCGACAGACGCTTCCAGCTCGGCCACACGCCGCGACAGCCGCGACTTCGAGATGCCGAGCATGCGCTCGGCCGCGGAAAAGCCGCCGTGTTCGACGACCTGCGCGAAATACATCAGGTCGTTCAGATTGTGCGAATCGAACTGCATGTCATCGTTCCATCCGTGAGACAAACCATTGCTCCAGGCATGGCTGGAAGCGGGAGAGCCTGTCCATATAATAGGTTTCAGATTGAACGGCCCCACGCCGCTGCGCTCGCTGTCCGAAAGGGGCGGCGAAGTTCGCCTTGGGGCCACCCGCGTATCGATTCAAGCATCATCGCACCGCCCAAGGAACTTCCGCCATGACGAGCATCCGCAGCATTAAATTTTCGCTCCCCGCCGTTCGTACGACCGAGGGCGGCGGCTTTATCGTCCATCGGCCGTTCCCCACCCGCATGTTAATGGACTTCGATCCCTTTCTGCTGCTCGACGAAATGGGACCGGTGGACTATGCGCCGGGCGAGGCCAAAGGCGCCCCCGATCACCCGCATCGCGGCTTCGAAACCGTCACCTACATGCTCGAGGGCAGCTTCGCGCACAAGGATTCGGCCGGCCACTCGGGCGTGCTGCGCGCAGGCGACGTGCAATGGATGACGGCCGGTGCCGGCGTCGTCCATAGCGAGATGCCCGATCCCGTGTTCGCCCGCGAGGGAGGGCGTGTTCACGGCCTCCAGCTCTGGGTCAACTTGCCGCGTCGCGACAAAATGATCGCCCCGCGCTACCAGGAGATCGGCTCGGCACAGATCCCCACGGCGTCGGCAAGTGATGGAAAAGTGCGCGTGAAGGTCATCGCCGGAGAAGCGCTCGGCGTGAAAGCCCGGATCGAGACGCGCACCCCGATTCTCTATCAGCACTTCACGCTCGAACCGGGCGCGGCGATCGTCCATCCCGTGCCGCGCGAGTTTCGGGTGTTCGCCTATCCGCTCGCCGGCGCCGGTCTTTATGGCGAGCGCGGGCAAGCCGTGGAGCCGCAGCACATGATCGCATTCGACGATGACGGCGACGCAATCCGGCTGGCGGCCGGCGAAGAGCCGCTCGATGTGCTTCTAATCGGCGGTGTACCGCTCAACGAACCGGTCGTCAGACACGGGCCTTTCGTCATGAATAGCGAAGACGAGATCCGTCAGGCCATCGTCGACTATCAGTCCGGGCGCATGGGCGTCATCGCGCATTGAGACTGCCCGGCCCCAGGCTCGTTCTTCGAAGCCCGCGCTCGAGTCCGCGGGCACCAGGCTCGTCGCAATGACGCGCGAACGCGACGGAATTGCGTCAAAATAATCGCTCATGCCAGCGGCCCCGCCTACGTTCGACTTTTGGCGCGGCCGGCCGGCATCGCGCCATCGAGGCGCCCTCGGACTGGAGCCCATGCATGAGCGAACGCATCGTCAACGCAACGATTGGTACAACGAACTATCGAGTCGACTTCAACGACGGCACGCATCTCTGGCATGCCGATGAGCCAACCTCGCTCGGGGGCGGCGATCTCGGGCCGACTCCCGTGTCCTTGTTATTGTCCGGTCTCGGCGCATGTACTTCGATCACGTTGAAAATGTACGCGCAGCGAAAACGCTGGCCGCTCGAGGACGTTCACGTCACGCTGTCGCTGGAATCGGGCGACGACGGCACGAAGATCAGCCGGACGATCGTCCTGCACGGCGCATTGTCCGACGAGCAACGGGAGCGTCTCTTGCAAATCGCCAACGCATGTCCCGTTCACAAGATTCTGACGGGCCCGATCAATATCGAGACGGGACTCGCGGCCGTGCCGCCCGCGGCGACGAACGCGGCCTGAACGCACATGCGCTGAAACGCCTCCAGACAACAAAACTTGGCGTGGAGCCGGCGCCCGAAGGCGCCCCGAAGATAGTCCCGTTGGGGATAGTCCCGTTGGGGGAATCCCCATAGGGACGCTTTCTTGAGAGGAAGGGTCTTCCATTGAATTTCGAACACCTGATTCAGATCAACGATCCGCTCAACCCGCTCGTCGAGACACTGACGCGCGAACAGCTTTGGGAAGGGCTGGTGCTCCGCGCCGAACAACCGCAACTGTTCGTGCTCGGGCTCGACAGCTGCACGATTCTTTCGCGAACGGATCACACACTCGAGCGCGAACTGCATTATGGCCATGCCACCGTGCGCGACCACGTCACCCTGACGCCGAACGAAAGCGTGCGCTATGACATCCGCGCGACGGAGGCGCACGTCGGCGGCTCGCTCACGATGACGATCGAGCAGCCCGACGAAGTGCAGCTCTTCCTTCGCTTCCAGTACGAGACGACGCTTCCCACTCCCGATACGGAAGACGCGAGACAAACGAGCGAGATCGTGAAGTCGGCCTATCGCGAGTCCGATATCGATACGGTGCGGCTCATCCGCCAATACGCCGTGCAGAACCCCAAGGAGCCGGGGGCGCTACATTGAGGGCCCGCGCGGCCTTCGATGCACGGTTCTTCCCTATCGGCGGCGCGTGTCGATGAAAATATTCTTTCAATCGATAATGATTCGCATTTATACTTCATCCATTGAATGCAACCGCGCGATGCGCGACTGAGAGAACGCACGGTATGACCGAGTTCGCCCGCCCTTCCACTTTGACGCTGCGAGCCTCCACTCACGGCACGCCGCGGAATCGCCGCGTGGACGCCCGCGATTCCGCGCGCGAGATGCGCACGGCGCAACCGCCTCGTAGCGTCAGCACAAGCACGAG
Source organism: Trinickia sp. EG282A (assembly GCF_040965455.1). Taxonomy (NCBI): domain Bacteria; kingdom Pseudomonadati; phylum Pseudomonadota; class Betaproteobacteria; order Burkholderiales; family Burkholderiaceae; genus Trinickia; species Trinickia sp. EG282A. The sequence goes on along the minus strand of NZ_JBFRCC010000001.1, from coordinate 990,750 downwards.
TGTGGGTCTGAGCGAACAGCGCGTCTTGTGTAGTGACTCGCTGTTGCAGGGACGCACTCATGTGCTGATCACGCACAACGGCGAGACTTATCAGTTGCGAGCAACGCGCCTGGGCAAGCTCATCCTGACGAAGTAGCGCTCTATCGAGTTATTGTGGGGACCACCTCCGTGAGAGGTGTTGGGCAGTAGCCAGCAGAGACGACGTAGCACGCGAGTCTAGACCCCTTCGTGCAAGCCTTTCAGCAACCGTCGAAGCCAGCCATGCCGCTTTTTTGATGCCGCTCCCTGCTTCGCAGTGAAGATCCGGGCCGTGCAGCCTTTGATGCCGTCAGACGCTTGGCTATCGTTCGGCAAGACCCTTAATGGCCAGACTCGGCCGCCCAATCGCAGACGGGCCCTCGCCGTCATCCAATCCGTCCGGGCCTCCTCAGTGCGAGAAGCCCCAGAACATCAGCCACCACGCACTGTCGGCAATGGCAAGCGCCGCAACGAAAGGCACCATCGCACCAAAGCGAGCTAGCCAGCGTGGTCGATAGCTGCAGGCAATGCGCCAGCCGAGCCACGCACTCCATGAATTGGCGACGGCCAGCACGGCAATCCGTACGACGGGCACCCAGTCGAGCGCGAGATGCTCGGCGCGCAAAAGCGAAACCGTTGTCGCGGACAAACCGAGAAAGACACCGGCTCCCGCAACCGGAATGAGCGCCTGCGTCAAATGATGGAGGCGCTGGCGATCCCAAGACCCCAGCGCACGCGCCGCCAGCGCGATCAACGCGAGCAGCGCCGTGCCGTAGACGACGGCCGTCGCGAGGATATAGCCAACGACGAGTGTCCCATCGAGCCATGAGAAAACATCGTTCTGGTCGGGATAGTGCGTCAGGACGAACCACGGCGCGTTCGTCGCAAGCGGCCACGTCACATCGTGATCGATCAGCCACATGGCAAGAAATTGCTTCAACTGCACGAACCAGGGGCTCACCGTCCAGTGAAACGCGCCAATCGCGACGCCGAGCAACCCATAGAGCACCAACGCGGTATCCCACGCGTTGCCTGCCTGCCTGCCGAGTTCGACGACTTCATGCGAAGGCGAACGCCAACTGAGCGCGATGGCCTCACGGTGTCCGCTGCAGCGGCCGCACATGTGGCACGACGCGGCGCCCTTCATATTGCGCAGCGGAACCAGCGGCGCGCAGTTGATCGGGATCACGCGGTGACCTTGCTCGCCTTGCTTGTACGAGCGCCGCCATGCGTCCTCGTCAACCTTGTAGTGGAAAGGCGCAAGCCGCGCGAGCAACGAAAAGACGCCATTGACCGGGCATAGATAGCGGCACCAGACACGCTTTTCGCGCCCATAGAGCAAACCGATGACGATCGCGGCAAACGTCGAGCCACCCAACACCAACAAAACCGCGAGCGGATATTGGTAGACGCTGACCATCTGGCCGTAGATGGTCGTCAATCCGAAGGCCACGAACGGCCAACCGCCCCAGCGCATCCAGCGCGGGATGGCTCGGCCCCGGCCGTGCCGGCTCGCAAACTCGGCAAGCGCACCCTCGGGACACAGCACGCCGCACCAGACACGGCCGAGCAGAACCATCGAAAGCAGGACGAACGGCCACCAGATGCCCCAGAACACGAACTGGGCAGCGAGCGTGAGATTGCTCCACAGGTGCGCCGTGTCGTCGGGCAGCGGCAGGCAGGCCGGGACGACGATCAAAAATGCGTAGACCGCGACGACCAGCCATTGCACCGCGCGAATGGCCGCGGCGTTGCGCTGCATCCAGTCGCCGACATGCGCGAGCCGCCCCGCGCTCGCCGAAACGCCGATCCGTGCGCTCATACCGCTCGGCTCGCCGCGGCCGCCGGCACACGGCTCGCGCGGCGCACGAGCCAGCCGACGAACAACCAGTAGAGCAAATACGCGACGAGGTTCGTCAGCGACGGATGCGCTCGGTAACCTGTCAGCGCGGCGACGAGCGAGCCTACTGTGCTCGAGTCGTCGAGCAGCGCCGAAGTGTTCCACACTTGCGTGATCCCGAGCGGCAGGATCTCCTTATCGATCAATTTGTCGACACCGGTCTGGAGCAAACCGGCCGCCAGCAACAACAGCATGATCTCGGTCACGCGGAAAAATTGGCGCCACGAAAAGATGCGCCCGCCAAGCTGCAGCAGATAGAAAGTAAACAGCGCGAGCCCGAAGCCGAGCACGATCGCAATGACGTCGGTACCTTTGACAGCGCCTGACTGCCCGAATCCGAGGCCGTAGAGGAAGATGACGGTCTCGCTGCCTTCCCGCGCAATGGCGAGCGCCACCAGAACGGCGATGCCCCAGCCGTTACCGTCGCGCGTATGCGCTTGCAGCGAACGCTCCATATCGCGTTTGAGCGTCCGCCCATGACGTTTCATCCAGAGCACCATCTGGACGATCAGCACGCACGCGATGAGGACCATGCCCGTCTGGAAATAATCGGCCGCATCGCCCGACAGGAACTCGCTGAAGCCGACGAGCGCCGCGCCCAAAGCCACGGCCGCGAGCAATCCCGCGCCCACGCCGGCCCACAAGTAAGGCAGACCGCGACGCGCCGAATCGTCGCCGTGGCTCAACCATGCATAGAGAATACCGACTACGAGCAGCGCCTCGACGCTTTCCCGCCATACCACGAACAGTACCTGGCCCATCCATCCTCTCCCGCGTGCGGCCGTCCCCCGATCGGGCGACCGCGCGCAACTGCTACTTCGCGACGATCACGCCTTGCGCCGTCTGATGAAAATCATCGAAGAACTTGTATTGCCCCGGATCGAGCGGCGCAATGACGACGAACGAATCGGCGCCCGGCGCAAGCACCTTCTCTTTGCGCAGCTCGACGCTTTCGAACTCCACCGCGCCCTTGCCCGCGTTGCGAATCTCGATCTTGATGCGTTTGCCGGCCGGCACTTCGATTCGCGCCGGATTCAGCTTGCCGTCGGCCATTTCGAGCTTGAACGTGGGGAGATCCTCGGCATGCGCCGCGGTGCCGACGCTCGCCATGGCAATGACCACCGCCGACGCGAACCCTGCAATCTTGCGATGCGCGCTCATGCATGCCTCCCGGCCGCGATCGCGACGGTCATGAAGAATGGCCTCATCGCTCAGTACCCGCCCTTTTTGCCGATGCCCGCGAACGGAAAGTCGTATTCGAGCGTGATCGGCTTGAACCACGGACCCACGCCGGTTTCTTTGTCGACGTGGCGACCAAATGCCATATGGCCCGTTTGCATCGGCGGGTTCACGACGACCTTGAGGTGGTACTTGCCCGGCCCGGCGAGCTTGACGTTGTCACCGTAGTGGGGGCCGTCGTCCGCCACCATCGGCATCAGATCGCCCTTCGCCGAATAGTTCGAGCCCGGCTTCGTCAATTCGTAAGTCACTTGCAGGTACGGCATCCAGTCGCCTTCCGCGAAGCCCGTCGGATTGCCCTTCACCGCATGGATATCGGCCTCGAGATGAATATCCGAATCGGACGCCTTGCGCATCATGCCCTCGGGATCCATCGTGATCGGCTGCAAATAGACGGCACCGATCTCCATGCCGCCCGCGATCTGTTGCTTGCCGATCGGATATTCGGCGGCCGACGCCGCCACGGAGGCCATCGCGACGGCCGCCACGAGGCCGCCGCGAATCCAGGAAGTACGCTGCATCGAAACTCCTACGAAAGGGACAAAGGCGGAGCACCCGCTCCGCCGCGAAACGCGTTCTCGACGATCGTTGCCGCACTGGAACACGAACACGAACGCAAATGCGAACGATTATCAATTGAGTGGAAGTCTAACACCGAACTGCTCGTCATACCAAATAGACACGCGGGGAGCGGGGAATTGGCGTTGTATCGGCGGTACTCAGCCGTTGCCGACGATCGAATCGCCGACGTTCGCGCCAAACGCGCGTTCTCGCAGCGCGGCGAGCTGATCGCGCGCCTGAGCGGCCTTTTCGAATTCGAGATTCTTGGCAAAGTCCATCATCTGCTTCTCGAGCCGCTTGATTTCCTTGGCGAGCTGCTTTTCCGACATGTCTTCGAATTTGGCCCGCTGCTGCATCTCCTTCAGCTCGGCGCGCGCATCGTCGGCGTTGTAGACGCCGTCGATGATGTCCTTGATCCGCTTCACGACGCCGCGCGGCGTAATGCCCATCCGCTCGTTGTGAGCGATTTGCTTCGCCCGGCGCCGCTCGGTTTCGTCGATCGCGCGGCGCATCGAATCGGTGATCTGGTCGGCGTAAAGAATCGCGCGGCCGTTGACGTTGCGCGCGGCCCGGCCGATCGTCTGGATCAGCGACCGTTCCGCCCGAAGGAAGCCTTCCTTGTCCGCGTCGAGGATGGCCACGAGCGACACTTCCGGAATGTCGAGCCCCTCGCGCAACAGGTTGATCCCGACCAGCACGTCGAACGTGCCGAGCCGCAGGTCGCGGATGATCTCGACGCGCTCGACGGTGTCGATGTCGCTATGCAGATAGCGGACCTTGACGCCATGATCGGCAAGAAACTCCGTGAGCTGCTCGGCCATGCGCTTGGTGAGCACGGTGACGAGCACGCGCTCGTTCGCGGCGACGCGCGCGTTGATTTCCGACAGAACGTCGTCCACCTGCGTGCGCGCCGGACGCACCTCGACTTCAGGGTCGACGAGCCCCGTCGGCCGCACGACTTGCTCGACGACCTGCCCCGATGTCTTGCGCTCGTAATCGGCGGGCGTCGCCGTCACGAAGATGCCCTGCCGCATCTTGCGCTCGAATTCGTGGAACTTGAGCGGCCGGTTGTCGAGCGCCGACGGCAGCCGAAATCCGTAGTCGACGAGATTTTGCTTGCGTGCGCGGTCGCCGTTGTACATGCCGTTGAGCTGGCCGATCAGCACGTGCGACTCGTCGAGGAACATCACCGCGTCGGGCGGCAGGTAATCGACGAGCGTCGGAGGCGGCTCACCCGGCGCCGCACCGGAGAAATGCCGCGTGTAGTTCTCGATGCCCTTGCAAAAGCCGAGCTCCTGCAGCATCTCGAGGTCGAAGCGGGTACGCTGCTCGAGGCGTTGCGCCTCGACGAGCCTGCCCTCGCGATGGAAGAACTCGAGCCGCTCGCGCAGTTCAGCCTTGATCGTCTCGACCGCGCGCATGACCGTCTCTCGCGGCGTCACGTAGTGCGACGAGGGATAGACGGTGAAGCGCGGAATCTTCTGGCGCACGCGGCCCGTCAGCGGATCGAACAGATGCAGCGAATCGACCTCGTCATCGAAAAGCTCGATGCGCAGCGCCATTTCGGCGTGCTCGGCCGGGAAGACGTCGATCGTGTCGCCGCGCACGCGGAATGCGCCGCGCTGGAAATCGGCCTCGTTGCGTGAGTACTGCATCGCGATCAGCCGCGCGATCACCTCGCGCTGCCCGATCTTGTCGCCCGTGCGCAGCGTGAGGATCATCTGGTGATATTCGCTCGGGTTGCCGATACCGTATATCGCCGAGACGGTCGCGACGATGACGACGTCGCGCCGCTCCATCAGGCTCTTCGTCGCCGAAAGCCGCATCTGTTCGATGTGCTCGTTGATCGACGAATCCTTTTCGATGAAGAGGTCCCGCTGCGGCACGTAAGCTTCGGGCTGGTAGTAGTCGTAGTAGGAGACGAAATACTCCACCGCGTTGCGCGGGAAGAACTCGCGGAATTCCGAGTAGAGCTGCGCGGCGAGCGTCTTGTTCGGTGCGAACACGATCGCCGGGCGCCCAAGGCGCGCGATCGCGTTGGCCATCGTGAAAGTCTTGCCCGAGCCCGTTACGCCAAGCAGCGTCTGGAACGAGAGACCGTCTTCGACGCCTTCGACAATCAGCTTGATCGCCTCGGGCTGATCCCCGGCCGGCGGGTAAGGCTGGTAAAGGTGGAACGGGGAGCCGTCGAATTCGACGAACTTCGATTCGTCGAGGTCATCGGCGGCGTGGGACGTGTGCTCGGACATGAGGAAAAAGGGCATCCTTCGCCGAAGAAAAACGCTATTTTAACGGTTTGCGCCTTCGCGAGCAGACCCGCCGCCGCGACGATCCCAACCTTCCGGCTTCCGCGGCAATTGCGATTTCTGGCCCGGATTCACGCCAAAATTCGCTACAATCCCGGTTTCTGTCATAGCGTTTCGCCGCGGGCCGGCCGCCCATTGCCGAACGGACGCCATCCGCCGCCGGTTTCGGGCCCGATGCGAGAGCAGCCCTCTTTCCTTACTACGCCGAACGTACATCATGTCCCTTTTCTCCGCAGTCGAACTCGCGCCCCGCGACCCGATCCTCGGCCTCAACGAAGCATTCAACGCCGACTCGCGCCCGACGAAAGTCAATCTCGGCGTCGGCGTGTACTTCAACGAGGGAGGCAAGATCCCGTTGCTGCGCGCGGTGCGTGAGGCGGAACAGGCTCGCGTCGCGGCTGAGCAGCCGCGCGGCTACCTGCCAATCGAAGGCATCGCGGCCTACAACACCGCCGCGCAAACGCTGTTGCTCGGCCAGTCTTCGCCGCTCATCGCGGAGGGACGCGTGGTGACGGCCGAGGCGCTCGGTGGCACGGGGGCGCTCAAGATCGGCGCCGACTTCCTCAAACGCCTGAAGCCGGCCGCGAAGGTCGCCATCAGCGACCCGAGCTGGGAAAATCACCGCGCCCTCTTCGAAGGTGCGGGCTTCGAAGTCGTCTCGTACCCCTATTACGACGGCGCGACGCATGGCGTCAATTTCGCCGCGATGCTCGATGCGCTGAACGGCTATCCCGCAGGCACGATCGTCGTGCTGCACGCTTGCTGCCACAACCCGACGGGCGTCGATCTCGGCGAGGCGCAATGGAAGCGGATCGTCGAAGTGGTGAAGGCGCGCGGGCTCGTGCCGTTCCTCGACATCGCGTACCAGGGCTTCGGCGACAGCATCGAGACTGACGCGCTCGCGGTACGGCTTTTCGCCGCGGCGGAAGTGAATACGTTCGTGGCGTCGTCGTTCTCGAAGTCGTTCTCGCTCTACGGCGAACGCGTGGGCGCGCTTTCGATCATCACCGATACGAAGGAAGAAGCAGCGCGCGTGCTCTCGCAACTGAAGCGCGTCATTCGCACGAACTACTCGAACCCGCCGACGCACGGCGCCTCGATTGTCGCCAGCATCCTCAACACGCCGGCTTTGCGGGCAACGTGGGAACAGGAGCTGGCGGAGATGCGCGACCGCATTCGCGCGATGCGCAATGGTCTCGTCGAGCGCCTGAAAGCGGCAGGCGTCGACCGCGACTTCGGCTTCGTCAATGCGCAGCGCGGGATGTTCTCATACTCGGGATTGACGGCCGCTCAGGTGGATCGTCTGCGCGAAGAGTTCGGCATCTATGCGGTCAGCACGGGCCGCATCTGCGTTGCCGCCCTCAACACGCGCAATATCGACGTCGTCGCGAACGCGATCGCGCACGTGATCAAATAACGGGCGACCGCCCGGCACGCTGCGCGGCCTGGGCCGAAACGCTCGCCCGGCTCGGCTGACACTGTGGCCAAACGCATGAACGGCGCCCTCGCGGCGCCGTTCTCCTTCTCGCGTTTTCCTACTCGCGCTCGACGTCGCCGAGAGCAAATCTCAGCGCAGATCCCGGTGGATGTCGTGCGTCACGAACCCGGCGTCGTTCTGGGGCATTTCCAGCCATCCGGGTTGAGCGAGACTCAAGCGAATGTCTTGCAGGCCGCTCTTCCAATGCAGATGCATCGTGGACAGCCCGAACTGATAGTCCTTGTAATTGCCCTCGAATTCCTTGTCGCGATAAACGAGCTGAAACACGTTGTAGCGGCGCGAGGTTGCTAGCTCGTCGGCCAGCTTGCACCAGGGATCGTCGCGATGTTCCGGCGCCACGCGCGTCAGCAACTCGCGCAACACATGGCGAAAGCGCTGCGAATGTTGGAGCATGTCCGTGACGAGCCTCGTGCGGCTCGAATACTGAATGTCCTTCACTCGGCCCTGTACGTCAGTGACGTTGTTCGGCACAGGGCCGCGCGCGCTCCAAAGGTCCACCTGAAACGCGAGCGTATCGCGGCGCGGCGTAGTTTGGACGACTTCCCAAAGCGGCGTGTTCGACATCAGTCCGCCGTCCCAATAGTATTCACCGTCGACGTTCGTGGCGGCGAACCCCGGCGGTAATGAAGCCGATGCGATGAAATGCTCGGGCCGAAGCTTCGTGTGCGTATTGTGGAAGTAGGCAAAGTTGCCGGTGCCGACGTTGACGGCCGCCACCGAGACGCGCATTTCGCCCGAATTGATTCGATCGAAGTCGCACAGGCGTTCGAGCGTCGCTTTCAACGGCGTGGTGTCGTACCAGCTCGCTCGATCGGGCGTGGTGACCGAGAACGGCAATGGCGGCGGCACGCGCGGCACGAAAAAGCCTTTCTGCCCGTCGAGAAGTGCGCTCACGGCCTGCATGGCCGTAAATGCCGTGCGCACGGTTTCGTTGGACTCGAAGAAGGCGTTCTCGACAGCCGGCGGCAACGGCAAACCGTAAGCGGGCTGACAGATCGTCTCCCAGAACTCGTGCAACTTCGCCACTCGATCGTCGGGCGCGTTGCCCGCGATGATGGCCGTATTGAGCGCCCCGATCGAAATGCCGGCGATCCAGTTGGGCAACACGCCTGCTTCGTGAAGCCCTTCATAGACACCGGCTTGATAGGCGCCGAGCGCGCCGCCGCCTTGCAGCACCAGCGCGATCGTTTCATACGGTGGCAAAACGATAGCGGGTTGACGAACCGCCTCGTCACCCTCCCAGCTATCCGGCCGCGCACGCGCGGCCTCGGGCGCCGACGATGCTCCAGCGCCGATTGGTCTCCCATTGCGCTCCGCCATCGCCGGCTCTCCTTATTGCATGTACCAACCGTGGCTGACGATGAACGACTGCCCCGTCAACGCCGCACTCGGGAACGTGGAAAGGAACAGCACCGTCTGCGCGACATCCTCCACCGTCGTGAAAACACCGTCTACCGTCTGGCCGAGCATGACGCGCTTGACGACCTCTTCCTCGCTGATGCCCAGCTCCTTGGCCTGTTCGGGGATCTGTTTGTCCACGAGCGGCGTGCGCACGAAGCCAGGGCATACCACGTGCGAGCGAACGTTGTGGGCGGCGCCCTCTTTCGCCAGCACGCGAGCGAGGCCGAGCAGCGCGTGCTTCGCCGCGACGTAGGCCGATTTCAGCGGCGAGGCTTCGTGCGAGTGGACCGAACCCATGTAAATGACGACGCCGCCGCGATTATCGCGATACATGTGCTTGAGCGCGGCCTTCGTGGTCAGAAACGCGCCATCGACGTGGATGGCCTGCATCTTCTTCCAATCGGAGAACGAGTAGTTTTCGATCGGATTGACGATCTGGATGCCAGCGTTCGAAACGAGGATGTCGACCGAGCCGAACTGCTCGGCGACCTGATCGATGCCTGTCGTGACGGCCTCTTCGTTCGTCACGTCCATCGCCACGCCAATGGCCTTGCCGCCGGCCTTGACGATTTCATCGGCGACCGCCTGCGCGCCGGCGAGGTTCAGGTCCGCGATCGCCACGGCGGCGCCCTGCCGGGCAAGCGTCAACGCAATTTCCTTGCCGATGCCGCTGGCCGCGCCGGTCACGACCGCCGCCTTCCCGTTCAAGCTGGTATTCAACGAGGACATTTGGGATCTCCATCGAGGTGGACACAATGACACCACGGCGTGCGAGACGCGGCAACGTTGCCGAACGGCATAGGTCGTTCGGCATGCTCCCACGCCGCGGCGGACTTCGCTATTGTGCACGAACGACCTTACGCGCGGCGTGAAGCCGTGCCGCAACTCACCGTTTCACGAGGAGATCCAATCGATGAGCTATCGAGACGACCAGCACGCACGGCACCACGCGAACCGGCGAGCAAAGCGGTACTCGCGATCGTTCGCGTACAATACGCGCCATTCGAGCAGCCCCGATGACGCGCGCCCGACAGGGGCCGCGCGCGAAGGCCTGGCTCGTCGGGCCCGCCGTCGCCGCGCTGGCTCGCCCCCGCCTGACCGCTACGCCACCAAGCGCTGACCTTTACCGCAGCTTTCCCCATGCTCAGCTACCGCCATGCCTTTCATGCCGGCAATCATGCCGATGTCCTCAAGCACGCGGTCGTCGTGCAGCTTCTGCGCTACCTCGGGCAGAAGGACAAGCCGTACTGGTATGTCGACACGCACGCGGGCGCGGGCGTGTATTCGCTGACGGAGGGCTATGCCGCGAAAACGTCCGAGTATGAAACGGGTATCGCGAGACTATGGGCGCGCGCGGACCTGCCGGCGCCCGTCGCCGACTATGTAGACCAAGTGAGCGCGCTCAACGCGGACGGGCAATTGCGCTTTTACCCCGGATCGCCCTTTCTGGCCTGGCGGCTTTTGCGGACGCAAGATCGAATGCGGCTCTTCGAGCTGCATACGACCGAAATCGATATCTTGCGCCACAACTTTCGCGACGCCGGCCGTCGAGCGATGCTTTACGCGGGGGACGGTTTCGACGGGATCAAGGCGATGTTGCCGCCGCCTCCGCGCCGGGCGCTGGTGCTAGTCGACCCATCGTACGAAGACAAGCGCGACTACGCGCGCACGCTCACGTGCATCGAGGAAAGCCTCAAGCGCTTCGCCACAGGGACCTATGCGATCTGGTATCCGCAAGTGGTCCGTGCCGAATCGGAGCGGTTTCCCGAGCAGTTGAAGCGTCTCCAAGCGACCGATTGGCTGCATGTGACGTTGACGGTCAGCCGCCCACCGTCGGACGGTTATGGCCTTTACGGCAGCGGCATGTTCATCCTGAACCCGCCTTATACGCTCGCCGCGACGATGAAGGAGATGCTTCCCTATCTTGCCCGCGTGTTGGGGCAGGACGACGCAGCCCTATTCAAGATCGAGTCGCGCTTGACGTGATCGTGATTGCTATTGCGTCGGCACCGAGCCCGCGCGAATCCGGTGCCGGCCTCGCGGCGCGGAGGCATCCGGGGACACGTCGATATAGGGAGAGACGACGATCGGAGGCTGCCCTTGCGGCGCGAGTTCGGTTGCTACCGGCAGCGACTGCGCGGGCACCATCGGTTCACTGACGAGCGGCGCGTTCTGGAGGACGATGCCGCTTTGCCCATCATGGATGCCGGTTTTGCTGTCGAGCACGAGGGGCTGACGGTCGGATGCGGCGAAAGCGGGATGCGACGGCGCGGCCGCGAGGAGCCACGCCGACGAAAGAAGGAATGCGAATTGGCGTTGCCTGAAGACCGAGCGCATGGACTGCCATCCGTGAGATACGCCCGCCGACGCGAGCAATGCGCTCACCTTAGCGCGACTGCGCCATTGACGCCAGTAACGTAAGACAGTTGCGCCCAGCGCCGAGGCGTTCAGTGCGTGTAGCCGCTGCTCTCGAGAGCGCGCAGGCGACGCTCGAGATCGAAGACATCGGACGACGACGCCAGGTATTCTTCGCGGCGGCTACGCTCGGCGGATTCAAACCAGTTGCTGAGTTTTTCGAGGATGTAGGCAAACATGATGTTCTCCGAAGGCCAGGATCGCCCTGGCGGTACAGCCTAGGGTTTTCCCTAGAGGGTTAACCCGATTATAACCGTGCCCCGGAAACTTGCCAGTGAAATGATCGAATACTGGGCATTCCTGTTCGGAATGGTGCGCCGGACCTCCAAAAACGCAATGAATGCACCGTTAATGTGCAATCAACGAGCTATCCGGGCCGCTGGAAGGGAATGGTGGCTTCCGTGATCGAGACTTGGCGTCGACAACCCGTCGAGAATGGGACAGTCTGGTCGCTCGTCTCCGTGGCAGTGATTGGCAAGCTGCGCGAGTACGTCGCGCATTTCCGTGAGCTCGGCGATGCGCAGTTCCAATTCCGCGATGTGCTCGAGTGCGATCGCTTTCACTTCGGCACTGGCGCGCGAGCGATCCTGCCAAAGCGCGAGCAGCTTGCGGATATCGTCCACGAGAAAGCCAAGGCGGCGCGCCTGCCGAATGAAGCGCAGCGTGTGGACTTCGGTAGGACCATAGATGCGGTAGCCTGCTTCGGTGCGTGCCTTCGGCGCAAGCAAGCCGACGCTTTCGTAATAGCGGATCATTTTTGCCGTCACGCCCGAGGCGCGGGCCGCTTCACCAATGTTCATCGCGAGTGCTCCCAATAACAAGAAACATCCTAGACCTTCCAACCATGGGAAGGTATACCATGCGAGCCGTCGGTGTAGGGGCCGGTGTCGATGCCAATGCGCGGAAAGACGGACTCCGGCCTTCGCGCCACTTGCTAGATAGAACTGCTCACTCGAAAGGACCCCTCAAATGATCGAATTCCAAGTCGAAGGCATGAGTTGCCAGCACTGCGTCGCGGCCGTCACTAAAGCCGTACGCGCGCTCGACGCTGATGCGCGCGTGCAGATCGAGCTCGAAAACGGGCTCGTCCGCATCGAATCGAAGGAGGCCGCGGACCGCCTCGGCGCCGCGATCGGCGAGGCCGGCTACACGGTCAAGGGCGCGACGCCCCGCGCACCCGGCGGCGCTTGATGAAGCGGCTCGCCCGCATTGCCGTCATCGGCGCGTCCGGCCTCGTGGGTCGGGCCGTCGTCCGTGAATTGGGCACGCGTGCCGACTGGAACGTGATCGGCACCGCGCACCGCCGCGCCGATCATCGTACCGTGGCGCTCGACATTCGCGACGCAGCCGCGATCGAGGCATTTGTCGCGCAGCACGCTCCCGATGCAATCGTCATTGCAGCGGCCGAGCGCCGCCCTGACGTTTGCGAGCGCGACCCACAACGCGCGCGCGCGTTGAACGTGGAAGCCGTCCGGACCATCGCGACAGCCGGAAAACGGCGCGGCGCCTGGGTCTTGTCCCTTTCCACGGATTACGTGTTCGACGGAACGAAGCCCCCCTATCGTACCGACGACCCTCCCTGCCCTATCAATGCGTACGGCCGAAGCAAGCTCGAAGGTGAGCGAGCGCTGCGGCAGGCGACGGATCTTGGCTGCGTACTGCGATTGCCGCTCCTGTTCGGGCACATCGTCGAATGGCAGGAATCCGCCGTGACGAGCCTCGCGCCGGCAGTCGTCGCGTCGGCCGCCCCCGACGCGCCAGCGGCCGTGATGGATGACTGGGCGACGCGCTACCCGACGTTCACGGGCGACGTTGCGTACGTCATCCGGCAAATGCTCGAGCGTTGCGAGCAAGGCGAACCGATCTGTGGCATTGCGCATTGGTCGGGGGCCGAACCGATGACCAAGTTCGAAATCGCGAAGCGGATCGCGCGTGCACTCGGCGTCGCTGCGCGCATCGAGCCGCAGCCGGCGAGTGCCGACGCCACGCCAAGGCCGCGTGACTGTCAGCTCGACGCGAGCCGCCTTGAGGCGCTCGGGATCGGTCGGCGCACTCCTTTCGACGAGGCACTGCGAAGTGTGCTCGACGCCTTTCCACTCGATCAGCGCTGAGCGGCGAAAAAAACCCTTTTCTTAGAATGGAATAATCGAAGCCCGTACGGGGGCGGAGCTCGCCCCGGCTCTTAACGATTCTCAAGAATCGGACGAATCAGCCGATAAAGAAAAGCAGATCCATGCCGGGCCGCAAGTCTGGCTTTTCCAAATTGGCTCCATGATCTCGGAACAACCCTCGACCCGGCGGGCCCCGCCTGCACGTTTTTCGATAGCGGTTTTCTCGCCGATCGCGGTCGCTTCGGATGAAGCGGCCCGTGAGACGGTCCCGTCCGCTTCGTCGAGGTCCGTCGATTCGCCTTTGCTCGCGGCGACGCTCGATGCGGCGAGACTCGAATGAGACGGACACTATTCACCTTCGCGCTCCTGCTCGCTGCCATAGCCGCGCAGGAAAGCGCGCTCGCAGAGCCGGACCTGTTCTCGATCGAGGCCGAGTACGTTGCCGACTTCGCCGCCTTTACCGATTGGCCGCCCGCTCGCCCGAATAAACGCCACCTGCTCATTTGCGTACGTCCGCAAAGCAACGTTGCCGCGGCGCTGGAGAAACTCGAGGGGCGCTTCATCGCCATGCGCGTTTGTCATCTGCGCTACGTCGCCGGTCGCAGCGACGATATCGCGGGATGCGATGTGCTGGTCGTCGATGGAAACGGTACCTTCGCGCTTCGGGAGAGCCCCGCAACGGGGCCGGACCAGCCGCTCCTGATCATTAGGACAGCCGATGCCCCCGAAGGCCCCTATGTCGTTCGACTCTTCCGCGAAGACGGGCGACTCCGGTTCGACATCGACAATGGTGAAGCATTGCGGCGTCACCTTCGCCTCAGTTCGAAGCTGCTACGACTGGCCAGGAAAGTCTCGTGAAGCGTACGACGAAGGTCACGCCGAGCGCGGTGCTTCCTTTGCCGCGGATCAAGCTGCTGCCGGCGAGCATCGCGCTCGTCGCCGCGAGCGTCGTGCTCCTGGCTTATCAAGCCATCACGCTGCGCGCAACGCTGACCGAAGACGTCGACATGCAAGCCGAAATGGTGGCCGGCAACGTCTCGGCGTCGATGATGTTCGACGATGAGCACACCGCAAGCGAGATCTTGCGCACGCTCTGTAAAGTGCCTTACATCGAGACCGCGGACGTCTATACGAGCGCGGGAAAACGGTTCGCGAGTTGTGCGAAGCCGGGACTGAAAGAACGGGAACTCGAGGAAGGGACGCTCGCCAACGCGAGCGCGGCGGCGAGCCGCCTTTCGCTGCGCGACGTATTCGTTGCGCGGCCGATCAGCCAGGCGGGGAAGTCGCTCGGCAGCGTCGTCCTCGTCGCGAGAACCGACGCGATGCTCGTTCAGCTTATCCGTTACGCCGGTTTCCTCGCGGCTGCATCGCTGGGCGCGATCTGGATCGCGTTCGCACTGACCGCACGCCTGGACGCCCGCGTCGCCGCCGCGGAGAAAGAACTCCAATATCTGGCATCGACCGACCCGCTCACCGGGTTGCCGAACCGGCGCGCGTTTTACGAAGAGCTCGATCGCCGGCTGCGCCGGTCGATCGGTGGCCCCCTGCGCATCGCGCTCGTTCTCGTCGATCTCGACGACTTCGAGTCAGTGAACGACACGCTCGGGCATGGCGCCGGCGATGAACTGCTCAAACATGTCGCGGCCGCCCTGCGGCGCATCGTCCGCGCGACCGACATCGTCTGCCGGATAGGCGGCGACGAATTTGCCGTCGTAGTCGATATTGCCGCCAGCAAGCTCGAAGCGCATGCAACGGCCGAGCGGATCGCTCAAGCGCTCGCGCGTCCGTTCGCGCTGTCTCGCACGAGCGTCGCCGCCACGGCGAGTGTGGGCATGAGCGTGTTTCCCGATGACGCTTCGGACGTGGCCTCGCTCGTCAGCAGCGCCGACATCGCCTTGCATGCGGCCAAGAGCAAAGGGAAAAACTCCGCGGTCGAATTTCACCCCGCTATGACGGTCGAGACGCGCAAACGTGTGCGGCTCGAAATGGAGTTGCGCAAGGCGATCGAGACGAATGCGTTCGAGCTCGCGTATCAGCCGCAGTTCGACTGCCGGGGAGGAACGCTCGTCGGCGCCGAGGCGCTGCTTCGGTGGGTCCATCCGACCGACGGCCCGATATCGCCTGTCGATTTCATTCCGATCGCAGAGGACAGCGGCCTCATCGTCGCACTCGGACAATGGGTGCTGCGGCGAGCATGCCAGGATGCGGCTCGCTGGAATGTGCATTCATCAGCCTCCATTCCCGTCGCCGTCAATGTGTCCGCGCATCAGTTGCGGCACCCGCGGTTCACCGACGACGTGAGGACCGTGCTCGAGCAAAGCGGCCTGGCCGCCAGCTTGCTTGAGATCGAGCTGACCGAGAGTCAGCTCATGGCCAATATCGAGGCGGGCGTCGAAGCAATGCGTCGACTGCGAGCGGCAGGCGTACGCCTTGCCTTGGACGATTTTGGAACCGGCTACTCCTCGCTTTCCTATCTGCAGTCATTCCCGGTCAACAGTTTAAAAATCGACCGTCGGTTCGTTCGCACGCTGCCCGATTCGGGGCAGCCGATCGCCACGGCGATCATTTCGATGGCGCATAGCTTCGACATCGCGGTCGTCGCGGAAGGTGTCGAGATGCCCGAGCAGCTCGAATGGCTCGTCGAGGCGGGCTGCGACGTCGTGCAGGGCTTCCTGACCGGACGGCCCATGCCGTTCGAGCAGTTAGCGGACCTCGTTCGCAAGGAGCCGCTCGTCGAGCGCCACGCGCGGACCTCCCTCGATATCGTCGAGCAATGACTCGGGCCAGCACTTAGCGCTAGGTGCCGGGCGCTCCAGCATTCAGCGGCGCATCGACGCTTCCCGCCTAACCCTTCGTCGCGCCGAACGTCAGCCCCGCGATGAAGTGCTTTTGCATGGCGAAGAACATCGCGACTGACGGCAGCGCGGCGAGTAGCGATCCGGCGGATACGAGATTCCACGCCGTCGTCCATTGCCCTCTCAACGCGGCAACGCCGACCGTGATCGGCGCGGCGTCGTCACCCTGCGTCAGGCACAACGCCCAAAAATAGTCGTTCCAGACGAACGTGAACACGAGGATGCCGAGCGCCGCGAGCGCGGGCCTCACGAGCGGCAATACGATCCTGAAAAAGACCGTCCATTCGCCGGCGCCTTCGATCCGCGCGGCCTCGACGAGCTCGAACGGCAATTGCTTGATGAAGTTGCGTAGAAACAGCGTGCAGAACCCAGTCTGAAACGCGATATGAAACAGAATCAGTGCCTCGACGGTGTTGTAGAGCCCTAGGCCGAGCGTGAGCTGACGCACCGGAATCATGAGCACCTGCACCGGTACGAAGTTGCCGGCGACGAAGATTCCAAACAAGAGCGCGTTGCCACGAAACTTATAAGTCGCGAGCGCGAAGCCGGCCATGGCGGCAAGCGCAATTGCCCCGATGACGGATGGCACGGTGATCAATACACTGTTCCAGAAATAGTGGAGCATCGGCGAAGCCGTCAGCGCTTCGCGATAGTTCGCCAAGAGCGCGAAGTGCTTCGGCCATCCCCAGTAATTGCCCTCGGTCAGTTCCTCCGTCGATCGAATCGACGTAACGAGCACGGCGATCATCGGCAGCAGCCAGATGCCAAGCGCGACGGGCAAAGAAAACTTATAGAACCGGCGCGATACCGGGCGCCACTTGTCGATGGGCAGCGGATACATGAATGCTCCTACTTGTTGCGGCGGTTCTTGCGACGGCGTTCCCGTTGTCTCACTGTTCGTCCCGCAGCATGCGCCGCAGGTGATAGACGATGTAGAGCAACGTAATCGCAAAGAGGACAACGGCAATCGCGGCCGAATAGCCAAGCCGGTAGTATTTGATCGCCTGGTCGTACATGTAATAAGCGAGCACCGTGGAGCTTTCGAACGGCCCGCCGCCGGTCATCACGGAGATCAGATCGAAACTGCGCAGCGCGCCGATGACCGTCACGACGATCGCCATAAACGTCGCCGGCCTCAACTGCGGCAATACGACTTGCCAGAGCATCGCCCATCCGCGCGCACCTTCCATTCGCGCCGCTTCGAGCTGTTCGCTGTTGAGCCCGGTCAAGCCGGTCAGGTAAAGAATCATGCAATAGGCCGTCTGCGCCCAAAGCGCGGCCGCGATGATGCCAAACGTCGCGTACCGCGCGTCGCCGAGCACCGGTATGCCGTGACGGAGCAACAGCGCGAGCAGGCCGAAAGTCGGATCGTAAAACCACGAAAAGACCAGCCCGACGACGACACCTGAGAGCACGAACGGCGCAAAGAAGAGCGACTTCACGAGGCGAATGCCCGCGACGCTCTGGTTTAGATAGAGGGCGACGGCAAGCCCCGCGGGCGGAGCGAGCAGAAACAGCGCGAGCCAGATCAGATTATTCTTGAGCGCCGTGTAGAACGTCGGCGCCTGAAAGAGTTCGATATAGTTCGCGAGACCGACGAAGGTCTTGTCGGTCATGCCGTCCCAGTTGAAAAAGCTCAGAGACAGCGTCGAGACGATGGGCCAGATGACATAGACGCCGAACATCAGGCAGGCCGGTGCGAGAAACAGCCAGGCCGCGCGCCGCTGCCGTCGGGCAGTCGGCGACAAGCCGGGTTTTCCGCGCGGACGCGCCGCTTCGGAGCGCACAGGCATGCGCTCAGCCGGCGCGGAGTAGTCCGCGCCGTCGGGTGCGGCAGGGATGCTTCGACGAGTAACCGAGTGCGACACGACCTTCTCCTGCTGACGGCGGCGGCGCAAGGCCGCCGCGATGCATAAGCCTACTTCTTATAGATCCGCTTGCGTGCCTGCTCGAGTTGCGCCAGGACGTCATCGAGCTTCGTCGGATCGGCGACGAACTGCTGCATGCCCTTCATGCCCTCGTCCGCCATCTCCTTCGTCATGTCGCGATCATAGAACTGCGCGATGCCGCCCTTCGTGTTCGAGAGGATCTGGAAGCCGACCTTCGAAATCGGGTCTTCAGGCTCGGCGGACTGGCTGTTCGCCGGAAGCGAGCCCATCCCGTAAGCCAACTCAGCACTGATCTTCGGCGTCTCCGTGAAGGCGAGGAACGCCTGCGCCTCGGCCTTGTGCTTCGCATGCGCCGGGATGTGCAGCGATTCGACCGGACCGTCTTCAGCCGTCGGCACGTTGGGATCGATGATCGGAAACTGGAAGTAGCCCATTTTCGGCTTCACGTCGGCCGGGAAGCCCGCGCTGATGAACGTGCCCATCAGCATCATCGCCGCCTTGCCCTGGAACAGGAACGGCTGTGCGGAATCGAGATCGTACGAGAGCGAATTGTCGATGAAGTCGTGATCGTCGAGCAACTGCTTCCACGTCGTATAGACCTTCTTCACGCGCGGGTCGGTATAGGGCACTTCGCCCGCCATCAGCTTTTGATGAAACGCGTTGCCGTTCAGCCGCAAGTCGAGATAGTCAAACCAGCCGGCGAGCGTCCATGCATCGCGCCCCGCCACCGCGATCGGCGTAATGCCCGCCGCTTTCAGCTTCTTGCAGGCGTCGAGAAACTCGGGCCACGTTTTGGGCTCCGAAGCAATGCCGGCCTTCTGGAACAAGTCTTTTCGATAGAAGAGGCCCCACGAATAATAGAAGGTGGGCGCCGCGTACTGCTTGCCTTTAAACGAGGACGCTTCCTTCGTCGACGCATACATGCTGTCCCAGCCGTCCTTCGACCACTGGCCGCTCAGGTCGTCGAAGAGGCCGCGCTTCGCGTAATAGGCCATCCGCTCGCCGTCATGCCAGTTGACGATATCGGGCGATACAGTAGTGAGCCAGGACGGGAGCTGCACCTTGTAGGCCTCTTCCTCGACGAACGCGACTTTCACGTCGATATCGGGATGCGCCGCCTTGAACTCGTCGAGCACCTTCTGCCAGACCGCGCGCTGGCTCGCCCCCTTGTAGGCAATGTTGATATCGAGCTCGCCGGCGTGCGCATCGTTCGCGTACCAGGACCCGGCGGTCGCGGCCGCGACCAGGGCGGCCGCAATGGCGGTGCGGCCGAAACGCGAGCGGTTTGAAGAATGCTTCATGCTGTCTCCTTTGATGTTGTTGGCCTCGCTTTGCGGCCACATGCGGTCTCTCGCGACCCTTTACTACTTCCTCGATTTCGGACGTCGGCGCGATCGACGTCCGTCAACCTCATGCAGTTCGGTAGATCGACACACCGCGCGGCTCGACCTCGCCGGTGCCCAGTACGAACGCCGACGCATCGACGCCTTCGATCGAATGAGGACGGTCGCCATAGTTAAAAACGTAGGTGAGTCCGCCACGGCGGCTCACGCGTACGCCATCCGCGAGCGGCGTGACTGACAGTCCCGCCGCGGCCGCGATCTCCGAGAACCAGCGCGTCGTCAATGCGTCGTCGAAAACGCTCGCGAAGTAATGAAACGCGCCGCACCGAACGTAGGCCGGGTGATCATCCTCGAAGACGGCGCGCACGTCGTGCCGTGCACCGTCGGCAAGCTCGACGAGATCGCGCCAATGCCGACTGTGACCGATGCGCGAGTCCTCACCCGCATCCTTCTCGCGAACGGCGGGCGTCACGTTCGGCCGCAACGATTCGACGCGCCATACGCGCAACGATAAAGCGTCCGCGAGCACACCGGGCGGCAGGTTCGGCGGAATCTGAAGATCGATGGTCTTCGAGCCGGTTCGAGGCCCGATGACGATCTGCGCGCCGGAGCGCGCGAGCCGCGCGGCGAGGTCAGGCGGGACGATCGGCAACGGCGGCACGACGATCATCCGATAGCCGTCGAGCGGCGCGTCCGCCGATACGATATCGACGTCGAGGCCGAGCGATCGCAGGGCCGAGTAGTACTCGAACGCGAAGCGCGGGTAGTGGAAATCGGCGCCTTGCGGATGGACTTCGAAGAGCCACTTGGCCGTGTAGTCATAGACGAGCGCCACTTGGCCGCGCACCTCGGCCGTCGCACCTTTCTGTGCCTCGAGCAACGCCTTGACCTCGTCAGCGACGCGGCTTGCCTCCGTGCCGCCGATATCGAGCCGGTTGTCGGGCGTATTGAGCCCCGCATGCATCTGCTCTTGCGCAAACGGCGCCTGACGCCAGCGGAAATACGACACGCAACCTGCGCCGTGCGCGAATGCCTCCCAGCTCCATAGCCGCACCATGCCCGGCAGCGGCGACGGATTCCAATGCGCCCAGTTGACGGGGCCTGGCTGCTGCTCCATGACCCAGAACGGCAGCTTCGACATGCCGCGATAGACATCGTGATTGAACGAAGCGAAATCGGGATGCCCCGTGCGCAACCAGCGCGACTTCACGGCCGGATCGAACCAGAGCTCCTCGAGCGCGCCGAGCGGATAGCTGTCCCACGCCGCGATGTCGAGATCGGCCGCCACCTTGTAATGGTCGAACTCGGTGAAAAGCTGCATGAAGTTGTGCGCGACGGGTCGGCCCGGCGAATGTTCGCGGATGATCTCGACCTGCATGCGGTTGAAACGCGCGAGCTCGTCCGAAGCGAAACGGCGGTAGTCGAGCCGATGCGACGGATGCGCTTCGGTGACGGTCGCAACCGGCGCGTCGATTTCGTCGAAGTCGCGATACTCCATGCTCCAGAACACGGTTCCCCAAGCACGATTGAGGGCGTCGATCGAACCATACCGCGCGCGCAGCCAGTCGCGAAACCGAGCGACGGCCGCGGACGAGTAGCTGACGACGGTTTGATGGCAGCCGTATTCGTTATCCGTCTGCCAGAAGGCCACGGCCGGATGCCGTCCGTAGCGTGCGGCGACAGCCGTGCAGATGCGACGCGCGGCTTCGAAGTAGGACGGCGACGAGAAATCGTAGTGGCGGCGCGAGCCGAAGACGCGCGGACGCCCATCGGCGCCGACGGGCAGGATGTCGGGATGCTTGTCGATGAGCCATTTCGGCGGCGTCGCCGTCGGCGTGCACATGACGATCTCGAGGCCCGCGCGACCGAGCGTATCGACGGCGCGATCGAGCCAGGCCCAATCGTATTCGCCCGGCGACGGCTCGATCCTGCTCCAGGCAAATTCCGCGATGCGCACACGCGCGATCCCGAGCGCCTTCATGCGCCGGGCGTCGTCTTCCCACATCGACTGCGGCCAATGTTCCGGGTAGTAACAGACTCCGAGATGCATCGTTGTCCTCAAGCGTAATGTTCGGATCGTTGGGGATGAAGCGGCCTGACCGCAAAGCCGTCCTCGGTAAAAAGATGGCAAGCCGACGCATCGGCCGTGAACGACGCGCGCTCGCCTCGCGCAACGAGCGCGTTGCCGGCGACCTTCGCGATCAGGACCGCGCCGTCGGGCTGATCGAGATGCACGTAGCTCTGCTCGCCGAGCCGTTCGACGAGCGCGATCGGGCGAGTCAGGCGCAGCGGATCGCGGCCACCCGCTGCTTGCCCGGTCGTCGATGATAAGGACTCCTTATCGTCGATAGGATCGCCGAGCCGTAGGTGTTCGGGCCGCACGCCGAGTGTCACTGGCTGACCGCTCTCCAACGCGCTGCCATCGAGCGGGAGGCGCACACGCTCGCTCGTGCGCACGAGCGTGACTGTGACGCCCGTCGAATCGGCCGACTCGATCGTCGCCGGCAGGAAGTTCATTCTGGGCGAGCCGATGAAACCGGCAACGAACCGGCTCGCGGGCCGATGATAGAGCTCGAGCGGCGCGCCGATCTGCGCGATGCTGCCGTATCGTTGCGTATCGTTGCCCGTATGGAGAAGGACGATTTTGTCGGCGAGCGTCATCGCCTCGATCTGGTCGTGCGTCACATAGACGACGCTCGCCTTCGCGAACTGCCGGTGAAGCCGTGCGATTTCGACGCGCGTCTGCCCACGCAACGTCGCATCGAGATTCGAGAGCGGCTCGTCGAAAAGAAACACGCCGGGCTCGCGCACGATCGCACGCCCGATCGCGACGCGCTGGCGCTGCCCGCCCGAGAGCGCCTTCGGCCGCCTGTCGAGCAACGTTTCGAGCTGAAGGACGCGCGCGGCTTCGCGCACGCGCCGGTCGATTTCGGCCTTCGGTGTCTTGGCGAGCTTGAGTCCGAACGCCATGTTCTCGAAGACGGTCATATGCGGAAAGAGCGCGTAGCTTTGAAACACCATCGCGACGCCACGCTCGGCGGCCGGCACGTCGTTGACCACGCGCGAGCCGATCGCCACCTCCCCTTCCGTCAGGTCCTCCAAGCCGGCAATCATTCGCAGCAAGGTGGATTTGCCGCAGCCGGATGGGCCGAGAAACACGCAGAACTCGTTGGCGCCAATCTCCAGGTCGACGTTCCGCACGACCGGAGCGGCCTCGCCGTACGCTTTGCTCACGCCCTTCAACGAAATGCTCGCCATTGCATCGACTCCGTGATTTAATCGGTCGAAGTCGGAGATTAAGCGCTTAACCAACAGGTGCTTAAAATCGATCTCTGGGCGAGAGATCGTGCCTGTCGCGTGCTCTGCAAGACGTCTGACCGGAGCTTGCGCCGTTCGCGCCTGCCCAAGCCCCTGCCCTGCAAAGCTGTCTCCGATATCGTTCGTTCGTCTGTGTCCGCATGGTGCCGATAGTTCGGGCGATCTGCAAACTTTGGTTAGGCGTCCCAAATAATGAAACAATCCCCACGCACACGTCATGCGCTGCCGTCGCCTCCGGCACGCACGCACTGAAATGACCACGATCAATGAAGTCGCTCGTCACGCCGGCGTGACGCCCGCCACCGTATCGAATGTCCTGCGCAGTCGCGGACGCGTCGGCGCCGAGACTCGCCAGCGCGTGCTCGATGCCATCGACGCGCTCGGCTACCGCCCCCACCTGGCGGCACGCGCGCTGGCCGAAGGGCGCGCACCGACCCTCGCCTTGATGGTTTCGAGCATCGCCAATCCGTTTTACCCGGAGTTCGCGCTTGCCGTCGAGCGCGCCGCGCGCGCGAGCGGTCACTTCGTCATCATCTGCAATACGAACGAAGATCCGTTGATGGGCCGCGCCTATCTCGATCAGATCGCGGGCACGCTCTCGGAAGGCGTGCTCGTGATGAACGCTAACCTCGACTTCGCCGATTTGCATCTGACCGAGGCGCGCGGCGCCCCCGTTGTGCTCTGCATGTGGGAGAAGCCGAACGATCCGCCGGGGCTGCCGAGCGTCGCGGTCGATTTTGGGCTGGCGGGCCGGCTGGCCGCCTCGCACCTGATCGAGCTCGGCCATCGCCGAATCGGCGCGATCGTCGGCAGCAAGGTCTCGGGAATTCACGCGCCGCGCTATGAAGGGTTCGTCGCGGCGATGAAGGCGGCTCACCTGACGGTCCACGCGGAGCATGTCCGGCACGCGCCCGACACCGTCCAAGGCGGCTATGCGGCCGCGCATGAACTTCTGAGCGCCAACCCCGAGATTACAGCGCTCTTCGCGACTAACGATCTGCCCGCGCTCGGCGCCATTCACGCTGCCGCCGATCTCGGGCTCGCGGTACCCGGCGATCTGTCGGTCACCGGCATCACCGACATTCAGCTCGCCCGCGAGTCGCGGCCCGCGTTGACGACGGTCGCCGTACCGACAGCCGAGGCGGCCGAGCTCGCCGTCACCCTGCTGCGCGAACTAATCGCGGCCGGCACACGGCCATCCGATGCGGCGCCGGCCCTCTGCGAAACCTCGCCGCCGCGGCTCGTCGTACGCGCCTCGACGGCGCCGCCGCGAAGCGCGAGGCGCCCTTCGCGCAGCAGATGATGGAGCCGCCCACGGCCAGCGCGAGAACGGCCGGTTGTCTCGATCAACTCCGTCCGATCAAACGGCGGCGGCAGCCTTCGTGCCGGCAGCACCGCCTTGCCCCGGCGGATGCGTGACGAGCGTCCGCAAATCGACATCCGAGCGCAGGAGCCGGGCGATATCGGGTGTGGGGCGGCGCGTGAGAGGCGATGCATCGCAGACCGCCTCCAATGCGCGCGCGGCGCTCAACAGCTCGAAATCGCCGCGGAAACGCCCGATGACCTGCAGGCCGAACGGCATGCCCGCATGATCGAGGCCGCACGGCAGCGACAACGCGGGGTTCGTGACGAGCGTCACGACGTACGTCAGGGCGAGCCACCGGTAATAGTTGTCGAGCGTGACACCATTGATCACCTTCGCATGAGGCTGCGCCCAGGGAAACGGTGAGACGGGCGTCGTCGGCGACAAGATCAGATCGTAGCGGTCGAAAAGCCGCTGGAATTGCCGGAACAAGCGTGTTTGCGCCGCATGAGCCCACACGCAATCGCGTAACGACAGGCTCGCGCCCATCTCGTAGTTCGCGCGCGGATTAGGGCCGAGCGAATCGGGATCGCGCTCGTAGGCTTGCTGCAGGCCCGCGACGAACGCCTCTGCGCGCAGCACATCGAATGTGCGGTGCGCATCCGCCAGGTCGAAATCGACGGGCTCGCACAGCGCGAAGTGACTGCCCAGCGCACGCACCTTCGCGCGGAAGACTTCTCGAATGGCATCATCGACTTCGCAAACTCCGAAGTCTTCTGTGTAGCCGACGCGCAACCGCGAGAGATCCGCGCACGGCAACGCGCCATTTTGCCCAGCTTGCGGCATCGGAAGCGGATAGCTCAATGGATCGGTGCCCGACATCCCGGCGGTGGCGGCCAATTGCAGCCACGCATCCTCGACATTGCGCGCCATCGGCCCGACCACCGCGAGCGGCGTCCACCCGAGCGGCTTTCGTTCGCTCGGCACCAACCCCGGCGATGTCCTCAAGCCGACCACGCCGCACTTGGCCGCCGGAATGCGCAGCGAGCCGCCCGTATCGGATCCGCTCGCGATCGGCACCATATCGACAGCCAACGCGGCCGCCGAGCCGCCCGACGAGCCGCCGGCATTGAGGCGCGGATCGAACGGATTGCCCGTCGCGCCCCAAACGGGATTGAACGTGTTCGCTCCAGCGCCCATTTCCGGCACGTTGGTCTTGCCGACCACGATTGCCCCGGCTTCGCGCAGACGTCTGACAAAGACGTTGTCCGTCGAAGGCACGTGATCGCGAAATAGCGGCGATCCGTAGGTCGTGAGGAGTCCTTCGGTTTCTTCGAGATCCTTGATGCCGATCGGCAACCCCTGCAAAAGACCCTTGCGCTCGCCTCTGGCGAAAGCGGCATCCGCGGCGGCGGCCTCGCGGCGTGCGCGCGCATAGCAGGTCGCCGTAAACGCGTTGATCTTGGGGTTCAGCGCTTCGATACGCTCGATGCAGGCCTCGAGCAGTTCGACAGCCGAAATGCGACGCGTATCGAGCATCGCGCCAAGCGCGACCGCGCTCGCACCGAGCAATTCGTTGGTATCGGACATCTTCTACGTATTCCTCGCGAAGAAACATCGCTCCGAATGTAGCGGAACCGCCACGGATGAACCAGTGACGATTCGCGAAGGGAGCCGTTACTTTTGGACAACGGCGCCGGCCCGATCGACAATCAATTCACGGCCGAGCAAATCGATGAACGCTTGCAACAACGGAGGTATTTGCCGCCGCGCCAGCGTCTGCACCTCGACCGTCCTATCGCTGACAGCGAGCTCGGGGACGCGCACAGCGATCAGTTGCCCGGAAGCCAGCCGATCGCGAATGACGAGCTCGCCGCAGAACGTGATCGCATCGCTGGCAAGCGCGAAGCGAAGCAGCGCCTCCAGCGTCTCGCTGCTGAGCACGCTCTTATAGGTGGTCCCTTCCCGGCTGCAGTAGATGTCGATCAGCTTGCGCAACGTCGAGTTCGGTCCCGGAATCGCGAGCGGATAGGTGAGCAGTTCGCGAAACGACACCGATTGCGCTGCTGCGAGCGGATGCCCGGCGGCCACGACCGCGAGGATCGGGGACGGCAGTGCATGAGCGACGTGAATGTCGGCGGCCGGGCCGAAGCTGAACGTGAGACCGACGTCGACATCGGCCTCTCGCACGCGCCGCGTGACACCGCTCGCCGAATCGACGACGAGCTCGAAGCGGGCGGCCGGCTCGGCGCGCCGAAAGTCGCTCATCGCCCGTGGCAGAAAGCCACCCACGAATCCTTCGGTGCAGGCGACCCGAATCGCATGCTCGGCGTCATCGCGCAAGGCTTCGATTTCGATCGTCACTTGCTCCGCGTCGAGCAGCGAGCGGCGCGCGTAGGCAGCAAGCAGTTCGCCCGCCTTGCTCGGTACCATGCCGCGCGATTGCCGCTCGAAGAGCGTCACGTTCAGCTCGCTTTCGAGCCGACCGATCTGACGGCTAACGGCCGAAGGCACGACATGCAGGCGATTCGCCGCATCGCTGATCGACCCCGTGTTGACGACCTCGAGGAAATAGCGAACCGCGGCCTCCTGCAGAATTCGGGCGCTCATGGGCAATCATCGCGTCGATGAGAATGCACACATCATAGCCTCATCGTGCGCGGCCAAAGCAACGCCGGCGATTCGCGTATGCAAGCGAGTGAAGCGCGAGTGGAGCGTCAGGCCTCCTGCGCAGTTGCTGCGTGCACGTCGCGTATCTTGCTGGTCTGGATGGAGAGGCTGACCAACGTAGCGACGACAGTCGCGGCTATCAGGAATGCGAATGCCGCATCGAAGCTGTGGTAGAGCGAAACGAGCAACCCCATCACGAGCGGCGCGACGAATCCGGCCAGCTGTCCGCCGAAGTTGACCATCCCTATTCCTGTTCCGACGAGCCGCTGCGGCAGGATCTTCGTCGGTAGCGCCATCACGACAGCCAGCACGACCGACTTGAAGAAATAGACGATCGACTGGAATGCAATGACTCCCGCGACCGACTGAGCCGTATACATCTTGTAGAGAAAGAAGCCTGTCACCGCACAGCAGCCCATCGTCAACAGCTTTTCCTTGCCGTCGAAGAAGCGGGTCATCACCCATCCCCCTAGCGCCGTCGAAATGCTGGCGGCGACGAACGGCAACGGCGTCAGCATTCCGACGGCCTTCAGATCCAAATGACGTACGGTCAGCAGATACGCAGGCATCCATGCGTCGAGGCCCTTGTTGACGATTCCCATTCCGAACCAGACCGTCAGGATCTTCCACATCAGCGGCATCTTCAGCAATGCGCGGGTCGTCGCCGCTTCTCGCCGTGCGGTACCGGTAGCCGCCATCGAGGCGGCCAGATCGCCCGCACTCGCGCTTGCGCGCGTCCGCCCCGTCCCCTTCACGAAAATCAGATAGACAAGCGCGAATACGATGCCCGCGATGCCGATCGCGGCGAACGCATGCCGCCACCCCAATGCGAGAATGAGCGGCGCAACGACGAGCGGCGCGATGAAGCTGCCGACGTAATTGGACGAGACCAGCAGCGCCGCCAATTTGGGTCGGTCCGCGCGCGGATAAATCTCGGCGATGCCTTTCACGGATGCGGACGGATATCCGCCCTCGCCCAGTCCGAAAACGAAGCGAATGACGATCAGCGAGACGAGGGACCAGGCGAACCCAGTCAAGAGGGTAAAGAGCGACCAGAATGCGATCGAGGCGACGATAACGCTTTTGCTGCCCCAGCGATCGGCGATCCATCCCCCGGGAATCTGCATCGCGGCATAGCTCAGGTAGAACGCGCTCAGCACGACGCCGAGCGCCGCGGGACTCAGATGAAAGTCCCTTCCGATATGAACGAGCGAGATGGAAATGGCCGCCCGGTCGATATACGAGATGCAGAACCCCGCATAGAGCAGCACGAATACCCAAAGACGCGCGCGACGACTCGTGTTTGCATCGATCATGTCGAAGAGACCCGAAAAGTCCGTGGGAAATCGATGCAAGCGAGCTCTGTAATCGGCGGCGCGCTACATCGCGACTGGTCCAACCGATCCTAAGAAGCCATAAAGGCGCGAACAAGTGACAATTTCCGAATGCTTCGTTCTCGGAAACTCATCGGCGAAGGCGAACTCGGCACCGATCGCGGGAAATGGTGACGGCGGTGACGACGGCGCCGCTACGCGGGCCGTTCACTTCTTGACCGAAGGCGGGAAAGTACGGAGGAGTCGCTGGCCTTCAAAACCGTGGCCGCGATTCGGCGCGAATCTCGGGGAGAAGACCTAGGCGATTACCGCAGGAGCGTGGAAAAGCGCGCGGCGCCTCATTGGACACCGCACCCTGCGGTCATCGCACGACGGGACAGACGAGGCGAAAGGGCGAACCCCGGGCGATTCGCGCCCGAAGCAGTAGCCAACAGCAATGGCGAAGAAGCGACAAGCCGCTCAGTTGAGCCAATACATCGTGCACGGGTCGGTGGGGCTCATCGAGCAAGCGGAAGCCGGCCAATTCTCGCTGGCATGGATCACTTCATGAACCGCATCGCGCGCATCGGGACTGCTGCCGTAGACGACGACAGCAAAGCACATCAGACCGAACATCGTGACGAGCGAAAAGGCAAATTTTTCGAAGGTTTTCATCGGGACGTGACGACTGGCTTACCTATACGAGCGCCAATCATAGCACGATCTAGGGTTTATACCTAGTTATTTACCCTTAGACGAATCCCTGGGCGAGCGGCCGCCTCGCCGCTTTGTTGAGAACCGCTTCCGGCGGTGCGGCGCCAAGCCGGTACGCGCCGCGCTCGCGCGAGGCGTCCGTGCCGCCCGCCGTTCAGTCAGTTAGTCCGCAACGCGTCGGCAAGCACCGTAAACGCGCGCTCGTCCGTACGCTCGAATGCGAGCGGCGTGACGGAGATACCGCCCGCGGCCACGACCGCCGTCTCCGTATCCGGTCCGTTCTCACGGGGGCCACGCTGAAATCTCATCCAGAAATAGTCGATGCCGCGCGGATCGACGTTCGGGAGCACATTGATACCTTGCACGAGGCCGGGGCCTTGACGCGTGACCGACAACGGCCCCGCCGCGGCCGCATCCGCATCGGGGAAGTTCACATTGAGGCAAACGGGCTCCGCGTGGGAGACATCGAGCAACCGACGAATGACGCCGGGCGCAAGCGCGCGTGCCGTATCCCACCGCACCTTCTTGCTATCGGTAAAAGTCTGGCTCAACGCGATCGAAGGAAGTCCGAGCAACAGACCCGTCATCGCGGCGCCGACCGTCCCGGAAAACATCGTCTCGACACCGAGATTGCCCCCGCGGTTGATGCCGGAAAGCACGAGCGTCGGCGGATGGTCCACCATCAGATGACGCACGGCCATCACGACACAATCGCCGGGCGTGCCCGCGACGCCGAACCGGCGGTCGCCTTGCCGACTGACGCGCAACGGTGAATGCAGGCTGATCGAATGCGAGGTGCCGCTCTGATCGTGCTCGGGCGCCACGACCCAGACCTCGTCCGCGAGCTCGGCCGCGACCGCCTCGAGTGCGGCAAGACCGGGGGCATCGATTCCATCGTCGTTCGTGAGCAGTACGCGGGGCAGTTTCGAAGAGGTGGACGACATCGAAGAATTCCTTGGCGATGAGGGATGGCAAAATCGAATTGTCGCATCGGCCGAGCCACGCAAGCGGCTTGCGGCTCGTCTCGGGCTCAGTCCAGCGTGGCCGCCGCGGCGCGGCGCACCGTCATTCCGCCAACGGACTCTGCACGGAGGATCGACGCAGCCGCACACCGACGAGACGACGCGTGCAATAGACCGCGCCGCACATGACGACTACGTCGATCGAAAAACCCATATGGATCGCATGCACGACGGCGCTTTGCCCCTGCTCGAGCGCAGCATGATTGGCGTGGGCCACGAGGCGCGCGAGACTGCGCGCGACAAGCGTGCCGATCGTGGCGGTCCCGAGCATGCCGCCGACCATTCGGGTGGACTGAATGAGGCCCGTGATGATGCCAAAGCGCGTGCGCCCGCTCAGTTCCTGCGAGAAGACATTCAGGTTGTTGAGGATGAAGCCGAGCCCGACGCCTGCCGCGGCCATCGAGACCGCGCCCAACAGGTGAGGGCTCGTCCCGCCGAGCAGCGTTGCCCCGAAGCAGCCCGCGCCGATCAGCGCATAACCAAGCGTGACGATCGACATCGGTACGCGCAGACGCGTGACGATCCGCGTGTTCACCATGCTGCCGAGCGCGAGACAAACCGGTAGCGGCGTCACCGCGAGCCCCGCCGCTTGAGGCGTCATGCCGAAACCGGTCTGCAGCAACAGCGGCATGAAGAACAACATCGAAAACATCGCGAAACCGGCGGCGAACGAAAGCAGAAACAGCAGCACGAGATCGCGATCCTCAAACAAGTCGATCGGCAAAATCGGTTGGGCGTGCCGCTTTTCCCACGCGTACAGCGCGATGCATGAACCGATCGCTATGGCGCAGAACGTCAGCGTCGATAAGCCGAATCCGTTCGTCGGCAAGCGCTCGATGCCCATTTGCAGCGACGCGAGCAGCACCGACAAAAAGGCCGCGCCGAGCCAATCTATCTTCGCGCGCGCCTTGCCGCCGTGCGCGATACGTGGCAAATAGCGAATCACGATGTAAAGGCCGGCGAGGCCCACCGGCAGGTTGACGAGGAACGTCGAGCGCCAACCGTAAGTAGAACTAAGGAATCCGCCGAGAAACGGTCCGGCCGCCGTGGCGATCCCGTAGGAGCCCGCCATGACGACCTGCCAGCGCACACGAGCGTGCGGATCGGGAAAGAGATCGGGGATCGAAGCGAAGGCGGTGCCGACCATCATTCCGCCGCCGACGCCCTGCAGCGCTCTCGCGAACACGAGTGTCTCGACGTTCGGAGCGAGTCCGCATAACGCGGATGCGAGCGTAAACGTCGTGATCGACGCGATGACGAAACCCTTGCGACCGAAGTAGTCGCCGAGCCGGCCGAAGATCGGCACTGAGACGACCGATGCGAGCAAATAGACGCTCGCGATCCAAGCGTAGTATTCCGCGCCCTTCAGGTCGGCGACGATCGAGGGCAATGCCGTGCTGACGACCGTTTGATCGAGCGCCACGAGCATATTGACGAGCCCGATGCCGAGCATCGCCAGCAGCAATTCGCGAAACGAGCGGACGGGGGAAGCGGCGCGAGCCGGCGCGGAGAGCCCTTCAGTACCCTCCATTGCCGCCTCCGCGCGTCGTTGCGATCGCGAGAGCGTAGGCGCGAGTTTCGCGGGTGCCTCGCCCGTTCAATGCGTGTTTGATCTGTGGATTGAGAAATGAAAGGTGGGGTGCAGCCGGCATTGCAGCCATGAGCGTTTAATTTGTCCGGAAGAAGCTATCGATATCGATAGATAGCACGTCATTATCCCAGATCGTCAGTTGCCTTGCCATTGCGCGTGCAAAGGAAGGCGCGCAATTGATTTTCAGATTTGACGAGACGTTGGCGTGCATCCCGCAGCCCAGGCTGGGCGGCTCAGGCTGGAGCCTCTTTAGCCGCTGCGGTGATTGAGCCTATTCGAGAATGGGCAAGATTTTGTAATCACCACGCCGAAGATCGCCGTGTTTTTGCCTTGCGACCCCAAGGAATACCGGCACCATTACGCTCGCGACGTGGGGCAAATCTCACGGTACAAAGGAGCAAACCATTGAACAGAACGTTTTTCGGGGCTTCGCTCATGGCGATGGGGACACTCGCGGTCCTCTGCATAGTCTGGTTCCTGCAGTTTCTGTCGTTCACCGACTACTTCGAAAGCGAAGGGTTTACGTTGGGTATCAGTGTCGGACAAGCACTGTCCTCCGAGACGTCGGACGACGCCGACAGCGACCCCGATACGAATCGCGCTTATCCGCCGCCGCTTCCTTTGCAAGGAAACGTGAGGCAAGCCAGCCTGGTCGGTGCCATGAGATTTGTCGGACTGAAGCAGCCGCCCATCCTCAACGCACGTGCCGAGCTTGATGACCGCCCCTTCCTACGCCATGCGAGCGCGCCAGCAAGCACAGTGAAAATCAAAAAGTAGCCAAGTGCGCGCCGTAGGCTTCTCGCCTCTAATGTCAAATATTTTAGGCATCGAGCTATACTAAGGCCTCGGAGGACTATCGACATGGATATCCGGACGTTAGGTGGACAGGTCCGCGTTCGGCGCGAGGCGCTCGGCCTCACGCAAGCTCGGCTCGCCAAGCTCGCGCACCTCTCCCGCCAAACAATTCAAAGCCTCGAGGGCGGTACGCTGAAGGACCTGGGATTCGAGCGTATCGGCAAGCTTCTTAGCGTGTTGGGACTCAGCATCGAAGAGCTATCGCTCGCAGCAAGGAAGCGCAAGCGCGGACTATGGATGGCGGCGAAGACGTCAAGCGTCAGCTACGCTGGTGAGCTTACCGAAGAGATGCTCGAGCAGGCTCTGGCAACCGGACACGCTCCTGTCGGATATGAAGCGCACATCGGACACCTCCTGGACGAAGCCCCTGTCAGCTTGGTTGTCATGGCCGTCGAGGAAGCTGCGGCACGCGAGCACAAAGCCCCCGGCGATATTTGGCGCAACGTATCGAAGCTGGCGACAATCCTCGCAGACAACCGGAGGGCGCTTTGGCTTTGAGGAAAGAAGAATTGATGCCGGGCCCGTGGCAACAGCTTTTGCCACAGGCCCTCGCCTTAACCGATGAAATATCGAAGCACGGGGGCGTAACCAATCCGTTTTTTACGTTCGGAGGAGGAACGGTGTTGATGCTGCGCTACGAGCATCGCTTCAGCAAGGACATCGACATTTTTGTTCCTGATCCGCAGAGCCTCAACTACGTGAACCCGCGGCTGAGCGATGTCGCGGAAGAAGTCTGCAACGCTCAGTACATCGAAGCAGCGAACTTCGTGAAGCTGATCCTCGAAGAGGGTGAGATCGATTTTGTTGCTTCACCGAATCTCTTACCCGATGACAAAGCCTTCGAACGTTGGGAGCTGTGCGGCCGGCAAGTTCGCGTCGAAACAGCCGCTGAGATTGTCGCCAAGAAGATGTATCACCGCGGAGCGCTCGCCACAGCTCGGGACTTATTCGACTTGGCGATGGTCATCGAACGCGAGCCAGAGGCCCTGACCAATGCAATTCCTTTCATGCGTCGTCACCTCGAGGTATTCCGCAATCACCTGCGGACAGCAACCTCCAACTTCATCACTCAATTCAATAGCATTCAGCGGTTGAACTACGACCCCACGTTCGAACATGCTGCCGAGGTCGCCATCAATTATCTCGATAGCCTCCCTGCGCAGTAACGCGCCGCCGGCACGCCGCTTCGATCATCGGTAATGGCCCGCAAAGGAGCCGGAAGCAAATCGTCAGGCATCGGCGGTACCATCGCAGTCGTTTCATCACAGCCAGCGAAATCAATGCTCGACCCGAAACCCGCCGATCCGTCTGAGCCGCTGACGAGCGGCGCGCCTCGCCCCGGTGTGTCGATGCTTTTTCTGGTTTTTTCGCAGATCGGGCTGACCAGTTTTGGCGGCGGCCTCAGCGGTCGGATGATGCGCGAGTTCGTCGACGAACGGCATTGGATCGACGAAGACGAGTTTCTCAACGGCCTGGCGCTCTCTCAAGCGCTCCCAGGCGTCAACGTCAAAAACCTCGCGATCTGGATCGGCTATCGCTTGTGCGGTTGGCGCGGCGCGGTCGCAGGCTTTGCCGGCATCATCATCCCCCGGCCTTTCTCATCATCGTGCTCGGCGTATTGTTCTCGACGCTCGCGCGTTTCTCGTTGACTCATGTCGCGCTGGCAGGCGCAGCCGCTGCCGCTATTGGGCTATCAATATCGATGGCACTAACCGCCGTGCGCCGTCTCCCGCACCGGACATTTCCGTTCTTGGTGGCGGCCCTGACGTTCGTCGCCGTGGGCTTCCTGCATTGGCCACTTGTCTGGACCGTATTGGCCGCGGGAAGCGTGAGCGTTGCGCTCGAGTACCGGCGTGCAGGCGCCTCATCGTCGGCAGCCGAACGCTGATGTCGAGCACAAGCCGTTACGCGGCACTGGCCGCCCTATTCGCACCGCTTTCGATCGCCACGATCGGCGGCGGGCAAACCATCATCGCCGACATTCAGCGGCAGGTGGTCGATGTCCATCATTGGATGACGACCGACCAATTCATGAACGACTTCGCCATTGCGCGAATGGCGCCGGGCCCGGGCTCGCTGCTAGCGACGCTGATCGGCTGGCAGGTCGCTGGACTTTGGGGCGCGGTCATTGCGACGCTCGCGCTATTCGGCCCCACCGCCTTTCTCATCTACGGTGTCGCTCATATGTGGCGACGTCATCAAGGCGCGCGCTGGCAGATGGCGCTCGAAGCGGGACTGCGGCCGGTGGCGGCCGGCATGCTGCTCGCTTCGGTCTATGTGCTGCTGCAAGGACTCGACGGAGGATGGTTGGCATGCGCGCTTGCAGCCATTTCGACCGTCTGCGTGATGCGCACGCGAATCAATGCGCTATTGCTGATCGCCGCGGGAGCGGCGATATTCGTCGCAGTTCGTGTGGTCTTTTGAGCTACGTCGTCGCGATTAGCAGTTCTTCGGCGTTGCTCGGTGGACGAAGGCCGTCCGATCGGCCGGCGAAGTAGCGCTGCGTCAGGTCATCTGCCGACACGTGCAGTGCGACCCTGAAGCCCGTCTCGTTGGCCAACGCCAACATCTGTGCCGGCGTGAAGAAGCTGATGAACGGCGTGCCGCTGGCTTGCGCACCCTTGGCGGCCATCTCGAGCCCTGGCCGCACGTCCGGGTCCGCCAATTCCAGCGGCAGCAGGAATGTCATTGCAAGCGTGGACCCAGGTGCAAGCGCCGCGACCTCACGCAGCGCCGCCGCGTTTGCCTCCTTCGTCAGATACATGCTGACGCCCGTCGACACCACGACGGCCGGCTTGCCTGCATCGAAGCCGGCTGCCGCCAGTCCGTCTCGCCATGATCCGCCCGCCTCGAAGTCAACGGGCACGAAGCGCAACCAATCGGGCACGCCGAAGCCGAGATCGGTCAAGCGCCGACGCTTCCACCTCTGTGGGCCGGGTCGATCGACTTCGAAGACCGTCAAGCCAGCGGCAATGTCCGGCCGTCGCTGCGCAAAGCTGTCGAGACCAGCACCGAGGATTACGTACTGCGTTAGTCCGTGCGCTGCTTGCTCGACGACAAGATCCTCGATGAAGCGAGCGCGCGCGACGATCGATGCACGAAATGGGCGAGTGAACTCGGGATTCATGTCGCCACGCTGCCGCCAGCCGGCATCCGGTGCAAGCAGCCGAAGACCAATGTCGTCATCGAGCACGTGCGGCGGTGCATCGATCCGAACATGAAGGGCTCGCCATAATGCGACCCGTGCGGCCGTGCTCTCCGGGCCGTCGTCCCGCACTTCGCTCATAGCCCCCCTTATCGATGAGAGAGATTGGTCGGATTCGATCGCGCGATGCTTGCCCGCGCGGATCAAACTGGCCGGGAGGTACATATGGAATTGCTTGACTACGTCGTCGGCCATTGCACTAGCTTACTAGCAAACAAGGTAGCCGGTCTTGTCTATTCTCAGGCGAAATGAGTTCTGATACGTTCTCGTCCTGATTGACTCCGAGGACCCAATGTGTCGAACAACACTTATACATACGGCACACACACAGACCTTACGCCGCCGCAATTGTTCTTTCTCGTCATGCTCGATGAGGCCGCGAAGCACTTCGGCGTCGACGAGCTGACAGGATTGGCCCTGTTGATCATCGGCTGGCCTTGCTACCGACGAGGCGCAAGCCGAAGGGCGCGACCATCGGCACCTCGATCGCGTCACGGGTCGCCCGAAAGCACCTGGACTACACGATCGCGAAGAACATTCTTCCAACGCTCACGCTCGGTAGCGTCAGGCGGTTCAAAATCCTCTGGACTCGCAACATCGGCGTCTTCGTGGGCCGCACCGTTCCCGTTATCGGCGAAGTCATTCTCGCCTACGACGTGTCCATAATCAGCTACCGTAGCGCCGTCCATTACCACCAGCTCGTGAAGGCCGAGGACCGGCTATGAGCGATCATCTGTTGGAAGAAGTCGAGTCATTCGTGCGTCACGAGCGCGGCCTGTCGAAGAGCCAGGTCATCGCGCCGACCACGACGCTCGAAGATGATCTCGGCATCACCGGCATCGAGGGCGAAATGTTTATGGACGCCTTCTTTGCCCACTTCAAGGTCGACGAGGGCGACTTCTCGTCGGGGCGCTACTTCATGGACGAGGGTTCCGGTCTGCTGCTCATGCTCGTGACGGCGCTTTCCAGGAAGCGGCGCAAGGGGCTAGCCCGCGTTTCCATCACGATCGGCATGCTCGTCGAAGCCGCACGTCTTGGACGATGGGATTCTGAGGAGGTAGAGAAGGCCCGCTTATGACTCGCCCAAGCGCTCAGCAGAGCCGCAAAAGCTGCACCGATTACTAGACTTTGCATCACCTCCCCGTCTAGTTCTTTCGGCGGAATCTCGTTGTGCACGCACCTTTCAGCCGTCACGAGCGCCGGATATTGTATCGATTGTCGCTATCGGGCGACATGCAGTGCCTGCGCCGCTCCCGGATAGTTCGTTAAGGTTCAACACGAACGACCGTCGAAGCAGATATAAAATCCACGTCCGCTTTACTGTGCCTATCGGTGGTGCCGTCATGAATCTGCATTTCTGCCGTCATCGAAACAATAGAGCCAGCCGGGACGACAAGGATGCGCATGTCGTCCATCTCAGCGCCGGGGAGTAGCAGGTATTCGCCCCCGGTGTTCCTCATCAGGTCGACCCTCGCGAGCAGTTCGCCTTTCTTCGTCGATTACTGCCTTCTCTTTCTTGTCCGTCGCGATCCGGCGAAAGCGCAATTCGAACGAGTCGCCGTTCTTGCTGTGCAGGCCGAACTCGTAGTTTCGCGGATTCTTAGACCGAACATGGACAACCAGAAGACGGAGATCGTCGCGATATTGGAGCACTTTCGTGTCGAGCGTGATGTTGTTCGTCCAGTCGGTTGCGCCAGCCAACTCATATTGATAAATCGCCCATCCGCCACCGGCTATCAGCGCAGCAAACGTAAGGACGCGCAGGATGAAGTCGGCTTTCTCGAAGGATGCTTTCATGTTGGCTCGGACGCAATGGAACGCTCGGATCATAGCGTCTCTTACGGGAGAGGCCGAAGCTGAGAGGGCGGCGAGGAGGGAGCTGCCGAAACCGCGTAGCGTCCGCGAATGCGTATGCGAAAACAAAAAGACCGGCTCTCGCCGGTCTTCCGTAACAAGCTAACTGCTTGATTTGACTTGGTCGGGGCGAGAGGATTTGAACCTCCGACCACCTGCACCCCATGCAGGTACGCTACCAGGCTGCGCTACGCCCCGAAAGCACAAAAGTATAACAGAGACTTCAATCGATTAGAACCGATCTTTCGTTCGGCATGCTTACCCGCGCAGCATTTCGATCACCGCACGAAGCTCCTTGCGCAACTGCTCGACATCGACGTTCGCTGCATTCGCCGCCGCCGAACTCGTGGCCGGCGCCTGCGCATTCTCCTGCCGCTCTTGCGCCTCATCGACCGCCCCGCCACGCGCATCGAGCCTATTGCGTGCGCCGTTGATCGTGAAGCCCTGCTCATAAAGCAGCTCGCGAATCCGGCGTATCAACAACACCTCATGGTGCTGATAATAGCGGCGATTGCCACGGCGCTTGACCGGACGCAACTGCGTGAACTCCTGCTCCCAGTAACGCAGCACATGCGGCTTGACGCCGCATAGCTCGCTCACCTCACCTATCGTGAAGTAACGCTTCGCCGGAATCGGAGGCAACTCGACCTTCTCGACAGTCGATGTCATCGTCAGCTACCTGCGTGGTGAAGAACGCCCGAGCGCGGCCCCTCGTTCTTCTTTTTTAGCGCGAGAAACTCGCTTCGACGCCGTTTTCGACAAGCGCCTTCAGCTTCTGGCTCGCATGGAACGTCACGACGCGGCGAGCGGCAATCGGAATCGCCTCGCCCGTCTTCGGGTTGCGACCCGGCCGCTGAGGCTTGTCGCGCAGTTGAAAATTACCGAACCCCGACAACTTAACGCTATCCCCGCCTTCGAGGGCATCGCGAATCACGTCGAAAAACGCCTCGACCATGTCCTTCGCCTCGCGCTTGTTCAGCCCGACGTTATCGAAGAGCAATTCGGCCAGTTCGGCCTTCGTCAAGGTGGGCGTTTCCGGAGAAACGCTCGCGGGCGGTGTCGGAATCTCGCGAATCATGGCGCCACGCTGCGCCGCAAGAAGGGCTTCGAAATCACTCGAATTCATTTCTTTCATGTCTAAGAGCGGCGGCCATTCGGTGCCGACAACATCCGCCAGCACCGATCCGTCGCGGTACGCGCTTCATCCCCGCAATCGCGCACCGTGGACTCGAGCCAAACGATCCACGAGAGTCTTGACGACCGCATCGACCGTCTCGTCCTGCAGCGTGCCGCCAGTATCTTGCAGGGTCACGCGGAAGGCAAGGCTTTTCTCGTGGGGCGCCAGGCCACCGGAAGTACTTGATTTTGCACGAAATTCATCGAAGAGCGCAACCCTTTGTACGAGCTTCGATCCGCTTTCCTCGAGCGCCCTTTGCATCTCGTCGATGAGCGCCTGCACCTCGACTTTCTGGTCGACGACGACGGCGATGTCGCGCCGCACGGGCGGAAACTTCGAGACTTCGGTCGTCGTCGGCAGCGCGCGTTGCATCAACGCTTCGGCATCGATCTCGAATACGATGGGCGCATGCGGCAAATCGTATTGCTGCATCCAGCGAGGATGCAGTTCCCCGATCCAGCCCACTGCGCGACCGTCGATCTCGATTCGAGCACTGCGGCCGGGATGCAGCGCGGGATGCTCTGCCTTCACGAAGCGCGCGACGCGCGGCGCGAAAAGCGCCTCGACGTCCCCCTTCAGATCGAAGAAATCGACGTGCCGCGTCGGCAGCCCCCATTGCTCTTCCGCGACGGGGCCATACGCGAGCGCGCCGATGCGCTTCGGTTGTTCGTAGCCTTCAACGCTGAGCTCGCCCGCGGGCGACGACGGGGCGCGCAGGAAGACGCGCCCCGCTTCGAACACGCGAATACGATCCGCCCGCCGATTGAGGTTATGCCGCAGGACGTTCACGAGGCTGCCGATCAGCGTCGTACGCATGACGGACATCTGGCTCGCAATCGGATTGAGCAGCCGCACGGGGTTGTCGTTGCCGGCAAAATCCCTTTCCCACGCCTCGTCGACAAAGCTGAAGTTGACGGTCTCCGTGTAATCGCGCGCCGCGAGGGCATGGCGAATGGCGTGAATTGACCGGTGCATCTCGTTTGTCGCACGCATCTCGTTCGCAGCCACGGGCGGACGCGCCGGAATCTTCTCGAAGCCGTGAATGCGCGCGACTTCCTCGATCAGATCCTCTTCGATCTCGAGATCGAAGCGATAAGGCGGCGGCGTAACGGCGAATGCATCACCGTCGAAATCGAATGCGAGACCGAGCCGCGTAAAAATCTGCGCGATCTCGTCAGCCGCGACCGGCACGCCGATGATTCGCTGTGCGCGCGCAACACGCATCGTCACCGGTTCGCGCTTCGGCAGATTGACGGCTTGATCATCAACGGGGCCGGCCTTGCCGCCGCAAATGTCGATGATGAGACGCGTGATGCGCTCGATGTGCTCGACCGTCGTCGCGTAGTCGACGCCGCGCTCGAAACGATGCGCCGCATCGGTCGAGAAGTTGTACTTGCGCGCACGGCCGCGAATGCTGTCCGGCCACCAGAATGCGGCTTCGAGGTAGACGTTCGTCGTATCGAGCGACACGGCCGTGCTGTCGCCGCCCATGATGCCGGCGAGGCTTTCGACATGGCGATCATCGGCAATCACACCGACGGTTTCGTCGAGCTCGACCGTATTCCCGTTGAGCAGCTTCAGCGTCTCACCTCGACGCCCCCAGCGCACTTCGATGCCGCCGTGAATCTTGTCGAGATCGAAGACATGCGATGGACGCCCGAGCTCGAGCATCACGTAGTTCGAGATATCGACGAGCGCGGAAATGCTTCGTTGTCCTGAACGCTCGAGCCGCTCGACCATCCATTGCGGCGTCTTCGCGCGTGCATTGACGCCGCGAATGACACGCCCCGAAAAACGCCCGCAGAGCTCCGGCGCCGCAATCTTGACGGGCAGCGTCTCGTCGAGCGAGACGGGCACCGGCTCGATCGCGAGCGGATGGAGCGGCGCGCCCGTGATAGCGGCCGTCTCGCGTGCGATGCCAAAGACAGAAAGGCAGTCCGCCTTGTTCGGCGTGAGCTTGATTTCGAAGATGGCGTCGTCGAGACTCAGCGTCTGGCGGATGTCCTGTCCGATCTCGGCGTCTTCAGGCAGGATCAGCAGACCGCTGTGATCTTCCGAAAGCTTCAGCTCGCGCGCCGAGCAGAGCATCCCCTGACTTTCCACGCCACGAAGCTTCGACAGCTTGATGAGGAACGGCGCCCCGCCCTCTTCGACGGGCGGCAACTCGGCGCCGACCAGCGCGACGGGCACCTTGATGCCGGGGGCGACGTTCGGCGCGCCGCAGACGATGTTCAACGTCGCGCCCGTGCCCGCATCGACCTGGCAGACGTTGAGCTTGTCGGCATCGGGATGCTTGACGACCTCCAGCACGCGGCCGACCACGATCTTCGAAGTCGGCGGCGCGGCCGGCCGCAGCGATTCGACTTCGAGTCCGGCCATCGTCAGCGCATGCGACAGTTCATCCGTCGTGAGCTTCGGATCGACGAACGTTCGAAGCCAGGATTCTGGGAATTGCATGAGTGTCTACGTTCGAATGTGGTTGGGTCTGCTCAGGCGAACTGCTGAAGGAAACGCAAGTCGCCCTCGAAGAAGAGCCGCAAGTCTGGCACGCCGTAGCGCAGCATCGTCAGTCGCTCGAGACCGCTGCCGAATGCGAAGCCGATGTAACGCTCCGGGTCCAGGCCCATGTTGCGGATCACGTTCGGATGCACCTGGCCCGAGCCCGAAATCTCGAGCCACCTGCCGGCGTTCTTGCCTTCCTCGAATTTCATGTCGATTTCGGCCGACGGCTCCGTGAACGGGAAATACGACGGCCTGAAGCGCACGAGAATATCGTCGCGCTCGAAGAACTTTTTAAGGAAGTCGGTATAGACACCCTTCAGGTCGGCGAAGCTGATGTTCTCGTCGATCCAAAGTCCCTCGAGCTGGTTGAACATCGGCGAGTGCGTCGCATCGCTGTCGACGCGATAGGTCCGGCCCGGCACGATGACCTTGATCGGCGGCTTGTTGTTGCGCGCATAGCGGACCTGCATCGGGCTCGTATGCGTGCGCAACAGCAGCGGCCGGCCGCCCTCGTCGTTGCCGTCGATATAGAACGTATCCTGCATCGAGCGCGCCGGATGGTTCTCGGGGCTATTCAACGCGGTGAAGTTGTACCAGTCGGTCTCGATTTCGGGGCCGTCGGCGACATCGAAGCCGATCGAGCCGAAGATCCGCTCGACACGCTCCCACGTCCGCATCACCGGATGCAAGCTCCCGACGCCCTGGCCGCGGCCCGGCAACGTGACATCGACGGCTTCCGCGGCGAGACGCTGGTTCAGCAGCAATTCGGCCAGCGCCTCGCGGCGCGCGGTCAGCGCCGCCTCGACCTGCTGCTTGGCGACGTTGATGCGCGCGCCTTCCGCCTTGCGCGCGTCGGGATCGAGCTTGCCCAGCCCCTTCAGAAGCTCGGTCAGCACACCCGACTTGCCAAGGAAGCGCGCCTTCTCGTTTTCGAGCGTGACACTATCGGCCGCTTCGCCGAAGGCTTTGTGCGCGTCGGCAACTATCTGATCCAGATCCATTGATCCCTTCATTTCAACGTCGAGAAGTGTTTAACGATGTTTTGCCCGCCAACAAAAACGGGGGCTCGGTGAGGAGCCCCCGTTTTTGTTGCGGCGATATCGGCTTGCCGCCGAAATCGCCGCCACGAACCACGCAGTCTATCAATCAGGCTGCAACGGCGGCTTTCACCTGCTTCACGATCGCGGCAAAAGCAGCCTTGTCGAAGACAGCCATATCGGCCAGAACCTTGCGGTCAAGGTCGATCGAGGCCTTCTTCAAGCCGTTGATGAAGACGCTGTACGTCATGTCGTGCTGGCGCACGGCCGCGTTGATACGCGTGATCCACAGCGCACGGAAGACGCGCTTCTTGTTGCGACGATCGCGATAGGCATATTGGCCCGCGCGCATGACCGCTTGCTTGGCAATGCGGAACACGTTGTTGCGGCGGCCGCGGTAGCCTTTCGCGAGGTTGATGATCTTCTTGTGGCGGGCACGTGCTGTAACCCCACGTTTGACTCGAGGCATGTTTCTCTCCTATGAGTGTCGGTTGAGGTTAAGCGAACGGCAGCATCGCGCGAACGGCGTCCAGATTCGTATCATGGACGGCGGTCGAACCGCGCAGGTGACGCTTGTTCTTCGTGGTCTTCTTCGTGAGGATGTGGCGTTTGAAGGCTTGACCGCGCTTGACGGTACCGCCCGGACGCACCACGAAGCGCTTTGCAGCGCTCTTCTTGGTTTTCATCTTAGGCATGACGAACAACTCCATTTATTAGATGGCGATGGGTGTGCGGCCGGCAAAAAGCCCTTCAACCGCCCTTCGAAACCCAGTCCACTTGTTTGCGGCGCGCCGTTACGGGCCGCCGCGTTTTCAGGAAACACCTCGAAGCCCGGTGTGTTTCCGAAACCTGCTTTTCCTACCCTACATAAATCGACGACACGCTTCGCACCGGCGGCTCTCGAAAGAGCCGCCCGGCACGCCGCACGTCTTCTCACTTCTTCTTTTTCGGCGCGAGCACCATGATCATCTGGCGCCCTTCCATCTTCGGCATCTGCTCGACCTGACCGACCTCGTCGAGGTCCGTGCGCAAGCGCTCGAGCATCCGCATGCCGATTTCCTGGTGCGCCATCTCACGCCCACGAAAACGCAACGTGATCTTCGTCTTGTCGCCGTCCTCGAGGAAGCGCACGAGGTTGCGCAGCTTGACGTTGTAATCGCCGTCATCGGTCCCCGGGCGGAACTTCACTTCCTTGACCTGGATGACCTTCTGCTTGAGCTTGGCCTCGTGTTGCTTCTTCGCTTCCTGGTATTTGAACTTGCCGTAATCCATCAGGCGGCAGACAGGCGGGGAAGCCTGGGGAGCGATTTCCACCAGATCCACGTCCTGCTGCTCCGACAGCCGGAAAGCCTCTGCCAGTTTTACGATGCCGAGCGGTTCGTTGTCGACTCCGACCAGACGCACCTCGGGTGCCGTGATCTCACCGTTGATGCGATGCGACTTTTCAGTAGCGATGTTCCGTTTCCTCTAAAGATTAAAAAAACGAGCCGCGCTGCCGCAGTGGCTTCACTTGAAGGCCTGGATGTCCTGACGCAGGCGCTCAACGAAGGTGTCGATCGGCATGACGCCCAGATCTACACCGCCACGGGCACGCACGGCTACCGTTTGTGCTTCACGCTCTTTGTCGCCGACCACAAGCAGATACGGGACCTTTTCGAGCGTATGCTCGCGTATTTTATAGCTAATTTTCTCGTTGCGCAAATCGGCCTCGATTCTAACTCCTTGTTTTTGCAACGATTGGGCGATCCCGCTGGCGTATTCGGCCTGGCTTTCGGCGATATTCATCACGACAGCCTGCGTCGGCGCGAGCCACGCCGGCATCGCGCCGGCATGATGCTCGATCAGGATACCGAGAAAGCGCTCCATCGATCCGACGATCGCCCGATGCAGCATCACCGGGCGGCGGCGGCTGTTGTCTTCGGCGACATACTCCGCGCCGAGCCGCTCGGGCAGCACCATGTCGAGCTGCAGCGTGCCGCACTGCCATGAGCGGCCTAGCGCATCCTTGATGTGGTACTCGATCTTCGGGCCATAGAACGCGCCCTCGCCATCGAGCTCCTCCCACTGCAGACCGCAGGCCGTCAGTGCATG
This sequence comes from Trinickia sp. EG282A, assembly GCF_040965455.1. NCBI lineage: Bacteria > Pseudomonadati > Pseudomonadota > Betaproteobacteria > Burkholderiales > Burkholderiaceae > Trinickia > Trinickia sp. EG282A. The sequence goes on along the minus strand of NZ_JBFRCC010000001.1, from coordinate 946,562 downwards.
ACGCAGCCCGTCTTCCGCCTGGTCCCAGATCTCGTCCGTGCCGGCGCGCTGCTCGGGCCGCAGCGAGAGCTTGATGTCAATGTGCTCGAACCCGAAATCGCGGTAGACGCTCATCGCGAGCGTGTTGAACTTGATCGACTCGGCGATGAACTGATCCTCGGTGCAGAAGATGTGCGCATCGTCCTGCACGAAGCCGCGCACGCGCATGAGGCCATGCAGCGCGCCCGACGCCTCATTGCGGTGGCACGAGCCGAACTCGGCGTAGCGCAACGGCAGATCGCGATAGGAGCGCAGGCCGTGCTTGAACACCTGGACGTGGCCCGGGCAGTTCATCGGCTTGATCGCGTAGTCGCGCTTCTCCGATTCGGTCGTGAACATGTTCTCGCGATAGTTCTGCCAATGGCCCGACGCCTCCCAGAGCGAACGGTCCATGATCATCGGCGTCTTGATCTCGAGATAGCCATCCGCGTTCACGCGTCGGCGCATGTACTGCTCGACTTGCTGCCAGAGCGTCCAGCCCTTCGGATGCCAGAACACCATGCCGGGCGATTCGTCCTGCAGGTGAAAGAGGTCGAGCTGACGGCCGAGCTTGCGGTGATCGCGCTTCTCGGCTTCCTCGAGCATGTGCAGATAGGCGTCCTGATCTTCCTTCTTCGCCCAGGCCGTGCCGTAGATTCGCTGCAGCTGCTCGTTTTTCGAGTCGCCGCGCCAGTAGGCGCCCGCGACCTTCATCAGCTTGAACACCTTGAGCTTGCCCGTGGACGGCACGTGCGGCCCGCGGCAAAGGTCCGTGAAGCCGCCGTGCGAGTAGAGCTTGATTTCGTCGCTCGCGGGAATCGACTCGATGATCTCGGCCTTGTATTTCTCGCCGATACTCTTGAAATACGCCACGGCTTCGTCACGCGAGACGACGCGGCGCGAAACGGGCTCGTCTTTCTTCGCGAGCTCCTGCATGCGCTTTTCGATCCGCTCGAGGTCTTCGGGCGTAAACGGCCGCTGATAGGCGAAGTCGTAGTAGAAGCCGTTGTCGATCACCGGACCGATCGTGACCTGGGCCTCGGGGTACAGATCCTTCACCGCGTACGCGAGCAGGTGCGCCGCCGAATGCCGGATGATGTCGAGGCCTTCAGCGTCCTTCTCGGTGACGATCGCAAGCGAGGCATCACGATCGATCAACGCGGACGTATCGACGAGCTCGCCGTCGACCTTCCCGCCGAGCGCAGCCTTCGCCAGGCCGGGGCCGATGGAGGCCGCCACTTCCGCGACCGTCACCGGATGATCGTACTGTCGCACCGAACCATCAGGCAGGCGTATCGAAACCATTGCGTTCTCTCCGGTTGCCGCGGCGCGCGCGGCGATAAAACAAGCGGTTGATGACTACCAGCAGATTCTCGAAACCCAACAACCGACCAGCGCGAAAGCGGGAAAGCGGGAAAAAAAATGCGGCCCCGCTTTCGAGGGGCCGCATTCACTTTGAAACAGCAAGACTTGGAAGGGCGAAAGAGGTCCTCGACTAGCGTCGCTCCGAAGTAGTTCCGGTCAACGTTCGCGGTGTCATAACCGTATTCGCCTTGTCCGCTACGAGTAGCGTGTTTTGCTTCCATGAAAACCCAGCGAACCGGGCCTTCGTGATTTCGTTGGTAGGCTCGATTGGACTCGAACCAACGACCCCCACCATGTCAAGGTGGTGCTCTAACCAGCTGAGCTACGAGCCTGAGAGAAGTGAGATTATAGGGAGCCTATCAAAGCTTGGCAAGCCCTTTTCTGCAATTCGCGAAAAGTTGGGGGACTCAACTCTTGCGCGCGGCGCGCACGACGCCGGGGACCTCGCCGAGCAGCGCGCAGGCGCGCTGAACCTGCGTGGAATTCGATACCTCGACGGTGAATTGCATGAACGCGGTATCGCGGCGGCTCTGGCTTTTCACGCCGACGACGTTCACCTTTTCACGGGCGAACACCTCCGAGATGTCACGCAACAACCCTTGCCTGTCTTGCGCCTCGATCGCGATGTCGACCGGATAAACCGATGCGCCGCGCCCGCCGAGCACTTCCGCGGACCAGGCGGTCTGCAGCACGCGCTCAGGCGCGCGTGCCGCCATGCGCTGGAACATCGGACAGTCGTTGCGATGGATTGAGACGCCCTTGCCGCGCGTGACGAAGCCGCTGATGTCGTCGGGCGGCGCCGGGCGACAGCAGCGCGCGAGCTGCGTGAGCAGCGCATCGACGCCGACGACGAGCACGCCCGCCGAAGCCCCGTGCGCGACGCTGGCGCCGCTGCCGCGCTTTTCGAACTGCGCGGGCGCTTCAGGCTGCGGCTCTGGCGGCGGCGCTTCCGAAAGCGCCTGCTCGATGTTGCGCAGGCTGTATTCCTCTTTGCCGACGACGTTGAAGAGGTCCTCGGGCGACTTGAACCCGAGCTTGGTCGCGAGCTGATCGAGGCTGACCGACGTCTTGCCCTCGCGCTGCAACGTCTTTTCGACCATCGCCCGGCCGTTCGCGATGTTCTCCTGCAGATCGATGGCGTTGAACCACGCGCGCACCTTCTGCCGTGCGCGTGAGCTTTGCAGGTAGCCGAGTTGCGGATTGAGCCAGTCTCGCGACGGGCCGCCCTCCTTCACCGCGACGATCTCGACCGTCTGGCCATTCGCAAGAGGCGTGTTGAGCGGCACCATCGCGCCGTCCACGCGTGCCCCGCGGCAACGGTGCCCGAGCTCGCTATGCAAGTGATAGGCGAAATCGACAGGCGTCGCCCCCTGCGGCAGCGCAATCACGCGTGCTTGCGGCGTGAGCACGTAAATGTGGTCGTCGTCGAGCGTTGCCTGGCGCAGTTGCTCCCAAGGCTTGCTCGCGTCTTCCCCGCCCTCGGCAACGTCGTCCTTCCACGCGAGCAATTGCCGCAGCCAGGCGATCTTCTCGTCGTACTTCTCGCTCGCGCTGAACTGGCCGCCATAGCCGCGGGTGCCCGCCTCCTTGTAGCGCCAGTGAGCCGCGACGCCGTACTCGGCGAACCGGTGCATTTCCTGCGTGCGAATCTGCACTTCGAACGCGCGGCCGTCGTCGCCGATCACAACCGTATGCAGCGACTTGTAGCCGTTCGGCTTCGGCCGCGAGATGTAGTCGTCGAACTCCTTCGGCACCGGCTGCCAGAGGTTGTGCACGATGCCGAGCACCGTGTAGCAATCCTTGATGTCGGGAACGATCACGCGAAACGCGCGCACGTCGTAGACATCGGCGAAATCGAGCGCCTTGCCGCGCATCTTGCGCCAGATGCTGTAGATATGCTTGGGCCGGCCGCTGACTTCGGCCTTGATGTGCGCCGAGGCAAGCTCTTCTTCGAGCTGCTCGATCGCTCGCGCGACATAGGTCTCCCGCTCGACGCGCTTCTCGTCGAGCAGCTTCGCGATCCGCTTGTAGGTTTCCGGGTCTTCGAAGCGAAACGCGAGATCCTCGAGCTCCCACTTGAGCTGCCAGATGCCGAGCCGGTTCGCGAGCGGCGCGTAGATCTCGAGCGTTTCGCGCGCTACTTCAATGCCCGGTGACGTTTTCGTCGCCGCGTAGTAGCGCAGCGACTGCAGCCGCGAAGCAAGGCGGATCAGCACGACGCGAATGTCCTGCGCGAACGCGAGCAGCATCTTGCGCAGCGCTTCGATCTGGGCGCGGCGCTCGGCTTCGGCGTCCCGGCTCCCGCTCTCCGATTGAACGTTTTGGGCGGCCGCGTGCAGGCTCAACGTGCCGAGGCGAAGCAGCTTGCGCACGTTGGCGACGAGTTGCGCGACTTCCTCGCCGAAGCGTTCGGCAAGCAGGTGCTCGGGATCGTCGAGGCACGGCGTCAGCGTGAACAGCGCCGCCGCCAGCACCGCCGGCGGATCGACGTTGAGCTTGCGCACGATCGAGGCCGTGCCCTCGGCATGAGCGGCGAGCGATTCTCCCGAGGGCAGCCGCGCGTCGCCCGCGTGCTCGCGCACGAAGGCGATGGCATCCTCGAACGAAGGTAAGGTGGCGGCGTCGTTTTCGGTAATCATGGCCACTGCGCGAGTTACCTTGCGCTATCTGTCAGGCAATGTCGGCCAGCGAGATCGATCGATCGCAAGCGTCCCAATCAGCTCTTCTGAGCCGCAACGACGACGACTTCGACGAGGCATTCCGGATTGGCGAGTTTCGCTTCGACGGTAGCGCGCGGCGGCGTCGCGCCCGGCGCGACCCATTCATCCCACACCGCGTTCATCCCGCCGAAGTTTTCCATGTCGGACAGGTAGATCTGCACCGACAACAGCAGCGATTTGTCGCTATTCGCCTCGCCGAGCAGGCGATCGATATGGCCCAGCACTTCGCGCGTCTGACCGGTGATGTCCTGCGTCGTATCCTCGGCGATCTGCCCGGCGAGATAAACGGTGCCGTTGTGGATCGCGATTTCGGAGAGGCGCTTGCCGACGTGATGACGAATGACTGCCATTTGATGAGGTCCTGGTTCGAGGTGAAGGTTACCGGCCGCGCTTCAGGGTCCGACAAAGCGCCTTGTTGCGCATTCGCGCTTCATGCCCTCGCCCGCCGCGGCCGAACCTATATTATGACGCCGCCTCGTCTTCACCGACGAAGAACCGCCGGGCGATGGCTATTTGGCTAGGGTCGAGAAAGGCCGGCGCATGGCCGGCGCCTTCCATCTCGACGCTCGAGACGGACTGCCCGCGCTCGACCATCTGTGCGACGGTCTCGCGCGAAAGCAGGTCCGACGTCGCCCCGCGCACGACGAGCACCGGGCACGCGATGCTCTCGAAAAGCCGCCAGAGCATCGCTTCGCCTGCCGCGCCGGCTTCGGGTGTCGTCGCGTTGAACGGCACGGAGATCGCGGGATCGTAGCGAAACTCCCAAGCGCCATCCTCGCGCTCGCGCAGCAGCGGCGTATTGATTTCGCGCCATTCGTCGCTCGTCAGCGGGCCGAACGAGGCCGCGAGCAACGCTGCATGGCCGATGCCTTCTTCGCGCGTCGCGAAGCGCTCGCGTTGCCCGACGTAGGATCCGATGCGCTCGAGCGCCGCCGGCTCGATGTGGGGTCCGATATCGTTGAGCAGCAGTTTGCGCACGGGCGTGCCCGACAGGCCAGCCAGCGACATCCCAATGAGGCCGCCCATCGACGTGCCGAACCAGTCGACGGTTTCCACGTCGAGCCGGGCGATCAGCGTGACCATGTCGGCCACATACTGCGGAATCCCGTAGCGCATCGGCTCGGGCAGCCAGTCGGACAACCCGCGTCCCGCGACATCGGGACAGACGACTCGGTATACGTCTGACAGCGAGGCCGCCACGCGGTCGAAATCGCGGCTCGAGCGGGTCAAGCCATGCACGCAGACGAGCACGCGCGGGTTTTCCGCATGGCCCCATTCCGTATAGGCGATCCGGTGCAGGCCCGTCGGGTTGGCGCACTGGACGTACCGTTGGCGCGGCGCGGCGCGGTTGGAAACCCCGGAAGACGCGGGGAAAGATGCCGTGGACTCGGTGCTGGACAACTGGCTCATGAGCGACCCTCGTAGCAAAAACGAAAAACGGGCGAAGCGCCTGCCTCGCCCGTCTTGCAGTCGGCGTGGAATCCGCCGGCCGATCGGTCAATGCACGGCGCTGACGTCTAGTGGCGCACCCGTCTTCGCCTGAATTTCATCGACCGTTACGTCGGGCGCGAGTTCGACCAGTTTCAGTCCCGCGTCGGTCACATCGATGACGCCGAGGTCCGTGATGATCCGGTCCACCACCCCGACGCCAGTCAGCGGCAGCGAGCAGCTGTCGAGAATCTTGTGCTGATCGCCCTTCGCCACGTGCTCCATCAGCACGACGACGCGCTTCACGCCCGCCACGAGATCCATCGCGCCGCCCATGCCCTTGATCATCTTCCCCGGGATCATCCAGTTGGCGAGGTCGCCCGTCTTGCTAACCTGCATCGCGCCGAGTATCGCGAGATTGATATGGCCGCCGCGGATCATCGCAAACGAATCGGCCGAGGAAAAAATCGACGAGCCTGGCAGCGTCGTGATCGTCTGCTTGCCGGCGTTGATGAGGTCCGGATCGATTTCGTCTTCCGTCGGCGACGGTCCGATGCCGAGCAGGCCGTTCTCGGATTGGAGCCAGACCTCGATGCCGGCGGGAACGTAGTTGGCGACGAGCGTCGGCAACCCGATGCCGAGGTTCACGTAGAAGCCGTCTTGCAGTTCGCGAGCCGCGCGCGCGGCCATTTGTTCACGGGTCCAAGCCATGTCAGTCTCCCTTCGCGCGCACGACGCGTTGTTCGATGCGTTTTTCCGGATGCGCATTGAGCACGATCCGCTGCACGAAAATGCCCGGCGTATGGATCGCATCGGGATCGAGCTCGCCAAGTTCGACGATCTCCTCCACCTCGGCGACGGTGATGCGTCCCGCCATCGCGCACATCGGGTTGAAGTTGCGTGCCGTGCGGCGGTAGATGAGATTGCCGGACTTGTCCGCCTTCCATGCCTTGACGAGGCCGATATCGGCCGTCAGCGAATGCTCGAGCACGTAGTGGTTTTCGCCGAACTGGCGCGTTTCCTTCCCTTCGGCGATCATCGTGCCGAAGCCCGTGTTCGTATAGAACGCGGGAATGCCGGCGCCGCCCGCGCGCAGCTTCTCCGCGAGCGTGCCCTGCGGCGTGAACTCGAGCTCGAGCTCGCCGGCGAGATACTGGCGCTCGAACTCCTTGTTCTCCCCGACATACGACGAAATCATCTTCTTGACTTGCCGCGTCTGGAGCAGAAGGCCGAGGCCGAAGCCGTCGACGCCCGCATTGTTGCTGATGCAGGTGATGCCCTTCACGCCCGAGTCGCGCAACGCGGCGATCAGCGCTTCGGGAATGCCGCAGAGGCCGAAGCCGCCCACGGCGAACGTCTGCCCGTCCTTCACGATGTCCGCGAGGGCGGCAGACGCGCTGGGATAGACCTTGTTCATGTGATTGTCCCTTCCACGATTTGGATTCCTGAATCCGGAACGGCCGGCTCGGCTCGAGCGAAAGTCGGCGCTCCCCTATTCTAGGGCCTGCGATGTCGAATAACAGGTTCGCAATAGTCCGTTGCGGGCGTCTGTCGCGCCCTTTTAATGTTCGGCGTCAGGGTAAGACGGCCCGCGCTTGCGGCACAATACGCAAAACTACATAAGTGAAAGGCCCGCCCTGCCGCCTCGACTGAACGACCCGGGCGTTGGCCACCGCACCGCAAACCATGGCGCAACTCGACTATCAGACCGCTTTCCATCTCGCCCCGATCGGGCTCGTGCTTTCGCGCGACCGCGTCATCGAAGATTGCAACGACGCGGTGGCGCGAATCTTCCGCTGCGATCGTGCATCGCTGATTGGACAATCGTTTCGCGTGCTCTATCCGTCCCCTGACGAATTCGAGCGGATCGGCGAGCGCATCGCGCCGATCATGACGGCCCACGGCAGCTACGCCGACGACCGCATCATGAAACGCGCCGACGGCGAGCTGTTCTGGTGTCACGTCACGGGGCGCGCGCTCGAGCGGCACGCGCCGCTCGCGGCCGGAGTCTGGACGTTCGAGGATTTGAGCGCGACGCGCCGAGTCGCCGTCGAGCTGACGCCGCGCGAGCGCGAAGTCGCCGCGCAGCTCGCGACGGGCAAGACGAGCAAGCAGATCGGCCGCGCGCTCGATATCAGCTCGCGCACGGTCGATATCTATCGCGCGCGACTCATGCGCAAGTTCGGTACGGGGAACGCGACGGAGTTGCTGCAGCGGCTGCTTGGCCATTAGGCCAAGGAAGCAGCGCGAGCCGGCGAAACGGGGGCGGGCGAGCAGCAGGCGCCGCGCTCGCACTCGCGTTCAGTGCTCAGGTCGCGCGTTCCAACTCCGCGTTCTCGAGCAGTTTGCGCAACCGCTCGGGCATCGGCAGTGACTTTCCGGCCGCGTAGTCGACCCATACGCAACGCGCGGCGCCGCGCGCGTAGAGCGTGCCTGGATCGTCAGCGCGCACGAGCTCGAACCCCGTATCGAAACTGCTGCGCCCCGGCTTGCCGACCGACATCCGGCCGATGATGTCGCCCGGATAGTGAAGTTGGCGCAAAAACTCCATCGACGCATTGACGATGACGGGCCCCTGCCCTTCTTCCACCGCGCCGACCAAGCCGATCCGCTCGAACCAGCTGATGCGCACCTGCTCCATATAACGGAAGTACACCGTGTTGTTCACGTGGCCGAAAGCGTCCATGTCGCCCCACCGGATCGGCATCGACATCTCGAACACGGGGTGGTAGTCGTTCTTTGTCACTCAAATCATTCCCAAAAAAGCCAAAGCGGTCCGGCGCATCGTGCACAGCGCTTCGAGCTCGCTCTTGGCGATCATGCTTACGCCAACGCGAACCCATCGTCCGCCGCGATGACGGCACCGTTGATGAATTGCGACTCGTCGGCCGCGAGCAAGAGCAGCAAGCCTTCAAGATCCTCCGGCTGCCCCACCCGCTTGCGCGGCAACATCGACAGCAATTTCTGCCCCTGCTCCGTCGACCAATGGTGGTGGTTGATCTCGGTGTCGATATAGCCGGGACAGATGGCGTTGACATTGATGCCGTGCCGTCCCCATTCGAGCGCCATCGCCTTGGTCATGTGGACGACGGCGGCCTTGCTCATCGAGTAAAGGCCGATCTGCGGCAATACGCGCAAGCCCGCCACCGACGCAATGTTGATGATCCGGTAAACAGGCTTCTGATTGCCGCCCCCCGAACGCATGATCATCCGCTTCGCCACTTCCTGCGCCACGAAGAACGCGCCGCGCGTGTTCGTATCGAATACGTACTCGAAATCGGCCGGCGTGACCTCGGTCAGCTTCTGCGTCGTGGATACGCCGGAGTTGTTGACGAGTATGTCGATCGTGCCCGCCTCTGTTTCGGCATGAGCAACGGCCGACTTGATGCTCTGATAGTCGGTCACGTCGAGCGAAACGACGTGCGCTGCACCGCCCGATGCCTCGATTTCGGCGCGCAGCTCCTTCAGCAATTCGACTCGGCGGCTCGCCAACACCACCTTCGCGCCGGCCTGCGACAGCACCTGCGCAAAGCGCTTGCCGAGCCCGCTCGATGCGCCCGTGATCAGCGCGACCTTCCCTTCCAGATTGATCGAACGGCCCATTGTGGTTCCTTCGTCTGCCTCAATAATAGAACGATCGTGCTAATCTCGCTCTCGTCGGTTGCAGCCCCTTCGACGTTCGCTGACAATACGAACCCGAAAAAAGCATTCTAACGGCAGAGGAGCCTCAATGACCCCACAAAGCCTCATCGAGCAATACGGTCCGCGTGAGTCGATGGAATATGACGTCGTGATCGTCGGCGGCGGGCCCGCGGGCCTCTCGGCCGCCATCCGGCTCAAGCAGCTCGCGCAGGAAAAAGGCGTCGAGTTCGGCGTATGCGTGCTCGAAAAGGGGTCCGAGATCGGTGCGCATATTTTGTCGGGCGCGGTCATGGACCCGCGCGCCATTACCGAGCTCATTCCCGACTGGAAGGACAAAGGCGCGCCGCTGACCGTGCCCGTCACGGAAGACCGGTTCCTCTTCCTCTCCGAGAAAGGCGCCTTCAAGACGCCGAACTGGGCGCTGCCCGACAACTTCAAGAACCACGGCAACTACGTGATCAGCCTCGGCAACGTGACGCGCTGGCTGGGGCAGCAGGCCGAGGCGCTCGGCGTGGAGATCTTCCCGGGCTTTGCGGCCGCCGAGGTGCTCTACGACGAAGACGGCTCGGTCAAAGGCGTCGCGACCGGCAATATGGGCATCGGCAAAGACGGCGAGCCGACCGAGAACTTCCAGCTCGGCATGGAGCTGCACGCGAAGTACACGCTCTTTTGCGAAGGCGCGCGCGGACACCTCGGCCGGCAAGTGAACGACAAATTCAAGCTCGACCGCGATGCCGATCCGCAGGTCTACGGCATCGGCATCAAGGAACTGTGGGAGATCGATCCCGCGAAGCACCAGCCCGGGCTCGTGATCCATACGGCAGGCTGGCCGCTCGATACGCAGACGTACGGCGGCTCGTTCCTCTATCACGCGGACAACAATCAGGTGGTCGTGGGCTTCGTCGTCGGCCTCGGCTATTCGAACCCCTACCTCTCGCCGTTCGAGGAGTTCCAGCGCTACAAGACGCATCCGGAGATCCGCAAGATGCTCGAAGGCGGCAAGCGCATTTCGTATGGCGCGCGTGCGATCACGGCGGGCGGCCTCATGTCGCTGCCGAAGCTCGTGTTTCCGGGTGGCGCGCTCGTCGGCGACGACGCCGGTTTCCTCAATGCTTCGCGGATCAAGGGTTCGCATGCGGCCATCAAGAGCGGCATGCTCGCAGCCGTCGCCGCATTCGACGCCGTGCAGGCCGGACGGCAGGGCGATGAGCTCTCGGCGTATCCGGACTCATTCAAGCAGTCGTGGCTCCACGAGGAGTTGAACCGCGCGCGCAACTTCAAGCAGTGGATGAGCAAAGGGCTCTATCTCGGCACGCTGATGGTCGGCATCGAGCAAAAGCTGCTTGGCGGAAACGTGCCGTGGACCCTGCATCACCAACATCGCGACAACGAGACGCTGAAGCCCGCCTCGCAGTGCACGCCGATCGTCTATCCGAAGCCCGACGGCAAGCTGACGTTCGATCGGCTTTCATCGGTCTTCCTGTCGAATACGAACCACGAGGAAAACCAGCCGGCGCACCTGACGCTGAAGGATCCGACGGTGCCCGTCGACATCAATCTGCGCACCTATGCTGGGCCGGAAGGCCGGTATTGCCCGGCCGCCGTCTATGAATTCGTCAAAAACGAGGACGGCAGCGAGCGGCTCGTCATCAATGCGCAGAACTGCGTGCATTGCAAGACCTGCGACATCAAGGATCCGACGCAGAACATCGTCTGGGTCACCCCGGAGGGCGGCGGCGGGCCGAACTACGGGAGCATGTGACGTCCCGCGCCGGCGCGCTCGCCGGCTGGGCGTCGACGGCCGCGCCCAGCCTTGCCGCGGCGGCCCGATATCGTCTGCGTCTCCGGCAAGCGCCTTGCCCTTACTTTGAGGGCGCGCTTGCAGGAATCTTGGGCGTCGCCACCTGCACATCGCCGCATTGCGCGCGATGGCGCAACACGTGGTCGATCAGAACGAGCGCGAGCGTCGCTTCCGCGATCGGTGTCGCACGAATGCCGACGCACGGGTCGTGACGGCCGAACGTCTCGACGACAGCGGGCTGCCCCGCCTTATCGATCGAGCGACGTGGCGTACGAATGCTCGATGTCGGCTTGATCGCGATCGAGACCGTAATGTCCTGCCCCGTCGAGATCCCGCCGAGTATGCCGCCCGCGTTGTTGCCGACGAAGCCCTCGGGCGTCAGCTCGTCGCCATGCTCCGAGCCGCGCTGCGCGACGCTCGCGAATCCGGCACCGATCTCGACGCCCTTGACAGCATTGATGCCCATCATTGCATGCGCAATGTCGGCATCGAGACGATCGAACAGCGGTTCGCCGAGGCCCACGGGGACACCGCTCGCGACGACGTTGATCCGCGCGCCGATCGAATCCCCCTCCTTGCGCAACTCGTCCATATAGGCTTCCAGCTGGGGGACGATCTCGGCGTTAGGCACGAAAAACGGGTTCTCGCTCACGTGCGACCAGTCGACGAAAGGCACCTCGATCGCACCAAGCGCGCTCATGTAACCGCGCACTTCCATGCCGAAGCGCTCGCGCAGCCATTTCTTAGCGACGGCGCCGGCCGCCACGGTGGCTGCCGTCAAGCGTGCCGACGAACGCCCACCGCCACGGTAATCGCGCACGCCATACTTCTGCCAATAGGTGTAATCGGCGTGGCCGGGACGGAAGGTCTCGGCGATGTTGCCGTAGTCCTTGCTGCGCTGGTCGGTATTGCGAATCAAGAGCGCGATCGGCGTACCCGTCGTCACGCCTTCGAAAACGCCGGAGAGAATCTCGACTTTGTCGTCCTCACGACGCTGCGTCACATGGCGCGACGTGCCGGGCTTGCGGCGATCCAGTTCGATCTGAACGTCGGCTTCGGCGAGGGCCATGCCGGGCGGGCAGCCGTCGATGACGCAGCCGATGGCCGGCCCGTGCGATTCGCCGAACGTCGTGACGGTAAAGAGCTTGCCGAGAGTATTGCCGGACATGGACGTGGCCTACTAAATCGATGCGGAAAGACCGATATTATGCAGCACCACGCGCTTCCGGCCGAGGCTGGCCCTATTTGCGCGGCCCGCGCAGTTCGGTGACGATGCGCTGCAACGTCTCGGGCGTCGCCGAATCCGGCTCGAGCGGCTCGGCCACGGCGAGGGTCAAACGGCTCATGACGCCCTTTTTCACCGGGCGCGGCCATTGCGCCTGCGCCGCCCGGGAAAACACGCTGCCCCAAAGCCCGCGCAACGCCATCGGCACGACGGGGACAGGCGTTCGTTCGACGACCCGCGTCACGCCATGGCGAAACGTGTTGATCTCACCATCTTTCGTCAGCTTGCCCTCGGGGAAAATGCAGACGAGTTCGCCCTCTTCGAGCGCGGCCGCGCAGGCCTCGTAAGCGCGCTCGAGCAGTGCCGGCGCTTCATGCGCGGGCGCAATCGGAATCGCTTTCGCATGGCGGAACAGCCAGCCGGCGAACGGCGTGCGAAAGATGCGATGGTCCATCACGAAGCGTATGGGGCGCGGGCTCTCGGCCATGATGACGAGCGCATCGACATAACTGACGTGATTGCAGACGAGCACGGCGGCGCCGCGCTCCGGTATACGCTCCGGATGCACGAGCCGGATCCGGTAAAACGTATGGACGAGAATCCATGCCACGAACCGGAGCAGGAACTCCGGTACGAGCGAATAGATGTAGGCCGCGACCACGACGTTCAGCAGCGCGGTCGTCAGAAAAATGCCAGGAATGCTGACGCCTGCCGACGTGAGCGCGATCGCCATGAGCGATGAGACGATCATGAAGAACGCATTGAGAATGTTGTTCGCGGCGATAATCCGCGCGCGATGCGTGGGCTGGCTGCGGCTTTGAATCAGGGCGTAGAGCGGCACGCTATAGAAACCGCCAAACATTGCGAGCAGGAATAGATCCGCGAGGATGCGCCAATGCGCTAGCTCGCCGAGAAACGCCCCCACGCCGAGCAGATGCTGCGCCGGAGGCAACGCATGGCTTGCGAAGTAGAGATCGATCGCGAAAACGCTCATGCCGATCGAGCCGAGCGGCACGAGCCCGACTTCGACGCGCCGCTTCGAAAGCCGTTCGCAGAGCAGCGAGCCCAAACCGATGCCGATCGAAAACGTGGCCAGCAGCACGGTCACGACGTCCGGGTTGGCCGAAAGAACATCCTTCGCGAAGCTGAAAAACGACGTGAGAAACGTGGCGCCGACGAACCAGAGCCAGGAAATGCCGAGCAGGCTCAGGAACACCGTGCGGTTGCCGCGCGCGAGCGCGAGGTTGCGCCACGTCTCGCTCAACGGGTTCCAGTTGATCCGCAAGTCGGGCTGCGACGCCGGCGAAACTGGGACGAAGCCCGAGACAACGCGGCCGCCGAGCGCGACCGTCACGCACGTGCAAGCGAGAATGACCGCCCCGGCTCCCGGAAAAGCAGCGGCCGCCCCGCCGATGATTGTGCCGATGAGAATCGCCACGAACGTGCCCATCTCGACGAGCCCGTTGCCACCGACGAGTTCGTGCTCGTCGAGATGTTGCGGAAGATAGGCGTACTTTACCGGCCCGAATATCGTCGAGTGCACGCCCATCATGAACGTGCAGGCGTAAAGAAGCACCGCGTGATGAGTCAGAAAACCGGCGGCGCCGACGAGCATGATGCCGATTTCGAACGTCTTCACGAAACGCGTCAGCGTCGCTTTATCGTATTTATCGGCAATTTGGCCGGACGTCGCCGAGAATAGGACGAACGGCGCGATGAAAATCGCCGAAATCAGGAATGCAGCCGTTTTTGCGTCGACGCCCGAAAAACGCGCCGTCTCATAGGTGACGAGCGAAGTAAAGCCCACCTTGAAAACGTTGTCGTTCAGGGCACCGAGGAATTGCGTCCAGAAAAAAGGCGCGAAGCGGCGTGCTTTCAGCAGCGCGTATTGCGAATGCGGTTCGCGCTGCGCGCGCCGAGCCTGCGGCGTAATCGACAACGGGCGGTCACTCATGAGTGAGGAAGCGTCAAATCGAGGCGATGACCATGGAACGGCCGATGCCCCGGTGAATCGACAATCGCGGCGCGAAGCGGCACTCAAGGGGCATTCAGCGGGCGCTCAGCGCCGCGCCCGCACGCCTCGAGGGCCGAGGGGGTGCCTTCGAGGGCGGGAATACCCGAATAAAACCCAGGGTCAGCTCAGCTGCTGCGGCTCGCCCTCCTCGGGCCAATCGCGAATGTACGCCTTCAGCATGCGGTTTTCGAAACTCTGTTCTTCGACGACGGCCTTCGCCACGTCGTAGAACGAGATGACGCCCATCAGCGTCTTGCTGTCGAGGACGGGCAGGTAGCGCACGTGATGCTCGAGCATCATGCGGCGCACTTCGTTGACGTCGGTCTCCGGCGTGCAGGTGAGCGGATGCTGATCCATGACGTTGCGGATGATCCGCTCGCCGACCGATCCATTGTTTTCGCGCAGCGTCAGAATGATTTCGCGAAACGTCAGCATCCCGACGAGGTCGCCATACTCCATGACCACGAGCGAGCCGATATCGTGCTCGGCCATCGTCAACACCGCATCACTGAGCGGTGTATCGGGTGTGACGGTAAAGAGCGTGTTGCCCTTCACCTTCAGGATATCGCTGACTTTCATGGCCTCCCCCCTCCTTCTAAAACTTCAACGGATCAACCGATCCTAGCGGAAAGGCCCCTAAAAGGAAAGCCGAGCGCCGATTTTCGGACGATTCCGACCTGGGCCGACAGACCGGGAGCCGACATTCAGCGGATCCGCTCGAGCCAGCGCCGCGCGATGATACGATGGCCGACAGGCCAACCCACGCCGGACGCGACCGGCCGCCCTCCGATGTCAGCCAACCGCTTCGACACGCTCGCCGTGCACGCCGGCGCGGCACCCGATCCCGCGACAGGCGCTCGCGCCACGCCGATCCATCAGAGCACCGCTTTCGTTTTTCGCGACAGCGATCACGCCGCGGCGCTCTTCAACATGGAGCGCGCGGGGCACGTCTACTCGCGGATCTCCAATCCCACCGTCGCCGTCTTCGAGGAACGCGTCGCGGCGCTGGAAGACGGCGCCGGCGCGATCGGCACCGCGAGCGGACAGGCCGCACTGCACCTCGCGATCGTCACACTGATGAGTGCCGGCTCGCATATCGTCGCCTCGAATGCGCTCTACGGCGGCTCTCACAATCTGCTGCACTACACGCTGCGCCGCTTCGGCATCGAGACGACGTTCGTCGAGCCGCGCGATCTCGACGCGTGGCGCGCCGCCGTGCGGCCCGACACGCGGCTTTTGTTCGGAGAGACGCTCGGCAATCCGGGGCTCGACGTGCTCGACATCGCCGCCGTGGCGCAAATCGCTCACGAGCATCGCGTGCCGCTCCTCGTCGACTCGACGTTCACGACGCCCTATCTGCTGAAGCCGTTCGAGCACGGCGCGGATTTCGTCTACCACTCGGCGACGAAATTCCTCGGCGGCCACGGCACGACCGTCGGCGGCGTGCTCGTCGACGGCGGCAAGTTCGACTTCACTGCCTCGCGCCACTTTCCGGAGCTTACCGAGCCCTACGACGGCTTTCACGGCATGGTGTTCGCCGAGGAGAGCACTGTTGCGCCGTTCCTGCTACGCGCGCGGCGAGAAGGATTGCGCGATTTCGGCGCCTGCCTGCATCCGCAGGCCGCGTGGCAATTGCTGCAGGGCATCGAGACGCTGCCGCTGCGGATGGAAAGGCATGTCGCCAATACGCGCCGAATCGTCGAGTTTCTCGCCGCGCATCCGGCCGTCGCATCCGTTGCTTACCCCGAGCTCGATTCGCATCCCGATCATGCGCTGGCGCAAAGGCTGCTGCCGCTTGGCGCAGGTGCCGTCGTCAGCTTCGATCTGCGCGGCGATCGCGCGGCGGGGCGGCGCTTCATCGAGGCGCTCACGCTGTTCTCGCATCTCGCGAACGTCGGCGACGTGCGCTCGCTCGTGATCCATCCCGCGTCGACTACGCATTTCCGCATGGACGCGGCCGCGCTCGCCGCGGCAGGGATCGGCGAAGGGACCATTCGCCTTTCGATCGGGCTGGAAGATCCGGACGATCTCATCGACGATCTTAAACGCGCGCTGAAGGCGGCGGCAAAGGCTGCGCCGGCTGGCGCCGCCTCTTTTGCGGCCGCAAAAAAGGAGCGGTCATGATCGTCGACCTCAACGGCAAGGCCGTCTACGCCTACACGGCCGGCAAGCCCTTCGATCCCGCGCGTCCGACCGCCGTTTTTATGCACGGCGCCGAGCATGATCACAGCGTATGGGCCCTGCAAAGCCGCTATTTCGCCTACCACGGCTTCAATCTGCTCGCCGTCGATCTGCCCGGCCACGGACGCAGCGCCGGCCCGGCGGCCAAGAGCATTGGCGAACTGGCGGATTGGCTCGCCGCGCTTTGCGATGCCGTCGGGGTCGCTTCGGCGTTCGTTGCCGGCCACAGCATGGGCTCCCTCGTCGCGCTCGATTTCGCCGGCCGCTATCCTGATCGGGTGGCGCGGCTCGCGCTGCTTGCCACGGCCGTGCCGATGACGGTCTCGGATGCGCTGCTCGACGCCGCACTGAATCGCGAAGCCGAAGCCATCGATCTCGTCAATCGGTGGTCGCACTCGACGATCGCCGCCAAGCCGTCGTGCCCCGGCCCCGGGTTCTGGCTGCACGGCATGAACCAACGCTTGATGCAACACGTCGCGGCGCGGGGCGAAGCGCAGCTCTTCCATACCGATTTCGCGGCCTGCCACGCCTATGCGGACGGCCTCGTGCGCGCCGGGCAGGTGCGTTGCCCGGTACGGCTCATCGTGGGGGCGAAAGACATGATGACGCCGCCGCGCGCCGCGCGCGCCCTGGCTGACGCGCTGACGGCGGCCGGCGTCGAAGTCGACACCGTCGTGCTCGACTCGGGACATGCTTTGATGACCGAGCAGCCCGACGGCACGCTCGATGCGCTGATCGACTTTACGCGGCCGCTGCTGGAGGGAAAGCCGCAAGTGTGAGGACGCCCGCACCGCCACTGGCCGAATTGCGGCAAACCGGGCTTTCGCCGCACAATGGACCGACCAACGAACCGCCGCCCCGGCTTTCGCGTCGATCGAAGCTGCGCGAATCGGCTGACTTCGGCGCAAACGGAGGTTGTCATGGATCACGGCGCTCATCCTGCTCAGTTCGCGAGCTTTGCCGAGTTCTATCCTTTCTATCTCGGCGAACACCGCAATACTGTCTGCCGGCGGCTCCACTTCATCGGCTCGCTAGGCGTGATCGGCTGCATCGCGATGGCCGTCGCGACAGGGGACTGGCTTTGGCTTCCGGCTGCGATCGTGTGCGGATACGGTTTCGCCTGGATCGGCCATTTCTTCTTCGAGAAGAACCGGCCCGCCACGTTCCGTCATCCGGTCTACAGCCTGATGGGCGATTGGGTGATGTTCAAGGACATCTGCGTCGGGAAGATTTCGCTTTAGCCACCAGCGCGGCAAGGCCGGTGCAACGGCGACCCGCGGGCCGGCGTCACACGGCATGACGGGGCCTCGCGGCCGATGACCTCATGTCGTCGCCGGCATGCGCGGCGCGCGCGTCCCGGACGGCAAGCAGCGTTGCGAGCGAAATATCGAGCTTGTCGTTGTTGAGCGCGCTCAGCAAGGCGTCGGCGTCCACCCGTGTCGAACTGAGCTTGAGCTGGTATTCGAGTTCGGTACGGTCGATGACGAACACGTCGAAAACGCGTGAAACCGTGATCTGAGCGGGATTGCGGACCAAAGCGTAGCGCGCGACGCCATCGCCGCCGTCCTGCAGACGCATGATCCATTCGCGCCGGCATAACTGTTCGACGAGTCGCGTCGCCGTATCCAGATCGCAGCGAGCGGCGCGCGCGAGCTCGGCGACGGTGCATCCGGGCCGGCCCGCCTCTCGCGCGTCGTCGAGCCGCGCCAAAAGCTCGAGGGCGTCGACGAGATCGCCGCCCGGATAGGCGTGCCTGTGAAACTCGCCGGCGCGGATCGCGGGCAACGCCGATACGATCGTCGCGCCAGCCAGCGTAATGAACCAGCTCAGGTAGACCCAGAGCAGAAACATCGGCACTGTGGCGAATGCCCCATAGACGGCCGTGTACGTCGGGATGTGGCGCACGTAATAGCCGAAGCCGCGCTTGGCGATTTCGAACGCCACCGAAGCCAAGAGTCCGCCCACCAGCGCGTCGCGCCACTGAACCGCGCAGTTGGGCAGATAGACGTAGAGCATCGTGAACACGAACGCCGTAAACGGCAGCGCGGCGCCCGAAAGCGCCCATTCGATCAATGGCGAGAGCTCGCTTGCGAGTCCGGTCGAGCGTGTAAAGAGGTGCGAGGTGATCGAAAGACTGACGCCGATGAGGAGCGGCCCGAGCGTGATGATCGCCCAGTAGACGAGGACACGCTGCGCGAACGGCCGCGGCTTTGGCACGCGCCAGATCAGGTTGAACGCCGACTCCACGGTCATCATCGTCATGACGGACGTGACGAAGAGCACGATCATGCCTGCCGTCGTGAGCCCTTTCGCCTTCGAGGCGAACTGATTCAGATAGCGGAAAATCTGGTTGTTGATCTGGTCCGGCATCAGATGCTGCGCGAGGAAAGTCTGCAGCGATGCCTGGAACGTCGCGAAGAGCGGAAACGCCGTGAAAAGCGCGAACGCGACGGTGGCGAGCGGGACGATCGCCAGCATCGTGGTGAACGTCAGGCTCCCCGCCACCTGGGCGATACGGTCTTCGCCGCTGCGCTTGGCGGCGAAGCGCGCCAGGCGTTTGAGCGCAACGACATCGAAACTCAGCTTGGGCAAGAAACTCTCCGCGTCGTGGGAATACCGGGCAAAGCCGCATGCCGGCGGCGACAACCGAACTCGAGCCTCTCCGCGGCTCGCGCGCCGTCGCGCCGGGCTAATGCCCCTATAATAGGCCGCTCATGAGTGAGGCTCGATGAAGGATATTCTCGTACTCTATTACAGCCGTCACGGAGCGACGCGCGAATTGGCGCTCGCCATTGCGCAAGGGGTCGATAGCGTGCCCGGCATGCAGTCCCGGATTCGCACCGTGCCGAGCGTGTCCCCCGTCACGGAAGCCACCGAGCCCGACATTCCCGCCGACGGCCCGCCCTATGCGGAACTGCGCGATCTCGAGGAGTGCGCGGGGCTCGCGCTCGGCTCGCCGACGCGGTTCGGCAACATGGCGGCGTCGCTCAAGCATTTTCTCGACGGCACGACTCCACAGTGGCTTAGCGGCGCGCTCGCCGGTAAGCCCGCGTGCGTCTTCACGTCGACAGGCAGTCTCCACGGCGGCCAGGAAACGACGCTCCTTTCAATGATGTTGCCGCTTTTGCACCACGGCATGCTGCTCGTCGGCATCCCGTACACCGAGAGCGCGTTGTCCGCCACCCAAAGCGGCGGTACGCCCTACGGCGCTTCGCATGTCTCGGGCGCGGGGGCCCGCGAGTCGGCGCTTTCGCATGACGAGAAAGCGCTCGCCGTCGCGCTCGGCACTCGGCTCGCCCGCACGGCGGCGCGGCTGACCGGGCGCCCATGAAGCAGGCCGCGAAAACGGCCGAATCGGTCTCCGCCAATTCGCACGACGTCGGCGGGCCGCGCGCATGCGCCGCAGCCGCCATCGGTGCCGCCGCGGCGCTCGTTGCGTTGATCGTTCTCTCCATTGCCTGGGAAAGGTGGCTCGCGCCACTGAGGCCCGGCGGCTCGGCGCTCGTGCTGAAGGCGCTGCCGCTCGCGTTCGCCCTGCCCGGTGTATTGCGCCGGCGGCTCTATACGCTTCAGTGGGCGTCGATGCTGATCCTGCTCTACTTCGCCGAAGGCATCGTGCGCGGCATGAGCGATGCGGGACTGTCGGCAGCGCTCGGCTGGGCCGAAACGGCGCTGGCCGCCGCTTTCCTCGCTTGCGCGCTCGCCTACGTCGCGCCATTCAAGCGGGCCGCGAAGGCGGCGCGGCGCCAGGCGGAAACCGCCGAGGTGCAACGGTCGCCCGATCTGCCGTCACCCTGACGTACGCCGATTCGTACCGAAACGCGAAGCATCAGATACTCGCTTTCACCCCGCTTTCTGCCACCGCGCGCACGGCGGGCGACGATCATTCACAATAAGACATCTCCACTCCGACGAGCGCGTCCGCCGCTTTTCCCACGATGACCGATTTTGTCGCTGCCTGCCGCGACGCCATTGGCGCCGCCCATGTGCTCACCGATGCCAACGATACCGCCGCGTATCTGACGGACTGGCGCGGCCGCTACACGGGCACCGCCTGCGCCGTGCTGCGGCCGGGCACCTCTCACGAAGTGGCCGCGCTCGTGCGCCTGGCCGTCGCTCACCGCGTCGCGCTGGTGCCGCAGGGCGGCAATACCGGCCTCGCTGGCGGAGCGACGCCCGACGCGAGCGGCAAGCAGGCCGTCGTCAGCCTGGGCCGGCTCAATTGCGTGCGCGCGCTCGATGTCCACAACAACACGATCACGGTCGAAGCCGGCGTCGTGCTGGCCGAAGTGCAGAACCGTGCCCGCGATGCGGGGCGGCTCTTCCCCTTGAGCCTCGCCGCCGAAGGCAGTTGCACGATCGGCGGCAATCTCGCGACAAACGCGGGCGGCACGGCCGTCCTGCGCTACGGCAACGCGCGCGAACTCTGCCTCGGCCTCGAAGTGGTGACGCCCCAGGGAGAGATATGGGATGGGCTGCGCGGTCTGCGCAAAGACAACACCGGCTACGACTTGCGCGACCTTTATATCGGAGCGGAAGGCACGCTGGGCATCATCACCGCAGCCGTCATGAAACTGCATCCGCTGCCCGCGGCGCGCGTGACGGCCCTTGCCGGGCTCGCCTCCCCGCATGCCGCGCTCGACTTCTTCGCGCTGGCGGGGCGCTATGCGGGCCCATTGCTGACGGGCTTCGAGTTGATGTCGGATTTCTGCTTGCGCCTCGTCGGCAAGCGTTTCCCGCAATTGCGCTATCCGTTCGATGCATCGCACGCACAGATCGTGCTGCTCGAGCTTTCGGATAGCGAAAGCGAAGAGCACGCGCGCGGACTCTTCGAGCGCATGATGGAGGAGGCACTCGAGTCGGGGCTCGTGGAAGATGCCGTCGTCGCGGAGAACCTCGCGCAATCGCGCGCGTTCTGGGATCTGCGTGAGCATATTCCGCTCGCGCAGGCCGAAGAAGGACTGAACATCAAGCACGACATCGCGGTGCCGATTTCGCGCATTGCCACGTTCATCGAGGAAACGGACGCCGCCATTGCCACGTCGGTGCCCGGTGCGCGGATGGTCACGTTCGGTCATCTTGGCGACGGCAATCTGCACTATAACGTTCAAGCGCCGGAGGGCGGCGATCCGAAGGCGTTTCTTTCGCAGTACCAAGAGACGCTGAACCGCATCGTCTATGACAGCGTGCACAAGCATCACGGCAGCCTCAGTGCCGAGCATGGGCTTGGGCAGCTGAAGGTCGGCGCAGCGGCCCACTACAAATCGGCCGTCGAGCTTGCGCTGATGCGCGCCGTCAAATCGGCGCTCGATCCGCTCGGTCTCATGAATCCCGGCAAGGTATTGGGCTGAATTACGCGCTCGACGATCAAAGGGGACGTGCGAATGAAAATCCGCGTACTGTCGGACCTCCACCTCGAATGCGACGAGCCCGAAGCGATCGCGCATGCCGAAGCCGACCTCGTCGTGCTGGCCGGGGACATTCACAATCACGCCGAGGGCATACGCTGGGCGGCGGAGATGTTCGACCCGCGCACGCCGATCGTCTATGTGCCCGGCAACCATGAGTACTACGACGGTGAGTTCGGCGCACTCGAAGTCGCGATGCGCGACGCCGCCGCAACCACCGATAACGTGCACTACCTGAACAACGCGTCGCTCCTTGACCCCCAAGGCCGGTGGCGCGTGCTCGGAACGACGCTGTGGACCGACTTCGAGCTCTTCGGTGCGGACGACGAAGCGCGCGAAGCCGCGATGGCAGCGGCCGAAAAAGTGATGGTCGATTTCCGCGGGCCGATTCAGCTTGCATGGAGCGTCGATCGCGCCGAAACCTCGGGTACGCCCTCGCGCAAGTTCATGCCGAGCGATACGCTCGCGCTGCATCGGCAAGCACGTGCTTGGCTCGCGGCTGAAATTGCCAAGCCGTTCGGCGGCAAGACGATCGTCGTCACGCATCATGCCCCGCATCGCGACAGCCTGGCGCCACGCTTTGCAAACGATCTCGTGTCGGCAGGCTTCATCAGCCATTTGCCGACGCTCGTTCACACGCCTGTCGCGCTCTGGATTCATGGCCATACGCATACGCCGTTCGATTACTTCGCCGAGGGTACGCGCGTCGTCTGCAATCCGCGCGGATATATCGATCGGCGCCGGATGCGCATCGAGAATCCCGCATTCGTGTGGGATAAGGTCGTAGAGATTTGACCTCTCAGGATTCCAGCCTATGTACATCGCTTCACGGTGGACCGTTGCCGATATCGCCGATCAAACGGGCAAGCGCGTACTCATTACTGGAGCGAATAGCGGCATCGGCTTTTACGCGGCGCTCGAATTGGCGCGCAGGGGGGCCGAGGTCATCCTGGCCTGCCGCGATATAAGGCGTGGCGAAACCGCTCTCGCCGCCATAGCGAAACAAGCGCCCGGGACTCGGTCCCAAGTCGCGATCGTCGACCTTGCTTCGCTTTCCTCCGTACGCGAATTGGCG
The DNA here is from genome assembly GCF_040965455.1 of Trinickia sp. EG282A. Lineage (NCBI taxonomy): Bacteria > Pseudomonadati > Pseudomonadota > Betaproteobacteria > Burkholderiales > Burkholderiaceae > Trinickia > Trinickia sp. EG282A. The sequence goes on along the minus strand of NZ_JBFRCC010000001.1, from coordinate 923,685 downwards.
CGGACGCAATTGGCGCGGCAACGCCCCATCCACATACTGATCAACAATGCCGGCGTGATGGCGCCACCTCGTCGCCGCGAGACCGTCGATGGTTTCGAGTTGCAATTCGGGACGAATGTGCTCGGGCATTTCCTACTGACGGAGTTGCTGATGCCCGCGCTCGATCAGGCTGCGGGTGATTCGGCCGAGCGGCCTCGCATCGTGACCATCGCTTCGATTGCGCATAAGCGCGGGAGGCTCGATTTCGACGACTTGCAGTCTACGCGTTCCTATTCGCCGATGCGGGCGTATCAGCAGTCGAAGCTGGCTGACCTGATGTTGGCGTTCGAGCTCGACAGGCGTTTGCGAGCTAAAGGCTCGCGCGTGATGTCCGTAGCCGCGCACCCGGGCGTCGCCGAGACGAATCTCTTCCGCAATGGGGACTACAACGCGGTTGAGCGTGCGCTGAGAGTGCTTGCGGGCAAGTTCATCGCCGCTGCATTGAATAGCGGGACCGCAGGAGCGCTGCCGACCTTGTATGCGGCGACTTCGCCAGATGTCCGCGACGGTGGGTATTACGGGCCTCAGGGGCTATTCGAAGCACGGGGAAGCCGTGTGGGCGACGCGGACGTCGCAACGCACGCGCGGGATGTCGATGCGGGCCGGCGCCTTTGGCGGGCCTGCGAAACACTAACGGCCGCGCATTAACATCGCATGACTGTGGACTGAGCCGCCCTTTTCGAGGAATCGCAACGGACGTCGCGTAGCTACGGCTTCCTGATGCCGCCGACACGCCGGGGTACAGCGCTATGTAACCGAGATCGGTTCAACGGAAGTCGACCACTCGCGAGTATTGAGAAGCGATTCTTTATCGGGGAAGGGTAATTGCGTCTGATAATAGGGCGCAAGGCACTGCGCAGTCTCGCCACCTTCTACCATGCCCTCACTTCATACAGGAGAGAGGGCCCATATGCCAAATAGGTACGCCGCAGAACTCGGTATCCCGACGACTCCCACCTGCGGAAGGTCGAACGTTTCGCTTCATTTTAATGGACGGTTCCTATCCATGACCAGTCCGCAGACGCGCTCCTATGCTGCCGTTTCAGGCCAGCCAACTGACGCTGGCGGCTTTGACTACTCTGTGGCCCGCCAGCGCGAGAGCAACATAGGTCCGATTCCGTCGGGGCGGTATTGGGTACAGCCGTCGCAGATGTGGGCGAACCGCTGGTACAGCCTCGCGCCACGTTCGTCATGGGGCAACCATCGACTTACAATCCACGTGTTTCCGGGCACGCAGACGTATGGGCGCGGTGGATTTTTCATCCATGGCGGTACACATCCGGGAAGCGCAGGATGCATTAACCTCCGCAGCCGAATGGACAGTTTTGTTCGTGACCTGCAAGCCGCAATCGCGGGATCGCCCGATTGCTATATCCCTTTAACTGTCGCGTACTAACATGGCGAAGAATCGACCGGCGCAACTCCTCCTTGGCATAGCCCTACTCGCTCTTGCGGCATCGATCGTTGCCTTCAACGTCATCAATATCAACGAAGCGTTCGGGCACGGCCCGCCATATTACGGCCGCACGACCAACATGGACAAATGGTTCAATCCGTTACCAGTGCTCGCGGCGGTAGATTCCCTTGGTGTGCTCGTCATCGCCGCATGTATGTATTTCATGAGACGGAAAAGATGACGATCATTGCGCTGCAGCGGCACGAACTTACTGTCCGGGCTGTTCGCCGATGAACTGCCAGTCCCTTCCGACTTTGCTTCAACTGGAAGCGTTCGCTCGTAAGGAACTCGGTCGGCCGTTGTTTGGCGGTCAGCTGAAATTGACGCCGGACAGCAGGCTCGTGGAAGACCTGCGCCTGACCGGCGTCGATGCCGTCGAGTTTATCGACAAGTGGGCAGAGACGTTTGGGATCGAGGCTCAGGGCTTTCCGTATAACCGGTACTTCGGTCCTGACAGTCTCGATGTCATCAAGTCGGTTCTCGGCTTGTTCTCAAAAAGATTCCGCGACCCGCCACTTGTCTCGCTGACCCTCGGCATGCTGGCTGAAGCAATGCGGCGCGGGCGTTGGAACACGGCGGAGATCGAGGCGATCACGAAGGCAGACAATTGATCAACTCGTCTATCGCACAGCCTCGCGCCACTCGTCTCATGGGGCACGTCGAGTTTATCGACGATGACTATCTCCACTTTGAACCGAGCGTCTCAAGCCCGGCTTTCTGCAGGTCTTCCGGTACCATCACGACGCGAAACTCGCAGTCGGCGTTGAACTTGAGGAACCACGGCTCAGCAAATGCCGGAATCTGAGACGGCTCGTCGAGGTTGATGACCAGAACGGCTCCGCGTCCTCCGCTTTGCTCGGTGAAATAGGCGGCTTCCGGCTTCGTTTCATCGAGTATCTTCGCCATCACTTCCCCAATCGTGCCGTCGCGAACGAACGCGTTGAATGGCTCGTGGGGAATCCGTACGTTGAGAAGCATGCGCATGGTCGTTCTCCTTGCATTAGGCACTGAAAGAACCGTTCCAGCATAGGAGATCTCCGGCGTCGCTTTAGTGGGCTCGCCAACACTCGTTCGTAGCCTACACCGCATCAGTGGTCCGCAATCATAAATTGATCGAATACATGGGTTCCTTCATGGAATGCTTGGTTACGGAGCACGACGTTGCAAGCTTGTAGAGGAAATAAGATTTTTCTTGCACAGTTAGCTTGGCAAACCTGTCCTCCACGTCTTGACCCCACATTTGGACGCGCCTTGTTTTGAAATAAATCACATAAGGGGAAAAAGTATACCATCGCAACGCGGTGTTAGCAGTCGCCCCCGGAGTGAAGCGAATAAGGCCCATAACGATAAATTGCACCGCACAAAATGGGCAGCAGTATTTGTCCACATAAATCGGCCTAAAAAATCCCCTATCATGTTGACGCTGCATTAACCTAAGCTCACCATGCATCATTTTCATGGTCCTATAGTCTTCCGGGTCAAGATGAAGCTCTCGATTTTCGAGCAAACTTCGGTCGTTATATACGAAGTTCACCGCTCCTTCTGGAACACCGCCTGACGTAGTCGTTATGGCCAGACAATTCGTTGAAACCAAACTATTTTCATTGGCCCCATATTTTGTGCGCGTAGATATTTCCCGCACAGCCCTATCTCCGACTCTTTGGAATGGCCCACTTTTGACGTGCGGCTGAATCGCATCATAAATATGGTTGAAGGCATAAAGAGCAAGAAGCTCGATTGCAGTCTTGCGGTCGCCCGCTCCCAAATATATTGCTGCGCCGAGCATTGCGCCTCTACTTCCACCTCGAAAAGGATCGTATCCAATAGATTTCCTTACGATTTTAGACGTAGAGCCAAGCGATGCCGCACTTTTCACGTTAAGAGAATCAACAATTCTTGACGCGACATTAGGTACTTTTATAACATCAAGCAGAGAGAGCAATACCTTTGGATTAGCCAGGCTTTTGGTTCGCGCGTGATTACGATCAACCTCACGAATGTAACCCATCACCTCTCCCTCTGGCCTCAATTCCTCCCGAAGACATGGGCGCGTTTCGAATGCATGGTATATCCACCGCAAATAGCTTTCATCCGTATTGCTGAATTCAGTGTGCGCAGAACCTTCATATCCGGTGTCTTCGATCAGATCTCTATTGTAGATCGCCACCATGTCCCAATAGAAATTATGCTGGTTTGCCTCCTCCAAAAAAAATCCTGTGATCGGACACCCGTGAACAAGCGTAACAGCCCATCGTGCAACAGCTAAAGTGATCATAGTGTTCCCTCCCTCCCGACGAACCCAAGATTCACACACCATCGTAACAGGAACTTCAGTCAAGAAAGCTATGTCACCAATGTGCTCCTTCAAGAGGGTAGTTGGGCTTGGTACAGCGGGTTGGGAGACGTAAAACGCCCACTGCCTCAGGCGGTTCAGCATGGTTATGTACCTCAGCGCAATCACACCACAGTGATGGAGGCGGCGACCCTTCAAGAATGCGGCGAAGCCAAGACAGCCACGGAGTATGCTCGACTTCGCAGCAGGTTTTTCAGTGTGACGAGCGGGCACGCGGGCATTCGTTATGAGTGGTGCCATCTTGTTTCGCACGGAATGGGAGGGCCTGACGATCCAAGCAACGTTGTTGCGGCGACCGCATACAGAATACCGAGCAACTGATTCTTGAATGCGTCCTTTACGGCTATCGCATGGAAGGGCTGAGCGTCGAAGTTCAAGCGAAGCTTGCCCCAGGCTGGGCACACCTGGCTGAATCCATTTGGTACCGCGTGAAACTGAACGACAAAACGATCTACGCCAGAACGATGGACGCGCGCCGCGCCACCCGCCCCGACTTTAAAGAGTACGCATCCGTCGCCAGTAGATGCGCAGAAGCATCAATATTGGCCTCGAGACAGAGTTTCCGGCGGATGACCTGAACATGGATGAGTTTGAGATCATCCGGACGCTCAGCCCTGATGAACCAGATGAGTCAGCAGGAATATGGAAGGTGTTGATCGGTAGCGGCCGGCAAGATTAGACGCGCCGGCCGCAGTCGCCCGGCGATGGTCTGCGGTTTCATGTCTATCGGCAGTAGCGTGGCCGTCGGCATCGCGGGACGCGCAGAAAGCACTTGGCCCGGCTTCAAGGGCCGGGCCAAGTGCTTGATTCTATTGGTCGGAGCGAAAGGATTCGAACCTTCGACCCTCTGATCCCAAATCAGATGCGCTACCAGGCTGCGCTACGCTCCGAAAAGTGCGAGATTGTAGCCGTGTTGGCCCACGCGGTCAATCGGCGCAGCGCCCCCGACCAGCGAACCGAAGACCTTGCGCCATTTGCATCAGATTAGCGCATGGCAGCCGCCAGCGACACCGACCAGTCACATTGGCCGACCATATTGAACCAGACGAAACGCAACGGCTACCCGAGTCCGTCCCCACCCGCTACAGGCATCATGCTTGCGGATTCGACACCTCACAGAAAGGACTCCCACTATGAATCTCATCCTCTGGCGCCATGCGGAAGCCGAAGACACCGCATCGACAGACCTCGCGCGACAGCTCACCACACGCGGCCGCAAGCAGGCGCAAAGCGCCGCTAAATGGCTGCGCAACCGCCTGCCGTCCGACGCGCTGATTCTCGCCAGCCCCGCCGCGCGCACGGTGCAGACCGTCGAGGCTCTGACGGACCAATACCGCATCGTGAAAGAAATCGCGCCGGGCGCCGCGGCCGAGGACGTCCTCGCCGCCGCCGGCTGGCCAAAGGGCATCGCAGACACGGTCGTCGTCGTCGGACACCAACCGACGCTCGGGCTGGTCGCCGCTCGACTCGTCGCTGGGGAGCAGACCGAATGGTCCATCAAAAAAGGCGGCATCTGGTGGCTCGAGGGCCGCGAGCGCAACGGCGCAGGCCAGGTCCTGATTCGTGCAGTCATTTCTCCAGATCTCGCCTAAAATCACCCCTTGTCGACTTTGTGACATGTCATGTGAAATCGATGTGTCCTAAATGCGACATGTCATCGGATTTACACGGCTTTGCCATGCAACCGTCACGGCCGATTACTAAATTGGCGAAAACGCAGCAATTCCTACATTTACCAGGAAATTCTATGCGAGACCTGCCGACGCCCACCTTGCCCCTCGCTTCCATTCCCCTCGATTCGCGCCGCCGCCTCCCCCGCACGGAAGAAACGATCACCGCTCAGCACCGCCTGCAAGTGGCCTGGGCCCGGACGGAAGAGGAGCTTCGCGAAGCGCAGCGGCTGCGCTATCGCGTCTTCGCTGAGGAAATGGGCGCAACCGTCACCGGCCCCGCTGGCCTCGACGTCGACCGCTTCGACGCTTACTGCGACCATCTGCTCGTTCGCGATCTCGAAACATTGACGGTCGTCGGCACCTATCGCGTGCTGCCTCCGCATCAAGCGGCTCGCATCGGCCAGCTTTACGCCGAAGGCGAGTTCGACCTCTCGCGTCTCGCGCACCTGCGTTCGAAGCTCGTCGAAGTCGGCCGCTCGTGTGTGCATGCCGATTACCGGAGCGGCTCGGTCATCATGTCGCTCTGGGGCGGCCTCGGCACCTACATGATGCAAAACGGCTACGAGACAATGCTCGGTTGCGCGAGCGTGCCGATGGCCGACGGCGGCCACTTTGCGGCGAACCTCTATGAATCGCTGCGGGAAAGCGCGCTGACGGATCCTGAGTATCGGGCGTTCCCGCATACACCCCTGCCTGTCGAGGAGCTACGCACGGGCGCCCGCGTCGCCCCGCCGCCGCTCGTGAAGGGTTACCTGCGTCTCGGCGCCAAGATCTGCGGCGCGCCGGCCTGGGATCCGGACTTCAATTGCGCGGACTTCCTGACGCTGTTCCGCCTCTCCGACATCAACGTTCGCTACGCCCGACATTTCCTCGGCGAACCGACGTCGCGCTGAGACGAAGGCTAAGGCCAAGGCGAATATCGACCTGGCCGCGCCGCGCGCCGCGCGGCGCAAGCCACCACGAGCCCACGCTCAGTCGTCGGTATAGACGACGCGATACCGAATGCCGACTTTCTCCCATTCGGCCGCTTCCTGAATCAGGCTGTAGTCGGTGAGCGGGTTGTTGGCCACCCACTCGTTCGGCAGATGCACTTCATACCCGCCGCTGTTCGTGTGCGCGACGCGGATGCCAGGCAGCCCGATATCGGCGCGGCGCCGACACAGCAACGCGGCTAGCCGCAGGCAGAAAAGCAGTGGCCACTCCACGTCGCGCGCCTGTGAGAGCTTGCCGAGTTTGCCGGCATGGCCGAGCACGAGCGCCGCAAGGCGCGCCTGATCGGTGCGCGAGAAGCCCGGCATATCGGCGTTGCTCGCGATATAAGCCGAGTGCTTGTGATAGGCGCTATGTGAAATCGACAGTCCGATTTCATGCAGCGATGCCGCCCAGCGCAGAAACATCCGCGCTTCTTCCGCGCGCTCGGCGTCGGGCTCATCCCCGAGTTGAGTGAAAAAGTCGATGGCAAGATCGCGGATGCGCTCGGCCTGCGGCCGATCGACGCCGTAGCGGCGCATGAATCCCTCGACCGTCACGGCCCGCATATCCTCGTGTTGCGTACGGCCCAACAGGTCGTAGAGCACGCCGAGACGCAACGCGCCGTCGGTCGTGTCGACGTAGTCGATTCCGAGCTCTTCGAACACGGCAAGCATGATCGAGAGCCCTCCCGCCAGGACCGGCACGCGATCAGGCTTGAGCGCCACGAGCTTGAGCCGGTTGACGTTCTCGGCCTTGATGAGCGCACGCTTGAGCCGCTCGAGCCCGCCGCGCGAAATGCCATGCGTCACGCTCGGATCGTTGAAGCCGTTGGCCTCGACGAGCTCGGCCAGCGCGCGCGCCGTGCCCGACGAGCCGATCGCCTGATCCCATCCGGCCTGCTTGTACTCGCGCGAGATGATCTGGATTTCGCGCTTGGCGGCGAGCTCGGCCTGGCGCATCGTGTACTCGTCGACGTTGCCGGCCGGAAAGAACGCGCGGCTGTGGCTCACGCAGCCGATGTAAAGGCTTTCCATGATCAGCGGCGTGTAATGCGAGCCGATGATGAACTCCGTCGATCCCCCGCCGATGTCGACGACGAGGCGCTTACCGGAGATGGCGGGCACCGAATGGGCGGCTCCGGCGTAAATGAGGCGCGCCTCTTCACGGCCGGCGATCACTTCGATCGGGAAGCCGAGCGCCCTCTCCGCTTCGGCCAGGAACTCGCCGGCGTTCTTGGCAACGCGCACCGTGTTCGTCGCCACGGCGCGCACGTGATCGGGATGAAAGTCGCGCAGCCGCTCGCCGAACCGTTTGAGCGCCGCCCAGGCCCGTTCCTGAGACGCGCGATCGAGCATCTTGTCAGGCGAAAGGCCGGCCGCGAGCCGCACGGGCTCGCGCAACGCGTCGACTTGATAGATCTGGCTGCCGGCCGGCGTCTCCTCGATGCGCCCGACAATGAGCCTGAAACTGTTCGAGCCAAGGTCGACGGATGCGAGCAGATGCGGGGTATTGGGCATGGATGAAAACGATTTCGTGCGCGAGTGCGCCGCTGCTTCCCGAGCTCGGGCCGGCGATTCCACGACGCGGTTCAAAGTCGCCATTTTACGCATAGAGCGGGGACCTCCGATAAGCGCGCGCAGGAAAAGCCGTCGCGTTTGGCGTCAAGCGTATGAACTTCTTCGTCCAGCTATCTCAAAATTAGATCAGTTACCCGTAAAATTCGTGACAATAACCATTCATCGAAGCGACACCAAACTGTGAGAATTTCCGAGCGTCCGTTCATATCGCCCTCCGACCCTTCGTATTCGTCCTTGCCGATGTCGTTGCGTTATCCCCTGCTCAACCGCGAGTTGGGCATCCTGGGTTTCAATGAGCGCGTGCTCGCGCAGGCGGCGGATCCGTCCGTGCCGCTGCTGGAACGCCTTCGCTTCATCTGCATCACGAGCAGCAATCTCGACGAGTTCTTCGAAATCCGGATGGCGGGACTGCAGGAGCAGATGCAGGACAATCCCGGCTCCCTCTCACCCGACGGCATGTCGCTCCAGCATTGCTACGATCTCGTCGTCGAGCGTGCGCAAAAGCTCGTGCACCGGCAATACCGGCTCCTGCACGAAACAGTGCTGCCCGCCCTCGAGGAAGAAGGCATTTATTTCCACAGCACCGACAGCTGGACCGACGAGCAGACGCAGTGGGCGCGCCGGTATTTCGCCAACGAGCTTTTGCCGGTGCTCACGCCGATCGGCCTCGATCCCGCGCACCCATTCCCGCGGGTGCTCAACAAGAGCCTCAATTTCGTCGTGGAACTGGAAGGTAAAGACGCCTTCGGCCGCCAGGCCGTCATGGGCATCGTCCAGGCGCCGCGCGCACTGCCGCGGCTCGTGCAGATGCCGCAAGAGCTTTCGGGCTTCACCTATGGCTTCGTCCTGCTGAGCTCGCTCATGCAGCGCTTCGTCAACGAGCTGTTCCCGAATCTCATCGTGCGCAGCTGCAATCAATTTCGCATCACGCGCAACAGTGAGCTCTTCGTCGACGAAGATGAGATCACTAACCTGCGCGTTGCATTGCAAGGCGAGCTGCCGGCCCGCCACCTCGGCGACGCGGTGCGCCTCGAGGTCTCGGCAGAGACGCCGGTCCATATCGTGCGGCGTCTGCTCGACGAGAGCGGCCTCTCGGAGAAGGATTGCTATCGCGTCGACGGGCCGGTCAATCTCGTGCGGCTCATGCCGTTGCCGGAGATGGTGGACCGTCCCGATCTCAAGTTCGTCCCCCACGTGCCCGCAACGCCCGACCGGCTCGTGAAGACGGCGAATCTTTTCGATGCGATCGATCAGGGCGATGTCCTGCTGCATCATCCGTACGAAAGTTTTCAGCCCGTGCTCGAGCTGCTGCTGCAGGCCGCTCAGGATCCGAGCGTCGTCGCGATCAAGCAGACGATCTATCGCACGGGCACGGATTCTCCGCTCATGAACGCGCTGATGCAGGCGGCGCGCAACGGCAAGGAAGTGACGGTCGTCGTCGAGCTGCTCGCGCGGTTCGACGAAGAGACCAACATCAACTGGGCCTCGCAACTCGAAGCCGTTGGCGCCCATGTGGTGTACGGGGTAGTCGGCCATAAGTGCCACGCGAAGATGATGCTGATCGTGCGCCGCGTCACCGAGAACGGTAAATCGGTGCTCAAGCGCTACGCGCATCTGGGCACGGGCAACTACCACCCGCGCACGGCGCGGCTCTATTCGGACTTCGGCCTCATGACGTCCGATCAAATGATCTGCGAAGACGTGCACCACGTCTTTCAGCAGCTGACGGGCATCGGCGGCGAGCTCAAGCTGCACGAGCTGTGGCAATCGCCGTTCACGCTGCATCCGAAGCTAATCGATGCGATTCGCGCCGAAAGCCAAAATGCGCGCGCCGGCAAGAAGGCACGCATCGTCGCGAAGATGAACGCGCTACTCGAGCCGACTGTCATCGCCGAGCTCTACGAAGCCTCGCAGGCAGGCGTCAAGATCGATCTGATCGTGCGCGGCGTCTGCTCGTTGCAGCCGGGCGTTGCGGGACTGTCGGACAACATTACCGTGCGTTCGATCGTCGGGCGCTTCCTCGAGCATCACCGCATCTTCTACTTCTTCGCGAACGGCGACGAAAAGGTCTATCTCTCGAGCGCCGACTGGATGGACCGCAATTTCTTCCGGCGGGTGGAAGTCGCATTCCCGATCAAAGATCGGCGTCTCAAGCGCCGCGTGATCGCGGAAGGGTTGTCAGCGTTCCTCGGGGACAATCAAGCGGCGTGGATCATGCAAAGCGACGGTCACTATCGGCGCTCGCGCCCGGGCAAGACTTCGCGCAACGCACAGGCGAGCCTGCTCACTAAGTTCGGTTGCTAGCGCTCGCTACGCGTGAATGGTCTGTCGCCGCACGCTACGCTGCGGCGGAAAGCGGACGGTGAATGTGCTGCCGCGGCCCTCCTCGCTTTTCACGTCGAGGAGGGCATCGTGCCGTTGCAGCACATGTTTGACGATCGCGAGGCCGAGCCCGGTGCCGCCCGTATCGCGCGAGCGGCTTCGATCGACTCGATAGAAGCGCTCCGTGAGCCGCGGGATGTCGGCCGCCGGAATGCCGAAACCGGTATCGCTCACGGAAAACGCCGCACGATCGCCGAAAAGCCGCCATTCGACTTTGATCGATCCGCCGTCTGGCGTATAGCGCACGGCGTTCGTGACGAGATTGCCGAGCGCGCTCAATATCTCCGTTTCCACGCCGGTCACGGTCAGCGTTTCATCGACGTCGAATGCGAGTTTGTGGCGGCCGGCCGAAAGGGTCATCGCGTCGTCTTGCAGATGCCGCAGCACCGCACCCATATCGATAGCCTGTTCGCCGGGCGATTTAATATCGCCTTCGAGCTTCGCGAGCACGAGCAGATCATCGACGATATGCCGCATCCGGGCCGCCTGCTGCTCCATCAGCTCCAGATAGCGAGCGCGATCGTCTTCCTCGAGCGGTATCTCGCGTAGCGTTTCCAGAAAGCCAGAGAGCACGGTCAGTGGTGTCTTCAACTCGTGCGAGACATTCGCGACGAAGTCGCGCCTCATCGAATCGGTTCGTTCGAGCTCGGTGATGTCGTCCGACAGCACGAGCTTGCGATTTTCGCCATACGGAAACACTTGGACCGAAAGCGTGTTCTGACGTTTCTCGCCCATGCCGCGCATGACGAGCGTCTCGTCGTACCGATGTGAATTCACGTAACGGACGAAGTCGGGATGGCGGACGATGTGCGTGACGTGCTGCCGCAAATCGCGTTTCGCGTCGAGGCCGAAATGCTGCTCGGCGATCGCGTTGCACCACTCGATCTGATCGTGATCGTCGAGCATGACAACGCCGTTAGGCGAAGCCTGAATCGCCTGAATGAACCGCGAGTGTTGCTGCTCGACCTGTCGCACCTGCGCGTGCCAGCGCTTGGCGAGCTTGTGCAGCCGATAGTAGATCTCGCCCCACACACCCGGCGCGCTGGGAACCTGCCCGTACACGGGCGCATCGAGCAGCTGCCAGAGGCGTTCGGTGTGATAGGTCGAGAAAAGGCTCTGCGCGACAAGCGCGATGGCGCCGAAGACGAGCGCGGCCTTGACGCCCGCGAATGCTGCGATGGCGGCACAAACGAGCGCCAGCAGCACGAGCGAGACGATCGAGCGCGCCCAGATGATGTTTATGCCACCACGTTTTTCCACGGCGAAGACAAGGTAGGGAACTTGCGGGCCTGGAGATCAGGCGGTCTTGGCCAGCCGATATCCGCTGCCGCGCACCGTCTCGATCATAGCATCGCACCCGGCCGGCTTCAGCGCGGCACGCAGGCGCTTGATATGGACATCGACCGTGCGCTCCTCGACAAAGACGTGATCGCCCCAAACCTGATCGAGCAATTGCGTGCGACTGTGCACGCGCTCCGGGTGCGTCATGAAGAAATGCAGCAGCCGGAACTCGGTCGGTCCGAGATCGAGCTTGATCTCGTTGCCGTCCGCATGAGCCGCGACACGATGCGTCGCCGGATCGAGCTTGAGGCCGTTGATGGCGACGACGTCCTCCGTGAGCTGAGGCGCCCGGCGGCGCAGCACGGCCTTGATGCGCGCCATCAGCTCCTTCGGCGAGAAGGGCTTCGTGACATAGTCGTCGGCGCCGATTTCGAGGCCGAGCACCTTGTCCTGCTCGTCACCCCGCGCCGTGAGCATGATGATCGGAATATGCTTCGTGCGTTCGTTGTTGCGCAAATCTCGCGCGAACGCGATACCAGACTTGCCGGGCAGCATCCAGTCGAGCAGGATGAGATCGGGTAGCACGTCGCTGATCAGCGACTGCGCCTGCTCCGCGTTGTAAGCGCGAATCGGGCAATGGCCTGCGTGCTGCAAGTTGATCGAGATCAGTTCGGAGATAGCGGGCTCATCTTCGATGATCAGAATGCTGCTCGGCATCGTCACCTCTTGACACGTTAACTAAGCGCTTCGCGCTCGAGCGCGTCGCGCGATTTGTGGCGCACGTCCGTGCCCTTCACGATGTAGATAATGAATTCGGCGATGTTCTTCGCGTGGTCGCCGATCCGCTCGATTGCCTTGGCGATGGTGAGAAACTCGAGCCCGGCGGAGATCGTGCGTGGATCTTCCATCATGTATGTCACGAGCTTACGGACGAATGCGCGAAACTCCTCGTCGATCGCCTTGTCGTCGCGCACGATCTGAGCGGCGGCAGCCGTATCGAGGCGTGCGAACGCATCGAGCGCGCGGCGCAGGATCGACACGGCCATGTCGCCCGAAATCTTGATCTCGGCGATGTTCAACGTGCGCGCGGCGCCGTCTTCCATGACGCGCTTCACGCGCTTGGCGATCTTCTCGGCCTCGTCGCCCGCGCGCTCGAGGTTCGTGATCGTCTTCGAGATCGCGAGCAGAAGGCGCAGATCGCGAGCGGCCGGCTGGCGGCGCGCGATGATGTTGCTGCACTCCTCGTCGATCGCCACTTCCATCTGGTTGACCGTGTCTTCCTCCGAGATCACCTGATCGGCGATCGCCGCGTCCAACGTGTTGAGCGCCTCCATGGCGCGCGTGATCTGCGCCTCGACGAGGCCACCCATTTCGAGCACTTTCGACGAGATCAGATTCAGATCGGCATCGAACTGACTGGAGAGGTGCTTATCGGACATGTTTGCCTCCTACTCTGTTCATCAGCCGAAGCGGCCGGTGATGTAATCCTCGGTTTCCTTGCGGACCGGCTTGATGAAGATTTTTTCCGTATCGCCGAACTCGATCAGTTCGCCGAGGTACATGTATCCGGTGTAATCGGAACAGCGCGCGGCCTGCTGCATGTTGTGAGTAACGATGACGACCGTATACTCGTTCTTGAGCTCGGCGATCAGCTCTTCGACGCGCCCCGTCGAGATCGGATCGAGCGCCGAGCACGGCTCGTCGAGCAACAGCACTTCAGGACGGATCGCAATCCCGCGCGCAATGCAAAGACGCTGCTGCTGACCGCCCGAGAGGCCGTAGCCGCTTTGGCCGAGCTTGTCCTTCACTTCGGTCCACAGCGCGGCCTTCGTCAGCGCCCATTCCACACGGTCGTCCATCTCCGAGCGTGAGAGCGATTCGAACATTTTCACGCCGAACGCGATGTTGTCGTAGATCGACATCGGAAATGGCGTCGGCTTCTGGAACACCATCCCAACGCGCGCCCGCAACAGCGAGATGTCGCGCTTCGAGGTGAGAAGGTTCTCGCCGTCCATCATGATCTCGCCCACGGCGCGTTGCTCGGGGTAGAGCGCGAACATCTTGTTGAACGTGCGCAGCAGCGTGGACTTGCCGCAGCCCGACGGGCCGATGAACGCCGTCACCTTCCCCTCGGGAATCTGCATGTTGATATTCTTGAGGGCGTGGTACTTGCCGTAATAGAAATTCAAGTTGCGAATTTCGATCTTGGGCCTGACGGGAGCGAGCGCCGATCCGTCTTGTGCGGGATCGAAACCGGCCGGGGCTGCCGGACGTTCGATCGAATGCTTGAGGTGACTCTCAGCCATATTCATAGTTTCGCTCCGCGGTTACTTCTTGCCGAACATCGCGCGCGCCAGGATATTCAATCCGAGCACGCCGAGCGTAATGATGAAGACGCCCGCCCACGCGAGCGATTGCCACTGCGCGAACGGACTCATTGCGAACTTGAAGATCGTGACGGGCAGGTTCGCAACCGGCTGCCCCATGTCGAGCGAAAAGAACTGATTCGACAGCGCGGTGAAAAGCAGCGGGGCCGTCTCACCGGCGATCCGCGCGACCGCGAGCAGCACACCCGTCACGACGCCGGCCATCGACGCCTTCAGCGTGACCGAGGAGATCATTCGCCACTTCGGCACACCGAGCGCGAACGCTGCTTCGCGCAGCGCATTGGGCACGAGCCGCAGCATATTCTCGGTCGTGCGAATCACGATCGGAATCTCGAGCAGCGCAAGCGAGATCGCACCGGCCCAGCCCGAAAAGTGCCCCATCTGAGCGACGACGAGCGCATAGACGAACAGGCCCACGACGATCGACGGCGCCGACAACAGGATGTCATTGATGAAGCGCGTCACGCGTGCCAGCCATCCCTTCTGACCGTACTCGGCCAGATAGACGCCGGCCAGCACACCGATCGGCGTGCCCACGACCGTCGCGACGCCGACAAGCATCAGGCTGCCGACGATCGCGTTGGCGAGACCGCCACCGTCGGTGTTGGGGGGCGGCGTCGATTGCGTGAAGAGCTGGACCGACAAGCCGCCGACGCCGAGCGTCAATGTCGTATAGAGGATCCAGACGAGCCAAAGCAGCCCGAACGCCATCGCGGCGAGGGAAAGCGTCAGGGCAAACGCGTTGACGCGGCGACGGCGACGCTGCAGCCGGTCGCGCGTCGCCTGCAGAACTTCGGGGCTTGCCGTGCCCGGCATCTGACGAGCGGGTTGGTTCATTTGGCCCCCTCGTTTTTCTCGAGGCGCTGCAACATCAGTTTTGAAATCGCCAGCACGATGAACGTGATGACAAAGAGGATCAGACCGAGCTCCATCAGCGCGGACGTATGCAGACCCGGCCCCGCCTCGGCGAATTCGTTCGCAAGCGCGGACGTGATGCTGTTGCCGGGCGAAAAAAGCGACACGTTGTTGAGCAGGTTCGTATTGCCGATCACGAATGTGACGGCCATCGTCTCGCCGAGCGCACGCCCGAGGCCGAGCATGATCCCGCCGATGACGCCGGTCTTCGTGAACGGCAGCACGATCTTCCACATGACTTCCCAGGTCGTGCAGCCGATCCCGTAGGCCGACTCCTTGAGCAGCACGGGCGTGACCTCGAAAACGTCACGCATCACCGATGCGATGTACGGAATGATCATGATGGCCAGGATGACACCGGCGCAGAGAATGCCGATGCCGATCGGCGGCCCCTGGAACAGCGCGCCGAGCACCGGGATAGGGCCGAGCACTTTGCCGAGGGGCGCTTCGATGAATTGCGCGAAGATCGGCGAAAAGACGAGCAGGCCCCACATGCCGTAGACGATCGAAGGGATCGCGGCAAGAAGCTCGATGGCGATGCCGAGCGGACGGCGCAGCCAGGCCGGCGAAAGTTCCGTCAGGAAGAGCGCGATGCCGAAGCTGACGGGCACCGCGATGATGAGTGCAATGATCGAGGTCGCGAGCGTCCCATAGACGGGAACGAGCGCGCCGTAGACGTCGCTGGGCGGATCCCAGTCCGAGGTCCAGAGAAAAGCAAGTCCGAACTTGTGGATCGTCGGCAGCGAAGCGACGATCAGTGAAACGATGATGCCGCCGAGCAGCAGCAATGTAACGATCGCCGATAACCAGGCAATGTTTTCGAAGATGAAGTCGCCGACGCGGCTCGGCGCACGCTGCGCGCGTTCGCCACCCGGGGGCGTCATCGAATTGAGTTGGATGTCGGACATGTATCCCGTTTCCTGTTGATGCGCTCGAGTCGCGCATCCGATGACGATACCCGGCAAGGCGACAGCGCCTTGCCGGGTCGATCCACTACCCGTTAGCTTACTCAGCCACCGACTTGCCCGAGGCGTCCTTCACGTTCGACTTCCACTGCGTCTCGATTTCCGACGTCACCGATTCCGGCAACGGGATGTAATCGAGGCTCGTCACGGCGTCGCCGCCGTTCTTGAAGCTCCAGCCGAAGAACTTGAGCGTCTCCGCGCCTTGCGCGGGCTTGTCCTGCGTCTTATGCAGCAGGACGAACGTCGCGCCGACGATCGGCCACGCATTCTTGCCCGGCTCGTTCGTCAGGATCTGGTAGAACGACTTCTTCCAGTCGGCGCTTGCCGCAGCCGCCTTGAACGTGTCCGTATCCGGCGTGACGACCGTGCCCGCCTCGTTCTTCATCTTCGTGTAGACCATGTGATTTTGCTTCACGTAGGCCCACTCGACATAGCCAATTGCACCCGGCAAACGCTGCACGAAGGCCGCGACGCCGTCGTTACCCTTGCCGCCGGTACCCGTCGGCCAGTTGACCGTCGTGCCTTCGCCGACCTTCGTCTTCCACTCGTCGCTGACCTTCGAGAGGTAGTTCGTCCAGATGAACGACGTACCCGAGCCGTCCGCGCGGCGCACCACGGCGATCGCCGTGTCAGGCAGCTTGACGCCCGGATTCAGCGCGGCGATCTGGGGGTCGTTCCACTTGGTGATTTTGTTCAGATAGATGTCGGCAAGGACCGGGCCCGACAGCGTGAGCTCGCCCGCCTTGATGCCCGGCAGGTTGATCGCCGGCACGACGCCGCCGACGACCGTCGGGAACTGAAAGAGACCCTGCTTGGCGAGCTCGTCATCCTTGAGCGGCATGTCCGAGCCTGCGAAATCGACCGTCTTCGCTTCGATCTGCTTGATGCCGCCAGACGAACCGATACCTTGATAGTTGATCTTGCCGCCGCCCGACTTTGCGTAGGCATCAGCCCACTTGGTGTAAAGCGGTGCGGCGAACGTGCTGCCCGCGCCAGTGATGTCAGCGGCTTGCGCGGAGATCGCGAGAAGCGCCGCGGTCACGCCGGCGAACGCAGTCTGCATCAATTTCATGGAATAACCCCCAGTGGTGTGGTCGAGTGGTTTCGACACCGCGAAGATTAGGGCGTTATTGTGACAGTCATATGACAGAAAGTTGACCGCGAAAGCGCGCAATCGATTGATTTTAGAAGAAATTCGTATAACTTGCCGATAAGTAAGACGACTTTACGCGCAATTGCGGTGCAAACAAACAGATCCGAATATGACAAAGGGTCGGAGGCGACGGCCCGATCGTCAAGCGGTTTCCTGCTCGACGACGCGCGCAATTTCCCGCGCGCAGCGAACGGCGTGCTCGCTGTGCCGCGCCTCGACCATCACGCGCAACACCGGCTCAGTACCCGACGCGCGGATCAGCACCCTCCCGTTGCCGTCAAGGGTCCGCTCTGCCTCGGCCACGGCCTGTGCAATCGCTTCACTGTGCTTCCAGTCCGCGCCGGGGCGCATCCGCACGTTGATGAGCTGCTGCGGAAACAGTGTCACATCCTTGAGCAGTTCGGCGAGCGTCGATCCGCTGCGCTTGATCGCGGCGAGCACGAGCAATCCCGAGACGATCCCGTCGCCCGTCGAGTGACGGTCGAGCGACAGAATGTGGCCCGAGCCTTCCGCCCCGAGCTGCCAGCCGCGCTCGCGCAAATGTTCGAGGACGTAGCGGTCGCCGACCGGCGCGCGCACGAATTCGACGCCTTCCCCCTCGAGCGCAACCTCGACGGCCATGTTGGTCATCAGCGTGCCGACGGCCCCCGGCACCTTCCCGTCAGTCGCGATGCGGTCCTTGACGAGCACGTACAACAACTCGTCGCCGTTGTAGAGGCGCCCGGAGGCATCGACGATCTGGAGCCGGTCGGCATCCCCGTCGAGCGCGATACCGAGATCGGCGTGGTTCGCCTGCACCGCCCGCTCGAGCGCCTCCGGCGCCGTCGCGCCAACGCCGTCGTTGATGTTGAATCCGTTCGGCGCGACACCGATCGAGATGACATCGGCGCCGAGCTCGTGAAAGACGTGCGGAGCGATATGGTAAGCCGCCCCGTGAGCGCAATCGACGACGAGCTTGAGCCCATGCAGATCGAACGCCGCGGGAAACGTGCTTTTGCAGAACTCGATGTAACGCCCTGCTGCATCGTCGAGCCGCCGAGCCTTGCCGAGTCGCTCGGACGGCGCGCATTCGAGCGGCGTCTCAAGCTGCTGTTCGATCAGCAGCTCGACGTCGTCGGGCAATTTATTGCCGTCGGCGCTGAAAAACTTGATGCCGTTGTCGTAGTACGGATTGTGTGAAGCGCTGATGACGACGCCCGCCGCGAGCCGCAGCGCGCGCGTCAGATAGGCGACGCCGGGCGTCGGCATCGGTCCGGCCAGCATCACGTCCACGCCGGCCGCCGAGAAACCGGCTTCGAGCGCCGCTTCTAGCATATAGCCCGAGACGCGCGTGTCTTTGCCGATCAGCACTGTCGGGCGCGAGCCGGCCTTCGCCCAGCGATCCGCGCCGGCCAGCACCTTGCCTGCCGCATAACCCAGCCGCAACACGAACTCCGGCGTGATAGGCGCCTCGCCGACTTTGCCGCGAACCCCATCGGTACCGAAATAACGTCGTGCCATTGTCTTTTTTCCTCGTTCGTTCTTTGATCTCACGCTCTTCCGCTCGGAAGAGGCTTCCCTTCCGTCCGCGACGCGTCTCAGATCGCGTCGCGGACCGCTTTCCAGACCTTCAGCGCATCGACGGTCTCTGCCACGTCGTGTACGCGAATGATCGCGGCGCCCCGCTCGGCCGCTAAAACGGCACCCGCGATGCTCGCGGCCACGTTTTCTCGCGGCGTAGCACGCCCCGTCACCTTGCCAAACATCGATTTGCGCGACATCCCCGCGAGGATCGGATAGGGCGCGACGCCGGCCGGCACGCGCGGCGCCGTCTCCGCGAGATGCGCAAGCAGCGCATAGTTGTGCTCGATCGTCGATTTGCCGAAGCCGAATCCGGGATCGACGCTGATCCGATTGCGCCCCACCCCTTGACGCGCCAGCGTTTCGACACGCTCGGTCAGAAACGCCCGGACATCGGCGACGACGTCGTCATATTCCGGCTTACCGCGCTGCATCGTCTGCGGCTCGCCGAGCATATGCATGACGCAAAGTCCGCACTGACTGTCGCGCACGGCGTCGATCGCACCGGGCCGACGGAAACCCCAGACGTCGTTGATGAGGTCGGCGCCCGCCGCGAGCGCGGCACGCATCACCTCGGGCTTGTAGGTATCGACGGAGAGCGGCACGCCCGCGTCACGGAGCGCCTCGACGATGGGGATGACGCGCGCGAGTTCCTCCTCGAGCGAAACGGGGGGAGCGCCGGGGCGCGTCGATTCGCCACCGATGTCGAGCATGTCGGCGCCTTCACGCACCATGGTCTCGGCCTGGCGCAGCGCATCGTCGCGCGCGGCATATCGGCCGCCGTCGGAAAACGAGTCGGGCGTGACATTGAGAATGCCCATCACCAACGGGCGTTCGAACGTCAGCGTATGACGCCCGCACTGCAACGGCTCAGGGATGGAGCGTGGGGAAAGATCGGAACTGGACACGTACATCGGAGAAGAAAGAGATACGCGAAGCGGCCTCACGCCCGCACCGCATCATCAACAAAAACGGGCCGGTGCGAAGCGTCGCACCGGCCCGTCATCTTGTCGCCGCCGACCTTACGCCGGTGCGGTCGCGCTGCCCGGCTTCACCTCGGGGCCGGGACTGCCGCTGCCGCCCGACGACGATGCGTCCGGCGCTACGCTTTTCGGCGAGCGAGGCGCCCGCCCGGCCATGATGTCGTTGATCTGATCGGCATCGATCGTCTCCCACTCCATCAGCGCCGCCGTCATCGCTTCGACCTTGTCGCGGTTCTCCTCGAGCAGGCGCCGAGCGAGCTTGTACTGCTCGTCGAGCACCCGGCGAATCTCGGAGTCCACCTTCTGCTGCGTCGCCTCGGAGATCGCGCGCGTGAAGCCCCGGCCGAACGGAGACGCGTCGTTGTCGTCGTCGGCGTAGACCATCGGCCCGAGCGCGTCGGTCATGCCGAATCGCGTGACCATCGCGCGCGCCGTCTGGGTCGCCTTGTTGAAGTCGTCCGACGCACCGGTGCTGATGAGGTTCAGGAACAACTCCTCGGCAACGCGTCCGCCGAACAGGATCGCCAGACGGTCGAGCAGGTAATCCTTCGAGTAAGTCTCGTTGTCATGCTCGGGCAGCTGCCAGGTGACGCCCAGTGCGCGACCGCGCGGAATGATCGTGACCTTGTGGACCGGGTCCGACTTCGGCAGCAACTTCGCCACCACCGCGTGGCCCGCTTCGTGATAGGCGGTCGCGCGCTTCGCTTCTTCACGGATGACGGCCGACTTGCGCTCCGGCCCCATGAAGATCTTGTCCTTCGCGTCTTCGAAGTCCTGCATCTCCACGATGCGCTTGCCGCGCCGCGCCGCGAACAGCGCCGCCTCGTTGACGAGGTTCGCGAGATCGGCACCCGAAAAGCCCGGCGTGCCGCGCGCGATGACAGCCGCGTCGACGTCGTTGGCGATCGGCACCTTGCGCAGGTGGACCTTCATGATCTGCTCGCGACCGCGAATATCGGGCAGACCGACGTAGACCTGACGGTCGAAACGGCCCGGGCGCAGCAGCGCCTTGTCGAGCACGTCCGAGCGGTTCGTCGCCGCGATCACGATGACGCCTGAATTCGCTTCGAAGCCGTCCATCTCGACGAGCATCTGGTTCAGCGTCTGCTCGCGCTCGTCGTTGCCGCCGCCCATGCCGGCGCCGCGATGGCGGCCGACCGCGTCGATTTCGTCGATGAATACGATGCAAGGCGCATGTTTTTTCGCCTGCTCGAACATGTCGCGCACGCGCGCGGCACCGACGCCGACGAACATCTCGACGAAGTCGGAGCCCGAAATGCTGAAGAACGGCACTTTCGCCTCGCCGGCAATGGCGCGGGCGAGCAGCGTCTTACCGGTCCCCGGCGGGCCGACGAGCAGCACGCCGCGCGGAATGCGGCCGCCGAGCTTCTGGAATTTTTGCGGATCGCGCAGGAAGTCGACGAGCTCGGAGACCTCCTCCTTCGCTTCGTCACAACCGGCTACATCGGTGAAATTGATTGCGTTGTTGTTCTCGTCGATGAGACGCGCACGCGATTTCCCGAACGAGAACGCGCCGCCTTTGCCGCCCCCCTGCATCTGCCTCATCATGTAGAACCAGAAGCCGATGATCAGTATCGTCGGCCCCAGGTAATAGAGCGCGGAGACGATCGGGCTCGGTTCTTCATCGGCCTTGCCGCTCACCTGAACGCCGTACTTCATCAGATCGCCGACCATCCAGATGTCACCCGGCGATACGATCTGATATTTCTGACCGTCTGCGGGAGTGACCGTGAGGTTCCGCCCCTGAACGACGACACTCTTGATCTTGCCGTCCTTCGCGTCCGTCATGAACTGCGAATACGAGACGCCTTCTTGCACACGGGGCTTGTCGAACTGCTTGAACACCGTGAACAGCACCAGTGCGATCACGAGCCACACTGCTGCCTTCGAAAACATATTGTTGTTCAAAGCACCACTCCTTCACTATGACGGGCGCGCCTACATTTGCCTTGCGGCGCCACCAATGCATTCTAATCCAGTCCGTAGACCCCTGCCATAACGTTTCTCTACCGCGAAAATAGCCGTTTTTGTGCGCGTCAAGGCAATTTTTGCGCGCTTGTTACACATTTCGCGAGAAAAGAACGGGGGTCACTCCTCGTCGGCAGGCCGAGCCCGTCGCGGTGTCCCGGGCAATTCCCCCTGGGAATCCCCCGCGGGGCGGCGACATGGGGCCGCTTCGCTCACTCGGTATGTTTCAAAATCTTGCCCAGGATGAAAGTCTCCGACGATTTGTCGCGCGAGGCCTTGGGCTTGCGCGCGGCGACCGTTTTGAACTGACGCTTGAATTTCTCGACGATCTGACTATACCCGCTGCCGTGAAAGCATTTGACGAGCAACGCCCCTTCGGGCTTCAGATGATGCTGCGCGAATTCGAGCGCGAGGTCGCAAACATGCTCGATCCGGGCGGCGTCAGCCACGGCCACACCCGAGAGATTGGGCGCCATGTCCGAAATTACAAGGTCCACGCGGCGCCCCGCCACCACCTCTTCCAGCTCGGCAAGGACGCTGTCCTCGCGAAAATCGCCCTGGATGAAGTGGACATCGGCGATCGGCTCCATCGGCAACATGTCGAGCGCGATGATCGTGCCGTCGATCCCGCCCTCGCGCACTACATCGCGACGCACGCCCTGGGCCAGCTTGTTGCGCACGTACTGGCTCCAGCTGCCGGGGGCGGCGCCGAGATCGACGATGATCTGGCCCGGGCGAATCAGCTTGTCCTGCTCGTCGATTTCCTTGAGTTTGTAGGCTGCGCGGGCGCGATAGCCCTCGCGCTGCGCAAGCTTGACGTAAGGATCGTTGATATGGTCGTGCAGCCACGACTGGTTGAAGCGGTTTTTTGCCATCAAAGAAAGAGTTACTGCGTACGGCGTCGCGGCGGGGGGCTTTTGGCGGATAATACGCGTTTTGCCGGCTCGGCATGGACGCTCTTCGCGGAGCGTGTGCCGCCGCCCACATTTTAGCCGACTTGCCGATCTCCCCAATTTTCCCTATGCCAGCCCTCAAAGTTTCTCCCGCGCAACGCGCTGAACTGCGCGCTCAGGCGCACGCGCTCAAGCCGGTCGTATTGATCGGGGCCGAGGGGCTGACCGAGGCTGTGTTGGCCGAAATCAAGGTCCACCTCGCCGCCCATCAGCTCATCAAGATCCGCGTGTTCGGCGACGAACGCGAAGCACGGACTGCCATCTATGAGCACATCTGCGACGAGCTCGGCGCCGCGCCGATTCAGCATATCGGCAAGCTGCTCGTCGTCTGGAGACCGGCCGCCGTGGCCGAACGCGGCGCACAAAAAGCGCAACAAGCCGGCACGAGCCGCGCGAAGCGCCCGACGGCCATGCCGAGCGCCGGCGAGGCGGCCCGAGCCAAAGAGGCCCAAGACGCCACGAAAACCACGCGCGGCGCGGCGCCGCGCCTCGTCAAAGTGGTCAAGCAAAGCGACAACCCGACACGGCGCCCGAAGCCGCAGACGGTTCTCGTGCGGGGCAACGAGCGTGTCACCGCGGGCGGAACAATCAAGCGAGCCAAAAAACGCCAAACCAGCGCGAAGCGTCAGCACCAGTCGGTCAAGTAACGCTCGCCATGGCCGGCGGCTCGCCGGCCGGCAGCTTCCAGACGAGCACGAGACCCAGCAGGCTTTCGATGAGGTAGATGACGGTCGAAACGCCGTGCAGCAGCCCGAAACGCGCCGCGTAGGCCGAATGTCCCACGTCGACGCCGGCACCGAGCGCCGCGTGCCTCATGGCCTCCATGAACGGCTGCAGCGAGAAGTAGCCGATGAGTACGCAGGCGAGCATCGCCGCCAGCAGCCAGCGCAGTGGGCGGTAGCCCGTTGCGCCGCGGCGAACGAGCAGATTGCCGAGCGCCAGCGACAATACGCCGCAGAACACGCCGACGAACGCCTCGATCCGGAACAGCTTGGCCGCGACCGTGCCGGCGGCAATACGATCGAGCGTCGCAAACAGCGTCGGCGCGGCGGCATAGCCGATCGTGAGCAGACTGCCGACCCAAATCACGATGAGCAGCCTGAAAATGCGATAGGGAGCGACGGACACCTCGGGCGCTCGTCAGACGTAACGGACCGAAATGATTTCGTACTCGCGGACGCCGCCGGGCGCCTGCACTTGGGCGACGTCGCCGTCGGACTTGCCGATCAGCGCGCGCGCGATCGGCGAGCTGATCGAAATCAGCCCATGGTCGATGTCGGCCTCATCGTCGCCGACGATCTGGTACGTCACGATATCGCCCGAATCGAGGTCTTCGAGCTGCACGGTGGAGCCGAAAACGACTCGCCCATCGGCGTCGAGCAACGCCGGGTCGATCACCTGCGCAGCGGCGAGCTTCGACTCGATTTCGGCGATTCGTCCTTCGATGAATCCCTGTTTTTCCTTGGCCGCATCGTATTCGGCGTTTTCGGACAGGTCTCCTTGCGCGCGCGCCTCGGCGATCGAATGGATGACCGACGGACGCTCGACCGACTTCAGCCGCTGCAATTCGTCGCGCAATTGATCGGCGCCCCGCTTCGTCAGTGGAATGGTGCTCATAGACAGATCAGTAAGCAAAAAACGGCAATAAAAAAGCACCGCGGTTAAGTGCATCCCGTCAGGCGCCAATCGCCACCGGAGGGGACGCCGCTTAACCGCGGCATCGGGGGCCCTGATTCGACCCCGCTCATATGAGTAATCGAAGGACTAGTTTAGGCGAGCGTGTAGCCCTTGTAAATCGTAGACCTCGAGGTTTTTCAGATAGCGCAGGCCTTCGACGGCCGCGCGCGCGCCCGACATCGTCGTGTAGTAAGTGACCTTGTTCGCCTGCGCGCTCATGCGGATGGACCGCGAATCGGCGATGGCCGCCCGCGTTTCGTCGACGGTCGTGAAGACGAGCGCGATGTCGCCGTTCTTGATCATGTCGACGATATGCGGCCGGCCATCCTTGACCTTGTTGACGACCTTGACCGGCACGCCCGCCGCCGCGATCGCCGCGGCCGTCCCCTTCGTCGCCACGAGCGGGTAGCCCAGCTCGTGCAGCATGCGCGCGACTTCGACCGCCTTCGCCTTGTCCGCATCCATGACCGTGAGCAATACCGTGCCCGATTCGGGCAGGCGCGAGCCGGCGGCGAGCTGCGACTTGAAGAGCGCCTCGCCAAACGTCTTGCCGACGCCCATCACTTCGCCCGTCGAGCGCATCTCGGGGCCGAGCACCGGGTCCACCGCCGGGAATTTGACGAACGGGAACACGGCTTCTTTCACGCTGAAGTACGGCGGCTCGACTTCCTTCGTCACGCCCTGCTGCTCGAGCGTCTGCCCGACCATCGTCCGCGCGGCGATCTTCGCCAGCGCAAGGCCCGTTGCCTTCGACACGTACGGCACCGTGCGCGAGGCGCGCGGATTCACCTCGAGCACGTAGATGATGTCCTCGATCGACCCGTCGGCCGCTCTCGCCTGCTGGATCGCAAACTGCACGTTCATGAGGCCGACGACGCTCAGGGCACGCGCCATCGCCGCCGTCTGACGCTTCAACTCGCCTACGGTCTCCGGGGAGAGCGAGTAAGGCGGCAGCGAGCACGCCGAATCGCCAGAGTGAACGCCGGCCTGCTCGATGTGTTCCATCACGCCGCCGATGAAAACCGCCTTGCCGTCGGAAATGCAGTCGACGTCACATTCGATCGCATCGTTGAGGAAACGGTCGAGCAGAACGGGGGAATCGTTCGAAACCTTCACGGCCTCGCGCATGTAACGCTCGAGATCGCGCGGCTCGTGCACGATCTCCATTGCGCGTCCACCGAGCACGTAGGACGGCCGCACGACGAGCGGATAGCCGATTTCGTCGGCGAGCGCGAGCGCTTCGTCCTCGGTGCGCGCCGTCCGGTTGGGCGGCTGGCGCAGTTGCAGCTCCTTCAAGAGCTTCTGGAAGCGTTCGCGATCCTCGGCCGCGTCGATCATGTCGGGCGACGTGCCGATGATCGGCACGCCGTTCGCCTCCAGGTCGAGCGCGAGCTTGAGCGGCGTCTGACCGCCGTACTGGACGATCACGCCGAGCGGTTTTTCCTTGTCGACGATTTCGAGCACGTCTTCGAGCGTCAGCGGCTCGAAGTAAAGGCGATCGGATGTGTCGTAGTCCGTCGACACCGTCTCGGGGTTGCAATTGACCATGATGGTCTCGTAGCCATCTTCGCGCATCGCGAGCGCGGCATGGACACAGCAGTAGTCGAACTCGATGCCCTGCCCGATCCGGTTCGGCCCGCCGCCGAGCACCATGATCTTCTTGTTCGAGGTGGGTTGTGCTTCGCACTCCTCCTCATAGGTCGAGTACATGTAGGCCGTTTTCGTCGCGAATTCGGCTGCGCAGGTATCGACCCGCTTGTACACGGGACGCACGTCGAGCTCGATGCGGCGGCGCCGCACGTCGGCCGGCGCCGCGCCGAGCAGTTTCGCAAGACGGCGATCCGAAAAGCCGCTTTGCTTCAAGAAGCGCAGCTCGTCTTTCGTCAGGCTTGCGAGCGAGCGGCCCGCGAGCGCTTTCTCCTTGCGTACGATTTCCTCGATCTGCGCCAGGAACCAAGGGTCGATCGCGGTCTCTTCAAACACCTCGTCGACCGTCATGCCGATGCGGAATGCGTCGCCGACATACCAGATGCGGTCGGGTCCCGGCTCGCCGATCTCGCGCACGATCTCGTCGTGGTTCGTCGTCTTTTCGTCGAGGCCGTCGACGCCGACTTCGAGGCCGCGCAGTGCCTTCTGGAACGACTCCTGGAACGTGCGGCCGATCGCCATCACCTCGCCGACCGATTTCATCTGCGTCGTCAGATGGGAGTCCGCTTCGCGGAATTTTTCGAACGCGAAGCGCGGCACTTTGGTCACGACATAGTCGATCGTCGGCTCGAACGAGGCTGGCGTCTGACCGCCCGTGATCTCGTTCTTGAGCTCGTCGAGCGTGTAGCCGACGGCGAGCTTCGCCGCCACCTTCGCGATCGGAAAGCCCGTCGCTTTCGATGCGAGCGCAGACGAGCGCGAGACGCGCGGATTCATCTCGATCACGATGACGCGGCCGTCTTGCGGGTTGATGGCGAAC
Source organism: Trinickia sp. EG282A (assembly GCF_040965455.1). Lineage (NCBI taxonomy): Bacteria > Pseudomonadati > Pseudomonadota > Betaproteobacteria > Burkholderiales > Burkholderiaceae > Trinickia > Trinickia sp. EG282A. Next base: position 896,903 of record NZ_JBFRCC010000001.1, on the reverse strand, counting down.
TGAACGTTCGAGCCACCCGTGTCGACGCCGATTTCGCGCAGCACCGCGAGCGACGCATTGCGCAGCAGCTGATATTCCTTGTCGGTGAGCGTCTGCGCGGGCGCGATGGTGATCGAATCGCCCGTGTGGATGCCCATCGGGTCGAGGTTCTCGATCGAGCAGACGATGATGCAGTTGTCTTGGCGATCGCGCACGACCTCCATTTCGTACTCTTTCCAGCCGAGCAGCGACTCTTCGATCAGAAGCTCGTGCGTCGGCGACAGGTCGAGCCCGCGCCGGCAGATTTCCTCGAACTCCTGACGGTTGTATGCAATGCCGCCGCCGGAGCCGCCGAGCGTGAACGAAGGCCGAATGACGACGGGATAGCCGAGGCCGCCCGTTTGCGCCGCGATGTCGGCCTGTACCTTCAGCGCCTCGTCCATCGAATGCGCGACGCCCGATTTCGCCGAGCCAAGCCCGATCTTCGTCATCGCATCCTTGAACTTCTGGCGGTCTTCCGCCTTGTCGATCGCTTCGGGCGACGCGCCGATGAGTTCAACGCCATACTCGGCGAGCACGCCGTGATGATGCAGATCGAGCGCGCAGTTGAGCGCCGTCTGCCCGCCCATCGTCGGCAGGATTGCGTCGGGGCGCTCCTTTTCGATGATGCGCTCGACCACCTCCCAGGTGATCGGCTCGATATAGGTCACGTCCGCCGTGTTCGGGTCGGTCATGATCGTGGCCGGATTGCTGTTGACGAGGATGACTTTGTAGCCTTCCTCGCGCAACGCCTTGCATGCCTGTGCGCCCGAGTAGTCGAATTCGCACGCCTGTCCGATGATGATCGGCCCCGCGCCGATGATGAGAATGCTTTTGATGTCTGTCCGCTTGGGCATAACGCTCTCGCTATTGGATTCCTGGGTTCTCTGCTCTCGCGACGGGTAGCCCGGCCACGCACGTCGCCTCACGCATCGCGCTCACGCGGCCGCGCTGTTCCGCTTCGCGTCCATCAGCGCGGTAAAGCGGTCGAACAGATACCCGATGTCGTGCGGGCCCGGCGATGCTTCCGGATGGCCCTGGAAGCAGAACGCCGGCTTGTCGGTCAATTCGAAACCCTGCAGCGTGCCGTCGAAGAGCGACACGTGGGTCACGCGCGCATTGGCCGGCAGCGTCTCGGTATCGACGGCGAAGCCATGGTTTTGCGACGTGATCACGACGCGCCCGTCGGCCAAGTCCTTCACGGGATGATTCGCGCCGTGATGGCCCGTCTTCATCTTCATCGTCTTCGCGCCGATCGCGAGCCCCATGATCTGGTGGCCGAGGCAGATGCCGAAAGTCGGAACGCCGCGCTCGATGAACTCCTTCGTCGCGGCGATCGCGTAGTCGCACGGCTCCGGATCGCCGGGACCGTTCGAGAGGAAAATCCCGTCAGGATTGAGTGCCAGCGCCTCGGCCGCGCTCGCCTGAGCGGGCAGCACGGTCACGTGGCAGCCGCGCTCGGCGAGCATGCGCAGGATGTTGTGCTTGACGCCGTAGTCGAACGCGACGACGCGATAGCGCGGCGCGCGCTGCGCGCCGAAGCCGCTGCCGAGTCGCCATTCGGTCTGCGTCCATTCGTAGGGCTTCGTCGTCGAGACGACCTTCGCGAGATCCATCCCGGCCAGGCCGGGGAACGAGCGCGCGAGCTCGATGGCGCGCGCCTCATCGTCGCTGCCCGCCAGCACGCAGCCGTTTTGCGCGCCCTTGTCTCGCAAAATGCGCGTGAGACGCCGCGTGTCGATGCCGGCGATGGCGACGACATTCTCGTCACGCAGATATTCGACGAGCGTGCGCTCGCTGCGGAAGTTCGATGCGCGCACGGGCAGATCGCGGATGACGAGGCCGGCCGCATGGACCTTCGTCGACTCGACATCCTCGCCGTTGGCACCGACGTTGCCGATGTGCGGATAGGTGAGCGTCACGATCTGACGCGCGTAGCTCGGGTCGGTCAGGATTTCCTGATAGCCCGTGATCGCTGTGTTGAACACGACCTCGCCGATCGTATGGCCGGCGGCGCCGATCGAGTAGCCGCGAAAGACCGTGCCGTCGGCAAGTGCTAGCAGAGCGGGAGGAAAAGACGGCAACACGGGAAGCTCCTTGGGGAACACCCTGTTGCCGACCTGTCATCCGCCACGTGGCTGTCGCGCTCGACCGAAGCGGCGCTCGACGTTCCGCTTCGCATCGTTCGGTTTGCGGGACTTACGGTCCACGGGCACGGTCGCGGTGGTCGCGATGCCGGCACTGGCAACACCAAACGGCGCATCGAGCGGCGGATGAACGGGATGGGAGAGGTAGGCGCTAGGGTGCGGGTTGAATATGCAAAACTTTCGAATTATAGCCTGAAAGCCCCTTCCCTACAATCGGCATGCGGAGTGCGGCAGCTCGCTCGTTGCCGGCTTGCCGGTGAGTCCGGCCCTGCCCGCCGAGCAGCGTGCCAGCAGCCAGTATAAAACGAAGCCGAAGCGCTGCCTAAAACTGAGCCAAGCACGAAGCGAAGCCGAACTCCTGCCGCTTACTGTTGCTTGCTCCTCGAAGACTCGGCCGCGACCTTTTCGCCGCCTTGCGCGGCTTTGGCCGTCTTGCGAGCCGGCTTGGACGAGTCCGCCGCCTTTTGCGGCGCTGCGGTTTTCTTCACGGAAGCGCCCTTGCCGGCCGCCGGAGCCGCAGCCGCAGCCGCAGCCGCGACTTTTGCCTTGGCGGCCCCGCCGCGGCTCTTGCTCGCCACCGCTTTCTCGTGGCGCGAACCCGCCTTCGCCACGGATTTCGCGGGCGTCTTGGCGGACGCCTTGGTGCTCGCCGGGCGAGCCTCGACTTTTTCGACGTGGGTGTCGGCCGGAATCGTCGTCGCGATTCTCTGCGGGCCCGGCTCGGCCGGCACGGGCTTGCCCACCGGCACGTGCAGCACGATGAGTTGCCCCGGCAACGCCGTGTCGCGCCGCGTCTTGTTCCACGCCTTCAACTGCGCGATCGAAACGTGGTACCGGTCAGCGACGGCGGCGAACGACTGCTTGCGGCGAATGCGGATCAGCATCTTGCGCGTGTCGGGAACGTCGGGCTCCATCGCGAGCACGGCGCTTTCCGCGACATCCGCGCTGATGTCCTCGTCGTCGTCATCGCCGCGCGGCACGAGCAGCGTCGAGCCCGGCTTCAGGCGCATGTGCGCCGGAATCTTGTTGACGGACACAAGCATGTCCGGATCGACACCGAGCTTTTCGGCGAGCGCGGCCGGACGCGTGCGCTCCGTCACCGTATAGGTGGTCCACGACGACAGTTGTCCGTCGTACGACTTCAGATTGCGCTCGAAGGCGCTCGCATTGTCGAACGGAAGCAGGATTTGCGGCTGCGTCGCGCCGAGAATGACGGGCTTCTTGAACGATGGGTTGAGCGCGCGGAATTCGTCGAGCGACAGGTTGGCGAGCTTGGCCGCCACCTCGACGTCGATATCGCGCGACGTCGTCACGGAGACGAAATAGGGATGGTTCGGAATCGACGGCAACGAAAGCCCATAGACCTGGGGATTCATCACGATGTTCTTCACGGCTTGCAGCTTCGGCACGTAATTACGCGTCTCGTTCGGCATGCGCAGGCTCGCGTAGTCCGTCGGCAAGCCGGCCGCCTGGTTACGCGCGATGGCGCGCTGAACGTTTCCTTCACCCCAGTTGTAAGCCGCGAGCGCCAAGTACCAGTCGCCGAACATGTCATGCAGGCGCGACAGATAGTCGAGCGCCGCCTCCGTCGAGGCGAGCACGTCGCGCCGCTCGTCCTGCCACATGTTCTGCTTGAGATTGAAGGTGCGGCCCGTGTCCGGCACGAACTGCCACATGCCGGCCGCCTTTGCGACCGACAGCGCCTGCGGGTTGTACGCCGACTCGATGAACGGCAGGAGCGCAAGCTCCGTCGGCATATTGCGCGACTCGAGCTCCTCGACGATGTAATAGAGATACTTCTGCGAGCGGTCCGTCATGCGCTGGACGTAATCGGGACGCTGCGCGTACCAGCTGACCTGCGCATCGACGAGGTCGCCCTGCAAATCAGGAATTTGAAAGCCGCGCCGAATGCGTGCCCAAAGATCGGTGTCCTGCGTGGTAAGTTGCTCGACCGAGCTGTTGTCTACGTCGATCGTTTGTTTCGCGGTAGCGGTGCGCAGAGTATCGGTGGGGGTTTGCGAGTTGGAAGCGTCGGTGGAGGGGTTCGTCGCAGGGCCTTGACTCGCACAGGCGGCGAGCATCAAGACCAATAGCGCACTTAGGATCAATCGCATGAACGTCTCGGCTTCCAAAGCTGCAAATTGCGAGCGATAGTACGAAAGCCCGCCGCAGACGTCAACCAAAAATCGTAAAAAAGCTTGTCAAATCCGGGGCTTGGCACACATTTTCGCGGCCCGGCGCGGGCGGTGGCGCACAGTCCGGCGCCCCGCTTCGCAAAGCGTGCAAGAAAAGAATAGATGCCCTGCGCCCTTAGCGAAAGCGGTTCTTCCACTCCCGCATCAGCGTGAACGAGGCGAGGCGATCCGCGACCTCCTCATGCAGTTCGTCCGCGAGCGTGCGGCGGATCTCGGGGCTGTCCGCGCGCAGGAACGGATTGACGGCGCGCTCGTGAGCGATCGTCGTCGGCAGCGTCGGCTCGTTGCGAGCACGCCGGGCGGCGGCTTCGTCACGCCAGGCGGCGAGCTCGGCATTGCCCGGTTCGCAGGCGAGCGCAAATTGGATGTTCGACAACGTGTACTCGTGCGCGCAATGGACCTGCGTCTCGCCGGGCAGCGCGGCGAGCGCATCCAACGATGCGAGCATTTGCGAGGGGGTGCCCTCGAAGAGACGACCGCATCCGCAAGCAAAAAGCGTGTCCCCGCAAAAGACATGAGGGGCATGTTCGCCGCGGCCGGCTTGAAAGTAAGCGATGTGTCCGCGCGTATGGCCCGGCACGTCGAGCACTGTCAGTTCGAGCGCGGGTGCCTCGATCCTCACGTGATCGCCGCCCGAGACTGAATGCGTCACTTCGGCGATCGCTTCGGCGGCGGGCCCGTAAACCGGGATAGGAGCAATTGACGCATCGCGGCACAAGTCGGCCACTCCGCCGACGTGGTCGGCATGGTGGTGCGTGAGTAGAATAGCGCTCAGTCGCCAGCCTCGTTTTGCCAGATAGGCGCGAACGGGGGCGGCTTCGCCCGGGTCGACCGCGACCGCATCACGGCCGTCGGACACGAGCCAGATGTAGTTGTCCGCAAACGCCGGCACCGGCACGTATTCGAGCGTTTTCATAGGCGACTTTGTCAACCGATGTCTGATCGACCGATTATAGACTGGCCCGCCTGGACCGATTCTCCGCCCGGGCGCTATGTACTCGAGTGGGAGCAGGCGCAACTAGACCGCGTCGTCTTCAACGTGTTCGGGTATCACGCGCTCCAGCTCGGGCTGCCGCGGCTCGATGCGCTGCGCGAGAACCGCATGCCATGTCGCGGCCTCGTGCTCGATTCGGCGAGCGGGGCGAGTGCGCCCTACACTTATCCGCCTGCGCGCTCGCCGCATGTCGCCGGACCCGAGTTGCCGGGCTCCGCGCCCGCGCCCTTGCCCGGTGCGCCGAGCTCATCGCCCGTACCTAGCGATCGCCATGCGCCCGACGGCAGGACGACGGTCTGGTGCGATCTGCTCGATCTGCCGTTCGAGGCGCAAAGCGTCGATCTGATCGTGATGCCGCACACGCTCGAATTCACGCGCGATCCGCACCGGCTGCTGCGCGAAGCCGAGCGCGTGCTGATGCCGGAGGGGCAGCTCATCATCCTCGGGTTCAATTCGTTGAGCCTTTGGGGCGCGCGCCAATCGGTCGGCAAGATGACGGGACGCCCGTTCGTGCCGGCCGCGCACGATCTGATTGCCTTCACGCGAATCAAGGACTGGATCAAGCTGCTCGGTTTCGAGCTTGAACGCGGACGCTTCGGCTGCTATCGTCCGCCCCTCGACGGCGAAACATGGCTTTCGCGTTTTGCGTTCATGGAGCAGGCCGGCGATCGGTGGTGGCCGATTTTCGGCGCGGTCTACATGGTCACGGCCGTCAAGCGCGTGCGCGGCATGCGGCTAGTTGGCCCAGTCAAGGTCAAAAAGCCGGTGCTCGCCACAGGTCTTACGCCCGCCGCCACCCATAAGACACACAACCCGAGTATTTGAAGTGACGACCGAGTTCATCGAAATCTTTACGGACGGCGCGTGCAAAGGCAACCCGGGCCCCGGCGGATGGGGCGCGCTGTTGCGCTTTGGCACGCAGGAAAAAGAGCTTTTTGGCGGCGAGCCGTCCACGACCAACAATCGAATGGAGCTCATGGCCGTGATCGCCGCGCTCGAGGCGCTGAAGCGACCCTGCAATGTCGTGGTCCATACCGATTCGCAGTATGTGCAGAAAGGCATCAGCGAGTGGATTCACGGCTGGAAGAAGAAGAATTGGATGACGGCGGCGCGCACACCCGTGAAGAATGCGGATCTCTGGCGGCGGCTCGACGATCTCGCGTCGATTCATCAGATCGAATGGCGCTGGGTCAAGGGGCATGCGGGGCATCCCGAGAACGAGCGCGCCGACGCGCTCGCCAACCGTGGCGTCAACGCGCTGGCGGAACAAGGCTGAGCGCAGCGTTTTCCGTTTTACGCTTTCTTCGACATTCGACATCGTCTTCAAGCGAGTAACAAGAATATGCGCCAGATTGTCCTGGACACTGAAACAACAGGCCTCAATGCCCGCACCGGCGACCGCATCATCGAAATCGGCGGCGTCGAAATCGTGAATCGGCGGCTCACCGGCAACAATCTGCACTTCTATATCAACCCCGAGCGCGACAGCGATCCGGGCGCGCTTGCGGTGCACGGGCTCACGACCGAGTTCCTGAGCGACAAGCCCAAGTTCGCGGAGATCGTCGACGAACTGCGCGACTATCTGCAAGGCGCGGAGCTCATCATTCACAACGCGCCGTTCGACCTCGGGTTTCTCGAGGTCGAGTTTTCGCTGCTGGGGCTGCCGTCGTTCCGGGAGCACTATGCAAGCTGCATCGACACGCTCGTGCAGGCGAAGACGATGTTCCCCGGCAAGCGGAACTCGCTCGATGCGCTTTGCGACCGGTTCGGCGTAAGCAACGCGCATCGCACACTGCATGGCGCGTTGCTCGACGCGGAATTGTTGGCCGAGGTCTATCTCGCGATGACGCGCGGGCAGGAAAGCCTCGTCATCGATATGCTCGGGGAGCCATCGAGCCAGAGCGATGTGGTTTCGGCGCGGCCGATGGTGTCGTTCGAATCGATGTCGTTGCCGGTGGTCGCTGCCGATGCCGATGAGCTTAGTGCGCACCAAGCTGTGCTCGACGATATCGATAAGGCCATGAAGGGGACGAGCGTCTGGCGGCGTGAGCCCCCTGCCCTTGCTTCTTCCGAAGCCGGCGGGGCTTCCGCGGTTGCGCAAGCCGCTTAAAAAGCGCTTGCCGGGCCACGACAGGTCTGTCATAATCCGTGGCTCTTCGGGTGGTTAGCTCAGCGGTAGAGCACTGCCTTCACACGGCAGGGGTCACTGGTTCGATCCCAGTACTACCCACCAGGACAATTCGGTGGTTTTTCCCGGAAGAAACGACGGCTTAGATCATCTGATCTAGGCCGTTTTTCTTTGCCGCAATGCTTCCCAAAGCCATCGCGCGAACGCTTTCGAGTCCCTCACGCGTCCCGCGTCTCGCGTTCTACGTTGGCGGGGCGATCGGTAGCTTGGTCGTCGGAACGGACAAAACACAGGCTTTGGCCCGGTGACGCAAGCGCAGATGCATGGTGCAATGCTTGGCGCAACCTTCGCGCTATCGCAACCCATGCTTGTTCTGTTGCTTAACATCCCGAAATCATGAGCACGTCGTTGCGGAATCGCCGCATGTACGGCTCGATGGCTCGTGCCGTCGCAGCGACTCAGCAATGATGGATGACTTTGAAGAATCAATGTACCGGCACGCCAAAGACATGAAATCGTGGCTAATTGATCGTGCGTCGCTCCTACTAACGTCGGTCCTCCTGGCCGGCGTCGCGTGGGCAACCATTCACTATCTCGGTGACTCATATTTTTCCGTCTCGACAACAGTGCTGATTGTGGTGCTCTTTGCGGAGAACTGGCGTCTGCACAAGCTACTGCGCGAGCACGGTATTTCGACGCGGTGGCGCAAACGTACAGAAGACAAATCATGAGCGGGCCGCTTGCTCAGCGCCCGCGCGAACTCCGCTCGCCCCCTATGCGCAACAAAACCTGCCAACGTTGACAGTTGACGTGGCCAGCCGGCATTGGCCGGTGTCGGCATACCCTTGCTTGCACCACCGGCGCTGTGGCACTCTCTGCTATCTCCTGATGAATGAATCAGCGTAAGCGCCTCTAGGAAGCCGCTATGCCGCAACTGTCCACGCATCATCATCACGCGAAGCCGCACCACGCCCCGAAGCATCATGAAGCCCCGGCCTACGTGCGGGCCTTCATTGACGAGCATTTAGCAGCGGCACAGTCCATCCAGCGCAAATATCAGGTGCCAGCCGGCATCGTACTCGCGCAATCCGCGCTTGAAAGCAATTGGGGCCGCTCGGTGGTCGCCAATGCCTATTTCGGCGTGAAAGGGCAAGCGCCGTCCGGGGACAGCACAACATTCACCACGCACGAAGTAATCAACGGAAAGGCCATCAAGATCAACGATGCATTTCGCGCTTACGGCAGCTACGAAGAAGCGGCCGATGACTACGCGAAGATGTTGCGCAACAACCCGCGCTTTCGGACATGCTTCCTCCACACCGCCAGTTCACAATTCGCCGTCGCGCTTGCGCGCAATGGCTATGCGACGGATCCTAGCTATTCGGCCAAGCTCAACGCCATCATTCGGGCGCACAAGCTCGACCAGTACGACACGAAGCAGGCCAAGCGATGATGCGCCGCGCGATTGCCGCAGCTGCATTCCTTGCAAGCTGCCATGCATGGGCCGCTGGGCCGGCCATTGTCACCGACAGCGACGCGGCCACCAAGGCAGCCGCCGTCACGCGCGACTATGGCTTGTCGAACGACAAGACGGAGTGCTTGCTGTTCGATTCGGCAGACAAGGGCCGCTACTTTCTCGTTCGCGTACGCGAGAACCATACCGAGGCGTGCGGCGGTGAGCCGGGGGTGTCGCCCGTGTTGTTCTTCCTGAAGATCCGCAAGCGCGACGGCTATACCGTCACGACCGCCTACGACAGCGAGCATTACCGCCCGCTCAAGCGGCGTCACAAGGACTGACGATCGTGCGCTGGTCGCGATTGCGGTGCGAGGTCAGCCGTGAAAAGTATATTGAGGCCACTCAATTGCTCACGCAGGCACGCAGAAGGTCGTGCGCGCCGTCGCCTCGCTCGTCGATGTGCACGTGCTGATAACAGCGCTGCTGGTTTCACAAGATCAGCAACGTGCTTAACGCGTTGCCCAAGGCGCAGCATGGCCGTGCAAAGACGGACTTGGCACAGATATGGAATGCTGCATGTTTGGCGCGACCTTCGCGCCATCCCAACCCATGCTTATTCTGTTGCTTCGACATCCCGAAATCGTGAGCACGTCGTTGCCAAATCGCCGCATGTACGGCTCGATGGCTCGTGCCGTCGCAGCGACTAAGCAATGATGGATGATTTTGAAGAATCAATGTATCGGCACGCCAAAGACATGAAATCGTGGTTAATTGATCGTGCGTTGCTCCTACTAACGTCGGTCGTCCTGGCCGGCGTCGCGTGGGCGACCCTTCACTATCTCGGCGACTCATACTTTTCCGTCTCGACAACAGTGCTGATTGTGGTGCTGTTTGCGGAAAACTGGCGTCTGCACAAGCTACTGCGCGAGCACGGTATTTCGACGCGGTGGCGCAAACGTGCAAAAGACAACTCATGAGCGCGCCCGCTTGGTCGTCGCGCATCAAGGCCGGCTCGTCGTCGGCCACGTTGCTGCGCATCCAATGGGTTGTGCCGCAATGACGAGGCTCTCCTGGTATTCGAGCGTCCCGCCGTCGCGGCGAGCCCACATCGGCAACTATCGAATACGGATACCAAGCCCGACCCCGGCTCATCACCCGACGACGGCAATGTGCAAGCCGCCACTCCCTCAGGGTACGAGACACATAGCGCGCGCGCGAAAGGATGTGCACTAGCTGTTTTACCAAGCTGCTCGGCGAACGCTTCGGGTAGGCTTTAATCGACTACACCCGCCCATCGAAAATTCGTGCTCTGCCATGGATTACCCCACCAAGGAAGCGCTTGCGCCATCACGCGAGGCTGGGTGAAGAGACCCAGGCACCGGCAGAGTAATACATCGCTATGCGGCCAAAGGTGAGTCACCGTCTATCTTCCCCTTCGAGGTGCTTAGATGAGCTCGTACCTGCCGATGCCCCCGGGCCCGCCGATCCGGGATCAAAGCTACGCTACATGGCGCGGCGCATTCACGAAAGAGGATCTCAATAAAATCGTCGAGCTTGGGGAGGCGGTCCCCAGCCAGCCCGCTACCGTATTTAATGACGCTGCCGTGGAGGTAGACGAAGGCATCCGGCGTACGGATGTCGGCTGGATCGCTCGCACGCCCGAGTCCGATTGGCTATATGAAAAGCTCGCATACTATGCAGCCGATTTGAACGCGCGCTATTTCGGGTTTGCTTTATCGGGATTCATCGAGCAATTTCAATACACCGTCTACAGAGGTTCTGAGGATCGACCCGGGAAGTACGATTGGCACGTCGATATGGGAATCAATACTGCCGCGCCGAGAAAATTATCTCTGGTGGTCTTATTGTCCAGTCCCGAAGAGTACGAAGGCGGAGAACTGGAATTTCAAGGTATTTCGACATCGCACGCGACGAAGTCGCCAGGCGACGTCAACGCGTTTTCGTCCTGGGTCATGCACCGCGTCAAGCCGGTCACCAAGGGAACGAGGCGATCGCTTGTTGCCTGGATCTCAGGCCCCCAGTTCGTGTGAGTAGACCCCATTCTCCCAGTAATGGGAATGGCATCGTGCACGGCACGGCGAGGACGAAACCCCGAACCCTATCATTCTTGTCAGGCATAAAAAGCGAAGCATGGTCTATCGTCTGACTCAGGAGGAGCGTTAACCTGAAGTTTCGCCTGTAAATCGCGCAACCGATATGGCGACCGATGCCTGACCATTTATCGAGCAGATTGAAATCCCCTCGCAATGGAATCGCCCATAATAATCAAGCTCAGCACTTTCAATAAATATTTCTATCAGCCCAAGTTCGGCAGGTATCAGATTCTGTTTTGCCAAACGTTTGGCATCTTTTTTCGTCGCTCCCGGTCTTGGGGGGGCTAATTAGCAGTACTTGATATGAGGAGCACGCAAATGTCTGACGCTGCCACATTGCAACCGAGCGAAAAAGGTCGCCCCGTGGGACCTCCGGGACCTCCGGGACCTCCGGGACCGCAGGGACTTTCGGGACCTGCGGGACCCGCAGGACCTCCGGGACCCGCAGGAGCCCCCGGCGCTCCGGGGCCAAAAGGCGATGCGGGCCCCAGTGGCCCCCCAGGTGCGTCGGGTACTCCAGGTGCACCGGGCTCGCCGGGTCATACGGGACCAGCGGGACAGCCGGGTAATCCAGGTGCACCGGGCTCGCCGGGTAATCCCGGCCCAGCGGGACAGCAGGGATCTCCGGGCAGTCCAGGCTCCCCTGGCGCTCCGGGTCCACAAGGTCCGCAGGGAATTCAGGGGCCTCCTGGACCGGCAGGTGGAGCCTCCGGTGAAACCATGACCTTTAACGTACCCGGCGACTCTCCGACAACAGGAGAGACAACGATCAACGCAACCTTTGATACCTGCTTCCTTGTGTGGTGGCCTGGATTCACGATCAATCTTCCAGAGATGAAAACCGCGCCTGGGAGCGCACCACAAAAGATAACGATAACCATTGTCAACAATTCTACCGGAAGTGTTACGGTCAACGCGGCCTCTGGAGACAACATAACGACCTATGATCCCCAATGGGGGGGTTCGTCAAACCTGACCCTCCCAGCAGGACATTCTGCAACGTTTATTGTCGCTTGGAAGTCCAAATATTGGGGGGTGCTGTACTACCGGCCGTAATGTCCAAGATATCTAAATTCTGGCGTAGGATGACCTCCCGAGATTAGCGCTGTCTCATATCTCGGGAGGCTGTATCAAGGACAGTTCACTTTCGTTCCTTTCGGTGATTTTGTGCGCGACCTGCTGGAAGGCGACATTTCAGGGGAGGTTCAGCAATAGCGAAAAGGAAAAAGCAAAAAAAGCGCAAAACCGGCTGATGCACCAGCGGATACTATGCCCGCCAAACGCTACAGCAATGCGCGATCCGCAGCGGCACGTTCATCTAGGCGTCACGAGACACAAGACCGTGTAAATAAATCAAACAGCCACTGCGCGGTTCCCGAAAGCGCCCGATTGCGTCGTCGAATCAACCCCATCGTGCGCGACACGCTCGGCTCGATAAGCGGCACGCCGACCAGTACCGAATGCTCGGGTCCCGGCATCGCCATGGCAGGCAGTGCGGCCACTCCCAAGCCGGCCTCGACCAGGCCCAACGCCGCCGTCCCGCTTTGCACTTCATAGGCAATCGGAGGACGTGCCGCGACGCCGACGAGCGCGCGATCGACGATGAGCCGATTATCGGACGTGCGCGCTACCGCAATGAACGGAGTCGCCGTAGAAACCACCTGCGACCAAGACACCTTCTCGAGCTTCGCGAATGGATGATCGCGTTGGCATGCGAGCACGAAGGGCTCTTTGATCAGAGGAAGAAAATCGACGTCGTCGTCCTCGGCGCTCACGAACGTAAAGCCGAAATCGGCGTCGCCCTGCGCGACCGCCGAACGGACCTCATTCGCCTTCGCGTCGAAGACTGCGACCTGCACGCGCGGATGCTTTTCCCGGAAGCGCTGCAACGCGTTCGACACGTGATAATGCACCGCCGACGGTACGCAAGCCACCGTCACCCGCTCCACGCGCGTCGCTGCGTCGCCGCGGATGCCGAGCACCGCGTGATCGAGATCGTCCAGCACCGCCCTGACCTTGCGCTCGAACTCGCGCCCGACCGCCGTCAGCTTGACGCGCCGCGTCGTGCGCTCGAGCAGGCGGACGCCGAGCGCTCGCTCGAGTTTATCGATACGTCGGCTATACGCCGGTTGCGATAAATGCACGGCCTCTGCCGCCTTGCGAAAGCTTCCGCATTCGACGATCGCGCGGAATGCAATGAGATCGTTCAGGTCAAAGTTGATGTTCATCGGAAATCCGCAGTCACGAAGCCGAGCGCTGCACCGCGCCCATTGATGCGCCAATTCTATCAATCGTTGCTTTTATTGCAATTGACGTAGCCGCTCGCTCTGACCGAGACTGGCTGGGTTTCGTCGCGACATGGCGCTCGGCCAAGGGCCCGCCAGGACAAGCGCGGCGATGAACGACAGATGAAAGCGACACCCGAGGCGAAATTGATCGACGTTCTCGTTATCGGCGGCGGCAACGCCGCCCTATGCGCGGCCTTGATGGCGCGCGAGCGCGGCGCTTCCGTCCTGCTGCTCGAAGCGTCGCCGCGCGAATGGCGCGGGGGCAACACGCAACACACGCGCAACCTGCGCTGCATGCATGACGAGCCTCAGGACGTGCTCGTCGATGCCTACCCCGAAGAAGAGTTCTGGCAAGACCTGCTCAAGGTGACGGGTGGCCAGACCGACGAAGCGCTCGCGCGCCTCGTCATCCGGGCCTCGGCCACGTGCCGGCCCTGGATGCGCAGCCACGGCGTGCGCTTTCAACCGTCGCTCTCGGGCGCACTGCATACGGCCCGTACGAACGCCTTTTTCAAGGGTGGCGGCAAAGCGCTTGTCAACGCCTATTACCGGAGCGCCGAGAACCTCGGCGTGCAAATCCGCTACGACGCGCCGGTCGAACAAATCGAACTCGACGGCAGCCGTTTCGTCGCCGCCTACGTCGGAGACGAGCGCATCGTCGCACGAACCTGCGTACTCGCCGCGGGTGGCTTCGAATCGAACCGGGAATGGCTGCGCGAAGCCTGGGGCCAGAACGAGCGCGGCGAATACCCGGCCGATAACTTCATCATCCGCGGCACACGCTTCAACCGGGGCACGCTGCTGCGTTTCATGATCGAGGCCGGCGCGGACTGCATCGGCGACCCAACGCAGGCACACATGGTCGCGATCGACGCACGCGCCCCGCTCTATGACGGAGGCATCTGCACGCGCATCGATTGCGTTTCGCTCGGCGTAGTGGTGAATCGCGATGCCCGCCGCTTTTATAACGAGGGCGAGGACTTCTGGCCGAAGCGCTATGCGATCTGGGGGCGGCTCGTCGCCCAGCAGCCCGCGCAAATCGCGTATTCGATCATCGACGCGAAAGCGATCGGCCGATTTATGCCGCCCGTTTTTCCCGGAACCCGCGCGAATACGCTGCCCGAACTGGCGCGCGCACTGGGCCTGCCGGAGGCAGAGTTCGTGAAGACGATCGAAGCATATAACGCGGCATGCCGTCCCGGCACGTTCGATCATGCGCAACTCGACGATTGTCGCACGGAGGGCCTCGAGCCCCCGAAGACGCATTGGGCAAGACCGCTCGATACTCCGCCCTTTTTGGGCTACGCGCTGCGCCCGGGCGTCACGTTCACCTATCTCGGCCTGAAAACGGATGAAACAGCGGCAGTGCGCTTCGCGGGCGAACGCAGCCGGAATCTCTTCGTCGCCGGCGAAATGATGGCAGGCAACGTGCTCGGCCGGGGATACACAGCCGGTGTCGGCATGAGCATAGGTACGGCCTTCGGCCGTATTGCCGGCGCGAACGCCGCCGTCTCCGCAAGCCAGGAAAGTCTCGATGCAGCAGCTTGATACATTGATCGAAAGCGCCCGGACCTGGTCCGACAGGGCGACGCACTCGGCCCACGACGCCGACGCAAACGCCGAAGCCGCCCGCATCATGCAAATCTGCAATGCGTGCCGGTATTGCGAAGGCTTCTGCGCTGTGTTCCCGGCCATGACGCGGCGGCTAGAATTCGGCACGGCCGATGTCCACTATCTCGCGAATCTCTGCCACAACTGCGGCGCCTGTCTGCATGCATGCCAATACGCGCCGCCGCACGAGTTCGCCGTCAATGTGCCGAACGCGATGGCTCGCGTACGGATGAATACCTATCGGCACTATGCGTGGCCGCGCGCGCTCGGTGCGCTTTACGAGCGTAACGGTCTCGCCTTGTCGCTTGCGCTCGCGGGCGGCCTGGCGCTCTTCCTCATCCTCGCGCTGGCGCTCAGAGGCACACTATGGATGTCGGCGCCCGGCGGCAACTTCTATGTGGTGTTTTCGCACTCGCTCATGGTCGCCTTCTTCGCCCCGCCGTTTGTCTACGCGCTCGTCGCGCTGGCACTCGGCGTGCGGCGCTTCTGGCGCGAAACATCGGCCGGCCACGCGAGCGGCCCTGCGGTCCTCGAGGCCGGCGGAGCGGTTGCGACGCTCAAGTATCTCGATGGCGGCCACGGTGAAGGCTGCAACAACGAGGACGATGCGTTCACGCTCTCACGGCGGCGCTTTCATCAGCTGACGTTTTACGGCTTCTTGCTCTGCTTTCTGTCGACCTGTATCGCCACGCTCTATCACTATCTGCTGCGCCTCGAAGCGCCCTACGCCTACACCAGCGTGCCCACGCTCGTTGGCACGATAGGCGGTATCGCGCTCGTCATCGGCGTCGTCGGACTCTGGCGGCTGAATGTCCGTCGCCATCCGTTCGCGGGCGATCCCCAGCAAAAACCGATGGATCGCGGTTTCATGGCGCTACTGCTGCTCATCGCGGCGAGCGGACTCGCGCTCGAGGTCTGGCGCGCAACGCCGTCCATGCCTATTCTGCTAGCAGTGCATCTCGGGGCCGTACTTTCGTTTTTCCTGACGCTGCCCTACGGCAAGTTTGCGCATGGCCCACTGCGCGCCGCGGCGCTGCTGAAATGGGCCATCGAGCGACGGGAGCCGAACCGAACGGGGCTGACGGAAGACTGATCGCGGCGGCGGACTGAGGGCGAGGTCCGGCACTTGTCGTCGCCACAATGGGGTGAACGGAATCTTCAACGAGGAGACAAGCGTGACAACGATAGCTGACAAGCCTTCGCAGCAACAGGTCATAAAAGTTGCGGTCGCGAGCATCATCGGGTCGATCATCGAGCAGTACGACTTTCTCGTCACCGGCATCATCGCGGCAACGGTCTGGGGCGGCGTTTTTTTCAAGCTGCCGAGCCTCGCGGCAGTCGCCGCCGCCATCGCCGTCTATGGCATCGGCATCGTCATCCGGCCCGTCGGCGCCTTCATCTTCGGCAACATCGCGGACCGTTACGGTCGCAAGGACGCGATGGTCTATGCGCTGTTGCTGATGGGCGTCAGCACGCTCTTCATCGGGCTCACGCCGACCTACGACACGATCGGCGCCGCCGCGCCCATCTTGCTCATCATCTTCCGGCTCGCCCAGGGCATCAGCTTCGGCGCCGAGTTTGGAACGGCATCGACATGGGTCGTCGAGCAAGCTGCGAACTCGAAGCGCCGCGCATTCTGGGGCGCCTGGGTCGGCTTTGCGATCCCCATCGGCCTGTTGCTCGGCTTCGGCTCGGTCATCTTCGTTCGCTCGCTGATGACCCCCGCGCAATTCACGGACTGGGGCTGGCGGATATTCTTCTATGTGGGCTTCGCCGTCGCGATCGTCGGCATCGTGATCCGCACGCGCACGATGGACAGTTTCGTGTTCGAACGCTTCAGGTCCGAGGAGACTTTGCTGAAAAGCCCGGCCGCGCGTGTCTGGAGCGAGATGCCGTTTCGCATCCTGCGCACTTCGCTCGTCAACGCAATGTTCGGCGGCGCATTCTTTCTCAGCTTCGTGTTCGGCACGAGCTACATGAAGGCGGTCGGCTTCGCGGGTACGGAGGCCGAGAGCATCGGCCTCATCGCCGCGGCCTCGATGCTTGTCTTCATGATCATCGGCTCGTTGCTCGCCGACGTGCTGAGCCGACGCGTGATCCTGCTGACGTCGGCCATCGTGCTGCTTGTCTGGGCGATTCCCTACTTCTATCTGATCAATACGGCCAACTTCTGGCTCGCCGTGCTCGCCGAGGTGATCGGTTTCGGCTTCGTCTTCGGGTTCGGCTACGGCGCCATTCCGGCGTTCTACACGGAGAACTTCCCGACGCGCTATCGCGCGTCGGGTGCCAGCGCCGGCTACCAGGTTTCGCAAGTCTATGGCGGCGGATTGATTCCGATCATCGCGGGTCTCATCCTTCGCGGCGTCGGCATTCACCGTGCATATATCTATATCGGGCTGTTCGTCATGGTCTATGCGCTGCTCGCGATCTTCGCGATCCTGACGACACCGGACACGAAGGGCATCGACCTGGAAGCTTAGTACCGATCATTCCCGCAACCCATCCTGCCCCGGCGCGACGGATCCGAGCTCTGCCCCCGTCTCGGGATCCTTCGTCCGGTCCGATTTCAATCGGAGTTTCATCGCATCGAGCGCCGCCCTTTCCGAAGCATTCAGCTGTGAGGTGGCATGGCCATCGCCGCCATCGACAGCCGTGGGCGGATCTTCTACCAGCTCCAGGCCACGTCCCTCGTTCCACGGGCCCCGTTCCGGCGGTTCGCCTTGCGACATCTTGAAATACGTGCTGGCAAAGCGCGGATCCGGCTCGAGCTTGCCCGGGGGGAAATTGCCGACGATCGCATAGAGCGCCTTTTCGAACGACTTCTGATGCGACACTTCGCGCGTCATCAGAAAACCTAGCGCGTCGCGGACACCCGCGTCGTCCGAAACGTTGATGAGGCGCTCATAGATGATCTTGGCGCGCGCCTCGGCGGCGATATTCGAGCGCAAATCCGCCGTCGGCTCGCCGATGGTATCGATATAGGCCGCCGTCCACGGCACGCCGGCCGAATTCGTCAACGGCGAGCCGGCGCCGTAAAGCACCTGCGTCACATGGCTGTCGTTACCGGCGCCGTGCAGCTTGCGGTACAGCTCGGCCTGGCCGTCGACCGCCTCGGCCATCTCGCCCTTGGCACCGCGATTCAGCATCGATACGAGCGATCCGATCACTTCGAGGTGGCTAAGCTCCTCGGTCGCAATGTCGAGCAGCATGTCCTTTCTCCCGGGATCTTCCTCACTGATCGCCTGCGTGAAATATCGGATTGCCGCCGCCAACTCGCCCTGAGGTCCGCCGAACTGCTCGAGCAGCAGATTGGCGAGCCCGGGATTCGTCGAACCGACGCGAACGGTGTACTGCAAACGCTTGTTGTGGATGAACATGGGACCCTCTCCTGGTCGCTGAGACTGTGAAACGAAGACGTCGCGAACAAAGTCGCACGCTCGGCGCGCGCAACGAGCATTCCAGGGTGTGCCAGCTTATTTGCCACGACGTACTACGGCTGTCCCTCGCATTCGCGCCCTGTTGTCATCGACGGTCTTGACGAGGGTACTCAACGTCGCGGACCGGATCGGACTTCGCTGGCACGCGGCGAGGCCATCGCATAAATTGCTTGACCGTATATCTTTAGATATGTATCTTTAGATACACAATCTGCCATCAAGGAGGCCTCCATGAGGCATGGTCATCCTGACCGTTACACGGACTTCGCCGAGTTCGGCGGCATCGGCGAATTCCCCGCTCGCGCTCGCGAGCATTTCTTTCATCGCCTGCATCGCGCATTTCACGAGGGGCGCGCGGGTACCGCGTTCGAGGAGGCCTGGTGGCGCCACGGCCTGCGCTACGCCATCGGCCGGCATCGTCATCGCCACGGCGGCGGCGGAGCGTTTTGGGGCGGGCGCGGCGAACACGGCTTCGGCGACGACGAGGGTTTCACGCGCGGTCGCAAATTCACGGGCGAGGATCTGCAGTTGATGCTGCTCGCGCTGATCGCCGAGGAGCCGCGTCACGGCTACGAGCTCATCAAGGCGCTCGAAGCGCGTTCGAACGGTTTTTATGCGCCGAGCCCGGGCATGGTGTACCCGGCCCTCACTTATCTCGAAGAGCTCGCGTATGTCACGGTCCAACAGGAAGGCAATCGCAAGCGATACGAGATCGCCGAGGCCGGCCGCGAGTACCTCGACAAGCATCGCGATCAGGTCGATTTGATCCTTGCGAAGCTCAGCTTCGTGGCGAGCAAGATGGAATCGATGCGGCGCGCGTATGCCGCCTCGGCCGAGGCCGATGAGGGAGGCTTCGGCGGCGAAGGCGGCCGCTGGCATCCCAAGCTCGTACAGGCGCGCTATGCGTTGAAGCTAGCTGTCATTCGCCACGCTGATGCGGACGAAGCCGAACAGCGGCGCATCGCCGAAATCCTGTTGCGGGCCGCCGCCGAAATCGAAGGCAATGCGCGCGGGCCCGCCGGAGAGAAAGCACCTGACTGATCGGCACTTTGCCGCACGCGGCCGGATGCGCAAGCGCATGCGGCCGAATTTTCGCAGTGAATCGGCCAACGCCGAAATAAGGACGCCAACGAATGTATGCACTGCTTCCCGCCCGCGAGCGGCGTTTGATCTGGGTGCTGGCCCTGGTCCAGTTCACGATCATCATGGACTTCATGGTGATGATGCCGCTCGGCCCACAGATCATGTCGGCATTCCGGATCGCCCCGGCCGCATTCGCGGCCGCCGTCTCCGCTTACTCGTGGTGCTCGGGGCTGTCTGGCCTCTTCGCCGCGACCTACATCGATCGCTTCGACCGGCGCCGGCTGTTGCTGACGGTCTATGCGCTTTTCGCGCTTTCGAACCTGGCCTGTGCGATGGCAACGAGTTACCCGCTGTTGCTCGTGAGCCGCGCGTTCGCCGGCATCACGGGCGGCGTCCTGGGCGCAGGTGTGATGGCGATCGTCGCCGACGTGGTACCCGTCGCGCGGCGCGGCGCCGCCACCGGTGTCATCATGACTTCCTTTTCGCTGGCGGCCATCGCCGGTGTGCCGGCCGGCGTCCTGCTCGGCGCGCATCACGGCTGGGCCGCGCCGTTCTGGCTGCTCGCGGCGCTCAGTGCCTCGATCGGCTGTATCGCCGCTGCCATCGTGCCGTCGCTCGCCGAGCACTTGCAAGTGCGCCCGCCGGCTGTGTCCGAAGCGCTTCCCGCTCTCTGGCGCATGCTCTCGCGCACCCGCCACATCAAAGCGTTCACGCTCACGTTTTTGATGATGCTCGCGCACATGCTCGTGATCCCGTTCATCTCGCCGATGCTGGTGGCGAACCATGGCGTGCCGCCGGGTCAGATATCGTGGCTTTACATGGCCGGCGGTGCGGCGACGTTCTTCACATCGCGCGCCGTCGGCAGACTCGCGGATCGCATCGGTCACCGGCTCGTCTTCAGGATCTTCGGCGTGCTCGCGATGGTGCCCATGCTCGTCATGACCCATCTGCCCGCCGTGCCGTTCGCCATCATGGTGCCGTTCTTCGCGCTTTTCATGGTGATTGGATCGGGTCGCATGATTCCGATGCAAGCCATTCTCACGACCGTGCCGGAGCCCACCGAGCGCGGCGCCTTCCTGAGCGCTAACGGTGCCGTGCAGGCACTCGGCACGGGCTGCGGTGCCTGGATCGGCGGTCTGCTGCTATCGACGGACACGGCTGGGCACGTGCTCGGCTATGGGACGAACGGCTGGCTCTCCGTATCGATTGCAGCGCTTGCGCTCGTATGGATCGGCCGCGTCACGAGCGCGCCGACGGCGCGCGAGCCAGCATCGGCCGGCCGCGCGAGCGGCCCCGCGGTCCTAGAGGCCGGCGCAGCGGTCGCCACGCTCGAACATCTCGATGGCGGCCACGGTGAAGGCTGCAACAACGAAGACGCGAGCAGGCCGATTTTAAGCGGCGGCGATTTCGCCAAAGGCTATCAAAACTGATAGGTAAGCCAAAACAGGTTTATGGGCATGATCGAGACTCGGATATGGCCAACGAATCGGGCGCCCCGCGCAGTGGAAGGAGCATCGCATGTCAAGGTCGATCTTTGTGCAAGTTGCAAGTTATCGCGATCCGCAATTGATACCGACGTTGGCCGATCTGGTGGCCAACGCAGCGCGGCCCGACGCGCTCCGCGTAGTCGTTTGTTGGCAGCACGGAAGTGACGAAACGTTGGACGGCTTCCTGGGTCAAGACTTTACAGTGCGCAGTACTTCATCGAGTTCTGAGTACAGTGTGCTCAAATTGGCGTACCGCAATGCGGTTATCGAGTTGATCGACGTACCGCACATGAAGTCGAAAGGCGTCTGTTGGGCGCGAAACGTCATCCAGCAGCACTATCGCGGCGAGAAGTACACGCTGCAACTGGATTCGCACCATCGCTTCGTCGAGCGGTGGGACGATGTTCTGGTCGAAATGTTGGAGTCCTTGCGCGAACGGAGCCCAAAACCGGTACTGACCGCTTATCTTCCGCCGTTCGATCCCAATCACGATCCCGCAAGCCGGGTCATGTCGCCCACGGTAATGAGCTTTGCCAAGCTCGACCAGGAAGGTATCGTGAATTTCTCGTCTTTTTACGTTGGCGAGTCGGAGTTTGCGCATCCCGTCCCGGGCTGTTTTTACAGCGCTCACTTTGCATTCGCGGACGGATCGTTCGCCGTCGAGGTTCAACATGACCCGCAGTACTTCCATCATGGTGAGGAGAATTCCATCGCCGTGCGCGCCTATACGCACGGCTACGACTTCTATCATCCGCATCGAGTCGTTGCGTGGCATCAATATGGCCCGGGTCAGCGGTCGAAGATCTGGGACGATCATACGCGCGATGCGAAGTTGAGCGGTGCCATCGAGTTCGACTGGTGCGACTATAACGATCGATCCTGGCACCGACATCGCTCTCTCTTCCGGGTCGGCGGTGCTAAATCGGACGACGGTATCGATCTCGGTCCCTACGGGTTCGGCACCGCTCGCAGTCTCGATCAATACGAAAGGTTCGTGGGCATCAGCTACGAACATCGTGCGATCCACAAAGCCGTGCTTGCGGGGCAACGCCCTCCTATCGGCGGCGGGTCAGCCGACAATGACGAGGCGTGGCTAGCCTCGTTGCGTCGTTCGACGGAAATCCACGTCTGCGTGTCGGAACGCGAACTGGGCGATTTGTCGGCTGCCGCTACGGCTACGCTACGTTTCTTCGACGCTGACGATGCCGAACTGCACCATGACGTGCTGGATGGTGCAAAGGTGAAAACGAGCATTGCATCGGGCCGGTTCGACTACACGTGCGTCTTCCTTACTGAGTTAGGCCGTGCTCCGGTACGCTACACTTTCGAGTTGACTGACAATGCCGGTCATGCAATGAACAGGCTCGAGAGAGGTGTCGGCGCGTGAATCATCATCAGCGACCAAGGCGCGCTGCCCGAAACTTGAGGACCCTCCGCAACATACATCCCGCATGACCTGTTGGATACCCGCGCACTACGCCACGTGCATCGGCTCGTCCGCCCGCTCGGTGCGCGCGAGCACGGGCGCGAGCGCCGCGCCGGTATGGCTTTCCGGCACTTCGACGAGCGCCTCGGGGTCTGCAGCCGCGACGACAGTCCCGCCGCCCGCCCCGCCTTCGGGCCCGAGGTCGATGATCCAATCCGCCTCGGCGATCACATCGAGGTCGTGCTCGATGACAACCACGCTATGCCCCGCATCGACGAGCCTGTGCAGCACGCGGATGAGGCGCGCGACATCGGCCATATGAAGACCTACCGTCGGCTCGTCGAGCACATAGAGCGTGTGCGGCGCTTTCTGCCCGCGCCTCGTCACATCGTCGCGCACCTTCGCGAGCTCGGTGACGAGCTTGATGCGCTGTGCCTCGCCGCCCGAGAGCGTCGGCGACGGCTGGCCCAGCGTCAAATAACCGAGCCCGACATCCTTCATCAGCTGCAGCGGATGCGCGACACTCGGCATCGACGCAAAGAACTGGACGGCCTCGTCGATCTCCATCGTCAGCACGTCACCGATATTCTTCCCTCGCCAAGTGACGGCGAGCGTCTCGGGGTTGAAGCGCTGACCGTGGCAAACGTCGCACGGCACTTTCACGTCCGGCAGGAAGCTCATGCCGATCGTGCGCACGCCCTGCCCTTCGCATGCCGGACAGCGGCCTTCGCCCGTGTTGAACGAAAAGCGCGATGCCGCGTAGCCTCGCGCCCGGGCCTCG
This sequence comes from Trinickia sp. EG282A, assembly GCF_040965455.1. NCBI lineage: Bacteria > Pseudomonadati > Pseudomonadota > Betaproteobacteria > Burkholderiales > Burkholderiaceae > Trinickia > Trinickia sp. EG282A. Next base: position 873,738 of record NZ_JBFRCC010000001.1, on the reverse strand, counting down.
AGCGTATCGGCGAAAAGCTTGCGGATCGTGTCCCAGACGCCGATATAGGTCGCCGGGCACGAGCGCGGCGTCTTGCCGATCGGCGTTTGATCGACCTCGAGCACGCGGTCGATCGCCTCCCATCCGGAAATCGACCGGCAGCCCTGCCAACGATGCTCGACGACGAGCGGTGCCGAAGAGGCGCGCGCTTGCCATCCCGAGCGGCGGGCCGGCTGCGCCGGCTGACCCGTTTGCGCAGCGCTCCCCTGCGCATTGCGGCGCGCACGGCGCGTGGCCGGCGACGACATCACCGAGCGGCCAACCGCGTCGAGCAGATTCGTCATCAGCACATCGCGCGCGAGCGTCGATTTGCCCGAACCCGACACGCCCGTGACGGCGACGAGCCGCGCGAGGGGGATGTCGACTGTCACATCGCGCAGGTTATGCAAATGGGCACCGTGGACCGTCATCCATTGCTCGGGCACGGCGAGCCCATCGGCCGCGCCGGCAGTCGGCTTCGCTGCGGCTCCGTTGCGGCGGCTTCCATTCCCGGTCGCCTTCATTGCGGTACTGCTGGCCGCTGGCCGCACCGGTCTGCGCGGCTGCAGCGGATGCACAATGGGCCGCGCGAGGAACCGCCCCGTCACCGAGTCGGACTGCGCGGCGAGCACAGTGACGCCGCCCTCGGCCACGAGGCGCCCTCCGCGCTTGCCGGCGCCCGGGCCGATATCGATGATGTGATCGGCGCGGCGAATCGTGTCTTCGTCATGCTCGACGACGACGAGCGTGTTGCCCTTGTCGCCGAGCTGGCGCAATGCGTCGAGGAGGATGCGGTTATCGCGCGGATGCAAGCCGATCGTCGGCTCGTCGAGCACGTAGCAGACGCCCTGCAGATTGCTGCCGAGCTGCGCGGCAAGGCGAATCCGCTGAGCCTCTCCGCCCGATAGACTCGGCGCCGCGCGATCGAGGCTCAGATAGCCGAGCCCGACCTCCTCCAGGAAACGCAGGCGGCTGGCGATCTCGCTTACGACATCGCGCGCGATCTGCGCATCGCGCCCGCCAAGCTCCAGCGCGTCGATCCAGCGGCGTGTCTCGGCCACCGTCAAACGGCCCACGTCGACGATCGCGCGTCCGTCGAACGTGACCGCGCGCGCCACGGCGTTGAGCCGCGTGCCGTCGCACTCGGGACACGGCGTTTCGCCGACATCTTCGGGCTCGAACTCGTCGGCCGGCAGTGTCTGCTCGCGGCCGCGGCCGTCGTCGGCGAAGGTCGTGTCGTCGAAGGCGGCGCGCTGCTCGCGCGTCAGTTTGAGGCCCGTGCCGACGCAGCTCTCGCACCAGCCGTGCTTGCTGTTGTACGAGAACATGCGCGGATCGAGCTCGGGATAGCTCGTGCCGCACACGGGGCACGCGCGCTTCACCGACAGTACCTGCAGCGCGCCGACATGGCTATGCGGGCGGCCATCCGCCAGCGTTTCGGCAAGGCCGTCGAGCGGCGCGAGCAGATGCATGACGCCCTTGCCGATTTCGAGCGCCTGGTCCAGCGCATGGCGCAATTCGGCTTCGCGATCGGCGGAAATGACGAGATCGGCGACGGGCAGTTCGATAGTGTGCTCGCGAAACCGTTCGAGCCGCGGCCACGGATCGACGGGGATGAATTCGCCGTCCACGCGCAAATGGGTATGTCCGCGCGCCTTCGCCCACTTCGCGAGATCGGTATAGACGCCCTTGCGGTTGACGACGAGCGGCGCGAGGAATCCAACGTGCTGGCCAGCATAGTCGCGCAACAATTGCGCCGCGATCGACTCGACGCTTTGCGGCGTCACGGCGGCGCCATCGTGCACGCAGTGCTGCACGCCGAGCTTCACGTAGAGCAGGCGCAGGAAGTGCCAGACTTCGGAGGTCGTCGCGACCGTGCTCTTTCTGCCGCCGCGGGAAAGGCGCTGCTCGATCGCCACCGTCGGGGGAATGCCGTAGACGGCATCCACTTCGGGCCGCCCCGCCGGCTGCACGATCGAGCGCGCGTACGCATTGAGCGATTCGAGGTAACGGCGCTGCCCTTCGTGAAAGAGAATATCGAAAGCCAACGTCGACTTGCCCGAGCCAGAGACGCCCGTCACGACGCTGAATTTGCCGTGCGGAATGTCGACATCGAGCGCTTTGAGGTTGTGCTCGCGCGCATTGACGATGCGAATGGCGTCCTCGCCTTCGATTGCGCGCCGTGCGCGCGCAGCCGTCAGTGCCGACTGAAGGGGCACGCCCGCATCCGGCTCGCGGGACGTCCGCGCGGCCGCGCCGAGCGCCTCGTCGTATTGAAGCAGCGCCTGGCCGGTATGCGAGGCGACGCATGCCTTCACCTCGTCGACGGTGCCGGCAACGACGATCCGCCCGCCGCCATCGCCGCCTTCGGGGCCGAGATCGACGATCCAATCGGCGGCCCGCACGACATCGAGGTTATGCTCGATCACGAGCAGCGAATGCCCGCGCGCGAGGAGCTTGCCGAACGCGCGCATGAGCTTCGCGATATCGTCGAAGTGCAGACCCGTCGTCGGCTCGTCGAACATGAAAAGCCGCCCGCCCGGCGCGCGTGCGCGTCCGCCATTGCCCGGTTTCACGGACGTTTCGGCCAGGAAACCCGCGAGCTTGAGCCGTTGTGCCTCGCCGCCCGATAACGTCGGCACGGGCTGCCCAAGCTTCACGTATTCGAGCCCCACGTCGACGATCGGCTGCAGCACGCGCAGCACGTCGGCATCGCCGGCAAAAAGCGCGACCGCTTCGCTGACCGTCAGTTCGAGCACGTCGGCAACCGACAGCGCGCGCGCCGGATTGCCGCGCTCGATCGTGACCTCCAGCACCTCCGCGCGATAGCGGCGCCCGTCGCAGTCGGGGCAGCGCAGGTAGACATCCGAGAGGAACTGCATCTCGATGTGCTCGAAGCCCGAGCCGCCGCAGGTCGGGCAGCGCCCGTCGCCGCTATTGAAACTGAACGTGCCGGCCGTGTAGCCTCGCTGCTGCGCGAGCGGCGCCTTGGCGAACAGCTTACGGATTTCGTCGAATGCGCCGACGTAGCTCGCCGGGTTCGAGCGCGCCGTTTTGCCGATCGGCGACTGATCGACGAAGACGGCGTCCTCGATCAGGTCCGCGCCGACGAGGCCGCGGTGCGCACCCGGCGTCTCGGTCGCCTGTCCGAGCTGGCGCGCGAGCGCCGGATAGAGCACGTCCTGGATCAGCGTCGATTTGCCCGAGCCCGATACGCCCGTCACGCAAACGAGTCGCGCAAGCGGTATGTCCACCGTCACGTCGCGCAAGTTGTGCTCGCTCGCGCCATCGAGCAAGAGGCGAGGCGTCGTCGCATCGACGGGGCGCGCGGCCCAATGCGTCGCATCGGCGACGTGCTTGCGGCCGCCGAGGTAGTCGCCCGTCAATGTCGGTGCCGTGCGAATATCGGCGGGCGTGCCGTCATAGACGATCGTCCCGCCGCGTTCGCCGGGGCCCGGCCCCATGTCGATCAGGCGATCGGCTGCGAGCATGACCGAAGGATCGTGCTCTACGACGACGAGCGTATTGCCCGCATCGCGCAAGCGGCGCATCGCCTCGACAATTCGATTCAAGTCGCGCGGATGCAGTCCGATGCTCGGCTCGTCGAGCACGAACAGCGTCTTCGTCAGCGACGTGCCGAGCGCCGTCGTCAGATTGATCCGCTGCACTTCCCCGCCCGAAAGCGTGCGGCTCTGACGATCGAGCGTCAGATAGCCGAGCCCCACGTCGCACAAATATCTGAGGCGCGTACGCACCTCGGCGATCAAGAGCTTCAATGCGTCGTCGAGCAGCGCGCTAGGCAGGGTCAGCGCGTCGAAGAACTGGCGGATCCGCTCGATCGGCAACAGCATCAGGTCGTGCACGGTCAAGCCCGGCAGCGCTTCGAGCTGCGCGCGCGTCCAGGCCACGCCGCGCGGCATGAAGCGCGATGCGGGCGCCAGCACCGCGTCGGCGTTTTCATTCGTGCCGAGGCGCCAGAGCAGCGACTCCGTCTTCAGCCGCGCACCGCCGCAGGTCTCGCACGGCGTATAGCTGCGATACTTCGACAGCAGCACGCGGATATGCATCTTGTACGCCTTCGACTCGAGGTAGCCGAAGAAGCGGCGCACGCCATACCATTGCCGTTGCCAGTCCCCATCCCAATCGGGCGAGCCGTTGATCACCCAGTCCCGCTCGGCCTCCGTGAGTTCCGACCAGGGCACGCCGGCCCGTACACGTGCGCGAGCCGCATAGCGCATCAGGTCGTCCTGGCACTCCTTCCAGGCAGGCGTCTGCATCGGCTTAATCGCGCCGCCCGCGAGCGTCTTGCGCGCATCGGGAATCACGAGCCCGAGGTCGACGCCGATCACGCGGCCGAAGCCGCGGCACGCATCGCAGGCGCCATAGGCGGAGTTGAACGAGAACAGGCCCGGCTGCGGGTCCGCATAACGGAGATCGCTGTCGGGGCAATGCAGGCCAGTCGAGAAGCGCCAGATTCGCGGCTCGGCTGCTTGCTCGGAGCCAGGATCCGCGACGCCGGGCGTTGCGGGCAAGTCGGACATTGCGGGCGTTTCGGGAAGGACGTAGACGTTGACGCGCCCCGAGCCCCGTTTCAGCGACGCTTCGATCGCTTCGACGACGCGCACCTTCTCCGTGCGCTGCAACCGGAACCGGTCGGCCACGACATCGAGCACTTTGCGCACTCCGGTCGCCGAGCGCTGCTCGCGCTCGGCTTGCACGCGCGTATAGCCGCTCGCCGAAAGCCATTCGCCGATCTCGTCGGCGCTCGCGTTCTCCGGCAGCTCGACAGGAAATGTGACGACGAGGCGCGGGTCGCCCTGGGCCGTGCGCGCCGCGAGCTCCGCGTAGATCGTTTCGGGCGTGTCGTGACGCACGGGCTCGGCGGTCTGCTTGTCGAAAAGCTGCGCGGCGCGCGCGTAAAGCAGCTTCAGGTGATCGTTGAGCTCCGTCATCGTGCCGACCGTCGAACGCGAGCTTCGCACGGGGTTCGTCTGGTCGATGGCGATTGCGGGCGGCACGCCGTCCACGCGATCGACCTGCGGCCTGTCCATCCGGTCGAGGAACTGGCGCGCGTAGGCGCTGAACGTCTCGACATAACGGCGCTGCCCTTCGGCATAGAGCGTATCGAAAACGAGGCTCGATTTGCCCGAGCCCGACGGCCCCGTCACGACGGCCATCTCGCCGGTGCGCAGGTCGAGGTCGATATTTTTGAGATTGTGCTGGCGAGCTCCGCGGATGCGGATCACTCCGGAAGTCATGGGTTTTCCTCTTCTACGGCTAGTACGGCCGGGCGCTTCGGTACGCTCGGCCAAGCGGCTCGCGCGCCATTTTTGAGATAAAACGGCGCATCAGGGCTGCAATGATAGTCCCGCGCGAACGGGCGCGCCGCATCGCGACTCGACGTTTCGTCGTTTATTTCGGGAGCGAGTCCGCGCCCGCATTCACCGCATCGATTGGTCGGCCGATGCGGCTAATGGCGCGCTGCTGACATTCGGTGAGCGGGAGCTGTTTGTTTTCAGCGCGCCAGACGGAGCACCGTGGCGACGCGTGAGCGCAAAACCGGCAACAACTCGCGCTCGAACCAAGGATGATGCTTGAACCAGCCCTGGTTGCGGCCGGACGGATGCGGCATCGGCATGCGCTTCTCGCCATAGTCCCGCCAGGCCGAGACCGTTTCGGTCAGCGTCGCGCGCCGCTCGCCCGCAAGAAAATGACGCTGCGCATAGGCGCCGACGAGCAGCGTCAGTTCGATCCGGGGCAATTCGGCCAGTACCCGCTGAAGCCAGCGCTGGGCGCATTCGGGACGCGGCGGCAGATCGCCCGACTTTCCGCGCCCTGGGTAGCAATAGCCCATCGGCAGAAGGGCGATGCGTTCTTCGTCGTAGAAGATCTCCGGGCCTATGCCCATCCATTCACGCAGCCTCTCGCCGCTGCGGTCGTCCCAAGGTATGCCCGTCTCATGGACGCGCGCACCCGGTGCCTGCCCCACCACGAGGACGCGCGCGGACCGTCCCGCCTGCAGCACGGGGCGCGGACCCAACGGTAGATGCGGTTCGCACGCGCGGCAGGCGCGAATTTCGAACAGCAACGAGGACAATTGCGATGAATCGGGATCGGACATCAAATGAGGTGAGATGGGGAAAACGAAAACGGCTCGACGAGGCGAAGGTCAGCGCGCCGAGAGCTTCTCGAAGAGGTAATCTCGCAGCACGACGGCCTGGTTGTGCTCCGGATCACGCGCGCCGTAGACGAGCGTAATCCGGCCATGTTTCGCGGCATCGGCGAGCGGTTGCCAAGCCTCGGCGTTGGCGTCGAGCTCGGCCCGATAGCGTTGGGTGAACTCATTCCAGCGTTCGGGATCGTGGCCGAACCAGCGACGCAACGCCGTGGTGGGGCCGACGTCGCGCAGCCATTGCTCGATGTGCAACGCTTCCTTGGTCACACCGCGCGGCCAGACGCGATCGACGAGATAGCGGGCTCCCTGGTCGTCCCCCGGAGGGTCGTAGGCCCGCGCAAGACCGATTTGCAACTTTTTCATGGCAACAAGTCGAGCGTCCGCAGAGCTTCCCCCGGGACGCACTCGTCGGGAGTGCTTCTTGGGGAGTCCCCAACGGTACTCCCCTCAGAGCGCCCTCCTAAAGATGACTTCCCCGCCGCAGCGTCGCGTCCAGCGCCCGGGCGGCGGCACGATCGCCCTCCGTCGTCAGCGCAACGCGGAACACGGTTTCCCGATTATGGCCGGCGGCGGCAGGCGAATCCCATAATAGCTCGACGCGCGAACGACGTGCCCGCCCGGTCGTGCGCGGGCCGTGCGCCGCCGCGCCGGGCCCACGCGGACCGACGCCGGGCCGCGGCGACGCGGCGCTGGCGGAACGCGGCGAATCGACGGGCTCCGGCGACGCCGCGACCGAACGCGATGAGTCGACGTCGGGCGCCGACACCTGCGCGCCCGGATGCCCGGCCGCTTGCGGCATCAAAGCCTCGCGCTCGAGCGCCTCCGCCGCGGGCCAATTCACCGACAGCTCGCGCGCATCATACTGTCCCAGCTTGCGGCTCTCGACCCAAACGACGACCGTGCGCGTCGCCGGATCCAGTGCAACCGCGTAGCGTCCGATCGCGAAGCGCCGTGCGGCGATGTTCGTGCGCCAAAGCGCGCGCGGGCGACAAATCCATAAGACCGCCGCATAAAGCGCCGGCGCGACGACGAGCCATCCATTCGTCTCGGCGATCGCATGAACGGTGCGGCGGCCTCCGGCGGCCCAGACGAAAACGCCGATCGACCAGAGCGCGAAGAGCAGCCCGAGAAAAGCGAAGAACCGCAGTGCCTGGCGCAGCCATTGCGGCAACGGATGGAACGGGCGGTCGGCGCGCGCCTGCGCGCCGGGCAACACCATCAACAGAAAGATCAGGACGGCATTGATCGACGCCCACGGTGACGAAGTCATCGCCGAGAAAGACGCACCGTAGCCCATCTCCGACATCGAGTAGAGCCAGCGCGCGAGAAGCACGAGACCGATCGCGCGCAACGCGAACATCGTGCCGGCGCCGGGTGCCGGCGCCTCTGGCGTGGGTTGGGCTCTCGTCAAGTCGTGCTCCTGGATATCGACGCGCTGCCGTGTCGTACGCGGCCGCGTCAGCCTGCCATTATATGGAGTTCGTGTGACTCGATGCGGCGATCGGTATGCGGTTTTCGACACCGGCAAATCGAAACGCCCCGACTGCCGTGCAGGCAGACGGGGCGTTTCGATGCGGCTCGCCACTCGCAGCCCGCCAGTCGGCGGGCGGCGCGTGCTTAGCCGGCGGCGACTTCGCGCAGTACGGCGCGGCGCTTGCGGTGCAGCAGGTTCTCGTAAGCGGCCAGGTAGTTCTTCGCCATCACCTTCGACGTGAAGCGCGCTTCGAATGCGTTGCGGACCGTTTCACGCGGCAGCGTGTGCAGCCGATTGACGGCCGCGACCGCCGAAAGCTCGTCCTCGACGACGAATCCCGACACGCCGTTTTCAATGACTTCGGGCACCGAGCCGCGCTTGAACGCGATGACGGGCGTGCCGCAGGCCATCGATTCGATCATGACGAGGCCAAACGGCTCCGGCCAATCGATCGGGAACAGCAGGGCGTGGGCGCCGCCGAGGAACTCGGCCTTCTCCGATTCGCTGATTTCGCCGATGTACTCGACGTGCGGCAAGGCAAACAGCGGCTTGATCTGCTCCTCATAGTAAGCGCGATCGGCCTTGTCGAGCTTTGCCGCGATCTTGATCGGCATGCCGGCTTTCTCGGCGATCCGGATGGCCGTGTCCACGCGCTTCTCGGGCGAAATCCGGCCGAGGAAGGCAAGATAGCTCGGCTTGACGTCGGTACGCGGCGTCAGCAGGTTTTCCGGCAGCCCGTGGTGGACCGTCGTCAGGAAGTTGGCCTGCGGCAGCGGCGTGCGCTGGTTATCCGAGATCGAGACGACCGGCACTTCGTTGAACGTGTTGAAGATCGGCTGCAGCTCGGGCAGATCGAGCCGGCCGTGCAGCGTCGTCAGATGCGGCGTGGGCTGGCGCGAGAACAGCGAGAACGGGTAGTAATCGATATGGAAATGCAGAATGTCGAACTCGTCCGCGCGGCGGCGCACTTCTTCGAGGAGCAGCATGTGCGGCGCCATCGTGTCGCGAATCGACGGATCGAGTCGCAGCGCTTGAGGCCAGAACGCCTCCAGCTTGGCCGACGTCTTGGAATCGCCGCTCGCAAACAGCGTCACATCGTGCCCGAGTTCGACCAGGGCTTCGGTCAAGTACGACACCACGCGTTCCGTCCCGCCGTAAAGTTTCGGTGGAACCGCCTCATGCAAAGGAGCGATTTGAGCGATCCGCATAGTGATGAACTCCTAATAAAAATTCAGGCAAAGAGGACTACTGTTTTAGAAAAGCGAATCGCCCGCCAAAGCGCAAGAACCAGGCCCGAAGGTGGTGACCGCCTTGCGCGTCTTTCCCGAAAAGCTCCGCGGTGGTTCGCTTCATTCGGAACACCCTTTCTCTGCATTGGTCGCAGTGCTCTCGTAAACGCATTTCCGGAACATTCGTTGACCGCCCCGGCAGAGAGGTCTAAGGGCAAACCCGGAGGCGATTATCGGTCCCCCGCGATGCTGCGGCGTACAGCCTTTCAGAAAATTTACGTTGTTACAAGCGAGTAACACTCTGTCGATCTCGTTATTGCGCGGCTCGCCTAGACTGGCTCGCTGTTACCACTCGTTCTTGCTCTGTGTGTTCACCGCACCACTGTTACCGGCAGAGCCGATCGAAAGCGCGTCGTTGGCCGAACCGGCGATCGCGCTCCCTGGGAACGCTCCGCGCGCCAACGCCCGTGGGCGTTCAGACGAATTTGCTATTGTAACCCGAACCCGTTTCCACATTGCGCCGGTTTCTCGGTTAGAACCGCATACCGCGCTTAGCGGCCGGCTCAGCGCGGCGCGGGCGCCGCCAAGGCCCGTTGTTTGCATCCAACGCCCATTGCAATGCAACCCGTGAAGCTAGGCAGGATTACGCGGACGTTTACAATGGCGGCTGCCAAACTATCTCGATATTGGCTCGCGGTGCGCGATCCGCAGACTATCCTTTTTCATGACTCATTCTGTTTTGCGTTCACCGCACGAACCCTTGGAACACCTGACCGTCGCCGAGCGTAACGCCCGCAACGCCAAGCTTTCGAGCTACGCGAACCGGCCGCTCGCCTTTTTGCTGAGCTACATCCGACGCCACCCGGTCGCGCACACCATCGTGCTCGCGAGCGTGTTCGCGGCGGTCGGCTGCGCGCTCGCGTCGCAATACGCCATCAAGCACCTCATCGACGTGCTCGGCATGGGGCGCAACCATCCTGGGCCGCTCTGGGCCGCCTTCGCCATCCTCGTCGGCCTGATCGCCGCCGACAATTTGCTCTGGCGCGTCGGCGGCTGGGTCGCCGCGCATGCGTTCGTCAACGTCACGGGCGATCTGCGCCGCGACCTCTTCCAATACCTGAGCGGCCACGCGCCGACCTACTTCGCCGAACGCCAGCCCGGTACGCTCGCGAGCCGCATCACGGCGACGTCGAATGCGGTCTACACGTCCGAGAACACGATGGCATGGAACGTCCTGCCGCCATGCATCGCCGTGATCGGCGCGATCGTCATGACGATCACCGTCAACCCTGTCATGGCCGGTTGCCTGCTGTTGTGCTCGGCAATACTGGCCCTCGTGCTGTACCGGCTCGCCGGTCGAGGCTCCTCGAAACACCAGAACTTTGCGTCGAAAGCGGCGGCCGTCGACGGCGAGCTCGTCGATGTCATCAGCAACATGAGCCTCGTGCGCGCGTTCGGCATGACCTTTCGCGAGCAACGCCGGTTCGGCGCGACGGTCAAGGCGGAAATGGACGCGCGCCAGCAAAGTCTGCTCTACCTCGAGCGGCTGCGTCTTCTGCACGCCGCCATCACCGCGCTGCTGTCGGCCGGGCTGCTCGGCTGGGCGCTCTGGCTCTGGAACCAGGGACGGGCGACTTCGGGCGACATCGTGCTCGTCAGCTCGCTCGGCTTTACGATCCTGCACGGCACGCGCGATCTCGCCGTGGCGCTCGTCGACGTGACGCAGCACGTCGCGCGGCTCGCCGAGGCGGTCAAGACGCTGCTCGAACCGCACGGCATGCCTGATCGCGAGAACGCCACGGAACTCATGGCCAAGGGCGGGCGCGTCGAGTTCGAGAAGGTCACGTTCGCCTATCCGCGGCGGCGCCCGATTCTCGATCACTTCGACTTGCAGATCGAGGCCGGTCAACGCGTCGGGCTCGTCGGCAAGTCCGGCGCCGGCAAATCGACCGTGCTTGCGCTGCTGCAGCGCTTTTATGACGCGCAGGGCGGCTCGATCAAGATCGACGGCCAGGATATCGGCTCGGTCACGCAAGACAGCCTGCGTCATACCATCGCGCTGGTGCCGCAAGACATCGCCCTCTTTCACCGCACCGTCTACGAGAACATCGCCTACGGCCGGCCTGAGGCGAGCCGCGACGAAGTCTATGCCGCCGCGCGCGAAGCGCGTTGCACGGACTTCATCGAGGCAATGCCCGAGGGATTCGACACGATCGTCGGCGATCGCGGCGTCAAGCTTTCGGGCGGCCAGCGGCAACGGATCGCCATCGCCCGGGCGATCCTGAAGAACGCACCGATCCTGCTGCTCGACGAGGCGACCTCCGCGCTCGACAGCGCCTCGGAAGAGGCGATCCAGCAGGCGCTCGACAGGTTGATGGTAGGCCGCACCGTCATTGCGATCGCGCACCGGCTTTCCACACTGCAGAACTTCGATCGCATCATCGTCATGAGCGCCGGCAAAGTCATCGACGACGGCACGCCCGAGGCGCTTCGCAACCGTCCCGGGATCTACCGTGATCTGCTGGCAAAGCAGCACGGCAAGAGCGCGCTGCCGCATCCGGGCGGGCACAAGGTCGACGAACGGGTCGCCTGAGCGCAGTCGGACCCGTCGTTCGTTTCGCAGTGACCTACGGCGTCACGCGGCAATCGCGCCGCGTGTCGACCTGGTCTTGACCGTCCGCCGCTTTTCGCCGGCGGCGCGCAGATCCCGCATGAAATTGTCGCGCCACACCGAGACGTTGTTCTCGCGCAGTTGCGCGATCATGTCGCGATAGCGCGCGCGGCGCTCCGCGAGCGGCATGGCGAGCGCCTCCCCGAGCGCGTCGGCCATGCCGTCGATATCGATCGGATTGACGATCAGCGCGCCCGACAGCTCCTCCGCCGCACCGGCGAAGCAAGACAGCACGAGCACGCCAGGGTCGTCCGGATCCTGCGCCGATACATATTCCTTCGCGACCAGATTCATTCCGTCGCGCAGCGGAGTCACATAGCCGACATGCGACTGGCGGAACAGCGCGGCCAGCACGGAGCGCTCGTACTGGCGATGGATGTAGCGGATCGGCGTCCAGTCGAGCTCGGCGAACCGACCGTTGATCCGTCCTGACTCCGCTTCGAGTCTCAACCGAATGTCCTGATAGGCGTGCATGTCGGCCCGCGTGGGCGGGGCGATCTGCACGAACGACACTTGGTTCCGGCAGGCGGGCGAGCGGTCGAGCAGGCGCTCGAACGCGCGAAAGCGCTCGACGAGCCCCTTCGAGTAGTCGAGCCGGTCCACGCTCATGATGAGCTTGCGGTCGTGCAGCGTCGCCTTCATCGTCCGTACCGGCTTGCCGCGCGTGCCCGCTTTCGCCAGTTGCGCGATTTCGTCGGGATAAACACCGATCGGATAGGCGGCCGCGCGCAGGGATCGGCCGAACGCGCGCACCGTTGTTGGCGCGGGCGCGAGGCTGGGCTCGACTTCGCCGCCCGCTTCGCTGAGGATGTACTCGCTGAACGCGCGCAGATCGCGCTGCGTCTGAAAACCGAGCAGATCGAACGAGCAAAGCGCCTTGACGAGCTCGCGATGCGGCGGCACCGACAGCAGCACTTGCGCGGCGGGGAAAGGGATGTGAAGAAAGAAGCCGATCCGATTCTTCACGCCGGCCGCCCGCAATGCCTCGGCGAACGGGATCAAGTGATAGTCATGGACCCAGATGACGTCATCGGCCTGCAGAAGCGGCACGAGCTGCTGCGCGAGCCAGGCGTTCACGCGGCAGTACCCCTCGAAGTCATGACGATCGTACTGGACCAGGTCGGGCCGATAGTGAAACGCTGGCCAAAGCGTGGCGTTCGAAAAACCGCGATAGTACTGGTCGTAGTCACGGCGCACGAGGCCGATGGTGGCGAACGTCACCGGGCCGCGCTCGACCACCTGCATATGCGGCTGGCCCGACGAAAGCACATCGCCGCTCCAACCGAACCACATGCCACCGGTTTCCTTCAGCGCGTCGTAGACGCCCACCGCAAGACCGCCCGCGGCCGGGCCGCCTTCGGAAATCGGCGCGACGCGGTTCGAAACGATTATCAGGCGGCTCATGTATGTTTTTTTGCGGTTGCGACCAATGACGCGAGCCATGCGTGGAAAGCGCCGACAGACTCGATCCGCGCCCGCGCGGCCGTTTCGCCCGCGCCGACCTTGATCGACAGACCGCCCCGCGCATTGACGACGGCGAAGCCCTTCTCGTCCGTGAGATCGTCGCCCGCGAAAACCGGCATGCGTCCGGCAAATGGAGGCTCGTCGAGAAACGCCGCGATCGCGCGGCCTTTGTCGACGTTCTTCGGCTTGATCTCATAGACCATCTTGCCCGGCTGCAGCACGAACGCGTCGGCATGCCGCTCGACGAGGCGTTTCGTCGCCTCTCGAGCGATGGGCTCGACGAGCGGCGCATTGCGATAGTGGAGCGCCAGCGAGGCCCCCTTGATTTCGAGCAGCGTGCCCGGGTTGGCCTTGATGACGTCGGCCAGCTCGCGCTCCATGCGCAGCAGCCGGTCGTCGTCGAAGCCGAGACGGACGACGTCGCCGTTCGCGTCGCGCCGCTCGGCGCCATGCAGCCCGGCCGCGGGCAAATCGGTCATGCCGAGAAAAGCGTCGATGCTATCGAGGCCGCGCCCCGAGACCACGGCCACCGCCCCCTTGGACAAGCGCCGCAATTCGGCGAGCGATTCGACCATCGCAGGCGGTACGAGCACGCCGTCGGGCGTCGGCGCGATCTCGACGAGCGTGCCGTCGAAATCGAAGAAAAATGCAGTCTCGCTCGGAGACAAAAAAGCCGGTAACGATTGCATCAGCGTTCTTCGTGTAACGGCTCACTCGGCGTCCGCCGCCGTTCGAGCCGGTAAGGTTTGCGCATCTTACCGCGCATTGCGGCCGATTTCGAGGAACGGCGGCCGGGCGGCGGCAAGGTGCGGACGAACAGCTATCTTGCACTTTTTCTGCGTCAAATTGTCTCTCCTTAGGGCCTAAACCGTGCGCTCGCCTGCGGCGCGGCCGCTTTTGCGCTATAGTCGCTGCCGCCGTGCCAGGACGCCGAGCTTGCCGCGGCCGAAGCGAAACGCCACGCTCGCCGCCTCCTGAGGAGACGACCTACGGGCGCCGCTGCCCCTCTTCGAGATACGGATGTCGCTACGTCTTCGAGTGCGTTCGCCGTCAGGCAAACCGTACGTTCTTTCTTCCGCCACCTCGCCGCTTGGCTCGCCAGGCATCGCGATCCGCTCTGCCAAGCGCCTTGCCGCCGCGCTCGCCTGCGCGGCGCTCGCTGCCGGCTGTTCGCCGAGCGGCCCACCGTGGCAATTGACCAACGTGACGGGCCACCTGCCTGACCTGAAGTTCTCGCTGACGGACGACGACGGCAAGCCGGTGGACGCATCCACCTTCAAAGGCGAGACGACGCTCGTCTATTTCGGCTACACGCATTGCCCCGACGTATGCCCGGAGACGATGGCGCGCCTGATGCAGGTGCTCGCCAAGCTCGGCGACAACGAGGCACAGCATGTGCGGATTCTGTTCATCTCCGTCGATCCGGCGCGCGATACGCCGCAGGCCCTGCACGCGTACGTCGACGCATTCGACGCCAAGCATGCACGGGGCCTGACGGGCACCGATCGGCAGATTGAATCCCTGGCGCGCCGCTATCGCGTGGCCTATCAGATGGAAAAGCGCGATCCAAATGGCAATTACGAGGTGACGCACAGCTCGGCTGTCTACATCTTCGACGCCCAAGGCCGCGCTCGACTCCTAGCGACAAGCAGCGATACGCCGGACGCGATTGCGCACGATCTACGCCGCGTCATCGATACGACAACATCGTGATTCTCAAGACCATTGCCGAGGAATTCGTTTTCCACCAGCCTAAGGACCGTGCTCCTGCCCGATCAAAATGACGATGAAACCGCAAGCGATCGCTCACCGTACCGTACTCGCGGCCGCCGGCTGCGCCATCACGCTCGTTTTCGCGGCGGCCGCGCATGCGGCTGGCGCTTCGCGCCTGACCGCGGAGAACGGCTGGGTGCGCTGGCTACCGAACAACCTGCCTGCCGCCGGCTACGTGACGATCACGAATCCCGGCGACAAACCCGTCGACCTCACCGCCGCCTCGAGCCCTGACTACGGCAGCGTCATGCTGCACGAAACCGTGTCCAACGGATCGACCTCGCAAATGCAAATGGTCGACAAGGCAACGGTACCCGCACACGGAGCGCTCAAGATCGCACCGGGCGGCTATCACTTCATGCTCGAGCAAGCACGTCACAAGGTCGCCCCGGGCGATACCGTCCGGCTCAAGCTGCAGTTCTCCGACGGCACCGAGCTCGAGACGCCGTTCAAAGTCAAGAGCCCTGGCGCGGCCCAGTAAGCCGATCGGGCGATAGAGATGGATCTGCTCGTCTGGCTCGAACCTTGGGAGCCGTCGCCCACCGTCGTCATCGCGATTGTCGGCGCCGCGATCCTCTTCGTTCGCGGCGTGCGGCATGCGCGCGTATCGCCGCTGCGGCAGGCCTCATTCTGGTTTGGGCTCGTGGCGCTCTACGTCGTGCTGCACACCCGGCTCGATTATTACTTCGAGCACGAGTTCTTCATGCATCGCCTGCAGCATCTCGTGCTGCACCACCTTGGTCCGTTCTTCATCGCCTGGTCGTACCCGGGTGCCGCGCTCAGGGCCGGCATTCCGTTCAACTGGCGACAACGCTTTCTCAAGCGGGCCACGCGGACGAAGCCGATGCGCATCGCGTTCGACGTGATCTTTCATCCCGTCGTCGCCGTCGTGCTGTTCGTCGGGCTCATCTATTTCTGGCTACTCTCGCCGATCCACTTCAAGGCGATGCTCGATTGGCGGCTTTATCGCGTCATGAACTGGAGCATGGCGATCGACGGCCTGCTCTTCTGGTGGCTGGTGCTCGACCCGCGCCCCGCCCCGCCGGCGCGGCTCGCTCCGGGCCGACGCATCATGATGGTCATCGCAGCGATCCCGCCGCAGATCGTGCTGGGTGCGCTGATCTTCTTCACGCCGCGCGAGCTATATCCCATTTACTCGATATGCGGCCGTGCGTTCACCTGGATCAGCCCGATTCGCGATCAACAAATCGGCGGACTGTTGATCTGGATCCCGGGTTCGATGATGAGCGTCATCGGCGCCTTGGTCGCGCTGCGCCATTGGATGCGGCTTTCGGCCCGTGCGCGATTGCGTGAGGAGCGTGCATCGCTCGGTCAGCGCCCACAACCGGCCCCTCGGGAGCTGCCGGTGAGTTCGCCGAATCGCACGGAAGGCGGTGAGGCGAGTCGGCTTTGAGTTGGCGCAGCCAGTTCACGTCGGTCTCGTTGGCACGCACGCGCGATGCGAGCGACGTTTGAGCGGGCACGCGTCAGGCCGAGCGCATCCAGACGTGAGGAATACCGTCCTCGTCGTGAATATCGGATGTCGGTCGAAAGCCGAATGCGCCATAAAACGGCTGCAGATGAGCTTGCGCATGAAGGCTGATCGCCGCGTTCGGCCATTGCGACGCGATATGCTTCAGCGCCTGCTCGAGCATTGCGTTGCCGAGCCCGATGCCGCGAAACTCCGCCGTGGTCAGCACGCGGCCGATACGGACATCAGGGTGCGTCTCGTCGGGTAGCAGAACGCGCAGATAGCCCGCAAGCGTCGACTGGCCTTCAATCGGCATGAAAGCGAAAAGATGCCATGCGTCTTTGTCGATCCCGTCGATATCGCCATAAACGCAGTTCTGCTCGACGACGAAGACCTTGCTGCGCGCCTCCAGCATCTCGTAGACGTCGGCGCCGCTTAGTTCGGAAAACGGCTTCCACCGCCATTCGATTTCGTTCAGGCGGCTTGTTGGACGGTCGTTCATGAATCAAGAGCAAAGTGAGGGCAAGTCGCGATTATCCCGCATCCCGCCGCGCTACGACAAACGCCACCTTTGGTGATGCGACCCGTGACGCGCGAGCCGTGGCTTGACGCGAAGGTGTCGACGCGCATGCCGATCGCCAGCATCAGCGCTCAATCGAAGGCTTGCGCCGAAACCGCTCACGATATTGCAGCGGCGTGACCCCGAGCTGCTTTGCAAACACGGCCCGCATGCGGTCCGCGATCCCGAACCCGCTCTCCCACGCAACCACCTTGAGCGGCGCGTCGCCGCCCTCGAGCAACTGCCGCGCCGCATCGAGGCGCGCGCGTTCGATGAACTCATGCGGCGTGAGCTTGGTTTCCTGCACGAAAACGCGTGCGAAGTTCCGCTCGCTCATGCCGGCGACCGCTGCGAGCTGACGCACCGTGAACTTATCGTGAATGTGCGCCATCACATGAGCCTGGACCTTGGCGATCGGTGAAGTCTCATCGGCGGGCGCCGTCAGATAAGGGCTGAATTGCGATTGCCCGCCTTGTCGCTGGGCGAACACGACAAGACGTTTCGCGACCGCGAGCGCCGTCCTCGCGCCGTGGTCCTCGGCGACGAGCGCGAGTGAGAGATCGATGCCGGCCGTGACACCGGCTGACGTGACGAGTCGCTCATCACGGAGATAGATGCTGTCGAAGTCGACTCGCGCGCGCGGAAATCGTTGAGCGAGCTCTCGAGCGTGCTGCCAGTGAGTCGTGACTTGACGGTCGTCGAGCAGCCCGGCGTGCCCCAATGCAAATGCCCCAGTGCAAATCGAGCCGTAGCGCTCGCACTGCGACGCCACTGTGTTGAGCCACTCCGATAGCGGCGGATCGGGTGGCCCGTCGGGCAGCGCCGGCCCGCCCGCCACCAGTGCGAGGTCGAAAGGCCCCGGGCGGCGGGTCGATGCGTCCTTCAGCGTTCCGCTCGACATATCATCGAACGTCGCTTCGAACGTCGCATCGGGCACGAGCGTCATGCCGTTCGACGCGCGTAGCGCATCCTGCGTCGCAGCGACGAGCGTCACCTGGTAACGATCGGCCGGCGCGAGAAAGCGGTTGGCCTCGGAAAAGACATCGATTGGGCCGGCGACATCGAGCGCTTGTACGCCTGGGAATATGGCGACCGCTACGGACTTCATTCTCGTTGCCTTTCTCGTCGAAACGGGCGTTCCTTTTACGCTCGAAGGCTGCATCGGGCAATGCTGCCCGATGGCAGCAATCGTCGTGCGCTTGGCAGGGTTCGATGGTTGTCTTGCGTTGCCGCTCGGCTGTGCTTCGCCAATACTCGATTTCACCGACAACCTACGGACGCTTGGCCAAGCAGCATATCAAAATGCGCAAAAAGCCACGAGCGCTCCGGCATCCTCAAGGAGTCCTAACCGTGAGCACGACGATCGCAGGCATCAAGATCCCCGATAGCGCCATGGCCCGCGCGGCCACCGAATTCGTTCGCGATACGGAGCCCGACTTGCTCTATCACCACTCGCGGCGCGTCTTTCTATTCGGCGCGTTGACGGGCGAACGCGAAGGTCTCAAATATGATCCAGAGCTGCTTTATATCGGAGCGATGTTCCATGACGTGGGACTGGTCGAGGCCTATAGCAGCGCGACCGAACGGTTCGAAGTCGATGGCGCGAACGCGGCGCGGGACTTTCTCAAGCAATACGGCGTGAGCGAATACGACATCGAGCAGGTATGGACTTCCATTGCCTTGCATACGACGCCTGGCATCCCGAAGCACATGAAGCCCGTTGTCGCTTTAGTGACGGCAGGCGTCGAAATGGATGTGCTCGGACTCGCATACGACGCGTTCACGGAAGCGCAGCGCACTCAGGTGGTTGCCGCGCATCCGCGCGTCGAGACATTCAAGAACGACATCATCGACGCGTTCACGCGCGGCACGGTCAAGAAGCCGGAGACCACGTTCGGAAACGTGAAAGCCGACGTGCTCGCGCTGCGCAATCCGACCTACAAGCGCCTCAACTTCTGCGAGATCATTCTCGGCTCCGCGTGGGATGATCGGCACGAGCATGCGCATGGGGTTGCGTGCGGATGTCACGACCAGGACGGCACGGGGTCATGACCGCCCGTGCGCCATCTCCGTGTCGTAGTGCGTCTGAAGGTGCATCCAGCTTTGCGGAGCAACGCCAAAGAAGGCGCCCAACCGCACGGCCGTATCGGCCGTAATGGCCGTAATGGCGCGGCCGTGCCTGATGATTTCGTTAGAACTGTTGTGTACAATTACACAAACGAACAGCGCACACCTCATGAAGCTCCTGAAGGCCGACGGCTGGTTCCTGGTGAACACAGTTGGTTCGCATCACCAGTTCAAGCACCCATCGAAGCAGGGCAAGGTGACGGTGCCGCATCCGAAAAAAGATCTTCTGATCGGCACGGTGCGCAGCATACTCAAGCAGGCTGGCTTGAAAAACTCGTAACTCGTAGAAGGAGCGCGAAATGCTCTACCCACTTTACGTGCATGTCGGCGATGCTAAGCATGCGCACGGCGTCACATTTCCCGATTTCCCGGGCTGCTATTCTGCAGCCGACGACTGGGAGGATCTGCCGCGCGCGGTCCAAGAAGCTGTCGAGGCGCACTTCGAAGGCGAAGATGAGCCCATTCCCGAGCCCACTCCGCTCGAACAACTCGCTGCTGATCCTCAATACGAGGGAGGTGTCTGGATGCTCTTTGATATCGACCTGACGAAGATCAACTCGAAGGCCGTTCGATTGAACATCAGCTTGCCGGAACGCCTTGTTCAGCAGATCGACGCAGTGGCTCGTGCACGTAAGCTGTCGCGCTCGGCATTCTTGGCGCTCGCTGCCGAACACGAAATGGCAAACGCTTAGTCCCGCGGAAAAGAAAAAGCCCTGACAAGTCAGGGCTTTATATGGAGGCGCGAGCCGGAGTCGAACCGGCCTACACGGCTTTGCAGGCCGCTGCATAACCGCTTTGCTATCGCGCCGTAAGCGGGTCATCCGATCGTTGCCGCGGCATGCCGCGCAGCGATTCGTCGATTTTCTCGATTGGCGCCGGCACTGGCCGCCAAACAAAAAGGGAAGCCAAGCTTCCCCTATACCTGGAGCGGGAGACGAGTCTCGAACTCGCGACCTCAACCTTGGCAAGGTTGCGCTCTACCAACTGAGCTACTCCCGCTTCGAACTTGCGTTCACCAACTTGCTCGCACAACGCTCATCGCCATACACCACCGCGAGATCGTCATGCCAAAAAACCTGGAGCGGGAAACGAGTCTCGAACTCGCGACCTCAACCTTGGCAAGGTTGCGCTCTACCAACTGAGCTATTCCCGCATCGGCTCGACAGCGCCGACATAAACAAGCGCGCCGAAGAAACGAGATTATGTATAAGCCACTGAATCGTGTCAATACCTTCGTTGAGGCCCCGTTTCGTCCAGGCGGCTGAGGACCGTCTCGACCGCGCGCATCAGCGACTTAGAATCAGAATCGCGTCTCACGCGAAGCGCGCAAGAACGAATCGAGCAGCGGCGTGCAGTCGAGCAATTCAGGGCCGCCCGCGCGATGGAACTCGGGATGCCACTGCACGCCCATGACAAACGGAGCACGCCGGTACCGGACGGCTTCGATGAGCCCGTCCTCCGACGACACGGCCTCCACGTTCAGGTCGCGTCCGAGTGTCTTGACGGCTTGATGGTGGATCGAGTTCACGAGCGCCTCGTGACGCCCCGGAAACATGTTCACCAGCGTCGAGCCCTGCGGAAAGCGCACGGCATGCCGGTGTTGGTCGTAGCGCTCGTTGACATGAACGCCGGCCGTCGGCACTTCGGTCGCAATGTCCTGATAGAGCGTGCCGCCGAACGCGACGTTGATCAATTGGCACCCGCGGCAGATCCCGAGCACCGGCTTGCCCGATTCGATGAACTCATAGAGCAGCTCGAGCTCGTACATGTCGCGCACACGATCGCCGGGCCACTCGGCGCTAGCCTCCGTTCCAGCGTACGTTTGCGGCGAAACGTCGGCGCCGCCTTGCAGCAGCAAGCCGTCGAGATGCTTCGCATAATCGCGCAAGCGGATATTGCTCGGATGGAGCATCCCCTGATGGCCGACCGTCGGAATCATGAACACCATCACGTCGCGCGACATCACCCAGTGCGCAACCGATTCCTCGAGATACTGCAGCGTTTTGCCGCGCAGCCCCACAGCCCCTGGCTCGGGGTGAAAGATCCGCGCGGAAACGCCGATGCGCAGCGTGCGCTGCGTGATTCGCTGTCCCGCACGATCGAACAGGCGCCGCGCCCGCGCCACCATCGTGCGGCCGAACACGCTCCACGGCGAATCGCTTTGCTTCAAATAGGCGGGCTTCTCGGGCGGGGGAACCGCGCCCGGCGGCGGCGGGCGCGGTGTGTCGAAATCGGGTTGCGAGCCGAAGCCAGGAGGCGGTGCGCCGCGCGCGGCGGCGGCCTCCCGTTCCTGCTGCAGTTGCAGTTCGGCGCTCTGCTCCGCAGCCGCTTCTTGTTCTGCCGTCTCGCGCGCCGCCGTCACGCGTGCCTCCGCCGCTTCGGCAGCGTGCGATGGCGGGCTCGATGCGGGCTCCACCGCCGATGCGCTCTCGAGCGTATCGCTCGACGCACGCTCGGCCGCTTCGGCGGTCGCGGAATCCGCCGGCGAAGAGCCGCGCATCGCCCCAGCGGCGACGGAATCCGCGCCCGCGCCGACGGGAGGGTCGCTCGCGACCGTATCGGTCGATGCACGGACGGTGTGCCTCGATGAAGACGGCGAAGACGGCGAAGGCGGCGACGCCGACGAAGCCTGAGCCGCGGCACCGGCGTCAGCACCCGCAGGCGGCAAGGCCGGGCCAGGACGCGCGGAAGACTGCGAAGTTTCGGGGGAACTGCTGGAAGGAGAGGAGGTGTCCGGGCTGGGACGTGGGACGTTCGGTGGCGTGTTTTCGCTCATGACGATGGGCAGGCGCGCGTCGCACGCAATTGGCGATCTAAGAACCCCTATTATCCGCCACCGCACAAAGCCCCCGCAATGCGGAGCGGACAGGCTGATGAGATTTCGAGGTGTATCGCGCCCCGCCCTTCGCCACGATCGGCCCCATACGGGCTCGATTGCTCGCAGCTACAATGCGGGCAGCCGGGCTGGCAAAAACGGTGCCGGTCGGGCCCGCGAAAGACGAATGTCCGCAGGCCGACTAACGGCAGTAAAAAGCGCGCCGATGTGCATTCTTCGGCCAAATACTGAACGAACGACGATACCCATGACCTCCCATTTCGTCCCCTTTCCGCCGCTCGCGCGCCTCGCGGCCGATCTGGCCTCGGGTGCGACGACGAGCCGCGCCCTCGTCGAAACCGCGCTCGAACGTATCGCCGATCCGGCGGGCCAAGGCTCGACCGTCTTCCTGCAAGTCGATGCCGCCGCCGCCCGCGCCGCGGCCGATGCGCACGATCGGCTGCGCGCGGCGGGCACCGTTCTGTCCCCGCTCGCCGGCATACCCGTGTCGGTCAAGGACCTCTTCGATATAGCCGGTCAAGTGACCCGCGCCGGCTCCCGCGCGCTGGCCGGCGCGCCGCCGGCCAGCGCCGATGCGCCCGTCGTGGCGCGGTTGCGGCGCGCGGGCGCCGTCATCGTCGGAAGAACCAACATGACGGAGTTTGCTTTCTCCGGGCTCGGGCTCAACCCGCATTACGGCACCCCGCTTTCCCCGTACGGTCGCGGCACCGCCGGGGACGCCCCCTCTCGGGGGCTCCCTGAGGAAGTGGACGTTCCCTCGGGGGACGAGCGGATCGCGGGCGGATCCTCGTCCGGCGCCGCGGCCTCGGTTGCCGACGGAATGGCGGCCGTGGCGCTCGCGACCGATACGGGCGGCTCGATCCGGATTCCCGCGGCGTTCACGGGCCTGACAGGCTTCAAGCCAACCGCGAGCCGCATTCCTCGAGAAGGCGCCGTGCCGCTCTCGAAGACGCTCGATTCGTTCGGACCGATCGGCGTTTCGGCCGCCTGTTGCGCGCTCGTCGACAGGATCCTCGCCGGCCTCGAGCCGCGCGTACCGGCCGCGCGCCAGATCGAAGGTTTGCGCCTCGGCGTGCTGACGCATTATGTGACGGACGACGTCGAAGCGCCCGTCGCCTCCGCGCTCGATGCGGCGCTCAAGCATCTCGAAGCGGCCGGCGCGATCCTGTCCGACGTGCGCTTCGCCCCGCTCGAGCGGCTACCCGGCGCCGGCCGCTATGCCCTCTCCGCGATCGAGGCCTGCGCCTGGCATCGCCCGCTCATTGCCGCTCACCGCGACGAATACGATCCCCGCGTGCTGTCGCGAATCCTGAAAGCCGAGACGGCGAGCGCGAGCGACTACATCGACCTGCTCGCGGAACGCGCGGAACTCATCGAGGCAGCGCATGAAACGCTGTGGCAACATTTCGATGCGATCGTAGCGCCGACTGTGCCGATCGTGCCCCCGCGCCTTGCCGATTGCGATCGCAGCGACAGCGAGTACGCCCGCATCAACGCGCTCGTGCTGCGCAATCCGAGCGTGTTCAACATGCTCGACGCCTGCGCGATCTCGCTGCCCTGCCATCCGCGCGGTGACGCCCCCGTCGGGCTGATGCTGGCCAGCGCGCCGCACGGCGACGAGGCACTGTTCGGCGTTGCTCTCGCCGTCGAACGCGTCTTGGCGTCGATCCGATAGTTCCGTAGCCCCGCCGCTTCGAATAAACGTCGAACGCTCGAGCGAACTCGGCACGGACGCGGTAGGCTGCAGGTTTTTTGCCAATGACCTGACGAAACGGAAACGGCCTCGCCCGTCTACGCATCGTCGAAAAAGGAGCTTTCGCTTCATGAACGATTTGCTTTCGCAACGCCGCGAGCGCCGCCTGCTCGTCCTGCTGGGCATCGTCTGCCTGGGCCTCGTCGGCGGCGCGCTGTACCTGCAGTACGCAAAAGGTGAGGACCCTTGCCCACTTTGCATCATCCAGCGCTATTTCTTCATTTTCGTTGCCATCTTTGCGTTCGCCGGCGCAGCATTCGGCGGCTGGCGCGGCATCGCCTTCTTCGAGACGCTGATCGCCATCATCGCCGCGGCTGGCATCGGCACGGCCGCCCGCCATCTCTACATCCAGCTTCATCCCGGCTTCAGTTGCGGATTCGATGCACTGCAGCCCGTCGTCGACGGCCTGCCGCCCGCGCATTGGCTCCCGAGCGTCTTCAAGGTCGCCGGCCTTTGCGAAACCGTCTACCCGCCGATTTTCGGGATCCTGCTGCCCGGCTGGGCGCTCATTGCTTTCGGCCTGACCTTCGTGCCCGTCGTCGCAAGCCTCTGGGGCCGGCGCGCGCGCCGTCGACGGTTGAAAGCGATCTGACCTGATTTCGCTGAGATTTCGCCGGATATGACCTCCGCGCTTCGAGCGCGGCCTTTTCTGGCATGGCCTGTTGCTCGGGTTCGGCCGATGCGGCTGCTCGCAACTTCCTCGCGCGCGGGGCGTCGTACTTATCGGTGAGCTGATAGCCCGCATCAGCGCCGGGCGATCCGCTCGGCAATTTGCAGTGCTATCTTCTTCACGGATGGCGATCCACGTGCGCGAAACCGGTCCTCGGCCGGCGCGAAGCGTAACGCGCGCCTGATCCATATCACCAAGGATTCGGCCATGACGACGCATCCCATCCGTTTTTATTACCGCGGAGCCATCCGCGAAGTGCACGGCGTCCCGCCCACCCAGACCGTGCTTCAACACCTGCGTGAAAACGTGCGCTGCACCGGCACGAAGGAAGGCTGTGCCGAGGGCGATTGCGGTGCCTGCACGGTCGTGACCGGAGAGCTCGACTCGCATGGCGAGCTCGTGTTGAAAGCCGTCAACGCATGCATTCAATTCCTGCCCACGCTCGATGGCCGCGCGCTCTTCACGGTCGAGGATCTGCGGGGCCCCGAGGGTTCGCTGCATCCCGTGCAACGCGCGCTCGTCGACTGCCATGGGTCGCAATGCGGTTTTTGCACGCCGGGATTCACGATGTCGATGTGGGCGCTCTACGAGAATCATCCGCGCGCGGCCGGATTGCCGACGCGCGAAGAAATCGCGACGGCGCTATCGGGCAATCTCTGCCGCTGCACGGGCTACCGGCCGATCGTCGATGCCGCGCAAGCGATGTTCGACGAGGAGCACTACCCTCGCCCGACGCTCGATCGTCATGCGGTCGCCGACGCGTTGCGCAAGATTCGCCGCGCCGATACGTTCGAGTACGCGGGCCCCGACGTGCGCGGCGCTGAGTTTGGCCACCCGGTGTTTCGGGCACCGGTGTCGCTCGACGGCTTCGCCCGGTTGCGCGCCGAGCACCCGCACGCACGCGTGCTCGCGGGCAGCACGGACGTCGGCCTTTGGGTGACGAAGCAGATGCGTGAACTGGGCGACGTGCTTTACATCGGCAATGTGGCCGAACTGAAAACCATCGAGCGCGACGCCACGACGCTGACCATCGGCGCCGCCGCGACGCTCGAAGACGCCTACGCCGAACTCGTCGGCGATTACCCGGAGCTCGCCGAGCTCGCGAAGCGCTTCGCGTCGCTGCCGATCCGAAATGCGGGCACGCTCGGCGGCAACATCGCGAACGGCTCGCCGATCGGCGATTCGATGCCGGCATTGATCGCGCTCGGCGCCGAGGTCGTCTTGCGCCGCGGCGACGCAACGCGCACGCTGCCGCTCGAAGCGTTCTATCTGGGCTATCAGAAAACAGCGCTGGAGCCGGGCGAATTCGTCGCGGCGCTGCGCGTGCCGCGCCCGGGACCGCGCTTGCGCTTTCGCACCTACAAAGTCTCCAAGCGCTACGATCAGGACATCTCGGCCGTTTGCGGCGCGTTCGCGCTCGAGATCGAAGACGGCTCGATCGTCTCGGCGCGCGTCGCCTTCGGCGGCATGGCAGCGACGCCCCAACGCGCGAGCCGCGCCGAAACCGCGCTCGCGGGCGCTCAGTGGGACGCTGAATGCGCCCATCGCGCAATGGAGGCGCTCGCCAGCGATTACGTGCCGCTCACCGACATGCGTGCGTCGAGCGGTTATCGGACGAAGGTCGCGCGCAATCTGCTGTGGCGCTTTTACCTTGAAACGCGCGAAGCATCGCCGCTCGCGCTCGCGCAAGTCGACGCATTCGCTTTCGGCGGGGACGAGGCCGATCTTGCGGAGCAGGCTGCCGGGAGGGACTTGCAATGACTGCGCGAATCCATGCATCGACAAGCAGCGCGGGCGCGCGCGCCGGCGCTGCAACGCACGCGGACATCGCGATCGGCGTGCCGCTGCCGCACGAATCGGCCGAGTTGCACGTGAGCGGCGAGGCCGCCTACACCGACGATCTGCCCGAACTCGCCGGCACGCTTCATGTCGCGCTCGGCCTCTCGAGGTATGCGCACGCGCGCATCGCATCGCTCGACCTTTCGGCAGTCCGAGCCGCGCCCGGTGTGGTCGAGGTATTGACGGCGGCCGACATACCCGGCGAGAACAACTGCGGCCCGGTCTTGCACGACGATCCGATCCTCGCCGAGGACACGGTCTTCTACCTCGGCCAGCCCGTCTT
Source organism: Trinickia sp. EG282A (assembly GCF_040965455.1). Lineage (NCBI taxonomy): Bacteria > Pseudomonadati > Pseudomonadota > Betaproteobacteria > Burkholderiales > Burkholderiaceae > Trinickia > Trinickia sp. EG282A. The sequence goes on along the minus strand of NZ_JBFRCC010000001.1, from coordinate 847,396 downwards.
CGCGGTGATCGCGACGAGCCGCGAGCTCGCTCGCCGCGCGGCCGCGCTTGCGAAAAGCGACGACGTCGTGCGCTACGAGCCGCTCGAAGCCGTACTGACGGTCGCCGCCGCACGCGAGCGTAGGCAGTACGTGCTGCCGCCGCTTCATCTGACGCGCGGCGAGCCGGCCGCGAAGATCGCAGCCGCGGCCCATCGCCTGCAAGGTGAGTTCGAGGTGGGCGGACAAGAGCAGTTCTATCTCGAAGGGCAGATCGCCTATGCGATCCCGAAGGAAAACGCCGGCATGCTCGTCTACAGCTCGACTCAGCATCCGAGCGAAATGCAGCAGGTCGTCGCGCATATGCTCGGCCGGCCCGCGCATAACATCGTTTGCGAATGCCGACGCATGGGCGGCGGCTTCGGCGGCAAGGAATCGCAATCGGCGGTATTCGCCTGCATCGCGGCGCTCGCCGCCGATCGGCTCAGGCGCCCGGTCAAGCTGCGCCCCGATCGCGACGACGATTTCATGATCACCGGCAAGCGCCATGACGCGGTCTACCGCTATGAAGTCGGCTTCGACGATGACGGACGCATTCTCGGCACGCGTGTCGAAATCGCCTTGCGCGCGGGCTACTCGGCCGACTTGTCGGGCGCCGTCGCCACGCGCGCGGTCTGTCATTTTGATAACGCCTACTACCTCGCCGACGTCGACATCGTCGCGCTTTGCTGCAAGACGAACACGCAGTCGAATACGGCGTTTCGCGGCTTTGGCGGACCGCAGGGCGCGCTCGTCATGGAAGTCATGCTCGATGCTGTCGCGCGCGAACTCGGCCGCGATCCGCTCGACGTGAGAATGGCGAACTACTACGGTATCGGCGAGCGCGACCTGACGCCGTATGGTCAGCGCGTGGAGGACAACGTGCTCGCCCCGCTCACCGCTCAGCTGCTCGAGTCGAGCGACTATCGCCAGCGACGCGCCGCGCTTGGCGAGTTCAATCGACGAAGCCCTGTGCTCATGCGCGGAATCGCGATGACGCCGGTCAAGTTCGGTATTTCGTTCAACGTGCCGTTCCTCAATCAGGCCGGCGCGCTCGTGCACGTTTATCGCGACGGCTCCGTGCTGGTCAATCACGGCGGAACGGAGATGGGTCAGGGTGTCAATACGAAAGTCGCGCAGGTCGTCGCCGGCGAGCTCGGGCTGCCACTGACTCAGGTGCGCGTGAGCGCGACCGACACGTCGAAGGTTGCGAATACCTCGGCGACGGCCGCCTCGACCGGCAGTGACCTGAACGGCAAGGCGGCCGAGGCCGCCGCTCGCACGATTCGCGAGCGGCTCGCCGAGCTGGCCGCGAAAATCCTCGGCGGTGAGCCCGCCGAGGTGCGCTTCGAAAACGCCACGGTCGAGGCAGGCGGGGCGTCGATGCCGTTCGCGCAACTCGTCAACGAAGCCTATCTCTCTCGCGTGCAGCTCTGGTCCGACGGCTTCTACGCAACGCCGAAAGTGCATTGGGATTCGAAGACGCTGACGGGTCACCCGTTTTACTATTTTGCCTATGGCGCCGCCGTCTCCGAGGTCGTCGTCGATACGCTGACGGGCGAATGGAAGCTCTTGCGCGCCGATTTGCTGCACGACGTCGGCCGCTCGATCAATCCGGCCATCGATATCGGCCAGATCGAAGGCGGCTTCGTTCAAGGCATGGGATGGCTCACGACCGAAGAGCTCTGGTGGAATCATGAGGGTCGCCTCATGACGCATGCGCCGTCGACCTACAAGATTCCTGCCGTGAGCGACGTGCCCGCCGATTTTCATACGGCGCTCTATCGCAACGAAAACGCCGAGCCGACCGTGTTCCGCTCGAAGGCTGTCGGCGAGCCGCCGCTGCTGCTCGCATTCTCGGTCTTCCTCGCGCTGCGCGATGCCGTGTCCGCCGCCGTGCCGGATGCGCAGGCCGCGCCGCCGCTCAGGGCGCCCGCGACGCCCGAAGCGATTCTCGATGCCATCGCTGCCCTGGAAGCATCGCGAGCCGGTGACGCAGTGACCGCAAACGGCACAGCGACGACAGCCACTGCCGATTCCTCCAACGATGCAAGCGAAGCCGTACCGGGCGATGTGCTCGGCGCCGACTGACGAGAGATCAGGATCCAGATGCATACGTGGCTCACCGATTTGCAGCATCTGCTCGCGCACGGCGACGCCGCCGTGCTCGTGACCGTGGCGCGCATCGAAGGCTCGGCGCCGCGCGAAGCAGGCGCAAAGATGATCGTCACGCGCGACGCCGCACGGCACACCATCGGCGGCGGACATCTCGAATGGCGCGCCATCGAGATCGCGCGCGAGGTGCTGCGCGACGGCATGCGCGTACCGCATCTGCGCCGGCTGGAGCGATTCGCGCTGGGGCCGAGTCTCGGACAGTGCTGCGGGGGTGCCGTCGTGCTCGCATTCGAGCGCCTCGATGTCGGCGATCTCGGATGGGTGGCGACATTGGCGAAACGGCTGCAAGCGGGCGCAAGCTGCGTGCGCACCGTGTCGTTCGGCCCCGCGCTCGACGGCGTGCAGCTTTCAGACCCCGAGCCGGGCACGGTGACGCCCGATTGCCTGCTCTGGGACGGCGCCGGTTTCGACGAAGGCAACGCGCTGCTGACCGAAACGATCGTGCCGCGCGAATTTCCCGTCGTCGTCTTCGGGGCCGGCCATGTCGGCGCGGCGCTCGTGCGCGTGCTCGCGACGTTGCCCTGCCGCGTGCGCTGGGTCGACGAGCGCGATGCGCAGTTCGGGCAGCATGTGCGGCCGAACGAGTTTGCCAACGTGACGATCGACGCGAACGATGCGCCCGACGAAGCCGTCGACGACGCGGAACCCGGCACCTACTTCGTCGTCATGACGCATAACCACGCGCGCGACCTTGCGCTCGCGGAACGCATCCTGCGGCGCGGCGACTTCGCGTTCTTCGGCATGATCGGCTCGCGCACGAAGCGCCGCAAATTCGAGCACCGGCTCGCGGCCGTCGGCATCGATCCCGCGATCGTCGCTAGAATGCACTGCCCGATCGGCATCGAAGGCATCGCCGACAAATCGCCCGAAATCATCGCGATCGCCGTGGCCGCGCAATTGCTGCAAGCGGTCGAGGCGGTACGCGCGAAACGCGGCGGCGCCGAGACATCGTCCGCATCGCACGCCATTCATCGACCCACGATCGACCATGACACCGACATTCGCTAAAAAAATCGCCGGCGCGCCGAAGGCCGAACTGCACATTCATATCGAGGGCTCGCTCGAGCCCGAGCTCATTTTCAAGCTCGCGAAACGCAATGGCGTAAAGCTCGCCTATGACTCGATCGAAGCGCTTCGCGCCGCCTATGCCTTCACCGATCTGCAATCGTTCCTCGACATCTACTACGCCGGTGCGAGCGTCTTGCTGACCGAAGAGGACTTCTACGAGATGACGGCGGCCTATGTCGAGCGCGCGCTGGCCGATCACGTCGTGCACGCCGAAATCTTCTTCGATCCCCAAACCCATACCGAGCGCGGCGTCTCGATCGCCACCGCGGTGGCCGGCATCGAACGTGCGCTGGCCGTTGCGGAGCGGCGCGGACTCACGAGCCGCCTCATTCTTTGCTTTCTGCGGCATCTCTCGGAAGAGGATGCACTGACTACGTTCGAAGCCGCGCTGCCCGTCTTCGACCAGTACGCGCACCGGCTCGTCGGCGTCGGCCTCGATTCGTCGGAGCGCGGCCATCCGCCCTCCAAGTTCGAGCGTGTGTTCGAGAAGGCCCGCGCACGGGGACTGAAGACTGTCGCCCATGCAGGCGAGGAAGGTCCGCCGTCCTATGTCTATGAGGCACTCGATTTGCTCGAGGTCGATCGCATCGATCACGGCGTGCGCAGCATCGAGGACCCGGCGCTCGTCGCACGGCTTGCCGAGACACGCGTTCCATTGACCGTCTGCCCACTGTCGAACCTGAAGCTGCGAGTCTTCGACGACATGAAGCAGCACACGTTGAAGACATTGCTCTCGCACGGCGTGGCCGTGACGATCAATTCGGATGATCCGGCTTACTTCGGCGGTTATGTCAACGCGAACTATTTGAGCGCTGCCGAAGCGCTCGACCTGACCGATGCCGAAGTCCATACGATTCTGCGCAATGGCTTCGAGGCATCGTTTGTCGCCGCCGACGAGCGCGCCGCATTGGTCGCGACGCTCGACGACTACTGGCGACGATAAGGCAAGCCGCCGCACTCCAGTGCATGTCGACGCGCTGCCTGCGGCTGCGCAGCGCGCCCCGCAAGCATGCCATCGGACAGCCGAGCAGCGGCATCGCGTTATGAGAAGAGATTCGAAATCATGAGTGACAAAGGCAACCGCATCACGCAACGCATCGCCTATCGTGCAAAGCTGCTTTCGTTCAGGGGCGATCCCGCGCACGCGGACGACGCAGTCGACTTCGAGGACGATGGTCTGCTCATCGTCGAGGATGGGCGCGTGGTGGCGCGCGGTGCCTATGGCTCGCTTGCGGCGCAATTGACGCCGGCAACGGAAGTTCGCGACTTGCGCGGCAAGATGATCGTGCCGGGCTTCATCGATACCCATCTGCACTACCCGCAGACGGACATGATCGCCTCGCCGGCGCCTGGGCTCTTGCCATGGCTCGAAAACTACACGTTCCCGACCGAGCGCCGCTTTGCCGAGCTCGCCCATGCGGAGGAGACGGCGAACTTCTTCCTCGATCAATTGCTCGCGTGCGGGACGACGACGGCGCTCGTCTACTGCACGGTACACAAGCAATCGGCGGACGCGCTTTTTGCGGCAAGCGAAGCACGAAATCTGCGCATGATCGCGGGGAAGGTGCTGATGGACCGCAATTGTCCCGACTACCTCCGCGATACGGCGCAATCGGGCTACGACGATAGCGCTGAACTCATCGCGCGCTGGCATGGCCGCGGACGGCAACTCTACGCGCTCACGCCGCGCTTCGCGCCGACTTCGACGCCGGAGCAGCTGGAAGCGTGCGGCGCGCTCGCGCGCGAGCACGCCGACGTGTTCATTCAGACGCATGTCGCGGAAAACGTCGACGAAGTGAAGTGGGTCGCCGAGCTCTTCCCCGGACACCGCAGCTACCTCGACGTCTACGATCGCCGCGGATTGCTGCGCCGTCGTGCCATTTACGGGCACTGCATTCACTTCGACGAGAACGATCGCCTACGAATGGCCGAAGCAGGCGCCGTCGCCTCGCACTGCCCTACGTCGAACCTCTTTCTTGGCAGCGGCCTCTTCGATATGGCGAAGGCCGACGCCAGCAGCATGCCGGTCGCGCTCGGCACCGACGTCGGCGGCGGCACATCGTTTTCGATGCTGCAAACGATGAACGAAGCGCACAAGGTCGCCCGCATGACGGGCCATCATCTGACGGCCACGCGCATGTTCTGGCTCGCGACGGCGGGTGCCGCGCAAGCGCTCGATCTGGGCGAGACGATCGGTACGCTCGCACCGCGGACGGAAGCCGACTTCGTCGTGCTCGACCCGGAGGCGACGCCGCTCATCGCGCGCCGCACGGCGCGCGCGGAATCGCTCGAGGAATGGCTTTTTGCATTCGCGCTACTGGGCGACGATCGGGCGGTGTACGAGACCTACGCCGCCGGATCGTGCGTTCATCGGCGCGACGAAAAGCGGCCGCTTGGCACTGTCACCGCACCGAGTCGCGGCTAGCGCCGGATTTCACGTCACACACACGACAGGCGCCCTGCTCGCGCTCGGCCCCATGTTTCAAGTCGCCGTGCAAATCTCGTGCAGGGTGTTCAGCCGCCGTGCGGGATCGGCCACATAGGGGTTCGTCTCGTCCCACGCATACCCCGCGAGTACCGCGCTGATCATGCGGCGAATCTCGGGCGCCTGATTCGGCGCGAAGATGATGTCCTGCAGTTCGCCCGTGTACCAGCGCTCGACGAACGCACGGAACGTGTCGATGCCCTTGCGCAGCGGCACGTCATACTCGGTCATCCAGTCGACGCTCTCGCCGCCCAATTGACGCAGCAGCACCTGCACCGCCAAATGGGCGGATCGCAGCGCGATCGTCACGCCCGACGAAAACACCGGGTCCAGAAACTCGCCTGCGTTGCCGAGCAACGCATAGCCCGGGCCGTGCAGCCGCTCGACGTTCGCGGCATAGCCGGCAATCTGCCGTACCGGCATCAGGAAAGGCGCGTCGCCAATCAACGCCGCGATGGTTGGCTCCTCGCGCATCAGGTCGCGCAGCTTTGCTTCGCGCGCCGCCTCGGGCACGTCGAGGAACGCCGCTTCGGCGACACAGCCTACCGACGTGCGGCCCTGGGCGAGCGGAATCATCCAGTACCAGACGTCGCGATGCCGCGGATGGACTGCCACGCAGATCTTGTCGCGATCGGTGCTCCCGGCCGGCAGCGCATCGCGCACGTGCGAAAAGAGCGCGGCGCGCGCCGGCATGCGCGTGGGCCTTTCGAGCCCGAGCAGGCGCGGCAGCACGCGGCCGAATCCGCTCGCGTCGAGCACGAAGCGCGCTCGCACCACATAGTGGTTGCCCGTTTCGTCGGCGACATCGAGCTCGGGTGCCGCGCCCGTGCGCATCGATCGCACGACGTGGCGGAAGCGCACATCGGCCCCTTGCTCGGCCGCCCGGCGAATCAGCAGGTCGTCGAAAACCGCGCGCTCGACCTGATAGGTCGTGCCCCACCCTTGCGTGTGCTTGTCGCGGAAATCGTACGCCGAGGACTTCTCGCCGCAGACGAAGTACGCGCCGTTCTTGTATTGAAATCCGGCCTGCACGACGGACTGCAGCATGCCGGCCTCTTCCAGATAGGCCATGCTTTGCGGCAGCAGGCTTTCGCCGATCGGAAAGCGGGGGAACTCTTCGCGCTCGAGCACCCGCACCGAGCGGCCCGCTCGCGCGAGCAGGGCGGCGGCAACCGCGCCGGCGGGGCCCGCCCCGATCACGGCCACGTCTACTTCGACGTCATTCAGCGAAACTCTAGTCATCTTTTTCTCTTCATTGGTCCGATCTTGTTGTAAATCCATGCGGTCTTCGATAAAGCCATCCAACGCTCAGCGTTAAGTGGCTCATTGCCATTACAATTGCCGCATTAACAATGACAATTCGCCTTAGGGGAAAAACGAACGTGTCATCCTCTTCCATCCACACGCCGCGCCGGGCCGTCGCGTTCGTGCCGGAAACCGCGTTCGGCACATGGTTCCTGCGCACGCATACGTGGCAGCATCACGTGCTCCGCGTTGCCATCGACGATCTCAAGCACCTCATCGACGGTCCGCTACCGCAAGCACCGGTGATCGTCGATGTCGGCTGCGGCCAAGGCCTGTCGTTCAAGCTGCTCGAACATGCCTTCGCGCCGCGCCGCATCGTCGGCGTCGATTTTCACGAGCCTTCGCTCGAGCTTGCCGCCCGAGCCGCAAGCGAACTTACGACCGGCGTCGAGTTGCAGCACGGTGACTGCGCCGCGTTGCCGCTTGCGGACGCCAGCGCGGACATCGTCTTCTGCCATCAAACGTTTCATCATCTCGTCGAGCAGGAGCGCGCGCTCGCGGAGTTCCATCGCGTGCTCAAGGACGGCGGGCTGTTGCTCTTCGCCGAATCGACCGAGGTCTACATCAAGTCGTGGGTGATTCGGCGGCTCTTTCGCCATCCGATGCATGTGCAAAAGAGCGCCGACGGTTACCTCGACGTGCTGCGCGCCGGCGGCTTCACCTTCGGACCGAACAACGTTTCGCTGCCCTATCTCTGGTGGAGCCGGGCAACGGACTTCGGCCTCCTCGAGCGGCTCGGGCTGCACCGGCCCCAGCCCGGCAAGCGCCGCGAAACGCTCGTGAACGTGGCGGCCCGCAAGATCGGCTGAGCCGCGGTCAACCGTCCGTGCCCCGACGCGCGCAGCACCGTCCGCACGCCTACTCACAAGCGCCGAACATAAGGCTCGCGCAACTGCCGCCGAACCCGAACGAAATCGACATCGCCGTGCGGATCCGCGCGGCCCGCGATTCGCGCACGAGCGGCTTCCCGGCCGCGCACGCATCGAGGTTTTCAATGCCCGGACTGCCGGCAATGAAGCCGTCGCGCATCATCAACAGCGTGTAAATCGCCTCGTGCACGCCCGCCGCGGCGAGCGGATGACCGCTCAAGGCTTTCGTCGACGAGAACGGTGGCAGCGCTTCGCCGAATACGGCGGTCAATGCGCCCAGTTCTTCGGCGTCGCCCAGCGGGGTCGACGGCGCGTGCGTGTTCACATAGTCAGGCGCGCCACCCGCTTCGGCGAGTGCCTGACGCACGGCACGCGCAATGCCGGCCGGGCCGGGCGCGACCATCGTGATGGCTTCGGTCGATTGACCGAAACCGGTCAGCTCGGCATAGATACGCGCCCGACGCGCCCGCGCGTGCGTCAGTGATTCGAGTACGAGCACGCCGGCGCCGGACGCAATCACGAAGCCATCACGCTCGGCGTCGTACGGCCGGGACGCGCGCCGCGGATCGTCGTTGAAGCGGCGCGAAAGCGCGCCCATCGCGTCGAACATCAGCGTGTAGTTGTCGTGCAGCTCTTCACTGCCTCCCGCGAGCACGATTTGCTGTCGGCCCGTCTGAATCAGCTGCATTGCCTGGCCGATCGCGAGCGCTGACGTCGTACAAGCCGAGGACGGAGAATAGACGATGCCCTCGAGCCCGAATGCGTGAGCGACGTTCGCCGACACGGTGCTGCTCATCGCCTGCGGCACGATGAACGGCGGCGCCTTTTCGATGCCGCGCGCGGCGACGATCGCGAGCGCGGCGTCGTACGAGGAAAGCGCGCCGCTGCCCGAACCGATGACGGCACCCGCATGCGGCGAGCGAAGCGACGCGGAAGGCAACTCGGCGTCTTCGATCGCCTTGCGCGCCGCGTGACAGGCAAAGCGCGCGGTGTCGCCCATGAAACGCTCGAGCTTGCGTGTGAACGCGGGTTCCCCCGCCACGGTGGCCCGGCCGGCCACCTGGCTGCCAAAACCGCGCTCTCGCCATGCGTCGATGGCGACGATCCCGGCACGGCCGGCGTGCAGCGCGTGAGCCACATCGTCGAGGGTATTGCCCAGGCACGAGACGATCCCCATTCCCGTCACGACCACCCGCTCGCCCACACCGCTCATTGGACCCGCCGAAAAACGAGCGACGTGTTGATGCCGCCGAAGGCGAAGTTGTTGCTCATGACATATTCGGCATCGATCTCGCGTCCGGCGCCCCGGATGTAATCGAGTGGCGCACAAGCCGGATCGACGTCATCGAGATTCAGCGTCGGTGCGTACCAATTGCGTTTCATCATTTCGATCGTCCACCACGCCTCGAGCGCGCCGCATGCACCGAGCGTATGACCGACATAGCTTTTGAGCGAGCTGATCGGCATGGCGTCGCCAAAGATCTCGGCCGTCGCGGCGCTTTCGGCCACGTCGCCGCGATCGGTGGACGTGCCGTGCGCGTTCACGTAGCTGATCGCCGTGGCGGCCAGCGTCGCGTCGGCAAGGGCGAGCCGCATTGCGTGCGCCATCGTGGCGGCGGTCGGCTGGGTCATATGCGCCCCGTCGGAATTGCAGCCGAAACCGACGACCTCCGCATGGATCCGCGCGCCGCGCGCGCGTGCATGCTCGTACTCTTCGAGCACGAGCGTCGCCGCCCCTTCGCCGACGACGAGCCCGTCGCGCTCAACGTCGAACGGCCGCGGCGTCAAATGAGGCTCGTCGTTGCGCGTGCTCGTCGCGTAGAGCGTATCGAACACCGCGACGGCTGGCCCTGAGAGCTCTTCGGCACCGCCCGCGAGCATCAAGGCTTGCTTGCCCGTCGCGATGGCCTCATAGGCGTAGCCGATCGCCTGGCTTCCCGACGCGCAGGCCGAGGACGTCGGGATGACCCTTCCCTTGAGGTCCCAGAACAGGCCGACGTTGACGGCGGTCGTATGCGGCATCATCTGCACGTAGCTATTCGACGTCACGTCCGTCATCGAGCCGGTCTCGAGCATCGCGCCGAACGCGCGAATCGGCTGTACGGAGCCCGACGAAGAACCGTATGCGACGCCCATGCGCCCGTCGGCAATCGACGCGTCACCGGCCAGGCCCGCATCGGCGAGCGCGAACTCGCTCGCGCGAACGGCATACATCGAGACCAGCCCCATCGAGCGCGTCTTCTTGCGTGGATAGTGCGCAGGCAGCTCGAATGCAGGCAACGGGCACGCAAGCCGCGAATGCAGCGCGGAAAAGTAGTCCCATTCGGGCATGCGACGAACGGCGTTGCGCCCGCCGCGCAATGCGACTTCGATCTCATCCCAGCTCGAGCCGAATGCGGTCACGCCGCCCATTCCAGTCACCACGACGCGCTTCATCAGATGATCCCGCCATTCACGCCGATGACCTGACGCGTCACGTACGACGCCGCATCGGACATGAGAAAGCTCGCCACGGCCGCGACTTCCTCCGGCTTGCCGACGCGCCCCATCGGGACCATGCGCAGCGCTTCGTCGAGATGCTCGACGTCGGCAAGCATTTCTGTGTCGATCAAGCCGGGAGCAACGCAATTGACGGTGATGCGGCGCGATGCCAGCTCGACCGCGAGCGCCTTCGTCGCGCCGATGAGCCCGGCCTTGGCCGCGCTGTAGTTGACCTGGCCGCGATTGCCGATCACGCCCGAGACCGAGGCGATCGTCACGATCCGCCCCCCCGCCTTCGCCCGCACCATCGGCATCGTCAGCGGATGCACGACGTTGAAGAACCCATCGAGACCCGTATCGACGACCGCATCCCAATCGTCGCCGGTCAGCGCCGGAAACGCGGCGTCGCGCGTCAGTCCCGCGCAAAGCACGATGCCGTAGTAAGCGCCCTCGCGCGCGACGTCCGCTTCGAGCTCGGCCCTACAGGTCTCGCGATCGCGCACGTCGAACTGGAGCAGATGCGCACGGCCCCCATTGCGGGCAATGCCATCGACGATCGCTTGCGCTTCGGCTCTGGCGCTTTTGCAGTGAACGCCGACGGCAAAACCGTCCGCCGCCAATCGATTCGCAATGGCGCGGCCGATACCGCGACTTGCACCGGTGACGAGTACACGCCGGTTGCTCATGAGGCAAAGCTCCCTTCAATGAATGCCTGAAAATCACTCGGCTGAAACACTTTGATCACCGCTTGCGCCACGCGCTCTCCTTCGGCCTCGATCGCGCATTCGTAAGCCCCGTGCCCTTGCTCGCTGCGCAAAAGCTCCTTCGCCTCGACGCGCAATCGAGAGCCGTCCGCAAAGGCGCTCCGATGCGCCTCATAACGGCTCGATCCGAGCAGAACGCCGGGCCTTGCACGACCGCCGGCTCGCAGCGCGGCCAGACCGACGTGCGCCGCGATCGCCTGCGCCATCAACTCGATGCCGATCCACGCGGGCATGGCACCCGCCGCATCGGCGTACCAGGCCGCCCGGTCGACGCGCGCCTGCGCAACGAGTGCCGCGTCGTCGAAAGCCAGAACGCGCTCCAGCAGCAGCATCGTGCCGCGATGGGGAAGGATTTCCTCGATCGGCGGATAGGCCGCCGTATCTCCGAAATGACGCGCCTCTTCCGTCATGCAACGTTCATTACCATCGTTCATCTATGACTGCCCAAGCACGAGGCTCACGTTGCTGCCTCCGAATGCAAACGAATTGCTCATCACGAGGCGGCCCGGCTGGAGCCGCCGCGCATCTTCGACGAGATCGAGCGCCGGCAGCGAGGGATCGGGCACGCCATCCCAAAGGTGGCGCGGCAATACAGTCCCCTCGTTCGTGAGCAGGAGCCAGGCGAAGCCAAGCTCGGTCGCCCCTGCCGCGCCGAGTGTGTGGCCCGTCAGCGGCTTCGTCCCACTCACGGGAACACCGTTTGGAAAGACACGCGCCATGAGCCGGGCTTCCATCTCGTCGTTCTTGCGTGTCGCCGTCGCGTGCAGATTCACATAGCCGATCGCTTCGGGCACCGCACCGGCGTCATCGAGCGCGGCGCGCAGCGCGCGCTCACCGCCGGCTCCGCTCGGATCGGGGGCCGAAATATGATGGGCATCGCTCGATTCACCCGCACCGGCAAGCACGGCGGGGCCCTCTTCCCGACTCATGAGGAAGACAGCGGCTGCCTCCCCCACGTTGATGCCTGAGCGATTGGCGCTCATCGGATTCATTCGGGACGAGCTCGTCGATTCGAGCGCCGAAAACCCGCGCACCGTCGTCTCGCACAGCGAATCGACGCCGCCGGCCACGACCGCATCGCATAGGTTCAGTTGCAGCAATCGCCGCGCGGCGACGATGGCCTTCGCGCTCGACGTACACGCCGTCGAGATCGTGAAAGCCGGCCCTTGCAGGCCGAGCGCGGCCGCTGCGAACGGCGCCGCCGTGCCGATCTCGAGCTGAACGTAATCGAAAGCTGCCTTGCATCGCTCGTCGCGCGCGTTTCCCGCAAGCGCCGCCTCGGCCGCGGCGATACCTGATGTACTCGTGCCCAGAACGACGCCGATGCGCCCAGCGCCATAGCGCTCGCATGCAGCCGCCACCGCCGGTCCGATCTGGACCAGCGCGGCAAGCAGCAGCCGGTTGTTGCGGCAGTCGTAGCGTCGCAAATGCGGTGGCGGCGCGACATCGAGCGGCGCCGTCACGCGTCCGACGAACGCCGCGCCTGTCTCACCGAATGCCGCGACACCCATGCCCGGCGCGCAATCGGCAACGAGGCCTCGAGCGACCGCGTCCGTATCGCCGCCGAGCGCGTTGATCATGCCGAGGGCATGCAAGTAGACGAGAGGCGATTTCATCGACGGCCTCCGGACTGAATCGGCGGCATGCCGATCGGCGCGAGCAGCACGGACACGCTGATGCCGAGCGCGAGCGTCGCCCCGAAACTCTTGAGAACCGACATCGAGCTCGCCGCGAGCAGGCCGAACGAGAGCAACGTCGTTGCGGCGGACAGTGCAACGCCGGTCCAGACCGCACCCAGATCCGCGCGCTCGCGCAGGCAGCCCTCTCGGAGAAAAACCGCGTAGTTGAGGCCGACGCCGAGCACGAGCATTAGCGCGAGCCAATTGAAGAGCGTGAGCGGGACTCGCGCATAGCCGAATGCGGCAAGCGCTACGCCGATGGCGAGCGCGACCGGAAGCATCACCGCGAGACCGCCGATGAGACCGTACCTGAGGGCAAGCAGTACCGAAACGAACACGAGCGCAATCGCGAGCCAGATGCCGCAGTCGTCACGATAGGCGCCGAAGAGTCGCGAGACGCTCGCCGCCTTATCGACGAAGACGACGCCCGGCTGGCCCTTGGCCAGCTCGCCCAGCGCGGGCAGCTGATCCGGTGCCGCGCCCAGTGGCATCACGAGGGCCGCGTAGCCCACCTCGCCCGCGCCGGCTGTCGAGCCGAGCCACAGATGTCGATAGGGTTGCGACCACGGCTGCGCGAGCCAGCGATCTACCGTAAGCGGTGCGTCGTTCTTCGCGAATGCATGGCTATATCGATCGGCGACATCCTCGCGAAAGCCTGCCTGAAGGAGCGTCGCACGCAGCGCGGACGGCTCGCCGAAGACGGCCTTTGCCAGCAGTGCGCGATCGGCGTCCTGCCGACGCACTGACGGTACGAACCGCGAGACCGACTGCCATCCCGCAAGCCGTTTCCCGCCGACCGGTGCATCGAGCGCGGCGGAAAGCGTCTCGCAGCGCTCGAGCACCTGCTCGGGCGTCGCGCCTTTGACGAGGAAAAAGCGGCTCGTGTCCTCGATGCCGATTGCGTCTCGTACTTGCTGTTCCTCGCTGACGAGCAACGGATCGCGCTGAACGAGCAAGTGAATGTCGTCGTTCGCCTTCAAGCGCAGCCAGCCGGGCACGGCGGCCGCGATGACGACGACGGCGAGCAATCCCGCGCGCCAGCCGCCGATGGCGGCATGCCAGCCCGACGCAAGCCGCGCCGCACCGGCGAAGAGGTGTCGCGGCACGCGGCGCGGCGGTTGCCGCAGAAACGACGGCAACAACGAGAGTACCGATCCGAACGCCACCGCGATCCCTGTCATCGCAAAGCATGCGATCTGTTTCAACGCGGGAAACGGCATCCATGCAAGCACGGCGTAGCCGAGCAAGCTCGTTGCCAGCGCGATGGCGAGCGCCGGCCGCACGGCGCGCGCACCTTGCCGCGCATCCCACTGGCTACCGGCGCCCAGATAGAGCACGAAGTATTGAATCGAGTAGTCCACTGCCTCGCCGATGAGGCTCGTACCGAAAACGAGCGTCAGCAGGTGGATTTCGCCGAAGACGAGCATCGTGGCGGCGAGCGCGCAGACGATCCCCAGTGCGGTCGACGCGAACCCGAGCAACATCAATTTAGGAGACCGAAAGATCCAGAGCATCAAGAGCGCGATGCCGAAGATCGACACGATGCCGATTCGATGAACGTCCCGCTCGGACGCTCGGCGTCCCGCGTCCGCATAGAAGACCGCGCCGGCGCGCAGGATGCGCACGTCCGGATAGGACGCGCGAAGCTTCGCTTGGCCTTCGGCGACGGCAGCGCGCACGGCAGCTTGCACCGAAGGCTCATAAGCGGATCCCGGCAGGTCGGCCATGACGAGCACGCTCGTCACATCCGCGCGGTGGGTAACGAGCATGCCGTCTTCCAGGACGAGATTCGAGGCGGCAAGCGGCAGCGATGCGATCCAACGGCCGAGCCAGCCGAACGGATCGACGGCAAGCGGCGTGGCGAAGCCCGCTCGCAGCGGATTGTAGAGATGCGTGGCCAGCATCGAGGATAAAGCGGGACTGTCGCCGTCGAGCGCGAGACGATCGGCGTCGGTCAGCAGTCGAAATCGATAGGCCGAATAAAAGCGGGCAACCTGCGTTGCATCGAACGGGGGCAACTCGGCCACGATGCCGCGAAACGCCCTCGTTCCAGCAAGCGTCGCGGCAAATTGCCTGGCAGCTGTCTTCGCTCGGTCCGCGTCGTCGCTGCTCACGAGGAATACAGTGCGGTCGCCCATCGCCGATGCCAGCGTGTCGACCGCCCGCTCGGCGATCGGGTCGGCCTCCGTTCGAGGCACGAGCGCGAGCAGGTTGGTCTGCAACGGCGAGGGACCGGCAAACCGCCATATGCAGTACAAGACCGCTGCCAGGGCGAGCGCGAGCCAGACGATGCGGACGCCGCCGAAGCCTCTGACCGTAGCCGAGCGCAAGCCACCCATCAGCGCGCTCCAAACAGCGCGAGGTCGGCTGCCGCTGGTGCGCCGACGACGGCACTGTCGACAAAATCGATGCGGGTGATGTCGCCGCTCGCCGATCGGATCACGAGCGAGCGCAAGAACTCGCCGCCCTCCATTTGCAGGCTGTCGATGGCCTGAGCGATTTGCGGCTGGTTCGGCGTCAGCTCGATGCGCCACTGCGCCGGTGTGCCCGTTGCTCTCACATCGAACTGGGCATAGAGCGCGGACAAGTCCCCGCCGAGCATGGCGCGCATCATCCGCGACACTTGGGCAACGCCAGCGCTGGCGCGGGATCGGCCAGCTTGCGCGGCCCGTTCTCCGTTGGCGCCGATCCGCGCGACGCCCGCGTCGCCGATCACGTAGGCCGCGGCATAGGGCGTATCGATGCGCCAGATGACGCCGCGCTCGCGCACAAACAGCAGCGTGCCGGTGCTGACGAGCGGACTCTTCAACGCGGCGAGCGTCTGTGTTTCACGAAAGCGGGCCCGTATGGCCGGCTTTTCCGCAAGACGGGCGGCAACGGCGGCCACGAGACCGGCCTCGCGTGCGCCCGTTTGCGAAGCCACAAGGCTCGCCGGGGCCTGCGCCACAGCGGGCGTCGAAGACGATGCGGATGCCGCGATAGAGGCATGCGTGAGGGCGAAAAAGCATGCCGCGCTCAGCGTCATCGAGCGCGAATTCGGCCAGCATCGCCGAAGCGTTCGCAGCTCATTCAGCGCGACCATAGACGCTCCACCTTCTCGAACACGACGGGCGGCGACTCGAACTGCAATTCACGCGTCGCGGCACAGATCGCGACTTGAACCGTATAGCCTTTCGTGAGCCGCTCCCCCGAGGCTTCATCGACGATGATGTAGCCGATCTTCAAGCGGTTCGCGTATTCGAGCAGCTCGGTTCGGACTTGCAGCACCTGCCCGTATGTCGCGGGCCGCACATACTTCAGATGGGCCTCGACGATCGGCCAGAGAAAACCCGACGCTTGCATCTCGGGATAGTCGTAGTCGAAGACGCGCAAGAGCGCGGCGCGCCCCACCTCGAAGTACTTCAGATAGTGGCCGTGCCAGCAGACGTTCATGGCATCGACGTCATGAAAAGGCACCTCGACACGCGCGCTGGCGGTAATCGAGCGATCGCTCCGTTCCATGTCTAGCGCGCTCCGTGCGTCGAATCGTTCGTTGAAACGACGAGCGCCGCGTCCGCCATCTTCGCGGTCAAGCGGCGCAGGTCGGGCTCGAGCGGACGATCTTCATCGACGAAAGGTGATACCGCCGCCACCTCCTCGACGAACGTCGCCAACGGTGCGGTCAAGACGTCCTCGCGGGCTTCCATGGCGACGCGCAGGCGCGCCGCCTGAACCGTGGCGAGCACATGAGCCGCCGCGACCTGCTCGGTCAATTCGATGACGCGCAGGCAGTCGCGCGCGGCAATCGTCCCCATGCTGACTTTGTCCTGGTTGTGCGACTCCGTCGAACGCGAAAAAACGCTGGCCGGCATCGTCAGCTTCAGCGCTTCGGCCGTCCATGCCGAAGACGAGATCTGCACGGCCTTGAACCCGTGGCTGATGGCCAGGCGCGCCGGCGATGCGCCCGAGAGATTTCGCGGCAACCCGTTGTTGAACTTCTCGTCGACGAGCAGCGCAAGTTGCCGATCCATCAGATCGGCGAGGTTCGCGACAGCCGTTTTCATCGCATCCATCGCGAACGCGATATGGCCTCCATAGAAGTTCCCCCCGTGCAGCACGCGTTCGCGGTCAGGGTCGACTAGCGGATTGTCGTTGGCACTGTTGAGTTCGTTCTCGATGTCGCGGCGCATCCAGGTGAGCGCATCGCAGGCGACGCCGATCACGTGCGGCGCGCAACGGATCGAATAACGATCCTGCAGACGCTGACCCGGCGCATCGTCGCGGCCCGCGAGATCGTCCCGGATCCACTCGGCGGCCAGCGCCTGGCCCGCGTGCGGCTTGGCGTCGAATATGAGCCGATCGAAATGCGCGGCGCGTCCGTCGAGCGCCACCGTCGCAAGCGCCGTGAGGCGCGCCGCCACTCGCGCAAGGTGCGCGGCGCGCACGAACGCGAGGCAAGCGAGTCCCGTCATGACGGCCGTCCCATTCATCAACGCGAGCCCTTCTTTGGGCGCAAGAACGAGCGGCGCGCGGCCGAGCCGCGCCCAAACGGCCGCCGCCGGATGAACGGCTCCTTCGAACGTCACGTCGCGCTCTCCGACGAGCGCGGCGGCCACGTACGAGAGCGGCGTCAAATCGCCGCTCGCCCCCACCGATCCCTCCGCGGGAATCCTCGGCAGCACGCGTAGATTGACGAGATCGGCGAGCCGCTCGAGCAGGACACCGCGTACACCCGAGTAGCCGTATGCCAGCGAGTTCAATCGCGCGACGACGACCGCGAGCGTTTCCGCCTCGTCGAAATGCCGGCCCATCCCGCACCCGTGATAGCGCGTCAGTTGCAGCGGCAACGCCTCGACCAGCTCGGGCGGCACATCGACGACGCAGGCGTCGCCATAGCCGGTGTTGACGCCATAGACCGTCGCCCCCGCCGCGAGTCGCACCCGCAGAAATTCAGCGCCGCGCTCGATATGGTCCCGCCAGTGCGGATCGTCGCTCAGGACGACACCGCGGCGCCCCTTCGCGACAGCGACGACGTCCTCGATCGTCAAGCGCCGCCCCCCGACGACGACGCTCGCCGTCCGATCGCGACGTAATTCCTGAGCCAGATCACGCTCGGCCATTCGGTGCTCCGCTGGGCCGCGCCCAGAAATCGAAAAAGTTGAACCATTGAAACGGCGCCTTGCGGCAGTAATGCTCGAGCCGCTCCGCATAGCGTCGTGCGTAGGCCGCCAGATGCTCGGCCCTGTCGCGACGCGGCAACTGGATCCGCTCGGCGAATGGCTCGAAGTAGAGCCTGTGGCGCCGGCCTTCCTTGAGGCAAAAGAAGAGATAGACGGGACACCCGAGCGCATGCGCGAGCACGTAGGGCCCTTGCGCGAACGGCGCGATGGCGCCGAGAAACGGTGCATCGACGGTGCGTCCCGCCTCGTGAGCGGGAACCCGATCGCCGACGATGACGAGTAGTTCCCCCGCGTCGATGCGCGCCTGCATCAGCATGGCCGTTGCGGGGCCGAAGTCGTCTACCTCGAGCAGCCGCAGCGAGAAATCGCGGTGCGCCCCCGCGAGCACGCTAGTGAAGCGCCGCGCATGTTCCGTGTAGACGACCGCCGTCACCTTGGCATGAGCGCCGCGCACGGCAAGCGCTCGCGTCATCTCGAGATTGCCGAGGTGCGCGCCGATGACGAGGGCGCCACGCCCGCTCGCCACGAGCGCCTCGAATGGCGCTGAGTCGTCGAACGCGACTGCAGCGGAACCGATACGGCCTGACCAGGCGGCAAGCTTGTCGAGCCCCGCTTGCGCGAATGCGAGCATTTGGCGATAGGCCGATAGCCAACCCGGACGGGGCGTACCGGCATCAGGCGAAGCCTCCCGCAGCCGCGCGAAGTAGCGCCGCGATTCGGCGCGCGCGGCACGGCCGGTCAGCAGGAAGTACGCGACGATCGGGTGCAGCCATAGTCCCGTCGCGCGCGTGCCGAACAGCCGGCAGCTCAACGCGAGCAGTTGCATGCCGACGAGGCTGCCACGCTCGGCGATCCGCCACCAGCGCGCCGGTCCGCCGGCGTTCGGCGCGTTGGCGCGGCGCGACACCTTTCGCGCTAAGAGCAACGGCAAGCGGAGCAGCATGCCGGCGACGAGACGCGTATGACTCTTCGTGATGCGGATGTTGTCGCGAACGACGTCGAAATGCGAGAGCCCGCCTTGCGCATAAGTCACGCGCGTCGCGATCGAACGAAAGCGCACCCCTCGCCACGACAGCCGCACGAGAACCTCGATGTCGAAGTCCATGCGCGTCGGCAATGCGACCTCGTCGATCAGCCGGCAAAACACCTGAAGCGGATAGAGCCGAAAGCCGCACATCGAATCGCGGATTTCGAACGACAACGTCTCGACCCAGACCCAGAGATGCGTCAGATAGCGCCCGTAGAGACGCGATTTCGGCACTGTCTCGTCGTAGACGGGGCGGCCAAGCACGACGGCGTCGGGCGCCTCGCGCGCGGCCAGCAGGAACTTCGGCACGTCGGCCGCGTCGTGCTGGCCATCGCTGTCGATCTGCAATGCGTGCGTGAAGCCGGCGGCGTGCGCCGCTTTGACTCCGGCCATCACCGCGGCGCCCTTCCCTCCATTCCGGGGCAGACGCAGCACGGTGACGAGCGGCGCATGGACGCGCTCGAGATCGGCAAGAACGGCTTGCGTCGCGACATCGCTGCCGTCGTCGACGATGATGAGAGGCAGGCCGTGCGGCACGAGCCGTGCGACGGTCGTACCGATTTCTTTCTTGTGGTTGTAGATCGGGATGACGGCGCAGACGCGGATGCTCATGGGCGCCCCCGGTAATCGATGACGCCCGATGCGCATTCGCGCTCGCCGAGCCGATACGAAAAGCGGACACTCCCGCGCGCCGCGTCATGGCCGAGGGTCAGGCGCAGCGTTGCGTTCGGCGGTACCGGCGCCATGAACTTCAATCGATGAATCGACTTGATTTCGCGCACGCCGTCCAGATGATCGGAAGCCAGATCGATCGCCCAGTCGACCATGACTACGCCCGGCAAGATCGGCAGTCCGGGAAAGTGGCCGCTGAAATGAACGAGCGTGGGCGGCACGCGCAACTCGTAGTGCCAAGCGTCGGCGTCATCGAGCCGCGCAAGCACGTCGACGCCGGTCGGCCTGGGTCCGAACGCGGCGGCGACGGCCGCGGCGGGCAGCTTGCCCCGCCCGTCAGTCGGCAGCGACGTGCAAAAACGCCACCGGCGTGGCAGCACGACGACGTCGACGTACTGGGCCAGATGAGTCCGCAGCGCGCGAATGAGCTCGACGCGGCCAACGTCTCGCAATGCGACAGCACCCTTTCCCGTCAACGAGACCAGGACGCCGAGGCGCTCGCGCGACGTTCCAGAGACGACGATGGCGGCGGCTTGGGCGACGTAGGAATGCGCGGCGAGTGCCGTTTCGATCTCGGGCAACGCGACGCGTTTGCCGTCGAGCTTGACGATGCGGTCGAGCCGCCCGCGCAAGCGAAAGCGGCCGTTTTCATCGAAGGTCACCGCATCGTCGGTACGGTGCCAGCCGTCATGGCTGAGATGTGGCGAGCGCACGGCGAGCGCCGTATCCGTGTCATCGCGCGCGACCTCCACGCCCGGCAACGGCTGCCAGGCCGATGAGACATGCTGCTGGCGCCATGCGATTCCACCGGTCTCCGTGCTGCCGTAAATCTCCGCGGGAGCGATGCCGAAGCGGCGGGCGAACGCAAGTGCCGTCGCTTCGTCCAACGGGGCGCCCGAAGAAAAAAACAAGCAAGGCGCGGGGATCAACTCGCCGAAGCCCGGGAGCGCCGGCCAGCGCGCGAGTTGCGCAGGGCTCGAGACGACGGCGCCTGCGCAGCAATGCGCGAGACGCCTGACCAACTCGAGCGGCTCGCCGCACGTCGCGCGATCGAATGGCCGCCCCGAAGCAAGCGGCCAGAACAAACGAAAGAGCAGCCCATAGATGTGCCGATGCGGCACGCTGGCAAGCATCGTCGCCTGGCCGACTGTCCGGCCCCATTGAGCTTCCAGCGTACGCACCTCGGCGTCGAACTGCGCGAGCGTCTTGCTGACCGGCTTAGGCGCCCCGCTGCTGCCCGATGTGTAGAGCGTCAACGGCGCGAAAGGATCGATCCTCAGCTCGTTCGAGGAGAGATCGTCATGCACGCCCATCGGCCCACACGCGGGTTTCACGGCGCTGGCGTCAGCGTCGGTCACTATCGCGTCATAGGCGTTTTTTCCCAGTGCCTCGAGATAGCCGGGTGCCGCATTGGCAGGAATCACCGCCTCCTTGCCCGTCGCCAGCATGGCAAAGAGCGCGCAAACGAATTCGAAGGGGTCATCGAGGCACAGCGCGTATCGATTGCCGGCCATCGAGCCAAACCGCTGCACGTACGCGTGCACGCGCCGCTTGAAAGCGACCCTGTCGATCGTCGTCGCGCCGTCGACACAAACCGGTGCGGAGTCGTCGCAACGATCGAGCAGGAGCTCGTGAAGGGCGATCATGCCATTCCCCTTCCGTCGTCGTGTGGCACGAACATCCGCCGCCACACGATCTCGCCGGCGATCAGCAAGCCGATGAGCGCATAAGCGATGACACCGTTATAGAGCGCCCACTGAACGCGGGAGCCATACCACGCGAGCGCGGCGGCCGTCGCGCCATTGGCGGCAAAAAAGCCGCACCAGACCTGCGTGACGCCGCGCGTATAGCGCACGGCGCGCGCGCCGAGGTCGGGTTTGCGCATGCGCGCGAACTTCTCGATCATCGATGGGCCGCCGCCGGCCAGGGTCGCGCCGAAAACCGCGAGCATTCCGGCATTGACGAGAACCGGATAAAAGCGCAGCAGCAGTTCGCTGCCGGTGAGCGCGATCGCGGCGGACGCACAACTGAGCCCCCCCGCGACGATCCACTCGAGGGCGCTGAGCCGCGCGAGCAAACGGGCGAGGCTGCCCGCCCCCAACCAGCGCTGCACCCAGAGCAGCGCGAAGAGGGCGAGCCCCGCCCAGCGGGCCGATCCCGTGCGCCAGGCGGCGAGCAGCACGATCGGGTAGGCAAGCTTGAGCGCCACGCCGAGCGCGGCGCGGGCACACTGACCGAACGCGCCGCTCGCGTAGCTCGCGCCCGACGAAGCGCCGGCCGGCAAATCACGCATCGGCCGAAGCCAGGAGCGTTTTGACGGCGCCGATGACGTCGCCGACCGTTCGCACCGCCTTGAACTCTTCGGGCTTGATGCGCCGGCCGGTCATTTCCTGCAGCTTGATCGCAAGATCGACGGCGTCGATGCTGTCGAGATCGAGCTCTTCGAACAGATGCGTTTCAGGCATCACTCGCTCGGGCTCGATCGCGAAGTTCTCGTGAAAGATGGCGCGAATGCGCTCGAGGATCTCTGCGTCCGTCACGATGGGTCCCCCTGGGTTGCAGTGTCGTTATCGGTTGGCGCGTGCGCGCGCTGGCTCTCGACGAGCGCGGCGAGTGTATTGATGGAACGGAAATACTCGCGCGTGCGCTCGTCGTTCGCCGCGATCGTCAGTCGATAGTGCTTGCGCAGCACGATGCCGATCTCGAGTGCGTCGATCGAATCGAGACCGACTCCGTTCGTATCGAAAAGCGGCGCATCGTCGTCGATATCGTCGGGGCTCATATCGGTCAAATCGAGCGCGTCGATCAACAACTGCTTGATTTCAAGTTTTAAAGAATCCATACGTAAAAAGATGCTGGGTAATGACAGCCTCGACCGAATGCGTGAGCGTGCGCGCGGCCAGCGAGGGCGGCATATCGGCTCCCTTCAGTCGTTCGGGCGCAAGCGGCTCGAGCACGGCGATGCGCATGTGGAACGGACGCTCCGGCACGTCGTACCAGCGCATCCCTTTCGCGAATGCGGGCGGGTTGCAGTCGATCAGAACCGGAAGAATCGGAGTGCCGCTCTTCGCCGCCATGTGCGCGAACCCGCGCGAAAACGGATGCAGTCGATCGCGCGCCGGGCTGCGCGTTCCTTCGGGAAAGACAATCATCGAATAGCCCGCCGCGAGCTGACGCGAACCGGCCTCCACAAGTTCGGCCGGATCGGCATTGCTGACGTATTCGGCTGCCCGGACGATCCCCCACATGCAGGGGTTGCCCCAGTGCGCGCGCTTCACCACGCAGCAGGCGCGCGGCGTCAATGCCAGCAGCATGACGACGTCGAGATAGGTGGGGTGATTGGCAACGACGATGTACGGCTGCTTCCCACGCAGCAACGCGGCCCCCGTGACGTCGAGCTTCATGACGCCGATCACGCGCAGCACCCGAACGAGCGCACGGAAGAACCAGTGAATAACGGTAGCGACCAGGCGCTGCCGCGAAGCGCGACGCGGCCATAGACAGGCTGCCGGAAACAAGACGATCGAGAACAATCCGCCGCAGATGCCGAATACGACGAACGCGGCGGCCGTCGCGACGAGCCGCCAGCCCCAGCCGAAACGGTCGCCGAGACTGCGGTCGACGCTTGCCGCACCCGGTGTGCCGCCCGAGACCGTTGTGTCCTCGACGGTGTCGGCCCAATCGGGAGATCGGCGCAATGCCTGGCCGATTTGCAGGCGAATACGCTTCATGGTGCGCCTTCCCCGTTCCATTGCCAGCGGCGCCCCAAGCCCTCCCACGCGGCCGGGCCGGACCCGCTGAGCCCATGCACGACAGCATCGCTTTGCACGGCGAAACGGGTCCCCGCGACTTGCTCGAGTGCATGCGCCGCCCCATCGGGCTTCGATGTAGCGACGCGGCAGCGAAGCCCTGCCGTGGCCGATGCATCGATAAGAATGGCCAGGGCGCCCGCGCCGACCTCATCGTCCACCGCGCCGTAACGCGCATCGGCCGGCTCATCGGCGTAGACGAGCAACACCGGCGACGACGAGTCTGCGCTCCATTGGGCATGCGCTTCCAGCAAAGCGTAGCCGAGCGTCTCCGCGCCCGCGGACATCGCCGTGGCTGCCGAGCCGTCCCGGCGCGCAATACCGAAAACACCCGTCATCGCGTTCAACACGGACAAACTGAATGCCGTCGGAGAAACGGGCTGATCGGAAGCGATGCTATCGAGGATATCGGTGGTCCGGCGCAGCTCGCCATGCCGCGACGCAAAGACGACTCGGAGAGCGCTCAACCCCGCCGCGCATTCGTGAGCGACGTGAAGCGCCATTTTCGATAGGACGCTCAAGCGACGACGGACCATCGGCTCGATGAATGGCAGCGTGGGCGTACCGGCGCCTGGCGACCAATACGACCAGCGGGCGACCGGAATGGTCCAGTACATGTCGAGCATATCGAAGCGTCCGCAGCTTGTTCAATGGCCGGTTACCCGGCGCAAAGACGCGGACGACGACAGTCCCGCTGCACTCGCGCCCACCATACCCCCGAGTTGGCCAATGTTCTTGTTTGTCCTTGCCTGAACGCCGGGGAGCGCGCCTGATCGAATGACGACGGCTACGGCGCGGCTGATTTCAAGCCCAAACGCCCCGGAATTCGCGGGGGAGATAATACTGAAAAAACAGTCTCAAAAACAGCGCTGTCTGCATTCGTATCATTCGCGCTACGCGTCACTGGAAAAAACAGGCGACGAATTCCTAGCGAAAATGCAGAAATTCCTGATAGTCGATTCAGGATTCCGGACACACCCGCTTTGTCGAGCCAATTTGCCCGTTTCGAAAAGACCGGACTGTGCTAGAATCCGCGCCCCTCAATGCGGCTGGGCGTTGCCCGACGACGACGCGGACGGCGGCGTGACGGCAACCTCGTTCGATGCGCCGCCGTGCTTGTCGACCGGAATGCGGATCGTGCGGACGACGCCGTTGCCGAGTGGGAAATCGGCGAGCGCGCTGCGCACGAGATACGGCATCGCGCGAACTAGCGAGGGCTCCTCGTCCGTATTGCGCGCCGTCACGTTGTAGACCTCCTTGCCCGATGCCCGCTCCGTGATCCGAATGCCAAGCGTATGCGTATAGACGGGGTACGACTGGCTGACATAGCCCGCCGGGAACGGGCCGAATGGCCCCCACGGATCGATCGGTCGCCAGAACGGCCCCGGCCAGGGGTTCGCATAGTAGACGGGCTGCGAAACCGTCACCGTACGCCGTGACTCGAGTACTCGAGGGCGACGAGGTAATGCGCCTGCGCACTCGGCACCTGCTTGAACGAGTCACTCGCGAGTTCGTTGGCCACCCGTTGCTCGTACGTCGCCTGTTCGATGCTGTTTTGCTGTTGCGGCGTGCGGCTAAACGCGTAAGTCCGCGTCGCATCGCTGCCGCTCCACTCGGAAAACGCCGTCACCTGTGTCGTCACGTACGTCGTGCAGCCCGAGAGCCACATTGCGCCTATCGCAAGCACTGGCATGACCGCGCGCCGCCATTGCTCCCACTTCGCCATCATCTTCTACCTCGCCTTATCTCAAATGCTCGCCGACCTCCCCCGAGAGGCCGGTGCGATGATACGCCAACGCGGCGAACGCGCCCGCGCCTTTGTACAATGGCTGGGATCCCTTCATCCAAGTATCGATCCGCCATGTCCGACACCGCCACTTCCACTGTGATTCGCCGGGCCGACTACACGCCGCCCGCCTTCCTGATCGATTCCGTCGCACTGGAGTTCGACCTCGTGCCCGAGCGTACGTTCGTCAAGAGCACGATGCGCGTGCGCCGCAACCCCGACGCGGCGCCTGCTGCGCGACTCGACCTGATGGGCGAAGCGCTCGAGCTGGTCTCGGTTGCGATCGACGGGGCCCCGCACCCGGCCCATCGCGCGCACGAGCATGGACTCACCGTGGACAATGTTCCCGACACCTTCGAGCTCAGGATCGAAAGTATCTGCAAGCCGGCCGAGAATACGACGCTCTCGGGCCTTTACGTATCGAGCGGCAACTTCTTTACGCAATGCGAGGCGGAAGGTTTCAGGCGCATTACCTACTTCCTCGATCGCCCCGACGTCATGTCGACCTATACGGTGACGATCAGGGCCGACAAGGCGGCTTACCCCGTGCTGCTGTCGAACGGCAACCTCGTCGAGGCGAGCGACCTGCCCGACGGCCGGCATGCCGCGAAATGGGAAGATCCGTTCAAGAAACCGAGCTATCTCTTCGCGCTCGTCGCCGGCAAGCTCGTCGCGCTCGAGGAGCGGATCCGCACGAGCTCGGGCAAGGAAAAGCTGCTGCAGGTCTGGGTCGAGCCGCACGATCTCGACAAGACCCGGCACGCCATGGATTCGCTGATTCACGCCATCCACTGGGACGAGGAGCGCTTCGGCCTCGAGCTCGACCTCGACCGTTTCATGATCGTCGCGGTCAGCGATTTCAACATGGGCGCGATGGAAAACAAGGGCCTCAACATCTTCAACACGAAGTATGTGCTTGCTAATCCGGAAACTGCGACCGATACGGATTTCGCCAACATCGAGGCCGTGGTCGGTCACGAGTACTTCCACAACTGGACGGGCAACCGCGTCACTTGCCGAGACTGGTTCCAGTTGAGCCTAAAGGAAGGCCTGACGGTGTTCCGCGATCAGGAGTTCTCAGCCGACATGCAAGGCGGCGCGACCGACGGCGCCGCGCGAGCGGTGAAGCGCATCGAGGACGTGCGCGTGCTGCGGCAGATGCAATTCGCCGAGGATGCGGGCCCGATGGCGCATCCGGTGCGGCCGGAAAGCTACGTCGAAATCAACAACTTCTACACGATGACCGTCTATGAAAAAGGCGCGGAAGTCGTGCGGATGTATCAGACGTTGTTCGGCCGCGAGGGTTTTCGGCGCGGCATGGACCTCTACTTCAAGCGCCACGACGGGCAAGCGGTAACCTGTGACGATTTTCGCCACGCGCTGGCCGATGCAAATGGCCGCGACCTCACGCAGTTCGAGCGTTGGTACAGCCAGGCGGGCACGCCGCGCATTGCCGTGCGCGCCGCCTATGACTCGGCCGCGCGCCGCTATGCGGTCACGCTCTCCCAACGCTACGGCGACGCCGCGCCAGCCGCGCGGGAAACGCAGAAAGGCCCGCTTCTGATTCCGTTCGCGATCGGCCTGATCGGCCGAGACGGTGCCGATCTGCCATTGCGCCTCGAGGGCGAGCCGGCGGCCGGCGGCACGACGCGCGTGCTCGAGTTGACCGAGGCCGAACAGACCTTCACGTTCGTCGACGTCGAGCAACCTCCGCTACCCTCGCTGCTGCGCAACTTCTCGGCGCCCGTCATCGTCGAATACGACTACACCAACGACGAACTCGCTTTTCTGCTCGCGAACGATAGCGATCCGTTCAACCGATGGGAAGCCGGCCAGCGCCTCGCGACGCGCGAACTGCTGGCGCTCGCCGCGCGAGCCGCCGCCAATGAGCCGCTGTCGCTCGACGATTCGGTCGTCGCCGCGTTCGCCCGCGTGCTGACGGACGAATCGCTTTCCCCGGCATTCCGCGAGCTCGCACTCGTGCTGCCCTCCGAACCCTATCTGGCCGAACAGATGGCCGAAGCGGATCCGGCGGCCGTGCACACGGCGAGACAGTTCGTTCGCCAGCGCCTTGCCACCGCACTGCGCGACGAATGGCTGGCCGTTTATGCGCGCCATGAAACACCGGGGCCCTTCGACCCGACGCCGCAAGCGGCCGGACACCGGGGGTTGAAGAACCTCGCACTTGCCTACCTGGCCGAGCTCGACGATCCATCCGATGCCATTCGCCTGGCCGTCGCGCAATACGATTCCGCCAACAATATGACCGATCGTGCCGCGGCGCTTTCGGCGCTGCTCGCAGCGTCCGCTACGCGTTCGACAGCGCAGGCGGATCGAGCGCTCGACGACTTCTATCGGCGCTTCGAGCGCGAACCGCTCGTCATCGACAAGTGGTTCGCGATGCAAGCCACGCAGCGTGGCAGCCAGGAGCGGCCGATCATCGAAACGGTGCGCAGGTTGATGGCACATCCGGCGTTTACGTTGCGCAATCCGAACCGCGCGCGCTCGCTGATATTCAGCTTCTGCTCGGGCAACCCCGCGCAGTTCCATGCCGCGGACGGCTCCGGCTATGCGTTCTGGGCCGAGCAGGTGATCGCGCTCGACGCATTGAACCCGCAAGTGGCCGCGCGCCTCGCGCGAGCGCTCGAGCTCTGGCGGCGCTATACGCCGGCGTTGCGCGAGCGTATGCGCGCAGCGCTCGAGCGCGTAGCGGCGCAAGCGTCTTCGCGTGATGTCCGCGAAATCGTCGAAAAGGCACTGGCGTAATGCAACCTGCCTGGACGATGTAACGGCCGTTAGCGCCGCCCACGCCCTCGAGCGTGGGCGACCGCGCAAAAACCCGCGGCCAGGTCCGCCCCGGCGAGTAAAATTCCGGCATCTCACTTGGCTTCCCGGAGTCCGCAATGTCCTTGCAACGACGCACCACCCTCACGAAGTATCTGATCGAGCAGCAACGCGAGAACAACAATCTGCCCGCGGATCTGCGCCTTTTGATCGAAGTTGTCGCGCGGGCGTGCAAGCTGATCAGCTACCACGTCAGCAAAGGCGCGCTGGGCGAAGCGCTCGGCACCGCGGGCACGGAGAACGTCCAAGGCGAAGTGCAGAAAAAGCTCGATGTCCTGTCGAACGAGATCCTGCTCGATGCCAACGAATGGGGCGGCAACCTCGCTGCGATGGCCTCGGAGGAAATGGAAACACTTTTCCCGATTCCTTCGGAATACCCGCGCGGCGAATACCTGCTCGTCTTCGACCCGCTCGACGGCTCGTCGAACATCGATGTCAACGTCTCGATCGGCACGATCTTCTCGGTTTTGCGTTGTCCGAACGGCTCTGAAGCAACGGAGGATTCGTTCTTGCAGCCCGGCACGCGTCAGGTGGCGGCCGGCTACGCCGTCTACGGGCCGCAAACCGTCCTCGTGCTGACCACGGGCAATGGTGTGAATGGCTTCACGCTCGATCGCGAACTCGGCTCATGGGTGCTGACGCATCCCAACATGCGCATCCCTGAAGACACGCGCGAGTATGCGATCAACGCATCTAACGCCAGGCACTGGTATCCGCCCGTGCAGCAATACGTGAACGAACTCATGGCCGGCAAGACGGGGCCGCGGCAAGCGGACTTCAACATGCGCTGGGTTGCGTCGATGGTGGCGGACGTTCATCGTATTCTGAGCCGCGGCGGCATCTTCATGTATCCGGCCGATCGGCGCACGCCCGACAAGCCCGGCAAGCTGCGGCTGATGTACGAAGCGAACCCGATGTCGTTCATCGTCGAGCAGGCAGGCGGCGCGGCAACGAACGGCAGGCAACGGATTCTCGAGATCGAGCCGAAGAGCCTCCACGAGCGTGTGGCGGTCTTCCTCGGCTCGAAAAACGAAGTGGAACGCGTGACCCGATATCACGAGGAAGAAACGGCGGCCGCCGGACGAAGCGCATAAAAATTTGATGCAGGGGCTTGCAACGAACGCAGACCTGTCTCTATAATCTCGTTTCTCCGGTTGCCGGAATAGCTCAGACGGTAGAGCAGCGCATTCGTAATGCGAAGGTCGGGGGTTCGATTCCTCTTTCCGGCACCAACAGAATCATGCAAAAGGCCCAGTCCTCGGATTGGGCCTTTTGCTTTCAGCTGCGATCGACACTGCTCGCATGCCGCAACGGTGGGCGAATAGGAGCAATGAAAACGGCCGCATATCCCTATGCGGCCGCTTTCATTTGTCGACGTGCCTCAAATGTCGAAGAACACAGTCTCGCGTCCGCCGTCGGGCGTGTCTTGCAGCCGGATATCGAACGTGTAGACCGTTCTTCCGTCGCGCTCACTGCGCTCGGCGATCAGCGTTTTGCGCCGAACTTCCCATTCGATGCCCGTCAGTACCGGGTCGCGCTGATTGGCCTCGGCTTCGTCGCTGAAGTAAAGACGCGTGTGCAAGCCGATATTGATCCCGCGCGCGAACAGCACCATGCAAATGTGCGGCGCCTGGGTCATGCCATTGCGACCCGCAACCTGCCCCGGCTTGATCGTCTCAAACCGATAGAGGCCTGTCTCGAAATCCGCACCGGTGCGCCCCCATCCGCGAAACGACGGATCGAGCTGTTTCGCCTGCCGGTCCGCCGGATGCGCGTATTTGCCGTCGGCATTGGCTTGCCAAATTTCGACGAGCACATCGCGCACGAGCGAGCCGGAACCGTCGTAGACGTGCCCTTGGATGTCGATGCGCTCGCCGCGTGTCTCGTCCGCCACGAGCACATTCCCGAAATTGTTCTCGAAGATATCGAAGCCCGCCTGCTTCGGCGCAAGGCCGATATGGACATAAGGGCCTCCCGTTTGCGATGCCGTCTCGTCGAAATGGACGAGGCCCGACGACGCCGGCGACGGATGCGGCGAAAAGAAAAACGGTTTGGAGGACATCACTTAGCTCCCTGAATCTGAATCGCCTGCTCGAAATGCGTGGCACGCCGCCCGCGCAGCGTGATGTCGAAGCGATAACAGCGGCTGTCGAGCGGAATGTGATTGGCCGTATCGAGCAGCGCAATGAGCCCGCGAATCTGCTCTTCGCCCGGGACAGTCTTCAAGATCGGGCATTGAGCGATGAGGGGATCTCCCTCGAAGTACATTTGCGTGATGAGCCGTTGCGCCCAGCCGTCGCCGCTCAGCGAGTAATGGATATGCGACGGCCGCCAATCGTTGATACGGTTGCGCCACGGGTAGGGGCCGGGCTTGATCGTCCGGTAGAAGTAGTACCCGTTCTCGTCGGTCAGCATGCGCCCGCATCCGCCGAAGTTCGGATCGATCGGCGCGATGTATTTGTCGTTCTTGTGACGGTATCGGCCGCCCGCGTTGGCCTGCCATACCTCGACGAGCGCGTTGCGCACGGGACGCCCGAACTCGTCGCGAACATAGCCGTGCACGACGATGCGCTCGCCGATCGGCAGTCCGTCTTTCGCGAAATTCATGATGAGGTCGTTGTCGAGCGGGCCCAATTCATCCGGCGAAAAAACAGGCGCTGTCGTTTCCGACAATGTGGCCAGCGTCGAAATCAGCGCATTGCGCGGCGAGCGCAGTACGCTCGTCTTGTAGCCGGCCGTGTAAGCGGGCGGGTGAAGCGTCGTCTCGCGCTGCGCGAATTCGCCGTACGCCGCGCCCTCCCCGGCTGCCGAGATATGCATCGTTCGTCTCCTCTAAACGGATGGCCGCGGCCAAACGCGCCACGGCGAGCCCTCAATGTAAGTTGAATAAAGCTTTAGGTAAATTGACATGTTCTGCCACTTTCCATAACCTTTGGTGATGGAAAACCGGATCCGCTTTCGCCATATCAGTTGCTTTCTCGCCATCGCGCAGGAACACAGCCTCGGCCGCGCAGCCGAGCGGCTTCACCTCAGCCAGCCGGCAGTCTCCAAAACGCTTTCCGAGCTCGAAGCCCTGGCGGGCGCGCAGTTAGTCGAGCGCGGCCGTCACGGCGCTCGGCTCACGCAGGCAGGCGAGCATTTTCTCCGCTATGCGGCGGATGTCGGGCGCGCGCTCGATTCGGCCGGCGCCGCGCTCGCCGGCGTAGTCGAGCCCTCGGCCGCGATCCTCGACATCGGCGCATTGCCCACTGTCGCAAGCGGTTTGCTGCCCGATGCGTTGACACGCTTGCGCGAAGTGCGGCCGCATGCCGGCATACGCCTGCGCACGGCGACGAACGCGGTCCTGCTCGCGGCGCTCAAGGCGGGTGAACTCGATTTCGTCGTCGGCCGCATGGCCGAGCCCTCCGCCATGCAAGGTCTTTCTTTCGAACTACTGTATGGCGAGCGGCTCATCATGGCCGTTCGCCCTCGCCATCCTCTGCTGGGCAAAGCCGGCATTTCCCTGGCGGCCGTGCTCGCCTATCCGCTCGTCGTCGCTCCGGCCGGCACGGTGCCGCGGCTGCATACGGACGCGTGGCTCGATGCCCATGCGCTGCGTGTGCCGCCGAGCTCGATGGAAACCCTATCGGTTTCCGTGGCCCGACTCTTCGTGCGGCGTTCCAATGCGGTCTGGATCACGCCGCAAGGAGCCGCGCGCGACGATTTCGACGACGGCCTGCTGGCCCGTCTCGACCTGCCTACGGCCAGCGCGGAGGAGCCAGTCGGGATCCTGCGCCGAAGCGCCGGCGCCCCGAGCGAACTGGCGCAACTGCTGCTCGATCTGCTGAGGGACTGCGCGCGCGATGCGCGGCCCGAACGTCAGTCCGGCCGCAAACGAGCAACCCGCGCTTCTTGACCGGCGAGGGAAGCCGGACATACCATCGGCCGTGTTTGTTCGTTATGCGACATATTGTTCGGTTATCGAACATGCAATAGCTCACATCACGCGAGTCATCGAGGACCGCCCGCTATGGTTCAAAACTTCGAAGGACGACTAACCGATCGGCTGACCTCCACCGACGCGATGATCGCCGTTTTCTCGCCAAGTGCGACGGTGCAGCGCATGCTCGACGTCGAAGCCGCGCTCGCGCGTGCCCTGGCTGCGTGCGGCGTCATCCCGGCCACCGCTGTCGATTCGATCGAGGCGGCTTGTGACGCGGATCGGATCGACGCCGACGCGCTGACCGAGGCCGCTGCTCGAGCCGGCAACCTGGCGATTCCGCTCGTCAAGCAGCTGACGGCGCTCGTCGCATCGAGCTCGCCGGAAGCCGCGAAGTATGTCCACTGGGGTGCAACGAGCCAGGACATCATCGATACGGGGATGATCCTGCAGTTGCGAGATGCGCTTGCGGCCATCGAGGCCCAGCTCGATACGCTGTCGGCGGCGCTCGCGCGGCAGGCCGAGCGCCATCGTTCGACGCCGATGGTCGGACGAACCTGGTTGCAGCAGGCACTGCCGATCACGCTCGGCTTGAAATTCGCCCAATCGCTCGACGCGATCGAGCGCCACCGCACGCGGCTCGCGCAACTGCGCGCGCGGGCGCTGGCCGTGCAGTTCGGCGGCGCGGCCGGAACGCTTGCAAGCCTCGGCGAGCGTGCCGACGCAGTCGCGCAGGCGCTCGCGCGCGACCTTCAATTGCCGTTGCCCGCCATCCCGTGGCACGCGCATCGCGATCGCATCGCCGAAATCGCGACCGTGCTCGGGCTCGTCACCGGCACGCTCGGCAAGATCGCGCGCGATGTTTCGCTGCAGATGCAAACGGAAATCGGCGAACTCGCCGAGCCGTCCGGGGCCGGCAAAGGCGGCTCGTCGACGATGCCGCACAAGCGCAACCCGGTCGGTTGCGCTGCCGTGCTGAGCGCGGCGGCGCGCACCCCTGGCCTCGTCGCCACGATGCTGGCGGGCATGGTCCAGGAGCACGAGCGCGCGCTCGGCGGATGGCAGGCCGAATGGGAGACGCTGCCCGATATCGTCCGACTCTGCGCCGGCGCCTTGGCGCAGGCAACCGAGATCGTCGACGGTCTAGAGATCGACACCGCACGCCTCGCCACCAACCTCGACGCGACTCGCGGCCTCATCCTGGCGGAAGCGATCATGCTTGCGCTCGGGGAAACGATGGGCCGCCTCGAAGCTCACCATCTCGTCGAACACGCCTCGAAAGAGGCAGTGGCGAGCAGACGAAGTTTGCGTGAAGTGCTGGCGGCGAACGTGGAGGTGACGAAGCGGCTATCGACGGAGCGACTCGACGCGCTCTTCGATCCCGCCAACTACAGCGGACGCGCCGAGGCCTTCGTCGATGCGGTGCTCGACGCCTTCCGCACTCGCAAACCCACCTGAAAACGTGACCAACCATGAACGACGAAGACCGTTATGACGCCGGTATGACCGTGCGTCGGGCCGTGCTAGGCGATGCGCATGTCGATCGATCGATCGCGAACCGAACAGAGCTCACCGCCGATTTTCAGAACTTGATCACACGCTACGCGTGGGGGGAAATCTGGACTCGCCCCGGCCTGCCCCGCCACACGCGCAGCCTGCTCACGATCGCGATGATGGTGGCGCTCAATCGCGGCGAGGAACTCGCGCTGCATCTGCGCGCCGCAAAAAACAATGGCGTCACGCGCGAAGAGATCAAGGAAGTCTTGCTGCAAACCGCGATCTACTGCGGCGTGCCGGCAGCGAACTCAGCCTTCCACCTCGCCGAGCGCATTTTCCGTGACGAAGACGAATCGAGCGCGTGAGCGCGCCGGCAAAGCGTGACCGGTTCGGCAAGGTTCGTTTCCGGACAGATCGTCTCTATCTTGCGTGATAAGTCGCACGGCGCGATTGGACGCCGTCGACGTGCTCTCGGGAAACTCCTGACGGCGCGAGCTTCACAAAAAGGGTATGTGTGCCGTTAATGCAACAAAGCGGCAACAAAGCGTTAAAAATCGCTTCGCTGCTGGCATGGACCCGTGAGCGCGTCGGATAATCGCCTTACGCGAGGAGAGACATCATGGAAGCAAAACCCGCCTACATTCCGCCCCCTGACAAGGTCGCGAGCCCGGATCCTGAGCCGGTAGGCGTCGAATTTCTGGGCGCTGCGCTGCCCGAACACGTTCGTGCGTTTTTCGACGAGCAACGCAAATCGTGCGATTCGAAATGACCGTGCGTCATGCCAGTAACAGGCCGCACGACGCGGCAGGTCATGCGCGCTCGCCGCAAACGCGAGTCGCGCGGCGCGCGCACGTGCAAACCTATTGATGTCGATCTGCCGGGTCGGTCGTACGCCGAGCCCGTTCCGTCTGCCCGCTCGTTCCGCTCCATCCACTCAGCCCGCAAGCGCCGCTGTGCATGCGCCGCGTCGTTACACGGCGGATGGCTTGACGAGGCTTGCCGATTGCGCTCCGATCTCCACGCCGATGAAACGTTCTCTCCGCGCCTTTATCGCCTGCCTGACCGTCCTCAGCGCCGCCATACTGGCGACTCCCTGCAACGCGGTTGCCGATGGTGACGACACACCGCTCGTGAACCTCGTTGCATTGGCCTCGCAACGCCTGGCCCTTGCCGTGCCCGTCGCCCAATGGAAGTGGGCCAACCATCGACCGATTACGGACGCGCCGCGCGAAGCGGCACTGCTCGCCGACGTCGAGCAGCGGGCGCGCGCCGGCGGCGTGGATCCCGCCTTCGCACACGCGTTCTTCCAGGACCAGATCCAGGCAAGTAAAGAGGCACAAACCGCACTGTTCGAGAAGTGGCGGACGTCAAGGCCCCCCGAGAGCCCCGCGCCCGACCTGGCCGCATCGACGCGTCCGCAGCTGGACCGGCTCACTCGAGCGATGATCGCGGCGCTCGCGCGCGTGCAGCCGTTGCGCGACGCGCCCGATTGCCCGACGCGGCTCGCACGCAGCGTCCAGAACTGGAAATCGATGACCCGCTACGACGCGAGCGAAGCCGCGCCGCTCTCGACCGCACTCGCGCACGTCTGTTCGGCCGGCGGAATGGGCGGCGTCGGTTGAGATGGAAGAGTAAGCACTCGCAGACCGCGCGCGAGACGCGATTCCAGGATCCGATAGGTCGATAGCTCGAACGCCGGCGCGGCGCGGCGCCCGGCCGCGAGGTCGGCGGCCTGCTCGAGCGAAGGCGCGGCGCCGAGGTAACGCCACAGATCGACGACATGGAAAGTCGGAGCTGCATCATCGTCACCGCGACCGCGCTCCTCGAAGGCGATCGCGCCGTCGTAAGGCCAGGGAGCATCGCACGGATCGTTGCGCCCCGCCCTCGGTATGCGGTTGAATCTCGGCTTTAAATCGGCGATCCACTGCGCCTCGGTCAAGAGAGCGCCAATCTCGCCACCCGTCTCGCACCATTGCACACGCCGAACCTGTTCGGCAATCCGCAGCTCGCGCGCCGAGCGACGCTCGCCCACGAGGTGGGCGCGCACGCGCTGGCGCAAGCGCACACTGCGCCCGACATAGAGCGCCACGCCTGCTTCGTCGTAAAAGGCATAGACGCCGCAGCCGGCCGGGGCGCT
The DNA here is from genome assembly GCF_040965455.1 of Trinickia sp. EG282A. Classification (NCBI taxonomy): domain Bacteria; kingdom Pseudomonadati; phylum Pseudomonadota; class Betaproteobacteria; order Burkholderiales; family Burkholderiaceae; genus Trinickia; species Trinickia sp. EG282A. Next base: position 811,704 of record NZ_JBFRCC010000001.1, on the reverse strand, counting down.
GTCGAGCAGATCCTCCGTGATTTCTCCGGCGATGCGGTAGTAGCGCACGGTTCGCTCGATCTGCTCGCGAAGGACGTCGATCGCCCAGCGGCCATGCAGCGTGCGCCAGAACTGCCACAGCAGATCAGCGTCCGCGAGTGCACGGTGGCGCGCGAGCGGCACGAGCTCATGGCGCTCGATGAGCGCATCGAGTCCGTGACGCTTCTCCTCGGGGAAAAGCGCGCGGGAGAGGCGCACCGTACAGAGAACGTCGGGATTGAAAGCAAAGCCGGCGCGCTTGAACTCGCTGCGCAGAAAGCCGCGATCGAAGCCGGCGTTGTGTGCCGCGAAGAGCCTGCCGTCGAGACGCTCGAACAATTCGGCCGCGATCGCCTCGAACGGGGGCGCATCGCGCACCATCTCGTCGGTAATGCCCGTGAGCTGCTGAATGAACGGAGGGATCGGTTGCCGAGGGTTGATGAGCGTGCTCCAGCGCGAAACGCCGTGCGGCCCGGCCTCGACAACGCCGATTTCGGTGATCCGATGGTCGGAAAGGGAACCGCCCGTGGTCTCGAGATCGACGAAAACGACGGAGGTATCGACTGCCGCATTCGGCAGAGGGGATTCGGACATGAAAAAGCGCTCGGTGCGTCGATGACCGAAGTATGCCTCAATCATCGGCGTACGACCGAGCGCCTGGCCGGCCGACGCGCGCCTTTGCGCGAGGCGCACTCCGTCCGGACGAAATTGTCAGCTTAAAGCGGACGAATATTGGCCGCCTGCTTGCCCTTGGGGCCAGTTTTCACATCGAACTCGACCCGCTGATTTTCCTTCAGGGACTTGAAGCCATCCGCCCGGATTTCGGAGAAATGCGCAAACAGATCTTCACCGCCCTTGTCCGCCGTGATGAATCCAAACCCTTTAGCATCGTTGAACCATTTGACGACACCAGTTTCCATAGTACTAATTCCCTCGAGATTTTTAATAGACGGGCAGCGCCCTCCACCGAAACCCATGCCTCGGGCATGACACCGCCGCCTCTCCGCCGGCCGCGCCATACCGGGTCAATCCGGCGCTGTTGTTATAAAGGGAACGGCGACGGCTCGTCAAGGAATTTTTCATTAATTGGGCAAACGTCCGATCCATTGCGCATAGCCTGCAAACGGATTGGGAAACCGCCGTCAATGTTACCTGCTACTAACGATCCGGCACCGATAAATGGAAAAACCTACCGAGTTTGCAACAAATCTTTTCGAGTGTAAGTATTTTTCCGGGTTGCCGCGGCTCGCACCGAACTGGATCATCGAATCAGAAGATAGGTTTGCGCTGTGGAGATTGTCATGCGTATCGCAGATGTGAAGCACTTTTTCTCCGGCCTGCTGCGGATTCCCCGCGTCACGGGCCCCGTTGGCGTCGCGGGCGGAGCTGCACCGCTAGACTTCGATCCATTCTGGCATGGAGATCACTGGCAGAACCTTCTCGCTTCGCCGATGGACGCCCGGCACTATGTCATGGAAGACTGGGCCGTGCCGTCGTCGGAAGAGCGTGACTCCCGTTACGACGCATCGTCGAAGGATCGCCGCCGCGGGCGCCGCGCGGCATGAGCGGCAACGCACGCCGCCGGCTGATCCAATGACAGCCGGCGCCCCCAAAAAAAGCGCGGCCACAGAGCCGCGCAGACAAAGGTTTGGAGACCTCTTTTTCGGTTCGCGAAAAAGTCCGCTCGCTAGAGCAGAGAACCCAGTGTAATCAGAATCAGCCCGGCGATCATCCCCGCGCGCCGCAATCCTGTATTTCCCGCCCCTCAATAATCGTCACCAAACCGTCACGAACCGCAGGACGCGAATGGTTTCCGCGTGTGACGAAAACACAACATTCAATTATCCGCAATGCATGGCAAGAAGCGGGAACTTCCGCGGAACCCCTTGCGCGGCAAGGCTTCCAAGCACTTCTCGCGCCGTTGCGGGAACGCGAATACTTTATTGCATGAATCGCAATGGCGATATGGGCGAAGAGATATTTACACTCGGCCGAGTTGGGAAGAGCCGGGTTGTTTCGCTGTGCGCCGGTCTTCATGCTCGATTCGCCTCTCGCATTATTAGGGCATGATCGCTTCCCGAAGCCGTAAATAAACTTCCTGTTAAATGGAGTAAGAAAGATGAAAAAGACGCTTCTGGTCGGCGCTCTCGCCGGCGCATTCGCAACGATGGCGCATGCACAGAGCAGCGTTACGCTGTACGGGCTGATCGATGCCGGTATCACCTACGCGAACAACTCCGGAGGTCACAGCCTCTGGCAAGAATCGAACGGCGCAATCAACTCGAGCCGTTGGGGCCTGCGCGGCGCTGAAGACCTCGGCGGCGGCCTGAAGGCGATCTTCACGTTGGAAAACGGCTTCAGCATCGCCAATGGCACGCTCGGCCAGCAAGGCCGTGAGTTCGGCCGTCAAGCTTTCGTCGGTCTGTCGAGCGACCAGTTCGGTGCCGTGACCCTCGGTCGTCAGTATGACGACGTCGTCCAGTACCTCGGGCCGCTCTCGCTGACGGGCACGCAATACGGCGGCACGTTCTTCGCCCATCCGTTCGATAACGACAACCTCGACAATACGTTCCGCGTCAACAACTCGGTTCACTATCAAAGTGCGAACTACGCCGGCTTCAAGCTCGGCGCGATGTACGGGTTCTCGAACTCGACCGGTTTCTCGAACAACCGCGAGTACAGCGTCGGCGCGTCGTATAGCTTTGCCGGCTTCAATTTCGCCGCGGCTTACCTGCAATTGAACAGCGGAGTGAACTCGATCACGGCTGCGAGCCCGCTCAATTCGGGCGGCGCCGTGACCGACTCGCCGTTCCTCGCTCAGCGTCAGCGCACCTGGGGTGCCGGCCTGAACTACACGTTCGGCCCCGCAACGGCCGGCTTCGTGTTCACGCAGACGCGTCTCACCGGTGCGGCGAGCATCAGTGGTGGCAGCATCGGCAACGGCACGGCGGTGAGCCTGCTGGCCGCCCCTGGCGTGCCGGGCTCGATGCGCTTCAACAACTACGAAGTGAACGCCCGCTACGCGCTGACGCCGGCTCTGAGTCTGGCCGCCGAATACACGTACACGGACGGAAGGTTGAACGGCCTCAGCCCGAAGTGGGGAACGGCCGGCCTGCTCGCCGACTACTACCTCTCGAAGCGTACCGACGTGTACCTGCAAGGCGAATACCAGCACGTGATGAACAGCGCGGGCGGTACGTTCAATGCCGACCTCAACACGTTCAAGGCGTCGTCGACCTCCAACCAGGTCGCTGTCACGGCCGGTATCCGTCACCGGTTCTAATAAGATTCGAAGAAACCGTTGCACCTTCGAAGGCGCCGCTTGCGGCGCCTTTTTTTTGCGCTTTCTCGTTAGTCGCCCGCTGACGGATACCGTACGTCGAGCACGTCGATCTGCTCGGCTCCCGCGGGCGTATGCAGCGTGACCACGTCCCCGATGCGCGCTTTCAGCAACGCGCGCGCAATCGGCGAAATCCAGCTCACGTGCCCGTGCTCGAGGTCCACTTCGTCGACGCCAACGATCGTGACCGTATGCGTTTCACCGTCTGAAGTGGCGTAGTCGACCGTCGCCCCGAAAAACGCCTGATCGACGTTCTCCTGCTTGCTGCTGTCCACCACTTCGGCCAAGTCGAGCCGTTTCGTCAGAAAGCGAATGCGCCGATCGATCTCGCGCAGCCGCCGTTTGCCGTAAATATAATCGCCGTTCTCGGAGCGGTCCCCATTCGAGGCCGCCCACGAAACCAGCTTCACGACTTCCGGCCGTTCCTCGTCGATGAGGTGCAACAGTTCGTCCCGCAGGCGCTTGTGGCCCGCGGGCGTGATGTAGTTCTTCGTGCCCGCCGGCACCTCGGGCTGCGTGATCTCCAGATCGTCGTCTGCGTCGTCGTCGCCCGACTCTTTCACGAAAGCTTTGTTCATGATGCTCAATCAAACTTCGAGGGTTCCTTCAATCGAACTTCTAGCGTACACGATCGTTGGAGTCGACATAAGATCGGCCTGCACCGTCCCCTGCAATGGCGGCGGCAGCCGTTCGCGGCCGGAGGCGGTTGGGAGTAAGCGGCGTCAATGAAGCGACGAGCACTTCCCTTTTTTCTGGAGTTTGCTATAATTTCGCTTCTGCGTGCGGCTGTAGCTCAGTTGGATAGAGTACTTGGCTACGAACCAAGGGGTCGTGGGTTCGAATCCTGCCAGCCGCGCCACCTTTTCGAGAGCCTTCTTAGCGGAAGGCTCTTTTCTTTCACCGCGATAAGCGGTGGAATGCACCGTCTGACGTGCGGCTGTAGCTCAGTTGGATAGAGTACTTGGCTACGAACCAAGGGGTCGTGGGTTCGAATCCTGCCAGCCGCGCCATCTTCGAAGGGCCTTCCGAACGGAAGGCCCTTTGCCTTTTCGGCGGTGGTACAGGACACGTGCATCTTTGGGACACGTGTCTCTTCAGAACATCAATAATCGGCCCGCTCGCGCTCGACGCGCATGCCACCGTCGTGCCGATGATGCCCCTCTTCGCTTGGCCGCTCGCGCGCGATACGAATGACGTCGGGATTCGTCCGCACCCGGCGCATCACATTGGCGAGATGCACGCGATCGCTGACCTGAATCACGAAACGCAAGCATGTGGACTCGTGCGACAAATCCTCGTCCATCGCAATGTGGACGATATTCGCGTCCGCCGACGTGATATCGGCCGCCACGCGTGCGAAGACGCCCTTCGTATTCTTGACGAGCACCTTGATTGCGACGTCGAAGAGCCGTCCTGGCTGCGGCGCCCATGCCACGTCGATCCAGCGCCCCGGATCCCGCCGGTGAATGCGCTGAGCAACACGGCAAGCGGTGGTATGGATCGCCATGCCGAGCCCGATGCCGATGTAGCCCATGATGTCGTCCCCCGGGATCGGCCGGCAGCAAGCCGACAACTGCACGGACATGCCTTCGGTCCCCGTGATCACGACAGGCGGCGCATGCGGCGTGTGGGCGTGGTCTCCGCGCGGATGGTCTTCGTCCGCGTCGCGCCCGCTGATGAGCACTTCGATGCGCTTGGCCATCACCGCGGCGACACGCCGCCCGAGGCCGATATCGGCAAAGATCTCCTGACGATTCTTGTTGCCCGTCCATTGCACGAGCTTGTCCCAGATCTCCGGCTCGACGTCCGCGAGCGAAAGACCGTACCCCTTGAGACCTTGGTCGACCAGGCGCTCGCCCAACTGCACCGATTCGTTGAGACGCATCGTCTTCAGGTAGTGCCGGATCGCCGAGCGCGCCTTACCCGTGCGCACGAAGCCGAGCCAGGCAGGATTCGGCTTCGAATACGGCGCCGTGATCACTTCGACGATGTCGCCGCTCTTCAGCTCGGTGCGGAGCGGCAGCAGCTCGTTGTTGATTTTGACAGCGACGCATTGGTTGCCGAGGTCGCTATGGATCGAATACGCGAAGTCGAGCGCCGTGGAGCCGCGCGGCAATGCGATGATCTTGGACTTCGGCGTGAAGACGTAGACCGCATCCGGAAACAGGTCGATCTTGACGTGCTCGAGGAACTCACTCGAATCGCCTGCTTCGCTTTGGATATCGAGCAGCGATTTCAGCCACTGGTGCGCACGCTTTTGCACGTCGTTGAGGTCGGCGGCGCCGCTCTTGTAGAGCCAATGCGCGGCCACGCCCGCTTCCGCGATCTCGTGCATCTTGCGCGTACGCACCTGGAACTCGATCGGGGCGCCGAACGGACCCACGAGCGTCGTATGGAGCGACTGATACCCGTTGACCTTCGGAATCGCGATGTAGTCCTTGAACTTGCCCGGGACCGGCTTGTAGAGCGCATGCAGCGCGCCGATGCAGGTGTAGCACTCGAGCGGTGAGCCGACCACGACACGGAAACCGTAGACATCGAGCACCTGCGAGAACGAAAGCTGCTTGTCCCGCATCTTCTTGTAGATGCTGAAGATCGTCTTTTCGCGGCCCGTTACCTCCGCGTCGATATGGGCGTCGGCGATCGCGCGCTGCACTGACTCGAGGATCTTGCCGACCACCTCTCGCCGATTCCCGCGCGCGGCCTTCACCGCCTTTTCGAGCGTCGCGTAGCGGTTCGGGTTGAAGTTCGCGAAGCTGAGATCCTGGAGTTCGCGATAGGTGTTGTTGAGGCCCAGCCGATGCGCGATAGGGGCGTAGATATCGAGTGTTTCACGCGCCACGCGACGCCGCTTTTCCGGCGGCACCGCGCCGAGCGTTCGCATATTGTGCAGCCGGTCCGCCAGCTTCACGAGGATCACGCGGACATCGCGCGCCATCGCGAGCAGCATTTTGCGGAAGTTTTCCGCCTGCGCCTCCTCGCGATTGCGAAACTCCATCTTGTCGAGCTTCGACAATCCGTCGACGAGTTCGGCGACTTTCGCACCGAAGCGCTCCGCCAGTTCGGCCTTCGTCACCCCCTGGTCTTCCATCACGTCGTGCAGGAGCGCGGCCATGATCGATTGCGCGTCGAGCTTCCAGCCCGCGCAAGTCTCCGCGACAGCGACGGGATGCGTGATATACGGTTCGCCGCTTTGACGATATTGGCCCAAGTGAGCTTCGTCGCTGAAATGGAAGGCGGCCTTGACCTCCTTGATCTCCTCGGGGCTCATGTAGCCCCCGAGCATCGACGTCAGCTTCGCGATCGAGACGACATCGTGCTTGCGAGGTTGCTCAGGGGTGGCCGTCGGCCCGAACAGGTGGCGGAACGACTGTTCGAGAACCGCGTCGATGTATTTTCGCGCAGCGCCCGGCGCCTCGTGTTCGTGTTCTCGTTCGAGGTGAAGTGCTTCGGCGTCAGCGGCAGCGGAGGCAGACGATGGGGTGTTGCTCATATTCGCCTCCGTTCAGGGTTGCAGGACAGAGTACACGTTTCGCACGATCGCGGAAGACCCGACACGGCCCTCATCGGGCGCCCTCGGGTCTTCCGCGCCCGATGCTTCAGACGGGTACCTTCTTCAGCATCTCGATACCGACCTGCCCGGCCGCGATTTCGCGCAGCGCGACGACTGTCGGTTTGTCGCGGCTCTCGATCTTCGGCGTGTGACCCTGTGCCAGTTGCCGGGCACGGTACGTCGCCGCGAGCGCCAGCTCGAAACGATTCGGGATCTGCTTCAGGCAATCTTCGACTGTAATGCGAGCCATGTTCGGGAATTCCTTCTCAATATGTTGCTTATTCTACCGTAAGTGCACAACTGCCCGCCCTCATTCGACATGGGGCAGATGAATGCCGAGCTCGACGAAAAGCTCGCTGTGGCGCGCGTATTGCGAACCGAAACGCAGACGCGTCGCGTCGACGACACACTGCAGATCCGAAAGCGCGCGCTCGAAGTGCTCGTTGATGATCACGTACTCGGCCTCGGACGCATGCGCCATCTCGCTGCCGGCCGCGAGAAGCCGCCGCGTGATGACATTCGGCTCGTCTTGCCCGCGCTTCTTGAGCCGGATCTCGAGCGCGTCGAGCGACGGCGGCAGGATGAAAATCTCGACGGCGTTGCGAAACCGCTTCTTCACCTGCTGCGCGCCCTGCCAGTCGATTTCGAGCAGGACGTCGTGACCGCTTTTCATCTGCTCTTCGATCCAGAGGCGCGACGTCGCGTAGTAGTTGCCGTGCACCTCGGCGCTCTCGAGGAACTCGCCGCTCGCATGCCGCTCGAGGAAATCGTCGACCGTGGTGAAGTGATAATGCTGCCCGTCCTGCTCTCCCGGGCGCGGCTTGCGCGTCGTATAGGAGATCGACAGCCGGATCGCCGGATCCTTCGCGAGCAATGCGTTCACGAGCGTCGACTTGCCGGCGCCGGACGGCGCGACGACCATGAAGAGATTGCCGGGATAAGCGCCGGCATACGGATTGCGGGGCGCGGCGCCCGCGTCGCGTTGGGCGCCGCCTTCGGGCGTAGCATGGGTCATCGGTGTACTCACTTACTCCAGGTTCTGCACTTGTTCGCGCATCTGCTCGATCAGCAGCTTGAGCGTCATCGATGCATCGGCCAGCTCCTTCGCCGCCGCCTTCGAGCCGAGCGTGTTCGCCTCGCGGTTGAGCTCCTGCATCATGAAGTCGAGCCGCTTGCCGACCTTGCCGCCTTTCTCGATCACGTGCCGCGTCTCCGCGAGGTGCGCCGCGAGCCGCGAGAGCTCCTCGGCGATGTCGATGCGGATGCCGTACATCGTCACTTCCTGGCGGATACGCTCGGCGATCTCCTCGCGCGAGACGATCGTCGCGGCCGTGTCGGGGGCGGCAATGCCGAGCGCTTCCTGCAGGCGTTCCACGATCTTCTGCTGATGCTTGGCGATGAGTTCCGGCACGAGCGGCGCGATGCGCTGCAGGATCGCTTCCATCTCGGTCACGTTGTTGAGCAGCATCGTCGCAAGCTGCGCGCCTTCGCGCGCCCTCACTTCGATCAGCTCCGTCAAGGCCTGCTTGCCGCACGCGAGCACCCCGTCGCGCAGCGCCTCCGCCGAGGCCTCGCTTTCCGCCAGCACGCCGGGCCAGCGCAGCACCTCGCCGCTACGCATGCGTTCCGCGCCCGGAAACGCTCTCAGCACCGCCTGTTCGAGTTGAGCGAGCTGTGCGAGCACCTCGTGGTTGAGCGCGCCCGCGCTCGGCGCCTGCTCGCTGCGCTGCACGTTGATTCGGATGTCGACCTTGCCGCGCGAGAGCTTCGTCATCAGCATTTCGCGCAGCGTCGGCTCGCAGACGCGCGCCTCTTCAGGCATGCGGAAATTCAGGTCCAGAAAACGGGAGTTCACGGTGCGCAGTTCGACCGATACGCTCATGCTTCCAGTCGCCCCGGCAACCGCGATCTCGCGCGTGGCGCTCGCGTAGCCTGTCATGCTGTAAATCATCGTCCGTCTCGCGATTGAGAGTTGAGCGTGCATTATCCCATTTTTGCAACCGTCTCCTGGCGCAGGCGGCGCGCGACAACGGACGGCGGCGGGCCTCGTCGGGTCGGCGGCGGTAAAATCGGGGTTTCCTTCCTTGCCCTCGCCCCAACCATGACCGATACCGTCCAACGTCCGAGCAGACGCCGGCCCGATGAGCTGCGCGATGTGCGCATCACGCGCCACTACACGAAACATGCGGAAGGCTCGGTGCTCGTCGAGTTCGGCGACACCAAAGTGATCTGCACGGCGAGCGTGCTCGAGCGCGTCCCGGAATTCCTGCGCGAACGAGGTCAGGGCTGGCTCACCGCCGAATACGGCATGCTGCCGCGCGCGACGCACACGCGCAGCGATCGCGAGGCGGCGCGCGGCAAGCAGACCGGACGCACGCAGGAGATCCAACGCCTCATCGGGCGGGCGCTGCGCGCCGTGTTCGACCTCGAGCAGCTCGGCCCGCGCACATTGCATATCGATTGCGACGTGATCCAGGCGGACGGCGGCACGCGCACGGCGAGCATCACGGGCGCGTTCGTTGCGGCGCACGATGCGGTAACGAAACTCATCGCGGCAGGCCGCATCGAGAGCTCGCCAATTACCGATTACGTGGCGGCGATCTCGGTCGGCATTTATGACGGAACGCCCGTGCTCGACCTCGATTACCACGAAGATTCGCGCTGCGATACCGACATGAACGTCGTCATGACGGGCAGCGGCGGGTTGGTCGAAGTTCAAGGTACGGCAGAGGGCTCGCCTTTTTCGCGGGCGGAGATGAACGCCTTGCTCGACCTCGCGGAGCAAGGCATCGGGCAATTGATCCAGAGCCAGAAGGCCGCGTTGGAGACGGGGCGTGACTGAACGGAGCAAAGAGAGCGAAAGGAACACCTGCGCAACGCCGCAGCCGGTGCCCGGCACGTTCGGTCGCGTCGTGCTCGCGTCCAATAACGCGGGCAAGCTGCGCGAGTTCGAAGCGTTGCTCGGCGCGGCTGGTATCGAGCTCATCGCTCAGGGCCAGCTTGGGGTCACCGAGGCCGAAGAGCCGCACGCGACGTTCATCGAGAACGCACTCGCCAAGGCGCGGCATGCGGCACAGTCGACCGGGCTCCCTTCTCTCGCCGACGATTCCGGCTTGTGCGTGCGCGCACTCGGCGGCGCGCCGGGCGTGTACTCGGCGCGTTTCGCGCAAGCGCCGGGCGGCGAAAAAAGCGATGCGGCCAACAACGCACGCCTCATGGACGAGCTGCGCGGCGTGGCCGATCGGCATGCTTACTACTACTGCGTGCTGGTGCTGATGCGTCACGCCGACGATCCGGAGCCGCTAGTCGCCGAAGGCCGCTGGCACGGTGAGATTCTCGATGCGCCGCGCGGCGCGAACGGCTTCGGCTACGATCCGCATTTCTTCGTGCCGGCGCTCGGCGCGAGCGCCGCCGAACTCGAGCCCGCTGTGAAAAACACCCATAGTCATCGCGCGCTGGCGCTGCGCGCAATGCTCGCGCGACTCATGGAGGCATGATGGACGGGCCCACCCGAGACGGCGTCGTGACAGCCTTTCTCGCTCCGGGAAAGATCAGCTTGAGCTCGCTCCCGCCGCTCGCGCTGTACGTGCATTTCCCGTGGTGCGTGCGCAAATGTCCTTACTGCGATTTCAACTCGCATGAATGGAAAGGCGAGCGCTTCCCGGAGGACGATTACCTCGACGCATTGCGCGCCGATCTCGAGCAGGCGTTGCCTCTGGTCTGGGGGCGTCGCATCCATACGATTTTCATCGGCGGAGGCACGCCGAGTCTGCTTTCGGCGCGCGGGCTCGATCGGTTACTTTCGGATGCGCGCGCCTTGCTGCCGATCGACGCCGATGCCGAAATCACGCTCGAGGCGAATCCGGGCACGTTCGAAGCCGACAAATTCGCGCAGTTCCACGCGAGCGGCATCAACCGGCTGTCGGTCGGCATTCAGAGTTTCGATGACGCCCATCTGAAAGCGCTCGGACGCATCCACGGCAGTGCCGAGGCCCATCGCGCAGTGGAAATCGCGGCTCGCCATTTCGACAACTTCAACCTCGATCTGATGTATGCGCTGCCGCGGCAGACGCTTGAAGGATGCCGGGCCGATGTCGAGAGCGCGCTCTCCTATGCGCCCCCGCATCTCTCGCTCTATCACCTGACGCTCGAGCCGAATACGCTCTTTGCGAAATACCCGCCGGCGTTGCCCGACGACGACGCTTCGGCCGACATGCAGGATTGGATTCATGAACGCATGGCGCAGGCGGGTTATGAGCACTACGAAGTATCGGCTTACGCAAAGCCGAATCGGCAGTGCAAGCACAACCTCAACTATTGGCGCTTCGGCGACTATCTAGGAATCGGTGCCGGCGCGCACTCGAAATTGTCGTTCGCACACCGAATCGTTCGGCAAGCGCGCTATAAGCACCCCGCCACATTCATTGAGCAGGCACGCGCGGGAACGCCGGTACAGGAGGAGCACGAGGTCGATACGCACGAACTGCCTTTCGAGTTCATGCTCAACGCGCTGCGGCTGAACGAAGGATTCCCCGTTCATCGGTTCCTCGAAAGGACCGGGCTCACGATGACCTCGATCGAACCGGCGCTGCAAGAAGCGGAACGGCGCGGGCTGATCGTGCGCGACTACGAGCACATCGCGCCGACGCCGCTCGGATCGCGGTTTCTCAACGATTTACAGGCGCTTTTTCTACGCGATCGTAACGAAGGCGGCGCTGAGAGCGAGCCGGTTCGCTGACGCTGGCAGCGCCGGCGCCGGCGTTTCGAGTTACAATCGCCGTCCTCGGAGGGCTGGCAGAGCGGTTGAATGCACCGGTCTTGAAAACCGGCAAGGCTTCACGGCCTTCGTGGGTTCGAATCCCACGCCCTCCGCCACCCCCGCCCAACGTCCCGCGTCACAATTCGATCAGTCCCATCCCCACGGCCTTGATCATCGCGGCGCTTCTCGAATGAACCCCCATTTTGATGCGGATATTGGTGATGTGATAGTTGATCGTCGACTGCGAGCAACTGAGGATCTGAGAAATCTCCCAAGTCCCCTTTCCCAACGACATCCACTTCAGGCATTCCATCTCTCGCGGCGTGAGCTTCGGTGCGACGGCGCTCGTTTTCTGCCTCGCGAGTGAGAGACCTGCCGGAGATGCAAAGTCGCGCACAAGACCTAATTCGGGCAGGCTCGAGACGGCATCACGCTTTGCCTCATCCGATCGGACGCTGCTTGCGAAGCACAGCATGCCGACCTCGTGCTTTGGGCCGTGAATCGGCAGCGCCACGCCCCATCTCGGCCCGAATGCGCATGCCTGCTCATAGAGCGCCTCTTCCTGCGCGCCAATGAAGGTTTCGCTTCCCCAAACAAGGGGAGTCATCTTTGACCAGCAATGCCGAACGATCGGGTCGATCTCCGCATATCGCTTTTGCTCGTAGATTTTTTGCCACACGGCGGAGTAATTGCTCTTATAAAAAACCTCACTATAAGGCAGGCTATCTCTTGGCAGCAGCGCGAAGGTCGTGTACTCGAGTTGGTGGCGCCGCCCCACCTCGACGAGCGCATTGAACCAGACGTCAATATTCACCGTGTTCTGTAGTGAGGAATCGATAAACTCACGAAGCATGCTGCCCCCCAGAGTAGTTATCAAAATGCCACCTTGCCTGCGCGCCGCGAGGCAGACGGTTCTTTTTATCGTTTGGCAGATCGAAGATACAAGGTAATTAGATTATTTTCAAATTTTTATATGACCCCTGTCATCCCCATATATGAGAAATCTGCACTTAATCGCTCGAATCGTCGAGATCAATAAGTCGATTTCTCAAACGTTGGGTTTTGGGTTGTTAAATTGGCCTTAGGCGGGGCATGGAGTGCTCGCACAAGAGATCGGACACCTCGCGGCGGGAAAACCTGATTTGCCAATGCTTTTCCCAACAAATGCGACATCACCTCCAATTGGCAGCGATTCGAGCTCCGTGCCCCTCTCGCCACCGCGCTTAAGCCAATTCGCATAGGCAAGTGATTTGCTCGAGGTGATTTGCCTGTACGCCTGGAGAAGGCAAATGCATGCACGAAGATCGCATACGATACTGGCGCCCGCGATAGCGCTATTGATGTCGTGCTCCGCATCCGCACAAAAGAGCGGCCCGCCGAGCGTCGATACGGCCCCTGCGCCAGTTTCGATCGCGGCCGCCCTCCGCACGCCGCAGCGTCAGGCAGCGGAAGCGGCGCTGCATGGCCTCGCCGATCGCCTGAGTGCCAACTCGGACGCAAACGGTATCAATCGCGTCATGGCCGTCGACGATTACGCTCGATTGCGCCACGCGTCACTCGGTGACGGCTTCGAAATCAATATCGTCGACCCTGTCGCGCTGTTGGCCGGACAGCCGCTCGATGCCTGCCTTCGAGGCACCGGGCAATGGCGCTTTTTGGTGATCGTGGCTGGCAAACCGGTAGGGCTTCTGACCGTCGAGCGGGTCCGCAACGAGTGGAAAATGGTGGCTGCCGGCGCAAGCGGACTCGCCGCGGAAGTCGCGGGCGTCGAAGCGCGCTATGCCGCCGAGACGCCGCGGCCACGATTGCGCTTCATCCGCAGCTTGCAGGCCGTAGCCGACTTCATCGAAGTGACCTACCCCTCCGCCTTCGGCGAACCCGTCCGACGAAGCTACGTTCCGCTCGCGAGCGCGCGCGCCGCGCTTTACGACGAGCAGCTGCGGACGGACGGCTTTTCGGCCCCACCCCTACCCGAATCGGAAGTCGAAAGCAGGCTCATCGAGCGCGTGCGCCTCGGCATGCGCGATCCTCGCTTCATGCGGTGAGGAGACGCGCATGAACGTTCGCATGGGATTTGCCCTTGTCGTCACCGCATTCATCGCGGTTCTATTGCTCGGCCTCTCTCCGGCCGCATTCGCCGCTGCTGATCAACTGGACCTTCCGGTCGTCGAACAGGAGCACAGCGAATGGTGTTGGGACGCCGACGCCTCCGCCGTGCTCGCCTTCCGCGGCGTCCCCGCGACGCAGTGCGCGATCGGGAACTGGGTCGGCTCGATCGACTACGCTTGCGCGAACTATCCGTTCTATTGGGACGACCCAGCGAACTCGCCGAACTATCTCGCGGGAACGACGGGAATTGCAGGGATCCTTTGGTATTGGGGCCGACGCCATTCTCGGTACTACACGGAACCGCTCGTGTATCCGGCAGTGCGATCGGCGATCATGCACGGTCATCCCATTGTCGTTCTGTGGAACTGGTACGGCGGCGGCGGACATTTCATCGTCATAGACGGCTACGACGATGACGGCTCCAGGGTGTACTTCATGAATCCCTGGCCGGGGGAGGGAGCGGGAATCGGGGACTACGAGTGGATCCGCGACGGGAGCGGAGAGATGGGCACGCACTGGTGGTCGGAATCGCTGATTACTTATTGAGCTGCGCCTCGTTAGGAGCCGCACCTAAGCAGGGCGAATCGGGATGCGCAACGGCGCTGCGTCGCCTAGGCTCTTATCAACGCTTTTCATCGCGCTCAGCCGAGCGCTCATCGGAAGCTTCACCGCACCACTGCCATGCTCACCATCGTCAACCGTCGCCGGCCCATCTTGCGCGCCCATGGGTTGTGGCACCTCGTTTCCTTCGGCGCATTGCTCGTCACGGGCGCCTGCACGTTCACGCCACCCGAGCGTCCCTCGGCTCTGACGCTGCCGCCCCCGGCCGCCGTCAACAGCCTGACTCTCGATCAGTATCGGTATGCCGTTGCCCAACGAATCACCGAGCGCAATCCGTCTTACGTGCTCAAGCGCGCACCGCAAGCTATGCTGCGTTCGCTCGTGGTCGTCGCGTTCACGATCAATCGGAACGGCGAAGTTGTGTCGTCCTCCGTTTACCGGACCAACGGCGATGATGACGCGGAAGCGACCGCGCTGGCAACGCTACGCCGCGCATCGCCGCTGCCGCCGCCGCCGCCAAAGCTGCTCAACCGGCTCGGCCAGGTCGAGATGATGGAAGACTGGCTCTTCAACGACGACGGTAAATTCCAGCTCCGCACGCTCGCCCTCCCTCAAGCACAAGCGTTCGATTAGCGTCTTATAATTCCGGGCACCCCGCGCCCGGATCGCGGCGATCGACGCGTCGCGAGCCCGTCACGCGCGCCATCGCGCGCTGTGACGCTCGAGCGCGTCCCGACAAACATGGAGACCAAACCTATGTCGGCTTCGCCGTCTTCCCCCACCGTGGCATCCTCTTCCGACGCGGCAAACGCATCAAGTCGCTCGCGTATCGTATTCGCCAGTTTCATCGGCACGGCGATCGAGTTCTACGACTTCTACGTCTACGCGACCGCCGCCGCACTCGTCATCGGGCCGGTGTTCTTTCCCCACAGTTCGACCACCGCGCAGGCGCTATCGGCATTCGTCACGTTCGGCCTCGCCTTCATCGCGCGGCCCATCGGGTCGCTCCTGTTCGGCCATTTCGGCGACCGGATCGGACGCAAGTCGACGCTCGTGGCCTCGCTGCTCGTCATGGGCCTCTCCACGACGCTGATCGGCTTCGTGCCCGGCTACGATTCCATCGGCGGCCTGGCCCCCGTACTGCTCTGCATCCTACGACTCGGTCAGGGTATCGGGCTCGGCGGGGAATGGGGCGGCGCGGCATTGCTCGCCACCGAATACGCGCCGGCACAACGCCGCGGCTGGTTCGGCATGTTCCCTCAGCTCGGACCGTCGGTCGGCTTTCTTGCGTCGAACGGCCTCTTTTTCGGGTTGGCGCTCGCGCTATCCGACGCGCAGTTTCGAAGCTGGGGGTGGCGCGTGCCCTTCATTCTGAGCGCGGTGCTCGTTGCGCTCGGGCTCTATGTGCGGCTGAAGATTGCCGAAACGCCAGCGTTCCAGGCAGCGATCGAGCGGCGTGAGCGCGTGCGTGTTCCCCTCGTCTCACTATTCGCGAATCACGGTTGGCCGACGCTGCTCGGCGCACTCGCGATGGTGGTCTGTTACACGCTTTTCTATATCTCCACCGTCTTCACGCTCTCGTACGGTGTATCGGCATTGCATTTCTCACGGCAGAGCTTCCTCGCGATGCTCTGCTTCGCCGTCGTCTTCATGGCGATCGCCACACCGCTTTCCGCATGGGCAAGCGATCGGTTCGGCCGGCGGCCTGTCCTCATCACGGGGATCACAGCCGCTATCGTCTCCGGCTTTGCGATGGCTCCGCTAGTCAGCAGCGGCTCGACACCGCTCGTCACCCTCTTCCTCACGATCGAGCTGTTCTTGATGGGCGTCACGTTCGCACCGATGGGCGCGCTGCTGCCGGAGCTCTTCCCCACGCGCGTGCGCTACACGGGCGCGGGTGTCGCATACAACCTCGGCGGCATTCTCGGCGCCTCGGTCGCGCCCTACATCGCGACGATGCTAGCCGCGCGCGGCGGTCTCGCCTGGGTCGGCGGCTACGTATCCGTCGCCGCGGCGATCAGCCTCGTCGCCGTTCTCCTCATGCGTGAGACGCGCGACGTGTCATTGTCCTGACCGACTCACCGGGGCCGCCGCGGTTGCTCGCGCGACGTCGCGCGCGCGGGCGCCATCCGCGCCGGCAGCTTGGCCGGCTGAAGACGGGCCGCTTTCAGGCGGCTTGCAACGCTCCCGAGCCCGATGAGCACGGCAATCGCCGATGCGTCTCCGAGCAACCGTATCGGCCAATCGGTCAGCAGTTCTGTCGTTCGGACGCCGGTCAGTTGCAAGGCCGCATCGACGCCGATCGAGACGAGCGTGCCGCCCACGAAGCAGACAAGACCTTGCCTGCCGACCGTCACGATCGCCGGTACCGCAACGGCGAGCGATCGCAGCCAGCCAAGACGCACCGCCTGCGCGCAGAGCCACGCAATCGAAAGAAAGCTGACGATTCGCACGCTCGCGAGGTCTTGTTTCATGAAGCCGGGCGATGGATGTCCATCGATGCAAAGTTTGACGAAAGCGAACGTCAACGCGACGACGAATGCGACGCGCGTGATCGCTCTGCCCATCCTCGATGTCTGAACGTCGGCTGAAACGGGATGCAGCCGGCACAGGATGCCGAACGCAAACATCAATTGCCATGCGAAAGGGTTGAACGGCCAGTTTCCATCGCCCGTGCGGGGTAGCCAGTTTTCGAGCCACGGCGCCAAGGCCCAGACAACTACGCTCGACGAGAGCATCGACCAAGGCGACCGGCCGGCGAGCGGCACCGCGAACGGCACACAAAGCGCGAAGAGCACATACATCGGCAATACGGCGGACAAGAACGGCTGTTCACGAAACGATGCAATGCTCGCGAGTTCCCGCAACGGGTGACGGACGAATGCCTGCCAGCCGGTATCGACGGCAGGTGCGCTCGGCAACAGCGTGAGCAACGCACCGCAAGCGAGCATCAGCGCGGCCGTCAGCAGGTAGGCGCGATAGATCTCCCATGCGCGCTTCAGAAAGCGAAGCCGCGCCGCCGCCTCGCCACGGCGTTCCGCCACGCCGACATAGGCCGCCGCCGACGCGTACCCGCCGAGAAACACGAACACCTCAGCCGCATCGCAGTAGGCGTAGCTGTGCAGCATGGCGTATTGCAGGATGCCTCTCGAAATGTGATCGAGCGCAATGACGATCAGCACTACGCCTCGGAGAAAATCGACTTCGAGCGATCGCCTGGTTGACGAACTCATTGATTCACCTTCCCGGTTGACGGCGGGACCGGCAGCGGCGCCGCCCGAGCATTCATACGGTCAAAGCAAATTCGGCGAAGCCGGGCCAAAAAGATTCCCGGCGCAATTCAGTATTCCAATCTTCGTGCCATCGGCGAGACCGGGCGCCGCGTGCCAATCGTCGAAAACATCTCCATGCGCTAGAAAAGCGCAATTGGCCCGCCGCGTCAGTGGTTTTCCGATCTTGTCCGCTCGAGTTGGCGGCTCGATACTGAGTCGTACGGCGCACTTCATGAAAGCCGCTGTATCGCTTTTGAAAGCAAGACTTCCCGATCAGCAAGAGGAACGGGCGATGGATATCGAACTGGGCAATGCCGACATCGTAGCGATCGTCGCCCTCGCATTGCTCGCCGCATTGTTGCTTGCATTTCGCTTCCGGCCGACGACGTGGCTGGGCGTGGCGCTCGAAATTTTGCTCGCGAACGCCCTCGCTATCGCGGCGGTGCTGGCGTTCGACGTCATGCTGTCGTAGCCCGAGCGCCCAAATATCGGTGCCCGCGGTAAGCGGCCGATATTACGGCTCCAACATACGGTCACAGTTTTAACAGGCTTGTAATTTGCTGCCCCGCTCAGCGTGCGTCGCGGGCGTGCGGCTTCGTTTGCGTCCGGGTTGCGGAGGCCGGGTCGTATAATCTCAACTTTGGCCCCGAGATTCATGTTCCGCGCTCCCTTCGCCCGCCGTTACAGCGTCTTGCGGCGTGCGCAGCAGTTGTGGCGCCGCTATGGCGTCTTCTGGCTCGGCGCGATCGCCGTCGGCCTCGTCGCGGTCTTCTATGCACGACTGATCGACTGGGGCTACAGCGCGTTTCTAGCGTTGCAGCATCGCTATAGTTGGCTGCCGCTCATCGTCACGCCCGCCGCCGGCGCCCTCTCTGTCCTCGTGACGCGCCGCTTTTTCCGTGGCTCCGAAGGGAGCGGCATTCCGCAGGTCATCGCGACGCTCGAAGAAGGCACCACGTCGCTCGGCCCTCGGCTGCTCGCGCTGCGGCTGCTCGCGGGGAAAATCGCCGTGTCGTTCATCGGCATCCTCGGCGGCTTCACGATCGGCCGCGAAGGGCCAACCGTGCAGATCGGCGCAACGCTCATGTACAACTTGCGGCGCTTCTATCCGCGCTCGACCGCTCTCATCGAGCGGCAACTGGTGCTGGCGGGCGCCGCGGCGGGGTTGTCCGCCGCGTTCAATACGCCGCTCGCCGGCATTGTCTTCGCGATCGAAGAGCTGACGCGCAGCTTCGAAGTACGTACGAGCGGCGTGCTGATCACCGCCATCATCGTGGCGGGTGTAATCGCGCTCGGGCTCAACGGCAACTACACCTATTTCGGCACGATTCAGGTCTCGCCCCATTTCCCTGGCGTGCTGGCGCTCGCCGTCATCGTCACGGCGCTGGTCACGGGCGTGGCCGGAGGCGTTTTCGCCTGGTTGCTGCTTCACACGTCGCGCTGGCAACCGGCCGCGCTCGCCAGCCTGCATCGCGAGCGACCGGTCGTGTTTGGAGCGCTCTGCGGCCTGGCAATCGCCGTTGTCGGCATCGCCAGTGGCGGCCACACGTTCGGCAGCGGGTATGCCGAAGCGCGTGGATTGCTCGAGGGTCGTGAGCAGTTGTCGATGCTCTACCCGTTCGCCAAGATGGCCTCGATGGTCGCTTCATACCTGCCCGGCATTCCGGGCGGCATCTTCGCGCCGTCGCTATCGATTGGCGCGGGCTTCGGCAATTTGCTGCACCTTGCGTTCACGAGCATGCAACTGCAGATGCTGATCGCGCTTGCGATGGTCGGCTATCTGGCCGCCGTCACGCAATCGCCGATCACCTCGTTCGTCATCGTGATGGAAATGATCAACGGCCATGCGCTCGTGATTTCGCTGATGGCCACGGCGCTGGTCGCGAGCCGCGTGTCACGCCTCTTCGCTCCGCCGCTTTACGAAGCGCTCTCGCATCGATATCTGACACCGAAGCGGGAAGCAGCGCCAGCGGCCGACTCACCGAAAACGCTCGAGCCGCTGTTCGAAGACGAGCACGCGAGCGCGGAGCCGCGCACCGACACGCCGGGAAAATAATTCAGGCGCCGACGCTCTCGCGAGCGCGTGGAGCCTCCAGGGTGATTGCGATGAACTGAATCGATCACCCAACGCTGGGAAAGGCAAGAGGGCATGCAGGCGTGAGCCGCCTGCACCGCCGTCAAACCTGCGGAATCTCGATTTTGACTTCGAGAACCTCGAGATTGTCCTGGCGCTCGAGGCTCACGCGGATGTCGTCATTGGAAATGTTGACGTACTTCGAGATGACCGCGACGAGCTCGCGTTGCAGCGCGGGCAGATAATCGGCCGGCGGGCGCCCGCCCGCGCGCTCGTGCGCGATGATGAGTTGCAGGCGCTCCTTCGCGACGACCGCGGACTTCTTTTTCTCGCCGAGCAAAAAGGAAAGAATCGACATATCGCGGCTCCCCCTTATCTGTTGCCGAACAGGCGCTGCAGCAAGCCCGGCTTCTGATAATCGGTGAAGCGCAAAGCCTTGTCCTCGCCGAGAAAGCGCGCGACGACATCCTTGTAGGACTCGGCCACGTCGGAACCGTCCATATGCACGGCGGGCAAGCCCTGGTTCGACGCGTGCAGGACCGCTTCAGATTCGGGCACGACGCCGATCAGCTCGATGCGCAGAATTTCCTGGATATCGGAGAGCGACAGCATCTCGCCTTCGCTGACGCGCTTCGGGTTGTAGCGCGTAATGAGCAGATGCTCCTTGATGGGCTCCTTGCCTTCGATTGCGCGCTTCGTCTTCGACGACAGAATGCCCAGGATTCGATCCGAGTCGCGCACCGACGACACTTCAGGGTTCGTCACGACGAGCGCCTCGTCGGCGAAATGCATCGCGTAGAGCGCGCCCGATTCGATGCCGGCCGGCGAATCGCAGACGATGTAGTCGAAGCCCATGCCGGTCAGATCGTTGATGACCTTTTCGACGCCCTCGAGCGTCAACGCGTCTTTGTCGCGCGTCTGCGAGGCCGGCAGGATATACAGGTTCTCGCACTTCTTGTCCTTGATGAGCGCCTGATTGAGGTTGGCCTCACCCTGGATCACGTTAATGAAATCGTAGACGACGCGGCGCTCGCAGCCCATGATCAAATCGAGGTTGCGCAAGCCGACGTCGAAATCGATCACGGCCGTCTTGTGGCCTCTCAATGCGAGTCCCGACGCAAAGCTCGCGCTCGTGGTCGTTTTGCCCACGCCGCCCTTGCCCGAAGTCACCACAACGATTTTTGCCATTTCCCCTTACCCTTGTTCGTCAAATGAGTTCGATGAGGCCCGCGCGGCGCGGCGCGTACTCGCGCGTCCTAAGTGAGCCTCAACGGTTCGATGATCAGCTTCTCTTCGGCAAGTCGGATCTGGACGGACTTGCCGAGAACGTCGGCCGGCAACGGATTTTCAGTGGTTCGATAGATGCCGGCGATCGAGATGAGTTCCGGCTCGAGACACGTGCAGAAAATGCGCGCACCGTGGTTGCCGTGCACGCCGGCGAGCGCCCGCCCGCGCAGCGGCGCGTAGATGTGAATATTGCCTTCCGCGATGACTTCGGCGCCATGGCTGACGAGCCCCAGCACGATCAGGTCTCCCTTGGCATAGACCTGCTGGCCCGAGCGCAGCGGCCTGTCGACGACGAGCGTTTGGGCGCTCGGTGCCTGCCTGCCCGGCGCTTCGGCAGCGGCAAGCGGCTGCGAGGCCGCGCGTTCGGACTGCTTGACTTCGTCCGGTTGCCGATCGTCGGCCTTGGCGCCGCCGCCCCGCCTGTCGCGCGCTTCGAGCAGCGGCAAGCCGGCGTCCGCCGCCCAGCCGGTTTGATTAGGCGCGGCGACGATGCCGAGAGGACGCATGCGGACGCTGTCCAACAGATGCGCGATTTCGGCGAGCGGGATGCGTTCGCCTTCGCCGAGACGGCGAAGATCGATCGCGACGACGTCGCCCGCAAAAAATTCAGGAGTCGCTTCGAAGCGTCGCGTGAGCTCGCTCTTCAGCGCCTCGAGATCCGTCGTCTTGACGACGAACATGAGCGTATCGACGGAACCGCTGCGTAATTCGAAGTATGGCGATTTGTTCAGCGACATGGCGTTGAAGCAAAAAATTTCGCCTATTTTACAGGGGTCCGCGCGCGCGGCCAGCATTTTCGAGCGAGACGTCCCCCGTCAATCGTGAGTGCGCGGCACATGCCGCACGAGCAGCGTCTCCCATTCGTCGGGCGCGCGCGTCATGCGCTCGTGCTCCCCGGTGGGACCGAACCCGAGACGTTCGTAAAAACGCATGGCGGTGCGGTTGGCGTCCGTCACCCACGCATGCACCTCGGTCGCGCCATGCTCCGCCAGCCATTCGCTCGCCGTATTCACGAGCAGTTCGCCGCCGCGCAGATGGCGCACAGCCGGGGCAACCCATAGCGCGCAAACGAATGCCATGCGCCGATCGTCGAAATAGGCACCGATGAGTCCGGCCGGATGCCCTTCCGTATAGAGGATGAACGAGGTGGACGAATCCGAAATCGCCTGACGAGCGGCAACGGTTTCGAACGTCTCGCGTTTCTCGTCGAGCGCCTGCTCGAGCGTCTCCCCGAATGCGTAGGGGGCTTCGCGCAACGCGGCCGTGCGGAGCTCGCGCAGCATCGCGCCTTGGTCGGCAGCGATACGGCGAACAGTCAGCGATGAAGTCATGGGGCTCCGGTTCAGGGCATAACAGGCAAACCGTAGCTTCGTCCTATCGGGCCAGCGAGTCAAATCTCGCTTGTGCGGGCCCTCGTGCGGGGACCGCGCAACGCCCGCATCGCGAGCGACGATGCCATAGTCTTAGGTCTTAGCTGCTATGGCAACGATGACCGACGCCGTCCCGCAAAAGGAATTTGCTTTCGGGGCACTTGGCGGCCATCTGGGCGATTTCATATGGAAGGAACTTGCAGGACAGGCACCAGCATGAAAGCGCATTGAAAGAAAGTGCGGGGGGGCGCCCCGAAACGGCAATCGGCCGTATCGATCAGGGCGCTTTTCGACGAAGCTTTGGCCAGCAACTTGTAGGAAAATAGCGCAGCGTCGCTCAGCGTCGATTTCGCGCCGTGGCGAGCCCTGGCCTAGCCATCAATCAACTACGCGGCGGCAGAAGCGATGGAAAGCCTGCTCATAGGACCGGCGACACGCAAGCATGCTGCTTGTGCGGGAACGTCAGCGTTGCTCGTGCTGCTTGCGCTCGCGATCGCGGCGCCTCAGGCACGGCAGCCACTATCGCCCGTGGGGCCGTTCATGCCGATGTGCGCGCTGACCGTCTTCACGACCTCGGGGATCGCGGCATTCCTGCTCGGCGCCCGTTTTGCCGCGACGCAGCGGCCGATGCTCTGCGCCCTGGGCGGAGCCTACGCGTTCACCGCGATCACGGTCGCGCTGCAATTGCTCATGTTTCCCGGCGTGTTCTCGCACACGGGACTGCTTGGCGCGCGGCCCAACAGCGCCGCATGGATGTGGGTCTTCTGGCACGGTGGATTTCCGCTCCTCGTCGCTATCGCGATGCTGTTGCGCGATCAATCGATCGATGGGTCGCCGGCCGGCCGCTTCCGGTTCCACGAGTGGACCCTGACGCTCATCGGCATGCCCGCGGTACTTGCCGCTGTACTGGGTGTGTTCGCCGCAAACGCGAATCTCTCCGCGCCTTTCTATCCCATGACCGACATCGATTCGGCGAGGATCAGCCCGACCGCCCTCGTCGTCTGCTTGCTCGACGCATTCGCGATCGTGCTGGTCCTAGTGAAAGGGCGACTACGCTCGGTGCTCGACCTATGGATCACGATCGCGCTCCTGGCCTCCTTTGTCGATGCGAGCTTGAATATGCTCAGCGTGGGCCGATTTACCGTCGGCTGGTATGTTGCGAGGATTTTCAGCATGCTTGCGCCGGGCGTGCTCGTCGGCGTCCTGATATGGGAAGTTACGGTGCTCTATCGCCAGCTGGCCGAGGCCCATGCCTCGCTGTTGCAGACCTCCACGCACGACGCACTGACAGGCGTCTATAACCGCCATTACTTCGACGAACAATTCCGCAGGGACTTCGATCGCGCGAGGCTGCATCGCCGGCCGCTTTCTCTCGTCATGGTCGATATCGACAATTTCAAGGCATATAACGATGCTTTTGGCCATCCGCGCGGCGACGCCTGCCTGCGCGCGGTCGCCGAGGCACTGGCGCAAACAGCCCGGCGCGCGGGCGAATATGTTGCGCGCTATGGCGGCGAAGAGTTCGTGATCGTGCTGCCGGGCTCAGAGCTCGACGATGCGACGACTCGGGCCGAACAAGCGCGCAACGCCGTCATCGCGATCGGCCTGACGGCGCCGGGGCCAAGCGGCCGCGTTACCGTCAGCGCCGGATGCGCATGCAGCGAGGGGAGCGAACCCTCGAACGCGAGCGAGCTTCTCGGCGGCGCGGATGCAGCGCTTTATGCGGCGAAGCGCGCGGGGCGCAACCGCGTGGAGCGCGTTGCCGTCATCGATCGCGGTTAACGCTTGCGCACGTGCTTGTTCGAGGGAAGCACGGCCGGCGTTCGAACACGCTAGTGCACATATCTGGCGATATAGAAGACGCCCGATACAAGCACGGTCGCGCCGCCCATGATGCGCCACGTCAGGCCGTGAAGCTCACGGTGTAATTCCTCTTTGGTGACGAACGTATCCATCCTCGATGCTAGGTTATCGAATTTGGATTCGAGCCTATCCACTCGCGTCTCGATCTTGGAAAGGCGGTCTCGGATCTCATAAAAGCCCATTTCGAGGAACGCAACGCGTCCTTCGATGTCACCGCCACTGCGCCCGGCCTTCTGCGTCAACTTGCGGGACTTGGACCGCGCCCTCTGGGAAACTTGACAGGAGTTCATCATTGAAATCATCGAAATCGTCAACGTAACGGCATCCAGGGTAGCTATATCGCAAAGTGCGGGAAATTCAGCCGGATGGCCTACCAAGTAGGCCATTTGCGTGGCAGCCTACTCGATCTCGCGACTGACTAGCCCGTGCGCGGTATCTTTAGGACGTTTTCCGTTGATTACCCACTGAGCGGCTCCGGCGAGCTCGATCGGAAAGGCCACGATGATCGCTAATGGTTTTCGATTTGCGCGCGTGCCAAGGCATTCGGCGAGCTGACGACGATAGGCCGGACGCAAAAAAGCCCCGCAAATCGATGACTTACGGGGCTCTCGCTAATCCTGGCGGAAAGGGTGGGATTCGAACCCACGGTACGGTATAACCGTACACCGGATTTCGAGTCCGGCGCATTCGACCACTCTGCCACCTTTCCTTTTTCGGATGTCGCGCTTGCGTCGCACGTCAATAGACGTCGTGCGCACACCGCTCCACCCAGTGTTCACCAAGCTGGTCGCTGTTTGGCGAAGCGAAGATTATAGAACATCCAACAGGACATTCCAAGACCTTTTTGCAAGACGAGATGGAAGTGCAGGCGCGGATCAAAGCGCCCGCGGTGCTGCGAGTCTCAAAGTGCAGCAGGCCCGATTCGTTCCACGCCACCAAGATAAGGGCGCAACGCCGTTGGCACCGTGACCGATCCGTCCGCATTCTGGAAGTTCTCGAGCACGGCGACGAGCGTGCGCCCCACCGCGAGCCCCGAACCGTTCAGCGTATGCACGAGCTCCGGCTTGCCCTGCGCGTTGCGGAAACGCGCCTGCATGCGGCGCGCTTGGAACGCCTCGGTATTCGAGCAGCTCGAGATCTCGCGATAGGTGTTCTGCGCGGGCAACCAGACTTCGAGGTCATAGGTTTTTGCCGCCGAAAAGCCCATATCGCCGGTACAAAGCGTGATCACGCGATACGGCAACTCCAGCTTTTGCAGGATCGCCTCGGCATGCGTGACCATCTGCTCGAGCGCCTCGTACGACGCGTCAGGCGCAACGATCTGCACCATCTCGACCTTGTCGAATTGATGTTGCCGAATCATGCCTCGCGTGTCTCGACCATACGATCCCGCCTCCGATCGAAAGCACGGCGAATGTGCCGTGAGCTTCACCGGCAATGCCTCACCGTCGAGAATGCTCTCGCGCACCGTGTTCGTCAGCGAAATTTCGGACGTCGAAATGAGGTACTGCGTGATGACGTTCTCGCCGCCACCCTTTTCGACGCGAAACATGTCGTCGGCGAACTTAGGAAGCTGGCCGGTACCGTAGAGGATCTCGGGATTGACGATGTACGGCGTATAGATCTCGGTATAGCCATGCTGCTGCGTATGCGTATCGAGCATGAACTGCGCAAGCGCGCGATGCAGACGCGCCATCGCGCCGCGCAGCATCGTGAACCGCGCACCGGCAAGCTTCGCGCCGGTCTCGAAGTCGAGGCCGAGCGGCGTGCCGACATCGACGTGATCCTTTACTTCGAAATCGAACTGGCGCGGCGTGCCCCAGCGGCGCACTTCGACATTGCCGCTCTCGTCATCGCCGAGCGGGACGCTCTCGTGCGGCAGATTCGGCATTTCGAGCATGAGTTTCGATACGCGTGCCTGCACGTCATCGAGCTGAGCCGCCGAAGCCTTCATCTCGTCGCCTATGCCGCTCACTTCCGCCATCAATGCCGAAGTGTCTTCACCGCGCCCCTTCATCGCGCCAATCTGCTTCGACAGACTATTGCGGCGCGCCTGCAATTCTTCGGTGCGAGTCTGAATGGCCCGGCGTTCGGCCTCGAGCGCCGAGAAGGCCGCGACGTCGAGCATATAGCCGCGCGCGGCAAGGCGCTTCGCGACTCCTTCGAGGTCTTTGCGCAGCAACTGGATGTCGAGCATGAGAAAAAGCGTGTGTCGTGGAGTAAGGAGGCGATTTTAGCGCACCGGTAAGGCACCCCCCGCCCGCCCTTGGGAAATGGCCGGTTCGGCGGCCCTTCGTTCCCCCGGATTGGTCAGTCGCCCTTGGACTTGTGCGCTTCGCGCCACGCGGCATCGAGCTCGGCGAGCCGCGCGAGCTTTTCGCCGATCTTGCCCTCGAGCCCTCGTGGCGTCGGGCGGTACCAATGCGGCTCGCGCATGCCGTCGGGCAGGTAGGTCTCGCCGGCCGCATACGCGTCGGGCTCGTCGTGCGCGTAGCGGTACTCGCGGCCGTAGCCGAGCGATTCCATCAGCTTCGTCGGCGCGTTGCGCAGATGAACGGGCACGCCGCGCGAGCGGTCCTTGCCGACGAACGCGCGCGCCTCGTTGTACGCGGCATAGCCCGCATTCGACTTGGGCGCGACCGCCAGATAAATCACCGCCTGAGCGAGCGCGAGTTCGCCCTCCGGCGTGCCGAGGCGCTCGTAGGTTTCGGCGGCGTCGAGCGCGATGCGTGCCGCGCGCGGATCGGCCAGTCCAATGTCCTCCCAGGCCATCCGGACGAGGCGGCGCGCGAGATAACGCGGGTCCGCGCCGCCATCGAGCATGCGGCAAAACCAATAGAGGGCGCCATCCGGATTGCTGCCGCGAACCGACTTGTGCAAGGCGCTGATCTGATCGTAGAACGCATCACCGCCCTTGTCGAAGCGACGCAGGTTTTCAGTCAGCGCGCTCGCGATCAGCTCGCCGTCGATCTCGTCCGCCTTGCGTGCCGCCGCCGCGCGAACGGCGATCTCGACGTTGTTCAGCAGCTTGCGGCCGTCGCCGTCCGCTGCGCCGATCAGCACCTGCTTGGCCTCTTCAGTGACGCGCAATCCCCCGAGCTCGGTCAGCGCCCGCTCGAGCAGCTCGTGCTGCTCGTCGTCGTCGAGGCTCTTGAGCACGTAGACGGCCGCGCGCGACAACAACGCACTGTTGACCTCGAACGACGGGTTCTCCGTGGTCGCTCCGATGAAGACGAACAGCCCCGACTCGACGTGCGGCAAAAACGCGTCCTGCTGGCTCTTGTTGAAACGATGCACTTCGTCGACGAACACGAGCGTGCGGCGGCCATGCGCGCGATGCGCCTGTGCGAGCTCGACGGCCTCCCGAATGTCCTTCACGCCCGACAGCACCGCCGAGAGCGCGATGAATTCGGCATCGAACGCATTCGCCATGAGCCGCGCCAGCGTGGTCTTGCCGACCCCGGGCGGCCCCCAAAGAATCATCGAATGCGGCTCGCCCGATTCGAACGCGACGCGCAACGGCTTCATCGGCCCGAGCAGATGCTTCTGGCCGATCACCTCGTCGATCGTGCGCGGCCTCAACCGCTCGGCGAGCGGTACATTGCCGCGGGGCTCTTCGAACATGGCGTTACCCGTTGATGACGTCGGCACCTTTCGGCACCGCGAACTTGAACGCGTCGGGCTTCAACGGCGGGTTCTTCTGGATGTTCGAGAACGTGAGCAGCGTCACGTTGCCGAATACGTCGTGCAGTTCCATCGCCTCCAGATTGCCGTCGCGAAAGCCGATGCCGACGCGCTCGAATTGCGTGTCGTGTGCCTTCGGGGTCAGCTCGAGCCAGTCGATGCCGCCTTTCACACCGGCATCGCGCAGCGTGAAGTTCTGCTCGAGATCGTTGCTGCCGAAGAGGATCGCCGCCGGGCTCGCGCCGAGCGCGCCGCCGAGCTTGCGAACGGTGACCTGGTTCAAGTCCTTGTCATAGACGTAGAGGTTCTCGCCGTCGGCCTGGAGCACCTGCTCATAGGGCTTCTCATAGGTCCAGATAAATTTGCCCGGGCGCGAGAAAACGAAAGTCCCGCTGGACGTGCCGCTGACGCTCGGTTGCGCCATGCCATTCGGGGTCTGCGCCTTCGAAGGCGCCTTGATTTCTTTTTGCACGAAGTCGCCGCGCGCCGAGTGCACCTGCGTGACGAACGCTTTCAGTTGCTCGGTACCGCTCGCGAACGCGACCGGCGCGGCGACAACGAGCGCTGCGCCGAGCAGTGCCGCAATGAAGCGTCGGCCCGCCGAGCCGGCGCGGGCGAGGCCGCCGCCCCCGAACGAAAAAGAACCGGGGGCATGACGGCTGAGAGGATGCTGCATATCAGTTTTTCTCCGTGATGAACTCGCCGCCGACGACATTCTGCCGCGGGGACTGTGTGGCCGGGCTAGTCGCTCTCGCGCACCGGCACGAGAATCTCGCGATTGCCGTTGGACGACATCGCCGAAACGAGCCCTGACTGCTCCATTTGCTCGAGCAGCCGCGCGGCGCGGTTATAGCCGATGCGCAAATGCCGCTGCACGAGCGAGATCGACGCGCGCCGATGCTTGACCACAATCTCGACGGCCTGATCGTAAAGCGGATCGGCCTCGCCGCCGCTCGCCGCCCCGCCCGCTCCGTCCGCCGACCCTTCGTCGCCCTCGCCCGCGATCCCGCCTTCGAGAATGCCTTCGATGTAATTCGGCTCGCCCTGCTCCTTCAGCTTTTCGACGACGCGATGGACCTCGTCGTCCGATACGAAGGCGCCATGCACGCGCACAGGCAAGCCCGTTCCGGGCGGCAGATAGAGCATGTCGCCCATGCCGAGCAGCGATTCGGCGCCCTGCTGATCGAGGATGGTGCGCGAATCGATCTTCGAAGACACCTGGAAGGCGATTCGCGTCGGCACGTTCGCCTTGATGAGGCCCGTGATCACGTCGACCGACGGCCGCTGCGTCGCGAGGATCAGGTGGATGCCGGCCGCGCGCGCCTTTTGCGCGATGCGGGCGATGAGCTCTTCGACTTTCTTGCCGACGACCATCATCAAGTCGGCCAGCTCGTCGATGACGACGACGATGTTGGGCAACCGCGTGAGCGGCTCGGGATCGTCGGGCGTGAGACTGAACGGATTGGGCAGCTTCTCGTCGCGCTTGGCCGCTTCCTCGATCTTGTTGTTGTAGCTCGCCAGATTGCGCACACCGAGCTTGCTCATCAGCTTGTAGCGTCGCTCCATCTCGCCGACGGTCCAGTTGAGCGCGTGGCCCGCCTGCCGCATATCGGTGACGACAGGGCACAGCAGATGCGGGATGCCCTCGTAGACGCTCATCTCAAGCATCTTCGGATCGATGAGAATCATCCGGACCTGCTCGGCGCTCGCCTTGTAGACGAGCGAAAGGATCATCGCGTTGATCCCAACCGACTTGCCCGAGCCCGTCGTACCGGCCACGAGAAGGTGCGGCATCTTCGCGAGATCGGCGCACACGGGCTTGCCGCCGATGTCCTTGCCGAGGCCGATCGTCAGCTTCGAGCCTGCGTCGGCATAGACCTCGGAGCCGAGGATTTCCGAAAGCCGCACGGTCTGACGCCGTTGGTTCGGCAGCTCGAGCGCCATGAAGTTCTTGCCCGGAATCGTCTCGACGACGCGGATCGAGACAAGCGACAGCGAGCGCGCAAGATCCTTGGCGAGATTGACGATCTGGCTGCCCTTTACGCCGGTGGCCGGCTCGATCTCGTAGCGGGTGACGACAGGCCCCGGATAAGCGGCCACGACGCTCACGTCGACGCCGAAATCCTTGAGCTTCTTTTCGATGAGGCGTGAAGTGAACTCCAGCGTGTCGGCCGATACCGTTTCCTGCACGGCCGGCGCGGCATCGAGCAACGCGATCGGCGGCAGCGTCGTGTCGCCGGGCAGGTCCGCGAACAGCGGCACCTGCTTTTCCTTTTCGACGCGCTCGGACTTGGCCGGCGCAACGACGGGCGGCACGATCGTCACCGGCTCATGCTCCTCGAGCCGCACGCGGCTTTGCTCGACCTTGCCCTCGCGCTTGACGGCCGCCTCGACGCCCGCCTTGCGATCCCGGCCGGCCTCGCGGCGCAGCTTCGCGAGCGTGACGGCCGAAATCAGCTTGTCGCCGACGCGCTCGGCCACCGACAGCCACGAAAACCGGAAATAGAGCGACAAGCCGATGGCCAGCCCGATCAGCAACGCGAGCGTGCCGCCCGTGAAGCCGAGCGCGTGGGATACGCCGCGCGCGACGGCGTCGCCGACGATGCCGCCCGGCGCGCGCGGCAACTGCACGCGCAGCGACCACATCCGGAGCGCCTCGATGCCGTCGCAAGCGAGCAGCACGAGCGCGAACGCCAGCGCGTCGGCGAGCCACGAGTCGCGCGGCGCTTGCTCCTGGGCTTCCGCGTGGCGCGTCAGAAGCCGGTAGTTGGCGGCGATGCGCCGCGCGAGCAGCACCACCCACCAGTAGGCGGAAAGGCCGAACAGCAGCAGCAGGATGTCCGACGACCAGGCGCCGACGCGGCCCGCCCAATTCGCGATATGGTCGACCTGCGCCGCGTGCGTCCAGCTCGGATCGCGGCGGCTGTAGCTGACGAGCGCCATCACGAGGAACACGCAGAGCGCGACCTGCAAGATCCAGCGAATCTCGGTGAAAAGACGCGACATGCGATGCGGCAACGCTTGCGTGTGCGCGGAATAAGGAGCTTTGGCCATGAATCCGTAAAGGCTTGGCGGGCGCGCCGGAGTGCGCCGTCGCCCCGATCGTAGGATGCGGCCTATTGTAAACGCTGCGTTGTGCCCCGCGCTGTAAATGACGGTAACGTGCGTTCCATGCAACGCGTGCCCACCGCTCTTGGATACCGATATACCAGGCTATCGCCGCGATAGAAAAAGCCCAGGCGGCAGCGTCCGGCAGGCCCCTTTATAATGCGCGGGTACGCCCCACCTACGGCCGTAGTCCCCCGAGTCGTTCGCGAGAACCCGCGCTCGACGTCCGGCCGATCGGTTGCTGCTCAAAGCATTTCTTAGGATCAAGACCATGTCCACGCGCAAACACGCCAAAGTGCTCATCCTCGGTTCCGGCCCCGCCGGCTACACGGCCGCCGTGTACGCCGCGCGCGCCAACCTGTCGCCGCTTCTCATCACGGGCCTGGCGCAAGGCGGTCAGCTGATGACGACGACCGACGTCGAAAACTGGCCGGCGGACGCGAACGGCGTTCAGGGCCCCGAGCTGATGCAGCGCTTTCTCGAACACGCCGAACGCTTCAAGACGGAGATCGTCTTCGATCACATCCACACCGCGAAGCTGAACGAGCGGCCGCTCAGGCTCATCGGCGATTCGGGCGAATACACCTGCGACGCGCTGATCATCGCCACGGGCGCCTCGGCGCAATATCTGGGGTTGCCGTCCGAGGAGGCGTTCATGGGCCGCGGCGTGTCGGCCTGCGCCACCTGCGACGGCTTCTTCTACAAGCAGCAGCACGTGGCCGTGGTCGGCGGCGGCAATACGGCCGTCGAGGAAGCGCTCTACCTCGCGGGGATCGCGAACAAGGTCACGGTCGTCCATCGGCGCGACAAGTTCCGCGCCGAGCCGATCCTCATCGACCGTCTGCTCGCGAAGGAAAAGGAAGGCGTCGTCGAGATCAAGTGGAACCATGTGCTCGACGAGGTGAAGGGCGACGATTCGGGCGTAACGGGCGTGCGGATCAAGCACACGCAAACAGGCGTCACGACCGATGTCGCGCTGCAAGGCCTCTTCGTCGCGATCGGGCACAAGCCGAATACCGACATCTTCGCCGGCCAGCTCGAAATGAAAAACGGCTACATCATCACGAACGGCGGCTTGAACGGCAACGCAACGGCCACGAGCATCCCGGGCGTTTTCGCGGCCGGCGACGTGCAGGACCACGTGTATCGCCAGGC
Source organism: Trinickia sp. EG282A (assembly GCF_040965455.1). Taxonomy (NCBI): domain Bacteria; kingdom Pseudomonadati; phylum Pseudomonadota; class Betaproteobacteria; order Burkholderiales; family Burkholderiaceae; genus Trinickia; species Trinickia sp. EG282A. The sequence goes on along the minus strand of NZ_JBFRCC010000001.1, from coordinate 779,551 downwards.
GATCACGAGCGCGGGCACGGGCTGCATGGCCGCGCTCGACGCGCAGCGCTATCTCGAGAGCATCCACGAGGTGCATCAAGAGCGAGTGATGAGCCACGAAGCCGATCGTTGCTGAAACGCGCTTGCGTAGTATGGGCGTCGCGCTCCGTCTCTGAGCGCGACGCGCGAGTCAGTTGTGGCGAAACCATGTCGAAACACCGATTGCATCCGGGCGGCACGAAGCCCGCGAGCGCGGAACGCGGCACGCGCGGAACCGGATTGTCCGATCTCGCCGCTTTGCGGGACGCCCTGAAAGAGAGCGCGGCCGAACGCGAGCGCGCTCGCATCGCCGCGGCCAAGGCGGCCCGCGAGGCGGCGGCCGACGCCGACCTCTTTCGCCGCGAAATCGGCGACGTGGCACCGCTCGCGGCACCGCCACGCGCGGAGCACGGCCGAACCCCGCCGCCCGCGCTGCCGATCCAGACGCAGCGCGACGAGCGGGCGGTACTCGACGAAGCGATCTCGGACGAATTCGACCCCGAGGTGTTGCTCGATACCGACGAAACGCTTTCCTACTGTCGCCCCGGCATCGGCCACGAAGTCGTGCGCAAGCTCAGGCGCGGCCATTGGATCGTGCAGGATCAGCTCGACCTGCACGGCTTGCGCCGGGAGGAGGCGCGCGAAGCGCTCGCCGTGTTCATTCGCGACGCGGTCAAGCGCGGTTTGCGCTGCGTGCGCGTGATCCACGGCAAGGGGTTGGGCTCGATCGGAAAGGAGCCGGTGCTGAAAGGCAAGGTGCGCTCCTGGCTCGTGCAGAAAGCGGAAGTCATCGCCTTTTGTCAGGCGCGGCCGCACGACGGCGGCGCGGGCGCGGTGCTCGTCCTGCTGCAGCCGCGCGCGGCACAGGCCGCGCCTCGCGGCTGAAGAATGACGCCTGTGCACCCGCGGCTGACATTTGCCCTCTCCGTCATAGAGGGGCTTGCCATCTTCGCCTATGCATTCTCGGGATTCATCGAAGCACGCCGTCGACGGCTCGACGCCGTCGGCACGTTTCTCGTCGCGCTCGTGACCGCATTCGGCGGGGGCACCGTGCGCGATGTGCTGCTGGGGCATCGGCCGTTTTATTGGGTCGAGCACGAAACTTATGTCATCGCGATCTTTGCGATGTCGTTCGTGGCGCCCTTCGTCTTGCGGATGGCATCGCGCGTCTTTTCCGAGCGGGCGCTGCTCGTGGCCGATGCGGTCGGGCTCGGCCTGTTCAGCATTTCGGGGACGTCGATCGCGCTCGATGCCGGCATGCCCTGGTTCATCGCGGCGCTGATGGGCGTGGTGACGGGCGTATTCGGCGGCGTGATACGAGACGTGCTGTGCAACGAAATGCCGCTGATCCTGCGGGACTCGCGTCCCTATGCAACCTGCGCGCTCGTCGGCTGCTGGCTTTATTTGTTGCTCGCGTGGCTCGCGGTCGATCCGGTCTACAGCGTCATCGTCGCGACCGTTTTCATCCTCGTCGCACGGCTCGTGACATTCAAGCTCGATGTGCGCCTGCCGCATTGAAAGCGGCAGACGCAGCGACGTCCGGCTTAGGACCGGCCAGCTCGCTCAGGCGATGCGCGCCTCGGTGGCCGGGTCGAAGAGGACGGCCTTCGAGACATCGAACAGCAGCGGCATTTTTTGCTCTGGCTGCGGGTTCGATGCCGGATGCACACGGCTCACGGTGCGTTTGCCGTTCACTTGCGCAAAGACGAGCGTATCGGGACCCGTCGGCTCGATCACGTCGACCTTCACGTCGATCTGCTGCAAAGCGTCGCTGTGGCCGTTGTGCGCGCTGCGCGCATCGGTGATCCGTTCCGGGCGCAGTCCGAGAATGACGTTTTGTCCGAGCGAGCCATTCAGGCGATTGGCGTTGAACGGCAAGTTGAGTGCACGGCGCGTGACGCCCGTATCGATCTCGATGCCGACGCCTGCCCCCTGCTCGACGAGCTTACCCTCGATGAAGTTCATCGGCGGTGCGCCGATGAATCCGGCCACGAAGAGGTTCGAAGGCGAATCGTAGATTTCCTGCGGCGCGCCGAATTGCTGGACGATGCCGTCCTTCATCACGGCGATGCGATCGCCGAGCGTCATCGCCTCGATCTGATCGTGCGTCACATAGACGATCGTCGTGCCGAGACGTTGATGAAGCAGCTTGATTTCCGAACGCATCTCGATGCGCAGTTTCGCGTCGAGGTTCGACAAGGGCTCATCGAACAGGAACATGACGGGATCGCGCGCGAGCGCTCGCCCCATCGCGACGCGCTGGCGCTGACCGCCCGAGAGCTGGCCCGGCTTGCGATCGAGCAGATGATCGATTTGCAGCAGCTTGGAGACGCGCTCGACGATCGTCTGCTGCTCGCGCTTCGGCACCTTGCGGATGTTGAGCCCGAACGAGATGTTCTCGCGCACCGTCATCGACGGATAGAGCGCGTACGACTGGAACACCATCGCGATGTCGCGATCCTTCGGCGAAAGATCGTTGACGACGCGATCGTCGATGCGGATCTCACCCTTCGTGACCGATTCGAGGCCGGCGATCATGTTGAGCAGCGTCGACTTCCCGCAACCCGAACCGCCTACGAGAATGAGGAACTGGCCGTCCTCGATATCGATGTCGACCCCCTTCAAAACGGGCACGCCGTTCGGGTAGGTCTTGTAAACGTCGCGGATAGAAAGGCTTGCCATGCTGATATTCCTTAATCTGCCATGCAGCTTGCGCGTATGCGTTGCTGCTCGTTGCGTCCGTTAGCCGGTGTCCGGCGGAACACGTATGAGCCCTACCCCTTCACCGCGCCGGCCGTCAGCCCGCGCACGAAGTAGCGCCCCGCGATCACGTAGACCAACAATGTCGGCAATGCCGCGATGATCGCGCCGGCCATGTCGACGTTGTATTCCTTGACGCCCGTCGACGTATTGACGAGGTTGTTCAGCGCCACCGTGATCGGCATCGAATCGACACCGGCGAAGACGATCCCGAACAGGAAGTCGTTCCAGATCTGCGTGAACTGCCAGATGACGCAGACCATGAAGATCGGCAACGACACAGGCAGCAGGATGCGCAAGAAGATCGTGAAGAATCCCGCGCCGTCGATGCGCGCGGCCTTGACGAGCTCGGCCGGCACGCCGACGTAGAAGTTGCGGAAGAACATCGTCGTAAAAGCAATGCCATAGACGACGTGCACGAACACGAGGCCGGTAATCGTATTCGAGAGGCCGACGCTGCCGAGCAGTCGCGCCATCGGCAGCAGCACCGTCTGGAACGGAATGAAGCAGCCGACGAGCAGCATCGTGAAGAGCGCATCGGCGCCGCGAAAGCGCCAGTGCGTGAGGACATAGCCATTGAACGCGCCGATGATCGACGAGATCAGGACGGCCGGAATCACCATGCGAACCGAGTTCAGGAAGAACGGCTGCATGCCTTCGCAGCGCACACCCGTGCAGGCCTGACTCCAGGCCTTGATCCAGGGCGCGAAAGTCCAGTGCGTGGGCGCGGTCAGTAGATTGCCCGTGCGAAGTTCGTCGATGTCCTTGAACGACGTCGACAGCATGACGTAGATCGGGAACAGGAAGTAAAGCGCAAAGAGCACGAGCGCCGCATAGATGACGGCACGGCTCACAGTCATCTTAGGCTGCATTGCGGGTGCTCCTCGATTCCATATACATGAGCGGTACCAAAACCGCGACTACAGTGGCGAGCATCATCATCGACGAAGCCGCGCCGACGCCAAGCTGCCCGCGGTTGAACGAAAACACATACATGAAGATGGCGGGCAGCGAGGACGAATTGCCGGGGCCGCCTGCCGTCAAAGCGACGACGAGGTCGAACGTCTTGATCGCGATATGGCAGAGAATCAGCAGCACCGAGAAGAAGACCGGGCGCATGCTCGGGATCACGATCTTGCGATAGATGGTCGGCAACGTCGCACCGTCGACTTGCGCCGCCTTGAAGATCTCGGCGTCGACGCCCCGCAGACCGGCGAGGAACAGCGCCATGCAGAAGCCCGTCGATTGCCAGACGGCGGCGATCACGATGCAGAAGATCGCTTTGTCGGGATCGCCGAGCCAGTTGAACGAAAAGCTCGTCCAGCCCCAGTCCTGCATGATCTTCTCGATCCCCAGCCCGGGATTCAGAATCCATTGCCAGGCCGTGCCCGTCACGATGTACGACAGCGCCATCGGGTAGAGGAAGATGGCGCGCAGCGCGCCTTCGTTGCGAATCTTTTGATCGAGCAGGATCGCGAGCAGCAGACCCAGCGCGACGCAGATGGCGATGAACGGGATCGCGAACCAGCCGAGGTTCTTCGCGGAGGTCCACCAGACATCGTTATGGAACAGCTCGACATAGCGGTCGATGCCGGCGAACTTGAAGTTCGGCATCAGTCGCGACTTCGAAAAAGACATGTAGCCCGTCACGGCGATGAAACCGTAGACGAAAACAAGGCTGATCAAGAGGCTCGGAGACAACACGAGCTTGGGAACCCAGCGATCGGCGAGCGCCGCGAACGACGACGTGCGATGGGGTGCGGGCGCGACTTCGTTGCCCTTGCCGCTTAGAGAGGCATGCACAACTCGACTCCTAATTCTTGCCTGCCGCCCGCTCCTTCGAAGCGAATCTCGCTCGGGGGGACGGGCGTCATCGGTAATGCGGGCGGCAACGCGGTGCAATGCGTCGCCGGATTCCCCGATTTCGATTACTTCGTCTTGGCGGCGTTGGCGAGCGCCTTGATGGCGTCGTCCGTCGACTCGTTCGAGTTCATGAACTTCGTCACGACGTCCGTGATCGCGCCCGCGACAGCGTCGGACTGCGCCATGCCGTGCGCGAGCGACGGAACGTAACCGCCCGCCTTAAGCGCCTTCTGCTCATCGTCGTACGACTTCTTCGCGCAATCGTCGAACTTCGCCATCGACACGCCGAGGCGCACCGGGATCGAGCCCTTGTAGAGGCTGAACTGCTCCTGGAACGCGGGGCTCATGATCGTCTTGGCCAGGGCGAGCTGACCCGGCGTCGCCTTGTCCTGACCCTTTTCCTTGAAGAAGACGAACGAATCGACGTTGAACGTGTAGGCCTTGTCGGTGCCCGGCACGGGCGCGCAGACGTAATCGACGCCCGCCTTCTTGTTCGCGTTCGCGAACTCGCCCTTCGCCCAATCGCCCATGAACTGCATGCCGGCCTTGTTGTTGATGACCATGGCCGTTGCGAGGTTCCAGTCACGCCCGTTGCGGCCGGCGTCGAAGTAGCCCTGAATCTTGCGGACTGTATCGAAGACCTTGTGCATTTGCGGGCCCGTCAGCGTGGCTTGGTCGAGATCGACGATCGCCTTCTTGTAGAAAGAGGCGCCTTGCGAGAGCACCACGTCTTCCCACAGCGTGAGATCCTGCCACGGCTGCCCGCCCATGGCGATCGGCATGATCCCTGCGGCCTTCATCTTGTCCGCGACTTGGAAGAATTCGTCCCAGCTCGTCGGCACCTTGCCGCCCGCCTTGTCGAGCGCTGCCTTGTTGATGTAGAGCCAGTTCACGCGGTGCACCGAGAACGGGGCGGCATAGTAGTCGCCGTCCTTCTTGCCCGCGCGCATGATCGTGTCGATCTCGGGCGGCAGGTTCTTCTGCCAGTTCTCGTTCTTCGCGGCGGAATTGATATCGACGAGCACGTCCTGATCAGCCCATTCCTTGATCAGCGGGCCCTTGATCTGGGCGGCCGACGGCGGGTTGCCGGCAATCACCTGCGAGCGCAGGGCCGTCATGGCCGCCGCGCCGGCGCCGCCCGCGACCGCGAAGTCCTTCCAGGCGTAGCCCTGCTTCGTCATGTCGTCCTTCAGCACGCCGATGGCTTTGGACTCGCCGCCCGACGTCCACCAGTGCAGCACCTCCAGGGATTCACCGGCCGCCTGCGCAGCCGATGCACCCACCATGAGCCCCGTGGCCGCGAGCGCCGCCATGATCGCGCGAACTTTCATTCTTTATCTCCTCCGGATTTGAACCGAGAAACGATGCTCCCCGCTCTTGTTGTTGGGGAACGATGGTTGCCAAGCAGAACAACACTGGAAGGCCAGGCCTGCCTCTCGATGCACTGAGCGCGCGTGCCGTACGGCGCGCTCGACCAAGGCACACCCGGCCGCGAAAGCGCTTCTTCAGGAAATGAGTGGTTCGGAACTCAACGCCTGTCTCCTGTTTTGATTCGACCCGACCCGCGTCGCGCGGAAAGCTCGGGGAGGCATAAGCCAAGGCCGCAGGTCCGCAAGCGGACTGCCGCGCTGCTAACATTCAATGTTCGATGCCACACCATCGTGCCGACGCGCCGGCACAAACCGTATGCGGATTCAACCCGAAGCACGCGGGAAGCCGCACCGCCAAGGTGCAACGCATGCTTTTTGCATCGAATCGTCGTTACCTCTTGATTTGGATTGTAGTTAAACTACAATTCAGTGTCAAAAATATTTTTATCGCGCTACAAGTCGAGCGATCGTCGGGCAAGGCCGGGCGCGCGCCCGGCGCGAGCACATGGAACCGGAGACAAGCGACCAGCGCAGACACGACCGAGCACGACCAGGTTCGATCCAGCAACCCGATGAGTCAGCCGCGGCCCCACGACCCGGCCTCCTCTCGACTTTCGACTCAAGACCCATGCAAATCGACTCAGGCTTTACCTTCGTTCTCTTCGGCGGGACCGGCGATCTGTCGATGAGAAAGATTCTGCCGGCGCTCTACGAGGCCCATCGCGGCGGGATGCTGTCAGAGCAAGGCAGGATCGTCGCCGTCGCACGCCACGCCGCCGATCTGAACGGCTACCTCGACTGGATGAACACCAACGTCAAGGCGCACGTCTCGAAGAACGGCTTCGACGAGGCCGTCTGGAAACGCTTCATCGATCGTATCGACTACGTGAAGCTCGATCTCGGCAAGTCGGAGGACTTCGTCAAGCTGCGCGATGCGCTCGAGGGACACGCAGGCATACGCGTGTTTTACCTGGCGACGGGGCCCTCGCTGTTCGTCCCGATTTGCCGCGCGCTTTCCGCCGTCGGTCTGAACCTGAACTCGCGCATCGTGCTCGAAAAACCGCTCGGCTACGATCTGCGCTCGTCGAACGCGATCAACGACGCCGTCGGCGAGATCTTCGCCGAAGAGCAGATCTACCGGATCGACCACTACCTCGGCAAGGAGCCCGTGCAGAATCTGCTCGCGCTGCGGTTCGGCAACGCGCTCTTCGAGCCGCTCTGGCGCCGCGAATGGGTTGAGAGCATCCAGATCACGATCGCCGAGGAGCTCGGCGTCGAGGGGCGGGGCGACTTCTACGACAACACGGGCGCGTTGCGCGACATGGTGCAGAACCACCTTCTGCAGTTGCTCTCGATCGTCGCGATGGAGCCGCCCCATTCGATGGATTCCGATTCCGTGCGCGACGAGAAGCTGCGCGTGCTGCGCGCGTTGAAGCCGATCGACTCGCGCGATATTTCGAAAGTGGCCGTGCGCGGACAGTATCACGGGGGCGTGATCCGGGGCTCGTCGGTGCCTGCCTATGCGACGGAGCCCGGCGTGAAGCCGCAGAGCACGACCGAAACGTTCGTCGCGCTGAAGGCCGAGATCGAGAACTGGCGGTGGTCCGGCGTGCCGTTCTTCCTGCGCACGGGCAAGCGGCTGGCCGACCGGATTGCCGAGATCGTCGTCAACTTCCGCCCCGTCCCCCATTCGGCGCTCGGCGCGCCGGCGCTGCGTCCGGGCTCGAACCGGCTCGTCATCCGCCTGCAGCCGAACGAATGGATCCGCCTTTATTGTCTCGCGAAGCAGCCTGGCGAGGGGATGAATCTCGCGAGCGTCCACCTCGATCTTGCCTTCGATCAGTTCTTCAAGGAAGGCCAGATGGAGGCATACCAACGGCTGCTGCTCGACGTGATCAACGGCCGCCTCGCTCTGTTCGTGCGGCGCGACGAGCAGGAAGCCGCCTGGCGGTGGGTGGAGCCGATACTCAACGAATGGGCGACGTCGACGAAGCCGCCGAAGCCTTACGCAGCCGGCACCTGGGGACCGGCGGCCGCGAGTGCCATGCTCGCGCAGCACGGCACCTGCTGGCTTGAAGAAGAGAACTGACGACGTTCGGACGCGGCGAGGCCCGCCTTTGGCTGGCCTCGCCGCGCGGAAAGGAACAAGTCCATTGGGGCAGTACTCGAGAAGCAGTCTGGAGGAGAAGTGATCGAGCTTCACGCTTTTGACGACCCGCGCGCTCAGGGCGACGCGCTGGCGAAAGCGGTCGGCGATGCGCTCAACGCATCGCTCGCCGCATCCGGCGGCGCCTCGCGCACGACGCTCGCTGTATCCGGCGGAACCAGCCCGCGCGCGTTTCTGCAAACGCTGGCGCACGAGCCGCTCGACTGGCCGCGCGTCGACGTGACGCTCGTCGACGATCGGTGGGTTCCCGCAACGGATCAGGCCAGCAACGCGCGGCTCTTGCGCGAGACGCTGCTCGCCGACGGCACGAAGGCAGGGGGCGGCGCGCGCTTTTTCCCGCTCGTCGACGTTGCTTCGACGCTCGAGGCAAACGTTGCAGCGCTCAACGCCGATCCGGCGCGCGCGCTGCCGGACGTCGCCGTGCTCGGGATGGGAGAGGATGGTCACACGGCGTCGCTCTTCGCCGATGCGCCCGAGTGGCTCCATATCATCGATCCGGCCGCCGCGCGCTTCGTCGCCGTCCACCCGGGGAATGCGCCGCATGCACGCGTGAGCCTTTCGCTTGCCGCGCTCACGCGCATTACGAGGCTCTTCCTGTTGATTGCCGGCCCGAGCAAGCTCGATGTGCTGAAGGCCGCCGCCTCCGCACCACAAGAAAACGCCATCTCGAAGCTGGCGAACGACAAGGGAGTGAGACTCGATGTCTACTGGTGTGCCAACTAAAACGATGCCTCTTTCCGGCAACCGTCAGCACGCCGACGGTCCGCGGCTGCTCGCCGACATCGGCGGCACCAACGCACGCTTCGCGCTCGAAACCGGCCCCGGCGAGATCTCGCAGATTCGCGTCTATCCGTGCGCCGAGTACCCCGGCGTCGAGGACGTGCTCAAGAAGTACCTGAAGGATACGAAGGTCGGGCACGTCAATCATGCGGCAATCGCCATCGCGAACCCAGTGGACGGCGATCAGGTCAGCATGACCAATCACAACTGGACCTTCTCGATCGAGGCCACGCGACGCACGCTCGGCTTCGACACGCTGCTCGTCGTCAACGACTTCACGGCGCTCGCGATGGCCCTGCCCGGCCTGACCGATCAGCAGCGCGTGCAGATCGGCGGCGGGGCGCGCCGGCAGAACAGTGTGATCGGGCTGCTCGGGCCCGGCACGGGCCTCGGCGTCTCCGGGCTCATCCCGGCGGACGATCGCTGGATCGCGCTCGGCAGCGAGGGAGGCCACGCAAGCTTCGCGCCGTCCGACGAGCGCGAGGATCTCGTGCTCCAGTTCGCGCGCAAAAAATGGTCGCACGTCTCGTTCGAGCGCGTCGCGGCCGGTCCCGGCATCGAGCTCATCTATCGCGCGCTGGCGGCGCGCGACAAGAAGCGTATCACCGGCTCGGCGGACCCGGCCGACGTCGTCAATCGCGCGCTCGCGGGCGAACCGCTCGCGGCCGAGGCCATCGATTGCTTCTGCGGCATTCTCGGCACGTTCGCCGGCAATATCGCCGTGACGCTCGGCGCCCTCGGCGGCATCTACATCGGCGGCGGCGTGGTGCTTAAGCTCGGCGATTTTTTCGCGCGCTCGTCGTTCCGCCGCAGATTCGAGGCGAAAGGCCGCTTCGAGGCCTACCTCGCCAACGTGCCGACTTACGTCATCACGGCCGAGTATCCGGCGTTCCTCGGCGTATCGGCGATCCTGGCCGAGCAACTGGCGAACCGCACCGGCGGCGGATCGTCGGCCGTCTTCGAGCGCATCCGACAAATGCGCGACGCACTGACGCCGGCCGAGCGGCGCGTGGCCGATCTCGCGCTCAACCACCCGCGCTCGATCATCAGCGATCCGATCGTCGATATCGCCCGCAAGGCTGACGTGAGCCAGCCCACGGTCATTCGCTTTTGCCGCTCGCTCGGCTGCCAGGGGCTATCGGACTTCAAGCTGAAGCTCGCCACCGGCCTCACGGGCACGATTCCGGTCAGCCACAGCCAGGTTCACCTCGGCGACACGGCAACCGATTTTGGCGCGAAGGTGCTCGACAACACCGTGTCGGCGATTTTGCAGCTGCGCGAGCATCTGAACTTCGAACACGTCGAGCGCGCAATCGACCTGCTGAATGGCGCGCGCCGCATCGAGTTCTACGGGCTCGGCAATTCGAACATCGTCGCGCAGGACGCCCACTACAAGTTCTTCCGCTTCGGCATTCCGACGATCGCCTATGGCGACCTTTACATGCAGGCCGCCTCGGCGGCACTCCTCGGCAAAGGGGACGTCATCGTCGCCGTCTCGAAGTCGGGGCGCGCGCCCGAGCTTTTGCGCGTGCTCGATGTCGCCATGCAGGCCGGCGCGCAGGTGATCGCCATTACGTCGAGCAACACCCCGCTCGCGAAACGCGCGACGGTGGCACTCGAGACCGACCACATCGAGATTCGCGAATCGCAGCTATCGATGATCTCGCGCATTCTGCACCTGCTCATGATCGACATCCTGGCGGTAGGCGTCGCGATCCGGCGCGCCGTACCGAACTCGGACGTCGCGAAGGCCGTCGCCAAGGCCCGCGCGGCAGGCACCGACGAATCCGTCGCCGTGCTCGATTGGCTCAGCCACGGCGCGGCGTCGTCAGCGACGGACTGAACGAAGCCGCGGGGCGGGCGATTTCGCCGTTGTGCAATGCAGCAAAACGCCTGCCCCAACGTAGTGCAAAAGACACACGCACCGCCTCAGGCAAAGAATCCGGTCCCGATTCTTGTCGCGTTCTCGCAACGGTATTTTTAGAGTTTTAAGCGTTCTCTTTCATTGAAAGCCAAGCGTCATGCGGCTTTCGCAAAGGCACGCACTGAAATACTCTTTTGCTGCTATCGCAATAATTTGTAGCAACTAGTATTTACACCAATGAGGCGGCGGATTACGACTGCCTAGTATCCCCGAGACTGCCTGGACCCGCGGCGGGGACCACTCGTTCATGAGACGAGCGTGTCCGCTGCACTCAACACCCCGGGTGCTCACTTTGCAGTTCAATCGTCTCGGAGACCTCTTTAATGAAGAAATCGCTAATTGCTCTCGCAGTGACGAGCGCTGTCGCGGCACCGGCGTTTGCCCAAAACAGCGTGACGCTCTACGGCGTCATCGACATCGGCATCACCTACGTCAACAACACCGGTGGCCACTCGCAGTGGCAGATGCAAGATGGGATCGTGCAGGGCAGCCGGTGGGGCTTGAAGGGCGTTGAAGACCTGGGCGGCGGCACGAAGGCCATCTTCCAGTTGGAAAACGGCTTCCACCCGGCGAACGGCACGCTCGCTCAACACAGCCGCGAATTCGGTCGTCAGGCTTACGTCGGTTTGACCAACGATTCGTACGGTACATTGACCTTGGGTCGCCAATACGACCCGGTCGTCGATATGGCCCAGGCGACGACGTTCAACGGTCAGTGGGGCGCCCTCTTCTCGCACCCGGCTGACATCGACAACACCGACAACGGCTTCCGTATCAACAACGCCGTCAAGTACGTTTCGCCGAAGGTCTACGGCTTGCAAGCCGAGGCCATGTACGCCTTCGGCGGCCAGGCCGGCTCTTTCAGCAGCCAAAGCACGGTCGGCGGCGGCCTGAGCTTCTCCACGGGTCCTCTCTATGTGGGCGCGGGCTATTTCTACGCCAAGGACCCGGCGGTGCAGTTCAACGACGGCAACTTCCTGGGTAACACGACGCCGCCGTCGCTGGCCGCGGCCCCGACGGACGGCATCTGGGGTCTCGTCGGGTCGCCGAGCAACATGCAAGTCATCAGCGCTGGCGCGACCTACAACGTCGGACCCCTGCTCGTCGGCGGCAACTTCTCGAACGTTCGGTTCGACAACGCGAAGGGCGTGGGTGGCAACACGGTCTGGTTCAACAGCTATGAACTGTGGGGTCAGTACAGCCTGACGCCTGCGGCAACGCTCGGTGCCGGTTATACGTTCACGAACGGCAAGGACCACGGGACGGGCCAACGGCCGAAGTATGGCCAGGTCAATGCGGTCGCCGACTACGCGCTGTCGAAGCGTACCGATGTCTACCTGCTGGGCAGCTACCAGCATGCGATGAGCGGCGGCGTCACGGCGGACATCTACTCCGGGCTCTTCGCCGGCGGCGCGAGCACGAACTCGAACCAGGTATCGGCCCGCGTGGCCATCCGCCACAAGTTCTAAGCAGCAACGGAACAACAGCAAAAAGAACTCGCCGGACGGCAGGGCTTCGGCCCTGCCGGGACTCGACGAGATGCGCAGTACCCTCCGAAAGCGCCGCTTCACGCGGCGCTTTTTTTATCGGCTATCGATCGAGTGAGAGGCCCGAGGCACAGCGAGGAAAGGTCAACGGTCAGCTAGCGTGGCACCGCCGTCCCATGCGCCGGCAACGCGTGCCAGCGCATGACGATCGTCCGCCCGACGTAGCAAAGCACGCCCGTCGCCAGAATCGTGATGCCCAGCCCCTTCGGCGTGCCATTCTGCAGGACACCGACCACGAGGCTCGCCAGCGCGCCCAGCACCAGCTGCGCGGCGCCGAACACGGCCGCGGCGGCTCCCGCGTTCTTCGGATAGCGATGCATGAGATCGGTGGTGCAATTGGCTGTCAGCACGCCCACGACGCCGACGACGAAGAACAGCGACGCGACGATCGACCACAAGCCCCCCCACCCCGTCAGGCACGCAACCGCCACGGCGAACGAAGCGATGCAACTGACGAGCGAAGCGCCGGCCACGAGCCGCAGCGATCCGAAGCGCCCGATCAATCGCGTATTGAGGAAGTTGCCGATCATGATGCCGACGATGTTGAGTCCGAACAGAAACCCATAGTGCTGCGGCCGGACGTGGAAGTAGTCGATATAGACGAACGGTGTCGCCGTGATGTAGGCGAACATCGAGCCGAACGCCATGCCGCCGCAAAGCATGTAGCCGAGCGCGACGGGATCGGTGACGAGCCGCCCGTAGATCGCGAACGACGCCCATACATCGACGCCCGCGCGTTTTTGCGCCGGCCATGACTCGCGCACGCGCGTGAATGCAAGCGCCGCGCAAAGCGCGCCGAAGCCCGCGAGCACGACGAAGACGGCGCGCCAGCCGCCGAGCAGCAGCAATTGGCCGCCGATCAGCGGCGCGAACAGCGGACCGAGACTTGTCACGATGGCGATCATCGATAGGACGCGGGCGGCGTCGCGTGGTTCGTGCACGTCGCGCGCGATCGCGCGTGCCATCACCGAAGCGGCGCCGGCCCCGAGCGCTTGCACGAAGCGCACGCCGACGAGCAGTTGGATCGAGCCCGCGCTCGCGCAGACGATGCTCGCGATCAGAAAGAGCGCAAGGCCGACGAGCAGCACCGGCCGCCGGCCGAAGCGATCCGAGAGCGGCCCATAGAGCAGCATGCCGAGCGAGAAACCGGCCATGAAGCTCGTGAGCGTTGCCTGGGCAGCCGCGTCCGGAACGCTGAACACGCGCGCGATCGATGGCAGGCTGGGCAGATACATGTCGACGGCGATCGGGCCGCAAGCGGCGAGCGCGCCAAGCAGGATGATCAGCCGGATATCCGGCGTGCGCCTATCTGTAGGGATCATTCAAGATGCTCGAAAAAAATGCGGAGGCCCGTCAATGAAAGTTCTTCGGCTCCGAGCCGCAATCGGAACCGGGTCCAATGAACCGGGAAGCAAATCGAAAGGCTGATTCTACGCGAGCCGGATGAGCCGGTCCGTTCACCGGCAAGCACGCGCCGCGTCGGTCCCACGAGCCTAACGGTCGCCTGCATGACCGCCTGCGACGGCGATCGACAATAGCCAAACCAACTACGAGCGGATTTCGTCCGATGTTTTTTTGAATCTCAAAACGGAGCCGGATGAAGGCGAATCACTGCTCGATATCGCCAAAAGCAGAAAGTTAAACCAGAAACACCACGCTTTCTGAAAGGGACGAGGAAACGTTTGCGCGTCAAGCCTCTGACGGCCGAGCGTAAGCAGGTTCGCGTCAAATCCGCCAACGAAACCTACGATTCAGACAAGGCGCACACCCAAGGCTGTAAATTATGAATTTTGCCTCTCGCACCGTTAGAATCGAACTAAACGCTGGCGTGGTTTTTTGGCGAGGGACCAATGAAATGCTGTGGGCCGTGAATGGAGCTGGTCACCGCAAATGTGAACCAGACAACAATAAGGTTGGCATGACCGCTGGAATCGATGAATGCTCCAACAGCAACCATCGTGTCGCAATACTCATTTGCGACGGCTGCTCCATGACGCATATCGTCGATATGCTTACGAAAGCTTGTGCACTCTTCACTGAAAACGGGCAATTCGCCGAGGACGGATGCCGGCTGAACATCCAGATATTGTCGAGCCGTACAGGCTTCGTCTCGTGCGGCGATTGGTCGATACCCGTTTGGGCGGAAGCGCTGGAAAGTGCGACGCCGAGCGAGTTCGAGATGATCGTGATCGGACAGCGGCCCGCATTTGAGAAAACAGCGGAGCTCTCCAGCGTGCATGACTGGCTCGCGCAGGCAGGCCCCGACGTAAAGATTATCGAGCTCGCCCCGGACGCGAAGAAGTTCCTCGCCGGGCGCCCGGCCCTGACTGAAGGCGATCGGCCGGTTCACCACAAGACTCCTCAGCTCAGCGAAAGAATCGAGGCCTCCATTCAATGGTTGAATGAGCATTATGCGGAGCGCATCTCAGTCTCAGCGCTCGCGCAACGCGCATCGATGAGCGAACGCAATTTTCTGAGGCGATTCAAGGCCGAGGTGGGGCAAACCCCGAGCCAATACTTGTCGTCGATTCGGTTGGAGAGTGCAAGGCAACTTCTTCTGCATACGAACCTGCCAGTCGACAAGATCGCCCGTCACTGCGGATTTTTCAATGGCGATCATCTGAGAAAGCAATTCCTCAAGTATTTCGGTATTTCTCCCGCCAAGTACCGCGCGACGAAGTCCGAAAGACCTGACCTCCTGTAGTTACTTAATTCTCGGCGACCAATGCTTCGAGAGGCAGAATGGCGGTCAACGAGAAACCCGCGCCCGGCGCCGTTCGAATCCGGATTTCGCCATTCAACCGGGCAGCTCGTTCACGCAGTCCGAGCAAGCCGAGCGAATGTCGGCTCGGACTTGCGTCGCGCGCGGCACCACGGCCATTGTCGCTGATCCGCACGATGCAGTACCGGCTGTCGTGCTCGATCGCGACGACGACTTCAGTTGCGCCCGAATGTCGCGCAACGTTGGTCAGCGACTCCTGGACGATGCGGAAGACCTCGATCCTACTTTCGCGGCTGAATGCCATGCCGGCAACATCGAAGCGGCTGGTTACGCGCATGCCCGAGCGTATCGAAAACTCCTTGATCAGCCATTCGATGGTCGGAATCAACCCGAGATCGTCGAGCATCGCCGGGCGCAGGTCGGCCGAGATTCTCCGCACCGAGTCGATCAAACCATCGATCAATGTATAGATGCCGCGCAAGCCCACCGAGGATCGTATCGACGCTTCGACGTCGAGATCTTGCTCTAGCAGCGTCACCGCCATTTTTAGCGCGGTCAGTTGTTGCCCCAGGTCGTCATGGAGTTCTCTGGCAATGCGGGCCTTTTCCTCTTCTCTGACCTGTTGCGTGTGCCCCGACAATCGCTTCAGTTCTTCGCGAGATGTTCGCAACGCCTCCTCGTTTCGTTTGCGATCGCTGATGTCGATCACCCAGCTCACCATGCGATAGGGCTTGCCGGCAAGGTCCCAAAGCGCCTGCCCGCGGGATTGTACCCAGCGGAATTGACCCGACCGGGTCGACACACGATATTCCACGTCGAAGGGTCGCCGGTGCTTTAGATGCGCGTTCAAGGCCTCCCTGACCTTGCCGGTGTCGTCCGGATGAATCGCATCGAGATGCGCCCGCCTCTCATTGGGTAGCTCATGATCTCCATATCCCAGAATCGCCTTGAATTGAGGCGAAAAATAGATTTCGTCCGATTGCAGATTCCAGTCCCACAGGCCCGCGGTTGCCCCTCGTACGGCAAGCTGAAATCGCTCCTCGCTCGCCGCGAGTGCCGCAGCCGCACTGTGCCGCTCTATGGCGTAGTGAATGGCGCGCCTCAGTAACGACGGTTCGATGTCCCGCTTGAGCAGATAATCCTGCGCCCCCTCGTGTATCGCCAGCAAGCCGACGGACATGTCGTCGAGCCCAGTGAGCACGAGCACCGGTAGATCGGGGGCCTGCCGATGAAATGCGCGAAATGTATCCAGCCCTTGCGCGTCGGGCAAGCCCAGGTCGAGGAGCACGACATCGACTCGTGCCGCGCGCAACTGGGCCGCAGCCTCCGACAGCCGCTCGGCCCTCAGCAAGCGAAGCTTGAATGCCGAAACTTCGGAGAGCGCATCCTCGATGAGCCAAGCATCTGTCGGACTGTCTTCGACGAGGAGAACCTGAACTTCCGCGTCGGGTGAGTTCATGGCTTGACCGGAGGAAGGGTAACCACGCTGAACCAGAAGTCGCTGATGCTGCGCACCACTTCCGTAAATTTTTCGAAGTCGACTGGCTTGGTGATATAGCAATTCGCGTGGAGACCGTATGACCTCAGAACATCTTCCTCCGCTTTGGATGTCGTCAAGACCACGACCGGGATATCGCTCAACGCGGGATCGCGTTTCAATTCCTGAAGCACTTCCCGACCACTCATTTTTGGCAGATTCAGATCGAGAATGATGAGTCCTGGTCGATGTGCTAAGCCGTCCGGCCCTCGTTGCTTCAAATAGCGCATCGCGGCCACTCCGTCTTCGGCGACATGGAGCGGATTCAAAACTCGGTACTCGAGCAACGCCTCGCGCGTCATCATCGCATCCGAGGGGCTGTCCTCCACCAGAAGAATGTCTACGAGGCTGCGCGACATGTCGATCACCATGCACCGTCCCTTCGCATCGTGGGATTGAAGGCTTTCCCAACGGGAGCTCTCGGCAAGGCAAAGCGCTTGACTTCGGCTTCCCGCACACGTGTGCCAACAAACACGACTTTGAAGAATGAAGCTCCAAAAAGTATGCGCGCAGCTGCAAACCGACTGAGCGTGTCGTCTAGCCGCAATGGCAAGCGAAACCCGAGCCGACAAGAAAAAAATGACTGAGAAATGAATTGCAGTATAGACGGCGACATCGGCTCGACAAGAAGAAAAAACAACTGATATCGCTGACGTTGATGCTGCCCAACATCGCGCCGGGTTATGCGCTGATTCGCTCGTTATCGAAGATCCGATACTTGCGCATCTTTTCCCACAAGACCTTCCGACTGATCCCCAAATACTGTGCCGTTTCCTGGCGCCGCCACCCGTTCGTTGCCAGCGCTTCGAGCACGCGGCTCCGATCGGCCATGTCCAACCTGTTTCGCCCCATGGCTGATTCGGATATCCGTTCCGCCAATGTAGCCTGTATTCTCTGCGCGTTCGCGAGCAGACTGCGTAACCGCGGGGCGTCCCAGGCCCGAGTCTGCATCACCGTGACCCCGACTCTCTCGGCCAGGTTACGGAGCTCTCGCACGTTGCCGGGAAATCGCATCTGCGAGATCGCGGTGCACAGCCACTGCGGCACGTCTGGCAGCGCCGCACGCAGTTCGTCACCCAGCATCGCGGCGATGACCGACTTGAAGATGGCGATCTTGTCGATCTCGCCCCGCTCCTCGAGCGACGGAACATGCAACTCGATGACGGCGAGCCGATAGTAAAGATCGGCCCGAAATGCGCCGTCCCTCACGAGGTAAGGAAGGTCCTTGTTGGTCGCCGCGAGAACACGAAGGTCCACCTGCACCGGCGTCCCGGCGCCGACCCTCGTCACCGCGCCATCCTCCAGCACTCGCAAAAGCTTCACCTGCTGATGGAGCGGCAGATCGCCGATCTCGTCGAGAAACAATGTGCCGCCGTGGGCTCGTTCGAAATAGCCCTTGTGCGTACCCACCGCGCCCGTAAACGCTCCTTTCGCGTGGCCGAAAAAAAGCGATTCGAAGAGGCCATCAGGAACCGCGCCACAGTTGACAGGCACGAACGATCCTATGCAGCGACGCGAGTGCTTCTGATGCAGCAACTGCGCAATGCGCTCCTTTCCGACCCCCGTCTCGCCGCGGATCAGGACACTCGTATTGAAATCGGCAACCATGTCGACTTCACGAAGCAGTGCCCGCATACATTCGGACTGTGCCACCATCGCACCGGCGTCAGTCGCTCGGGTGGCACTCGCCTGCAATCGCACCGCGAGATTCGCGACCATGGTGCGTAGCCCCGCGCGTGAAAAATCGAGCGGCAATGCATGGAAGTCTTGCGGCAAAAGCTGACCTGGCCCCCGTGGCACTTCGCCGATCCAGATGATCGGCATCGAGATGGCGCGCTGGCATTCGCCGATTGCCGCAGCGGATCCGTCGATCACGGTGGTGCTTATCATCGCCAGTGATGCGCGCGACGGACTTGCCGTCGCCGGGATCGTCAGCTCGTCGGTCGGAATGATGTTGATGTCGACACCGTTCAGGTAGCGCGCAACACGGTCGGCGAGGTCGACGTCCCCTCCCAGTACATAGATATCGAGTTCGCCAATTTGGTCAGCGCCTTTCATCTTTCGCTCGTCAGTGGACGGGCCCGCTTGCACGACTCGTAGCGAGCGTTACGTCTCGCGAAGTCGGTGCGCAGCCCTGAGAATCGTTTCCAGCCGATTGATTCGGATTGTTTCTTTCAAAAAGTCAACCGAAAATTAATCGACACCCATGTCAGCGGCCGACCGCATGATACTGACTCGCGTCGAACGGTATTCCGCCGGTGTTATGCCAAACCTTTTCAAAAATTGCTTGCGCAAATGATCGCCGTTAAAGAGGCCACAGTGACGCGCAATTTTGTCCATCGGCAGCGCGGTATTGTCCAACAAAGACCTGGCGCTCTCCAATCGGACCTTCGAGAGATACTCGTGGGGGGTCATCCCGACTTCACTCCTGAATCGGCGCTGGAAATTCCGCTCGCTCATCAACGCCAGCTTGGCCATCTCCGATATGGATACACGTTCGCCGTAGTGCTCTTTCAGCCACTGAACGGCAGTCTCGATCCTCTCGCTAAGACCGGAAATTTCGGGTTGTCCAGCGGAGACCGCGAGGGTTCGCATACGCAACGCGATTGAAGCCTTCAATGCCGTTTGATGCGTGCTGCGCTCCGTTTCTGAAGCGATCTGCCGGCTCTTCGCTGCTCGCCTGTTGCGTTCGGCGCCAGCGTGATCCAGCGCACTCGAGGCTCCAGGTAAGCCGGGAAAGCCCGGCACCATTACCGCTCCGGCTTGCAAAAAAAGCGGGATGATCTCACTCTTTCCGTCAGCGTCCGCGAGCCATGAAAGAATTTCCGCGTCGCAAGTGGCCGAATCGGGAAATGGCTGGGGCACGACGATTGCATCGAAATCGGCCGGGTCGACATCGCTAACGGCGACAGACCATACCGGCATCGAGGAATTTTCCCGAAAAACGAAACCGGCGTGGCCGGAGACAACTGTAATGCTCCCGTTTTGGCAATGGGTGGCCTGCTCCTTTCCGACGCCAAACCGCTCACAGGTCCTCGCCAAAGTTTGCGCGACGTCAATCAATGGAAACTCATCATGCACGAGAATAGCGACACGCAGGCCGCTGCCGAAGTTCGCCGTGAAACGGTTCCCGATGTCTTGTTGCTCGGCGACGGGTTGGTACGCGTACTTCACTGTTGGCTGGCTTTCGCTCTTACTTGAAGTCATAAACCCCTCGTTATGGCTGGCAAGTCGACGTTCCGCACCGCGTCATAAGTCTACCTATATCTTTTTCCGCCCACAGGGGTTTTGTCGGAACGGTAGGTTTTGTTGGCAGAATTTGCGTGAGTCAATCTCATCCGCATCAGGGCAAAATCCGGAAATTCTTTCCAATTGTCAACAACAAACGAGCGATTATATATATGTAATATTCGCCAAAAATCGTGGCCGCCGAAATATACAACCCTGTCTGTCTAATTCCGGCGACATTGACGTGCTTCACCTGCAGCCCTACATCAGGCGCCTCGCCCATACACTACCCTCGACGCGATCGATCCGTACTGGTCCGCGGTATCGGCGAGCGTCAAACCATGGAGCCGGCGTTCAGCTCTCTCCTGCCGTAGCGCCACGACGAGCGCGCGTGCAAAGGCCATCGTGTCGTTCGCTTCGATCAGTTGGACGTTTTTCAGCCGCTTCGCGAACACAAACGAAGGAATCGCATTCGCAACGATAGGGACCCCGGATGCGAGCGCTTCGATAAACGCAATGCTGTGCGCTTCTGAGAGCGATGGCATGGCGAATACATTGGCTTCCGACAGCAGGTGCGGGATATCCGAACGCGGGCCTTCGATGGTCACTCGATCCGCAATGCCCAGTTCGTGCGTAAGCTCGATCACCGATTGGTGGTAGGCCGGATCTTCGATGACGCCATACAACCCGAGGCGAGCCGTCGGCACTTCCGTCAGCACTTCTCTAAACGCGCGCACGGTTTGCAGTTGGTTCTTGACCGCTGTATAACGTCCGACCTGCACCACGTGAGCCGAAGCCTTACCCCCCTGTGGGCGGCCCACAGTTGAAAAGCGCGAGACGTCCACGCCGTTCGGAATGACCGACATCACAGGATGAGCGCCGACTGCCGCGATATAGTCGTCGACGTTCGCCTGCGAGACGCCGATCACCGCGCGCGCGCGTCGGCGCAAGATTCGCTCTACCCCGCGGAATACCGGATACGCGAAATCGTTCGTGGCCGAATGCATGACAAACACGATCGGAACAGCGATCGGGAGAGCGCGCGCATAAAACGACGGAATAGTCGCATGCGCAAAGACCACGTCGGGTCGAAAGCGCCGAGCGACTCTGAAGAGATGCCATAGCTTTCCTAGCAGAGGATATCGTCGCCGTGGAAACCGGCACACTACGCCGTCGTTATCGAGGGCTGCGCGCAGTGGGGTGAAGTCCTCCTGTTCGGGCAAGAGCGAGGTGACCCAGACTGGGTGCCCTTGACGGCGCTGATATGCAGCAAGGTCTTTTACCAGCACTTCAGCGCCTGACAATCGCGGCGCCAGCACGAGATGAAGTATTCGCATCATGACCTCTTCATGAGCCGATAGAGCATCAGCGCCGCTGCGCCGCCCAAACCTGCCGTCATCGACCACGCAAGCCCCACTACGCCATAATGCTTTGTCGCGATCGGCACCGTCACGGCAAGCACGATGACCTGAAGCAGCGAACCGTGTGTTGCCGCCTTCGCATCGCCTACCGCGCGCAGGTACGCTACCAGTACCGCAATCAGAGCGCCAATAGACATATTGACAACAAAGATCCTGAAGAGCGGAACAGCAACCAACCACGATTGGCCGAGCAACAACGATAAGAACGGTGCAGCGAACGCACGCAATAGCAGGACGATCGCCGCCAATCCAACGGTTGCGAGCGCAAGATATCGCTTGACCAGGAGCGCCGCCTTTCCTGGATCGCGCCGATGATTTGCGGAAAACGTCGGGAAAAGATATTGCGACATGGCGATCGCAGCGTCCGCAAGCAGCATCTGGGCGAGCCTCGACGACATTTGATATGCGCCAAGCTCCGACGGCCCGAGCAGCCTTGCCACGATAACCTTGTCGAACTGGTTGAGGAGCAGACTGACTACACTGGACGCCCAGATCCAACGACTAAAGCGGATGTAATGTCCGATGCCAGACCACGAGAGACGAATCTGTGGTCTCGGGGTCATCGTCGTCCACGTCAGCGTTGTCTTCAACGTCTCACCGGCGATCGCGCCGACCAGCGCCGAATAGGCCCCTATGCCACCCAAAGCCATACCGATGCTCGAGCAGCAATCCAGGAGCGCTACAGATACTTCGACGCCGGCGACCTGCGCAAAGCGCCGCTCGCGTTGCGTGACGAAGTAAGCCGGCGATGCCAGACCTCGAATCAGCGGCGGCAGAGCCGCAAGTTGCAACAGCATGAGCGCCCCGCCGAGATGAAACGCACTTGCCATAACCGGAGCGACCAAGAAGAGGCAAAGCGCGATGCATAGGCCGCGCGTCGCGAGCGTCGTCAGGACCGCACCGAGCTCTGCTCGCGTAGGCTCGTTTCGCCCTTGCACGATCGCCTGCGCGAGCCCGGTATCCGAGAGCGACTCCGCGATCGCGATGGCAAGCAGCGCCACGCCGATGCTACCGATCGCCGCGGGCCCGAGAATGCGTCCGAGCAGCAGGAATTTCGCCGCAACGAGCGCACGCACGAATGCCTGCTGCAAAAGCACCCAGGTCGCGGCGCTGGCGCCAAAGCCGGCTCGCACAGAGACTTGCGGCAACCCGATCGACCGCAATAAGTTGGTTAGCTGCATGGATTAGAGCGATTCGCGTTGGTCTCGTGTCGATTCAGCGTAAGTTCGCGGGACAAACGCTCGTCGGGTAACGGCCGCATCCGCGCAGCGATACGGGCTTATTGACTTTGCGCGCAGCGCGGAAGGGTTTGGTCGGCATCGGCGGCGCGTGTTCGACGGACAGATTTGCGAGCGACGGCACGAGGTGCCGGCTACCGTCCGGTATCGACGGTGCGAGCAGGTTTTGCTCCGTCCGAGGCGTCGCACCCGCTGCCGCGCCATGGCGGCGTTGCCACATGTCGTTGCGAATCGCGCTTCCCTTGCGTGGATTGACGAGCCCCGGATTGGTCGAACGATCGATCTCGGTGTAACCCGTGCCGCCGTATGCAAATGCGTCGCCATGAGCGCCCGAATAAGGTGATGAATCCGCTGCCGAACAGCAAGCAGCATGAACGACCAGTACGCAACAGACGGGCAATAACAGCTTCGTCATGGAGACCTCGTAACGGTAGGCCTGCTACACCGCGGGAAGCATCGAAGACGCCTCCACGCCCTCATTCAAACCTTGCTCTGGTTCCGATAGATGTAGTAAGCGTACTGATCGTGCCGAAAACGGCTGTATCGGGAGCCGTAGGTGCGATGGCTCGTATTGAGCTTGATGCCGTTCAGAACGACTCCTTTCACACCGACTCCCGCGAGCGCGAGGCGCCTGGTCGACTCTTCAATTTCGCCGAGCCGGTTGACCTCGGCGCGCGTGACGATGAAGACCGTGCCCGCAAGCGCGCCGAGCGCCTGCGCGTCCGACACAGGCAGAACCGGCGGCGAATCGATGAGCACGATGTCGTAGCGCTTCCCGACTGTCTCGAGCCCGGCGCGTAGCGCCGGCGACAAGACGAGCTCCGAGGGATTCGGCGGCAAAGCGCCCGTCGCGATGAAATCGAAGCCACTCCCGATGTCACGCCTCGTGACCTCTTCGATAGTCATTTTCCCGTCAATCCATTCGGATAGGCCGCCCTCACGCGCCACCTGCAGGTACTCGTTCAGGTTACCTCTATGCAGATCGCCATCGATCAGCAACACTTTCTTGCCAGCCGCAGCCAAAACCTCGGCGAGGTTCGCCGAAATGAATGATTTGCCAACGCCGGAGATGGGGCCCGCCAACATCACGACATTGTTTCGGGCACCGAGCATCGCGAACTGCAAAGCCGTGCGCAAGCTGCGCAAACTCTCGATCGCGGGGTCGTGCGGCTCGCGATCGACGAGCAGGCTCAGTGGTGCGCCACTGAGCCGCGATTCGTTCGAAAGCGCTTCCTGAGGCGCGCTGTACGGAACGGTCACCATCACGTTGAGCCCGGTAAGCTGCTCGATTTCGTGTGGATCCGACAGGCCTCCCACGAAGAATTTCCGTATGAGTGCGGCGACCACACCCAACACGATCCCTGCAATCAGAGAGAAGCCGATGATGAGCCGCGCTTTCGGCTCGACCGGCAACTCCGGCGCGGCGGCATCGTCGACAAGGCGCACCGTACCGGTCTTGCCGGCTTTGATGACTCTCAACTGCTGGGCGTTGTTCAAAAGCCCCGTATAAAGTTCTGTGTTCACCTGAACGTCGCGCATCAGCCCGACCGCCTGCCGCTCGACGTCGGGCAACTGCCTGATTGCTTCCTCTGATTGCCCGGCGGACGCTTCGAGCGCGTTGATTTGTTCGTCCAATGCAAGCACGGTCGGATGCGTTGCCGAAAAGCGAGTCAACAGATCTTGTCTTTGGACGCGCAGGTCCAGCAATCGCTCACGGACCCCCGAGGACTGCTGAAGCATCTGTTGTCCTTCTGCGCTGAGGTCGATCGTTCCGTGCTCGTCCCGGAAGCGCGTGTACCTTTCCTCGGAGTCCTCGAGCTGCTTCTTCAGCGCAGGCAACTGCTCGTTCAGAAATGCCAGGGACTGCTCGGCGTCGGCGACCTTGCGCTCGATATTCTGTCCGATGTAAGCCTTGCCGAGCGCATGAAGGAGGTCCCTGCACTGAAGACGCTGCGCGCAATCGAGTGTCACTTCGATTACCCCCGATTGGGTGGTCTTCTCGAAGATGTTGAGCCGATCCTGCAATTGCTCGATCGCTTGCAGCCGCGATGTACGCATCAACGTAAAGCGAATGCCAGGCTTGGCCGTGATGGACGCGACTTTCAGGGAAATGTCGCCGGCGGGAAGATGAAATGTTTCGAGCGCGCCGACACTGCCTTGGAACGCATGCTCGCTCCCCGGGATCGTGAGCTGATAGACGTCGTGCCCGAGGTATTCAAGATCGAACCGTTTGCCGTAAAGGCTTTCCGGAACGTCAAACGCGCCGACGTCGATCTTTTCCCGCCCCCACGCGAAGCCTCCCCATCCTAGAATGCCGGGGTTCGACAAACCTTTGGCCCTCGACGCGATGAACGTACCGAGCACAGGAAAATGCCGAGGCTCGGCACTGTAGTACAAGTGAACCGCATCGACTGCTCGCGACACCACGAGCCTAGATCGCAAGATCTCGATCTCGGTCACCGCCTCGGTCTTGATATCGAAGAGCGAAGAGAGGTCGCCGAGCAAACTCTTCGCCGAATCCGAAGAAGATTTTTCGACCTGCAGCAGCAGATCCGCTCGATACACCGGTTTAGCGAGCATCGTATACGCCGTACCGAATAGCAAGGCGACAATGACTGAAATCAGAATCGACCAGCGGGCGCCGATCAGGAAATCGACGTAGTCCGTGATGGAGACCCCATCTTCCTCGGGTTGCAAAAAATTGCTCTTTGGCTGATCTAGTGGTTTCATCGCTTTTCCTAAATAGACAGCGCTTGCTCTCAGGTGCTGCACAACTGCACGAGAGAACTCACGAAACGCTCCATCACACGCCGGCGATCGAGATTCGCCATCGCGTACTGACGCCCTTGCATGCCGCACCGGCTCGCAAGCTCCGGTTCGTCGATCATCGCTTCGATCGCCGCGGCAAACGACTCCAGGTCGCCTGGCGCCACAGCGACGCCGCATTGCGATGCCACGGTACCGACCTCCGTTCCTTTCTCCGCGATCGCGACGATCGGCCGGCCGCTGGCCAGCATTCCGGCCAGCTTCGAAGGCATCACGAGATCAGCCACGTCGGCGCGCTGCGGCAAAAGATGGACGTCGGCCGAATGGAGCAATTCCGACAAGTGATGAGCGGGCTGCAACGGCAGAAACGTCACGTTCGGCAATCCCGCGCAGCGTTCGACCAAGCTTTGCCGTCCCGAGCCTTCACCGCAAAACACGAATCGAATGTCCGTGCGCCGCGCGAGACGCCGGGCCGCGTCTGCCATCACTTCGAGGCCTTGCTTCTGGCCCATGTTGCCGGCGTAGAGACACACCTTCGTTCCGGCGGCAATGCCCAGCTCTTCGCGATACCGCCCACCATGACCATCGCCGCGATGGCTGTAGGGTTCGGCAATGTCGACCCAATTGGGAAGCGAGACGAGCTTGCGTGGATCCACCCCTTTCGCCTTTGCACGCTCGATCATCTTCGTGGAAATCGACGACACGACATCGAACCGGCGCATCAGCCACCGCTCGACACCGAGCGCCATTCTCTTGAACCACGTCGATTTCACGAGCCCGAGCCCGATGGCTGCATCGACCTCGTAATCCTGCACGTGGAGCCAGCATTTCGCGCCGATGAGCCGCGCGGCAGCAAGCGCGATGGGCGCGCACATCAGGCTGGGCTCGACCACCCATATGACATCGGGCCGCCAGACGAGAAGGCGCGCCATGATCGGCAAGGTGGCCATCACGAAGCTGGCGTGATGAAGGAGACGTTTGCCTCCGCTCGGCCGAGCCGGCACATACAGCGGACATCGGTAGACGGTGACGCCTGGCCTCGTGCGCTCGATTGCGTATCGATTGCGAAACCCGTCAAAAATCCTCCACCCCGGGTAGTACGGTTGCGCAGCAACAACCGCCGCTTCGCCGCCGTGCTCGATTAGCGACTCGACGAGTTCGCCCGAATACTTCCCTACGCCTGTCAGCTCCGGTGCATAGTTCAAGCTGTAGACGAGAACGCGCAACGGTGCAGTGGCGACGCTCGCCCTCTCGACATGCCCGTGCGCGTGTTCTTGTGCGCGCCGTCGAATCCTGCGGTCGACGCGTCCGGCTTTCTCGACATGGCTCACTCTTCGCACTCCAATTCAGCCTGCGAGCTCTGCAGGGAGCTTTGCCCGTATCGGATGGGCGGAGAACGAGTCGGCTTTCCGGCGTCCTCGCTCCGGTGTTGAGTGCGGAGCCGGTACTCCGTCGGCGAGGCGGCGAAGCGTTTGCGGAACATCTTCGCGAGCCGATCGCCGTTGCGCATCCCCGTGCATCGCGCAATGTTGTCGACCGGCAGATTCGTCTTCGCCAGCAAGTGACAAGTCAAATCCAACCGCGTCTGCAGGAGAAATTCCGACGGTGCGACGCCCATCTCACGCTTGAAGCACCGCAGGAAGTTGCGCTCGCTCATGGCCGCGATTTCGGCGGCATCGGCAATGGTGACGGGTTGCTCGCAATGAGCAAGGAGCCAGCGTGCCGATGCGCGCACCTTGTCGCCAACCGTTTTGCCGTTGACCTGACTCAGCAGTGGAGCGAGTTCGCTGCCGAAACCCGGGGACAACCGCTCTGCCACGGCGATGGCGACATCGAGTCCCCAATCGCGCTTCACTTGTATCAGCGCCGCGCACATCGCCTGATAGGGATCGTCGTTGACGCCAGGGCGCCCCTGCTTGACATGCCGCTCCACGCTGATCCGGTGACCGAACCCGGACGCGCGCGGCCGCCTGGTGCCAGCGGCTCCAAGCGCAGTTTCGGCTCCGAACGGATCCATCGGCGCGGTATTCGGATAGAGAAGACGCACTAACTTGATGAGCCGCCGATCGCGTGCCGCATTGCTCTCGCCTTCCTTGCCCATGACGAAAGCCGCATGCAGTTCCCCGACCACGCGCGGATCGAGCCGATCCGTGCATGCCTTCGCCGAAGAAGCGCAGGCGACGTCTCCCCCATCGAGGGATAGCAGACGAAGGTCGTAGCGCCGTGCCTTGCCCATCTCGGTATAGACGATCTCATTGGCCGCCTGGAAAACCTCGGTGACCATCGCCAAAGCCAAGAATGAGAAATCCTCGAGCAACAGCAGTCCGATCCGACTGCTATGCCTCGTCACGTTCGGCGCCAAGGCTATCGACCCGTCGGCCCCGGCAGTCTCAACATCGATGTAAGCCATATTCGATCCCCACGTTTCAACCAGGTAGTGCTGCGCCCAGAGGCCTCTTTTCCCGTCATCAATCAAACCTGCCGCCCCCGGGGCTCGCTCGACCTCCATCGGCGACCCGGGTCCGTGCCGGTCACTTCGCCAACACCGCCCCTGTCAGCCCTGCGTCGATCCCTGGCAGGAGCAAGGTGAGGAAGCGGCTGAATCGGACGAGCCCGTTGCCGTCCACGTACACGATGTCCTTCGGCCGTAAGGTGAACTGGTTCGCGAGTACCATGGCGACGGGCGAACGTGCATTCAGGTGATAGACCTGCGGCTTTCCGCCGAGAGAACCCCGAATGACGAATATCTGAGCCGCATCGGCGCTTGCGGGATTGATGCTGCCTGCTTGCGAAATCGCTTCACTCAGCGTGAGCTCGCCGTTGATCGTCGGCACGGCCGTCGTCGGCTTATTGACTTCTCCGAGCACGTACGCTCCGTTGTCGGAGCGCGTCGATACGCGCAGCAAGTCACCCTTTTTCAGCATGATGTCGGCCGGGTTCTGCCCGCGCGCGATCATTCCGACCAGATCGAGCGGATACGACACGCCATTGCGCACGAGCTTCACTTGGCTTTCGTCCGCATTGGCTGTGAACCCCCCAGCGCGGTTGATCGCTTCATACACGGTCATGGGTACATCGTTGATGGGCACGGCACCTGGCGTGCGCACCTCCCCGTCCACGTAGACTTGATTGGAGCGGTAAGACTCGACGCGCACAGTCACCTGCGGATTCACGTAGCGACCCGGCATCGAAAGCAGTTGTCGCAGGCGCTGCTGGACTTGCTGCACAGTCAGCCCGGCCACGTGAAAGGAGCCAACGTAGGGGAATTGCAGATCGCCGGTTTCGTCGATGACGAATCCTTGGCCGGGATCGGACGGCCGCGTGGTGGTCTGCTGCTGCGCGCCCATTGCTGCCGCGAGCTCCGGGTGGTCCCAGACGGTGATCTGTAGCACGTCGCCCGGGCCCAGCAGATAGGGATGCGCAGGCGCAACGAGCGAGCGGATCTGATCGGACTCACCGTTCTTCGTTCCCGAGTTCAATTCCTTGATCAGATCGACGGTGATGTCTTCGATCGTCACGGGAAGATTGACCGGCGGCGTTTGCGCAGTGCCACTCGATACGAGCACCGTCGGGTTGTCCGTCATCCTCATGCCGGGCGCGACGCCGCATGCGGAAAGCAGCGCAGCGCATCCAATGCCAGCCATCGTCAAACGCTTCATAGGTTCTTCTCCACAGCCAGTCAGTCATACCGGTATCGCCGCATCGCGACAACCTTCCTGAAAATCATCCGGGGCCGGCCGTCCGTGCCGGCCATTCGTCGAGCACGGGCTCAATAGGCGTTCGGATGCACGAAGCCCTTTGCGATCGTCGCCACGATGATGCGAATGTCGAGCGCGAATGACCAATTGCGCAGGTAATAAAGGTCGTGCTCGACACGGCGCTGCATCTTCTCGACGCGATCGGTTTCACCACGCAGGCCGTTAATTTGCGCCCAGCCAGTAATCCCCGGCTTCATCCTGTAGCGATGGATGTAACCGTTGACGATCCGTCCATAGAAGTCATCGTGCTCGAGCGCATGCGGACGCGGTCCCACAACCGACATTTCCCCGCGCAGGACATTGATGAATTGCGGCAGCTCGTCAAGGCTCGTGCGACGCAAGAACGCACCAAGCTTCGTGATGCGGGAATCTTTGCGTGTGGCCTGACGCAGTTGGCCAGGCGCCTCCGTATGCACACGCATCGTGCGGAACTTGTAAATAGTGAATACGTGTCCGTCCGCGCCCTTGCGTCGTTGCTTGAACAAGACCGGCCCCGGCGACGAAAGCTTGACGCCGATCGAGATCACGAGCAGAAGCGGCGCGAGCGCGAGCAACGCCAAAGCGGCGAACATACGGTCGAACGCTTCCTTTTGCATGCGCGCGCCGGGCGAGAGCGGCGATGCGACGAGGTTGATCGCCGGCACCCCGATCAGATCGACCATCCCTCCGTTGAACACTTCGAGACTGCGCACGTCGGGAAATAGTCGAATATTCAGAAGATCGTCACGGAACTCGTTGAGACATTTGAGGATCATCGATTCGTCCGACAGCGGTAACGCTATCCACAGCTCGCGCACATCTGTCGCGCGCACGTGGCCGGCGAATCGCGCAAAATCATCGAACTCAGCGAGGCCCGCGCAGACAGCAGCGGAAATGCCGCCGCCGCGCGCATCGAACACCGATACGGCTCGAAAGCCGCTCCCCGTCGAGGCCTCGATCTTGCGAATGATCTGCTCGCTGTGCTCACCGCCGCCCACGACGGCGACCGACCGCAGATTGAGCCCGGCATGCCGCACTCGGGCGAGCGCGGCACCCGCCGCCAGACGCGAAGCGATCATCGCGCTGCCCGTCAGCGTGCTCCAATCAAAGAACCACAGGCGGGAAATCGCACCGCTCGCATGCAATGAGAACATCAGCATGAGGCCCGACGCCTGGACCACCAGCCAAGCCAAGGCGACGCGGCTCGCAAGCCCCGTCAAGGAACGCCCACGCCATGACTGATAGACGCCGAACACCGGGAACATGGCTAATGCCCCAGCCTCGGCGAAGGCCACGAACCCCGCATGGTTCGGATTGGCAGCGAGCGCATCCAGGCGTATCAGTGAGGCTATCTGCGCACCAGCGAACACCAGTACGACGTCGAGAATTCGCGCAAGCGATCCCGGAATGGCCATAACCCATCTCCAACATCCACAGTGGACCAGGCGAGAGCACGCCTGCCGCGGCTCGTGCTCCTGCCAGCGAACGACTACGCTTGATTTGCCGAGTCAGGCTCTTCCGTAGCTGTCATCAAAGCGCACGATGTCGTCTTCGCCGAGATAAGCGCCCGATTGAACCTCGATGATCTCTAGAGGAAACTTTCCGGGGTTTTCGACACGATGGATGACGCCGACCGGGATGAACGTCGATTCGTTCTCGCTGACGAGGAATTGCTCGCTGCCGCGCGTCACGAGTGCCGTCCCTCGAACGACCACCCAGTGTTCAGCGCGATGATGATGCCGCTGCAACGACAGCCTGCATCCAGGCTCGATCACGATGCGCTTGACCTGGAAGCGCTCCCCTCGATCGAGCGAGTCGTAGTAGCCCCATGGCCGCTGGACCTTGCGATGATGATCGGCCTCAGGAGCCGCCTGCGCCTTGA
The DNA here is from genome assembly GCF_040965455.1 of Trinickia sp. EG282A. Taxonomy (NCBI): domain Bacteria; kingdom Pseudomonadati; phylum Pseudomonadota; class Betaproteobacteria; order Burkholderiales; family Burkholderiaceae; genus Trinickia; species Trinickia sp. EG282A. Next base: position 748,591 of record NZ_JBFRCC010000001.1, on the reverse strand, counting down.
TGCGCTCCACAAGGGCTTTCACGGCTTGCACGTGGGCACGGTCCGCGACGAGCACCGCATCATCGGTCTCCACCACGACGATGTTCGTCACGCCCACGCACGCAACGAGCCGTCCTTGCGAATGCGCAAAGGTCGACTTCGCGCCCTCGAAAATGACACGGCCTTTCGAGACATTTCCATCGGCGTCTTTATCCAGCGCGTCCCAGACCGCGTCCCACGAACCGAGGTCAGACCAGCCCGCATCGAGCGGCACGGCCACGGCCGGCGCGAGCGCCTCGTCTCCGGCCAGATGCTCCATCACTGCGAAGTCGATCGAGTCCGAAGGCGCTTCGGCAAATCGCTGATCATCGGGATGGAAGAACACGCCCTCTCGCGTACCGGACTCGACCGCCGCCATGCACGCGTCGTACATGCGCGGCTGCAGCGCTTGAACCATATCGAGCCAGACGGTCGCAAGAACGACGAATATGCCGCAATTCCACCAATAGGCGCCCGATTGAACGTATTCGAGGGCGAACTCTGGACGCGGCTTTTCGACGAAGCGCTCAATGGCGAAAGCGCCGTCGCCGACGGGCGCTCCGACGCGCATATAGCCGAAGGCGGTATCCGGCCGCGCAGGCGGCACGCCGAGCGCGACCACCGCACCGCGCTGCGCATGACTCGTTGCAATAGCCAGCGAGCGCTCGAACGCGTGCTGGTCAACAATGGCATGATCGGCCGGCATCGCCATCAGGATCGCGTCGTCACCCTGGGCGGCGACCACTGCCGCGGCCAACGTCAGTGCCGGCGCCGTATTGCGACGCACCGGCTCTACGATGAAAGACGCCTCGATGCCGCATGCTCGCATTTGCGCGGCAGTAGCAAAGCGTTGATCGGCGCCACAGACGACAATGGGTTCGGTCGCCGCGTGCGTTGCGGCGAGCCGCTGCGTTCGCCGAACCGTTGCTTGCAGCAACGTATCGTCGCCGAGCAGGTCAATCAGTTGCTTGGGATATTGCTCTCGTGAAAGCGGCCACAAGCGAGTCCCTATCCCTCCAGCCAGAATGACCGGGGCCAGCGGAAACGCAAAGGGCATCGCAATGCGGCCGCTCGTCGAGCCGGCCAGCAGCCCCACGTTTTCAAGACGGTCATCTGGCGCGTGGTCATTGTGCAAACCCCGTTGGCTGCCATACGTGGCGATGTCCGTTATCCCCTGCTTCATAGTGGCCCTCGTTTGTGGTTCGATTGTCTAAGTTGTGCCGCCCGTCCCCGACGGGCGCTTCTCCGAGCGGTTGCGATACTCGGCGACCCCGGTGTCTGCCTGACAATCTGCAGAATGTGTGCCAACCCTCAGGCGATGCGTCCGGAAAACAAGCGTGAAAGCCGCGATCGCGGCTTAGAGATTGGCGAGTTCTGTCGACCCCGCTCGCAATTGAATCTCGAGCGTGATTTATTTTTTTCTCGAACGTGTCGACTCGTTACGTAACGACCTCGTAACGCCATGTGTCACGCTCGGAAAAGAAGAGTCCTGTTGCCTTCACCGAATCTCGCCGCGCACGCAGAACAGGCGTTCGGGGAGGCAAACGTTGTCCATGGCGGGCAGCCATCGCACGGCCTATCTTGGCGCCATAAATTTCGGGCGAACGCTAAAGACAGTGGAGGTAGCTGTACCCGCATAGGCGTCGGCCGCCATTTTTTTGCCGTGCCTTGCAAGGCGTCATGCGGGGCGGCATAGTTCGCCGAAACCGGTCTTCGGAGTCGATTCTCCGACAGGGTGACGGGGCTGCCTTTATCTTAAAAAATGTTAATGGGGGTCTGCGTGAAAGTCGCATTAATCACAGGCGTGACGGGTCAGGACGGCGCTTATCTGGCCGAATTCCTGCTTAACTACGGCTATACGGTACATGGCATCAAGCGCCGTACATCACTTTTCAATACCGATAGAATCGACCACCTTTACGAGGATCCACACGAGCCCAATCCCCGCTTTTTATTGCATCACGGGGACCTGACCGATTCCTCGAGTCTGATCCGCATCATTCAGCACGTCCAACCCGACGAGATTTACAACCTGGCCGCTCAGAGCCACGTGGCTGTCTCGTTTGAAGAACCGGAATACACGGCAAACTCTGACGCACTCGGCACGCTCCGCATTCTCGAAGCTATCCGCATCCTCGGGCTCGAGAAGAAGACACGGTTCTATCAGGCGTCGACCTCCGAGCTGTACGGTCTTGTCCAGGAAATACCCCAGAACGAGACGACGCCCTTTTATCCCAGGTCTCCGTATGCCGTCGCAAAGCTATACGCATACTGGATCACGGTGAACTACCGTGAGGCGTATGGCATCTATGCCTGCAATGGCATCCTCTTCAACCACGAATCGCCGCTTCGGGGCGAAACGTTCGTCACAAGAAAGATCACCCGGTCGCTTGCGCGGATCAAGCTCGGGTTACAAAAATGTCTTTACATCGGCAATCTCGACGCCAAGCGCGATTGGGGCCACGCGCGCGACTACGTCGAAATGCAGTGGCTCATGCTCCAGCAGGACGAGCCCGAAGACTTCGTCATTGCGACCGGCGTCCAGCACAGCGTGCGTGACTTCATCAACGCAGCCGCGAGAGAGCTCGACATGCCCATCGCCTGGCGCGGCAGCGGCATCCACGAGAGAGGCTACGACACGAACGGGAACGTGATCGTCTCCGTCGATCCACGATATTTCAGGCCGACGGAAGTCCAGAGCCTGCTGGGCGACGCCACGAAGGCCCGCGTACGGCTCGGATGGGCGCCGCGCACCAAATTCGCCGATCTCGTCGCCGAGATGGTTCGCGAAGACTTACGCAGTGCCGAGCGTGACGAGCTCGTGCGGGAGCACGGCTATGAAACGTTCGCGTTCAACGAATGACTTGCGAAGAGGCCACCCATGAATCAATCGATCGACAGAGACGCGCCGATCTATGTCGCCGGGAACCGAGGTATGGTGGGCTCGGCAATCGTCAGGCGTCTGCATACGCTCGGCTACTCGAACATCGTGACGCGTGATCGCGCTTCGCTCGACCTGCTCGATCAGCAAGCCGTTCGGCGCTTCTTTCGCGAGGAGCGGCCCGCCTGCGTCTTCCTTGCCGCGGCCAAGGTCGGCGGAATCTACGCCAATAGCACCTACCCGGCCGATTTCATCTACAACAACTTGTTGATCGAGACGAACGTCATTCATGCAGCGAAGGAAGCCGGCGTCGACAAGCTGATCTTTCTGGGTTCGTCGTGCATCTATCCGCGCGATTGTCCGCAGCCGATACGCGAGGAGTATCTGCTCACAGGGCCGCTGGAAAAGACGAACGAACCTTACGCCATCGCCAAGATCGCCGGAATCAAGCTGTGCGAAGCATACAACCGTCAGTACGGAACGCATTACATCAGCCTCATGCCGACGAATCTTTACGGCCCGAACGACAACTACGACCTGCAGACGAGCCATGTGCTGCCCGCTCTGCTGCGCAAGGCACATGAGGCCAAGCTTCGCGGCGACTCCAGGATCGTGGTATGGGGCACCGGGACGCCGCACCGCGAGTTTCTCTTTGTCGACGATATGGCGGACGCAAGCGTCTTTTTGATGGAGTCCGGCGTGACGGAAGGCATCTTCAACATTGGAGTTGGAGAAGATGTCACGATCCGCGACTTGGCCGAGCTCATCATGCATACGGTGGGTTTCAAAGGCGACATCGTCTTCGATGCCAGCAAACCTGATGGTACGCCGCGCAAACTGCTTTGCGTCGAGCGGATGCGTGCACTCGGCTGGCGTGCCAATACCTCTCTCTCGGAAGGAATCCGCAAGACTTACGAAAGCTACCTCGATGCTTGCAGCGTCCGAGCCGTCGCTACGGCCGAACATGCAACGGCATGAAAGCAGCTCGCAGGTCGCGGAACATCGTCTGGAGCGCAACGCGCTGTACGGTCCCCTGCGTCGAGCAATACGTCAATAAACATGGCTTCGTATGCGCGTCTTATTCGTCGTCTGCAATCTTGTCGATTACCAGATACCGCGATATCGTGCCATGGCTCAGCTTGCGGCGCGGCGCGCACACGATGTTTCGCTTGTGGAGATTTTTGGGCGTTCGAGATCAAACGCTTATCCGCAGCCCGCTCGCGCCAAATTCTTTGCCGAAGGTCGCGTGAATGTGGTCACGCTTTTCAAGAATCAGGCTCACGGCGACGAGCATTGGCTATCGATCATCGGGCGACTACGTGAAGTCCTCCGCGCGCGAAGCCCCGATCTCGTCGTTACACTTGGGTACCAGACGAGCTACTCGATCTATCTTTGCGCCATAAAAATAATCACACAGCGCTTCAAGCTCGTCTATATGTCCGATTCGAAGGCCGACGACGGCAAGCGCCGGTGGCTCAAGGAGCGATTGAAGAAGCTACTCGTATCCCGCTTTGACGGAGCCTTGGTTGCGGGAGAAAAGCATCGCGTCTATGCGCGCTCGCTCGGCATTCCCTTCGCTCGCTCACGCATCGGCTTCGATGTCATCGACGTCGATTATTTTCGCGAGGCTGCGCAGCGAGCCAAAGCGGATGCTGTGTACGAGCGCACCCGTTTCGGTTTGCCCGAACGCTACGCAATCTGTGTGAGCCGCTTTGTCCAGCGCAAGAATGTGTTGCTCGTTGTCGAGGCGTTCGCGCGATCGCCTCTCCCGCACCGCGGCATTTCTCTATTGCTCGTAGGCGAAGGCCCGCTGGAGCAGGCAGTTCGAGATCGGATCAACGCGTTGGATTTGCATGAGCGAGTCCTCATCATCTCGAAGATGCCCAACCAGGACATGCCGACGCTGTACGCCCTTGCCGATTTCATCATTCTGGCCAGCACGTTCGACCAATGGGGTCTCTGCATACATGAAGCCATGGCGACAGGGTGTCCGGCGATCGTGACGTCGACCTGCGGATGTGCCCATGAACTCGTGCACGACGGCGTAAACGGCTTCATCGTGAGGCCAGGCGACGTCGAGGAACTTACCCAGAGGATGTCCCTGCTCACCGAAGATCATGGCCTGCGTCGAAACTTCTCGCTCAATGCCGTCAAGGCGGTTGAAGAGTGGACGCCTTCCCTTTTCGCCGAGAATGTCCTCGCTCTTGCCGATGCGGTGGGGGCGGCGCCATGACGGTTCGCGCGCTCGTCATCGAGCCCAATTTTTCAGGCCATCGCTGGCGATATGTCGAGTGGACGCTGGAAACGCTCCTCGAAGCCGGATATGAATGCACCTTGTCGACCGATGTGCGCAACTTCGAGCATCCGCTCATCCAGTCGTACCGGAGCGGTCGATCCGCAATCTCGTTGTCGTGGCTCGAGGGCGACCCTGCACCATCGACAGCGCTACGCGCGCTCCTGGCTCGCGTAAAGGACGAATTCGCCTTTCACGCATTGTTCGCATCGGCCTATCGCTCTGTCGTCGAGACCCAGCCGGTCGACCTGGTCGTGGTTCCATACGGAGATTACATCCTGAAGGGGGTGGCTCTCCTCGGTTCTCCTTTTTCCACGACGCCCTGGGTTTGCATCACGATGCGGCAGTCCTTTCATCTACAGCAGATGGGCGTCAAGGTGCCTCGTCGGCGGTACATCGACTTCGTCAACAAGCAGCTGTTCGTCCGTGCGCTACGCAATGGGAACCTCAGGACAGTGCTCTCGATCGACCCTACGCTCGCCCGCTGGCACGCGTCCTCGCCGTACGCCGCACTCCGGACCCGCGTCGACTACTTGCCCGATCCGTTCCCCGAAGTGAGCGCCGTCGAAAGGGCGAAAGCCAAAACGCGCCTAGGAATCGACGCCCAACGAACGATTCTCGTCTACGGCGCCATATCCGAACGGAAGGGAGTCATAGAACTGCTCAACGCATGTCTGGCGTTAGACGCTCATCCCCTCGTCATCATTGCGGGCGAACAGGATGACACTGTCCGCGCCTATCTCCGCTCGTTCAGATCCGCGCTTGATGGCCGTATCAGGGTATTCGACCACTTCATATCGGCGCAAATGGAAACGGACCTCTTCTCGGCCTGCGATGTCGTTTGGGTCGGATACAAGGAGCACTACGGCATGAGTGGTGTCCTCGTTCAAGCGCACCGCTTCCGAAGAATCGTGATCGCGACATCCGCGGGGTTGATCGGCTGGTTTGCAAAGCACGATCAAATGGGCCCCCTCCTTCCCAACCTGCTGCCGTCGACGATCGGCGCGGCGATCAAAAGCGCGATCTATCACTGCGAATGGAACATCCCATTCCGCTCCATCGAGGACGACACGCGAATGCTTGCCCAAAACACGCTCCACTGCTTCAAACAAGCGCTCGCCGCCGCAATCAGTACGGACCGCACGTCTGCGGATGCCAACCGCCCCGACGCGAGCCGCCCGGTGCGAAAGGCCATAGACGCTCATCTCGCGCCGATTGACACGAGGCATCGATGATGAGCTTGCGCATCCTGCACGTCGTCGCCACCGTGAATCCCGCGAGCGGTGGGCCAATCGAAGGGATCCTTCAAATGGCGCGGGGACACAAGCGTAACGGCGATACGGTCGAAATCGTCTCGCTCGACTGCCCGAGCGATCGCTCCGTCAAAACTTGCGAGGTCCCCTGCCATGCAGTGGGGCCCTCGTTGGGCAAATATCGCTACACGCCCAAACTCGTGTCTTGGCTCAAGGACAACGCATCGAGGTTCAATGCGGTCATCGTCAACGGTATATGGAACTATGCGTCGCTAGGCGCGTGGCGCGCACTGCATGGCTCGTCGACCCCCTATTTCGTCTTCACCCACGGGATGCTCGACCCCTACTTTCGCAGACGATATCCGCTCAAGCACCTGAAGAAATGTCTGTACTGGCCATGGGCCGAATATCGAGTGCTGCGCGACGCAAATGCAGTGTTCTTCACCTGCGAGGAGGAAATGCGGTTGGCTCGCCAGTCGTTCTGGCCATATGACTGCAAACCGGTCGTCGTCAACTACGGCACGGCGGGTGCCTCCGGGGACGCCGTACAACAGCGCGAAGCATTCTTCTCGAAGTTTTCGCATCTTCGCGGCAAGCGCAATCTCCTCTTTCTCGGGCGCGTTCACGAAAAGAAGGGAATTGACCTCACACTTAACGGGCTCGCGCAATGTATGACCGACGCGTCCATTGCGCAGACTGAAGATATCCGTCTGGTCATCGCAGGCCCCGACGACAGCGCATACGCATCGACAATCAAGGATCTCGGCAAGCGTTTGGGCCTCGAAAGTCGAATCACGTGGACGGGCATGCTGAGCGGCGATTTGAAGTGGGGAGCTTTTCATGCGTCCGACGCCTTCGTGCTGAACTCCCACCAGGAGAACTTTGGCATCGCCGTCGTCGAAGCGCTATCGGCAGGCCTGCCCACGTTGATCACCAGGAGGGTCAATATCTGGCGGGAAATCGAGCAGGCGCAGGCGGGGTTCGTCGACGAGGACGACGAACCGGGGACGACCGGGTTGCTGCGTCGATGGCTGCAAACGTCGCATGACGAACGACTGGCCATGCGCTCGCGCGCGCGCGAATGCTTCAACACGCGGTTTCACATATCGGCAACATTGCGATCGCTGCAGGATGCATTTGCAACCTATGGCGTTTATCGCTAGCGACGCTTGCGCCTTGGCGAGTGCGTCGCCTTCATGTGCCGCGCAACCGGGCGGAAGCTGTGTCCAAGAGCCGAGTCCGGCCATTGCCGGCGCCCCACCGGGACGCCTGGGAGGATAGATGATCGAACAACCCCAAGCGAATCCATCGAGGCAAGTCGACGCCTTGATCGGATCCAGAACTGGCTTCGACGGAGCGACGTTCACGCTGGGCAATCGCTCGAAGCGTGCCGCGTGGCAAATTTTCCGGCTGCTGTTCTTCAGATTCTCGCCTACCCCCTTCCACCGATACCGATTGTGGATCCTGATCTTATGGGGTGCGCGAGCATCCCTTCGCTCGCGGGCCCATGTGTATCCGGATGCAAAAATATGGGCGCCCTGGAACCTGGAGCTCCACGAATACGCAACCATCGGGCCGGGCGTCAATTGCTACAACATCGGCAAGGTGACAGTCGGCAGGCGCGCAATTGTCTCCCAAGGCGCTTACCTCTGCACGGCGAGCCACGACTATGAAGACTCAGCGTTCCCCTTATACGCGCGACCCATAACCCTGAACGCAGATTCATGGATATGTACCGAAGCCTTCGTCGGTCCGGGGGTTACGGTACATGAAGGCGCCATTCTCGGCGCACGCGCAGTGGCGATGAAGGACCTCGATGCGTGGAAAGTATTTGCCGGCAATCCGGCGGCATGCTTGAAGCAGAGGCGGCGAACGCCGCCGCCGTGAGGTTGTGCGTGACAGCGGCGAGCGGCGCTTCGAGTCCTCGTATCCGCACCTCACCGCTTGCAAAGTCATTTTCGCGGCGCCGGACAGTGAAGCGAACGTCTATGAACGGTGGCCGCATCGCAAATCAAATTGTAGGAGCGTGACTATGAGCGGGATCTCGGTGCTTATTCTGACCAAGAATGAGGAAAAGGACCTTCCAGGGTGCCTCGAGAGCGTCATCACCTGGTGCGACGATATTCACGTCTATGATTCGTTCAGCACCGACGGCACAGTCGAAATCGCGCGACTGCTGGGCGCGCGCGTCACATCGAGGCAGTTCGACAACTGGGCCAGTCATCAAAATTGGGGGCTCGCGAACATCAATTTCAAGCATGATTGGGTGCTCTACATCGATGCGGATGAACGGGTCACCGCGGACCTTGCAACGGAAGCGATCGCTACCATCGCGGAGCCACAGGATCATGTCGCCTTCGAGATCAGGCGCAGGGACTTCTACAAGGACAGGTGGCTGAAGCACGTTCAAGCGTCGCCCTACTATGTTCGACTTTTCAAGCCGGCGTATGTCCGCTACGAAAGGGTCGTGAATCCCGTTACGATTGTGAACGGGAAGACCGGTCGGCTGAACGCGTACCTCGATCATCAGCCTTTCAGCAAAGGCATCGCGCACTGGATCTCGAGGCACAACTCATACAGCTCGCTGGAGGCCGATCAATTCCTGATCAACGCTGCCTCGGCCGAAAGGTTCGAGTTATCCAAAGCGCTGCTCGCGCGCAACTTCCAGGTCCGCCGTTATCATCAAAAAGGGTTGTTTTCCAAATTTCCATTGCGACCATTGGTCAAGTTCTTGCTGCTTTATGTGGTCCGCGGCGGCTTTCTGGACGGCAAGCCCGGCTTCTCGTACGCGCTGCTGCAGTCGATATACGAATACCTTATCGTCCTGAAGGTCGAGGAGCGACTCAAGCTGAGGGAAGAGCGCGCGGTAATGCCGGACGATTCGCGAAGTGCGATGCCTAGTGATGCGAAAACTTGAGAACGGGTGGCGTCATTGCAGCGGCCAGGCACCGCCTCGCTCCAAGAACGCTGATGGAGACCATTGGGTCGGAGGCCGGCGTCGTCGTTATCCGCCATATTTCCGCTTCTTGTTGCATGCTCGCGAACGAGTCAGCATATTCTCTGGTGCGGATACGCGAAGACGATTGATCGCGAGCGGTAGCGAAACGTTTGAGTAACACGACGATGACAAGCGCATACGATCAGCAGGTGCTGCCAAGGCAATCCCTCAGAATCATGGCGGCTCTTTCGGCACCGAGCGCCTACTCGCCTGCCGTCGATCGCCTGGCACCCCCCTCCATATTCCACGAGCCATGGTGGCTCGACCTCGCAACCGGCGGGCGCTGGGCCATGGCGAGAGTCATGCACGGGAATCAAGTGCTCGGAGAAATGCCCTATTACCTCGCTCGCAGGGGAGTGTGGCGCGTTTCCCCACTGCCACCGCTCACGCGCACGCTTGGGCCGGTCATCAGGCCCATGGGTCTGGATGCGGCGCACGAACTGCGGCATCGCCTGCGCGTCACCTCGCAACTCATCGAACAGCTGCCCGCTGTCGATTGCTTCTTTCAGGTGTTCGATTGTCACGTTCAGGACGCGGTTGCTTTCGCCCTGCACGGCTTCACAGTCTCGGCGCGCTATACCTTTCAGGTGGGTGCTCCTTCCGCGGCAACGGACGTATGGGACAGAATGCACAGCAAGACGCGGAACGCGATTCGTAATGCAAGTCGGACATTGAAGGTGCAGCCGTTCGACGCGCCAAGTCAATTCCTCCGCTTTTACGAGTCCAACCTTGCATCACGATCGCGCACCAACGCCTATGGTCGTGACGCCATGAGCGCCCTCTTGCATGCCACCCTGGAGCGTCGTGCGGGGCGTCTCATCGGGGCGTACGATAGCGGAGGCCTGGTTGGTGCGATCGGGCTTGTCTGGGATAGGCACACCATGTACTACCTCCTCTCGTCGCGCGCCGAGCGGGCCCATAGTGGCGCAATAAGCCTCTTGCTCTGGACCGCGATACAGGATGCCATCGAACGCAAGCTCACTTTCGATTTCGATGGGTTCGCTGGCGTGTCCGGTTTCAATTTCCTGAGCGGCTTCGGTGGAACACTCAGACAAAGACTGGGCGTCGAACGCCTGAGCACGGGCTACGCGCTCGCCCAAACCCTCAAGCGCAGAATCGTGGATGGCCCGCGGCCCGTATTCATGCCTAACCTGTGATCGTCAACTCAATATCGTTGATTTCTCGCTGCCTGCGGGGGAGACAGATGGGGGCGTGGCCGGCGTCGACACACCGGCGAGCGACTCCGCGAGCTCAATTGCGTTAGTCGCGAAGAGCGCCGGCATCCAGCGGCGAATTGACGATTTGGCGTTCTCGGAGAACCGTCGACGCAACGTAGCATCCGTCGCCAATCGCTCGATGCGATCCGCCAATGCGGTCGCATCACCAGGCTCGATGACAAAGCCGTTTACGCCGTCCAGGACGAGTTCGTCAGCCACGCCGCATGTCCCCGTGACGATCGCGGGCCTGCCCGCCGCGAAAGACTCATTGATGCAAAGTCCCCACTGGTCGTACGCACTCGCGAGCACGACGAACTCGGCGAGCGCATAGATAGCCGGCATATCCGGATTCGCCACGGAGTTCACGATACTGACGTGATCTGTCAACTGCCGCCGGCCAATCTCGTCACGTACCTCACTCTCGCAGGGCCCTTGTCCGACGAGCACGAGGGAATAGCCGTCCTCGTATATCCCCGACCGATGGAATGCGTCGATCAAGACATCGATGTTCTTGCGCTTCACGAATCGACTGACACACAGGACGTAGCGCTCGGGTAGCGCGAAGCGTTGTCGAACTTCCGCCGCATTTGCCAGCGCCGCATGCGACGCCCGGGAAAAATAGTCGACATCGATGACATCGAATCCGATCCTCGAGCGCGTCAGCGGAATGCCGAGCGATCTTGCGTAGGCCCGGTGCTTCTCGCCGGCGACCAATGCACCATCGAACGTGGAAACGATGATCCGCTTCAAACGTTCCTTGATCGCGTATCGCGTGCCGTCATCGGATTTCGAGTCCGACATATAGATGAGTGCGAAGCGCCGCCTCAGCAACCTCAGCAGCCAAAGAATGACGGAATAGCTCGTGTTGTACCCGAGCGTCACGACGACGTCGGGCTCGAATCGTTGGACGGCCGCAAGCAAGCCGGCGCCGACGCGGTACCAATGCCCGTCGTCCTCATCGGCATCTTCAATCAGCGTGACGACATTGGACGGCTTGGCGCCAAAAAACGCCGCACGGCGCGCTTGCGGAAAGCGGTACGGCCCGGATCGTCCGAATACTTCGACGAGCGCGACCTCGTGCCCGCGAGCGATCGCCAGCTCGGCAAGCGCTTCATATCGTGGCACGTGATAATCACCGAGATTGCCGATCACGAAGAGCAGACGCATTGAATCATCGATCCTTGAAGTAAAGGGGTGAAACGTTTTGGGCATCGTTTGGATGCCGGCACCTGCTGCAAGGTTCAATCATATCGGGGCTTGCCGTCCCGCCTCCCTTATCGCGCCAGAAGCCGGGATCTTCGAGATGACGAGGCGCGCGACTTTGTCGATTGGACCTTGCACCACCACGCTCGAAAGCCGCGCGCATCCATATGACAGGGCGATAGTGACGGCCACGACGAGCGGATATCGAATCAGGGCCTCGACTTCGCTATGGGCTGCAAGGGGCCCGTGCACGCTGAAAAGCCTCATGCTCGCAAATATAAAAACAAAGTGCGAGATATAGATGCCATAACTTTCCCGTCCGATCGCCAAGAGCGGGCGAGCAACTAACCAATTCACGCGACATCCGGACAGAATGGCGACCATGCCGGCGGCTCCGACCGCTGACGAAACGGGGGCTAACACCGGGAATTGCCCGCGACCTGTCGCGAGCACCAGCGTTGTCATCAGCCCGCCCACCATGACCGCGAATGCGACGGCGCTTGCAGTTGGGCCGAGGGGGTCGCGGCGCACGACTGTGCGGCGCGCGGCAAACCAAAGGCAAATACCCACGACGAAACACGGAATTTGCGTTGCCGGGCTAAAGTAGAGATACGAATCATCAGCGATAGACGCAAGCCCGCCGTCCGACGCCCAGAAAATCGCCATCAAGCAGGCACCGGTAATGCCGACCGCCACCATGCCCATCCGAAGCGGCGAACGGATAAAGAAGAAGAGGAGCGGCGCGGCTGCGTAGAACACCATCTCATCGCCAATCGACCAGCCACCCGGCACGACGCCGTTTGCGGCGCTCGGAACGAACGCGTGTACAAAGACGATGTTGGCCAAAACATCGGCTATGTCGTGCTTTGCCAGCACAATGGTGTTGGCGTGGAGCTTTGACCTCCCGAGCCAATCGACGCAGGCGTATAGCGCAATCGCACTATAGTATAGCGGGGCGGTTCGAAAATACCGTTTGACATAAAACCGCAGCGTCACCTCTCGAGTGGTGTAATGTTTCCTGACATCGGCATCGAGCGTCATGAAGATCGTGACCGCACTAATGACGAAGAAAAGTTGCACGCCGAATTGACCCATTTGCGCGAGCGCCAGCGCCCATCCCGGCAACGATGGAAAGCAGTGGCTCACGTGTACCGCTATGACGCCTGTGATCGCAAACGCCCTTCCGATATCGAGTGCGGGCTGTCTATTTTCCATTCCGTATCTTCCTCGTCATACGGGACGCGGGCCGACCGCCACCAAGCCGGTTGACACAAATATGAAGCGTCAGTCAGCGGCCGGCAACTCTGACGATGAAAATGACGTATAGGAGCTATAACACCTTAGCCAGATCGTCGGCGGCTCTCCGTCGCTCGCCCGGCAGCGCTCGCACATCAAATAGCGATAGAAAAAAAGAACGCCGCGTCGGTTCAAGTTCACTGCCGGTCCCGCATCCGAATCCGGGGCTGCATGGCCGAAATCGCCTATCACGATCCAGGAACGGCAGGCGACATTCATCCCGAAGCGCAAACTTTCACGGCTATGTTGTACGAAAATCGGCCAGAGCAGAGAATTTCGAATGTTGGCAAACCTCCAACCACACGAACAAATCTGCTGAGAAACAGCGGCTTTCATCTCTTTGTTGCAGGCGTGCATGCACGTATACATTGTCTGTCTAAAAGCGCGGGAGATAGCATGCACCCTACGCAGCAGCCCAATCGCCCAATCGTTGCGCTAACCAGCATTCGATTCTTTGCGGCCCTCACCGTGGCCATTGGCCACTACACTCAGATGGGGCTGCTCGGCCTCCCTGCCGCAATCGAGGACGGCGGCAGACCAGCCGTCTCGCTCTTCTTCGTGCTGTCCGGGTTCGTTCTTGCGTACAACTATCACGGGTCCATCGGGCGGACGGGCGTATCGCGGTTCTACCTTGCGCGCTTTGCGCGGATATACCCTGTCATGCTGCTTTCGCTGGGCTTGGCTGCATCAGTGACGGTTTACATGCTCGGACAGCACGATACCGAGCTGCTATACGGTTGGTATGCCATCAAAAGCCATCCCGGGATCAGCCTGACACTCAGCCTTGTCGCGCAGCTACTCCTTTTAACTGCTTGGCTTCCGATAGCACGCATGAACCAACCATGGAACGGGCCTGCCTGGAGCATTTCATGTGAAGCGTTCTACTACGCGATGTTTCCGTGGTTGCTGCTGAAACTTTTAAAAATGCCAAACAGGTCGATAGCTCTCGCTTGCCTGGCGGCATGGTGTCTCGAGGGGGTGTGGATTTTCTTCGCATTAAATTATCTCCCGACAGAGCGAAGTGGATTTGTCGTATCTCAATTCCCGATCAGCCACCTGGCGGAGTTTTTTATGGGCGCTGGGGCAGCACTCTGGTTCGTCCGTGCCAGAGCTAAGGGATACTCAAGGCATCGGCTCGGCGTCGTGCTCGTATGCTTGGCCCTGATCGCGTTTCCGTGCATTGCCGCCTACCACGCTCCGGCCCTCATATTCTTCCTGGAAACGCCGCTCTTCGTAGCGCTCATTCTGGGTTTGGCGCTGCTCGAGCGCCCTGTGCTCGGATTGCTGAATCGACGTCCGCTCGTACTGCTTGGTGAGGCGAGCTTTTCCTTATATCTCATTCACGTTCCGCTGGCACATTGGGCGTATATTGCCGGCTTCACGAGAGATGACGGATGGATTGCGCTAGTCATCGCCGTTGCGTTGAGCACTGTCATTTTCGTGTCTTTCGAAAAGCCAATGCGCCGACGAATCCTGCAGGGCGCGCGGCCGGCCGAATTCGAGCCCATCGGCCTGCGCGGTAGCGCGATACGCCTACCGCCCAATACCAGGCCGGTTGAGGATATTTAAACCCCGATCGAGGGTCACGCCTGTGCAGCGGATTTCTTGCCCGGCACGCGCAGTCCCTCCGCAGGGAACCACATAGGGAGCCGATTCGATGGCAACACTTCCGTGCGACCCCCCGTTTGCCGCACACCCCATTACGCGCCGCAATCGGAGCGCAAGCTTTTGGATTGGCCTGTTCATCTTTCCGATGGCGATGGACTACAAGGGCGCCGTCGACAACGCGAGTCACTTCACGCAGATCCTGCTCGCAGCGCCGACGCTGTTCGCGGGTGCGGTGTTGATGCTCATCGGGCCGCGCTTTGCCGGTCGCTCGCGCCTGCGCACGCTCGTATCGCTCGCGCTCATGCTGGCAGTGCCCGCAAGCCTCATCTCTCAATGGGTCAACGGCAACGATTTCGACCAATACCTGCGCGTGTTGCTGCCGTTCCTCCTCTTCCAACTTGGCTTCGTCGCGGCATGTCGCCCCTGGCGGGAGGCGCAGATCTATCAGTTTGAAAGGGCCATCTTCTGGGCCAACGTCATTAGTCTCGCCTTCACGTTTTTTCATGGCATGGCAACGGGCGGCCCGCTCGCGGACGTGCGCTACCACATCGTTTCCGTGACCTTCCTCGGCCTGCAGGGCATGTTGCTGCACGAATTCGTCGTCGCGAAGCGCTTTACGACACTGACACTCGGGGTGTTCTGCGCCAGCGTCTTCATCGAACTCCTGAGCGTCACGCGCAGCCTCCTCATCGGCACTGCCCTGCTTTTCGTGATGGCAGTCTGGATGAGCGCGCCGTCATCGCGCCACCTCGTGCGCGCGCTGCTGCGTGCGGCGTTCGTCTCGGTCGTGCTGGGCGGCATGGCGTTCGGCGCCATATCGGCGTTCCCCAACGTGGCGCAGCACTGGACACAGCGGATCCACGCCAAGGACAGCACGGCGACCGGGAAGGACCCGACGACGATCTCGCGTCTTGCCGAAATAAAGTACCAATACGACGAAGTGACGGCGTCTACGACTTCGTTGCTCATCGGCAAAGGATACGGCCACGAGTACGGCTACTCGCCCGATTACTTGCCGGATCTGCTGGGCGTAGTGACCAAGAAGGACTTTTATGCCGAGCGCGCAGGAGCTGCGGGACACAACTTCTGGGTCTACCAGTTCTACGCGGGCGGACTGCTGTTCGGCATCGCAATGCCATTCGCCCTCGTCTACGCGCTCTTGCACGCCACGTTCACCTATCGCCGGTGGCGCAGCGCCATGCCGAACGCCCCTTACCTGTCCGTGCTCGGGCGCGCCATCCTGCTCACCGCTGCTTTGCCGGCGGTCTCGATCGGCGGCAATCCGCTTGGTCCGCGCTTCTCTGGTCTCATCTTCGGCCTTTCGCTCGGCCTGATGGTCGCCATGCATGTGCAACTGCGCCGGTTCGGCGCGCGGCCAGGACTGCCAGCGCGGCCGTAAGTCTCCACCTGAGAACGGCCTGCCCCCGCCGTTGATGCAGCTTTCGTCGCGTCGGGTGAACAGGTCCTGAACAGGCTCCAGACCAGGCGCATTCGGCCCACGCGTGACCCACTATGGAAGTCGCGAAGACCCAAGTTGCGGCTTTAGCCACCTTCAGCAAACACCGCATACCTCGAGATGCGGCAGAACCATCCTCGTGCCGCTTTGCTGCGATTCCCATTACGGAGGATTCTGAACATGGCAGAGAACGCTGTGGAAGACTATGGCTGGGCCACCGAGCGAGGGCCGGAGTCGTGCGGCTATATTGCGCCCCGCATCTTGGAGTTATTGGGAAGCTTGCAGGTGCACCGTGTTTTGGACATCGGTGCCGGAAACGGCGCGCTATGTGCTGCGTTGGCCGCGGCAGGGTATGAGGTGGCTGGGGTCGAGTACGACCCGAAGGGCGTCCAGTTGGCCAAGAGCGCCTACCCCAATATCCCGTTTTACCATTTCGGCGTGCAGGACGACCCCGCGCGTCTGCTGGCACATGAGCGTGCCTTCGATGCAATCGTATCCACGGAAGTCGTGGAGCATCTATTTTCACCGCACCTGCTGCCCGCCTATGCCAGCCGGTGTCTCAACAACAACGGCTATTTGATCGTGTCCACGCCTTACCACGGGTACCTGAAAAACCTTGCCCTTTCGGCCTTCAACCGATGGGATGCGCACCATACCCCTCTCTGGCACGGCGGACACATCAAGTTTTGGAGCCGTGCGACACTGACTGCGCTGTTATCTGCAAACGGCTTTCGAGTTGTCGGATTTTCTGGCGTTGGTCGCTTTCCGTACCTCTGGAAAAGCATGGTTCTCGTTGCGAGGAAGCTCTAGCTGGATCGTCGCAGTGTTCGATCTTTCGCAATGACAACACGCCTCGGCGTCACGCGAACGAGCTGACGAGTCGAGCGAGCGCGGGCGTAAATCAACCAGCTCGCCATTCTCTCGGGTAAACCCGCTTCCCCCATTTATAGACGGGATTTCGCTGCCGGGCGATTCGCCGGACACGTATCGCTTCGCACACGAAGGCGAGCCAGTCGTCAAAGGTTTGCCGAGACGACTACACCTTCCGATCACGCCGGGACCACGGCCACGCCTCGGGAGCGGCCCGACGGAAGGCGTTCGCCTTGCCAACCAATATTCACGTCACTTTGCACCCCCGCCAGTCTAATGCCGCTGGTCAGCGTAGGAAAGCACCGACATCGCGGTTGCGATCGCTACAAGATCTTCGGCAACCCCCGATATAAACGAATATCCCCCACTGCCGCGTAGGAAATCACCGACGCCGGCGCCAGCAATTACTACAAAATCCTCGGCGATTCTCGCCATTAAGTAATCCTTCGCGCATGCCGAACCGGAAATCTCCGACATCAGGTTTATCAACCAGCTACACATCGTTCGTCGACTGCTGAAATTGGCGAATACCTTCCCCTGCAAGGTAGGAAAGACCTGACATTGCCGTTATCGACCACTACGGAATCTACCGGCGCCCCCTGATATTGCGGAAATGTGATCTGGGTAACACTAACTCAAACGAACAGCGCTGCTTCATCGCTTGATACTAGATGCCAGCAAGGCAACTAAACATCATAAACGAAGCAATCCGCGAGATTCCTCGTCTTATCAGCCATTTTAGTGGCAATGGAATCCTTTTGTCTTTGATTATCCATTACCTGAAAGGTCATTAAATGAAAGCCTCTTTCCTCTCCGCCTCACGTTCGACGCCCGCTATTTCGATCCCCGCACCGAAGCGTCTGGTCGCAGCGCTGTACGGCATGGCGATACTGGGTTTGCCCGCTGCCCACGCGGCCGTGCCGACCAACTCCATCATCTGTTCAGCGCCAGCAGCGACCGCAGGCGGCGCCGCCAACGGCTTGATCTCGGCCGACACCGTGACCACGGACGGCATGCGCATGTTTGCCCAAGGCAGTTCATTCAGCCTGTCGTTTGTGACGGCCGCGCCGGCCGCGGATAACGTGGTGTGGTCGGTTCAGGATTATTTGGGGAACATCCGAGGCAGCGGCTCGTTCGCCGTAGCGAGCGGCACGCAAACCTACAAGCTCTCATGCAAGTCTTCGGCGCCTGGCTATTTCGCCGTGACCGCGACACTGAGTCGGACCGGTGGGACGCTGCCGGAAGCCGGTACCCGCCCAACAGGGATCGCAACGTTCGGCATCCTGCCCAACGTGTCCGCCGTTCTTCCCGCCCCCGTCTTCGCGCATCCGGATCAGCATCGCTTCGGTATGCAGGGGTTCAACGATAACGCTGCGGCGCTCTCGGCACTTGGCATTTCGCAGACAATCGACGATCGCCAGCTCTCGAACATGGAGCCTAGCGGCCCCAACACGTGGACGCCGTCATTGTCCGATCTCGATCCTTTTTACACGAACGGCAAGGTGATGCGCCTGATCCGGCTCGACGGCATTCCAGCCTGGGCCAGCCCGACCGGCGCCTTCCAGGATGACACGAACGCCCCGACGGACCTGGGCTACTACCAGAACTACATGGCGCGTGTCGGCCAAGACTCGGCGGCCATCCGGCAGACCTACTTCCCGAATCAACAGAACAACTACTATCAGGTGACCTGGGAGCCGCAGTGGGCCGATTCGCCGGCGAACTTCGTCGCCATGTATAAGGCCGTCTACAACGGCTTGCACTCGACGGACCCGAACGCGGTCGTCATGGGCACGACGAATCCCTTTATTGCCAATTGCCAGGGGGCATGCACGGGCGGCGTTCTGCAGACTTACGCGGCCCTGGGGCTCGGCCAGTACATCGACGGCATCGCGACGCACGGCTACTACAACGCGGGCACCTACGCCGCGCATCCGCCCGAGTTGTACGACACCAACCCCGACCCCGCTTGGGTCGCCAATTCGCTCGACAAGCAGATGCAGGCGCTGCGCTCGACCATGCAAGGCATCAAGCCCAATATGAAGCTCTGGTCCACCGAGCTTGGCATCAGCTACGACCCGGGCGTCACCTACGGTCCGAACTCCCCGTCGGCGAATCAACTCTTCGCTCAAGCGGCCGTCGCGGCGCGCGCCCACCTGATCATTCTCGGCGAAGGCGCACAGGTGACCTACTTCTTCTACGGAGCGGATTACCCGGGCGATTGCGGTTACGGCTCGTTCTTCGACCTCTCGCACGCTCAAGGCCAGTTCGGTGCAACCAACCTGAGCCCCAAGCCCGAGGCCATGGCGTTCGCCGCCATGACGCGCATCATCGACGGCACCCAAACGCTCGGGCGATTGAACGGCCTGCCCTCGATGGTGTATGGCTACGCCTTCCAGCGCTTGGGCGGCGGTAAGGTCATCACGGCCTTGTGGACCCACAACAACGCCGCTTGGCCGACTTCGACGGGCGCCTATAGCCCCACGTACAGCAAGCGCTACGCGCTCACCGTCGATGCGCCGGGAACCAGTGGCTACGTCGAAGTGTTCGACATGATGGGCAATCCGACCAAGGTTGCCTACACGAACGGTGTGGCGCAACTGACGCTGACGGAGACGCCGCAATATGTCGTATCCACGAACGCCAGTGTCATTCAGGCCAATGTCACCGCGCCGCTCGGCTATACCGGACAGTAATATCCCGCGGCCCGGCGGCAACGTCGGGCCCTCTTTGAGACCTTCTAGGCGCCGCGTCCGCGGCGCCTTTTTGTTTTGCAGGGGCTATCCCCTCAATCGAATTTTGGCTGAAAATTCTGGATGAATACCTACAATTTCGCCATCTGCACCGTCGAGACGGTGATCGAAAGTCCGATTTCGCGAGGCTGCAATACGTGAAATCGGATTCCGGTGCCCTCTCTACAGTCAGGCGGCATCACTACGACATTAATGCCCCCTGATTCACTTCAAGCTCGGCAAACACACTGAGCGCCATTTATCGTCAACGTCGCATTAGCCTGCTTGTCACACGCCTGTGCGCGTCTATACTTCACTCGTTCAATCGCGGTTTATCGGTTCGTGCCAAGCGTGCTTTACGGCCATTGTCCGAGGGGCCTACGATGAAGGTGAAGCTTGTTACCAGGGCCGGTAGAAGAACACCGATTTATGCCATCGTTGGCTTTGTCGCGCTCGCGGGAAGCGCGGCCTTCGCATGGTTCGGCCACACCTCGCCCAAGCCATATGATATCGAGCCCCCCGAACGCGTTGTCATCGCAAATATCGAGTACACGGGTTCCTGCCCCGTTGTCGTCGCGCAAGCCAAGGGATACTTCAAGAGCGAGGGCGTCGAGGCCACTGTGCGGCTTTACTTGAGCGGGAAGGCAGCGCTCGATGCGCTGCTCAGCGGAAAGGTCGACCTGGCCATATCGGGCGACCTGCCGGTCGTGCTCGCCGTGATGAACGGTCAACCGTTATCCGTGGTCGCGACCGTTGCCCGGGCGGAGAACGATATCGGCGTGGTGGGCAGAGTCGACAAGGGGATCACCACGCCGGCCAGTCTCAAAGGCAAGCGAATCGGCGTCACGCTCGGGACCGGTAGCCACTTTGTCCTTGACGTCTTTCTCGCCAGACACCATCTGACGCTGGGCGATGTCACTCTGCGCGATCTCACGCCAGCGGCGCTGTCTGGCGCGCTCGCCCGGGACGAAATCGATGCCGCATCGGCTTGGGAACCGATCCTTGGCGCATTGCGAAGTCAGTTGGGCGCCGATGGCATGACCTTCCTCGCAGGCGACATCTACAGCACAACGCTCAATCTGACAGGCATGCACGCCTATGTTGCCGGACATCAAATAGTCCTCCAAAAAGTCGTGCGCGCCCTGATTTCCGGAGCCCGCCTCTGCCGGAATCAACCGGACGAGGCTCGCGCGCTGGTCCGCGCTGCTTTCAATGTCGGCGCGGCCGAGCTGACTGCGACGTGGCCCGACTATCGGTTTCGCGTGACGCTCGATCAAAGCCTACTGCTGGGACTCGAGGACGACACACGGTGGGCGATCAGGGACGCGCTGACTCGACGCACGGACATGCCCAACTACCTCGACTACGTCGATCTGCATGCGCTGGAGGCGGTGGCGCCCGCAGCGGTGACTCTCATTCATTGATGGCGCGCCTATGAAAATATCGAGTCGCCTCGCGCTGACCGGACTATTTGCGGCGCTTGCCATGGGAATCATTGGCACCATGCTGTTCATCGCCAGTCAGCAGGTCAAGACGGACCTCGCCAACAACGAAACCGCCAGCAGCATTTTGAACGCGGTCAGTTCGCTCCGATACCTCACGCTGGAGTATGTGCGCGGCCACGAAGTGCGCCCGCGCGCCCAGTGGCAATTGCGAAACGCGTCGCTCGCGAAACTCCTCTCAGATGCGACCCGATTCGCCGGCGGCCAGGAGAGGGCCACGGTCGACGACCTTCGCCATCGACAAGCGAACATCGAAGCATTGTTTGTTGAATTGCTCCAGGATCGTAACGGAGTGCAAACCGTCGGTACCAACGACGCGGTGATGCAGGAACTCGAGATCCGACTGACAGGGCAGATCCTGAACCGCACGCAGGACATGATTTCCGACGCGCTCAGCCTTTCCGACAGCACCAGGCGCAGCGTGCGGAACGCCCAGGAGCAGATGAACATAGCGGCCATGCTATTCGCAGCGGTAGCGGTGGTGACGCTCGTGGCGACAGTGATCCTTGTTCTGCGAAGCATCATCCGGCCACTGGCGCTGATGCGTGAGGGCACGGTCATCGTTGGAGCGGGCGACCTCGAGCACCGGCTCGCCGTCACGTCGAGCGACGAGATTGGGGAGCTTTCACGGGCGTTCAATCATATGGTCGAGGCGCTCAGAAAGACCACCGTTTCGCGAGATCAGCTCGAGCACGCAAATGAAATGCTTCTGCAGGAGGTGAGCGAGCGCAAGCAGGCCGAGGAGCGCTTCCGACAAGTCGTCGAGGCAGCGCCCAACGCAATGATCATCATCAACCGCGATGGCCAAATCGTGTTGGTGAACTCTCAAACCGAAAAGGTGTTCGGCTACGCTCGCGACCAACTCGTTGGGCAAGGCATCGAGCTGCTCGTGCCCGAGCGCTATCGGCGCGAGCACCCAGGCTACCGGTCCGCATTCTGCGAGAATCCGGGCAACCGCCCAATGGGTGCGGGCCGCCACCTGTACGGGCTGCGCCGGGACGGTACTGAAGTGCCGCTGGAGATCGGCCTCAATCCGCTCGAGACCAGCGAGGGAATGTACGTTCTGGCGGCCATCGTGGACATCACCGAGCGCAAGCGGCAAGAGGAGCTCTTTCGCGCAACTGTCGAATCGGCGCCTACCGCGATCGTCATGGCGGACCATACCGGGCGTATCACGTTGGTCAATGCGTTGACCGAATCGATTTTCGGATATGAGCGCGATGAGCTGATCGGCCAACCTGTCGAAAAGCTGCTACCGCAACGTTATCGCGCCGCGCATCCGGGACTCCGCGACAGCTTCTTTTTTGCGCCAAGCGCGCGTCGGATGGGCGAAGGTCGAGATCTCAACGGTCAGCGCAAGGACGGCTCGGAATTTCCGGTGGAAATTGGACTCAATCCCGTCGAGACCTCCACGGGTTCGTTCGTGCTTGCGGCCATCGCGGATATCACGGAGCGAAAACGGGCCGAGGAAGAGCTGCGCCACCGAACCGAGGAGCTAGCCCGCTCCAATCGCGACCTCGAACAGTTCGCCTACGTCGCTTCGCATGATCTTCAGGAGCCGCTGCGAGCTATCGCTGGGCCCCTTCAGCTCTTGCAACGACGCTATCAAGGGCAACTCGACGCACGGGCCGACGAATATATCGGGCACGCCGTCGACGGAGCGAGCAGGATGCAGACGCTAATCGACGATCTGCTTGCGTTCTCACGCATGGGAAGGTCCGCGGAACCCTGGGAACCGACGGAATCCGCGCAGGCGCTGGAGTATGCACTCGGAAATCTGAGCGCCGCGATCGAGGCGAGCGGCGCCCAGATCGTCCATGAGGATTTGCCGGTGGTTCATGCGATTTCCACGCAGATCTCCTTGCTCTTTCAGAACCTGGTGGGAAACGCGATCAAATTCCGCAGCAAAGACCGCCCTTTGCGAATTCACGTGGGAGCCGACGCTCGCAGCGATGCCTGGGTGTTCCATGTCAGGGACAACGGAATTGGCATCGATCCGCAGTATTTCGAACGAATTTTTCTCATTTTTCAGCGCTTGCACACGCGTCGCGACTACCCCGGCACGGGAATCGGACTGGCACTGTGCAAGCGCATCGTCGAACACCACGGTGGCCGTATCTGGGTCGAGTCCGATCCGGGCAACGGCACCACGTTCCTTTTTACACTGCCGCGTGACCCGGGCAGTCCATCGAATTAGCCGTTCAACCGGATAGAGGTGGTCCATGCTTGTCGATGCAAAAGGCAACCTGGCCGACATCCTGCTGGTGGAGGATAGCCCGACCGATGTCATGATGACCCGCGAAGCCCTCGAGCATTACAAAGTGCTCAACCCGCTCCATGTGGTGGAGGACGGGGTGACTGCCATGGAGTATCTCAGACGTCGGGGGATGTATGCGACGGCTCGCCGACCCGGCATGATCATTCTCGATCTCAACCTGCCGAGAAAAAGCGGCCGGGAGGTGCTCGAGGAATTGAAAGCCGATCCGGAGCTCGGCACGATCCCGGTCGTGATCCTGACCACGTCCAAGGCAGAGGAGGACGTGGTCCGATCTTACGGCCTACATGCGAATTGCTATATCAACAAACCGGTGGACTTTTCGAAATTTACGGAAGTCGTTCGCAGCATCAACGATTTCTGGCTCGGCGTTGTTACCCTGCCCCCGATCAAGCAGCCTTGAGTCCCTACGCAATTTGAAGGCGGTCAGCAGGCAACGAGCGCACCATGACTAATGGCGGGTGCGTCGTACTCGGCTATCAGAGAAAATCCCGCTTCCTTCAACCAACGGCGGTGGTCGCTGGCGGGATAAGCCATCCCCTCACCACTCGCGACTGTGAGGAAGTAGAGCGAAGACTTCACTGCCTGCAGGCCACCGGACTCGTCCGGATCACACATCAAGGTCCAAATGAAGAGCTGCCCGCGGGCCAGATAGGCGCGTGCTTTTTCGTAGAGAAACCTGATCTTTTCGGGGCCGAAGATTTCCACCACGTGCGAAAACATGACGCCATCGCAACCGTGCGGCCACGGATCTGAAAACATGTCCGCCGCGACGCAAGTGATCCGCTGTGAGAGCCCGAGCGCTTCGATGTTTTGGCGCGCTTTCTGAACGACGGACGGAAGATCCAGAAGAACGACTTTGAGCGATGGGTACCTTTCGACCAGCCGGATGGCATTCGTGCCATCGCCGCCGCCCACGTCAAGCAGCGTCGAAACCTCCGCCAGTTCCTTCATGTCCATCATGCGCGGCGAGAGACGCGTATAGGCGCCCATCCCCTCATGGAACAGCGCCTCCATTCCCGGATTCTGAGCCATGCGTCCATACAGCGTCGGGGCATCGCCCTCGAATTCATCCAATCCTGCGTTGCGCCGCTCCAGCAATGCTGTCGTGAAATGCAAGCACGCCCTGTGCTGGATTTTGTCGTTGAGGTGGACGAACGGCACCATCGAGCGCAGCGAGTCCCGCAAAAGGCAGCGCTGCACCAGCGGCAGATTGTGTATCACCCCTGATGCGTCGACACGGATGAGCTGCAACGCCTTGAGCCCTAACAGAAGCACGCGGCACCCGTACTCGTCGATCCCGAGGGTCTCGGGCAACGAAGCCACCGTCGCTCCTTTCTCGATGACATCGAAGACCTCGAGGTCGCACGCAGTCGATAGGACTTGCGTCTTGATATAACCGTTCATGATCTCGCACAGCGATTGCCACTCTTCCCATGAAAGCTCGTCCATATCCGCTCACAGCTTCCTGTCGTTGGTAAAAACTAAGATTCGATCGACCCGCGTTGCCCTGGTGCTCCGAAGCGAATCATCGCGAAGCCACGGTATCGGCAGGATCTTGCTCGGAGACGAGCTGCGACTTGAGCTGCTCGATGCGCGCTCGGATACGCTCGATCTTGTCATCTGGTAATAACTCACCCGCCGAGTCCAGGTAGCACTCGAGCTCATGAATGCGTTGACCAGCGGAGCCTGATTCTCGATCGATGAACAAGATGTCATGCGCGGTCGTCGACCGTATGGCAAAAAATGGCACGTCCGCGCGCAAAGGAAATATCTTGTCGGAATGCGCCCCATGGACGGCACTTAGCGGATGGAACTCCCCGATCATCAGCCCCGCGCTCATATAGATCGGCTTGAGTATCGAGTGCGCGCAATCTATGAACTTGTAATACGAAGCTGCAGACAGGCCTCTCGGAAAGACACACAACGACAGCAAATCGGATCGACCGGAAAAGCCGGCTGCGATTCGCCGGTAGAGCTTCGGTACCTGCAGCATAATTTCCACAAACGTCTCGAAGTTCATGCCGCCGCAGTCGAACGTACAAAAGTATAAAGCGGGCTCCTCATGGACCGGCCGCGCGAACGGACAGACAGCCCCCCTCCGTCCGAGGTGAGGGTGCGGTCGCATGACAAATCGCTTCATCCATTCGAGTCCGGCACTAAACGTCGCCGCAACGTTGGCATCCGGGATCGAGTGAATTGCGGTTGACAAGTACAGCGACCGTTCGATCTCGACAAGCGCGGCCTCGATCGAAGCCTGGGCTGGATCGGAATTTCTGGCAATGTTCATCATTTCGATCGTCAATCAAGTCATTGCCTTGAAAAGACGCCCCCATTCGTAATCATAGCGATCGGGGGAAAACGGAAAGATCCCTCCACCGGGCGTGAACGTCAGTTCGCCAAAGTAAATTTTGTCGTCGAAGACATAAAGATCCACGCGGACGTAGCCAAGCCCTTCCATCAAACGCGTGGCAACTCTGATCACCTCTTCCCAATTGGGCGGGGGCGGTGGAGGAACCCCGCTTCCGGAAAAGTCGCCCAACTCCAAATCCAGCGTACGCCATTGCGCGTCGTAGAGATCGATGCGCTCATTCCCGAAGCGGTCTTGCACGACGCCTGTATAGATGATCGGCCCGTCAGAGGAATTGCCGAACATGTTCATCTTGAAGTCCGGCGGGATCTTGCCGGAGCTGTCGAGAAGCAGCGTTTCGAACAGGATACGTGGCTTGATCGCACGATAGTGCCGCTCTCGCCCTTGGCGGTAGTAGTCGGTGTGGAGCCACCTGTCAGCTATTGCCCGCAGTTCGTCGAATGATCGTTTCGATTTGTCCCAAACGATTTCAACGAATGCTGACCCGTGATTCGCTTTCATGACAAACGAAGCAGGGAGCGAATTGAAAATCTCTTGCGTGAATACGTCCGGCGCCGCAATCAACGGGATCAAGTATTTCTCGCCGATCCTGTCCCTGACGTAGTCGCGAACAGCCAGCTTGTCGGCCAGCCTGCTCCATCGGGGATTCGGATGAAGACATCGAGCCAAAATCAACTCGTTGAAAGTCTCAGGATTTCTGAACCTCGGAAACCGTCCGATCTTCCTGCGATGCGAGAGTGCCAGGAACACGTGATCCGGTAAAAGGTATTTCGCTCGACGCAACCATCCATCGCCTGCATCGCGCAAGACCTGCTTCAAGCGCTCCGTGCGCTCATGCAAATGCAAGGAGCCGACGCGCGCCCCTGCGACCTTTTCGATTGGCCTGGACATGGAGCCGCCCGTCATTGGAAGTGTACGTTGCAGCAACCGAGGTGCGCGTCGTGCGCATGTCCCCGATGGACTCGTCTCCATTCGCTCCTACACGTCTGCCGATCTTTCCCCGCCATCGCAGCCCCCGCTTTCTTCAAAATGTCAGCCATCTCGCAGCGACTATCGCTTGTGCGATCGCTCTTTCTCTCTGCACTGCCGAGAGCACTGCGCTCGTATTCCGCAGAAACCATGCCAACGTTTGTGTATTCGTTCGAGCATGAGCCGGAGCGCGACAGCCACGACGGCCCGATCAACGGAAGCGCGCGCGCGTCTCCCAATCGATCTCCCAATGACAGCCTCGCCCTCCTCGGCATGTGGCGACTCGTTACGTAACGATGACGTAACGCCGAGCCATATTTCGAGCAGGCAGCAGGCATGGAGCGCGAGGGTGGTTGGCGTCATGGAGAAAAGAATATCGGCGCCTTTCACTGTCCTGCGAGCCGCCGATTGCGACGTTCGATAAACCCACCGCCGATATGCGGTGTGCTTCTTGCTCGTTCCTCGTTTCGTTAAGCCGACATTGAACGGGCGATACTGTGCGTACCCGATCTGCTTGCGCTGCGATGGATCCGCGTCACGTCACATGGCGATCTTTTATCGCTGGTTTGTACGTGCTTGCGAGCCTTGGCTTCCCGCGCGTGGATGCGCGAAGCGAAAAAAACCCGTTCACCGGCATATCGTCACGCGACGATTTCGTCACAAGCATGTCTCAGCGGTCGGCGCCGGCATTGGCGTCCGGCTCGATGCGGCCATCGGCCGGGGCGATTGTTTGCACTAGGCGATCGACGACATCCGGCGGCTTCGCCAACGGATTGATCGCAGCCGATACACCGAGCACCGACGGGACACGCCTGTTCGCGCAAGGCAGTCCATTCCGCGTATCGTTTGTGACGGCCACCCCGACAGCGGACAACGTCGTATGGTCGATCCGAGACCACCTGGGCAATGTCGAGGTCAACGGTACGTTTCCCGTCGCCGGCGGCACTCGCACGACCACGCTTTCGTGCAGATCCAGGGTAAGCGGTTATTTTGCGGTGTCCGCGACGTTGTCCGCGGCGGGCGGAGCGTTGCCGCGCGCCGGCACCCGCCCGTCAGGCATCGCAACGTTCGGCATCTTGCCGAATGTGTCCGCATACCTGCCTGCCGTCCCGTTCGCGCACCTGGATCAGCATCGTTTCGGCATGCAAGGATTCAACGGCTACCCTCAAATGCTGGCGGCCCTGGGGATTTCACAAACGATCGACGATCGTCAGCTGTCGGTCACGGAGCCAAAGCGGCCAAACGCTTGGAAACCATCGGTGAACGGCGTAGCGTCCGTCTATAAGAACGGAAAGGTGATGCGGCTTGTGCGGCTGGATGGGATACCCGACTGGGCAAGTCCGATAGGAGCACATCAGGATAGCAGCCACCTCCCCGTTGACCTCGATTATTACGAGCGGTACATGGCGCGCGTGGGGGAGGACACTGAGGCCATTCGCAAAGCGTATTTTCCGAATCAGCGCAACAACTACTATCAGGTGACCTGGGAGCCGCAGTGGGCCGATTCGCCGGCGAACTTCGTCGCCATGTATAAGGCCGTCTACAACGGCTTGCACTCGACGGACCCGAACGCGGTCGTCATGGGCACGACGAATCCCTTTATTGCCAATTGCCAGGGGGCATGCACGGGCGGCGTTCTGCAGACTTACGCGGCCCTGGGGCTCGGCCAGTACATCGACGGCATCGCGACGCACGGCTACTACAACGCGGGCACCTACGCCGCGCATCCGCCCGAGTTGTACGACACCAACCCCGACCCCGCTTGGGTCGCCAATTCGCTCGACAAGCAGATGCAGGCGCTGCGCTCGACCATGCAAGGCATCAAGCCCAATATGAAGCTCTGGTCCACCGAGCTTGGCATCAGCTACGACCCGGGCGTCACCTACGGTCCGAACTCCCCGTCGGCGAATCAACTCTTCGCTCAAGCGGCCGTCGCGGCGCGCGCCCACCTGATCATTCTCGGCGAAGGCGCACAGGTGACCTACTTCTTCTACGGAGCGGATTACCCGGGCGATTGCGGTTACGGCTCGTTCTTCGACCTCTCGCACGCTCAAGGCCAGTTCGGCGCAACCAACCTGAGCCCCAAGCCCGAGGCCATGGCGTTCGCCGCCATGACGCGCATCATCGACGGCACCCAAACGCTCGGGCGATTGAACGGCCTGCCCTCGATGGTGTATGGCTACGCCTTCCAGCGCTTGGGCGGCGGTAAGGTCATCACGGCCTTGTGGACCCACAACAACGCCGCTTGGCCGACTTCGACGGGCGCCTATAGCCCCACCTACAGCAAGCGCTACGCGCTCACCGTCGATGCGCCGGGAACCAGCGGCTACGTCGAAGTGTTCGACATGATGGGCAATCCGACGAAGGTTGCCTACACGAACGGGGTGGCGCAACTGACGCTGACCGAGACGCCGCAATATGTCGTATCCACGAACGCCAGCGTCATCCAGGCCAATGTCACCGCGCCGCTCGGCTATACCGGGCAGTAACTTCGGATTGGCCCCGCGTCTCTCGCGGAGCCCGCATCCGCCGATCAGCTCGATTCTTGGTGAAGATCTTCTCCTTCGAACGCCGCGGAGCGTCGAGATCCCCCTTCCTCGGCCGGTAGCAGCACCGTATCGGCCGGTCCCAATAGTCGCCCGTCTTGCGAGCGAACCTCCAGGCGCTTGAGCGGCAGGCCCTGCTCTTTGTCGACGAGCCGCACGTACGACTCGGAGGGTTCGAAGAAATAATCCTCTCCCCACTGCCTCAATGCGACGAGAAGCGGAAACAGCCCCTGGCCTTTTTGCGTCAGCACGTATTTCTGGTAGGGGCTGCCATCGGATGCTGGAACGGCCTCGAGGATGCCATGCTCGACGAGCGTGCGAAGCCGCGCGGACAAAATGTTCTTGGCGAGCCCGAGACTTTTCTGGAATTCGCCGAAGCGCTCGAGACCGTTGAAGGCGTCCCGGACGATGAGCAGAGACCACCAATCACCAATCGCGTCCAAGGGCCGCGCGATCGAACACGGCACCTCCCTGTGACTCGTTCGCTTCACCATGACGCGCCTCCGCACCACCATCCAGAACACAACGTCTATTCTAATTGAGGGCGCAGATCAGGTACTACGAGCGGCAAGCCGCCGCGCCTTTTTAGCGCGGAAGATGATGGCGCTGATCGCCGCGAGAACCCATACGCCGAACGCACCATAGAGCATGACCCACTGGAAACCATGCGCTAATGCGGCATGAGCGATCGCCCCGGACGCGCCCATTTGGCCGAACCGCGGGAAACTTTGCGCAAGGGCTGGCAAGTTCCCGGCAGCGATTCGCTCGGCCAGCGTTTGCAGTTGCGCCGCATCGAAAGAGCCTGGCAACACGCCTCGCAAATAGTCGGCAATCCCAGCGACGAGCACCAGCCCCATGACTGCGATATTGATCGCAAGCGTGATCAACCGCGCGCTGATGTCCATGCCCGAAGCCATGCCCGCGCGGTTGGACGGAACGGAACCCGTGGTCGTGTTCGTGGTGGGTGTATTGGTCAGCCCCAGTCCGACGCCGGCGATCAGCGAGCCCGGAAGCATCGTCAATCCACTGGCGTGCGAGAAACCCGCGCCAAGCCGCATCAGCATGAACCCCGCTCCGAGCGTGAACAGGCCCAGCGGAATGATTATGGCCGGCTGATAGCGATGCGAAAGGCGCTCGGCGAATGGAGGGATGGCGAGCGTGGGGAGCGTATAGGCCAGCAACGAAAGCGACGCGACGACGATATCGTAGCCGAGCGCGCTTTGGTAATAGATCGGCAAAAAGATGATGAACGGCCAGAAGCTGAAGTTCATGCCGATCGAACCCATGATGGCGCCCGAAAACCTTCTGATGCGGAAAACCGAGAAATCGAACATCGGATGGGGGTTGATCTTCTCGACGAGCAGGAAGGCGATGAAGCTCGCGATGGTAGCGGCGATGACGTACAAGGCGATGCGGCTCGCAAAGCCGAACTCCGATCCCTGTGTGATGTAGTACGTGAGGCCGAACACGGCGAGCGACAGCGTAACGATGCCGAGAACGTCCAGTTTCTTCGCCTCGGGATCGCTGGATTCGTCGACGCTGCCGAGCGCAAGCACGAGCGTAAGAATCGATATCGGCCCATGAATCAGAAACACCCACTGCCACCCCGACAGCGCGGCGATCGCACCGCCGACGATCGGTCCGAAGCCCAAGCCGAAGCCGAGAAAGATGCCCCAGATGCCGAACGCCTTGATTCGCTCCTGGCCTTCGTTGAACTGGTGCGAAAGAATCGCGATCAGGCAGATGAGCATCGCGCCGCCTCCCATCCCCTGGACGAACCGGCCCGCGATCAAGAGCGGCGCACTATGCGTCAGGCCGCAAAGCAACGACGCGAGCCCGAATACGATCACGCTGATGACGAAAAGACGTTTTCTGCCGTACCGGTCCGCCAAGGTTCCGGAGGCCATCAGCACGGTGGTGCACGCAATCGTGTAGGCGTTCATGATCCATTGCAGGTCCCTGAAGTCCGCCTGCAATACCTTTTCGAGTGTCGACAAAATCACCGGCACACTCGAGATTTCGAGCGCGAACATCAGTTGGGCCAGGCACAGCGCCGCCAAGGCAATGGAGTTCTTGCCGGAGCGGGAGTAAGAGATATCCATGGGTCATTCTTCCGAGAGGGTTGATGGACCGACAGCGCCACGAATCCGCGTGGCGCGAAGGACTTTCGCTGCGACGACTTGGTTTCAATATGAAACCCATCGAATGCTAGGCAGATAAGTTTTAATTTGCAACCATGCTCTCGTAAGGGGAATCGTCTTCCCTCCGCCTGCCAGAACCACGTGAAAACGGCACATTCGCCGGCTCCGGTACAATTTGACGATTCGCTCCGCCCGCGCGGTGCATCGGCATTGCAGTCCGCCGGTCCGCCCTGGTGAGCCCCTTACATCGAGCAGGCCCCATCTCATGACCAGCAACGAAGCTCTTTTCGAACGCGCCCAACGGTCGATCCCAGGCGGCGTGAACTCCCCGGTGCGCGCGTTCCGCTCGGTCGGCGGCACGCCGCGTTTCGTCGCGCGTGCGCAAGGCCCCTATTTCTGGGACGCCGAGGGCGTGCGCTATATCGACTACATCGGTTCATGGGGGCCGATGATCCTCGGCCACGTTCATCCCGAGGTCCTCGAAGCGGTGCAGCGCGTGCTCGCGGACGGTTTCTCTTTCGGTGCGCCGACCGAGGCCGAAATCGAGATCGCGGAGGAGATCCGCAAGCTCGTGCCGTCGATCGACCAAGTGCGCCTCGTATCGAGCGGCACGGAGGCGACGATGAGCGCGCTGCGGCTTGCGCGCGGCTTCACGAAGCGCGAGCGCATCGTCAAGTTCGAGGGCTGCTACCACGGCCATGCCGACAGCCTGCTCGTGAAGGCTGGCTCGGGGCTGCTGACGTTCGGCAATCCGACGTCGGCCGGCGTGCCGCCTGATATCGCGAAACATACGAGCGTGCTCGAGTACAACAACACCGAGGCGCTCGAAACCGCGTTCGCGGCATTCGGCGACGAGATCGCCGCCGTGATCGTCGAGCCCGTTGCGGGCAACATGAATCTCGTGCGCGGCAATCCCGATTTTCTGCAAGCGCTGCGGCGGCTTTGCACGCATCACGGCGCCGTGCTCATCTTCGACGAAGTGATGTGCGGCTTTCGCGTGGCGCTGGGCGGTGCCCAGGCGCTCTACGGCATCGAGCCCGACCTCACCTGCCTCGGCAAAGTGATCGGCGGCGGTATGCCGGCGGCAGCGTTCGGCGGCCGGCGCGACATCATGGCGCACCTCGCGCCCGAAGGCGCCGTTTATCAGGCCGGCACACTGTCCGGCAATCCGATCGCGGTCGCCGCGGGCTTGAAGACATTGCAGCTCATTCAGGCGCCCGGATTCTACGAGCGCCTGGGCGAGCAGACGGCGAAGCTCGCCAGCGGCCTGGCCGCCGTGGCGCGGGCGGCCGGCGTGACGTTCTCGGCCGATGCCGTCGGCGGCATGTTCGGCATCTATTTCACCGACAAAGTGCCGGCGAGCTTCGCCGACGTCTCGCGCAGCGACATCCCCCGCTTCAATGCGTTCTTTCACAAGATGCTCGATGCGGGTGTCTACTTTGCTCCTTCGGCCTACGAAGCAGGCTTCGTTTCGTTTGCGCACGACGATGCCGTCATCGACGCCACGCTCGACGCCGCGCGCAGTGCTTTCGCGGCGCTTGCCGCATGATGCGCAAGCCGCACTCGATGTTTTCGGAAGACGACTTCAGCCACATGAAGCGCGCGCTGGCGCTCGCGCGGCGCGGTCTTTTCACGACGACGCCGAACCCGCGCGTCGGCTGCGTGCTCGTGAAAGACGGTGTCACGATCGGCGAAGGATTTACGCAGCCGGCCGGCCAGGATCATGCCGAAGTGCAGGCATTGAAGGATGCGCGCCGGCGCGGCCACGATCCGCGCGACGCTACCGCTTACGTTTCGCTCGAGCCCTGCAGTCATTTCGGCCGCACGCCGCCTTGCGTCAATGCGCTGGTCGAAGCGCGCGTCGCGCGCGTGATCGCGGCGATGGAGGACCCTAACCCGCAGGTGTCCGGGCGAGGGCTCTCCATACTGCGCGAAGCCGGCATTGACGTGCGCTGCGGATTGCTCGCCAATGAAGCACACGAGCTCAACATCGGCTTCGTGTCGCGGATGACGCGCGGACGACCTTGGGTGCGGATGAAGGTCGCCGGCTCGCTCGACGGCCGGACCGGCTTGCCCACAGGCGAGAGCCAATGGATCACGGGCGCGGCGGCGCGCGCGGACGGTCACGCCTGGCGCGCGCGGGCCTGCGCGGTTCTGACCGGCGTCGGCACCGTGCGCCAAGACAATCCGCAACTGACCGTGCGGGAAGTCGAGACGCCGCGTCAGCCGCTGCGCGTGCTCATCGACAGCCGGCTGGCCTCGCCGCTCGAAGCACGGATTTTCGAAGGCGCCCCGCCGCTCGTCTTCTGTGGACGCATCGATGCCGATAACGGCAGCCGCGCCGATGCGCTCGCGGCGCGCGGCATCGAAGTCGTTGCGCTCCCGAACGAGCAGGGAAAGGTCGACCTTCCGGCCATGCTGAAGGCGCTCGGCACACGCGGGATCAACGAGTTGCACGTCGAGGCCGGGCACAACCTGAACGGCTCGCTGTTGCGGGATGGATGTGTCGACGAGTTGCTCGTCTACCTTGCGCCTAGCCTGCTTGGTGTCGATGCGATGGGCATGTTCGATATCGCCGCGCCTGCCACGCTCGAAAACCGCGTGCGGCTTGCGTTTCACTCGGTCGATCGCATCGGCGACGACTTGCGCATTCTCGCGCGCGTAACGGCGCAAGCGCCGCGCACGCCGCAATCCTGATCAACGAGGAAAGACACATCATGTTCACCGGAATCGTCGCGGCCGTCGGCCGCATCGAAGCGATCAAGCCGCTTGGTCACGACGAGCAAGCGGGCGTGCGGCTGACAGTCGGGGCCGGCTCGCTCGATCTCGCCGACGTCGCGATCGGCGACAGCATCGCCATTCAGGGTGCCTGCATGACGGTTGTCGCGAAGACGGAAAAGACGTTCGACGTCGAGGTCTCGCGCGAAAGCCTCAATTGCACGGTGGGGCTCGCGCAGCAGGATGCGGAAGTCAATCTCGAGAAAGCGCTCACGGCGCATGAGCGGTTGGGCGGGCACATCGTTTCGGGGCATGTCGATGGGCTCGGTACCGTGACTCGGTTCGCGCCAGTCGGCGAATCGCATGAACTGCGCGTAGTCGCACCGAAGGAAATCGGGCGGTACCTCGCTTATAAAGGCTCGGTTACGGTCAACGGTGTGAGCCTCACCGTCAACAGCGTCGACGATCGTGAGGACGGGTGCGAGTTTTCGATCAACCTGATTCCGCATACCGTCGAAGTGACGACGCTCAAGCATCTTGCGCCGGGTAGCAAGGTCAATCTCGAAGTCGATTTGATTGCGCGGTATGTGGAGCGGATGCTCGGGGCGTCGAAGGAAGGCTCTGAGTCATTGAAATGATTCGGTTGCTGTAAGAGTCGCCGTCGCTGCCGGACGCACCGTCAAACGCCCGCAGACGCCGGTCCACGCCGCGCAAGAAATCGATCCAGCTGCGCAGCGAACGCCTTGCTATCGGACGGGGCATAGGCCGTCGGGCCGCCGGTCGCGACACCTGAGCCGCGGAGCTGATCCATCACGTCTCGCATGGTCAGATGCTCCAGGATGTTCTCGCGGGTAAACCAATTTCCCCGCGGATCGAGGACATACGCTCGCTTATCCAGCGCCGCCGCTGCGAGCGGTATATCGGCGGTAACGATGAGATCGCCAGGCCCGACCAGTTCAACGATTCGATTGTCCGCGGCGTCGAACCCCGCTGGGACCTGCAACGCTTTGATAAAGGGGGAAGGCGGCGTGCGTAGATACCGATTTGCCACCAGCGTCACGCACACCTTGGTACGCCGCGCAGCCCGAAAAAGAATGTCCTTGACAACAACGGGACAGGCATCTGCATCAACCAGCACTTGCATCGCGGCGCTTCCAATGGAACGAGGTGGCGGCCATCATACCGTGTGACGCGAGGCGAAAACGGCTCGTCTCGCAGTCCACCTCAAGAACTCACGCTTTGAATCGTACGGGGCGTCGCCCTCCCCGCCTAACGCCAGGCGCCTATCGCGAACCTTCCTGTTTTGAGCGTTGCAGGACAAATCGCGGCGCCGTGAGCCAGAAGGGGCCAAACAGCCCGAATGAGTCGGCCCGCGCGGGATCCTCTACTTTGTCGAACCGCCCGATTAGGCTTTCTTTCACACCAAAGACAGCGTCTTCGGCCAGGTACGGACAATCGGGGGCGAACACGTGAGTAATCACCGTTTCGTAACCGGGCGCCTGAATGATGAAATGAATGTGGGCCGCACGATTCGGATGCCGGCCGAGCTTCCCGAGCAGCTTACCCACCGGCCCATCGTCCGGAATCGGATAGTCGCGCGGCTTCACCGTCCTGAACCAAAAGCGACCTTGCGCGTCGCTTTGAAACTTGCCGCGCAGGTTGCCGTCGGGCTGCAGGCCCTTTTGCTGAACGTCGTAGAACCCATCGTCGTTGGTCTGCCAAACATCGACGACTGCCCCCTCCACCGGATTGCCTTCGATGTCCGCGACTTCCGCTTGCACGACGAGTGGCTCGCCCTTCCCGTCCAGGCAGATGTTCGCTCCCGACGGCGAGAACGGAACCCCCTCGACGAAGAACGGGCCGAGGATCGTGTTTTCCGTGGCGGCTCCGGGGCGGCGATGGTTGATGGCGTCGACGAGCATTGAGATGCCGAGAACGTCGGAGAGCAGGATGAACTCCTGTCGCCAATCGGTGCACATATGGCCGGTATCGGTGAGGAATCGGATTGCTGCAAGCCACTCCTCATGGGTGGGCCCAATTTCCTTGACCGCCGCGTGCAAATGCTTGACGACGATTTCGGCGATCTGACGCGTTCGCGGATCGACCTCGGTCCCGATCCTGGCGTTGACGATGTCGGCCGAATGCTCTTCATCGAATAACGGAAATGCCGCCTTCCCATGTGCGCTCATGATCCTGCCCCTTGATTTACGCTCAGATCGATCGACGGTGCGTCCCCCAGATAGGCACGCGTGAGGAGCCCATGAAGCTGTGCGCGCTCCAATGGCCGCGGATTCCAGTACGGGTTCGCCAGCGCCAGTTCGACGCATCGGTCGATGCCATCCTCAGGCATGCCGAGCTCCCGTAACCCGCGCGGCGCCCCTATGGCGCGATTGAGGTTGTAAAGCGCCGCCGGCACGTCGTCCACGCCCAATGCATCGCGCAGCCGCGCCATGACCTCCGGTATCGCCGGGGCGTTGTAGGCCAGTGCATGCGGGAGAACCACGGCGTGGGTCTCGGCGTGTGGCATGTCGAAACTGCCGCCCAGCGTATGGCAAAGCTTGTGATGAAGCGACATGCCAACCGCCCCCAAGCAGATGCCGGCAAGCCAGGCACCGTAGAGCGCGCCCGTGCGAGCGGCCCGATCGTGGGGATCGGCGCATATGGCCGGCAGTGCGTTCACGAGTGCGCGAATGCTCTCTAGCGCGAGCACACCGACGATCGGGTTCGCATCGCGCGCGTAAAGCGCCTCGACTGAATGCGCGATCGCATTGACGCCGCTCACGCCGCTCAGGTGCACCGGCAGGTCCATCGACAGATCCACATCGTAGATCACCGTCTCGGGCAAGACTTTCGCGCTACGCTGAGTCGTCTTCACGCCCTGCTTCGTTTCACCGAGGATGGGCGTCATTTCGGACCCTGCATACGTCGTCGGCAAGACGATCTGCGGGAGATCGGTGCGAAGCGCCAACGCTTTGCCCAGGCCCGTGGCGGAACCGCCGCCGATGGCCATGGTGCCGTCGCAACGCAGCTCGCGCGCGAGTGCCAGCGCTTGCTCCGTCACTTCGACGGGCGTATGCATCCGTGCGCCGGCGTACGTGCCTGCATGCAGGTCGCCCAGCTCGCGCGATATCTCCCGTGCAACGCCTTCGTGAGCGGGACCGCAGAGAATGAGCACGCGCGATATGCCGAGTCTCAGCGCTTCGTCGCGCGCGCTCGAGCGCGTGCCCACGCCAAACAACACGCGCATGGGCAA
The DNA here is from genome assembly GCF_040965455.1 of Trinickia sp. EG282A. NCBI lineage: Bacteria > Pseudomonadati > Pseudomonadota > Betaproteobacteria > Burkholderiales > Burkholderiaceae > Trinickia > Trinickia sp. EG282A. The sequence goes on along the minus strand of NZ_JBFRCC010000001.1, from coordinate 710,991 downwards.
CGCTTCATACACAAAAGGTAGGTTAGAGATCATCGCTTTCCCGCTCGTGGTCATCACCCTCGCGCCGCACTTGCAATCGGCTCGTCGGCCTCGCCTTGTCGTGGCTCTTGTCCAGTATCGCTCTTCGTCGCAAACACCACGCAGGCGGCAGCGCCCGCCGCCGCAACGGCGATCGCGGCCAGCATCGCGTTGGAACCGCCGAACACCTGTTGCAGCGCGCCGCCGATGAAGGGGCCGAGAATGGCTCCGAGCCGCCCGATCGCGAGCTCCATCCCGACCGCGGTTGCCCTCATTTGCGTTTCATAGGAGGCCGCCGTGAAATTGTTCAGCACGAATTGCCCACCGATGATACAAAAGCCGGCTACTGCGCTGAACGCGAAATTGGTCCAATGCGTATGAAAGAAGACGAGCGCCAGCACGGAAAACGCCCCTACCGCCCACCACGCGCAAAGCCATTGACGCGGACGATTCGAGCGATCGACGAGGTGACCGCAGACGAGGCCGCCGACGAATGACATGACCTGCATGAGCGCGCCGAATGCAAAGCTCGCGGCGAACGTTTCGCCTCGCGCCTGCATCAGTGTCGGAATCCATCCGGAGAGTCCGAATATGCAAAAGAGGCTCAAGAAGCTCGTGGCACAGATCGCGATAGACTGCCTGCGGTAAGGCACCGCCAGCAATGCGAGCACCGGGGCTCGCGCGAGCGCGCGATGGCGCGCCACGCCGTGGTCACGATATGCCGCGGCCCGATCGGGGCGAAGCTTGCTCAGAATCGCTTTGAGTTCTTCGTCGCGCCCGCCGAGCAGCAGGAATTTCGGCGATTCGGGCAAATAGCGATGGACGAAAGGAATCAGCAAGATCGATAGCGAGCCCACCCAGTAAAGCCCTTGCCAACCCGTGCGAGGGGTCACGAACACCCCCACGATGCCGGCCGCCGCGCCGCCCGCCGCCCAGCCCAGCGCGACGCCCCAGAGCGCGAACGTATTCGCGTTTCGCCGCGGCGCGAGTTCATTGATGTACGTGGTCGAGAGCGGTAGCAGCACCCCGAGGCCGAGGCCTGTCAACACGCGCAGCGTGCAAAAGCTGGTAAAGGAATGGCCCCCGATAGCGGTCAGCACGGAGAAAATCGTCGTGATCCATAAGCCGCCGAGCAGCGTGATACGCCGGCCCCATCGGTCCGCAATCGCTCCATGCACGGCCGCGCCGAGCAGAAAGCCGACGAGGCCGCTCGAGACGAGCATCCCCGCCTGCTGCAACGACAGGCTCCATGGCCCGCGCACGTAGTGAATGACGTAGGCCGGATTGAATGTGTCATAGCCGTCGAACAGCGTCAGCAAGGCCAACAAGATGCCGAGCTTGACGTGCATCCGGCCGACCGGTGCATCCGATAGTTCTTCATGCACGTCGATGACTTCGTCATACATGGTGTCTCACTCCATTTTATGTTTCCGATGCGCGAGCGGCATCGGTCGCGCTTCGGTCGCGCTTCGGTCTCTTCTTGTAGCCCCCTGCCGCAGTGCAGCGGGTGAGCCAGGCATGGGCCGCAAGCAGAAAGCTCGCTGCAGCCGCCCATGGGCTACGCGGCCTGGCCTCGAGTCAAACGTCGCCTAACTTGAAAAGCCGTGCCGCGTTGGTCCGGCCGATCTTGATTCGGTCGTTTTCGCTGATCGATGCGTCGTCGAACCATTGCGCCGCGTGGTCCACGTTTTCGAAGGGCCAGTCCGCCGAAAAGAGGATGCGGTCGGATCCGATCTCGAGCATCGCATCGATCAGCGTTTGGGTGCGGAAGTTGCCCGAAGTCGTCAGCCAGAAATTCGCGCGGAAGTATTCCGCGATGGGCTTCTCGGCGGGGTAGCTCGGTTTCGTCTTCACCCATGCGTTGCGGTTGTCGACACGCCACATGCTATAGGGCAGCCCCTCGCCCATATGGCCCAAAATGATTTTCAAGCGCGGATGCTCGTCGAAGAGTCCCGAGCCCATCATGCGTAGCGCGTGAACCGCCGTCTCCTGACCAAATGCCCACGTCGGGCCAAGCAACCATCGGTGGCCGTCGTAGATCGGTGCATGCGTGGGGAGCGGATTGCGCGGGTGCAGGTAAAACGGCACGTCCAATGCTTCGACCACCGCCCAGAATGGGCGAAACTGCGGCAGATCGTAGTAGAGCACGTCATCACTGCCTTCCGTTTGCGAGAAACCGTTGACGAGGGCTCCGACGAAGCCGAGCTCCTTCACGCAGCGCTCGAGCTCACGGGCCGCGAGCTCGGGCGATTGCATCGGCAGTGCGGCAAACCCTTTGAAGCGATCAGGACGCTTCGCGATCTGCTCGGCAAGAAAGTCGTTCGCCCGCCGGGACAGATCGTAGGCCGCCTTCGTGTCGGGAATGGCCTGCACGGTCGGGGCATTCAGAGAGAGGATCATGACCTCGATGCCGTTTCGATCCATTTCCTCGATACGGCGGCCCTGGATGTCGAGAAGGCGGCTCTTCAACTCGCCCCAGTACGAGGGCGGGACGAACCCTGCCGAATCCTGGACCGTCTCCTCGATGGCAAAGTGCTCTTCCAGCGCGATCTTGCGCGTTGCTTTAAACATCGTCCATGCTCCGTTCGCGTCAATATTGACCCTTGGGCTCGAGTCCGAGCGCCAGCTGCCCGTACATCGTGCCCACGGTGTCCCAATTCATGCTGATGTGCCGGCCCACCGCATTGGCATCTCGCCAAGCGCGTTGGATCGGATTGGCGAGGTCGAGCCCCTGCCCTCCGGTCGACGCATTCAACGCTTCCGTCGCTCGGATGGCGAGCGAGACGGCGAACGCCTGGCCGAGTCGGCTCTTGATTCGCTCTTCGACGGACACGGCCTCGCCGGCGTTGACGGTTGCCTCGCGATCGCGCAGGTCGGCAATGAGAACCCGGCGCGCCGCTTCCGCGCTTGCGGTCGCTTCCGCCACCCGCAATTGGATCGTCGCGAACTCGGCCATGCGGTTTTGCCCGCCGGCAACGGCGCCCCGCGTGACGCGTCGTGCAGTTCGCTCGAGATAGTCCTCGAGCGCGCCTTGGGCAGCGCCCACGGCGACCGATGCCAAGCACGACGGGATGGCGCTCAGCATGGGAATGGAAAATCCGGGATGGTGACGATAGAGCTTCGCGCCGGGCGTCTCGCCGCTTGTCGTCTCGGAAAAGAGAAGCGCCCGATGTGCCGGCACGAATACGTTGTCGAGAACGAGCGTTTTGCTGCCGGTCCCTGCGAGGCCGATGACGTGCCAGGTATCTTCGATCGTGTAATCCGTCTCCGGCACGAGCAGGAACGCCGGCGCCGGCTTCTCGCGGTCACCCTCCGCAGGCAACACGGCGGCGCACAGAGACCACTGTGCGCATTCGCATCCGCTCGCGAAGCTCCAGCGGCCGCTGATCAGATAGCCGCCATCTGTTGCCTGCGCTTGGCACACGGGCGCATAGGAGCCGCAAACGAGCGCATTGGGGTTGGCGGCCCAGACGTCATGTTGAGCTTGGGCGGGAAAGGAACCCACGAGCCACTGGTGCGCTGCGAGCAGCCCCGCCACCCATGCCGTCGATGCACATGATTTCGCCAAGTCGATATTCAGATCGACAAGCCCGGAAAAGTCACCTTCCAAGCCGCCGAAGGCCTTGGGCTTGACGACATCGAAGTACCCCGCGCCGCGCAGCGCCTCGATGATGTCCATCGGAACCCGGCGCTCGGCTTCCACTTGAGCGGCGCGGGCCTTGATCGATGCGGCGAGCCCAGCGATGCGCGTGCGCAGGTTTTCAACCGAGGGACGGTCGACACCGCGCTGCGCGGCCGCCCCTGCTTCTCGTTCTACAACGATCATGGGTCACCTCCAATTGTCAGTTGTGTCGGCGGCTTCGGCGAAGCGGGCACCGCAAAGCCGTTGCGAACCGCCAGATGCGTCTACGATGCGCGCCGTTTGCACTAGCAATAGGCGGCGTTGCGGTAAAGGAGCGGCCGCGCGTCATCACCGAGCATCACGTCGTCCGCACTGCCGATGAAGATCGTGTGTGTGCCGAACGGAATGGCCGCATGTTTTCGGCAAACGATGTTGGCCTGGGCATTCGAGAGGTAGTGCGTGCCCGATCCATGTGTGAGCCACTCGCCTACGGAGAAACGCTCCTCAGGCGACGATGCGCCGCTGAATGCTTTCGACACTTCGGCCTGATCGTGCGTCAACACGTTCACGCAAAAGTGCCGCGCAGACATGAGGATGTCGTGCAAAAAAGTGGATTGGTTGACGCATATGATCATCGATGGAGGATCCATCGAGAGCGAGCTGACCGCGGTCATCGTCATGCCGTGGCGACGATGGCCATCGCTGGCCGTGATGATCGTTACCGTCGATGCGATGCGACGCATCGCAGCACGGAACGACGTGCCGACGGGCGGATGATGTACGGCCAGGGTGTCCATATCGTCTCCTTGATGTCCGGGCCTCGAAGCACCGTGTTGCATTCACTATACTTTCATTTGCAACTGTTTGCAAAGCAAATAATGCGGATGAAACTCTTGCTTTGATAGAATGACGGAATCCTGCGAGAGGTATGCCCCATGTACAAGTTCACCGATTCCTTCCCCTATCTGCTCAATCGCGTCGGCGTGAGGATGGGGGAATTGTTCTCGCGCCGGATCGCGGCATACGGCATCACATTGCCGATGTATCGAGTGATGGCGGCGTTACGAGAGGTGCCCGATCAGCGGCTCAACGACTTGGCGGCCATGACGACGGTCGAGCTGTCCACGCTGTCGCGCCTCATCGGCACGATGGAGAAGATGAAGCTCGTCTCCCGCAGCAGGCTGGAGAACAATGCACGAACAGTCGCGATCAACCTGACGGAAGCCGGCGAAAGGACATTGAAAGAATTGATGCCGATCGCCCGGCATTTCGAGGAAGTGGCGGTAAGCAAGCTTTCGCCGGCAGCGCTGAAAACGCTGAAGAAGACGCTCTCCGACATTTACGATCTGCTCGATATCATCGAAGAGGAAGCGACGGTCGCCGCGGAATGAGTCAGGGGGGCGCCGAGAGCGGTAAACGCAAGAAGGCTGTCGCGAAGAACCCGCGACAGCCTCCCCTCAGCAATCGTGCGAGTCGATTTCGTCAGAACGCCGAACGCCCCACCCGTACATACGCGTCTCGTTCGCCACGATAGGTCGAATCGCTTGCGTTCACCGTCGCACTTGCGCCGCTATGCGACGAACCGGCTTGCACGCCACCGACATCCGGGTTGGCTGCCAACTGCTCGGCGGCGAGCGTTTGGACGCTTTGGCCACGTTGGGAAGCCGGTGCGCCGACTTCCGGGCGGTAGAAAGGCGCCGGGCCAAGGCCGCTGGCAAAAGCCGGGGCAGCCAAAGCGGCGGACGATGCGATCAACAGCGCGGCGATAAGCTTGGTCTTCATGGTGATACCTCCGATGAGTTTTCGTGTCTTTCGGGAAGTGCCAGGAGCCTTGTTTGGCCCTTTGCAGCACTCGGTCTTGAACTTCGATGGAGGCAGTGTAGGGATTCGCGGGCGTGCGACAAAGAGGGTAAAACCGATATCACTTTTCTTCGCGGATGAATAATCGGGCAATGCCATAAGGTAAGCGCCGCCTGTGCAGCAACGTATGCATCATCGGCATGTATGACGTCGAGGTTGCGTCACCACTGATGATGGACGAACGGCGCTATCGTTTCCAGATACATTGCCCGCAGCGTGGCCATTGCAGACTCCGTCAGCGCAGGCACTTCACTGGCCGCGCAATTCGCCTTGGCTTGTTCCGCATTCTTAGCGCCGGGAATGACCGTCGTCACGCCCCGATTCATCAAGATCCAACGTAGCGCGAATTGCGCCATCGTTACGCCTTGCGGAACCAACGAGCGAATTCTGTCGACCGCTTCGAGCGCGACATCATAAGGAACACCCGCAAACGTCTCGCCTTTGTCGAACGCTTGGCCTTCGCGGTTGAAGTTGCGATGGTCATCGGCCGCGAACCTGGTATCGGCTGTCATCTTCCCGGTCAGCAGGCCGGATGCGAGAGGCACGCGGACGATAACAGCAATCCCTCTGTCTTGTGCCTCACGCATGAAAAGGTCCGCCGGCCGCTGCCTGAAGAGGTTGTAAATGATCTGCACGGACTTGACGCCCGGGTACTCGATTGCCTTGAGACCTTCCTCGACTTTCTCCACTGAAACGCCGTAGTGACGGATCTTCCCCGCGGTGACCATGGCGTCCATGGCCTGGAAGACTTCGGGCCGATAGTAGACCTCGGTTGGCGGGCAATGTAGTTGCACGAGCTCGAGACAGTCGGTCTCGAGATTCTTCAACGATCGATCGACGAACGCGTTCAGATTGGCCGCGGTATAGCCCTCTGCGGAATGAGGATCGAGTCGGCGGCCCGCCTTTGTAGCGACGAACGGCCGCGGCCCGCCACGCTCCTTGAGTACTGCCGCGATGATTCGTTCAGAACGCCCATCGCCGTACACATCGGCGGTGTCGATAAACGTTGTACCGCTGTCTAGGGCCGCATGCAGCGCGGCCTTGGCGTCGCTTTCCGAAACATCGCCCCACGAGCCCCCGATCGCCCAGGCGCCAAACCCGATCTCGGAAACCGCCTGTCCTGTCTGCCCAAATGGTCGTTGATTCACTTTCTATCCTCCTTCATGGCATGAGTTGTCCGCCGTTTACCTCGATGACCTGACCGGTGATGTACCCTGACAATGTGGGGGATGCCAGAAAGAGGAATGCGCCGACGCATTCCTCGGGCGAACCTGCTCTCCCCATGGGTATCGAGGCGGTTTGCGATGCCCAGACATCGGGCGGCGTGTATTTGTCATGGAACGGCGTCTGAATCAGTCCGGGCGCCACGGCGTTGACGCGAATTCCATCGCTCACGAATTCCTTCGCTTGGCCGCGCGTCAAGCTGCTGACGAAGCTTTTCGTGGCCGCATAGAGCACGGCGCCGGCGCCGCCACCTGTGCGCGCGGCGACCGACGAGGTGTTGATGATGTAGCCGCCGTTTTTTTTCAGAAACGGATAGGCAGCCAATGTCGCGTCCCATACCGAACGGGCGTTGAGGTTCACGACCTGATCGAAATGACCTTCAGGCGTCTCCGTCGTCCTGATCCGCCCCAACATGCCACCGGCGTTGTTGATGAGCCCATCGAGTCCGCCAAGCAGGTCGGCCGCCGCCTGCACGACCCGTAACGCGCCGCCAGGTTCTCTCATGTCGCCTCGAATGAGGCGGATCCGCTCCGGCGATTCGGCGCGCAGCGCCTGCGCTTGCGCGTCGCTCTCGTAGTAATGGGCGACAACGTGGGCGCCCTGTGCGGCAAACGCGCGGACGACCGCTGCGCCGATTCCCGTCGATCCGCCGGTGACGAGAACCTTCGTGCCGTTCAGATCGCCAATTCGCATGTGCTCGAAACTTGACATCACATTCTCCGCAAAAGATCGCATCACGGGGCTCACGAGCCGTGCACCGCTGTGACATTCACCGGATAGAATGATTGCACGGAGTAGAATGAATCAAATTCACTGTCCTGCTGAACCGCATTCATCTTGGCAAAAACGGAACGAATCGACTTCGCCGACCTGAAGTCATTCCTGACGATCGTGAGGTGCCGCAGCTTTCGGCTCGCTGCGATCGAACTGGGACAAACGCCGTCCGCTGTGAGCCATGCGATGCGCCGACTGGAAGATCGTCTCGGCACGAAGCTACTGAACAGGACCAGCCGAGCGGTTTCGGCCACGGCCGTCGGTCGTGAATTGGCCGCGCGGCTGGAAGACGGCTTCAACCAGATCGGCGCCGCGCTCGAAACGCTCGAAGCGCCTGGCGCCGCTCGACTCGGAGAGATTCGACTCAACGTCTTTGCCGATGCGGCCCACTTGCTCGTTGCGCCTGCGCTCCCGGAGTTCGTGCGTCGATGTCCTGACGTGCGGCTGACAGTCGTCGTCGAGGACCGTCCCATCGACATCGTGGCCGAGGGCTACGATGCGGGGATTCGATATGGTCATTATGTCCCGGAAGACATGGTCGCCGTACCGCTTACCGGGCCCCAGCGATGGGTCATGGCCGCTTCGCCCGGCTACATCGAACGGCACGGCGTGCCTCGACGCCTCAATGACCTGGCCAACCACACCTGTCTACAGCTTCTGCTCGGTGACAATTCGGGCTACCGGTGGGAATTGAACGAGGGGGGAGCGGCGCGCCGTCTGCGAGTGCCCGGTTTGCTCACGATCAACGATACGACGACCACCATCAGTGCGTGCAAGGCGGGGCTGGGAATTGCCTACCTACTGGAGGCCCGCATCGCCGACGAATTGGCGTGCGGTGAGATGCAGATCGTCTTGAAAAAGCATGCCTACCCTGAGGACCCGTTCCACCTCTACTACAGCAGTCGCCGTTACAACCACCCTGCCCTTCGAACGTTGATCAATATCATCCGGGAACAGCAGTTCCTGCCGCCGCTCGCGGCGCACGCTGGCAGGAACGACTGATGTGTTGGCCGGTTTGTCTGTAGACCGGATCGATCCAATCATTAGAATGAGCCCCATCCCAGACGTCGATCAAGCTGCGGGGCTCACTGCTGCCGGCATGGCTCGCGCGTGCAAAAAACCGGAGGTAGATGCGATGCTTCGCCCGTCGGACGCGCAAGCTGCGATGGCAGCTTGAGCCTTGAGCGCGAGACGCGGCTACGCCGTTCGCGACTCCGCACGCGCGCCGCGACGGCGCGCGATACGCGTTCTGTTGGCGCTCGCCGCGCTCCTCGTCATAGGCGCCGCGCCCGCCTGGGCCCAGGCGTATCGCGACGTGCAGCCGTCCGCTCCGCCCGCCGCCGCGCGCCCAAGCTCGCCACCGGTGCCGCCCGCCGCCGCGGATGGCTCGCAGCGGATTGCCGTCGACAGGCTGCGCAGCCTCACGTTCGTCGCCGACGCTGCCACCGTGACGACGGACGGCCACGCGTCCAACCAAGTCGCCGGCGGCGCGATCACGGCGACGCGTCTGCCCTTGCTCGACGCGTCGTTTCTCGAGCGTTTTGCCGCGGACATTGGCAAGCCGTTGACGTTTGCGCGCCTCGCCGAGATACGCCGCGCTACCGTTCAGCGCTATCGAGATGCCGGCGAGCCGCTCGTCGATGTCTATACGCCCGAGCAGGACGTCACGGCCGGCGACGTCACGATCGTCGTTGCGCGCTTCCATGTCGGCGAGGTCACGGCGCGCGGCAACCGCTATTTCTCGGACACATTGCTGACCCGGGAAATGCCGTTGACGCCGGGTGGGACGATTCGTGAGGGCGACGTCTCGTTGGGGCTGGCGATACTGAATGCGAACCCATACCGCAGCGTGGACGTGATCTACAAGCCGGGCTCGGGTACTGATTCGACCGACGTCGTCCTTCAGACACAGGACCGCTTCCCGTTGCGAGTCAGTGCGGGCTACGACAACGGAGGCGTCCCGCAACTGGGCCGCGACCGCTTTTTCGCGGGAATCGATTACGGAAATCTGTTTGGGCTCGATCAGCAGATCAACTACCAAGTCACCGCGAGCAGCGACGTGTTCGGCGGCAATCCGGACATCGAGGGCCGGCCGGACCGTCCTCGGCTCGTCGCGCATGCATTGAGCTACAGCGCGCCGTTACCGTGGTTCGACCGCGTGGAATTGTTCGGTATGTATGCGCAGAGCACGCCGCGGATGCCGGACAACTTCGGCCAGACCGGCATTTCGGCACAGTTGAGCGCACGCTACGATTGGCCGCTCCCGTCGCTCGGCCGTTGGCAACAGCAGGTGCAGTTCGGCTACGACTTCAAGCGTTCGAACAACGACCTCGAATTCGGTGGCTTCCAAGTGTTCAACTCCAACACGCACATCCACCAATTCTCCGTCGCGTGGAGCGTGAATCGTGGCGACGCGTCAGGCACGACGAGCGGGAACGCGATCCTCGTGTTCAGCCCCGGCCACCTCGACGGCAGCGACAGCGACGCCGCGTTCGAGGCGGCCCGTTCGGGCGCGACCTCACGCTATACGTACCTGCAGCTGTCGGGCCAGCGCGATATGCAGATCGGCGCAGGCTTCACGTGGTGGGCGCACGGCATCGTGCAATGGACGCCCGATACGCTGCTGCCCAGCGAAGCGCTCGCCCTTGGCGGCGAAGCGAGTGTACGCGGGTACGACCCATACGTCGTGCTCGGCGACCGCGGCTGGAACGCGCAAACCGAACTGCGCGCGCCGCCCTTCGTGTTCGGCGCAAGCAGTGCCGCTTTGCAGCCGTTCGTATTCGTCGACGCGGGACATGCATGGAACAGGGGCAACGAGCCCTCAGAACCGAACAACGGCATGCTCCTGAGCCTCGGCGTGGGTCTGCGATTCCAGTTCTCACGCTACGTCAATTTGCGCGCGACCTGGGGTGTGCCGCTGCGGCCGGCCGTGCCGAACGGCTCCACGGCCCCGATGGGATTGCTGTACCTCGTGGTTGGAACCTGAAAGGGATGCTGGCGACAGCGACGCCGATAGGGCGCTTGCGAATGAGCAACATGGCGGGCACGCTTATGTGGGGTCATAATACGCATCACTTCCAGTCGATGTCCAAGGAAACCATCTGTCGGGATTGCTAACCCGCGCGGTGGGCCCGCTACGCCGCTTCGATCGCATCGCCCCGGCGCAGCTCCCGCACGACCCCGTGTTTGCGGATGGTTTTCAACCACGTGAAATGACCGAATCCGCCGATGTCCGTTTCCTCCTGACGATTCAGCAGAACGGCAGTCTCATCGCTGCCGCCCGCAGGCTTGGCCTCACACCCTCTGCGGTGTCTCAGCGCCTGCAGCAGCTCGAAAAGAAGCTCGGCACACGGTTGGTCGACAGGACCGCGCGCAAGCTGACCTTCACGGAGGAAGGCACGCTCCTGTGCCTGCGCGGATCCGAGTTGGTTCAACAATTCGACACCTTGCTGGAGGACCTGCAAGTCCTTCACGGAGGCTTGGTTGGCCCATTGAAGGTCAACGCACCGCTCGGTTTTGGTCGCCGCTATGTGGCCTCGGCCGTCGCTGAATTTCAGCGGGAAAACCCGGCCGTCGATGTCGCGTTGACGCTGTCGGATGAGCCGCTGACCGAAACGGCCGACCGATTCGATGTCGTGGTACACATCGGCGAGTTGCGTGCATCCAATCTCGTGGGCCATGCGATTGCGCCGAACGGGCGATTCTTGTGCGCATCCCCTGCTTTCGTCAAACGCTTCGGCTCTCCCGATGCGCCCGACGACCTTGCCCGATTGCCGTGCATCATCCTTCGCGAGAACAAGGAAGATGTCTCGCTTTGGCATTTCAGCAAGGGTAAAACCAGTCGCAGCGTCCGGGTTGCCTCGAAGCTGAGCTGTAACGATGGCGACGTGATTCGCCGCTGGGCATGCGAGGGCAGAGGCATCATCCTTCGTTCCGAATGGGATGTCGCGGACGACATTCGGCGAGGCTCGCTGGTCAGACTGCTGCCCGGATGGAAGGCGCCGGACGCCAATGTCATTGCGTTGACGCACAACCGCGCCGGCTTGCCGAGAAGAACGCGCGATTTCATGCAGTACCTGCAAGCTCGCTTCAGGCCGGTCCCGCCTTGGCGAGCCTGAGAGCTCGTTATCCGCGGCCAAAGACGGCGTTGGCCCGGGTAGATAGACGCTCCGAGTTCGAGCTACTCGAAGTTAAAAAGCGCTTAATGATTGAGTTAATCTGCCTTAACTGACGGTGAGTCGTCAAAACCTATAATCGAATCCACCTCTGGATTCCGATCATCAAGGCTATTGTCGTGGCAGACTCCTCGCCCCCTCCCCACTATCCAAAAGCGGTCCTCTTCGATCTGCTAACCGCACTGCTCGATTCATGGTCACTTTGGAATCGCTGCGCAGGATCCGACGATGGCGGCCGAGCCTGGCGTGCCGAGTATCTACGGCTTACCTATGGCTGTGGTAGATACATTGAATACGAAGCGCTGGTGAGACAGGCCGCGAAACGGGTTGGCCTTCCTTCGTTCGCGCCGGATGCGCTCGAGGCGAACTGGCTCGAGCTCGCTCCCTGGGAGGAAGCCTTGACTGTGCTGCAGCAACTGCAGCCACATTGCAAGCTCGCCGTCGTCACGAATTGCTCTAATCGGCTCGGAAAACGAGCGGCTGCGCTTTTGCGCGTGCAATGGGACGCTGTAGTCACCGCGGAAGAAGCCGGTACCTACAAGCCCGATCCTCGCCCCTACCACCTTGCGCTTGAGCGATTGAACGTCTCGCCTGAAGAGGCCGTGTTCGTCGCGGGCTCCGGTTACGACATGTTCGGTACCGCCGCGGTCGGGTTGCGGACGTACTGGCACAACCGAATTGGCTTGCCGCTGGTCTCCGGCGCGCAGGCACCCGAGATCGAATCGCCCACACTCGATGCGCTCGTAGCGTGGACGAGCCACTTCGGCGCCGGAATTCAACAATGACACTCGAACCTATGACGCTCGACTTGCTGGACACACCCGCGGCGATCATGGACGTATCCCGGATGCAGCGAAACATCGCGTCGATGCAGAAGCGAATGAATGCCCTCGGCGTGAAATTCCGGCCACACGTGAAGACTTCGAAGTGCCTCAATGTCGTGGAGGCGCAAGTCTCCGCCGGCGCACGCGGAATTACCGTTTCCACGCTGAAAGAAGCCGAGAACTTCTTCGCCGCGGGGATCACCGATATTCTTTACGCCGTCAGTATCGCTCCGTCGAAGCTCTGGCGCGCGGCGGCGCTCAGAAAGCGCGGATGCGACCTTAAGATCACAGTCGACAATGCCAGTGCGGCTACTGCAATCGTCGAGTTCGCTCGAACGCAGCGCGATCCGCTCGAAGTGTGGATCGAGATCGACACCGACGGTCATCGCTCCGGCACCAAGCCCGAAGACGATGCGCTGCTCGACATTGGCCGGATTTTGCAGGCGGGTGCAGTCAAGGTCGGTGGCGTCATGACGCATGCGGGCTCGAGCTACGAACTCAACACGCGAGAAGCGCTAACGGCACTCGCCGAGCAGGAACGCGCCGGCTGCGTGCGTGCGGCACAACGCCTGCGGTCGACAGGCATTGCGTGTGAAACCGTCAGCATCGGGTCGACGCCTACTGCGCTGGCCGCAACGAACCTTGATGGCGTCACCGAAGTTCGCGCGGGCGTTTATGCGTTTTTCGATCTCGTCATGCACAATATCGGCGTGTGTGCGATCGAGGACATCGCGCTCAGCGTGCTCACGACGGTCATCGGCCATCAGCAGGACAAGGGCTGGGTGATCGTGGATGCGGGGTGGATGGCAATGAGTCGTGATCGCGGGACGTCAAAGCAATCGCACGATTTCGGCTACGGATTGCCCTGCGCTCTCGATGGCACTCCGCTCGACGGTTACATGCTGATCGGTGCTAATCAGGAGCACGGCATTCTGGCCAGGGCTCGCCCTGAACATACGGCGGATCGGGGCGACGTCGCACTCCGCTTTCCTGTCGGAACCCGACTACGTATCCTGCCGAATCACGCCTGCGCAACCGGCGCGCAATTCCCTCAATACCATGCCTTGGAATTGAGCGGGCACCTTACCGAGTGGGGTCGCTTTCATGGCTGGTGAAACTCGTTCGAATGCATCCGTTCATCCTCCGGTGCCCGGCTTGTCATCACCTGGCGGCCACTATAGCCACGTGACGGTCGCGAACGGCTTCGTGTTCGTCGCTGGCCAACTCCCCGTTACCGCTGCCGGCGTCAAATTGAGGAAGCGATTAAGCGATCCATATCGAGCTCACTCACGCTCGCGGCCGACTATCGAGCGGCATTCCAAACGTCCGGACCACGAAGTCGACGAAGCTGCGCAGCTTCGGGGTCGGCCGCCGGTCGGGCGCCAACAGCAGATGCATCGGCCGGGACGGCGGCTCGTAATCCGGCAGCACCTTCACGAGCCGGCCTGACGCCAGATCGCCTCGCAGCATGTCGCACGGCTGCAGGATGATGCCGAGCCCTTCGATAGCGGCTTCGCGCAACGCCTGCCCATTGTTGATCGACATCCGGCTTTTGACGCTCACTGCTTGCGTGCCATGCGCGCCCGTGAACTCCCATACGCTATCCGCGGGCCGCGTCCAGTATGCGAAGCCGAGACACTCGTGCGCCGCCAGGTCAGCGGGATGTTGCGGGGTGCCGCGCTCGCTCAGGTAAGCCGGCGACGCGCATGCGACCAGCCGGTAAGGCGCCAGCGGCCGCGCGATCAACCGCGAATCGGGTAGCGGCGCGATGCGGATCACCGCTTCGTAGCCTTCGTCGATCATGTCGACGACGCGATCGGTCAGTGTCACATCGGCGCTCACCTCCGGATGCTCGCGCAGATACAGCGCAAGCATCGGTATCAGGCTGTAAGTGCCGAAGCTGACCGGCGCATTCAGCCTCAGCTTGCCACGCGGCACCGCCTGCAGATTGTCGGCGAGCGCCTCGGCGGCTTCGACTTCCGCGAGCACGGCCTTGCTGCGCTCGTAGAACGCCCGCCCCGCTTCTGTCAGGCTCTGGCGCCGCGTCGTCCGGTTGATCAATTGCATGCCGAAGCTCGCTTCCAGAAAGCGGATGTGCTTGCCGATCAATTGCGACGATAGCCCGAGCGCCACGCCGGTCGCCGCGAACGACCCGGTCTCGGCCGCCTTGACGAAAATCGCCATGCTGGTGAGTCGATCCATGATCAGGGTGATTAGAAACAAACCGTTTCGAGAGATCGATCGATTGCGCCATTTATCGCGCAGTCGGCTCTAATTATATTGAGGCTGCCCATCACTCGCTGGAGGTCGAATCATGTCGCGTATCGTGCGTTTCCATCAAAAGGGCGGTCCCGAAGTGCTGAAGATCGAGGAAGTCGAGGTGCCGCCGCCGGGCCCCGGCGAGATTGCGGTAGCAATCAAGGCACTCGGCCTGAATCGCGCCGAGTCGATGTTTCGCTCCGGTCCGTATGTCGAAGAGCCGGAGTTTCCCGCGCGGCTCGGCTACGAAGCCGCGGGCGTCGTCAAGGCGCTCGGCCGCGACGTGACGAATGTCGCCGTCGGCGATGCGGTCAGCATCATTCCGCCGTTGTCGATTACACGCTGGGGTGCTTATGGCGAGCTAGCGAACTTCCCGGCCGAACTGGCGGTCAAGCACCCGGCCTCGCTGAGCTGGGAAGAGGCCGCGGCAACCTGGATGCAATACGTGACTGCGTACGGCGCACTCATCGATATCGCTCGTCTCAAGCAAGGAGAAGCCGTCATCGTCGCGGCGGCATCGAGCAGCGTGGGGCTCGCCGCGATTCAGATCGCGAAGATCGTCGGCGCGACGGCCATCGCGACTACCCGAACGCACGCGAAACGCGACGCGCTCCTGACATTTGGCGCCGACCATGTGATCCTCACGCAAGAGGAAGACCTCGTCGCACGCGTCGCGCAGATTACCGGCGGCGCCGGTGCGCGCGTGGCATTCGATCCAGTCGGCGGCCCGGCGCTGGAACGGCTCGCGGAGGCGCTTTCGGTGGGAGGCATCATTTTCGAGTACGGGGCACTCAGTGCGGAGCCCACGCCGTTCCCGCTCTTCCCGGTGTTGGCGAAGATGCTGACGGTGCACGGCTACCAGTACAAGGAAATCGTGGGAGACGCCGAACGACTCGAAAAAGCGAAGCGCTTTATTCTCGACGGGCTGACGTCGGGTAAGCTGAGGCCGACGATCGATCGAACGTTCACCCTCGATCAGATCGTGGACGCGCACCGCTACCTCGAGTCCAATCAGCAGTTCGGGAAGATTGTCGTGACGGTGTGACGCTGCATGCGATGCGTCGGCCCGGCAACACACACGTTGCCGGGTAAGCCTGTTGCCTGCATGCGAGCGTTTCAACCCAGTCCGAACGATTTTCTCAAGCTTGCATCGACGGGGCCGGCCGGCATGAAACGCCGCAATTTGCTCAAGAGCGATGCCTGCCCTGCCGGCGTGCGACGCATGCGCCAACTGCCGAGCGCCGCTTCGACGATCGCGTTTGCCACGCCGCCGGGCTCGGGTGCGCTTTTGACACTGCCCACGACAGCGTTTGAAGCAAGTGCGCGCTCGCGATCATAGTCGGCGATCTTTGAGCTTGCTTGAGGCGCGTTGATGTCCAGATTGGTCCTGGTAAACGATGGCTCGACCAGTGTCGCGCGGATACCGAACTGACGCACCTCATGGTCCAGCGATTCGGTCAGCCCCTCGACGGCATGCTTGGATGCCGAATACAGCCCCATGTAGGGGGCCGGGAGAAAACCGAGCACGGAACTGACATTGACGATCCTTCCGCTGCGCCGTGCTCGCATGTGAGGAAGTACCGCCTGCGCCGTGCGCAGGATGCTCAAGACATTGGTATCGAATAGAGACGCGGCCTCGGCTGTCGCCGTTTCTTCCACCGCGCCGGTCAGGCTCATTCCCGCATTGTTGACAAGCACGTCGATTCGCTTGGCTCGATCGATGATGGATTGAATTCCGGCCTTGACGGAAGCGTCGTCGCGAACGTCCATCTCGACGAGTTCGACACCAGGCAATGGAGCAGCCTTGGCGATGTTGCGCACGGTTCCAAATACGCGGCAACCCCGCTTGGCAAACTTCTCGGCTGCAGCGCGTCCAATACCCGATGACACACCGGTCACAACGACAACAGTGGAATTCGACATAGCGGTTCCCCTTGATACGAGTCAATGGATTGATGTTTTCAAGTACCTGCATCCAGCGGATCCGGCAGGCTCTGTTCCGAGGGCAGCGTCTGCTCATGCCGGCCTTTGCGCAAGCCGGCACTACTGCCGGGCCGGATCTTGAACCAGATGGAATACATGGCCGGCAGGAACATCAGCGTCAAAACCGTCCCTGCAAGCGTGCCGCCGATCAGCGTGTAAGCGAGCGTTCCCCAGAACACCGAATGGGTCAGCGGAATGAAGGCCAGGATCGCCGCCATGGCCGTCAGGATGACCGGGCGGGCACGCTGAACCGTGGCCTCGACCACCGCATGGAATGGATCCAATCCCGCGCGCTCGTTCTGGTGGATCTGCCCGATGAGAATCAGCGTGTTGCGCATGAGGATGCCCGACAGCGCAATGAGGCCGACCAGCGCATTGATGCCGAAAGGCTGACGGAACAGGATCAGGGTCGGCACCACGCCGATCAAGCCTAGCGGGCTCGTCAGGAACACCATCACCATCGCGGAAATCGAGCGCACCTGGAAGATGATGATGATCAGCGTCACCGCCAGCATGATCGGGAATAGCGGCAACATGGCTGTCGTCGCTTTGGCCGATTCCTCGATGGAGCCCGCCTGCTCAATACGGTAGCCGCCAGGCAGCTTCGCCATGATGGGCTGAAGCTGCTTGGTGATCGCCGTCGATACATCAGGAGGCTGCAGGTCGTCGGCGATATCGCCCCGCACCGTGATCGTCGGCACGCGATCGCGCCAGCGCATGATCGGCTCCTCCATGCGCACCTCGACCTTGCCCACCTGCGAGAGCGGGATGCGTTGCCCACCCGCGCCGGCCAGCGTGAAGTCGCCGATCTTTGCCGGGTCGAGCCGAACGTCGCCGGCCGAACGCGCCACAACGTCTACGGTTCGAATATCCTCACGCACGGCGGTGACGGGAACGCCCGTCAGGAAGAATTGCAACTGTTGGGCCACGGCACTGGACGTCAGCCCGAGCGCCTCCAACCGGTCCTGCTGCAAGGTGAAATGCAGCGTAGGCGTGCGCGTGCCCCAATCGGAGTTGACCGTACGCATCATCGGGCTCCCATGCATCACCTGCTCGACTTCGCCCGCAATGCCGCGCAACTTGTCCGGGTCGGGGCCCGAGATGCGGTAGGCGACTGGAAACGGCGAATATGGACCGAATACGAGTTGCGTGACCCGCACCCGCGCTTCAGAAGCAAGACCGCCCGCGATGGCTTGGCGCAGCCGCTGTTTCAATGCGTCGCGCTCGTCCTGACTGTCCGTGCGCACTACGATCTTGGCAAACGACGGATCGGGCAGTTCCGGCCCCATGGCCAGGTAAAAGCGCGGCGCACCTTGCCCGACGTAAGCCGTGACGATCTTGGCTTCCTTCTGTTTAGCCAGCCACGCCTCCACCTTCTCGGTCGCGGCGCTGGTTTGAGAAATGGATGTGCCATAGGGCATCTGCACCTCAACGAGCACTTCAGGACGGTCCGAGATGGGGAAGAACTGCTTCTTGACCACCCCCATGCCGAGGATCGCCAATACGAAGAGGCCGACGACTGAACCCGCGACCAGCCATTTGCGCGCGATGACACGCGTGAGCAACTGACGGAAGCGGTTGTAACGCGGCGTGTCGTAGATCGCGTCGTGACCACCTTCGATCTTCTTGAAGTCCGGCAGCATCTTCACACCCAGGTACGGTGTAAAAATCACCGCGACGAGCCACGATGCGATCAGCGCGATGCCGACGATCCAGAACATGTTGCTCGTATATTCGCCGGCGGTTGACCGGGCAAAGCCATTCGGCATGAAGCCGACGGCCGTCACGAGCGTGCCCGACAGCATGGGCGCCGCCGTATGGCTCCAGGCATAGGCGGAGGCGGCCACGCGGCTGTAGCCTTCTTCCATCTTCACCACCATCATTTCGATGGCGATGATGGCGTCGTCCACGAGTAAGCCCAGCGCCAGGATCAGCGATCCCAGTGTGATGCGGTCGAAGTTTTTGCCCGTCGCGGCCATCACCACGAACACGACGGCCAGCGTCAACGGCACGGCCGCCGCGACCACCAGGCCCGCGCGCCAGCCCATGCTCACGAAGCTCACAAGCATGACCACCAGCAAAGCGGCAAAAAACTTCAGCATGAACTCGTCGACGGCCGAGTGAATGTTGACGGCTTGATCGGTGACCTTCGTCAAGCTCATGCCCAGCGGCAGCTCGGCATTGACCGCGCGGACTTCGCTGTCCAACGCCTTGCCGAGCTCGAGCCCGTTCCAACCTTCGCGCATGACGATGCCCAACAGCAGCGCAGGTTCGCCGTTGTTGCGGATCATGAACGTGGCCGGATCTTCATATCCGCGCGTAACGGTGGCGATATCCGAGAGCTTGAGCGTGCGGCCTTGCGCCACGATGGGCGTGTCGCGGATGTTCTGCAGCTTGTCGAACGCGCCGTCCAGACGAATGAACACTTCCGGTCCCTTCGTCTCGACCGAGCCGGCCGGCGTCAGCGCGTTCTGGCCATTGAGCGCGGCGAATATATCTTGTGCGCTCACGCCCAGCGTGGCGAGTCGGTCGTGGGAGAACTGCACGTAGATGCGTTCGGCCTGCTCGCCAATGATGTTGACCTTCTTGACGCCCGGCACGTGCAGCAACTGTTGGCGCAGCCTCTCGGCATCGCGCACGAGCAAACGCTGCGGCTCACCCTTGGCCTTCAGCGCAAACAATGCGAAAGTGACATCCGCGTATTCGTCGTTGACCATCGGCCCAATCACGCCGGCCGGAAGGTTGGCAGCCTCGTCGCTGATCTTTTTCCGAGCTTGATAAAACTCCTCCTGCACTTCCGACGGCGGCGTGCTATCGAGCAGCGTCAACGTCGTAAAGGCCAAGCCAGGGCGCGTGTAGGTTTCGGTTCGGTCGTACCAACGCAGCTCCTGCATGCGCTTTTCGATCTTCTCGGCGACCTGATCGTGCATTTCCTGAGCGGTGGCGCCCGGCCATGCGGTGATGATGGTCATCACCTTGACCGTGAACGCGGGGTCTTCGGCCCGGCCAAGCTTGAAGAACGAAAGGAGCCCGGCCAGGGAGATCAGGCAGATCAAGAACAAGGTGATGGAGCGCTCACGCACGGCGAGCGCCGACAGGTTGAATCGACCTTCGCTCACGGACGGCCTCCCTCGGAAGCCACGGCGACGGCTTGGTTTGCCAAGCGGACCTGCTCGCCTTCGCGCAGCAACTGTGCACCTAGCGCGACGACGCGCTCGCCTTGCTTCAATTGACCGGCCACGCGCACGCTGTCGTCGTCCAAATGCTCGACCGTGACCGGCCGCCACGCGACCTTGGCCGGCTCGCCGTTGACGACCCACACGCCGGGCCCTTTGCCCGCGTCGAGCAGCGCGCCGATCGGCACCTGCAAGCCACCTTCGGCCGCCGAATGCGCGTCCGGAATCTGGATGGTGACGGTTGCGCCCAACGGGGCGTTGGCCAACGCGCCTTGCAGCACATACCGCGCTTCGAAGGTGCGCGTACGCGGATCCGCCGCATCCGAGAGCTGACGCAGCGTGGCCGCTTCACTGGCGCCGCTGTTGCCGAATAGCGTCGCTTGCGCGACCGAACCGATGGCCGGGCGCAGGGTTTCGGGCAGTTCGATCACGGCCTCGCGGCGCCCGGCGTGGGCCAGGCGCACGACGGGCTGCCCCGCGCTGACGACCTGGCCCGGCTCGGCCAACGTTTCCATCACGACGCCATCGCCGTCCGCCACGAGCTCCGCATACCGAGTCGCATTGCGCGCAACGTCGGCATCGGCCTCGGCCGCACTGAGCTGCGCTTTGGCGGCATCGGCCGCCGCTTTGACTTGGTCATACGCCGAGGCCGATATCGCGCCGGTGCCGCGCAGATCGCGGTAACGCTCCTCATCCTGCGCGGTCTGCTGTGCCCGCGCTCGAGCGGCGGTGACCGCGTCTTGCCGCGCCTGCGCGGCAAGCTTCAGGTCGATGGGATCGAGGCGCATCAGCGGCTGACCGCGTTTGACGGTCTGGCCGGCATCCACGAGCCGCTCCAGCACCTTGCCGGAAACGCGGAAACCAAGATCGCTCTGCACTCGCGCGGCGACGGTTCCGGTGAATGAACGGGATGCGGGGATCGCGCCCTGAACGATGGCGGTCCGCACCAGCGGCGCCTCGGTGCGCGGATCGGACGGTGCCTTTGCGCCGCAAGCGGCTAGCGCAAGGGGCAGGGCAGTGACGACTGCGGAGTAAGCGAGGCGACGCCGGAGCATGAAAGACCCATTGACGAAGTGATCGGGGCTTTCATTGTCGTTCTAGTGACCGTTTTAGTCAATAGTCACCACAAAATTCGTTTATGGGGACAGACTACGCAGTACCAGACTCGCCAACTGCGTCGGTGCGACGTCGGTCGTGTCGAGGTTGTACTGCAGCAGGAGCGGATTGAGATAAGGCCGCATCACCAGATAGATTGCCGCCGCGGTTTCGTCCAGCGGCGTCTTGCGCTCGAAGTCTCCGCTTTGCCGACCTTCCTGGAGCACCTCCTGCAACAGCTTCTGCACGCGTGCCTCGTACGCCTGTACGGCCTGCCAGTTTTCCGTGGCCGCCGATGCGGCGATGTCGTAAAGCTTGCGGTCGCGGAAAAACAGCCGAAGGCTTGCTTCCGTGGAAACCTTGAACATCCGCCGCAGTTTTTCCGGCGGCAGCCCGGCCTCGGCGACGGCCGAACAAACATTGGTTTCGATCTCGTGCAGACAGTTCGCGCAGATCATCTCGCCGATGGCTTGCTTCGACTCGAAGAACTTATAGATGTAGGCCTTGGAAAAACCGATGGCCTTGGCGAGGTCGGAGACCGTCGTTTTCTCATAGCCGTATCGGCTGAAATGCTCGGTGGCGGCGGCAACGATCTGATCGCGCACCTCGTGGTCGGCCGGGCCGCGGCCCGAGACTGGATAACTAGCGGCTGTTTTCATGGCTCAAGCTTACCGCCACTCTTCCTTATGGACAACTAGTGACTATTTGGTATTATAGTCACCCATCACCTCCCTCGTTGGAAGAACGTCATGCCCCCGCCCAAACATCTTCTCTCAGCGTTGATCGCAGCCAGCCTACTGGCAGGCTGCGCGGTCGGCCCGGATTACGTCCGGCCTGATATCGCCATGCCGCAACGGTTCGAGGGCCAAGCTGCGGTCGACCAACGGCATGCGAGCGCCTCCGCGGACCTCGCCACATGGTGGGCAGGCTTTGGCGATCCGCAATTGACACGGTACGTGACACTTGCGTTGGAACAGAACCTGGACCTTGCGCAGGCGGCCGCGCGCGTCGCTCAGGCGCGCGCGGGACTGGGGGCAGCCAACGCCGCGCTGCTGCCGTCCGGCAATGTGAGCGGCCAAGCGGCCAGGGTCTATCAGTCCGTCGAAACGCCGTTGGGACGCGTCTTGAATTCGACGCCCGGCTTCGATCGCTACGGCAACGACTACGAGGCCAATTTCAACGCAAGCTGGGAGCTCGACCTATTCGGCGGCCTGCGTCGCGGACGACAAGCCGCGCTCGCCGAATATCAGGCGTCGGAAGCGGGCGCCGCCGCGACGCGATTGGCCGTGGCCGCCCAAACGGCCGATATCTACATCACCATTCGCGGCTTGCAAGCGCGTCTGCAGGTTGCTCGCAATCAGGTGCGCACGCAGCAGGATCTGGTTTCGACGATCAAGCTTCTGTATAGCAAAGGGTTGGCAGCCGATCTTCAAGTGAGCCAGGCCGAAGGCGCCCTCGCTCAGGTTCAGGCATCGGTCCCGGTCCTCGAGACGGGCTTGGATGCGGCAATGAACGCATTGGACGTGATGCTGGGCTCGCAGCCGGGAACGCATCGGGCCGAGCTGGCCGAAGCGGGAGACATCCCGACCGCCCCACGGATCGAGGCCACCGGATCGCCGGGTGAGTTGCTCAGGCGCCGGCCCGACCTGATCGTGGCCGAGCGTCGCCTTGCGGCATCGAACGCACGCATCGGCGTCGCCATTGCGGAGTATTACCCGAAGGTGTCGCTAAGTGGATTGCTCGGGAGCGCCACGTCGGTGGCTAGCGGCAATCTGTTCAGTAGCGGCGCCAATCAGGCCGCTGGTGTGCTGGGCGTACGGTGGCGTCTGTTCGACTTCGGTCGCATCAATGCGCAGATCGATGAGGCCAAGGGACAGCAGGCGGAACTGTTGGCGGCGTATCGACTCGCCGCGCTTCACGCGACTGAGGACGTTGAGAACGCTTTTTCGGCACTCGTGAAACGCGAGGAACAGGCCGCAGTGCTCGCCCAGGGAGTGAACTCGCTCAGCCGCGCTCGAACGGCCTCGTTTGCGGCCTATCAGAAAGGCGTCGTTAGCCTGATCGAGGTGTTGCAGGCCGACGACAACTTGCTGCGCGCGTCGGACGAGCGCGTGCAGGCTCAAACGGAATCGGCACGTGCGGCGGTTGCCGCATTCAAGGCACTCGGCGGGGGTTGGGAAACTCACGAATCCGAAGCTGTCGCCGTGAAGTAACAAGGCATGTTGACCGTCCTGGCGATTCAGGGGGCCGTCTTGGGGCTGGCAATGTTCCCGGTCTGGTACTTCCGCCTGTAAGAGGTCTTGCCGCACCGCGGGAAGAGCCCTCGAAGCAACGCCTCAGCCATGCGCCATGGAAGCATCCACCGGCCTGCTGAGGTCCTGCTGCATCTGGGCGGCGAGGTAATCGCACGTCGGGCGGTTGGACTGCGCGCTGCGGGCGACCACGATGTCCAGCGGCTCGATTTCCGGCAACCCGTACCGCCCTGCCACTACGCTCAGCCGATCAGGAATGCTGCAGCGGGCCAGCGCGGACACGGCCAGCCCGGCATCCACTACCGCAACGAGCCCCAACATGCTGGGGCTGCTGTAAGCGGCGCGGTACGGTAAAGATGCACGATCGAGCGCGGCGATCGTATTCGCGCGAGCCGTGCAACCCGCTTCATACAAGGCAACCGGCAATGGGCGTGTCTGCCAAAGCCGCGTTTCATCGGGCTTGCCGACCCATAACATGGGCTCGCGGCGGATGAAATCGCCGTTCAGATGGAGACTGCGATCGCGCGTGACAAAAGCGAGGTCGATCCGGTTGTCTGCGAGCATGGGGGCGAGCGCAGTGCTCTGCGCGCAAATCACCGTGATATCCACCGCCGGATACATCGCCGAAAAGCGCCGCAGCACCGGTGGGAGCAGCGAAGAAATGTAGTCGTCCGGTCCGCCCAGGATCACGTGGCCCGAAATCTCAGGTCGAGCCACGGCGGCCCAGGCTGCCTCCTGCAGCGAGCGAATGCGGCGGGCGTATTCCAGCAGGATTTCGCCGGCGTGGGTCAGCGAGAGGTTACGAGTATCGCGAATGAACAGCGGCTTGCCCATCGTGTTTTCCAATCGCTTGATCTGCATGCTGACCGCGGCTTGCGAGCGAAATACGACCTGCGCGGCCTTGGTGAAGCTGCCAAGTTCAGCAACCGCGATGAACGTCTTGAGTACGTCGGAGTCGAGGTCGGGCGGCATGACTAATAAACGCAACTGATGAATTGCTTAAGTTTTATTCGTTTGAGTTGAAGAATCAAGCTCGAGATACTGACACTCCGCTCAAGGAGCCCTCATGTCGACCTCGATGCCGCACCTCTCCGCTTCTCGTCAAGGCGTATTCAATTTCTCCGCCGCCGCTGTGCTGATGGGAACGATGGGGGTGTTCATCGAAGAGGCCGGACTGGATCCGGTCACGACGGTGTTCTACCGCTGCGTCTTCGGGCTGGCCGCGATGGCCTGCTACTGTGCCTGGAAAGGCTACTTTCGGAGCCAACGTTTCAGCCGCCGATTGCTGGGCCTGGCGCTGCTATCCGGCGTATTGATGGTGTCGCAGTGGGTCTTCTTCTTCGGCGCCCTCGAGCGGGTCGGCATAGCGGTGGCAACGGTGGTGTTCCATGTTCAGCCGTTTTGGGTCGTGCTGCTGGGCGCCCTGCTCTTTCGCGAGCGCGTCGGCGCGTCGCGACTGGCATGGATCGTCATCGCCTTCTTCGGTCTGGCGTTGGCGGCCGGCATCGGCTGGAGAACATTATCAGCGGATTCGGCTTATCTCACGGGTATCGCTTTCACGTTGATCGCCTCGGTCCTCTATGCGGGAGTGACGTTGATCGCGAAGGCGCTCGGCGCGCTGCGCCCGCATCTGCTGACGATGGTTCAATGTGCCGTGGGGGTGATCAGTCTCCCACTGCTTGCCCCCTCCGGCGCGTTGACACATGTCGGGCTGCACCAATGGGGCTGGCTGGCAGGATTGGGAATCTTGCATACCGGCGTGACGTACGCGCTGATCTATGGCGCCGTGCCTCGGCTGCCGGTATCGGTGATCGCCGTGCTGCAGTTCATCTATCCGTTGACTGCCGTGATCGTCGACTGGCTGGTGTATGGCCGCGCGCTCACCCCGCTGCAAGGTCTGGGCGTCGCGCTCATCGTTCTGGCCAGTCTCGGCGTCAACCTCGGGTGGTCCTTGACCGGCGGCCTATTGCGTCGGGCAACTTAGTTGTCCAGGGCAGCAAGCCGGTGACGTTCTCGCGCGGCATTGATGATTTCCGCTCATAAGTGCTTGTACGTTTCACGGTCTAGTCGGGCGCCCTAATCGTCCTGACAATGTGGTCATGTCATTCACTGCCTCGAGAAGGGAGACCTGCATGTCCACCAAACCTACCGCCGCGCGCCAGTCGTTCGGCAGCGTGGCGCCCAAGCTGGCGGAACTGAGCGACGACGTGCTGTTCGGCGATGTCTGGGAACGCCCGCAATTGTCCAAGCGGGATCGCAGCCTCGCAACGTGCGCGGCGCTGATCGCGCTCGGCAAGACCGAGCAAATGAACTTCCATTTTCCGCGCGCCGTCGAGAACGGGGTCACTCGAGAAGAACTCATCGAACTCATCACCCATTTGGCGTTCTACACAGGCTGGCCCAATGCCATGTCCGCTGTAGCGAAGTTCAAAGAGCTTTTTCCATCCCCGGGCAACTGAAAGGAAGTAGGCGATGCAATTGAAGAGACCAGGCTCACAGCCGTCGATCAAAGGCCCCGCCGAATGGTTTACCGGCACGGTACGCATCGATCCCCTGAATGCGCCGCCACCGCCCTCTCGCGTGTCGTGCGCCAGCGTGACCTTCGAGCCCGGTGCGCGCACGAACTGGCACACCCATCCGCTCGGCCAGACGCTGCTCGTGACGGCCGGCTGCGGCTGGACCCAGTGCGAAGGCGAAGCCATCGTGGAGATTCGTGCGGGGGACGTGATTTGGTGCCCGCCGGGTCATAAGCATTGGCATGGCGCTTCGCCGACGACGTCGATGACTCACATCGCCATCCAGGAGGCACTCGATGGCAAGAACGTCGAGTGGCTGGAACCGGTGACGGACGAGCAATACTCCGGCGGGCCATCGCTGAGCACCTGAGGGCAAAGCCGTACGGTGCCGCTCCCTGGTGGGCCTCGTCCGATGACCGCCTTACGTCCACGTCGGACGATCCGTACTCAGCGGATGCCTACAGTCCCCAAATGATGTCGGCACTTTGCTTCTGGGCTTCTCGCATCATGTCGAGAAACGGCCACGCCCGCCGCGAGAGGCCGTTTCCAGCGGACCCTTGCTGGCCTCCGTGAGAATGCTGGAATGCTTCGAGTACACGTTCGGTCCTCTCTTCGTCGGCGATCGCCGTTTCGAGCCGGCGGATGGCAACGGGCAATTCGTCGTGCAAGATGACCCCGCGCGCATCGAGGCGCTTGCCGACGAGTCCCAGCAGATACTGTGCGAGATCCCTGAGCATGAGCACGTCCGGCGCCGCGGACGATTTGAACGTGACCATCATGATGTGTCCCTCTCCCCTACTTGCCTGGCTTCGAACGCTCCCGCCGATGTTCGCGGCAGGATACGTCTTTCCGGTATTTTATATCACATTGTGATGTATTTGGAATCGTTCCTCCGAGCGTGAAAGAAGCGTCAGGTTTGTGTCTCGTCTTTTGGCAGGAAGTAATGAAAGGCGGTATGCAACATGCCGATCGAGGCGAGGACCCAGGCCACGAAGGCAACCGCGATCGTCACGCGCGGTACTTCGTTCAGGAACGGCGCCGACGCGACATGTGCGTAGCTGTATGTCGCGGCGGTGTACATCCCCAACGGAAACACCATCGACCATTCCGCCGATGTGTAGTGAATCGGATCGCCCTGGACACCGTGCTTCGCAATGAACAGGATGACGAGCAACGGGATCCAGAAAGTCGCCATGGCCCAGCATGCCGTGGTCAAGACGTACAGAATCGCTTGCGCATGCAGGGGCAGAGCGATCGACTCGCGATCGAGCAGAATGAGGCGGCTTCCCGCGAACGCGGCAATCGCCATGGCGCCCATGTTGATCCACCACGGTTCGGTCATTTCCGCGGCACTCATCGGCACGAAACACCAGCGATAGAAGATCAGCGTGATCAGCATCACGTAGAGGGCGCAGCCGAGCAGCCATGCCGCGAGAGAAAGGAAAGCGAGCGGCGCGGGGCGGCTCGCGAGCCGCGCCTCGAACGTGGCCAGGATCGCAATGGCCTCGGTGGCGACGACCAGCAGCAACCAAGTGCCGTCGAAGCCGGTTTGCAAGCCCGGTTTGCGCTGTCCGATCGTCATCGCGGCGAGAAACGCGTAGACGATCACGACCCAGAGCACGATTGCAAGGCCGAGGAGCCAGGGCACCGCGGCGGGAACGAGGTCGTAAGCGGCGATCTGGCTCCCGAACACGGCCGTGCCGGCCACCAGCGCGAGAAATCCGGGGCCCCGCCCGTGATCGCCGATGTCGACGCGTATCGCGTGCGGGTAAAGCACGAACCGGCAGACCGCGATCGACAGAAACGCAGGATAGGCGACCGCATTGACACCCAGCAGCGCCCACCCTGCGATGCCATAGCCGAGCAACCGCGCCGCGATCGACACGATGCCCGTGGCCATCACCATCGCGAAAGCCGCCGGAGGGAAGGCCTCGAGCCAGGAGCGGCGCTCGTTCATCGGCGGCACCGTTCAATGCGCTTTTCGCTCCTTGACCAGATCCTCGACGACACGCGGATCCGCCAAGGTCGAGACGTCACCGAGGTTCTCATAGTCGCCCGCGACCGTGCAATGCTTGACTTTGATGCCTGTCGGCTCGGGACGATGTGGCCCCACTGGCGGCGCGGCATGCCGCTAGCCCACGCGGCTCAACCTTTATGTGAGGCAACTCGCATGCCGAAGCGGGAATCCATAAATCACGTAGGGCGAATGGCGGAAACGTCTGCGCCCATCGATAGCGCATCCTTCTTGCTTCATGAAGCTGCCGGCTTCGGCGCATATCCCGCGCGCGCGTGCGACAAGTCCGCCACGTGAGCGCTGCCGCATGCTCGAGTCGCCGAGGGAGGAGCTATGCGAGGAATCAATGACAACGTACGTGCTGTAATTCTTGCCGCGCTGATTTCGTTGCTGGCGGCATGCGGTGGACACGGAAGGATCTCGGTCACCGACGGCGGCGGTGGCAGCGGCAACGGCGCGGCGACTCCCGCGGGCGGCATTCATCTGCAAGTCGTCTCGTTCGGCGACAGCTTGTCGGACGTCGGCACCTTTGCTCCGATCGCGAGCACGGTGGGCGGCGGACGTTTCACGACCAACCCCGGGCAAGTCTGGAGTCAGGACGTCGCGCAATACTACGGCGACACGCTGAGCGCCGCGTTTACGATCGACTTCACTCACAAGCTGAGTGCGCAAGGCGGGTTGGGCTATGCCGAGGGCGGCGCGACGGTGGCCACGCCGGCCAACCTCTACGACTTCCTCTCCGATGTGATCGGGAACATCGAAATGCCGGTCACTCAGCAAGTCTCGAGCTATCTGAGCACGCACGCCGGCTTCAACGGCGATCAGCTGGTGCTCGTCTGGGCGGGCTCGAACGACGTGCTTCGCGCGGGGACGCCGCCGGCCGCGACCCAGATCGTGCAGACGGCGGCAACCACGCTCGCGCAAGTCGTCGGGCAGATCGTGCAGAACGGCGCGACGCATGTCGTGGTGATCAACGTGCCGAATGTCGGACTATCGCCGAAGGGCCTCGCCTCGCCCGACGCCGGCGCCAACCTGACCCAGCTGTCGCAACTCTTCAACGATAGCTTGAACGCTGCCTTGCAAGCCGATGGTCTGCAAGGCAAGGTGATCCAGATCGATTCCTATACCTGGTTCAATCAGATCTTCGCGAACTTTCAGGCGAACGGCTTCACCGTTTCGAACACGAGCGTCGCCTGCGATCCATCGAAAACGCCGGATCAGACCTCGTTACTGTGCTCGCCGCATACGTACGCGACACCCAATGCCGACCAGACCTACATGTTCGCCGACGATCTCCATCCGACGACGCGTCTGCATGCGCTCTTCGCCCAATTCGTCGAGCAGCAGATCGCCAAGACCGGCCTGGGTCACTGAAGCTGAAGCAGCAATCCTGGCGGCCAGCTACGACGACGTCAGCGTTGCGGCACGATCTCTTGATAGAGCGCGAGGTAACGCTCCGCGGCGCTCTGCCAGCTGAAGTTCTGCTGCATCGCGCATTGCTGAGCGCGTCGCCAGTCGGTCCGCCGGGCGCGCAAGGCGAACGCTCGGCGGATCGCGGCAACCAGCGCATCGTGCTCGAATCGCTCGAATACGAAACCGGTTGCCGCTTGATCGGCGAGGTTCTCCAGCGACGCATCGGATACGGTATCCGTCAGGCCGCCGACGCGGTGGACGAGCGGAAGCGATCCGTATGCGAGCGCATAGAGCTGGGTCAGTCCGCACGGCTCAAAGCGCGAGGGCACCATCACCACGTCGCTGCCGGCGATGACGAGATGCGCGAGTGCCTCGTCGAAGCCGACGTGGATGCCGACGGCCTCGGGATGCGCCTGGACCGCGCGCCGCATACCCGCCTCGAGCGCCGGATCGCCCGTGCCGAGGACCGCCAGCTGGCCCCCACGGCTCACGATCTCAGGTACCGCTTCGAGCAAGAGGTCGAAGCCCTTCTGCTCGGTCAGCCGGCTCACGACGCCGAAGAGCAGCGCATCCGAATCGGCCTTCAGGCCGAAGCGTGCCTGCAACTCCGCTTTGTTTTTCGATTTGGGGTGGAGTCGTGTCGGGCTGTACGTCGCCACGATGGAGCGATCGCTGCGCGGATTCCAGACCGCGTAATCGACGCCGTTCAAGATTCCGGTCAAGTCCCGCGCGCGGTGCCTGAGCAGTCCGTCCAGCCCGGCGCCATGCGAGGCGGTCTGGATCTCACGAGCGTAGCTCGGGCTCACGGTCGTGATGCGATCGGCGAAATAAAGTCCCCCCTTCAGGAACGAGATCTGGCCGTGGAACTCGAGCCCGTCGATACCGAAATAGCGATCGGGCAAGCGAAGCGAACTCCATTCGTGCGCGGGGAACAACCCTTGATAGGCGAGGTTGTGCACAGTCACGACGCTCGGCAAACGGGGCGCGCCGCTCGTCTCGTGCGCGGCCTGCACGTAGGCCGGTGCCAGCGCCGCGTGCCAGTCGTGAGCGTGAACGACCGCCGGAGACCACGCCGGGTCCGCCGAGCCTGCCAGCTGCGCGGCGCTCCAGCCCAACAACGCGAAACGCAGCATGTTGTCGTCGTAGGGCCGGTGCGCCTCGTCGACATACGGATTGCCGTCGCGCCGATAAAAACGATCGGCACGTACGACATAAACGCCGAGACCCGCGGCGCCTCCGTCGGCGTCTCGCAGTGTCCCGAATTGGATCGAGGCGTCGCCGACGCCGAATGCCGCGGGCAAACGCGCGACCTCGCGCAGGCCCGCCAGTCCGTCGATGACGGACGGAAAGCCCGGCAACAGCACGCGGGCATCGGCACCGAGCTCCACCTGTGCAAGCGGCAGCGCCCCGAGAACGTCCGCCAGCCCGCCCGTCTTGAGCAGCGGATACAGCTCGGCGGCTATATGGAGCACGCGGATGGTCACGCCGCCCTCCATTCGAAAGGCCATACCATTGCGGGACGGAGCAGTGAAGAGCTATCGGCGCGAGCGTCGTCGATCATCGTTGCATACCCTTTGCGAGATTGGCCGCGGTGACGAGCACGACGCCATCGTCGGTGCGGTAAAAGCGCGCCGCATCCGCGGCTGGATCTTCGCCGATCACGGTTCCCTCCGGAATGGTGCAGCCGCGATCGATGACCACGCGCTGCAGCCGGCAACTGCGTCGGACCGTGACCTGCGGCAGCAGCACGGTCTCGCTCAGATTGCAGAACGACTCGACGCGCACCGACGACGAGAGGACCGAGCGCGAGATCTGCGAACCCGAAATGACGCAACCGCCACACACTAGCAGGTTGGTTGCGACACCTTGTTGACCGTTGAGATCGCGCACGAACTTGGCCGGCGGCAACTGCTCCTGGTTGGTCCAGATCGGCCAATTGCGATCGTAGAGATCGAGCGTCGGCACGGTCGATGCCAAATCGAGGTTGGCCGCCCAATAGGCGTCGATCGTGCCGACGTCGCGCCAGTACGGCGCCGCTTTCGGATCCGACGAGACGCACGACATCTGGAACGGATGGGCAATCGCTCGCTGGCGCGAGACGACGAGCGGAATGATGTCCTTGCCGAAGTCGTGCTCGCTGCGGATATTGGCGATGTTCTCGTCGAGCAGCGCGTACAGATAGTCCGCGTTGAACAGGTAGATGCCCATGCTGGCGAGCGCCACGTCCGGTTTGTCCGGCACCGCGGGAGGGTCGGCCGGCTTCTCGACGAAGCCTGTGACGTTGCGGCGCTCGTCCACGGCCATCACGCCGAAGGCGGTCGCTTCCCGTCGCGGCACCTCGATACAGCCGACGGAGCATTCAGCTCCGGTCTGGACATGATCGAGCAGCATGCGTGCGTAATCCATCTTGTAGACGTGGTCGCCGGCCAGCACGACCACGAACCTCGGTTTGATCGAGCGAATGATGTCGAGGTTCTGATAAACGGCATCGGCCGTTCCGCGATACCAATGCGCCCCGTCCACGCGCTGCTGCGCGGGCCACATATCGATGAACTCGCCGAACTCGCCGCGCAAAAACCCCCAGCCGCGCTGCAGATGACGCAAGAGCGAATGCGCCTTGTACTGGGTGACGACCGCAATCCGGCGTATGCCGGAGTTGAGGCAATTCGACAAGGCGAAGTCGACGATGCGGTACTTGCCGCCGAAATGAACGGCCGGCTTGACGCGTTTGTCGGTCAGCGGGCCGAGGCGTGTGCCTCGCCCCCCGGCCAGCACAATGGCGAGCGTGGACCTTTGTAAGTCGTTGAGGCTTGCCGACGTCTCCATGAGTTGTCTCCTTCATGTTGCCGCCCTTGCCGCTGCCAACGGATTGTTTTTGTATGATCAATGGGCGGGTTTTGGGGTGCTGACGCTCTCGCATCAAACCACGGCAGCCCGTTCGGCACAATCGCTGCACGATGATGCTCCGTTCGTCGCCGCCCGCGGGCAGTCAATGATGGCACCGGCCACCCGTCTAAAACGGAAATCGTCTAGCCGATTCCGCGTTATTGAGGGCTCGGTTGCGCTTCGTCTTTATAGGTGAGCACTCACTCGCCCACCCAGGCGCCGCGCAAATCGCTTTCATGCAATAGCTGCAAGAGCGTGGCCGCCGGCCGCGAGAGCCGCCTTGCGGCCAGCGCGATGAATTCGACATCGGGCAGCGCGGGCAAGCTCGCGCGATTGACGGGCGGCGCGAGACCGCGGGCCGCCAGATATTCGGCGCGCACGGTCACGCCGAGTCCGGCACGCGCCGCCGCGACGCAGCCGGCATGGCTGCTGCTCGTGCAGACGATTTGCCATGGCACGCCGGCTTGCGCGAGGGCGTCGAGCACTACGGCACGCGTCACACTCGGCTCGGCAACGAGAATCAACGGCAGCGGCTCGCCGGGATCGACTAGCGTTCCGGTTCGAGCCAGCCATTCGAGCCGCCCGGTGAAAAGCGGCACCCCGCGGCGGTCGCCCAGACGACGCTTGCCGATCAGCAAATCGATCGCACCCGCGTCGAGCAGCTCGTAAAGCCGGCCCGTCATCCCGATCGTGATCTCCAGCTCGACGTCGGGATGGGCATCGCGAAACGCGGCGAGCACGGTCGGCAACGGCCCGAGCGCGACGTCGTCGGACGAGCCGAGCCGCACGCGCCCTTTCAGCTTGGAGCTGCGAAACTGCGTCTCCGCCTTCGCGATCGACTGCAGGATGACGCCCGCGTGGGCCAGCATCGCTTCGCCATCGGCCGTCAGGGCGACCGAATGCGTATCCCGGACGAAGAGCCTGCGCCCGAGATGCTGCTCGAGGCGCCGAATGTGCTCGCTGACGCTCGATTGCGTCAGCACCAGTTGCCGCCCCGCCTCGCTGAAGCTGCGGCAGCGCGCGACGGTGACGAAAGTCTTGAGCCAGATGGGATTGAGCATGGGCGATTGTTATCGGCAACGCCGATAACAGTCAACATCTTGAGGGTGGTTCCCGATCGACGAGGCTGTCCCTATCATTTAGTGGTCCCCGCCGAGCCCCAACGCACAAATGAGTCGAAACACCCAAGGCCTGTCCGAAACCGCGTTGCTCTGGATCGTCGCTGGCGGCTTTTTCATGCAGTCGCTCGATACGACGATCGTCAATACGGCCCTCCCATCGATCGCTCAGAGCCTGCACGAAGCGCCGCTCGCCACCCGTCCGATCGTCGTCGCCTATACGCTGACAATGGCGATGCTCACGCCGGCCTCCGGGTGGCTTGCCGATACCTTCGGCACGCGCCGCGTCTATTTTTCGGCGATCCTCGTTTTCGTGATCGGCTCGATCTGCTGCGCGAGCGCACACACGCTTCCCGAGCTCGTCATCGCGCGCGTGCTGCAAGGCATCGGCGGCTCGATGCTGCTGCCGATCGGGCGGCTCGCGGTACTGCGCAGCATTCCGGGCGAAGCCTATGTCGCGGCGCTCGCCTTCGTTTCGATCGCGGGACAGGTGGGACCGATCCTCGGGCCGACGCTCGGCGGCTGGCTCGCGCAATCGGCCTCGTGGCATTGGATCTTCCTCATCAACGTGCCGATCGGCGCCGTCGGCCTCGTCGCCGTGCATCGCTTTCTTCCGTCCGACGCGATGCCGGCGGGGGCTCGGCCGTTCGACTGGATCGGCTGCGCGTTGCTTTCTGTCGCGATGGTCGCGTTCTCGCTTGCGGTGGAGCCGCCCTCGCAGGCACACCGCGCCGTCCTGTCCCCGCTGCTGTTCGCGCTCGCCGTCGCAGCCGCGCTCGCTTACATCCCTTACGCGAAGCGGCGCCGCGATCCGCTCTTCGAGCTCGCGCTCTTTCGCGAGCCCAATTTCAGCGTCGGGCTCGTAGGGAACCTCGTCTGCCGCGTCGGCTCGAGCGCCGTGCCGTTTCTGCTGCCGCTGCTGCTGCAGCTGGAGCTCGGCTACACGCCGCTGCATTCGGGCCTCATGATGCTGCCGGCCGCATTGGCCGGAACCGTCGCGAAGCGCTGGATCGCCCCGCTCATCAAGCGCTACGGCTACGATGCGTTCCTCTTCGTCAACACGTTGATCGTCGGCGGGTCGATCGTCGCGTTCGCGCTCGTCTCGCACGGCGTGCCGATCGTCGTCGACATCGTCGTTCTCGCCGTCTTCGGCGCTTCGAACTCGATGCAGTTCGCGGCGATGAACAGCGTCACGCTCAAGGGCCTCTCGAGCCGCGACGCAAGCAGCGGCAACAGCCTCTTCTCGATGGTGCAGATGCTCGCGATGGGGCTCGGAGTGTCGATCGGCGGTGGTCTCGTCGAATGGTTCTCCGAGCAGTCGGGCTCACCCGTGCTCGCGTTTCGCATCAGCTTCGTGAGCGTCGGACTCATCACATTGGTTTCCGCGCTCGTATTCCGCCGGCTCGAGGAAACGGCTTCGCCCGGGGCGCCCTTGCACGCCCGCTAGCACGCGTTGCGAGACGCGTGCGCGAGGCGCGCTTCGGGCGGGTTAAAATACCCCCCTTTCCCTGATCGAGCCCATCGATATGTCCCTCGCCTCCACGCCCGAGATCATCGCCGAACTGAAGGCCGGCCGCATGGTGATCCTCGTCGACGAAGAAGATCGCGAAAACGAGGGCGACCTCGTCCTGGCCGCCGACTTCGTCACCCCGGAAGCGATCAACTTCATGGCGCGCTACGGCCGCGGCCTCATTTGTCTGACGCTGACGCAGGAACGCTGCAAGCAGCTCAACTTGCCGCTCATGACGTACCGAAACGGCACGCAGTACGGCACCGCGTTCACCGTCAGCATCGAAGCCGCCGAAGGCGTGACGACGGGCATCTCCGCCGCCGATCGCGCCCGCACGGTTGCGGCGGCTGTCGCGCGCGACGCGCGTCCGGAGGACGTCGTGCAACCCGGTCACGTGTTCCCGATCATGGCGCAGCCGGGCGGCGTGCTCGTGCGCGCGGGGCATACGGAGGCCGGCTGCGACCTCGCCGCGCTGGCCGGGCTCACGCCGGCCGCCGTCATCTGCGAGGTCATCAAGGACGACGGGACGATGGCCCGCCTGCCGGACCTCGTCGAGTTCGCGCAGCAGCATGGCCTCAAGGTGGGCACGATCGCCGATCTGATTCATTACCGCAGCCGCACGGAGTCGATCGTCTCGCGTGTCTGCGAACGCACGATGGAAACGGCGCATGGCGCGTTTCGCGCGGTGCTCTACCTGGACCAGCCGAGCGGCTCGCCGCATCTCGCGCTCGTGCGCGGCACGCCCTCGCCCGATCGGGAAACGCCCGTGCGCGTGCACGAGCCGCTTTCGGTGCTCGACCTGCTCGAAGTGGGCACTTCGACACACTCGTGGACGCTCGATGCCGCCATGAAGGAAATCGCGGCCCGCGACCTCGGCGTCGTCGTCTTGCTGAACTGCGGCGATACGAAAGAGCATCTGATCGACCTCTTCAAGGCGTTCGACGAGAAGGAAAAAGCCGAGCAGCTCAAGCGCCGCCCGGTCGACTTCAAGACCTACGGCGTCGGCGCGCAGATCCTGCGCGAGCTCGGCGTCGGCAAGATGCAGGTGTTGTCGAATCCGCGCCGGCTCGGCAGCATGTCGGGCTATGGCCTGGAAGTCACCGGCTTCGTGTCCATGCCGGGCGCCGCCACGGCGCAAAGCGCATAATCTGCCGTCGATACGCTCACGTCCGCCGCGCTGGCACGTGCCCTCTCCCCTTATTCAACGGACTTCTTCATGGAAATCGGACAATATCAACCGAACCTCGACGGCGACGGCCTGCGTGTCGGCATCGTCCAGTCGCGCTTTAACGAGCCGGTTTGCAACGGGCTCGCCGACGCCTGCGTCGAAGAGCTCGAACGGCTCGGCGTGGCCGGCGAGGATGTCCTGCTCGTCACCGTCCCCGGTGCGCTCGAAATTCCGCTCGCGCTGCAAAAGCTCGCCGAGAGCGGGCAGTTCGACGCGCTGATCGCGCTCGGCGCCGTCGTTCGCGGCGAGACTTATCACTTCGAGCTGGTTTCGAACGAAAGCGGCAACGGCATTTCGCGCATCGCGCTCGATTTCGGTATTCCGGTCGCCAACGGTGTGCTCACGACCGATACCGACGAGCAAGCCGTCGCGCGCATGGCCGAGAAGGGCCGCGATGCCGCGCGTGTCGCCGTGGAAATGGCGAACCTTTCGGTCGCGCTGGAACAGCTGAGCGGCGACGACGAAGAAGATGAAGACGAGGAAGAAGAGGACGAGGCATGAAGAGCGCCCGCCGCCGCTCCCGTGAACTGGCCATGCAGGGGCTGTATCAGTGGCTGCTGTCGGGTGCGCCCGCAGGCGAAATCGACGCGCAGCTGCGCGACGCGCAAGGCTTCGACAAGGCGGACACGGAGCACCTCGACGCGATCCTGCACGGCGTCATCCGCGAGTCGGCGACGCTGTCCGCCGATCTCGCGCCGTGCCTCGACCGGCCGATCGATCAGCTCTCGCCCGTCGAGCGCGCGGTGCTGCTCGTGGCCGCGTACGAGTTCAAAAGCCACCTCGACATTCCGTACCGTGTCGTCATCAATGAAGCCGTGGAGCTCGCCAAGACGTTTGGCGGCGCGGACGGCTACAAGTACGTGAACGGCGTGCTCGACAAGCTGGCGCTGAAGCTGCGTCCCGCGGAAACGCAGGCGGGACGCGGCCAGCGCGGTTGATTTCATCATGAACGCAGTGGCATCACTCGCCTCGCCGGAGGACCTCATGGGAGGAGTCGGCGCGGATCTCCCACACGAAACCCGGCTCGCGTCTCCGAAACTCGCTTCGCGAATCGACGCGATCGCCCCCTTCTACGTGATGGAGCTGGCCAAGGAGGCCGCGCTGCTCGAACGCGCGGGGCGCCGGATCATCCACATGGGAATCGGCGAACCCGATTTCACGGCGCCCGAGCCCGTCATTGCGGCCGCCACCGAGGCGTTGCGGCGTGGAGTCACGCAATACACGGGCGCGCTCGGCATCACGGCGCTGCGCGAAGCCATCGCGGCGCACTATGCGAGCGTCTATGGGCTCTCGATCGATCCGGCTCGTATCGTCGTGACGGCGGGCGCGTCGGCGGCATTGCTGCTCGCCTGTGCGGCACTCGTCGATCGCGACGACGAGGTGCTGATGCCCGATCCGTCCTACCCGTGCAATCGGCATTTCGTCGCGGCTACCGAGGGCAAGCCGGTGCTCGTGCCGAGCGGGCCGCAGGCGCGCTTCCAGCTCACCGCGGACGATATCGCGCGGCACTGGGGGCCCCGCACGCGCGGCGTGTTGCTCGCCTCGCCGTCGAATCCGACCGGCACTTCGATCGCGCCGGCCGAGCTCGAGCGCATCGTCAAAGCGGTGCGAGCACGCGGCGGCTTTACGATCGTCGATGAGATC
This sequence comes from Trinickia sp. EG282A, assembly GCF_040965455.1. Lineage (NCBI taxonomy): Bacteria > Pseudomonadati > Pseudomonadota > Betaproteobacteria > Burkholderiales > Burkholderiaceae > Trinickia > Trinickia sp. EG282A. Next base: position 673,400 of record NZ_JBFRCC010000001.1, on the reverse strand, counting down.
TATCAAGGGCTCTGGTATGACGCGCGCCCCGTTTCGGCACTCTCTTTCGGCGACGACGTTGTCACGGTCAACAGCTTCTCGAAATACTTCAACATGACCGGCTGGCGGCTCGGCTGGCTCGTCGTCCCGCCCGCGATGATCGGGGCATTCGAGAAGCTCGCCCAGAACCTTTTCATCTGCGCTTCCGCGCTCGCGCAGCACGCCGCGCTCGCCTGCTTCGAGCCCGAGACGATCGAGATCTATGAAGCGCGTCGACTCGAGTTCAAGCGCCGCCGCGACTACCTCGTGCCGGCACTGCGGCAAATCGGCTTGTCGGTGCCCGTCATGCCTGATGGGGCGTTCTATGTCTATGCGGACTGCCGCGGCGCCCCGCATCCGGCAGCCGGCGACAGCGCGGCGCTGACGAAAGCCATCCTTCACGATGCGGGCGTCGCGCTCGTGCCAGGCCTCGATTTTGGCAGCTACGCGCCACGCAACCACATTCGCATTTCATACGCCACCGCCTACCCGCTGCTGGAAGAAGCCGTCGCGCGGCTCGGGCGGCTCTTCGGGCGCTGAGTTCGGCGCAAGTGCCGCCGGCCATTCGAGTGGGAAAGCGAACGCGCGCCAAGAGGCGCGCGAGAGAGGAGGAGCCGAGCGCTTGCGTGCGCGAGCCAGAAAGCGGAGCCCTTACTTACGACGCAAGCTCGGCCGAATTGACATGCGGCGCGCTCGCGCTCGTATCGTCGGATTGGGTCGACGAGGGCGCCGCCGGCGAGTTCGCCTTCGCCGCCCCGGCAGCGGCGGCGGCATGGCCGCCGGTCATCGCGACTTGCACGCGCTTCGACGTCGACGCGACGACGGGATGCGTCGGCGCCTGCGGCGCATTCACGGGCACCTGCCGGCCACGCGCGACGTCGCGCAGGCGCGAGCGCTCGGCCATCACCTTGGCGCCGTAGCCGCCGTCGTCGCTCGATGTCGATCCTACATAGAGACGAAGTCCGTCGGGGAGCGAGCCGCCGCGCGCGATGCAGTCTTTCAGCACGAGCGCCCCGACCGTGATGTTCGCGAGCGGCTGAAGTGCAGCGGATTGACCGCCGAAATACTGAAACTTATCGGAGTGAACCTTCGACATCACCTGCATCAGACCGCGCGCGCCGACACCACTTTCAGCGTAGGGATTGAACCCCGATTCGATCGCCATCACGGCAAGCAGCAGGAGCGGGTCGAGACCGACTTGGCGCCCCGTTTCGAAGGCCGCCTTCACGAGATCGCTGACCGGCTCTTGGGCGACGTGATACCGCCGCGCGATGTACGACGCGACGAGGGCCTGCTCACGGACGGAGACAAGCACGCGGTCGTCGCGCGCGTCGGGGGCGACACGCTGCGACGAGACCATCTTTGCGAGGAAATCGAGACTCGCGGCCGAACGACCGTCGAGCGCGCCGGGTCCGCTCACGGGCAGCCCGCTCGCGCCGCTACCGTCGAACGCGCCGTCATAGCGCGTGTTGTCGAAACCGGGCTCGGCCGCCGCGACCGAATCTTCGCTGGCAACCGCGTTCGCGGGCGCGAAGGGCGGCAGCGGGTGCCCGCTAAGGAGCCGCGCCGGGCCGGCCTCGACGGCAGCGCTCAGCACGGGCATGAGCTGGGCCGCGAGCGTGCCGCGCACGGTCGGCAACAGCCAGAGCATGAGCGCGATCGCGATGGCGCAAGCGCCGACGATGCTGAGCAGAAGGTGGCTGACACGCGTCCCGCGGTGCAGCGCAGCGCGAACGGCAAGCGCTAAACGCGCATCGGGACGCCACGATAACCAAGCATTCATTCAGTTCTCCCATTGAGCATGGCTTGCCGAGCGATGAAGCCGAGCATCGAGCGCTCGTGTTGCAAGCCAAGGCGTCGCGGGCCTTGGTTGGGACCGGGGCGACGCCGGGATACGGCGAAGTGTCGTTGGTTACGACACCGACCGTGTGGAGAGCCACGTCGGAGCAAAAGGACCGGCGGCGCGCCGTGCGGCGTGCACGCGGTGGCTCTCACGCAAAAAACGCCAGCGGCCACAACGAGGCGCTGGCAATGGCAACCAACTAATCGGACCGTGTAACGCCGTGCAGGGGCGGCGTACGGTGACGCGCGTTGCGTCTATGACCGGGGGAAAGTGAACTCGAACCGCTTGGCCCTGCAGCCAATGCGGACGGATTCTAGCAGGGTTTTATAGATCGTCAATGCTACAAAAACCAAAATCTATGACAAAAAGTAATTAAAGTCTCGCCGGAATCGGCCGAAAACTACGCTCCACGCGCGTTTCGGCGACTTTTACCGGGTGGGTCGATCAGGGTAGGAACATGCGATCAGTCCCCGCCGCGGGTAAAATCGCAGGCCACTCAGCGCCGGTCATCGACCGTCCGAAACCGACGCTTCACCGCGCCGCCGATGCGGCGCAAAAATCGTAAGACCATGAAATACAAAGACTTGCGCGACTTCACCGGTCGCCTCGAGGAAGCCGGCGAACTGCGCCGCATCCGCCAGCCCGTCTCGCCGGTGCTCGAGATGACCGAGCTCTGCGATCGCGTGCTGCGCGCCGGCGGGCCCGCCCTGCTCTTCGATGCCCCGCCCGGCTACGCGTTTCCGGTCCTCGGCAATCTGTTCGGCACGACGCGCCGGATCGCGCTCGGCATGGGCATCGACGAGACGGCGGCCGCCAGCGACGACGCGGCGCTGCACTCGTTGCGCGACGTCGGCCGACTGCTGTCGGCGCTGAAGGAACCGGAGCCGCCGCGCGGGCTGCGCGACGCGGGCAAGCTTCTCACGCTCGCGAAGGCAGTCTGGGACATGGCGCCGAAGACGGTCAGCGCCCCGCCCTGCCAGGAGGTCGTGCTCGAAGGGAACGACGTCGATCTCGCCAAGCTGCCGATACAAACCTGCTGGCCCGGCGATGCCGCCCCGCTCGTCACGTGGGGCCTCACGGTCACGCGTGGGCCGAACAAGACGCGGCAGAACCTCGGGATCTACCGCCAGCAGTTGATCGGCCGCAACAAGCTCATCATGCGTTGGCTCGCGCACCGCGGCGGAGCGCTCGATTTCCGCGAGTTCGCGCTGAAAAACCCGGGCAAGTCTTATCCCGTGGCGGTCGTGCTCGGCGCCGATCCGGCGACGATACTCGGTGCCGTCACGCCCGTACCCGATACCCTCTCCGAATACCAGTTCGCGGGACTCTTGCGAGGCGGACGCACGGAGCTCGCCAAATGCCTGACGCCCGGCGTCGATACGTTGCAGGTGCCGGCGCGGGCGGAGATCGTTCTTGAAGGGTTCATCCATCCGCAAACCGACGAGCCGCCGGCCACGCCGCCCGGCGCGCCTCCACGGCCGCATCAAAGCGCGACCGCTCGGTACGAGCATGCGCTGGAAGGACCGTACGGCGATCACACGGGCTACTACAACGAGCAGGACTGGTTCCCCGTCTTCACGGTCGAGCGGATCACCATGCGCCGCGACGCCGTCTACCACTCCACCTACACCGGCAAGCCGCCTGACGAGCCCGCGATGCTCGGCGTCGCGCTCAACGAAGTGTTGGTGCCGATTCTGCAAAAGCAATTCCCCGAGATCACGGACTTTTATCTGCCGCCCGAGGGATGCAGCTACCGGATGGCGATCGTGCAGATGAAGAAGAGCTATCCGGGTCATGCAAAGCGCGTGATGTTCGGCGTCTGGAGCTTTCTGCGTCAGTTCATGTATACGAAGTTCATCGTCGTGGTCGACGAAGACGTAAACGTGCGCGATTGGAAAGAGGTGGTCTGGGCCATCACGACGCGCATCGATCCCGCGCGCGATACCGTGCTCGTCGAGAACACGCCGATCGACTATCTCGATTTCGCCTCGCCCGTCTCGGGCCTTGGCTCGAAGATGGGGCTCGATGCGACGAACAAGTGGCCTGGTGAAACCGATCGCGAATGGGGCCGTCCGATCGAGATGGACCCGGCCGTGAAAGCGCGCATCGATTTGCTTTGGGAACAGTTGGGCTTCGGCCGTTGACGCACCTGCGGCGAGACTCGAACAGGGCCGAGCAGAATCTCGTCGCGTCACCGCGGTCACAACCTACGATCGAACAGATAGCAGCAGATAGCCGATAGCGCACGCATGCATTCCGCCTCCATGTTGTCGAACGGTTTCTTTCTTTCACTCTCCCTTTGTCTCGACATCGGGCTCGTGAATGTCGCGATCTTGTCGCTGACGCTCTCACGTGGCTTCAAGCCCGGGTTCTGGCTCGGGCTCGGCTCGTGTTTCGGCGATCTCGCGTACGCGATGCTCGCCCTTGCCGGCATGGCGGCACTGCTGCGCTTCGACGCAGTACGCTGGCTAGTATGGGTCGGCGGGGGCGCAATGCTGCTCTATCTGACGTGGAAGATGGCGCGCGAAGCGCTTTCCTCGAAGGCCCCGCATTCAGTCGAGGCACCCGATCAACCAACGCTCACCGAGGTATCGACGGGAAGGTCCTCGCGTGAGTTCGCGCGCGGCGTGATGCTCGCCATATCGTCGCCCTCGGCGATCGTCTGGTTCGCGGCCGTGGGCGGCGCGCTCATCGCGAGAGCCGGTGCGACCGATGCGCGCGCCGCGTCGATCTTTCTCGGCGGCTTCTTTCTCGGCGGACTTTGCTGGACGCTTTTTCTTTGCACGCTCGCGAGCCAAGGCCGCAAGCGCGCCGGTGCGGGGCTGCTGCGCGCCTGCCATATCGCTTCTGCCGTGCTGTTCGCTTATCTATCCTATAGCGTCATCGTCGACGGATACCGCAGCCTCGTGATGCAAGGCGCCTGACCGACCGGAATGAAAACGGCGCAGCGCGGCTTTGGAGGCCGCGATGCGCCGGTCGAGAGCGGCGTTTGCCGCAGTGCGCGGTACCTTATCAGGTCCCGCTTGATGCCTTACCACTCACGCCAGTGGCGATGATGTCGCCAATAGGGACGTCCCCAATAGCCGCCGACATACACACCGGGCGGAGGCGCGTAGACCACAGGCGGCGGAGGCGCATAGTAGACGGGTGGCGGAGGCGCGTAATAGACAGGCGGCGGCGGAGCATACACAGGATACGCGGGCGCCACCGGCACGCCGATGCCGACCCCGATCGAGACATGCGCCTGCGCCGTCGCGGCGAACCCCGCGCCGAGCGCAGCGACAGCCAGCAACGAGACGAGCTTTTTCATTTATTTCCCCTAGCAGCGCACGCATACGGCAGCGATCGACGATCGGCCGCCGCACGGCGCCTTACCGTCTCTAATGTATAGAAAAAGGGGCGTCGCCGCCGTTTTCATGTGTTTCAAAATGCAATCGGGGGCGGATGCGCGGTGTGCGATCTGCGCGGGAGGAAGTCGAGTGGGAGGCGGTCGATCGGCTTTTACCGATCGCCCGGCGTCATCGCCCAAACGATCGGTAATGTTTCATTACAAAATGATCGGCGCAGGCAGGCGCCGGCGACGCGCTCCTGCCGATGGGCGCGGACTGCGCAATATCACGGTACGGCCTGCGCCGCGGGCGGATCGGATCGAGAGCCGTCTCTCGCGCACGTCATCCGACCTTCACGTAGGTGAATTCGCGCGTGATGCTGGGCGGCACATAGGCTTCCCCGATCTTGACGCGCGGGGTCAGGCGTTTGCGCTGGTCCCACCAGAGCCGACGTTGAGAGCGGCTGAGAAACCTCAGGTGCTTGCGATAGGAAAAGACGTTCATCGCTACCTCCACAGGTGATTGCACACAGGAACTATCCGAGGAACGAAATTGCGACTTCATCCGTACCTTCATCCACCTACTGGGTGCCGCGCGATCCGACGATCGCACAAGGCATCGGGCAACCCGACCGGCGCCTATACTGCATGGAGCGTGCCAGTTTCCTGTCCAATGGCGCGCCTCCCCTACATACGACCCTTGACTGCAACCCGCGAGTATCAGCATGAACCCCCGTGTTGCGCTGCAACCACTGCGTCGGCAAAGGCGACTCGCCTTCGCGTCGACCCGGCGCCGAAACGTCATTTTTTCCGTCGAACGGATTCATTCATGGCACAAATGCCACGCTACTCGTGCACTTTTTTACCAATCTTCGCCGTCGATTTCTTCAAAGCGCTGCATCGCCATGCCGCCGCCGCGCCTCGCCGCTGCACGGTCCGCGAAACGCGTCGGCGGGCCCCGTCAGCCCACCCGGAGTTTCCCGAGATGACTTTTTCCCGCTTTTGTCGTTGAGGACGATCACCGCGTTCGCTCGTCGAACCTGCTGCTTCGTCTTACCGATGTCGTCTTTTTAGACGTTAGCGGCAGGGGGATCGGTACGATCGCGAACAGATGTGTGGTTTCGCGCAAGGCCGGCCGCTAGGCACAATCGCCCGCACGAGATGCAAGCCTGAATTAACCCGTGATATGGTGACGGCCAGCGCCCGGCGCGAATGGGACGCGAACCGGACGCACACCGACGCAAATTGGCCTTGCCGCCACGACAATTCGACGAAAACGCAAGAATAAGGACCCAAGATGTTCGGCGATATCGCCCGCTTTCTACTCAATACGGTATTTACCCTGTTCGGCGCAGCGCTCCTCTTGCGCGCGTGGATGCTCGCGGTTCGGATGCCGCCTTATAACCCCGTGGCGCACGCCGTGATGCAGGCGACGAACTGGCTCGTGCTGCCGCTCAGGCACGTCTTCAAGACCACGCGCGGGATCGATTGGGCCAGCCTCGTCGCCGCCTTGATCGCCGCGGTCGTCTATGTGGCGCTGATGGTGTTCATTTCGGGCGTCGATCCGCTCGGGCTCGCGCCCATCGTTGCGGTGGTCGCGCTGCTCACGCTCGTCAAATGGGCACTGAACCTGCTAATCTGGCTGACGATCCTGATGGCGCTGCTGTCGTGGCTCAATCCGCACTCGCCCGCCATGCCGATCCTCTATCAGCTGACGGCGCCGTTTCTCGATCCGCTGCGCCGCGTCCTTCCGCATTTCGGCGGCATCGATCTTTCGCCGATCCTGCTGTTCGTCATCGTTCAAGTGTTGCTGATGATCGTGACGCGCGTGGCCGTCTCGCTGACGTTCTTCAGCATTTGAGGTCGCGGCCGTTCGGGTTTCAAACCGATTCGCCGCCACCGATGACGCCGAAGCGCGCCGGTATGATCGCGTAGATCGCGCGCGCTTTTTCCTGCGCGACGCGCTCGATCAGCCGCTGCGCCTCGGCCTCCGTCACGACGAACTCCACTTCGATCGCGAGCGAGCCTTGTAGCTCGAAAAAACGGTCTTCGTGCAGGACCCGGTGCTTGCCGAAACCCGCCATCGCCCGAAAAGCCGATCCGCCTGTGACGCCCATCTGATTCGCTTCGTCGAGCAGCCACTCCCACAGCGGCTTCCAGTGCAGTCGATGGTTCTCGTGAACGTAGAAGCGCAAAAGCACATGGTCGTCCATGATGGTCTCCCGCCAGCGGCGGCCGTCCCCGCATAAGCGAGGGCAGCGCAATTTCAGCCGATCGTCAGGCCGCGACTAGCCATATGCGCGCCGTCCACATACCGAGCGCCGTCAACGTGAACGATCCGAGCATGTGCATCGCCGATGCGGCGACAGCCCATCCGATCTGACCTTGAGACAACAGTGTGACAACCTCGGCCGAAAACGTCGAGAACGTCGTCAGCCCGCCCATGAATCCCGTGATGACGAAGAGCCGCCATTCGGGCGGGATGCCGGCTTTGGCCGTGAAAAATACAATGGCCACGCCGATCAGATATCCGCCGATCATGTTCGAGGCAAACGTTCCGAGCGGCACCGTCGGGAATACGGCGTTCAGGCTGAGACTCAAGACCCAGCGCAGCAATGCGCCTAAGCCGGCGCCGATGAAAATGGAGAGTATCGAGTAGATCAACGTGGGTTCCTGGTTCGAGTGTTGTTGGTAGACCGAACCAAGGCCAGCGGCGCGATGCGCGCGAACGCCTACCGTCCCCGGCTCGGGGTTGGGTAGGCATCATCAGCCACGCGGGCGGTTGAAGGCAAATGTCATTCAGAAGACATCGCCGCGCGAATGCCGCTCCTACACTGCGCAGCAAGCTGGGCCGAGCCCCCTCGCCCCCCCCGCCGCCCGCAACGAGAAAAAGGAGACGCGATGCGCTACGCCAACAAGGTGATTTCCGTGGACGAGGCCGTGGCTCACGTCCGCGGCGGCAGTCGCCTGATGCTGGGCGAGTTCGTCGGCGCCGGCGAGCCGGCGTGCTGCATCGAGGCGCTGCTCGCCAGTGGCGTCGGGGAGCTTACGCTGATCACCAACACGCCGGGGCTGCGCGGCGGCTTTTTGAAGGCCCGGCTATTTGCTTCGGGGCAGCTCGCCGAATTCATCGGCACGCACGTCGGCACCACCGATGAGTCGACGCAAGCGTACTTGAGCGACAGTATCCGCGTGGCCGAATCCTTTCCGATGGGCACCTGGGCCGAGAAAGTGCGCGCCGGCGCGATGGGCCTGGGCGGTGTGCTTGTGCCGGTGGGCGTCGGCATTCTCGATCAGCCGGGCATGTTCCCCGCGCGTGGCGGCCCCAAGCCGACGATCGCCGTGGACGGCGTCACCTGCTTCGTCGAGCGGCCATTGCGCGCCGACGTGTCGATCATCAAGGGCTGGCGCGCCGACACGTTCGGCAACGTCGAGTTTCGCGGCACGGCGCTGCAGAACCAGCGCGATATCGCCATGGCGGGCGAGTACACCATCGTCGAGGTGAACGAGATCATGGAGGTGGGCGCGATTCCGCCCGAGCGCGTCGGCTGCCCGGGCGTGTTCGTCGACGCGGTCGTGCAAGGGTTGTCCTTGGAGGATCAGCACACGCTCTACAAGCGGCACTGGACCAAGTTGGGCCGCCTGCCGGCCGCGGCCCCCGCCGTTGCCTGACGTCGAACGAAGGAGAACGCCATGCCCGCCCTACCCGATCAGCCCAAGCAACGCATCGCCGCGCGCTGCGCGCAAGAATTGCGCGCCGGCGAAGTCGTGAACCTCGGCCTGGGGATTCCCACGCTGACGGCGAACTACCTCGACGCGGACGCCGGCGTCATCTTCCATACCGAGAACGGCGCGTTCGGCTTCGGCGGCCGACCGGCGCTCGATGCGATCGATAGCGACCTCACCAATGCGGGCTGCGAGCCGATCACGTTGGCGCCCGGCGCGGCGATCATGGACCTTGCCACCTCCCTCGGTGCCATGCGCAACGGCTATATCGACGTCACCATCCTCGGCGCCTTGCAGGTGGATGCGCTAGGCAATCTCGCGAACTGGGCCTGCAATCGCGGCGGCAAGTGGTGGCCGGGCATCGGCGGGGCGATGGACCTGTGCTACGGCACGCCCAAGGTGATCGCGGCGCTGGCGCATACCGACAAGCATGGCAACTCGAAGATTCTGCCTCGCTGCACCCTGCCGCTGACGGGCAAGGGCTGCGTGAAGGTGATCGTCACCGAGCACGCCGTCTTCGACGTGACGGAGATGGGACTCGTGCTGCGCGAGATCGTCTCGCATGCGACACTTGACGACATCCGCGCCATGACCGCGGCGCCGTTTGCGCTGTCGCCGCTGCTGCAAGCTCGTACCGCCTGAGGAACGTTCATGCCCGATACCGTCGATTGGTTTTTCGATGTCGTCTCGCCGTTCGCTTACCTGCAGTTGGAGCAGTTCGACAAGCTGCCGGCAGGCATCGCCATCCGTCCACGCCCCGTGGTGCTGGGCGCGATCCTGAACCACTGTGGCCAGAAGGGCCCCGCCGAGATCGGCAGCAAGCGCACATTCACGTACCGGAATGCGCTTTTTCGCGCCCAGCAGCTCGGCATTGCCTTCCGCATGCCGCCCGCGCATCCGTTCAACCCGATCAAGGCGCTGCGGTTGATTATCGCGATGGGCGGCTCGCTCGACGCCGTCCGTGCGGTGTTCCGGCATATCTGGCGAGATGGGCACGACGTCGCTTCGCCAGAGGGGTTTGCCGCGCTGTGCGATGCCGTCGGCTTTCCGGAGGGCAGAACAGCCGTCGAGCAGCCCGGTGTGAAAGACGCCCTGCGCCATCACACCGACGAAGCGATCGCGCTCGGCGTATTCGGTGTGCCCACGCTCGCGCATAAGGGCGAGCTGTTCTGGGGCGAAGACGCCACCGCGCTTTTCCTGCAATGCCTGCAGACCGATTGGCTCGATACGCCCGAAGTGCGGCGCGTGAGCTCGTTACCGATCGGAATCCAGCGTGGCTGAACACAGTCACCCTGCGCGCCCCGGCATCAGCCGCGCGCGCCTCGCCCACATCGCCGCGTGGTCGATCGAGCTGCCCGGCGACGAGGCCGATCGGGCCTGCGCCGGCATCGTCGAGAAGACGTATGCACGCGGCACCTGCATTTGCCCGAAGAACACGATACTCGAGAGCTGGACGGGTGTGGTGACGGGGCTCATAAAAGTCGGCACCGTGTCGCCCGAGGGGCGAGGCATCACATTTACCGGCGTGCCGGCCGGCGGCTGGTTCGGCGAAGGCACCGTGCTCAAGAACGAGCCGCGCCGCTACGACATCGTCGCGCTGCGCGATACGCGCATGGCCTTCATGGACCGCGCCACCTTCATGTGGCTCGTCGAAAACAGCGTGGCGTTCAACCGCTTCCTCGTCCGCCAGCTCAACGAGCGGCTCGGTCATTTCATGGCCCTGCTCGAATACGACCGGCTGCTCGATCCCACGCCGCGATTGGCGCGCTGTATCGCTTCGCTGTTCAACCCGGTGCTCTACCCCGGTGCGGGCAACCATCTGGAAATCACGCAGGAAGAGCTCGGTCTGCTCTCGGGCATGACGCGACAGGTCGCCAATCAGTCGCTCAAGGCATTGGAGAAAGACGGCGTGGTGGTGCTGGAATACGGCGGGGTGACCGTGGTCGACCTCGAGCGGCTGCGCAGCTATGGAGCGTAGCCACCAATCATCCGCAAGCGGACGAGATCAGCGACCGAACCCGCTTCGAGCTTTTCGAACATGGATGCGCGATAGGCCTCCACCGTCCGTTGCGATAGATGCAGGCGGTCCGCAATCACCTTATTCTGCAAGCCTTCGCAGACCAGATCGAAGACGGCCCGTTCGCGCGGCGTCAACCGACTCATGCGGGCGCGGGCATCGTTGATCTGCCGCCTCATGCCTTGCTGTTCGCGCCCGCGATGAATGGCCGTCTGCAAACTTTCGATCAAGGCAGTCTCGTCGATCGGCTTGGTCAGGAAATCCACGGCGCCCGCCCGAAAAGCGCGACGACATTGCGCCATGTCGCCATGCCCCGTGATCATGATGATGGGCAGGCCGCACCCCATCGCATCCAATCGCTCCTGAACGGCAAACCCATTGAGTGCGGGCATTCGGATATCGAGTACAAGACACCCGATCTCGTTGCCTGAGCGTTCCGCGAGAAACGCCGCGGGGTCTCCGTAGGTCTTGACCTTGAGCCCGATCGATTGAATCAGCAGCGCCAAGGCATCTCGCACCGCCGCGTCGTCATCGACGAGATAGACGATGGTTTCGTCGGCAGACGTCATGACCCATTCCTCCGTTGGTTGATCGGCAAGCTCAGTTGAAATTCCGCGCCGAATGGAATCGAAGGATTCTCGATCACGCTTCCCCCGTACGTTTCCGCGATCGATTGGCAGATGGTCAGGCCGAGCCCCATGCCATCGGCCTTGCTCGTCCTGAACGGATGGAACAGCGTCTTGCGCATCTCTTCGGATACGCCCGGCCCCGTATCACGCACGAATAGCGTCACCACGCGCTCGTCGCATTTCAGACCCAGCGTCAGCACACGATTGTCGACGGGCGTCGACTCCATCGCCTCGACCGCGTTGCGAATCAAGTTGAGCGCGACCTGTTCGATCTGCACGCTATCCGCCAGCACGTCGGGAAGGTTTGTCGCCATATCGAGGTTGACCACCACCGAACCCTGCCTCAACCACGGCTCGGCCAGCGATAGCGCATTCCGAACGACCTGCCGCATATCCAGCGGGAGCACTTGAGCCGGATGCTTGCTGACGAAGGCTCGCAATCGCACGATGATGTCGGCCGCCCGCTTCGCCTGATCCGTCATGGATTTCATTGCACCTTCGATTGCCGCGAGATCCGGCTTTGATTCACGCAACATGCGTACGCACGCCTGGTTGTAGCTGAGGATCGCCGCAAGCGGCTGATTCAATTCATGGGCAATCCCCGAAGCCATTTCTCCGATCGTATGCAGGCGAGCCACCTGTACCTGCGCTTCGCGCCGATCCGCGCGGCGCTGGTTCTCTCGTGCAATGCGCCTGCTCACGACTTGCTGCTGGTAGACGACGAGCGCGAGCAAGGCGATGACAAACGTAGCAATCAGCGCCAGCGCAACCGGCAAAACGGGGATGGCTTCCGCCCCGAGCTGCCGCCGGGTCTCGAATATAAAGGGCTGTATCTGGCTCGGTAGTATTTCGCGGTACGTGAACTCGGGCAGCAATCGTCCGAGCCATGAGGCAACAGGCTTGGCATCCACGCGATCGATCAGGCCTTCAGCCTGATCGTAGCCATATCCCTGCTCGTAGATGTGCATCGACACCCACGGCGACGGCTCCTCGCTTTCGCTCAGAAACTTGCCGGTATGGATCAGCATCGATACGACGCGCGTTGCCAGTCGCGGCCTCGAGGCCTGATCCTGCGGCGTTTGCGCATAGACGACCTTGAAGATCAGATAGGCCCGGCCGCCCTCGTAAAGGTCGAACGGCGTGGACAGCGAAGGCTGGCCTGTCCGAATCGTCTCGTCGATAGCCGCTCGAAATTTGTCGTCGGCATACACGTCCAGCCCGAGCACAGGCAGCGCGGCCTTCGTCTGCGGCTCCATGAATGTGATCGGGTAATAGACGGGGCGCTCGGCTACCGGACGCCATTGGCGCACGTCACCGTAGCCGTAGTCTTTGACGATGTATCCACGGGAGATTTTGGCTTTCGCCCATGCCTCGAATGCCGGCAGCTCCGCGCGCTCGACGCGCGGCTGCAACTCGATCATGTAAATGTGCGGATAGCGGACCAGCATCCGGTGTGCGTAGTCGCGCAGCCCTCGGGACTCGACGCCCGGAAACGTATGCAGGAGCGAATCGATGCCGGCCATCACGGCCTCGTTCTGATCGAGGCGCTGGCGGATGATTTCGTAAGTCGCGGCACTTTGAACGACGAATTCGCGCCGCAGGCGATTCATCTCTGACGCTATCAGCGCACCAACGATGATCAACGAACTCACGAGCCAGAGAGCGAAGGCTGTGAGGATCAACCGAACGGCGCGGCGATGTCGAGCGAGCAACAAAATATAGATCTGAGGCAGAACGGGCGAAGACGAACCATTCTACGAGGAAGCCGAGCCGTGCGTAATGACGCGGCCCGGGAGCTACGGCAATGCCTATCAGAATTGCGGGAACTACGGTAGCGACGCGCGGCAATCCACACTAGCCTCGGCCACGCACGGTTCGATATCTTTGAGGTGCCCATTCCGACGAACAATAAGCGAAAAAACCATCGGGGACGGCGACAACAGGCATAGCGCTACGGGGGCTTAACGTGTGGTGGACAGGTCCCTCCCGGCAGTCATGGAAGTTCGGCGCGCCGGGAGGGGTAACCTGACATTCAGAGAAGTCCGGCTGCTTGTGCGCGGAAAAAGCCAGCAATTTCGCAGCGGGACCAGAAAGCAACTTCAGACCAGCGGGATGTAGATGTCGGTCTGCCACTCGTCCTGCGGGGTCTCAGGATAGACACTCAGGTAGTGAAAGAACAACGGGTGGTCCCGCAGTTCTTCCCCGCTTGCTGGAAGCCAGTCCCGATAGATCGGGTAGATGGTCTCGCCGATATGGTCGGTCGATCCCGAATGCCGAACCACCGCGCACCGACCGCCCTGAATAACGAATTCGCGAACGCCGTACCCGTTCGGCTTGACCGGCTCGTCGATCTCTGCACAGATTTCAAAGCGGAATTCGTCCTCCGGCATCGTGTCCGGGTTGCCGTGCGGGATGCCGAAGGTCCTGCTCGACGCCACCGGGGCTTGCCCGCTTTGCTTGCGCCAGTCGATGAACTTGCGCACGCTTTCGTTGAGGAGTCCGGGTGGCCCACGATGCTCGAGTGCGGCGACATGGACTTCGGAAAAATCGACGATTTGTACTTGCATGGTCAGTTTCCTTGAAACGTAAGGGACAACGAAGGTCGCACTCCAAATCTGCCAGTTCGGTCGCTGCCGGAATGCGCTGGGCGCAATGCCGAACGCGCGCTTGAACGCCCGGCTGAACGCTTCGGGGCTGTCAAAGCCCGCGTCGAGCGCGGCGTCGAACACTGAGCACGGCGCGCGCGAAGCTAAACGGCGGGCTGCCTGGCGCAAGCGAATCAGTTGCACATAGCGCGCGACGGGTACACCGACATACGCGACGAACTGTCGATGAAAATGGAATTTCGAGAAGTTCGCGACGCGGCTCAAGGCCTCAACCGACAAGTCTCCGTCGAGGTTCCCATCGATATAGGCGAGCACCGCTTCGAAGCGCTTCGCGTAGGTAGTCGTGATGTCGGTAGAGGCTTGCATGGCACTCGATTGGGCGATTTCCGTTATGGTCGCTCACGACGAGCACATTACGCCTAGCCGTGCTTGCTGGACGCTGAAAATAGCGCGACGGGTACCCGTTCGCACAGCGACTTCATCTGGCCTTGGTGGCGCCCGGTAAATCCGCTGGATGACGCAAACAAATGCTCGAACTAACTCGGTATAAAGCTTTTCCGATGTTCGCCGTTGGCCCGCAGGTGAAGCGTCGCGTCAGGGGACCAAACTCAATGGCGCGATTCGGTCGTTCGCAGTATCGGCCTTCGCCAACGCGCCCAGGAGAGCTTTCGACGCCGCCTCCCCGGAGCCGGATGCCCACCGACGGATTTCATCCTGCAGCATCAGGCGATATGCGTCCAACGCGGGCGTGGGTTCACTGAACCCATCGGCCTCTTGTATCGATGCTGCTGCGCTTTCCGCATAGAGGCGAATGTCCTCGAATCCGACAGACGGATCGATATACCTGAGCAGTCCTCGACCGCTCAGTTCGAACACTGCGCTCACCACCTTTGCCCGGCTCGTTGTCAGCAAGTGTTCAACATCCTCGATCCCGCTGCCCGGAAGGCTCAGGGCAATGTCCAACACACGTACCGCCATCGGCGAAATTCCTAGCAGGTCGCCAAGAGCTTCCGCGCGATGTTTTTCATAGAGCGTGACGACGAAATGGAAAAGACGATGGGAATTCATGGAGACGCGGGCCGAGGTAGATGATCGTAGACATCGCAGCATCCCGGATTCTATGAACGTCTATCAACCGCGCGTAAGACGCTATACCCGCATGGGATTTGTGGAAACTACGGTAGTCAACCTTCCGAATCGCCCGCGCGGGTCGGCGAAGCCGGCGTCGAGTGCAGCTGTCGGTGTCGGCACCAATCGGCTCCGCTGGATCTTGACTCACAAGCTCAGCAGGTTCGTCAGTCGAACGCTACAAGGCGTAGGTGCGGTGCTGTTAGCTAACGACGTCTCGCAGATCGGCTATCGCACTGTTGGTCGATACAATCGCATGGTCTCGGCTGAGGATCGGGTGTTTTGATGGGAAGCTATACATGGGAGGACGTTGAGGCGTTCGTCAGGAAAGAAGCGTGCATATCGCCGAAAAAGGCCATCACTCCTGAATCGACGGTCGAACGTGATTTGGGCCAACAGGGCGATGAGGCGGACGAGTTCATGCAGCACTTCTTTGAAACGTTCCGCTTGGACAGAGGCGACTATGATTTCCATCGATATTTCCTAATGGAAGGCGAAGGAATCCTCTACCATTTGTTAATGAAATTACTGCGAAGGCCGCACACGTTTAAACGCGAAACCCTGACCGTCGGTATGCTGTATCGAGCGCTGGTTAACGGGAAATGGGATTCCGAGGTTATTTGATTGATGATCACCCCCGTTCCAATCGGTTTTTGATTGAAACTTAGGGGTTCGTCGCAACGCAGGCAACAGAGCCGCGGCCCTCGAACAATGGGCGTTCGCGCGAAAGGCCATCGCCGACCACATCGAAGAATGCCCTGACCCGTGCGGTACCTTTCAGATCTGCATGCGCCACGATCCAGAGCTCACCCTCCAGATCCGGCACCGGCTCCGGTGTCGCGCGCACGACGCCGTCCTCGCTATCGCCCAGATAGCACGGCAATAGCGCGAGCCCGATTCCGGCGCGCGCCGCAACGAGTTGGTTTACAAGGCTGTTGGTCCGATAGACGAGAGCATCCTCGGGCACCACCTGCGACAGCCACTGGGCGGCTTGAATGCCCGTCGCGCCGTCCTCCCATCCGATCACCGCATGGTGCGCTAGGGCGTTTGCAGTCGCCGACGGACTTTCGCGCGCAGCCAAATAGGCGGGTGCGGCATAGAGCCCCCATGCGATCCGCGCGAGCCGGCGCCCCCACAAATCGCCCTGTCTCGGCCGGACCGGGCGCAACGCGACATCGGCTTCGCGGCGCGAAAGGTCGAGCACGCGATTGTCGATGAACAAGTCCACCGCGACGCCCGGGTGTGCCTGCCGAAATCCGGCTAAGTGCCGCGTGAGCCGGCTATACGCGAGCGTCTCCGAAGACGTCACGCGCAGCCGCCCGGAAACCCGATGATCGCGGCCCGTCAGATCGCGATCGAGCGCCAGCGCTTCGTCTTCCATCCGCTCGGCGGCGGCGGCCATCCGCTGCCCCGCCTCGGTGGCCTGATAGACACCGCCCGACAGCCGCTCGAAAAGCCGCACGCCAAGGCGCGTCTCGAGCGCCTTCAGCAGACGAAACGCGGTTGAGTGAGCCACGTTCAGCCGCGCCGCGGCGACCGTCAAATTTGCCGCGCGATGCACGGCTAGCACGAGACGCAAGTCGTTCCAATCGTTCATGCCGCAACGTTAGACGATCGCTTGCACCGATGCAAATGAAGATGGCAATTTCGCAATGGACGTTGCACCAACGCACATCGTATGCTGAGTCCGCTGTCCATTTTGGTCATTCCCTTCAAGAGGCCATTGATGAAGCTCTATTACTCCCCCGGCGCATGTTCGCTGTCGCCTCATATCGTTGCCGCCGAAGCTGGCATCGCGCTCGAACTGGTGCGCGTCAATCTCGGTAAAACGCCGCACACCACGGCATCGGGCACTGACTTTTCAGCCGTCAATCCGAACGGCTATGTGCCTGTGCTCGAGCTCGATGACGGCCAATTGCTGACGGAGGGCCCGGCCATCGTGCAATACCTGGCCGATCAGAAGCCCGAACGCGGGCTTGCCCCGGCTGCGGGCACCCTGGCGCGTGCGCGATTGCAATCGTGGCTCAATTTCATCGGCACCGAGCTGCATAAGATGTACAGCCCTTGGCTGTTCCATGCCGAGTACGGCGAGCAAGCTCAGACGGTGGCGCGCGGCAAGATTGCCGAGCGGCTTGGCTTCGTAGACCGGCATTTGGGGGCCGGGAGCCCGTTTCTGATGGGTGAGTCGTTTACGGCGGCCGACGCCTATCTGTTTACGGTCGTCAGCTGGTCAAAATTGGTCGATGTGGATCTCTCGGACTTCGCCGCTCTGCGCGCCTACCTCGAACGCGTGGGTCGACGCCCTGCGGTGCGCGAAGCGATGATGGCGGAAGGGCTGAAGGTACACGCTTGATGAACGCGACGAGCGCGCCGGCTCATACGTTGCCGAGGCAGCTCCACCTTTGAGCCATGCCAGTTTCGATGCCACAGGCCAGACTCCGCCGCTTGCCATCCCCACTGAAATGGCTATGTTGAGCGACAGGCTCTGCTCGCTTTACGCAGCAAGTTCGGCCGTCAGCTCGGGATGCTTGATTATCAGGCGTAGCAAACACAGCACAGCACCCGATGGCGCAAAGCGGCCCTGCTCCCAGTCGCGCAGCGTGGCCACTGGCGTACCAATTCGCTCCGCAAACGCTGGCTGAGTCATGCCAGCCGCCTCGCGCGCTTGCCGCACAATCATCTGCTCGGGCGTCGTCACTCGACCGACGCGCGCCTTGGCTTCCTCAAGCGCTTGGCGCAGATCCGGCAGCGGCTCACCGGCGTCTGCCTCGACCGCCTTGGCAATTTTCTCGATGTCCATCGCTTGTTTCTGGAAGGTCGGGGTTTCGATCACGGTCCGCATACGCGGCATTATACGGGATTCCCGTACAACATCAAATTCTGGAAACTCTTGCCTCTTACATCCCATCGGGGTTGATTCCACCCGTCGGACGGGCGATGCCATTACCCAGCTTCCCAAGCCCCTGCGCGTTAAGCAACACCACTATTCACGCGCGTTCTCACGTCACACTGACCTCCCGTTCCCGGCCGAACACGTTGCAGGTTTCGCTCGTTCGCTGGTTTGTCAAAGAGCAAGGTCATCAGGTTGCAACGCAGTCGCTGTGCCGGCATCAACTTAAACCAACGAGCCTCCACGATTCCCGGGGCGATTCAACCTACAGCGTGATTTGCCAGTAGCCCACGTCGATCCAGCGCTCGAACTTGAAGCCGACCTCATTGAAGTGGGCGACCTTCCGGAAACCCAAGCGCTCGTGAAGCGCCACGCTACCTTCGTTCGGCAAGGCAATTCCACCGATGACCACGTGCATGTTTCCACACCGTAATCGGGCAAGCAAAGCGTCATAGAGCTCCGCGCCGATACCCTGCCGCATGTGCTCGGCGTCGACGTAGAGTGTGCTCTCAACCGAAAAGCGGTACGCACAGCGCCCTTTCCATTTGCTGGCGTAGGCATAGCCGACGACCCGGCCATTGCGCTCGGCGACCACCCAAGGCAGACCGGCCGCGGTTACCTCGCGGATGCGAGAAGCGATTTCATTGGGAGTGACAGCATCGGTCTCGAAGGTGATGGCTGTGTTCAAGACATAGTGGTTGTATATGCTGGCGATCGATGCTGCATCTTCGGGCGTTCCGTTGCGGATCACTTGATTCTCCTTGTAGCCGTTGGTTCGATGATATTTTCAGCCCTCAAAAACCGTGCAGCAGCGGGCTATTTTTCGCTTCCGGCAAGTCGTTAGTGGTAGCACCGGATGGCGCTCGCATTGCCCCTCCTTGGCCCCTTTGACCGTCGCGACTTATTATGTCGATGGGTCCGAGACTTCATCAGGAGCCGACTACATGCAACCGACGCTTACCGCCATATTGCCCTGCAATGATCTTGATCGCACCGAGGCGTTTTTCGTGCGACTGGGCTTCAAGCGCGAGAACGACTGTGCGGATGACTACCGGATGCTCGCCGACGGCTTCGGCGGGCAAGTCCATCTGAATCCGGCCGTCACTGGATGGCTCGTACCGGGCCGTAATCCGTTCGGACTTTATTTCTACCGAGAGGATGTAGACGAACTCGCCGCCCTTTTTCGCGGCGAAATCCTTGGAGCCGGCGATCCGAGCGACAAACCGTGGGGCATGTACGAGTTCGCCCTGAACGCGCCTGACGACTTACTGGTAAGAGTGGGGTGGCCAACGCGCCTGCGGCGGTGTTAGTGGGTTGCTCCCGTCTCATGTGCGCGTTCCTTACATTGGCGCACTGTCCAAAACATGAACCACCCAAGCCCGCCAAGAATAAATCTAAGAGCACCATGTCGCCTATGTGCGGAAACCGTCAGCGCAGCTCGGCGCGAAGGTCGCGTACACCGCGCCCTGTCCTTTGGCGCAGGAGCGCGCCCAATGTCGCCCCGTCGATGTAGCCCACCTGAGCGGCCACGGCTTCCAGGTCCATGCCGCTGCGCAGAAGCGATTGGGCATGCTCCACGCGTAAGTCCTGAAAATAGGACAAGGGTGATTTTCCCAGTATGGCTTGGCATCGCCGCTGCAACGAGCGCGTGCTGGTTCCGACCGCAGAAGCGGCGTCCTGTAGGGAGAACCCCTCTTTGAGATGATCCCTTGCCCAGCGCTCGAACCGCAGGACGAGGGGATCGGCCTGCGCCAGATGGTTGGGAATAATGTATTGCGCCTGCGATGAACGAAGGTCGGCCAGCAGATATCGCGAGACTACAACGGCCAGCTCCGGACTGGCTTTGCGGATCAGCCAAAGCGCAAGGTCGAGATGCCCCATAGCCGCGCCGGCTGTGACGCCGATATCGGTCGGCACCAACATTCGCGACTCTTCGAGCCGCACCTTCGGGAAGCGTTGCCGGAACAGCGGCGCAAGCCACCAGGTCGTAGTCGCCTCGCGATGATCGAGAAGGCCCGTTTCGGCCAATAGGAACGTGCCGATACACGAAGTGGCGATCCTGGCGCCCTGCTCATGCCATCTCCCGAGCTCCATAACGGCCTGCTTGACGTCTGGCCGCTGCAGCGCCGGAAGGAGGAGCTCGGGCGTCGAAGTCGCCAATGCGGGAACGACCACCCAGTCGGGCATCAATGCGGGCGTTATCGGCTGCACGGGAATAGCCAGCCCGCCGCTGGTCCGCACCTTCTTGCGCACCCCCACGATGCTGATTTCAAACGGAGGCTGCCTGCCTTCACGGGCGACGAAACTGTTTGCAATCCTAAGCGAATCGAGCACCGCCGTGTACCCGGTGTCAAAAACTCCATCGAGAGCAAGCAGAGTGATCCGCATGGCGTAAACGACTCAAAAGTTGGCATTTACGACTGTACCGGTTTTCGAGTGCGCGGCCTAGACTTTGTCTCGTCGATTCACCAAGGAGACGACAAATGAAAGTTTTCGCGATCGGAAAAGGCGTGAAACCCCTCACGGACGAAGTGAGGCAACAGATGATGCCGAAGGAAGTCCCTCACACGCTTAAGCTCTACCTCGAAGGCAAAATCGAGCAGTTTTACTTTATCGACGAAAAACCGGGTGTGGTATTCCTGATGAGAGCGGAATCCGTCGACGAAGCCAAGGCTATCGTGGGCGAAATGCCGCTCGCGTCCGCTGGCTTCCTCGACTTCGAGTTCCTCCCGGTAGGCCCGCTCAAACCCCTCGGTATGCTGCTTCAGGGCAAATAAGCGCGACGTTCTCGCTACCCGGAAGCAGCCCGTCATGCCGCGGCCGACGCCGCCATCCTCAACGAGCGGCGGCGCAAATATACGTTGTTCATGATTAGCGCAACAGCGGTTAACGTTGCCCCCACGATCTGAACCGACATCGGTACTAGTCCGGTCAGGGCGGACACGACGAATGCAGTGATCGGCACTACGTCCATGAAAAGCACGCCGTTCATCGGACCGAGGATCCGGTTCCCGGAGACCCAGAACAAGATCGCGCCGAACCCAGCGACGGGCCCCATGTAGAGTAGATGCGGCGCGATGGAGCGCAGCGTCGACAACGTCGGCATGGGCACCACGTGCAGCGCAATCAAGATCGCGTTGACGGTGACGATCGTAGTAAGCCCGAGCCAGGTCGTCACCGTTGTGTACTTCAATGCTGACCAGCGTGCGAACCGCGCGGAGCCGAACGTATATACCACCCAACAAAACGCTCCGATCACGATCAGCCCGCTGGCAGCGTAGTGCTGGGGTCCGTGAATGGCGGCCAGCAGATCACCGTTCGTAATCACCAGCGAGACGCCTGAGAACGATGCCGCAACGAACACAAGCGAGAGCACTGGCGGTGGGCTGCGTCGTAGCCACGAGCTAAGCAGCAAGCCCATCATCGGTTGCGTTGCCATCATGATCGACGCATCGAGCGCGCCGTCCGGCCCGGCAAGTTGCTGCCCGAGAAACACGAACGAGCCGAAGCCGCAAAAGCCGACAGATCCGAGCAACCATGCAGTCCCGAGCGAGTGGCGGTCGGCTGCAAACGCGCCAGCGCCTTCGCGATGCCGCAGTAGCATCGCGAAGGCGATCCCAGCTATCAGATAGCGCAGCGACGTAAACGTGAATGGATCGACGTGCGTCAACGCTGCGGTCATTACCGGAAACATCGCCCCCATCAGCGCCGTACCCGTCAGGCACAACGCGACGCCCTTCCAGTAACTTTTCGACGATGCAGACGAAGCGGAGTTTGATTTCATGACTGATCGTTCTCAAAATTGATAAAAAAATGCTGAAGTCTGCCGTCCCCCATAAAATCACCGGCGTGCCGATGGAAACGCTCGTCTCAGACCAGCGCTCGCATCGTCATCTCCACAATCGACGTGAGCGCGGATTTATCCATGTCGGTCTTGCCGAGCACTCGCATCCCCTGAACAATGCAGAGCAGGAACCGTCCGACTTCCTCTGCATCCAGGCTTGCATCGAATTGGCCAGCCTGCTGGCCGCGCGCGATCGCGAGACTGAACTGCGTCGCGATGCGGTGCAACGTCGATTCGATATGGGAACGCATGGCCTGGTCGCCCGGTAGCAACTCGATGGCCGCATTGGTAATCAGGCAGCCGTATCGATCCAGTAGATTCGCGCTGACCAATGTGTAATGCAGCAGCGCCGCGCGCAATGCGTCAGCTGGTGGCATGTCGGCGGCCAGTCGCTCCTTCAGTCGCGCGACTGCACCTTCCGCATAGCGATCGAACGCCGCGACAAGCAAGCCGTGCTTGTCGCCAAAGGTCCGGTACAGACTGCCGCGGAACACGCCTGTCGCCTCGCATAGCGCGTCGACAGGCGTCGCGTGATAGCCATGCTCCCAAAAGACGCGGGCAGCAGCGTCAATCGCCTGATCGACATCGAATTCCCGGGGTCGGCCGCGTTCCCCAGAACGATCAGAAGGGAAACGACTGCGATTTTGGGAACTGTCGGAGGTAGTCATGGCGGATATATTAGAACTGATCGTTCTCAAAATCAACCAGCAGGGCATTACGCGACGTTCGCCGCGCGATCGAGGATCTTCATTCTTCTGGATGAAACCGCGATCGCCGCGGTCAAAAAGCACCACTTCACGATCAAGCCATGCCAGGTGCGATGCCTGCAACCGCAACATGCCCTCCTCAACCCACCCAAAACCCTGTAGAATTATCGGCTCTGCGGGCGTCGTATAATGGCCATTACCCCAGCTTCCCAAGCTGGAGACGTGGGTTCGATTCCCATCGCCCGCTCCAATCCGAGTCACCCCATCCCGACCAAACGCTCGCTCACCGGCACCGCCCCCGGCCTCGCGATGCATATCCTTATAACTAATATCTCGTGTACATCTTTTCGCCCTAGACAGATAATTCATTTGGGACGCCGATCCCGGACCTGTCCGTTTTCCAAACATCCAGCCTCGCCATGTCCGACATTTCTGTCGCAAGTCGCACAGCGCGCCCCAGCATTCACATGGGTGCGCTCGGCATCGCATCGCTCGCGTTTCTCGCGGGCCTGATCTATCTCGATTCGACCGTCAGCGGTCGCCAAGCCGCCCTTTGGATCGTCGGTGGTCTGCTCGGCGTCTCGCTCTATCACGCATCGTTCGGCTTCACGTCCGCGTGGCGCCGGTTCATTTCCGATCGCCGCGGAGCCGGGCTACGCGCGCAAATGGCAATGCTTGCCCTCGGCGTGGTGCTGTTCTTCCCCGCCTTGTCCTCAGGAACGTTGTTCGGGCATCCGGTGGCGGGCCACGTGTTGCCGGCGGGTACGTCCGTCATCGTCGGTTCGTTCCTCTTCGGCCTCGGCATGCAGCTCGGCGGCGGTTGTGCATCGGGAACGCTCTTCGCGATAGGCGGCGGCAATACGCGCATGATCGTCACGCTGTTCTTCTTCGTGGTCGGTTCGTTGATCGGCACGCAGCATTTCGCGTGGTGGGCGGCGCTGCCGGCGCCCAAGCCGTTTTCGTTCATCACGACGTTCGGCGTAGGCCCGGCGATCGCGATCAACCTCGCGCTCTTCGGTGCAGTCGCGTGGCTGACGGTCGTTGCCGAGAAGCGTCGACATGGCACCCTGCAGCCTGGCCATGCGGCTGGAAGCGATAACGGTCCGGCTTGGCTTGTCGGCCCGTGGCCGATGTGGGTCGGTGCGATCGCATTGGCCGTCCTGAACTTCGCGACGCTCGCGCTCGCCGGCCGGCCCTGGGGCATTACCTCGGCATTCGCGCTCTGGGGCGCGAAGGGCGCCGCGGCGCTGGGCGTCGACGTCGCGAACTGGTCCTACTGGCAGCACCAGGCCAAGGCGCTCGCCGCGCCGCTCTCGTTCGACGTCACGACGATCATGGACATCGCGATCATGATTGGGGCGCTTGCAGCTTCCGCACTGGCAGGCCGCTTCCAGCCGGGCTGGCGCGTGCCGCCGCGTTCGCTGGCCGCAGCCGTTATCGGTGGCTTGTTGCTCGGTTACGGCGCTCGACTCTCATTCGGCTGCAACATCGGCGCTTATTTCAGCGGCATCGTCTCGGGCAGCTTGCATGGATGGCTCTGGGCGGTCTGTGCATTCGTCGGCAGCGTCGTCGGCACGCGCTTGCGGCCCGTGTTCGGTCTTCCAAACGAGAAGACGGTCAAACAGACCGCTTGCTAGCGCTCGTCCGATAAGCGGTTTTCGCGTGCGTTGCCGCGAAAACCGCTGTTCACATCGTCACACCTATCAGTACCGGACCGACTCATAGGTCGAACACTCGGTGTCGATAACGCTCACTGCAACAACCCAAATACCGCTACGCCGTTCGTCGCGCCCACGTACACATGTCCAAGCGCAATCATCGGCGTGATGAACTTGTTCCCGGCGCCCCACTGATCGCGCGCGCCGGCCTGGTTGCTGTTGTACAGCTCGTTCCCGAGATTCGCCGCATCATAAGCGTGTAGCACGCCCGTCGTCCCGTTTTCGGCCGCCCAAACAATGCCGTTCGTCGCACCGTTCGCCGAGATGGCCGGCGTCGCGCCGGGGTAAGGGAACGTCGTGGGGCTCTTCGATGACGGCGTCGTCGCGAGAAACGCGTTCGTGATCGGCAGCGCTTTCAAGTTGTCGTTGAAGCCACCGTAATAGACCACGCCGTTGTAATACGCCGGTGAGCCCCATATGCCGCCGCCAAGCGTACCCGGCGGAATCTCCTGCCAGATGTTGTCGCTAGCGGCATTCCACTTGCCCATCGAATCGCGATCGACAACGTAAATGCTGTTGTTCTTCCCGGCCGCCAAAACGAGGTGCTTGACGGCACCCCCGGCCGCCGTCTGATCCGGCAGCACCATCGCGCCGCCCGAGCCCAAATCGTTATCGGCGTTCGATTCGGTCACGGTATCCGTCATCGTGAAATAGTCGGTCACGTTCAAGGAACCGATCGGCAGCTTCATGAGTGTATTGCCGAAATCTCCGCCGGCCGGCATTCCCTGAGCATTGAGCGTCGTGTCAAAGGTTCCATTCCCATCCGGCACATAAATGGACGCGCCATCGGAGGCCATGCCCGAGCCAGCCATCCACACGGACCCGCCGCTGCCGTTCGGCGTAACGAGCATCGCACCGGTCTGCGCGAGCGTGGCCGCGTTATAGGCCATGATCCAGCCGTGGTAATTCCCCGACATGCAATGCGATGTCCAACCCATATAGATGTTGCCGCCAACGAGCGTCAGCGCCGCACGCTCCGTCTGCAGCGAGGGATCGAACGTAATGACGCCGTTCGCGCTGCCGGACCCGCCGCCAGGAGCACTTGCGGTGATTTCAGTGGGCCCGCCCAGCATCTCGGCTCCCGTCGCCAGATCGAGCGCATGCAGGCGATGGTGATAGCCGCCGCTGCCGTCCTTCGTCATCGCCACCACGTAGATGACGCCGTTCGGACCTCGGCTACGGTCGATGACGGGCGTGGACGTGATGCCGATCTCAGGTGTGATGTCCTGGCAGCCGTGATCGTCGCTCGGTGTCTCGCCGCCGCGGATCAGGGAATCCTGCCAGAGCAGACCAAACGTACTCGCGTCGTAAGCGTAGACGCTGTCGTGCTCAGTCACGACGTAGACGACGTTATGCAATGAGCCGCCGACCGAGAGCTGCGTAACGAAGAGCGGCTGCCCGTCCACTTTGCCGTCGGCCGGCAAAAAGCCGACCTTGCCAAACGTCGCCGCTCGAACGTTGGCCGGCGTCAGCGACGTCTCGGCCAGCATCTGCCCGGTGCGGGCAAGGTCGTTGTGATGCATGAGCACATCCGTCGCCATCGCCGACGCACCGCCGCCGCTCCCGGTCGACCCCGATCCTGCCGCGCCGGCGGCACCACCGGCACCACCGGCACCACCGGCTCCACTCGATGCCGCGGCATTGCTGCCGCCACCCGACCCTCCGCCGCACGATACGCAGCCGCCCGCAATAATGAGCCACGCACAGGTCTGCCGAAGCCAGTACCCACAGCTGCGCAGGCCTGCACGGGGCTCGTGCTGCCATGTTCGCATGCTCGCCTCCCAACTGCCCATCCGGCCCCTGACAACTGAGTGGCGACGGGCGCTATTCGCGTGTGACAGATATTAAGAATCGATCGGCTCGAGCTACGGCCATTGCAGCGCATCTTTCCGCCATGCTGGAACCGGCTTTCGTGCGCATGTCCATGCGCGATCACACAATTCGCGCGACAATTGCACGTCTTTCCGCGTTTTGGTCGTTTTCTCTCCTTGGCAATGGAACGCCATTTCATGTCCCGCACGAGTGCGGTAGCGCTGCTGGTCGACGCACGCGGTGCGCTGACCGAACTGCTTAGCGAATCATCCGCACACGAAGCCACTCAACACGAGCGAATGCTCAAAACGATCGAGCGATTGCTGCTGGACGTACGGGTCGGTCGAACGAACGAATTCGATCTCGAGTATCCGACTTTCGTCCATGTGATCGTCTCCGATTGATCGCCCGGTGAGCAGTTCGCCGAAGCGAGTTCCGCAACCACCCTCTCTCGTCTAAAATCTCGCGCACGTCGCGCAACGGGACCGCCCGAGTCGGGCGTACCTCGATCAGCTCTTATTACGATGACTCACGATCCCAACGAAGCGGGCCGGCCGTCCGGCACGCCCCGCCCTGCCGCTGATACCGCGACGCCGACCGAAACGGCAGCCGCCACACATTCGGACCATGCGGCGCCTTCAGCCGAGCAAACCCCGTACCTTCGCCGTATCCGCAGCTTCGTCACACGCGCCGGCCGCGTATCGACGGGCCAGCGCCGCGCGCTCGACGAGCTCGGCCCCCGCTTCGTCGTGCCCTACTCGGACGGATCCACGGACTGGGACGCCGTCTTCGGACGCCGCGCGCCGCGCATCCTTGAAATCGGCTTCGGCATGGGCGCGACGACGGCCGAAATCGCCGCGCAACGCGTGGATGACGATTTCATCGGCGTCGAAGTGCATGAGCCCGGCGTCGGTGCCCTGCTCAAGCTCATTGGGGAGCGCGACTTGTCGAATATCCGCATCGTCCAGCACGATGCGGTGGAAGTCGTCGAGCGCATGATCGGCGCGCAAACGCTCGACGGCGTGCACGTCTTTTTCCCCGATCCTTGGCACAAGGCGCGCCATCACAAACGCCGGCTCATTCAGCCGCCGTTCGTCGCCTTGCTCGCCTCGCGGATGAAGCCGGGCGCCTATCTGCACTGCGCCACGGACTGGCAGAACTACGCCGAGCAGATGCTGGAAGTATTGAGCGCGGAGCCCATGCTCGAGAACACGGCCCGCGATTACGCGCCGCGCCCCGCCTATCGGCCCGTCACGAAATTCGAATCACGCGGCCTGCGCCTCGGCCACGGTGTATGGGACCTGGTCTTCAAACGGCGCGGCGTCTGAAAGTTCAACCCGCCCACCGTACGTCGTAGCCGTAGCCGACGACGAGCACGAGCATGCCGAAAGCGATTCGGTACCAGGCGAACACGGTGAAATCGTGAGTGGCGAGATACCGCAACAGCCAGCGCACGCAGGCAAACGCGCTGACGAAAGCGGCGGCGGTCCCCACGCTGAATAGGCCGGCTGCACCCGCAATCGCGCCGTGGCCATGTTTGACGATCTCGTAGCACGATGCGCCCACGATCACCGGAATGGCGAGGAAAAACGAGAACTCAGTCGCGACACGCCGTTCGACACCGAGCAGCATCGCCCCGACGATCGTCGACCCGGAGCGCGAAACACCGGGAATCAACGCGCAGCACTGCGCCAGGCCGACCTTGAGCGCGTCGAACGGGCTCAGTTGATCGAGCGAGCCGATACGCGCGGCCGTGCCGTGGACGCGCTTCCCGCGCTCGCGCGCTTGCACCCAGAGAATCACGGCACCGCCCACCACGAGCGCCAGTGCCACAGGCATCGGCTCGAACAGGACGGCCTTGATCTGCGCTTCGAACATGAGGCCGAGCGCGACGGCGGGAAGCGTTGCGATGATGACGTTGAGCGCGAAACGCCTGGCATCGACGCTCGTCGGCAGCCCCGCGACGACGGCGCCGATCCGCTGCCGGTACTCCCAGCAGACAGCCAGGATGGCCCCGAACTGAATGACTACGTTAAAGGTCTTCGCGCCGTCGCCATCGAATCCGAGCAGGTAGCTCGCCAGAATCAGATGCCCCGTGCTGGAGACAGGCAAGAACTCGGTCACGCCTTCAACGACGCCGAGAATCAGCGCCTTGCCGATCAACGTCCAATCCATCCGTGGCCCCCTTTTGAGAGTCTCGCGTGCGGTCACCTTTCAACGATCTGCACGCGTATGCCATTTGAAAGGATTGTGATTGTACCCGGTTCGTAATTGACGCCGGCGAATTGCAGTTCTTCCGGCTTGAACGTGTAGATCGGATAGCCGTCGAGCCATTGCGCGGCGGCGAGCGCGCCCGCGGCCTCGATCTGCTGCCGGTAGGCCCTCGCCTCGCCCGCCACATCGACATGCTCGACGCTCGGCGAGCGCAACACGACCGCGCGCTGGGTGCTGTCGTATTCGAGCGCGCTCGAGAGTGTAAACGCCCCATCGACGGGCTGCTGCAGGAACGGGCTCGTGACATGCGCGTCGAGCCGCACTGTCACACGATTGGCCTCCGGCTCGAAGCCGACGAGAGGGTTCGTCAACGCGACATCAAAAAGCTGCGACACCGAATGGCGATAGGGAAATTTGCGCGAGACCGCGTCCTGAACTTGCCGCTGCGAGAACGTGTAGTGATCGGGGATGAACGGGAAAGTCCTGCTCGCGCACGCGGCGAACGGCGCGGCGATGCTCGCCGCGATACCCATGCCGAGCATCATCCGAAAGAACCGGCGCCGGTACGGCGCTGCGGCATGCGTCATGCGTGACCTCCTTGCGCGGGCTGCGTCAGTCGTTCGAGTTCGGTGAGCCAGAGGAGCGCCTCGCCGCGCGAGTCGCCGCACATCTGCGCGTGCGGCTGCAGGCCACTGCAGCAGGCGGGCCGCTCGGGGCGGCCGAAGATTTTGCATCGATAGTCGTCGTCGAGCTGCACGCAGCGCACGCCGGCGGGCTTGCCGTTCGGCATACCGGGGATCGGGCTCGTAATCGACGGAGCGATGCAGCAGGCGCCGCAGCCGGGGCGACAGGCATGATCGACGGCGCGGGGCGAGGAAATAGCATCCACGAAAAAACTTCCTGATCGAGCGATGGGCGGCACGCGATGCCGAGAACGCGAGCCAAACCTGCATTGTGCCTGCGTTCGTTCTTCGCGTGCCCCGCCCCACTCGGCGCCCGCTGCGTGTTGTCTCGCGTCGTCGCAGGAGTAGCGGACTCGGGACTCGGCGTACTTGGTAAAGTGAATGTTTTTCGCTGGCTTAGAGAAGGGAAGGACATCATGCGCGGCACCCGAGCCATCACCGCCGTCGAGCGCCTCAAGGCGCGCAGCGGCAACCCAGGCTATACCGCCGTCAGCCTGCCAGGCGGGCGGTTTCGTTTGATCGAGAAGGCCGGCGGCGGCGAACGCAAGCTGGGCGAACCCATGCCGCTCGAGGAATTCGTCGCTTTCGTCGACGGAATAGAGCCCGCCAAGCCGAAAAAGGCGAGCAAGCTCGACGAGGCCTTTGCGGCGCAGATCAAGCGCAGCGGGAGCTAGCACGCCGACTTGCCGCGGGCCGCGCGCCGGCCGCGTGCTTGCCGCGCCGGACTGCGTCAGATGTGCGGAGCGACAGACGCGGTTTGGTACAATCCTGGGGTTTTCCTCCATCGTCATCCATGCTTCATCGAGCCTGTCGGCGCCCGCGCGTGGGCGCCCGATCAGCTCCGAGAGCAGAACCGATTTAGCAGTCGTCGAGAGTCAGACGCCATGAACATCGAGCAAGCCCGTTTCAACATGATCGAGCAGCAAATCCGCCCCTGGGACGTGCTGGACCAGGAAGTGCTGAATCTGCTCGCGATCGTCAAGCGTGAGAATTTCGTGCCGGCGGCATACCGCGACCTCGCGTTCGCCGATCTCGAAGTGCCGCTGCCTGCCGGCCAGCACATGTTTCAGCCGCGCATCGAGGCGCGCATCCTCCAGGAACTGGCGGTGAAGAAGCACGAGAGCGTGCTCGAGATCGGCGCGGGCTCCGGCTATATGGCTGCGCTGCTCGCGCATCGCGCGCAGCATGTGCTGACGATCGACATCAAGCCCGAGCTGGTCGAGCTGGCTAAGAGCAACCTGGCCGCGAACGGCGTCGTGAATGTCGAAGTGGCCGCCGGCGACGGCTCGCGCGGCTGGCCTGCCGCGGCGCCCTACGACGTCATTTGCGTATCGGGCGGCTTGCCCGTGCTGCCGCAGGAATTGCTCGAGCAGTTGAAGATCGGCGGCCGGCTCGCCGCGTTCGTCGGCACGGCGCCTGTCATGAAGGCGCAGGTCATCACGCGCATCGACGAGAAGCAGTTTCGCGTCGCCGATATCTTCGAAACCTACGTCGAGCCGCTCGCGAACGCGGTCGAACCGCCGCGTTTCAAGTTCTGACATCGTATTGAGTCTTAGAGTCGTCCGCCATGCAAAACCTGACTGCCTCCGCACTTGCCGAATGGCTCGCCGACACGTCGCGCCCGGCGCCCGTCATGCTCGATGTGCGCGAGCCGTGGGAAATCGCGACGGCGAGCATCGCCGGCTGCGTGTCGATTCCGATGCGCGACATTCCCGCGCGCAGCGAAGAACTCGACGACGAAGCGCCGATCGTCTGCATCTGCCATCATGGCGCGCGCAGCGCCAACGTCGGCATGTTCCTCGAGTCGCGCGGATTCAAGCAGATTTTCAATCTTCAGGGTGGGATCGACGCGTGGTCGCGTCAGGTCGATGCGTCCGTGCCGACGTATTGACCACCCGTGGCGCTCTCTTAGGCATATCCGACTTCCGTGTGGAATTGCGGTTTTCTGCTCTGAAGTTGAGGTCATAAAAAACACCGCCGGCATCGATGTGCCGGCGGTGTTTTGTTTTGCTTTGAGCTATCTATCTGATGTCGCAAACACCAACAGTGATCAGTCGGCGTACTTGAACAGATTGTAGAAGCTCGTCTGTCCGCCGTTCCACGACAACTGCACCGTGCGTGTTGCCCCAGCTTGCAGCGCGGGGAACGGACAAGCCGATGTGCATTCCTGCACTCCCGACTGATCGACGCCCGCTGTGACCGTCGCCGAATACTGGCCGTTGGCTGCGAATGTCGCCGGCGCGCTCGCCCATCCATCGACCTGGGTCGACGGTGTAACACCGGTGCCGGGCACCGTCTGGATCTGCACTCTCGACACGAGCGGCGCCACGTTTGCCGTGCCCGTGTTGGTCGACCACGCTATGCCGACCGCGGACTGCGCGCCCGCGAGCGCGCCGGCGGGGTTCAGGAAGTCGTTGAGCACGCTCGAGGACAGCGTCTGCCAGGGCACGCCCGCACCGGCCGATGCGGAGAGCGTCGGCGATGTGTTCGTCACGCTGAACGGCGCGGCGATTTGCGCGCCCGTCGAATCGTAGAACGTGACGGTGTACGTGGCGAACTGCGGAACGGTTGTCACGTCGATCGGCGACGGCGTATAGAAACCGCGGCTGTTGGTGCCCGGCGAGAACGTCCCAGTCAAGCCCGGCAATGCCGTCCACGACCAGCGATAGAGCGTCGTGTTCGAGTTCGTCGTGGTGGCCACCGTCGGCACGCTCGCGAGCACCGTGCTCGTCAGCGCGAGCGTGTTGTTGCCCGTGCTGTTGCGCGGTACCAGATAGGCCGTGCCGTTGATTCCGGGCCCTGTGACCGAAGCCGCGGCCAAATTGGTCGCCGCGTTGGCCGGTATGCTGATGCCGATTCCCGCCTCATAGCGCCCGAACTGTTGGTCAGCCGTATCGACGAAAGTCCGCCTCGCCAAGAACGAATTGATCGTCACGTTGAAAGGCTGCTGATTGCCGATGATGTCCCAACCCGCCGCCGTCTTCTGGACTACCGTCGTCGCCGAGCCGTAGGTCCCGCTCGACGTCGTATAGCGCAGCTCAACGAGCGCCTCTTGCGTGCCGTTCGTCGACGTGAAGAACTTCAGCGTTTGAGGCAAGCCGAGCGTCACGCCCGATGCGGCGAGCCCGGGATGCGCCGTCGCAAAGCTCGCGAACCCGTTTTCGAGGTAACTCGCGTCAATGGCCTGCGTGCAAGACGCGCTCGTGCCCGACAGGCACTGCGCCAACTCGGACATCAGCGGTTGCAGGTAGTCCGCGGCGGCCGGCGGCGGCGCGAGCGGAGCAGGCGCGCTGGTGCCGCTGTTGAGCGCGATGCCCGACCCTGGGTTGCCGGTCGAAACCAGTTGCATGCCGCCCGATACTGCCGCGATGAGCTCCACCGCGTCGATCACGGCGTCCGCGCCCTGCTGGTTGGTCGTGAACGCGGTGGCGATCGGATCGAACGACGTCGCGCTCAAGCCGTTGGCGGTGAGGATCGACGAAAGCATCGTGTTGAGCTTCGCCTCCGCCGACGCCACATTCGACGATGTCACGAGCGAGCTCGCGTTGCCGCTCGACAAGACATCGAGCGGATTGCCACTCGTCGTCAGCAACGCGGCGACGGCCGTCGTCAATGTCGTCACGTTGGCGATGACCGGCGCCGAAGTGCCGGTCGGCAGTGTGGCGACGACGGACACCAGCGTCGAGCTGGTGCCGGACGGATCAGTCGCCACGATGACGAAAGGTGCGGTCAATCCGGTGATCGACGCCGTATAGGCACCCGACGAATCGCTTGTCGCGCTGACGGTGGCGCCGTTGGCGCCGATGATCGTCACGCTTGCGTTGGCTACCGCGCTGCCGACAGCCACGGTCCCCGATACAGTTGTTGGCGTTGCATTGGCAGTGGGCGCGCTCGTACTCGTCGACGCGCTACCGCTGCTCCCGCCGCCCCCGCACCCCGAAATGAGCGATATGGCCAATACCGCAATTGAACTTAACGTCAGCCCCGCCTTTCTTTGATGTCTTGTCATTTTTGATCCGTAAAGGTCGTTTTTAGTAGAACCGCAACTGCCTTCTTCTTTTCTCGTTGCACGTTTCCATCTCTGAATTACGGCGACATGCAAGAGGCCCTTTTTTAGGCGCAACGATTATAGGCGGATACTGTTACAAGTCGTCAATTTCGCTGTGGCGTCAATGCGGCCGCCGAGGGGCGATCATTGCTTTCCCCACTGGAGCGCATCGACGCATCATCGCAACGCACGACGCACCGCCATGAAACGTAGGCCGCTGCGCCATGCACCATCATCGCCCGCCGGCCGCTTACGACGCCGCGTCCACAAGCCAGATCGGTCCGTGCGACGCGTACCCATTCTCGCTTGGCATGGGCCTTGCACTTGTCGCCCCCGCAGTCGACGCGGCGTCGCCTCGACTGCTCCGATCTCAAACAAATCGATTTACCCACGGCAAGGGGAAGCTAATGAAACGTCGTAGCCTGTTGAAGCTCGGTTCGGTCTCTGGCGCAATGGCGCTCGCAGGACAAAGCCCATTCGCCCGTGCGCAGTCCAATAGCGGTCCAATCAAGGTCGGCATCCTGCATTCGCTCTCGGGCACGATGGCCATCTCAGAGACATCGCTGAAAGACACCGCGCTGATGACGATCGCCGACATCAACAAGAACGGCGGCGTGCTCGGCCGCAAGATCGAGCCCGTCGTCGTTGATCCGGCGTCGAACTGGCCGCTCTTCGCCGAAAAAGCGCGGCAGCTGCTCACGCAAGACAAGGTGGCCTGCGTATTCGGCTGCTGGACATCGGTTTCGCGCAAATCGGTTCTGCCTGTTTTCGAAGAGTTGAACGGGCTCCTCTACTACCCCGTTCAATACGAAGGCGAGGAAATGTCGCGCAACGTCTTCTATACGGGCGCAGCGCCGAATCAGCAGGCCATTCCGGCCGTCGAGTATTTGATGAGCCCCGAAGGCGGCGGCGCGAAGCGCTTCTTCCTGCTCGGCACCGATTACGTTTACCCGCGCACGACGAATAAGATCCTGCGTGCGTTCCTCCATTCGAAGGGAGTGAACGACGCCGATATCCAAGAGGTCTACACGCCTTTCGGTCACAGCGACTACCAGACGATCGTCGCAAACATCAAGACGTTCTCGCAAGGCGGTAAGACAACGGTCATCTCGACGATCAACGGCGACTCGAACGTTCCGTTCTACAAGGAACTCGGCAATCAGGGCCTCAAGGCGACCGATGTGCCCGTCGTTGCATTCTCGGTCGGCGAAGAGGAATTGCGCGGCATCGATACTAAGCCGCTCGTCGGTCACCTCGCGGCATGGAACTACTTCATGTCGGTCAAGAATCCCGAGAACGTGAAGTTCAAGGCGCAGTTCGCCTCGTGGGTCAAATCGCAGAACCTGCCAGGTGGCGCCAAACGGGTGACCAACGATCCGATGGAAGCGACGTTCGTCGGCATTCACATGTGGAAGCAGGCTGTCGAAAAGGCCAAGAGCACGGACGTCGACAAAGTGCGCGTCGCGATGGTCGGCCAGAGCGTCAACGCGCCATCGGGCTTCACGCTGACGATGGATGGCAATCACCATCTGCACAAGCCCGTCATGATCGGCGAGATTCGCGGCGACGGTCAGTTCAACGTCGTGTGGAAGACGAAGACGGCCGTTCGTGCGCAGCCGTGGAGCCCGTTCATCGCCGGCAACGAGGGCAAGCCCGACGTGGTCAGCTCGATTCCCGAGTTCCTGCGCCGGCGCAACGTGGCGTGATGCCCTGCTGCGTCGAACCGTTGTAACGCGTCACTCCATCGTTAGTTGAACGAAGCATGCGCGACGGACAGGACTCCGACTGGTCGTCGCGCATTGCGTTCGCCCCTCATATCCGAGCTTGCTCGGAATAAACCCGGATGAAGCCGATATTCATGATTGCTCGTCCAAGCTCCAGCCTCAGGCCACGTGCGTCACTGCCCGCACGCGTACCGGCGCTCGCTTGCGCATGGCTGTTGACGCTCGTCTGCTCGCTCGCGAGCTCCGCGGCGCTCGCGTTGACGCAAGACGACGTCGCGCCGCTCGCGGGCGATGATTTCGAAGCGAAGTCGGCCGTCATCGACAAGCTCGTCGCCGAGCACGATGCGCGTTCGTTAGCAGTCCTCAATGCGCTCGCCAACGATCAGGCGTTGGCCACGTCTTCCGGTGAAGTGCTGATTCAGCCCAACGATGCGGGCGATCAGGCGCAGGATGCCGTTACCGGAAAAATGGTCGCGGTCGGCGATGCGCAGGCCATTACGTTGAACAACTCGCTGCGCACCAAAGTTGCCGGGGCACTCGCAGGCCTGCAACTCGCCTCGCCCGATCTTGCCACGCGGCGCGCGGCCGTCGACGCGCTGTTGAATAGTCCCGATCCCGCCATGAAGCCGCTCATCGATAGTGCTCGCGCGAAGGAGACCGATCCGGTGCTCAAGCACCGGCTCGATACGCTTTGGGCCACCACGGCCTTGTCGGATCGCGATCCGGCCAAGCGGCTCGAAGCCACGGAGCTCGTCGCGGCGCGCCACGATCCCGACACGTACGCGCTGCTGCGACCGCTCGTCGCCAAGCGCCCCGATGGGACATTCGCCGAGCCCGACGCGCGCGTACGTGAAGCGGCGCAGCGCGGCATCGACGCGCTCGATGCCGTCGAACGCGAAAGCCGCATCGCGGGAACGCTGTTCGCCGGCGTCTCGCTCGGCAGTGTGCTGTTGCTGGCAGCGCTCGGCCTCGCCATCACCTATGGCGTCATCGGTGTCATCAACATGGCGCATGGTGAATTCCTGATGATCGGCGCCTACGCCACCTACGTCGTACAGAACGCGTTTCAGCACTATGCGCCCGCGGCGTTCGACTGGTATCCGCTCGTCGCGGTACCCGTTTCGTTCGCGGCCGCGGCGGCTGTCGGCATCGTCATCGAACGCCTCGTCATCAAGCATCTTTACGGGCGACCGCTCGAAACACTGCTGACCACGTTCGGCATCAGTCTCGTGCTCATTCAGGCCACGCGGACACTGTTCGGCGCGCAAAACGTCCAAGTGGCGAACCCGCATTGGATGACGGGCGGCATCACCGTGCTGCCGAATCTGATCCTGCCTTACAACCGCATCACGATTCTTGCCTTCTCGCTTGCCGTCATCGCGGTTGCATGGGCCGTGCTGACGCGCACGCGGCTCGGCCTCTTTGTGCGTGCGGTCACGCAGAATCGCAGCATGGCGGCCTGCGTCGGCATCAAGACGGCACGCATCGATTCGTATGCGTTCGCATTCGGCGCGGGCATCGCCGGGCTCGGCGGCTGCGCGCTTTCCCAGATCGGCAATGTCGGCCCCGACCTCGGCCAGAGCTATATCGTCGATTCGTTCATGGCAGTCGTGCTGGGCGGCGTCGGCCAGCTCGCGGGCACCGTGCTCGGCAGCTTCGGGCTCGGCGTGCTCGCCAAAGCGATCGAGCCGTTTTCCGGGCCCGTCCTAGCGAAGATCGCCGTGCTCGTATTGATCGTGCTCTTCATCCAGAAACGTCCACAGGGGCTCTTCGCCCTCAAGGGACGCAGCGCCTGAGACACGCTATATGACCACTACGACTTCCACTTCGCCGCTCGCCGGCCATACCATCGCTGAAGCTAGCGAGAGCGGCGACGCCACGCTGTCGGGCTTTGCGCTCGGACTGCCTCCGCGCCGTTCGCTCTTGCCGCGCCCCGCCTGGGCAGCCCTCGTTGCGCTGATCGTTGCGGTAGGTGTGGGCGTGCCGTTCGCCGCCCTCGTGCTGCCGCAATCGAGCGCGTTTCATCTGTCCGCTTATGCGCTGACGATCGGCGGCAAGTTCATGTGCTATGCGATTGCCGCGCTCGCGCTCGATCTGGTCTGGGGCTACTGCGGAATCCTTAGCCTGGGGCACGGACTCTTCTTTGCGCTGGGCGGCTATGCGATCGGCATGTACCTCATGCGCGCAATCGGTCACGACGGTGTCTATCAGAGCGATCTGCCCGACTTCATGGTGTTTCTCAACTGGCATGAACTGCCCTGGTACTGGCACGGCACCTCGCATCTCTGGTATGCGCTCGCGCTCGTCGTGCTCGTGCCAGCCGTGCTCGCCTGGACGTTCGGCTTCTTCGCGTTCAGGTCGCGCGTGCAAGGGGTCTATCTGTCGATCATCACGCAGGCGCTGACGTATGCCGCGATGCTGCTCTTTTATCGCAACGAAACGGGATTCGGCGGCAACAACGGTTTCACGGACTTCAAGCGTATTGCCGGCTTTCCGATCACGCATCCCGGCACGCGGACTGTTATGTTTCTGCTGACGTTCGCAGTGCTCGTACTCGCGTTTCTTGCGGCACGCGCGATCGTCGTATCCAAGCTCGGGCGTGTTGTGACCGCCATGCGCGACAGTGAAACGCGGCTCATGTTCCTCGGCTACAGCCCGCTCGCGTACAAGCTCTTCATCTGGACGCTGTCGGCCGTGCTCTGCGCGATCGCCGGCGCCCTCTATGTGCCGCAGGTCGGCATCGTCAATCCGAACGAGATGTCGCCCGGCAACTCGATCGAAATGGCGATATGGGTGGCCGTAGGCGGACGCGGAACGCTGATCGGGCCGATTGTCGGCGCGTTCGCCGTCAATGGCGCGAAGAGCTTCTTTACCGCTTATTTCGCCGAGTATTGGCTCTTTTTCCTCGGCGCCCTCTTCGTCGTCGTGCCGCTTATCATGCCGCGTGGGCTAGTGGGGCTCGCCGAGCGTATCTTCTCGCGGAGGACGCAGCGATGAATGGGGTCACCGATACGGCTGTGGCCGACAACCACGCGCTCTCAGGCACTGCCGCAATGGGTCATGCCGTTGCGCAGGGCACCATCGACGTCTCGCACGGAACGATTCTTTACGTCGAGGATGTCACCGTCAGCTTCGATGGCTTCCGCGCGCTCAACAGCTTGACGCTTACGCTCGACGTCGGCGAGCTGCGTTGCGTGATCGGGCCGAACGGTGCGGGCAAGACGACGATGATGGATGTCGTCACCGGCAAGACGCGGCCCGATCATGGCAAGGTCTTTCTCGGTCAGACGCTCGACCTTACGCGCATGGACGAGCCTTCGATTGCGCGCGCCGGCATCGGTCGAAAGTTTCAAAAGCCGACCGTGTTCGAGCAGCACCCTGTCTGGGAGAACCTCGAACTCGCGATGCAGGCCGACAAGGGATGGTGGGCGTCGTTGCGCGCCCAATTGAATCGGGAAGCGCAGGCGCGGATCGAGGAGACCCTCGAGACGATCGGGCTCGAAGCAAGTGCGCGTCGGCTTGCCGGTGAGCTTTCGCATGGACAGAAGCAACGGCTCGAGATTGGGATGCTGCTGATGCAGCGGCCCGCACTGCTGTTGCTCGACGAGCCGGCGGCCGGCATGACCGACGACGAAACGATGGCGCTCGCCCAGTTGCTCGATCGTTTGCGCGGGACGTGTTCGATGCTCGTCGTCGAGCACGATATGGAGTTCGTCGCCGCACTTGCGGGCGAGCGCTCGCGCGTGACCGTCATGGCCGAAGGGCGGGTATTGGCCGAGGGAACACTCGACGAAGTGAAACGCGACGAAGCGGTGATCGAGTCGTATCTTGGGCGCTAATCAACAAGGAATTGGATCGATGCTCAACATCGACAGGCTCAATCAGTTCTATGGCGGTAGCCATATTCTGCGCGATGTGACGATGGAAGTGCCGCAGGGATCGTTGACCGTGCTGCTCGGGCGGAATGGCGTCGGCAAGACGACGCTGTTGCGCTGCCTGATGGGGCTCGTGCGCGCGAAAAGCGGCACGATCGCCTGGGGCGGACAATCGATAGAGGCGCTGCCGCCGCATGCGCGCGTCTCGCGCGGGCTCGGGTATGTGCCGCAAGGGCGCGAGATTTTTGCGCGGCTGACCGTCGAAGAGAATCTGCTTGTTGGTGCAGCGAGCCGAAAGCCCGTCTCGGAGGTACCCGAGCGCATCTACTCGCTTTTTCCCGTGCTGAAGGATATGCGGAAGCGGCGCGGTGGCGATCTTTCAGGTGGACAACAGCAGCAGCTCGCGATCGGACGTGCGTTGATGAGCGAGCCGCAGCTTTTGATTCTCGATGAGCCTACCGAGGGGATTCAGCCTTCGATCATTCAAGAGATCGGACGGACGCTTAGGAGGCTCGTCGATGAGACGGGGATGACGATTCTCCTTGTCGAGCAGTATTACGACTTTGCGCGTGCGCTCGCCGATCGGTATTGGGTCATGCGGCGTGGCGAGATCGTCGCCGGTGGCGCGGGAGCCGAAATGGATGAGAAGGGGGTGCGGGAGTTGATTGCTGTCTAAGCGATCGTATCCGAGCACCCCTTCTCCGCTTGACTCAGCAGGCTAGGACGGACTAGCCTGGAGGGAGCTTGCTGCCCGTTATCGGTTGATCGAGCCCAGGCAGTGGCCTGCCCGGCTGCCATGCATCGACTAATGCTTTAGCACGATCCTTTTGAGCGCTGGACAATTGCGTTTCAACTTGCCTGCTCAGGCCCTGCGAAAATTGAAGAACGTCTTCTCGATTGCCCGCATATTTAAGTGCGGCTTGGAAGAACGTGTACGATTTGAACAGGTCTTTCCGTATGCCGGGGC
Source organism: Trinickia sp. EG282A (assembly GCF_040965455.1). Lineage (NCBI taxonomy): Bacteria > Pseudomonadati > Pseudomonadota > Betaproteobacteria > Burkholderiales > Burkholderiaceae > Trinickia > Trinickia sp. EG282A. Next base: position 633,623 of record NZ_JBFRCC010000001.1, on the reverse strand, counting down.
GCCCGGTCAAATAGACGACACCCATGCTTTGGAGTCCCTCGGCGTTGCCTTGTCGAGCGGCCTGGCGATAGAGCGAGACCGCCTTTTTCACGTTCGGCGCCATCTTCCACGGACTTTCGTACAGCATCCCCAACGCGTTTTGAGCGGGTGCATAGCCGGCGTCAGCGGCCATCCGAAAACATTGCGCAGCGATCAGAAACACCTTGGCGGCTAGAGCTTCGCTATCGTCATTGCGTCTCCTCGACTCGCGAAACGCCGCGTCGTCAACTTTGACGCCAATCTCATACTGCTTCTCGGAACCGCTATTCCAAGCCGCGACGAGATACCACTTTGCAGCAACAACCTTGTTGGTGATGGAATAGTAATCGCCGAGCAGCTCGGCCGCTTCGGGGCTGCCCAATTCAGCGGCCGGCGTCAGCTCAGCCACGGCCGTTTGCCAATCCAGACGGTGGTATGCGGCAACGCCCTCTTTGAGACCGGCAACCGCGGAAGAGGAAAACAAAAGAATTAAGGCCAATGCGACAAACTTTCTTATCATCTGTTAAAGCCCTCGTGAGATGGAATATTTCGGACTTGCGATGCTTACGCCTGGTGAGGCGCGGCCGATCTTAGCGGCAATACCCTGCCCTTGAGCGCGGCCGAAGGAAAAATCAGACGGTCGTGTGTAAGTGGCTGATGCGTCCATAGCGATCGACTAATCCTGCCGGGACTGTGCGCACCACTATGCGAGCGACGCGCCGTTCCGATAGTGCTCGCGCGCCGACTGCTGACGTTAGGCGTCAAATGCCCCTCGCGGTTCAAGTGCGCCCGGAACTAGAGAGGCTCGAGATGAGCATGGCACCGCACGACGTCTTGTGGCCGTCGAAAGCTGCAGGCTTGCCGTCGACGATGAAGTCCGGATCGCCTTCAGCGATGACGGAAGACTCATGGCCCGCGATCGGACACGAACAGCGGTCGCCGCGCCTTGCGACGGCACGGCCCATTACGTCGCTCATGTCGCTCCCCGTTTCGACCCTGCCACCGTGACTCGTTGAGTCACCTACTCGGATGATGCCTCGCATTGCGTCGCTCCTCGTTGTCACCAAGACAAACCCTGGCGATTTCCGTAGGTCTGGTCGTAGCGACGCCCCCACCAGGGCAAATATTCGTCCCCACCTCGCGCCCTGAACCAGTCGGCTTCGGGATCGATAGGGTTCAGCTTCTCGGGCGGAGTGATCACAACGGCGACTGGTTCGTCTGAATTCGTCGTGCCCGCCACGAGGACATTGCCGCCTAGATGGTTGGCGCGCCCGATCGCAAGGACGACGTTGGTGAGTGCCGTCCCAGCGCCCATGTAGCCAAGCAGCCCAGCGGTGTTGAATGTCTGCTTCTGCAACTCGAATTCCGGCAAGCTTTCCGTGAGGGTGCGGCCGAGCGTGCCGATACGCTGCGAGGCCTCATCGCTGCCTTTTCCTGCGTCGTGAATGACGTAGTCGATGTCATTGACCGATACGTTCGCGTTGTGCGCCGCCGCGGCGATCGCGGCTTTCCATGCCTGGACTGCTCGCGTCGTGCCGGCCGTTTTTTCGTGGTCTTTGACGTTGCCGGTCGCCGCTTTACCGATCAAGGCGAGCGGCGCGCGCTCGGTTTTCATCTGCGGTCCGGCGAGGATCAGCAGCGCGATGTTTTCGTTGAGTTGATTGTCCTTCGGCGGAAAGCTCGGCGCGTCCCAGTTCATCACCCAGACGCTTTCCTGCGGGTGCGCCTGGAGGTAGTCGAGTGCTGCGTTCAGCGAAGTAAAGCCCGCGTTCGGCCCGCCGGGCGTTACGCGCACGTCAGGCGGAGTGGCCTTGCTCCAAAGATCCGGGAATGCCTTCGTGCCAATCTCGAAGTAGTCCACCATCTCGTCGCGCAAGAACGTTGCTGCTTCGGTGGGATCGAGTCGATCGGACGGAATCGCGAACTCGACATGAACGCCGGCAAGTTCGCGCCACTTCTTTCGGTCGTCTGGCTTGACCGTGTAAAAATACTTTCCGTTCATCACATATCTTTCGTCAAAGAGCCCGAGAAGCTTGTCGATATACTTTTCATAGAAGCCTTCGAAGGTTTCTCTGCCGCGATTTCCATATGCAATTCCCGCAACTGGCTGAAGCGAAGTAAAACTAGCAGGATCGGCCCTCACCATGTCGTCGCCCTTGTTCGGCTTCACGAGACCTAGTGTCCAAAGAATCTGCCATTCAGTCGGGTAATCGCGGCGTTGAAGAGGGTTCAACCATTCGAGCCCCACCACCTGAGCGACGAACGGCTTATGCGCTTCCGGTGGCGCCAGTTTGGCAATGACAGTTTGTGCTGTCGCGGTACTTGGTAGGCAAAAGGCAAGAAACGTGCTCAGCGCGAAAACGCCGCCCAGCCAAGAAAGAAAATGCACCAGTCGCTTCATGAAATCCTCATCGCTTATAGATCAGCTGATGACACAGCCGTATTCAGGCCGAGATCACTCATATTTATCTCGTTCGTTGCTCACATCTTCTTCTTGAAGAAGGTCGCGTCCAGCTGCTCGAATTGATCGCTGCCGATCGGCTTCAAACATCGCTGCCTGTTTCGGCGCTCAACCATGACTCGTTGCGTCACCTACTCCGATGGTGCATCGCATTTAGTCGCACCACGTTGTCACCAAGACCAACCCTGCCAGTTGTTGTAGGTCTCGTCGTAGCGCCGTCCCCACCAGGGTAGGTAGGCGTACCCCTCTCCTCGTGCTCTAAACCAGTCCGCGTCGGGATCGATTGGATTTAACTTGTCCGGAGGAGTAATCACGACGGCGACCGGCTCGTCTGAATTCGTCGTGCCCGCCACGAGGACATTGCCACCTAGATGGTTGGCGCGCCCGATCGCAAGGACGACGTTGGTGAGTGCCGTCCCCGCGCCCATGTAGCCAAGCAGCCCCGCGGTATTGAATGTCTGCTTCTGGAAGTCGAATTCCGGCAAGGTTTCCGTGAGCGTACGGCCTAGCGTGCCGATACGCTGCGACGCCTCGTCGCTGCCCTTGCCTGCGTCGTGAACGACGTAGTCGATATCATTCACCGATACGTTCGCGTTGTTTGCCGCAGCTGCAATCGCCGCTTTCCATGCCTGGATTGCTCGCGTCGTGCCGGCCGTTTTCTCGTAGTCTTTGACGTTGCCGGTCGCCGCCTTACCGATCCAGGCGAGCGGCGCACGCTCGGTTTTCATCTGCGGTCCGGCGAGGATCAGCAGCGCGATGTTTTCGTTGAGTTGATTGTCCTTCGGCGGAAAACTCGGTGCGTCCCAGTTCATCACCCAGACGCTTTCCTGCGGGTGCGACTGGAGGTAGTCGAGTGCGGCGTTTAGCGAAGTGAAGCCCGCGTTGGGGCCGCCTGGCGTTACGCGAACATCAGGCGGAGTGGCCTTGCTCCAGAGATCCGGAAACCACTTGTTACCGATCATGAAGAAACTCACCATCCGGCGACTCAGGTAAGTTGCTGCTTCGACGGGATCAATACGATCAGACGGGATCGCGAACTCAACGTGAACACCGGCGAGTTCGCGCCATTTCTTTCGACTTTCCGGGCCGACCGTGTAGAAATACTTTGCATTCATCGCGTACCTATCGGAGAAGAGCAGGAGAAGCTTATCGATATACTTCTCGTAAAAGCCGTCGAACGTTTCTCTGCCGCGGTTTCCATAGGCGATTCCCGCAACTGGCTGAAGCGTTGTAAAGCTTGCCGGATCTGTCCTCACCATGTCATCGTTCTTGTTCGGTCTTACCAAGTCAAGCGCCCACAGGATCTGCCATTCGGTGGGATAGTCGCGACGCTGCAGTGGGTTCAGCCACGCAAGTCCCACCACCTGAGCGACGAACGGCTTCGGCGCTTCCGCCAGTACGGGGTTCTTCGCAGCAACAGCTTGTGCCCTCGCCGTGTCGACTACACAAAAGACGAAGAATGTGCTCACCGTAAAAACGCATATCCCCATCCAGACAGGAAAATGCACCAATCGCTTCATGAAATCCTCATCGGTAAAGTATTGTGACTCGCGAGAGTCTGCGTAAAGCATCCAGGCAAGTGTCATCGCGAAGGTAAACAAAGTCGCACCAACCGCGATCAAGAGCCGACGGCGCCAAGTGCCGATCAGTGCGTTCATACGAACCTCCCCATGTCGAGGAACAGCTGACCCTCCCGCTGGTCTTCGATCTTGGCGGGCCTGGCGGCCTCGGGATCGCAACAAGCCCAGTCGTGAAGAGGCTCATCGTTATAGACCCCGTTCATGAAGTACTCCGAATACTTCTTGTTCGGATGTGTCTTATCCAGACCGCCTCCGAACCGCCAGTCCGCCTCGATACGAAGCATCTGCCAGTCTTCCTCAGACAAGTAGCAAAGGCCAATCGCAATGTCGTAAGCGAGTGCTTTCTCCGCATGCATCGGATTCGTCAATGTCGTCGAGTGGTTCGTCGGATTGTTGTTGCTGCCCTCCTTCAGAATCTTGCCGATCTGCCCGTTACGCCATGCTTTGTATTCGACCGTCGCCTTGGCCAGATTGTCCTCGCCGACCACCTTGCCGTCGTCGTTCACCCACCCTTTGGTGCGGCCGTGCCGCTCATTTCGGCGAGCCTCCTGCCGCATCAGCGCATGGTCCTCGTAGCGTTGCGCCGCCTCGCTTTCCTGCGTGCCCTGCGCGTGCATCTCAGGTTTGCGCGAGCTGAAAGTGTCATAGGCGTCATCTGCTTCCTTCTCCGCCTCGCTCTTTTGCGCGTTGCGTGCTGCCGAAGGCGGGTCGTAGGTTTCGTTGAACCGGCTCTTCAAGCCATCAACGACAATCTCCGACACCCTCCCATAACGCATCGCCTCGGGCTCGAACGGCTCGTCCAGCTTCGGAGCGGTTACAGGGATGGTCCAGTTCTCCGGCGGATCTGCATTGATGCGCGGCTTCACGATGAGCCGCGCGAAATAGAGAAGCGGCGCCGATGCCAACGTACCCAGCGCGGCAAGCGGATTCTCGTTCGCGTTCAATGCGCGGTAGAGCCCGAATTCGGCACTCGGCGACGGCGGATACCAAAATCCCTTGCTCCGGTTCACCGTCGCCCGCCAGTCGTCTTCCCAATAGCGATACGTAGGGCTGTCAGCTGGATCCTTTCCGACTACCCATCCCGATGCGAAGACACGCTGCGTGAGGACGCCATGACCGCCCGTCCGCTCGATCTCCTCGGCGCTCATGCCGCGCCAGCCGATGCCTTGCACGGTCGTCGCCGAAATCACCTGATCGTGCGGGCAGCAATAGAGCGTCACGCGGCCTAGCGTGTGGCCGTTCAGGCCGTGACTCGTGCGGTCCTGCCCGGCGCTATACGGCTTACCTTTCGCAGATAGTCGCTTGTTGCCCATGTCCTCATCGAGTTCACGCGCATCGGGCTCCAGTGCGGCGCGCTTGCCCAAAATCTCGAAGAAGGCTTTCAACGTCTCAGCCCGCGCGTTGAACGTCGCGCGGCCACGATTGCCATCGGCGTCGCGCACCGTGCGTTGCGCCCAATTCTCCATGCCCAGCTTTTCGACGAGGCTGTACGGCGCATTGGCCAACACGTAGGCGTCCGCCACGCAGCTACCGGGCTTGCCCCACGGGTCAGTCACGTCGGACATCCTGTCACCGAGAAAGGCGGCCGCCAGCCCGATCATGTTGCCCTGGCTGTGACAGACGACGGTGATCGGCACATCGGCTTGCTTCTCTCGTATCGATTTGATCAGCTTCGCGAGCCGCAGCGCCGCCATTACCATGTAGGCGCGCGGCGGCGTCTGATAGACCAGGCGCGGTGTCGAATTCAACGCCTGCACCGTGAGCCAGCCGAAGATTCGATCGTCGAGCCCCCGGCTCCATAAATCCGCGAGGCTCGAACAGCCATTCGCAAACGGGCCGCCGCCCCAGTAATTGTGCTCGTTGAGAAACAGGTTCGCGCCGTAGTCCTTGAGATCCTGCTTGTTCGCCTTGTAGCCCCAACGGAAATGGATGACCGGAGAGAACGACGGATCCGGCTTGATATAAGTCTCAGCCCACATCTTCGGATTGACGTAACCGTCAGGCGTCAAACTCTCTATGTAACTGACCGGCGCCATCTGCCCGGCCTTGACGCCCGTATAAGCCAGCTGATCGTCCAAGCGGCCCAACCGCCGGTTTAGCCCTTTGCACAGCCCCTCCTCGGCAGCGGTGTACCACTCGCCTTCCGAGTTCACACCGTGCACGAAGATCACAACGCCCGGCAGCGGCATCTGTTTGACGCAGATCAGTTCACTGTCCATGTCGAAGAGCGTGACGCCTTCCGCAGTGCCGACCAGGATTCGCGGCGGCGTCCTTTTTCCGGCCTCGTCCGGCGATGCAACAGCGCTTTGATTCGACTCGTTCATGTTCTTGTTATCCCATCGTCAATCAGTCTTTCTTCTTGAAGAACCGGGTGGTCAGACGCTTGAATCGATCGCTGACGATCCGGTTCAAGCGGCCTGCCGCGTCGGTCTCGCTGTTGACGGGTTGACCTCCCGAGCTCAGCACTTCGGCGTCGAAGCCAGGGACGCCGTCTCCGTCCGTCGCGCGAACAAGCTTCGGCACGCGCGCAAGTGAAGCGTCCTCGAACGCCGGCGTATCGGCGCTCGCGCTCGCCGGTCCGGCCCATGTGTGTCCCGCTGATTTGACGGTGAAGCGGCCAGGGCACCCGAGTTCGATATCCGCTCCCCGAAGCCTGAGGTACGCTCCGCCCTTCGTCATGAAGACGACCTCGTCGCTCGCCGTCCCAGTGATCTTCCCTTCCGCAGCCATGAGCCTGATGTTCTTCGCCGATTCGATCTGCGTATCGTCGGCCTGGCTCTGAAGCATCACCTTGCCTTGATTGGCGATGGCCGAGACGCCCTCTCGATGCGCGAACATCGCCACGCCATGTCCGGCTTGTAGATTGACCCGATGAGCGCTCGCGAATTGAATATGACCCTGCGCAACAGAGTCGACATTGCCGCCCGCATGCATCGCGATGGTCTTGGATGTCGCGGCGCTGATTCCGGCCGGCGCGGTAATGCCGATCGCAGCTTGTTCGGTCGAACCGTCTCCATCAGCATCCGGCCAACTCTTCACCGTTGAAGCAAGTTCGTCTTGCGGCTGCATATCGAAATCGACGCCACGATGCGCCGCCGCGTATTCGCCGAGGCCGCGCGAAAGCGCCATGCATTCGTGCATCAGCCGAAGATATTCATCGCGCGACAATTGACCGCCGGCTGCATTCAGTCGCTGCCAAGCGGAAATCAGCAACGCTTTGCCACTGCGAATTGCCACGTTGGCATCGCTACGCAACTCCGCCCCTTCGCCGCGCGCCTCCGCCCACCCTTCTTCGCGCGGATGGGTGAGATAACCCAAATTGAGCTCGCTGCTCGCATGTGCGCTGGCGAGCTGGCCGCTTATCTGCCCTGTAGTGTCGTCGAACCGCAATTGGTTATAGCGAGTGCCTTTGATTTCCTCGGTCTTGATCCCGGACAAATGGCGGTTCGCAGGCAGCGATCCCTTGTTGCTGAAAGCAGCCGGCGTTTTCGCGCCGTTGTAGAGCACCCCGGCGACGAACATCTTGTCGGGATCGCCGTTCATGAAGTCGAGGATGACTTCCATGCCCCTGCGCGGCAGCAGGCTCTCACCGAAGCGCGAGCCCGCCCACCGCGTGCTCACCGGAACTGCCGCACTATCCGCAGGGGTCCCACTCGTGCCTGCCCCTTTCGCATGCGCGTGATCTTCGGCGCTAAGCCCCTCGATCTGCACGCGAATTCGCCCCAGCTCGTCGCAATAGACTTCATCGCCTTCAGGACACACCACGACACCCGTGATCGGATGCACGCGCGGCAAATGAACCCGCGGATCGTACAGCGGCGTCAACGGCGTATCGCGCGATACGCAACTGAACGTGTTCTCATAGCGGCTTTCCGGCGTGCCGGTCCACGCGCTTGGTCGCGCAGGCGTGCTGACGGAGGGCGGCAGCGGAGAATCGAACAGCCACTGGCTCGCAGCGAAGAGCGCCTGCGCGCGCTCAGTCAAATCTCTGGGAAGATTGTTTTCACCGCGATGATGAAGGGACGTCACGATAACCCATCGATTCCACTCGTGTAGCCGGTCGAAGTCGGGGTGCCCGGCGATGCCGATCCTATGGCCCACGGCAAGGTCGCGCACATTGCTCGCACCTTCGATGCACATGCTCCGCGCGTGATGGGCATCCGCGCGCCACGTGCCGCGTTGGTCGTACTCGTCCCAAGAATCGGCCGTATCGGGCGGATCGATGCGAGTATCCTTCAGCAAGCTCGCGAGGTCGTTTCCGATCTTCCCCTGATCGACTGACGTCCGCATTCCAATGTGATCGACTCGCGCCTGGTCCCGATTCCAGCCCACGTTCCGTGTCGAGCCCGGTACGATCCGGCGCCCCGAAGAAAGCCGAGTGATCGTGTCGCGCTGATCGTGCGCACTATGCGATCGATAGTGAACCCACCTTGCTGAAGAATCGTCGAGACTATGCGACCGCTCGAAGAGGACGAGCGTATGTGCGACCGCGTTAAGGTCGTACCCGCTTCGGTGATTGCGCGTGCCTGCTTTGATGAACCAGGCGATACCTTCGCGCCGGCACAGCCGGCGAATGAAATCGGCGTCGGACTCCTCGAATTGGATCGTCTGATCGTGGCTCCGATATCGGTCGAGCTGCAGCCGGGAGATGTCGAGATCGAACGAACTTGCCAGCGTCGAACTCTTGCGGCGCCACTCCGCGACGAGCGTAGCGACGATCCCCGGCACCGTCTCGTTGCGAAAAATCCGCGTGTTGACGCGCCGCTCGAGAATGCTCAATGCATCCCGAATGACGAGCTGATAGGCGATCAGCCCCAAATCGGATGCACCCTTCCACGCGTCCGTCACCATGCCGCAAATCGAATGCAGGTCGCCGCGGTCCGTCACGAGCTGGACGGCGACCGGCACACCGAGCAAAGCAGTAAGCGATATGCCGTCGATACCGGTCACGCAAGACAGCCTGCCCTCGATACCGCCGCAAAGCTCCTCGCGAATATCGATGCGCTGCGGCAGGATGAGACCATCGAATTCTTTCTCTGTATCGCGCCACTTCAATCGAAAGGCGCGATTCGCCTGGGACGGCAAAGGCCCGTACCCAACTTGTACTAGCACTCGGTTCTGCATCGCCTACTCTCTTGCTTTGTTATTGCCTCTGTTCGTATCGAATCGCTCCAATTGCGCATATGCGATACGCATGAAGCGATCGCATGTGAACGAGGTGAACGATGCGCCGCGAACGCTATCGCGATCTTCTAGTGCGATCAAACTAGGACGAAATAACGGGAGAGACGACTCGGGTCCGCGTCAACACGGGCCATGAGGATTGGGTAAGAGCACTGGCTCGACTGCCTCGTCGAGCAGTATTACGACTTCGCAAGAGCGCTGGCTGACCGGTATTGGGTCATGCGGCGTGGCGAGATCGTCGCGGGCGGAGCGGGAGCCCGGGTGGGTGAGAAGGGGGTTCGTGAGTTGATTGCTGTTTAAGCGCCTCCCTCGTTACTCATCTGCGCACTAGCAACACGGCCACTCGATTGAGGAACGCAGAGTTTGAGGAGCAGCGCGCCGAAGAGGCCAGCTACCCCGCACATGATCAGCAATGAAGATGGCGATATGCCCATTGCTACGCCGAAACCGAGCATGGCCACGCTTGCCGCCGATGCTAGTCGAGCGCAAACCTTCGATAACGCCGAGTAGCTCAGGTATTGAGGGCCCTTCAGCTTCGAGATCAGTACTTTCTGAACAGCGCCGAGCTCGAATGCATACAGCAGGCCCATCGCAGAACAGAGCGTGATATCGAGCCAGAAGTCCGTACATGACCCGATCGCTATGGCCAGTCCTGCCGTCAGGGCAACGATACGGACAATGCCGCCCAGCCTCGTTGCCGGAACGGCGCCGTCACCCATCAGCATGATGGCGATCTGATAGAGAAAAAATAGAAAATACAACGCACTGATGCCATTCAAAGCGATGTTCGACGTCGGCTTCAGCTCAACGATGAGCAGGTAGGTTACCCCTCCAAAAGCAAAGTTAACGACAAGCTGATAGAGCAGCCCCCATCGCATCAATCCGTTCGCCATGATCGAACTGAATGGGCGCTTGTAACGGGCATCGTCGCTTTCAGACTTCTCCGCAGAGCCCGAGGCGAGCACTGTCTCGTCGACAGACTGGAGCGCGAGCAGGCTCAGATTCAGCAAAACAACTATCACCGGCACGAAATAAAAGATGTCCACGTTGCGATTGACGATGCTTAGAGCGAATGCCGGCGCAAGAGCGAGAGATCCGCGCGAAATCATGTTTTGTATGCTAGCGCTCTGGCTCAGATCGAGCGCGAATGCTTGCTGCGCGATAAACGGGAAATCCGCACTGAACGCGCCGTCGACCAACAGGACAACCTTGAAGGCGATAAGGGCTGTGATAGCAAGGAGACCACTGCCTTCGCTGTACAGCAATGAAATCGCGACGAGCCAGGTCACTGCCAAAACCGGACGTAGGTAGCGACACCAGGCGACTCGCGTCGGCAACCCGGTTCGCGAGGCCACCGCGGAACCCGGCACCGCTAAGACGAGTTTCAGCAGCGAATCCCCGGTCGACACGGCTGCAGCAAGCGCGAAGTGGCCGCCGTGAGCGAGATATATGGTGAAGAAGTGCGTAATCGTCGTGTCGAGCGCCAGATGCCAGTACAGGGGAATTCCCCTTGCTACGTTCCACATATATCGAAGGTGGACTAGTGGGAAAAGGCGTCGTGGCGCCGACAGCTGTCGTGATCGGTCAACATCTGCTTGTTCTGCTCAAGCGGCCCTCCATCGTGCAAGCGACTCGCGCTCATACGCGCCCTGACGATGATAGGCTGGAGATGAGCGTCGCACCGCACGTCGTCTTGTGGCCGTCGAAAGCTGCAGGCTTGCCGTCGACGATGAAGTCCGGATCGCCTTCTGTGATCACGCAGGATCCGTGTCCGGCGATCGGACACGAACAGCGATCGCGGAGTCTGGCGACCGCGCGACCCATCACGTCGCTCATGTCGCTCCCTGTTTCGACCCTGCCACCGTGACTCGTTGCGTCTCCGACTCGGATGATGCCTCGCATTCCGTCGCTCCTCTTTCTCACCAGGACCAACCCTGCCAGTCGTTATAGGTCGAGTCGTAGCGGCGCCCCCACCACGGTAGGTAGGCGTCGCTCTCGCCTCGTGCTCTGAACCAGTCCGCGTCGGGATCGATCGGGTTCAGCTTTTCGGGAGGTTTGATCACGACGGCAACCGGCTCGTCTAAATTCGTCGTGCCCGCCACGAGGACATTGCCGCCTAAATGGTTGGCGCGCCCGATCGCAAGGACGACGTTGGTGAGTGCCGTCCCAGCGCCCATGTAGCCAAGCAGCGCCGCTGTATTGAAGGTCTGCTTCTGGAACTCGAATTCCGGCAAGGTTTCCGTGAGGGTACGGCCTAGCGTGCCGATACGCTGCGACGCCTCGTCGCTGCCCTTGCCTGCGTCGTGAACGACGTAGTCGATATCACTCACCGATACGTTCGCGTTGTTTGCCGCAGCCGCAATCGCCGCTTTCCATGCCTGGATTGCTCGCGTCGTGCCGGCCGTTTTCTCGTAGTCTTTGACGTTGCCAGTCGCCGCCTTGCCGATCCAGGCGAGCGGTGCGCGTTCAGTTTTCATCTCCGACCCGGCGAGAATCAGCAGCACAATGTTTTCGTTGAGCTGACTATCTTTCGGTGGGAAGCTCGGCGCGTCCCAGTTCATTACCCAGACGCTTTCCTGCGGGTGCACCTGCAGGTGGTCGAGTGCGGCGTTCAGCGAGGTGAAGCCTGAGTTAGGGCCACCCTGCGTAATATGTACGTCGGGCGGCGCATCTTTACTCCAGAGGTCGGGAAATGACTTGTTACCGATTTCGAAGTACCTCATGATCCTTCTAGTTAGATACATTTGCGCTTCGGCCGGATCCAGACGGTCGGAAGGGATCGCAAGTTCGACGTGGATGCCGGCCAATTCACGCCACTTCCTTCTATCATCTGGCTTGACGGTATAGAAATACTTCCCGTTCATCACATATCTCTCGTCGAAAAGCCCGAGCAGCCTGTCGATGTACTTGTGGTAGAAGCCCTTAAACGTTTCCTCGCCGTCATTTCCCGAGGCGATTCCTGCAATAGGCTGAAGCGTTGTAAAGCTTGCGGGATCCGTCCTCACCATGTCGTCGTTCTTGTTCGGCTTGACGAGACCAAGCGTCCATAAAGTTTGCCACTCGGTCGGATAATCGCGACGCTGCAGCGGGTTCAGCCACTCGAGCCCCACTACCTGTGCAACGAATCGCTTAGGGGACTCCACTGGCGCGGGCTTCGTCGTGACAATTTGCGCGGTCGCCGTATCAAACACGCAGAGGGCGAAAAACGTGCTCACTGCGAGCACACATATCCCCATCCAAACAGGCAAATGCACCAATCGCTTCATGAGATCCTCGTCGCTTACTGATTGTGGCTCAACGTTCGTAAAGATCATCCAGGCAAGCGTCACGGCGGAAGTCAACAACGCCACACCGGCCGCAAGCGATAGCCGGCGAAGCCACGTTCCGATGAGCGCGTTCATACAATGCCCCCCGCATTCAGAAACAGGTCGCCCTCGCGCTGGTCCTGAATCGTCACCGGTCTGACGGCCTCGGGATCGGCGCGCACCCAATCATGTAGGGGCACGCCGTTTTGAGTCCCCATGTCAAAGTATTCCCAGTACGTCTTGGCCGGATTGGTGTCGCTCAAACCATATCCGAACCGCCAGTCGGCCTCGACGCGAAGCCACTTCCAGTCGCGCTCCGAGAGGTAGCAAAGGCCAATCGCAATGTCGTAAGCGAGTGCTTTCTCCGCATGCATCGGATTCGTCAATGTCGTCGAGTGGTTCGTCGGATTGTTGTTGCTGCCCTCCTTCAGAATCTTGCCGATCTGCCCGTTACGCCATGCTTTGTATTCGACCGTCGCCTTGGCCAGATTGTCCTCGCCGACCACCTTGCCGTCGTCGTTCACCCACCCTTTGGTGCGGCCGTGCCGCTCATTTCGGCGAGCCTCCTGCCGCATCAGCGCATGGTCCTCGTAGCGTTGCGCCGCCTCGCTTTCCTGCGTGCCCTGCGCGTGCATCTCAGGTTTGCGCGAGCTGAAAGTGTCATAGGCGTCATCTGCTTCCTTCTCCGCCTCGCTCTTTTGCGCGTTGCGTGCTGCCGAAGGCGGGTCGTAGGTTTCGTTGAACCGGCTCTTCAAGCCATCAACGACAATCTCCGACACCCTCCCATAACGCATCGCCTCGGGCTCGAACGGCTCGTCCAGCTTCGGAGCGGTTACAGGGATGGTCCAGTTCTCCGGCGGATCTGCATTGATGCGCGGCTTCACGATGAGCCGCGCGAAATAGAGAAGCGGCGCCGATGCCAACGTACCCAGCGCGGCAAGCGGATTCTCGTTCGCGTTCAATGCGCGGTAGAGCCCGAATTCGGCACTCGGCGACGGCGGATACCAAAATCCCTTGCTCCGGTTCACCGTCGCCCGCCAGTCGTCTTCCCAATAGCGATACGTAGGGCTGTCAGCTGGATCCTTTCCGACTACCCATCCCGATGCGAAGACACGCTGCGTGAGGACGCCATGACCGCCCGTCCGCTCGATCTCCTCGGCGCTCATGCCGCGCCAGCCGATGCCTTGCACGGTCGTCGCCGAAATCACCTGATCGTGCGGGCAGCAATAGAGCGTCACGCGGCCTAGCGTGTGGCCGTTCAGGCCGTGACTCGTGCGGTCCTGCCCGGCGCTATACGGCTTACCTTTCGCAGATAGTCGCTTGTTGCCCATGTCCTCATCGAGTTCACGCGCATCGGGCTCCAGTGCGGCGCGCTTGCCCAAAATCTCGAAGAAGGCTTTCAACGTCTCAGCCCGCGCGTTGAACGTCGCGCGGCCACGATTGCCATCGGCGTCGCGCACCGTGCGTTGCGCCCAATTCTCCATGCCCAGCTTTTCGACGAGGCTGTACGGCGCATTGGCCAACACGTAGGCGTCCGCCACACAGCTACCGGGCTTGCCCCACGGGTCAGTCACATCGGACATCCGGTCACCGAGAAACGCGGCCGCCAGCCCGATCATGTTGCCCTGGCTGTGACAGACGACGGTGATCGGCACATCGGCTTGCTTCTCGCGTATCGATTTGATCAGCTTCGCGAGCCGCAGCGCGGCCATCACCATGTAGGCGCGCGGCGGCGTCTGATAGACCAGGCGCGGCGTGGAATTCAACGCCTGCACCGTGAGCCAGCCGAAGATTCGGTCATCGAGCCCCGGACTCCATAGATCCGCGAGGCTCGAACAGCCATTCGCAAACGGGCCGCCGCCCCAATAGTTGTGCTCGTTTAGAAACAAGTTTGCGCCGTAGTCCTTCAAGTCCTGCTTGTTCGCCTTGTAGCCCCAACGGAAATGGATGACCGGCGAGAACGACGGATCCGGCTTGATATAAGTCTCAGCCCACATCTTTGGATTGACATAGCCGTCGGGTGTCAAACTCTCGATATAGCTGACCGGCGCCATCTGCCCGGCCTTGACCCCCGTATAAGCCAGCTGATCGTCCAAGCGTCCCAACCGCCGGTTCAGCCCTTTGCAGAGCCCCTCCTCGGCGGCGGTGTACCACTCGCCTTCAGAGTTCACGCCGTGTACGAAAATAACGACGCCCGGCAGCGGCATCTGTTTGACACAGATCAGTTCACTGTCCATGTCGAAGAGCGTGACGCCCTCCGCAGTGCCGACCAGGATCCGCGGCGGCATCCTTTTTCCGGCCTCGTCCGGCGATGCAACAGTGCTTTGATCCGATTCGGTCGTGTCCTTGTTAGCCCGTTCTTTAACTCGGTTCTGCATCGCCTACTCTCTTGCTTTGTTATTGCCTCTGTTCGTATCGAATCGCTCCAATTGCGCATATGCGATACGCATGAAGCGATCGCATGTGAACGAGGCGAACGATGCGCCGCGAAAGCTATCGCGATCTTCTAGTGCGATCAAACTAGGACGAAATAACGGGAGGGACGACTCGGGCCCGCATCAACAGGGGCGATGCGGATTGGGTGAGAGAACTGGCCTCGACTGCGCCGTTCGTGTAGATTCGCGGCACAGCCCCCGTTGCCGCTTTTCCCGTCGATGCTTTCACCCCAACAGAAATCATTTGTCAGCGCGCCCTCCCCGGCTGCCTCACCGCAGCCTTCCAGCGCGCAATCGATACCCGCGAACAGCTGGGACGCCAGCCTCGAGCTCCGCTTCACGCGTAATGTCGATCGCACGACGTTATCGAAGCGCCTCCATCGCGGCCCGCTACTCGTGCAGCGGCCGCTCTACCCCGAAGGCGATGGGATCTGCCATGCGGTGATCGTCCATCCGCCCGGCGGCGTGGCCGGCGGCGACCGGCTCGTCATCGACATCGGTGTGAGCGAAGCCGCACACGCGGTCTTGACGACACCGGGCGCGACGAAGTGGTACAAGGCCAACGCGCAACGGGCCGCGCAAAAAATCCAAATCGACGTAGCCGCAAATGGAAAGCTCGATTGGCTGCCGCAGAACAACATCGTCTTCGACGATGCGCGAGCCGACCTCGAATTCGCCCTCACCATCGCACCGGGGGCAACGGCCATCGGCTGGGATGCGATGCAGCTCGGCCGGCAAGCGGCCGGAGAACGGTGGGCGAACGGCGAGCTGACTTCCCTCACCTCCCTCGCACTACAAGACGACGGCCACAGCTCGCTCCTATGGCATGAACGGGCCCAGTTGGACGCACGTGATTCGCTGCGCGATGCACCCCAAGGCCTGGCCGGGTTCGCTGCCTTCGGCACGCTATGGGCAGTCGGCGCGGCCTGCACGCCGGAGCTCGCGGAAACGTTAGCCGAGCAGTTGCCGTTCGAATCAACGCTGCGCGCAGGCGCGACAGCGCTGCCCGGCGGGGTGCTGCTCGTGCGCGTGCTCGCCTCGTCGATGGAGCCGTTGCAGCAGCTCATGCACCAATGCTGGACCACGCTGCGGCCCATCGTTCATGGTGTCGCCGCTCGCCCGCTGCGCCTTTGGGCGACGTGAGCCGGCTCGAAACGCCATGCAACGGGGCATGGAAGCACCACAATGAAGCGAATATCGGTACACACGTGCTAATTCGGTGCATCCAACCCTCCCGCCCACTGATACAGGAAGGGCCTGACAGGCCAGACCAGTTGCAGGTGTCGTTGGCATAAGCCTTGCTCAATCCGGCGCTCAAATCGGCTACGGACGGTGTCGCATTTCCCGCGGCGCGAGTGGCCGCGTAGGAGACCATTCCATGAAGCAACGTTTCATCGGGCGCGCCTTTGCCGCGCTCGTCGCCGCCGTCGCCGTGGTCGCCGCGACATCGAGTCAGAACGCCCAAGCCGATGCGCTCGACACCATCGCGAAGAGCGGCGTGCTGCGTGTCGCCGTACCCGAGGACTATCCACCGTTCGGATCGGTCGGCACCGATATGAAGCCGCAGGGCTACGACATCGACATGGCCGGCGTGCTCGCGAAGTCGCTGAACGCGAAGCTCGAGCTGGTGCCCGTCAACAGCGCGAACCGGATTCCCTACCTGACGACCAACAAGGTCGATCTCGTCATCTCCTCGCTCGGCAAGACGCCCGAGCGCGAGAAGGTCATCGACTTCTCGCAAGCCTACGCACCCTACTACCAGGGCGTCTTCGGCCCGGCCGACGTCAAGGTCGCGAGCCCGGCCGATTTGACGGGCAAAACGGTAGGCGCGACGCGCGGCGCGCTCGAAGAAGTCGCGCTGACTCAGATGGCCCCCAATGCGACTATCAAGCGCTTCGACGACAACAACGCCACGATCGCAGCGTTCCTCTCGGGACAGGTCGAGCTGATCGCCGCCGGCAACGTCGTGGCCGCCGCCATCATCGCGAAGAAGCCGCCGCGCCTGCCCGAGCCGAAGTTCGTCATCAAGAGCTCGCCCTGCTACGTGGGTCTCAACAAGAACGAAACGCGTCTGCTCGAAAAGGTTAACGCCGCGATCGCCAACGCAAGGCATGACGGCACGCTCGACGCGATCTCGAAGAAGTGGCTCGGCCAGCCGCTGCCGGCTTCGCTGTAATGAGCTACGCGCTGCAATTCGGCGACCTCGCGCAATACGCGGGCATGTTTGCGCGCGGGGCGGCGTTCACGCTCGGGCTGACGGCGGCCTCGACAGTGCTCGGCGTCGCGATCGGCATCGGCGGGGCCGCCGCGCGCGACGCGCGCTCTGCCCCGTTGCGCGCGATCGCGTCAGCCTATGTCGAAGCGATTCGCAACACGCCGTTCATCATCCAATTGTTCTTCGTCTTCTTCGGCCTTCCGGCCCTCGGTCTACGGCTCGATGAGATCTCCGCATCGGTCATTGCGATGACGCTGAACCTCGGCGCCTATGCCACGGAGATCATTCGCGCAGGCGTGGCCGCGGTGCCGCGCGGACATCTCGAAGCCGCGGCCTCGCTCGCCATGACACCCGCGCAAACCTATCGGCATGTCGTGCTGCCCCAGGCCCTCGCAAAGGTGTTCCCGGCGCTGTCGAGCCAGATCGTCATTGTCATGCTCGGCTCGGCCGTCGTCTCGCAGATCTCGGTACCCGATCTGACCTACGCGGCGAGCTACATCCAGTCGCGCAATTTCCGGGCGTTCGAAACGTATCTCGCGATTACCGTGGCCTATCTCGGGCTTGCCGTCGTCGTGCGTGCCCTGCTCAATATCGCAGGCCGGCGGCTCTTCCTGCGAGGTACACGATGATCGAGTTCAGCCTCACGCAAATCCTCGAGAATCTGCTGCTCGCCGCGCGCTGGACGGTCCTGCTCTCGCTCGTCTCCTTCGCCTCGGGCGGCATCGCGGGCTTTCTGCTGCTGCTCGCACGCGTATCCCCGTCGTTCGCGCTGCGCAGTGCCGCGAAGATTTACATCGAAATCTTCCAGGGCACGCCGCTTTTGATGCAGCTTTTCGTCGTGTTCTTCGGACTGCCGCTCATCGGACTCGACGTCGACCCATGGGTGGCCGCAACGCTCGGTCTCACGTTCTTTACGAGCGCTTACCTCGCCGAAATCTGGCGCGGTTGCGTCGAAGCGATCCCGCGCGGGCAATGGGAAGCGTCCGCAAGCCTCGCGATGAACTACTTCGAGCAATTGAGGCATGTGATCCTTCCGCAGGCCTTTCGAATCGCCATCGCACCGACGGTCGGCTTTTCCGTGCAAGCGGTGAAGGACACGGCGCTCGTCTCGATCATCGGCTTCACCGAGCTCACGAAGGCGGGAACGGTGATCTCGAACGCGACGTTCCGCCCGTTCCTCGTCTACGGCTGCGTCGCGCTCATTTACTTCGCACTCTGCTATCCGCTGTCGCGCACCGCCCGTGCGCTGGAGAGAAAACTCAATGTCGCTCGTTGAAGTCACCGCGCTCCATAAGCAGTTCGGCTCGGCCCATGTCCTGAAGGGCATCGACCTGAACGTCGAAAAAGGCCAAGTGGTCACGATCATCGGCCGCAGCGGCTCGGGCAAGAGCACGCTCCTGCGCACGCTGAACGGGCTCGAAAGCATCGATTCGGGATCGATCGATATCGACGGCGAACGCATCGATGCCCGCCATGCGGACCTGCGGCGCTTGCGGCTCAAGGTCGGCATGGTGTTCCAGCAATACAATCTGTTCCCCCACCTGACGGCCGGCGAGAACGTCATGCTCGCGCAAACCGTCGTCAAGAAAGCGCCGCGCGCGAAAGCCCACGCTTGCGCGGAGCAAATGCTTCAGCGCGTGGGCCTCGGCGACAAGTTCGACGCCTACCCGAGCCAGCTCTCGGGTGGCCAGCAGCAGCGCGTCGCCATTGCACGCGCGCTTGCCATGGAGCCGTCATTGCTACTGTGCGACGAAATCACGTCGGCGCTCGATCCGGAACTCGTCGGCGAAGTGCTCGGCGTGGTCGAGCAATTGGCGAGCGAGGGAATGACGCTTATCATGGTCACCCACGAAATGCGCTTCGCGCGCCGCGTGAGCGATACCGTCGTCTTCATGCATCAAGGGCGCGTCTGGGAGAGCGGCCCGCCCGAGCAAATGTTCGGATCGCCGCAGAGCATAGAATTGCAGAAATTCGTCCAGTAACGGAACGGCAACCGCGCTCGAGCACCGCTCGGCAAGCAGGCAAAACGATGAAGCTCACACCACGCGAAAAAGACAAGCTGCTCATCTTCACGGCGGCGCTGCTGGCCGAGCGCCGCAAGGCCCGCGGGCTCAAGCTCAATTACCCGGAGGCCGTCGCGTTCATCACGGCGGCGCTGATGGAAGCGGCGCGCGACGGCCAGACTGTCGCCGAGCTCATGCATTACGGCACGACGCTGCTCACGCGCGACGACGTCATGGAAGGCGTGCCCGAAATGATCCCCGATATTCAAATCGAAGCAACGTTCCCCGACGGCACAAAACTCGTGACCGTCCACCATCCGATTCCGTAAGCGTGCGAGGCAAGGTCCCATGATCCCTGGCGAAATCCTGACCGAGCCCGGCGAAATCGAGCTCAATGCCGGCCGCGAGACGGTCGTGCTGGTCGTTGCAAATACGGGCGACCGCCCCGTGCAAGTCGGCTCGCATTTCCATTTCTATGAAGCGAACGCCGCTCTCTCGTTCGATCGCGAGCGGGCGCGCGGCTTCAGGCTCAATATCGCGGCCGGCACCGCCGTGCGCTTTGAGCCGGGCCAGGAGCGCACGGTCGAACTCGTCGCATTAGCCGGCGACCGTACTGTCTATGGCTTCAACGGCAAGGTGATGGGCCCGCTCTGAGGCGTTCTCGCACCCGCGACCGATCGCCGCCGCACCGCACCGCACCGCCCTGCCGACACACGCGCTGTAAGCCCGACGCTTATTCTTTCGGACACCGAAACATCATGACTCTTCGCATCGATCGCCGCGCCTACGCGGAAATGTTCGGCCCCACCACGGGCGACCGGATCCGGCTTGCCGATACCGAGCTGCTGATCGAAATCGAGCGCGATTTCACCGTCTACGGCGAGGAAGTGAAGTTCGGCGGCGGTAAGGTCATCCGCGACGGCATGGGGCAATCGCAGCGCGTCGCGGCCGAAGTGGCCGACACCGTCGTAACGAATGCGGTGATTCTCGATCATTGGGGCATCGTCAAGGCCGACATTGCGATCAAGAACGGCCGCATCGCCGCGATCGGCAAGGCCGGCAATCCCGACATTCAGTCTGGCGTCACGATCGCGATCGGGGCGGCGACGGAGGTGATCGCCGGCGAAGGGTTGATCGTGACGGCGGGCGGCGTCGATACGCATATTCACTTCATCAGTCCCCAGCAGATCGACGAAGCGCTCGCATCGGGCGTGACGACGATGCTCGGCGGCGGCACGGGGCCCGCCACGGGCACAAACGCCACGACCTGCACGCCCGGCCCCTGGCACCTCGAGCGCATGCTGCAGGCGGCTGACGGTTGGCCGATGAACCTCGGCTTTCTCGGCAAGGGCAACGCGAGCCTGCCCGATCCGCTCGTCGAGCAAATCAAGGCCGGCGCCATCGGCCTCAAGCTGCACGAAGACTGGGGCACGACGCCGGCCGCGATCGACAATTGCCTCTCCGTAGCCGACTCGACCGACACGCAAGTCGCCATCCACACCGACACGCTCAACGAGGCCGGCTTCGTCGAAGCGACGGTGGCCGCCTTCAAGGGTCGCACGATTCACACCTATCACACCGAAGGCGCCGGCGGCGGCCACGCGCCCGACATCATCAAGGTCTGCGGCGAGGCGAACGTGCTGCCGTCGTCGACGAATCCAACGCGCCCCTACACCATCAACACGCTCGACGAGCACCTCGACATGCTGATGGTCTGCCACCATCTCGATCCTTCGATCGCCGAGGATCTCGCGTTCGCCGAATCGCGGATTCGCCGTGAAACGATCGCGGCCGAGGACATCCTGCATGACCTCGGCGCACTGTCAATGCTTTCGTCGGATTCGCAGGCGATGGGACGCGTCGGCGAGGTCATCATCCGCACCTGGCAAACCGCGCACAAGATGAAGGTGCAACGCGGAGCGCTGCCCGAAGACAGCTCGCGCAACGATAACTTTCGTGCGAAGCGCTATGTGGCCAAGTACACGATCAATCCGGCGCTCACGCACGGCATCGCGCATGAAGTGGGTTCGATCGAGGCCGGCAAATGGGCCGACCTCGTGTTCTGGGAGCCGGCGTTCTTCGGGATCAAGCCGACGCTCGTCCTGAAGGGCGGGATGATCGCACTCGCGCAGATGGGCGACCCCAACGCTTCGATTCCTACGCCGCAGCCCGTTCACTATCGCGAGATGTTCGCGACACGCGGTGGCGCGCTCGCGCGGACTTCGCTGACGTTCGTTTCGCAGATGGCGGCCGATGCCGGCATTGCCGAACGGTACGGTCTCAACAAAGTCGTCGTGCCTGTGCGCGGCTGTCGCGACATCTCGAAGGCGGACATGATTCACAACTCGTGGCAGCCGTCGATCAGCGTCGATCCCGAAACGTACCAGGTGGTGGCGGACGGTCAGTTGCTCACCTGTGAGCCGGCCAAGGTGCTGCCGATGGCGCAGCGCTACTTTTTGTTCTGAGTCCTAAGCTTCGTTTCAGTCATGCGCACGATCGATAAACGCCTCGCCCCCAACGTCATCGCCCGTTCGCTCGTCGCGCGCGCCCCGACGCTAACGCTCGCCTACGACGCGCGCTGCAAGAGCCGCCTCGCCGCCTCGCTCGACAACGGCGAGGAAGTCGCGCTCGTGTTGCCGCGCGGCACCGTGCTCGCCGACGGCGACGTGCTCGTCGCCGACGATGGCGGGCTCGTGCGCGTCGTCGCCGCCAACGAATCGGTGCTTCTCGTCCGCGCGCCCGATGCGTTGACGCTCACGCGCGCCGCCTACCATCTCGGCAACCGTCATACACCGGTCGAACTCGGCGCGGACTACCTGAAGCTCGAGGCGGATCCCGTACTTGAAGAAATGCTGAAGCGGCTCGGGGCACGGGTGGAAACCGCGTCGTTGCCATTCCAGCCTGAATCAGGCGCATACGGCGGCGGGCATCGGCATGGTCACGATGCGACGTTCCACGAAGACTATGCGATCGCGCAGCAGGTGTTCGAAGAACACCACGGGCATGAGCACGGTCATGCGCACGATCACGGCCATGCCCACGATCACGGACATGGGCATCACCATCATCATGGTGACGATCATTGCCATGATCACGATCACGGCTGCACGCACGATCACGGCGAGCACGACGACGGTCATGCGCATCGCTGAACTGACTGCCCTGCTGCATCTTGCGTCGCCCGCGCTGCCGGTCGGCGCCTTCAGCTACTCGCAGGGCCTCGAATCGGCGATCGATGCACAATGGGTCACCGACACCGACAGCGCGCGCGCATGGATCGAAAGCGGCTTGACGAACGTGCTCGCGCGCTGTGAGTTGCCGTTTCTCGCACATCAGATCGAACGCTGGAATCGACTCGAAGCAGGCGCAATCGCTTCTGCCGATGCTGCGTTTCTTGCCAGCCGCGAATCTGCGGAGCTGAGGCGCGAAACGGAGCAAATGGGATGGTCGATGAAGCAGCTTTGCCTATCGCTCGAGTGGGGCAATGCCGAGCGCAGGGAAACGCTCGCTGCGTTGTCGCCCGTCGCTCAGCCAACTGCTTTTGCGTTCGCTGTCGCCGCGCACGCTATCGAAGCACCAGCCGCCCTCGCCGCCTATGCGTTCAGTTGGGTGGAAAATCAAGCTGCCGCCGCGCTGAAGGCTGTGCCGTTGGGTCAGATGGCGGGACAGCGCATCATCGTCGCGTTGCGCGACCCGATCGATAGAGCCGTGGCCCGCGCACTCGAAACGCCGCCCGATCGGATCAATACATTTGCGCCGATGCTTGGCGTGCTGTCGGCGCGGCATGAGTCGCAATACTCGCGGCTTTTCCGGTCTTAGTTTTGGAATAGAGGTATCGCTGTCATGAGAACGAAGAAATTGCCGCCGCTTCGCGTCGGTGTGGGCGGGCCCGTCGGCTCCGGCAAAACGACGCTGCTCGAAATGCTGTGCAAGGCGATGCGCGATCAGTACGACCTCGTCGCGATCACGAACGACATCTATACGAAGGAAGACCAACGTCTGCTGACGATCGCGGGCGCCTTGCCGGCTGAGCGCATCATGGGCGTCGAGACGGGTGGCTGCCCGCATACTGCGATTCGTGAGGATGCCTCGATCAACCTCGAAGCCGTCGACAGGATGCTCACGCGTTTTCCCGATGCAGATATCGTCTTCATCGAATCGGGCGGCGACAATTTGGCGGCCACGTTCAGCCCTGAACTTTCCGATCTGACGATCTACGTGATTGATGTGGCGGGCGGCGAGAAGATTCCGCGCAAAGGCGGCCCGGGCATCACGAAGTCGGATCTGCTCGTCATCAACAAGACTGACCTGGCACCGCTCGTTGGCGCCAATCTCGACGTCATGGCATCGGATACGCGAAAGATGCGCGGCGAGCGGCCATTCGTCATGTGTAATCTGAAAGCGCAGGACGGCCTAGCGGATGTGGTGTCCTTCATTGAGACGAAGGGGCTGCTGAAGGTCTGAGAAATGAAAAAACATAGCGTGAAAGGAATCGACGTTGAAGCGAGCTCGGGCAACGTCTTTGCGGATCTCGGGCTGGCGGACGCCGAAAAGCTTCAGATCAAATCGGGTCTCGTTATCGAAATCGCTCGTGCCGTGCGTTGTCTAGGATTGACCCAGCAAGAGGCTGAGCTCGGCCGCAGGCCCTACTCCTCAGCGGCTGCCCCGTCTCCCAACAGCGCCAACAACACTTCCACCGTCCGCGCGGTGGCCCCGCGATGCCGCGCGGCAAAAGCCGACGCGGCCGCCCCCATCGCCACGCGTCGCGGCCGATCGGCAAAGAGCTGATCGAGCGCCCGCGCGAGCGCTGCGGGATCCGCGACCTGTACCGCCGCACCAGCCGCGACCGCATCGGCCGTGGCCTGAGAAAAATTGAAGACGTGCGGCCCGATCAACACGGGCACACCCACGCCGCACGCCTCGATCAGGTTCTGCCCGCCAAGCGGCAGCAGGCTTCCCCCGATGAACGCGAGATCCGACGCGGCATAGTAAGCGCCCAGCTCACCCATCGAATCGCCGAGCAGGACGTCGATATCGGCAGCCAAAGGCGCATCGGCAACGCGCTCGGCCGCCGCGGCCGCGACAGCCTCCCCGCCCCACGCCGAACGCCGCACGCAGCGCAGACCGCGTCGCTGAACCAGATCGGCAACCTCGTCAAACCGCTGAGGATGCCGCGGCACGAGAACCAACAACGAACCTTTGGTCGCGAGTGCTTCGAATGCATCGAGGACGAGCGGCTCCTCGCCTTCGCGCGTACTCGCCGCCACCCAGACCGGCCGCGAACCGATCGCCCCGCGCCAAGCTCGCCCGCGCGCGAGGAGCTCCGTCGGCGTCGCCATATCGAACTTCAGGTTGCCGAGCACGGCCACCTGCCGCGCCCCAAGCGCCGTCAACCGTTCCGCATCGGACGGACTTTGCGCGAGCACGCGCGCAAAGCCGCCGAACACCTCACGCGTCGATTTGCCGAAACGCGCGGCGCGCTTGAACGATCGCGCCGACATTCGCGCATTCGTGAGCACGAGCGGCATATCGGCACGCCGACATTCGTCGATGAGCGTAGGCCAGACTTCCGTCTCCATCACGATGCCGAGCGAGGGCCGCCAGGCCCGCAAGAAGCGGCGCACCGCGCGCGGCATGTCATAGGGCAGATAGGCGCGCGCAACGCGGTCCCCGAAAAGCTGCTCGCCCGTCGCCCGGCCGCTCGGCGTCATATGGGTCAGAAGCACGCGCGCATCGGGTCGCGCTTTCATCAGTGCTTCGATGAGAGGCTGCGCCGCGCGCGTTTCGCCAACGGATACCGCGTGGACCCAGATGAGCGGCGCATCGTCATCAGGCGAACGCCCGCGTGTATGGCCGAATCGCTCGCCGATATGCTCGCGATAGCCGCGTTCGCGCCGTGAACGGATCAACAATCGCAGCACCGCGAGCGGCGCCACGATCCACCAGAGCAGGCGATAAACGACCCTCAAACCAGCGCCCGTCCCGTGAGCCGCTCGAGGATGCCAAGCGGCGCACACTCGGGCTCGGCCATCGCACGCACCGGCAGAAAAAAGGTCTGCTCGAGCATGAATTGACCCGACATCGCCGCATGTGAAGTCTGGTCCGAGAAACAGATCCAGACGCTGCCCGGCGGAAACGGCATCGTTTGCTGCGGGCTCGACTCTTGGTAGTCGAGGTCGGCCTTCATGGAATCGTGCAGATGAAGCATCAGATGGTCATACTCGCTGCGGCGCGACTTCGTGATGTGAAGCTGTTCGAGCAGCCACGCCGTGCCCGGGAGCTGCGGCTTGATGCGCGGCAAGAAACGCTTGGCCATCTGCTCGAACGGCTCGCCGACGCGCCACACGCGCGGCGTGCCATGCGGATTGACGTTCGCGAACACGCGCAAGATCCGCTCGCCGCGATTCGGCCGCGACGGAAAAGCATCGACATGCAGGCGGCTGTCATCCTTGCGCCAGGAGGTGTGGCGCGTCTCGACCTGCATGAGACGCAGGCTCGTCGGCGCGGCTCGCAGCTTGCCACCATACTCGGGAAAGAGACCATCGACGAGCGAAAGTGCGTTGTTCTGGTAGCGCGTGACGAGCGCGCGCACAGCCGATTGCCTGTCCGCATCGCCGATCACGCCGCGCAACGCGCCGCCCTTCGGCTCGAGGCTGATGTTCTTGCGCTCCGGATCCGCGAGCGCCGGATCGAGGAGTGCCGCCTCGCCGCCTTCGATGGCAAACCGCAGGTTCGGAAAATAAAGGACCTTGCCGCGCTCCAGCGCCGCAAGCAGCGTCTCGCGACGTACCGAGAGCGCTTGCCCTTGCCAATCGCCCGCGGCAACTTCGATGATTTGCGATTCGTTCATGTCCGTTTGAGCGCCGTCCTAGAGCAGGCCGAATCCGGCGAGCGCGGACTTCACCTGTTGCAGAGTGGGCGACGCGCCCCCCTCGCCGAGATTGATTACGTTAGGCGACCAATAGCCACCCGTGCGCCACGCGGTCGCGAAATTGTACAACTCGATCGTCGGACGTTTGAGCGCCGCGGCGATGTGGACGAGCCCCGTATCGACGCCGACGGTGGCCGCCGCCCCATCGAGCAAACCGACGACGGCCGGCAAAGAGAGCCGCGGCGGCACGATGGCGGCCGCGCCGAATTCCTTGGCGAGCCGTTCGCTCGTCGCTCGCTCGGCCTCGTTGCCCCATGGCAGCACGAGCGAAGCGCCGCGCGCGACGAGCGCGCGACCGAGCTCGATCCACGCGGATTCGGGCCATTGCTTGTCGGCGCGCGAAGTCGCATGCACGAACGCGACGTAAGGCAACGGAAGGTTCAAGCCGAGCTCGGAGATGGCAAGCGCCGCCCGCGAGGTATTGAAGCCGAAGTCGATATCGTCTTCGGGCGTGGGCGGTGGCAAATCGAGCGCCGCCGCGACGAGTTGACGCGTCCGCTCGACGACATGCGTGCGCGGGGCAATGGGCACTCGCCGATCGTAAAAGAAGCGCACGGGCCATTCATAGCCGGCGCCATCGGTCCGATTGCCGAGACCGACGAGCGGCCCACGCGCCCAGCTCGCGACCCAGGCGGTCTTGATGAGGCCCTGGCAATCGATCACGAGGTCGTAATGCTCGCCCGCGAGATCGCGGCGAAACGTCGCAACCTCGCGCCATGTCGCGGGCGACGGCAGCCGCTTGCGCCAGCGCCGCAGCGAAAACGGAATCGCGCGATGGACGCCCGTGACGAGCTGCACGAGATCGGCAAAGCTCTCTTCGACGAGCCAATCGATTTGCACGCCCGGATAACGCCGCCGGATATCCGCGACGGCCGGCATGTTATGGACGACGTCGCCCAGCGACGACACTCGGACGATCAGTATCTTTTGCACAACGAAAGAAAAAAGAAAGGTACGCAACGCGGCGGCAGAACCGCCGAGAGCGGAGAAAGTCCAACCGCTGCGCGAAAATTCGCAAGAACGCGGGGGAATCCGTCCAAGCGCGCGATTCTACCCTGCTTGAGGCGTTTTTCCGCGCTTCAGGGCTGCATCACACGCAAACGCACCCCTTTTTGTGTCGATGCGAACGCCTCAATGTTCGCCGGCCAATCCCTTTACAATGCTCGTCGCCGTCATCGCGTCCAAGACGCGAGTGCATCAGAAACGTCTAACGAAATATGCAGAAAATCTATCGATCCTCCGTTTTGCGCGTGACGCTGCCGCTTGCGGCAGCTGTTGCGCTGGGGGCGCTCGCCGCGTGCTCGAGTACTAAGCCGCCGTCGCCCCAGCAGGAATTCTTCGAGACGGGCTCGAGCCCGTTCTCGCGCACGTTCAACTCGAACAGCACGCAGACTTGCGAGGCCGCGCGCCGCGCGCTGTTGAATCAGGGCTATCTCGCCACGGCGACGCGCCCCGACACGATCGACGCCACGCGTGATTTCCAACCGAGCGGCGACAAACACATCACCGTCGAGTTTCATGTGGTCTGCACGCCCGGCGACGACCCGGAGAGCACGAGCATCGTCTACGCAAACGCGGTGCAAAGCGGCTACGCGCTAAAGAAAAGCGACACGTCGGCGAGCGTCGGCTTCAGCCTGCTCGGCTCGGTATCGCTCCCGATCCGTTCGAGCAGCGATTCGATGGTGAAAGTGTCGAGCGAGACGATCAAGGCGGGCACGTTCTACAAGCAATTCTTCGAGTACGTCGACCACTACTTGCACGCGGCGCCGAAGGCGTTGCGCGTCGCGCCTACGCCGATCAAGGAGGCACAATTGCCTGGCGGTCCGCCTGCGGCAGCCCCTGCGGCGGCCCCCGTCGCACCCGCGGTAGCTGCGGCAGCCTCGCAGCCGGCGGTCGCCGCGCCCGCGACGCATTCGGCAGTCACGGCGCCACCCGCAACGCAGCCAACGGCAACAGCGCCGGAGACGAAGGCCGCTCCACCGGCAACCGCGCAGCAAGCGACGATGGCGTCTGCAAGCACAGCAGCGGCAGCCGTAGCGGCACCCGCGCCGCTATCGACGCCGACAACGCCGCCCGCAACGGCTGTGGCGGCCGCTACCGTGACGACAGCGGCGGCCACGGCTCCCGCGTTGCCCACGCTTACGGCTCAGCCGGTCAGCTCGACCAAGCTGTCCGACCCGGCGCAGCCGGCGGCAAACCCGGCTGCGGCACCTCAGCCAGCCTCCGCCGCCGCGCCGGCCACGACCACGCCGTAACCGGCGACCGCCCTCAGAAGGGCAGCTTCGCGTCAGGCTTCGCCGCGAGAATCACGCGGCGGAAGTCTTCCTGGATCCGCTTGAGCGCGTCCGCGCTATCGGCCTCGAAGCGCATCACCACGACCGGCGTCGTATTGGACGAGCGGGCAAGACCAAAGCCGTCCGGATACTCGACGCGCAGGCCGTCGATCGTGATGACGTCGTCCGCGCCCGTAAAGCGCGCTTCTTTCTGCATCTTGGCGATCAGTGCGAAGTTCTCGCCTTCCTCGAGCTTCAATTGCAGCTCGGGCGTCGAGAGCGAATTCGGCAGATCGTTGAGCGTCTTGCTCGGGTCCTTCTCACGCGAAAGCAGCTCGAGCAGCCGGGCGCCCGTATAAAGACCGTCGTCGAAGCCGTACCAGCGGTCTTTGAAGAAGACATGGCCGCTCATTTCGCCGGCGATCGGCGCGCCCGTTTCGCGCAGCTTCGCCTTGACGAGCGAGTGCCCCGTCTTCCACATCAGCGGCTCGCCGCCATTATCACGGACCCATTTCGCGAGATTGCGCGTGCACTTCACGTCGTAAATGACCTTCGCGCCGGGATTGCGCGAGAGAATCTCGCTCGCGAAGAGCATGAGCTGACGATCGGGGTAGATGATCTCCCCGTCTTTCGTGACGACGCCGAGACGATCGCCGTCGCCGTCGAACGCGAAGCCGATCTCGGCATCCGTTTCCTTCAGCGCCCGAATGACGTCTTGCAGATTCTCGGGATGTGCCGGGTCCGGGTGATGGTTCGGAAACGTGCCGTCGATCTCCGTGAAGAGTTCGACGAGCTCGCAGCCGAGCGCCTTGAAAAGACGCGGCGCCAAGCCGCCCGCCACGCCGTTGCCCGTATCGACGACGAGCTTCATCGGCCTCGCGAGTTTCACGTCGCCGACGATGCGTTCGATGTACTTATCGGCGATGTCATATTCGAAAAAGCCGCCGTCGCCGGCGCTGAAGTCGCCATCGACGATGCGCTTATGGAGCGCCTGAATCTGCTCGCCATAGATTGCCGCACCGCGCAGCACCATCTTGAACCCGTTGTAGTCCGGCGGGTTGTGGCTGCCTGTCACGACGATGCAAGAATCGACCGAGCGCTCACCGCCGGGAAGCGCGAGCGGCACGCTTGCGGCGAAGTAACCGACCGGCGTCGGCACCATGCCGATGTCGACAACATCGACGCCCGCCGAGCGCAACCCGTCGGCCAGCGCCGCCGACAACGACGGGCCGGACAGACGCCCATCGCGCCCGATGACGACGGCATCGCCGCCCTGAGCGCGAATCTCGCTGCCGAACGCGCGGCCGATCAGACGGGCACCATCGATATCGAGCGTCTTGCCGACCACGCCTCGAATGTCATACGCCTTGAAGATAGATTGCGAAATCATAGATAGGGCTCTCTTGGCTACTCAATAAAAACTCGGATCGACCTGCGGCAAGCGTAGCGTCCTTCAGAAAAAAGAAACGTAAAAGACGCCCAAGCCAAGTACTGTACGGCGGCCGACGCACCGGCCACCGGCTTCGGCCGCACCGCCGCCGCACGTGAGTGCGCAGGGATTTCCCACATATAATTGCCGTTTTTCGACTGACGCACGACGCGCCCATTTTAATGCCAAGACGTTTCCCCGCCGGACATTCGTTAGCCGACGCCGTCTTTCCGGCTCCATCCGCCGTGCGGGCCGGGTTCGACGGAGCGGGCGCCACGTCGAAGCGGCGAGCAAAATTCCTGCCGCGCGCCGCATGCTGAAACGCCTTGCCAATCCGGACGTCGCCAAAGCCGCCGCGAACATCGTCTGGCTCGGGCTCGAACGGCTCACGCAGATTGCCGTCGCGATCGCCATCAGCGGCCTGCTGGCCCGCTACTTCGGCCCCGACGTCTTCGGCAAATGGCAATACGCCAACACGCTGCTACTCGTGCTCGCCCCCATCACATGGGTCTGCGGAGCCGAAATTCTCGTCCCGACGATCGTACACCGCCCGCCCTCTGAACTCGGCGTCGTGCTCGGCAGCGCGTTCGTGCTGCGAATGACCGTCTCCGCGCTCGCGCTCGCCGCCACGTGGATCGGCATCGCCGCGGGCGCCACCGATCCGCTCGTCGGCGCGATGCTGGCCGGCCTCGCCGTCACGATGCTGTTCCGCGAGCCGTTCATCGGCGTCATCAACTCGTGGCTGCAAAGCATGACCTACAGCAAGCCACAGCTCATGACGAGCATTGCAACCGCGCTCGTGAAGGCCGGGCTCGTGTATCTGTTCGTCCGCGTCGCCATCGCACCGGCAGGCTTCGGCTGGCTCTGGGCGGCGGAAGCCGCCGTGATCGGCGGTGTGCTCGTGCTTTACTACATGCGCCGCCACGGCGGCACGCTCGGATGGCGTGTCGAACGCCCGCTCTTGCGCCACTTCGCGAGCGCCGGCACTGTGTTCTGGGCCGGCCTCATCTGTATGTACCTGTTTCTGAAGCTCGACAGGCTCATGCTCGAGCGGGCGATCTCGTTCGCCGATCTCGGCCGCTACTCGGCCGCCCAGCAGATCAACGAGAACTGGATCGCACTCGGGCTCATGCTGGCCCAGACAATCGCGCCGGCCTTCGTCTATCGCGTGCAGGACCTGCGGCATCTGCTGCGCAACGTACGCCGGCTCATCGTTTTGGCGGCGGCGTTGATGGCCGTTGGCGCCTGCGTGCTCGACCTTTTGGCGAGCTTTATCATTACGCGCGTGTTCGGCCCCGACTACGAAGGCGCGATATCGATCTTCCGCTGGTGCGTGTGGCTCTCGGTGCCGGCCGGGGTCGAGGCCATCGGCAACCTCGTCGTGCTCAAGTATCAAGCGAAGTACGTACTCCTCGCGAAGTGGGTGCTCGCGCTCGCCGTAGCGTTTGCCGTCAATCTCGTCGCCATTCCTCGCATCGGCTCGTACGGTGCGTTGGCGGGCCTCGCCGCGGGCTATCTCGCGGCCGCGGCCGTGAACCTTTACTACATCCGCTTGAAGTTGCAGTTGCGATCATGACGACGCTCGAGGCCCGCGCCACCCCGCATAATTCGCTCGCCGACGTGACCGTGCTCATGCCTGCGTACAACGCTCAGGCCGATGTCGAGCGCACGCTCGCGTCGTTCGACGAGCCCGCGACCGTGCGCGTCCTCATCGTCGACGACGGTAGTGTGCCGCCCATCGTCGCACCGGAGCTGCCGAACGTTGCCGTCGATATCCTGCGCATGCCGAAGAACGGCGGCATCGAACGCGCGCTTGAAGCGGGCATTGAGGCACTTGCCGCGCGCGGATGCAAATACGCGGCGCGCATCGATGCAGGCGATCTCGCGGCGCCGGGACGCCTCTTCAAGCAGCGGGGCTACCTCGAAGCACACCCGAACGTAGCCGGCGTCGGCATGTGGACTCAGGTCGTATCGCTCGAAGGCAAGCCGCTTTTCCTGTTGAAACCGGCGGCGGCCCCCGAGGACGTACGTCGTCTGAGATTTTTTCGAACGCAGCTCGTGCATCCCGCGATGATGCTGCGCGTCGATGCCGTGCGCGCAGTCGGAAGCTATCGCGCGACCTACCGGGCCGCCGAAGACCTCGACCTCTTCGTGCGGCTCATGGAGCGTTATGACTGCGCGAATCTGCCTGAGCTCGGCCTTTACTACGAGATCAACGAAGGCGGCATCAGCGCGACGAAGCGCCGCCGTCAGGTCGTCTCGACGCTGCGGCTGCAACTGCGCTACTTCAACGCGCTCAACGTCTACGACTGGCTAGGACTCCTGAAGAATCTTCTGCACCTCGTGACACCCTACACGCTGCTGCAACGAATGAAGGCGGCACTCTTCGCGAAACGAGCCTGAACCGATGAATGCATCGAAGCGCCCTCTTTCGGTCTGCCTCGTCTGCAACACGGCGTGGGCCATTTACACCTATCGGCATGGCTTGATTCGAACCCTCGTCGGCAAAGGCGCGACGGTCACCGTCATCGCACCGCGCGACAGGACGTTTACGCTGCTCGAAGAAATGGGCTGCCACTGCATCGACCTCTTCGTCGCATCGAAGGGCACGAATCCGCGCGACGACTTGCGCACGCTGTTCGAGCTCTATCGGCATTACAGAAAAGTCGCCCCTGACGTCGTCTTTCACTACACGATCAAGCCGAACATCTATGGATCGGTTGCGGCATGGCTCGCACGCGTGCCGTCGATCGCGGTGACGACGGGCCTCGGGTACGTCTTCATTCAGAAGAGCCGCGCGGCTGTCGTGGCGAAAGCGCTTTACCGATTCGCATTCCGGTTCCCGCGCGAAGTCTGGTTCCTCAATCGTGACGACGAGGCCGCGTTCCTCCACGCGCGGCTGCTCGCGCACCCCGAGCGCGCGCGACTATTGAACGGCGAAGGCGTCGATCTCGATCATTTCGCCTTCACGCCGCTGCCGCGGAAACAGAACTTTACATTTATCCTTATCGGGCGCTTGCTCTGGGATAAAGGGGTCGGCGAATATGTCGACGCGGCGCGCGCGCTGCGCGCCCGACACCCGCAGGCTCGCTTCCAGTTGCTCGGGCCGACGGGCGTCGACAATCCCAGCGCCATCACGCTCGAAGAAGTCCGCGCGTGGGAGCGCGAAGGCATTGTCGAATACCTTGGCGAGGCGCACGATGTTCGCGAGCACATCGCGAATGCGGATTGCGTCGTCCTGCCCTCGTACCGCGAGGGCGTGCCTAGGACGTTGATGGAGGCGTCGTCGATGGGCCGGCCCATCGTCGCGACAGACGTACCGGGTTGTCGCGATGTCGTCGATGACGGCGAGACCGGGCTGCTCTGCGAGGCGCGCAATGCCGCGAGTCTTGCGGAGAAGCTCGAGCGAATGATGGCGATGAGCCACGATGATCGGAGCGCGATGGGCGAGCGAGGTCGCGTGAAAGTCGCCGCGGAATTCGACGAAGCGGCTGTCGTGGCGCGATACTTGAAGACGTTGAACGAACTCACCGGCGTATCACTTTGATTTCGAGGGAGCACGGCGATGGCGAACAATGGCACGATTCTGGTCACGGGCGGCGCGGGGTTCATCGGCTCGCATACCGCGGTGGAATTGCTCGACAGCGGGTACGACGTGGTGATCGTCGACAATCTCGTCAACAGCAAGCGCGAGGCCGTTCGCCGGATCGAGAAGATCGCGGGGCGCAGCGTCGCTTTCTATGAAGCGGATGTGCGCGATACCGTTGCGCTCGAACGCGTTTTCAGCGCGCATCCGATCGAGGCGGCTATCCATTTCGCGGCGTTGAAAGCCGTCGGCGAATCTGTTGCGAAGCCGGTCGACTATTATCGGAACAATCTGGATGGCTTGCTCGTGCTGCTCGACGCGATGCGTGCGCACGACGTGAAGCGTTTTGTGTTCAGCTCGTCGGCAACCGTGTACGGCGTGCCTGAGCGCTCGCCGATCGACGAGTCGTTCCCGCTGTCGGCCACGAATCCGTATGGGCAAACGAAGCTGATGTCGGAGCAGATTCTGCGCGATGTTGAGCGTGCCGATCCGTCATGGCGCATTGCCGTCTTGCGGTACTTCAATCCGGTGGGGGCGCATGAGAGTGGACTCATCGGCGAAGATCCGGCCGGTATCCCCAATAATCTGATGCCTTATGTCGCGCAGGTAGCGGTCGGCAAGCTCGAAAAGCTGCGCGTGTTCGGCAGCGACTACGAAACGCCCGACGGCACCGGCGTGCGCGACTATATCCATGTCGTGGACCTCGCGCGTGGGCATACCGCGGCCCTCGATGCGCTGAAGAAGCGCGATGCGAGCCTCACAGTCAACCTCGGTACGGGCCGTGGATATTCCGTGCTCGAGATCGTGCGCGCGTTCGAGGCGGCCTCGGGGCGCCCCGTGCCTTATGAGCTCGTCGCACGACGGCCCGGGGATGTCGCGTCTTGTTTCGCGAGCACGACGGAAGCGGAAAAGCTGTTGGGCTGGCGCGCGGAACATGGGATCGAACGCATGTGCGTCGATCACTGGCGGTGGCAGTCGATGAATCCGGATGGGTTTGCTTGAGTGGCTCGCGTGGCGGGTGCGTCCGATCGAGCCAGCGTGCTTGCAGATGATTGCCTGTCGTATAGTGTTCGTATACACTATACGGATGATCAAAGGCTTCCGACACAAAGGACTGGAGCAGTTTTTCCTGACTGGCTCGAAGAGGGGCATTGTGGCCTCCCACGCGGAGAAGCTCCGAATTCGTTTGACGGCGCTTGATGCTGCCACCGGACCGGATGACCTGCATGCGCCGTCTTGGAAACTACACCAGCTGAGCGGCAAGAATCCGAAGCGCCAAGACGTCGATGGCCATTGGTCGATATGGGTAACGGGAAATTGGCGGGTGACATTCTTCTTTGATGGTACGGATGTCATCCTGGTCGATTACCTGGACTACCACTAGGGAGTTTTTATGACATCAATGCACAACCCCGCGCACCCCGGTTTGGTGTTACGCGAATACCTCGGTGATCTGAGCGTCACAACGGTTGCCGAGCGTCTCGGCGTCACGCGCGCTGCGCTATCGCGAATTTTGAACGGGCACGCCGGCATTTCATCGGAGATGGCCGTCTTGCTGGGCGAAGCGCTAGGCACGTCAGCGGAAATGTGGGCGATCATGCAAGCGCGCTACGACCTGTGGCAAGCCAAGCAAAAACCGCATCGCAAGATCGACACTTTCCCCGAGCTTTTGCACGCGGCTTAGCGGGCGCCGAGTAGCGCAACACACAACCGTCAGAAGGCCATCGCCGGTGGCTCATTGGCTGGCGACTCGCGGTCGTCCTGGCGCTCGATGCGCGCCCGCCCGGACCCTCCATAGCAGCGTACGCCATATACGGCATCGCCAAGCGGACCCGTCAGTGGCCATCCCCAGCCGCAGGCCAGCGCCGTACGGAATAGATCCCCTGTCGCAATTTCGCTACGCTGCCAAATGCGGGCAAAGGCGTGCTGTATACTAATAGTAAGAATGAGTGCCTTGCACCATATACGTCCGGCAAACGGGGAAGTCCATATGGACAAAAACAAATATTCGACTACCGACCAACTGCTCAATCAGAGCCAGTTAATCCGCAAGACCCACTGTAGTCGGCATTAGCGCTCCGCGGAGTTCGCGCTCGATGAACTGAGGCGTGCGCGTCACCCTCGGTCAGCGCGAATTCGATGTGCGCCTGCCGCACGATTCCCTTACCTGCACTGC
Organism: Trinickia sp. EG282A; assembly: GCF_040965455.1. Taxonomy (NCBI): domain Bacteria; kingdom Pseudomonadati; phylum Pseudomonadota; class Betaproteobacteria; order Burkholderiales; family Burkholderiaceae; genus Trinickia; species Trinickia sp. EG282A. Next base: position 598,027 of record NZ_JBFRCC010000001.1, on the reverse strand, counting down.
TGCGCCCGCGACGAGCGCTGGCATCCGCCTGTGCGTCCTCGATTCGCCCGCTCGAATCTGTGTTCTAGAGTGTTTTTAAAAAATGACTAAAAAGACGCTGCCCAAGGTCTACGACTGCTTCTGTTATTTCAACGAAGACATGTTGTTGGAACTCAGGATGGAGATGCTGTGGGATCACGTCGATTACTTCGTCATCGCGGAATCTCGCTACACGCAGGTCGGGGCCCCGAAGCCGCTAAATTTCGACATGAAGCGATTCGAGCGCTTCAAGGACAAGATTCGCTACCTCGAGGTCGATCACCTGCCGCCCGGCCCGCCCGATCACTGGAAGAATGAGAACTACCAGCGCAGCTACCTGATCAACGGACTCCACGACGCGGCCCCCGACGATCTGATCCTCGTGTCCGATCTCGACGAGATTCCGCGCCCCGAGTGTATTCGCCTCTACGATCCGCGCCGCTACCTGCGCGGCGACTTCCACCAGTATTGCTACGCCTACTTCCTCAACAACCGGCTGCTCGATGGCGGTGGGTACGCGGACTGGATCGGCACGCGGATCACGACCTTCCGTCACCTCAAGCAATTCTTCGGCAACGTCAATGCCGTTCGCTCGTACAAGTCGTCCGGGCTCTTGCGTTCGCTCAAGCGCGCGTGGTTTCGCCGGTTCGGCGTGCAGCATGTGCTCGACGCAGGCTGGCATTTCTCCTGGGTGACCAGCCCCGACAAGATGGTCCTGAAGATGAAGAGCGTCGCGGACCAAAAGTTCATGAAGCCTGAGTTCCACGACATCGCCTTCATCGAAAGCAGGATCCGCTCGGGTTTCGACGTGCTCGATCGGCCGCTGCGTTACGCGCCGCAGCCTATAGAAGAACCTCAGTTCCCGCCGCAGATCGCTGCCGCTCGCGACAAGTACTCGACATGGCTGCTCGATCCTGTCGAGACCTGAAAGCGGTGCCACCGCCCCGAACATGCCCTTAGAATACCGCCAGACAAAAATTCTCCGGGCCGATATCCCACATGATGAAAAAGTGCATTGCACGCTACGTCGGGCAGACCGGCGCCCCTTGGCTCGACGCGTATGTTCTCGCGGTCACGGCAATGAGCATCGTCGGCCTCCTGTCGCTGCGCGCTACGACCAACACGTGCCTATTCCTGCTGCTAGTGCCGGCTCTCGCGGCAACGGGCAAGATGTGGCGCGACGCGCGTGAGCGTGGCCCGGATCCGACGCTGCGGTGGATGTGCATCGCGCTCGCGCTCCCGATCGTCTCGGTGCTGATCGGGCAAGTGATGCGGGGCGAGTGGATTCCGAAGGCATACGACGCACCGTCGCGCATACTGATCTCGATCGGCGTGCTGTTGTACTTCCGCTACAAGCGAATCGACTTCGTCGGTCTTATCCGCGTCGCGGCTCCTCTCTCGCTGCTGGTCCTCGTCGCAGAGATAAAGCTCGATCCTGAGCCGACCGCGCTCTGGGGAGGTCGTTTCGCGACTTACTTCGCCGACACGGATATGTTCGGCGTCTATGCGTTGCTCCTGGCAATGCTGAGCCTGTTCGGCATTGGGCCGGACCAGTCGCGGCTCGCACGCGCGCTGTCGATCGCGGGCATTTTGGCGGGCCTGTATCTCGTCGCTGGCTCGCAAACCCGCACCGCGTACCTGCTGGTCCCGCTCGCCGCGGCACTGTGGCTATGGCTGAAGCGTCCGTCGATTCGCCGCAAGCATTTCGTCGCGCTCATCGCGCTTGGCATCGCCCTGCTCGCAGTCACCCTGATCTGGCATGACGTCCTGTCGGTACGGCTCGTCAGTGTCTACCGCGAAACCGAAATGTGGCTGAACGGCTCCAACCGCGATACGTCCGGCGGGCTGCGGCTCACAATGTGGCACATGGCGTGGGAGCTGTTTCGGCATAGCCCTTGGTCTGGGTATGGGGATACCGGGTTTCGCGCTTTTCTCGATGAACCGTGGATTACCTCTTTCGCGAGCGAAGCTGCACGGCAGACCATTTATGACGGCCCGCATAACGAACTGCTTGCGAACATGCTGCGCTCAGGCATCGCGGGCGGCATCGCCATCGTGGCGCTTTTCGCGGCGCCGATCGTAACGTTTTGGCGTGCGCGCCGTTATAGCCCGAGCGCACGCATGGCAGCCGATATGGGACTCGCATTCGTGATCTGCCTGATGTTCGCGAGCATTGCGTTCGAAACGTTCACGCTGAAATATACGGCGACGTTCAATGGTCTGCTGATCGCCGGCCTCGCGGGCCAGGTGCTCACCGAGCGGGCAAAGGCTGGGAGTACTGCCGGGCGGATGGCTCCCAAAGAAAAAGCGCTGGACTTGGCTGCGGGCGCATTGAAAAACGCAGCCTAAGTTACTCCGCGAAACCGGCACCGGCACCGGCACCGGCACCGGCACCGGCACCGGCACAGGGCGCCCTCAACTCTTCGAATAATTGGGCCATTTCGGCGACGCTTCAACGGGCCTTCGTCTAGGATCGGCAGGCACGTTTCGTTTTTCTTTACATCAAGATCAACGAGACAGCCTGAGGGCGGGTCCTGCATCCGGGCGGCGGCACGATGGATGCGGCCGTCGCGAGCGCCCAGCGCTACCTCGATGAACTCGCGCGGAGGAAACCGCCCAAGCGCGCAAAGGCCAAGCTGACATCGGTAATCGAGTATCTCATAGCGATGCGCCGCAATCATTAAGCATTACAGCGACATCGAATCGATTCAGAACTGGCAGAGCCATACGGCAGGATGCCTCTACCCCGATAGCTCTCTGGATGGATTGAAAGCGCAGCAGGAGCAAGCCGCTATTGCGCCTTTGATGACGTCCATCATTGCCAATCAGGGCTGAGCGGCCAGCGTCGACGAATCCTTCAACGGGCAGAACCTGCCGCCGGTGTACGCATAAGCGCGCACTGGGCCGGCCGTTCGCTGGGCGAACCCAACCCATCCAGCACTATCGCCAGCGCCGGGGACTGCCTGCCTGACGTCCAAGCGCTGTTGTCCAGTTACCCCGTATCCGATTGTGTCTCCGTTGCCGTCCGTAAGCACGATTAGCGTATCGCGCAGATACGGGGAACTCGCCCAGCCGCTAGCCTCTAGCCCAACGTTATCTTGCTTTAGTCGGTCGAAAAAGCCTTGGCAGGATCCGCCAACTTTCGATGCGTCGAATTTCACTGTGCCAGCATCACGCAACCACTCGCGCTGATAGATGCCGAGATCATGTTGCGCGCTATACGCTGCATAACGCTCAAACCTCTCATGTACGGACTCGGGTTTCGCGGGGAAGATCATTCCCGAATATTCAGTGTGCTCAAGCCCGATTTTTGTGCTAAGCACGCCGAGCTTCCAACCGTAAAGATATGCATTGCTGTCGAGTACCCGCGCCTGACTTGTCGCCATGCTCGCGGCAACCAGCACCCCAAGCATCATCACCTGATGGCGAGCCTTGGGAAGCGAATCGATAGCAAGCAAGAGTACAGCAACCCAGGCGAGCAACGTGCCCGTCGTGTATCGGCTTGCAAGCGCTGCGCCCGCCGTTGCGGCACCACGCCCATAGTCCGCGGCCAGATCGGATGCTATAACAAAGGCGCAGATGCCTATCAGGAGTGCCCGGTACGGCGTCACCGAGCGCGATAAGTACAACCTGCACGCGAGGAAGACAATCGCAATGGCGACGACTAGGCCGGCCGCCGCGCATGCACTCTCAGACGCACCAAGCATCGCCAATGGGTTCCCCAGAAATGCCGCGAAAAATCCTAGATGATGCAGCAGTGGTGACCCAACAATATGAGGCTCGTCTACCTGCGGCTTCACGTAGCCGATAAAGTAGATCGACGCTAATGCAACCGAAAGCACTGCAGACATGGCAATCTCGCGAAGCGGCCTGCGCCCGACAATCGCCGCGATCATCAGCGCAAACGGCGCGGCAATGCCGTTGCCCATCGAGAACTCGGCGCATGCTGCCAGCAGGAAACCGGCGACGAAGCGCCGAACGGCGCTTGATTCCGCGCACGTGAATTCAACGAGCGCCCACGCCAAGAAAAAGTAGACCGCGATTACTCCAGTCTCAAAGCCCCATGTCAGCACCTCTGACTGCACCCACGCAAACATGAGCGCGGCCACCACTCCGATCGTCCATGCGAAACTTGCGCCTGCGCGTCGCGCCGTATTCACGATGAGCGCTACGATGCCGGCTAACATCGCCTGCTGAGCCGCAAATAGCAAGATATGGCTACCTCCGAAATAACGCAGATCTAGCCAGAAAAGAAGTCTCGACGTGACGATGCGGTGTTCCATATGCGGCCACCACCAAGCATGGAACCCCATGCCGTTAGTTGCCGCCATATAGAACCCGACATAGCCATCCCACTCATCCCACCAGGGGACGGGAGAATAGAATCGATGAACGCCGTAAAGCGTCGTCAAGACGACGAACGTTCCAACGACGAGCGCAGCAACAGTCGACCATCTTTCAATGCTGATCGAGCTTTTTTTTGCTGCGCTTGTATCTGAAATTATTGTCGACATCACACCCCCCTTGGCGGTGCATCATACCAAAACAGCGGGTTTCTCTTAGTTGCTGGCCTTCATTCTTGTCGAGGACGCGGTGACGGTCTCCGTGCCGCCTTCGTTATTGATAATGATGTACGCTGCCCTGGGCAGAGCTGTAGCAAACGGACAAGTGCCCGGCAGCTGCGCTGCATGTCGATGCAGACCACGCGGGGCCATTCCGGGATCAAAGCGCACACGAACCGGCACTGCATAGATAAGCTGCTGCGCGACAATTCACCGAGCCATCAACCACGGTAAGGCCATTGCCGGCGGGCAGGGCCAAGTTTCCATTCGATACGAGCGCCTGCCTGCATTGGATTGCGGGCCTGAGAACTCGGCAAGAACGGGTACAGCGCGCGCAGGACGCGGCACGGAGTCGGGCGAGCCCAGTCTGTATAATTCGCCACTCACCTCTCACGCCCCGCGTCATGCTTAGTTTCGCGCTCGGTTTTCTCGTCTCGCTCTTCGTCACGTTGTTGATCGTGCGCTACGCGCATCTTCATGAGCGGTTCTCGACCGACAGCGATCTGGCCGGCGTTCAGAAATTCCACGTGCGGCCGGTGCCTCGAGTCGGCGGTGTCGGCATCGTGATTGGGCTCGTCGCTTCGACGCTGGAGCTGCTCGGCCCGTATCCCGCCGTTTCGCGCGGCATTCTTGAGTTGATCGCCTGCGGCATTCCCGCATTCGCTTCAGGGCTCATCGAAGACATCACCAAGCGCGTTTCGCCGACAGTACGGCTCGTCGCGACGATGGGTGCCGCGGCTCTCGCGTACTTCACGTTGCATATCGCCGTCATCCGCATAAGCGTCCCGCCACTCGATTTCCTACTTTCATACGCGGCGATTTCGTGCATCGTGACCGTGCTCGCGGTCGCGGCACTCGCCAACGCAGTCAACATCATCGACGGCTTCAACGGCCTCGCTTCGATGGTCGCCATGATGATGTTCGCGTCGCTGGCCTATGTGGCGTTCCGCCTCTCGGACCCAATCGTTCTTTCCGCATCGCTGATCATGATGGGCGCCGTGCTCGGCTTTTTCATCTGGAATTTTCCGGCGGGGCTCATCTTTCTCGGCGACGGCGGCGCTTACTTCATCGGCTTCATGCTCGCTGAGCTCGCGATCTTGCTCGTCATGCGGCATCGCGAAGTGTCGGCTTGGTACCCCGTGCTGCTTTTCGTTTATCCGATCTTCGAGACCTGCTTTTCCATCTATCGCAAGAAGTTCGTGCGCGGCATGTCGCCAGGGATCCCCGATGGCGTGCATTTGCATATGCTCGTCTATAAGCGGCTCATGCGTTGGGCCGTGGGGGCCAAGACGGCGCATGAGATCACGCGAAGGAATTCGCTCACGTCGCCGTATCTGTGGCTGCTTTGTTTGATCGGGGTGATCCCTGCTACTTTGTTTTGGCAGCACACAGTGCATTTATTCGCGTTCGTCGTTCTCTTTGCGGCGACTTACGTCTGGCTCTATGTCAGCATTGTGCGGTTCAAATCACCGCGCTGGCTGGTATTTCGGCGGGGGAGTCGTCGGCAATGATGCACGGCGATAAACGCGGATTCGGCATGAGGCACCAGTTGACGCGTTTTCTCGTCGCCGGTGTGATGGGCTTCCTGGTCGATACCGGCGTGCTTTATCTGATGCTGTGGCTCGGACTCGGGTACTTCGCCGGCCGCGCGATTTCCTTCCTTTGCGCGGTATGGACGACCTGGCAATTCAACCGCCGATACACTTTCGCTCCTTCTCGTCATCAGTCGATCTGGGCTGAATGGTGGCGCTACCTCGCCGCCATGTCAGCGGGCGGGGGCGTCAACTACGCCGCATACAGCGGCGCGGTATCGCTGCTTCGTCCGGCGCCGTGGCTACCGGTGCTCGCTGTCGCCGTAGGGTCAGTCGCAGGACTCGTCGTCAACTTTGCGACGGCAAAGTGGTGGGTTTTCAGACGCGCAAGAAGTCAGTAGCCCCGGCCGCCCTCACGCTCGATCAGCAGCTTGCTGGTGCAAACCGGGCCGACCTATGGGCTATGAAAAGTTCGCTGCCGCGCGCGATCCGACGGTCTGTAACACCGGCGGTACGGCCGGCTGATACTCCGGCACCCAGCGCCTCAGGTCGCGGCGCACTTCATCGTCAGGGGGCACGCGATGTTGCATCAGCCATGGCAGCAAGTGGTCGAGCAGATGATCGGGTACCTCTCTCGCCCGCGCGATCCGCAATTTCGGATGCGGTGTGCGCGTGGTGGTTTCGTCATCGGCAAGCAATTCCTCGTAAAGCTTCTCACCGGGACGCAACCCCGTGAATTCGATACGAATCTGCTCTTCTGTGTATCCATAGAGGCGGACGAGATCTCGCGCAAGGTCGACAATGCGCACCGGCTGCCCCATGTCGAGAATAAAAATCTCACCGCCGTGACCCATACTCGATGCCTGAAGCACTAACTGTGATGCCTCAGGGATGGTCATGAAGAAACGCGTAATCTCAGGGTGAGTCACCGTAACCGGCCCGCCCTTCGCAATCTGCTGCTGGAACTTGGGGATTACGCTGCCGGCGCTGCCGAGCACGTTGCCAAAACGCACCGTTTCGAACTGAGTTGTGTCGCTCGTTTGCTGCAGCGCCTGGCACGCCATTTCCGCCAGACGCTTACTCGCGCCCATTACGTTTGTCGGGTTGACTGCCTTGTCTGTCGATATGAGCACGAAGCGCTTGACGCCGTTACGAATTGCCGCGCGCGCCACACGGTACGTGCCAAGCACGTTGTTTCGAATCGCTTGCCAACTATTGAGTTCCTCCATCAACGGCACATGCTTATACGCCGCCGCGTGATAGACGATATGCGGAACGTACCGCGACATGATCTGATCGAGCAGCAACGAATCTTTTGCGTCGCCAATGATTGGCACAACCGACAACTCCGGGAAGCGTTCTCGCAACTCTTCGACGAGCCGGTACATTGCATACTCGGACGAATCCAGTGCCACGAGTTGCGCCGGTGCGAATCGAAGAATTTGCCGGCATAGCTCCGATCCGATGGAGCCCCCCGCTCCCGTCACCATGACGACGCGACCGTGCAACAGCGATTCGACGTGTGCAGTATCGATGCTGACCGGCTCGCGGCCAAGCAAGTCTTCGAGATCGATCTGGCGGACTTGCGAAAGAATGCCTTGGCCCGGCATCAGCGCCGTCAACGAAGGTAACACCATGGCTCGAACACCCGCTCGAACACAAAGCGTTGCGGCACGGCGCTGAGCCTCGACGGACGCTGAAGGAATCGCAATAATCGCGTGCTCGGTCTTGAGCATCGCGGCAAATTTTGGAAGATCGGTCAGTGCGCCGAGGACTTTATGGCCGTACACCTCTCGCCCGTGCTTCATCGGATCGTCGTCGAGCAACCCGACGAGACGCCACTCTTTCGAGCGCGCCAACTCTCGAGCGAGGTTCGCCCCCGCGCCGCCCGCGCCCAGGACCAGCACTGGTTTGCCCTGCGCAACCAGTGCACCGTATAAATAGAATTCTTTCGTCGCCCGATAGGCCGCCCTGGCGCCACCCATCGCGAGAAACAACAAAAGCGGCGAGACCGCCAGCACCGAGCGCGGTGTGATCGGCACCGGTTGCACCATGACAGATGCAACCATAGTCATAAGAGCACCCGCCGCGACGGCCTTCGAGATCCGCATAAGATCGGGCAGGCTGGCGAACACCCACATGCCTCGGTAAAGACCGAAGACGCGGAACATTGCGCCGTAGATCGGGAGCACCCAGACGAACGACTTCAAGCATCCCGCGAGGAAATCGTGCGGGACTGAACCGTTGAAACGGATGAAATACGCCGCGCTCCACGCGCCGGCGACCGCGCACAAGTCGAACAGAAAGGCGCAGAACGAGAGCCACCAGGCTTTGCTTTGTCTGTGCATTAATATCACCCTTCAGCTTGTCTCGTCGTACAGAAACGGCGCCAGCGAAGGTCGATCGCCGCGCCTACCAGCACAAGCACTAAAGCCCAGACGATAACGACAGCCCATTGCATTACGGCCGACCGATCCAGGACCCAAAGAGCAAGCATTATGCCAGTTAGCATAAGGAGATACCAGCAGACGGCGGTGCGTGCGTGCCCGAGCCCCAGGCGGACCATCCGTTGATAATAGTGTTCACGATGCGCCTGCCAAAATTTTTCGCCGCGCGCGAGGCGCCGCAGCAACGTCACCGACGCGTCGGCGATGAAAGGCGAAAAAGCCATCGGGGGAAACCAGATCGGCCAGGCACCCGTGCGCCAGCCCCAGTAACCGAGGGCTCCCGCAAGAAATCCGAGTGGGATCGAGCCGGCATCGCCGAGGAATACCCGAGCCGGATGGAAGTTGAAGACAAGGAAACCCGCTGCGGCGCCGGCTGTGGCGACCGAAACAAGCGCTAGCTCGGGCTCTGAATGTGGCGTTGTCAACGCAGCCAGCGCATAGCCGCCGAAGCCGATCAATGCCATGCCGCCAGCAAGGCCGTCGGCTCCATCCATGAAGTTGTAAAGATTGATTAGCCAGATCATCAAAAACGCCAACGCGGCGAGCGCCCACCATGGCGCCGCGGCCGGATAAATGGCGACGATCGCGACGACGGCGGCAAGATGCGCCGCAAACCGTACGCGCGCCGGCAAGCCCCGGCGGTCATCGATCTGCGAAACAGCGGCGAGGAACAACGTGCAAACCGCGAAGGGCCACATATGGGGCGCCCCGACGAGCATGCAAATAACGACGATCGGCACCAAGCCCCAACCGCCGACGCGCGGCGTCGGACGATCATGCAGAGAGCGGTCGTTAGGGATATCCGTGGCAAGGCGCCAGGCAAGCCCCGTCTTCAGCAAGAATGCAAGAATGGCTGCGCAGCCGACCGATGCCGCGACAGCAATCGCCAATGTTAAGGACAACGAAGCGGTAATGAGTTGCTCGATCACTGTCGCCGCCTCAATGCATCGATCGGTACCAGCGGACCGTTTCCGCTAGTCCGTCTTCAAGCGTACTGACTGGCCGCCAGCTCAAGACCGTACGAATGTAGGAGCTGTCGACACGCAAGTTGCCAGTCAGCCTCTCCACTTGCGGCAGGCGCCCAGTCAAGCGCCCCGCGAAACGAAGGCAAGCAGGCGGCACCGCCAACAGGCGCGCCGGTTTTTGCAGGTGGTCGCCGATTTTGTAAGCCAACTCGGCCACGGTAAGGCTCTCGTCATCGGCCACATGAAAACATTTGCCCGCCGCACGCGGATCGACCGCGCAGCGCACAAGCGCGTCGGCGAGGTTCTCGACGTAGACAATACTGCGGCGCGCCTCGATACCGCCTAGCGGGAGCGGAATTCCTCGGGCAATCGATTGCATCAGCGAAAAAAAATTGGCTCGCACGCCCGGGCCATAGACAAGCGGGGGGCGAACGATGACCACCTCCATTCCCGTTTGCTCGCCGAACCGCCGCAGCGCAACTTCTGCGTCGAGCTTCGAGCGCCCATAGGCGTCTTGCGGGGCTGGCGGATCGTCCTCGCGCAATGGGCGGCCCGGATCCGTTTCTGCGACAGCCTTGATGCTACTCGCGAACACGAAACGGCGAACGCCATTCGCCTGTGCCGCTCTTGCTACGCGCAGCGTGCCGTCCACATTCGTCGAACGAAAGGCGGCAAACGGATCCGAGGATGTGTCCGACGTTACATGAACGCGTGCTGCCAAGTGGATGATGCAGTCTGCCTTCAGCGCCGCCGGCCAAGCTTGCTCCATGCCGTCGAAATCGGGGGCCGCCAGCACCCATTCAGTGATCCCAGCGGTGCACGCGCTCGACTGCCGTACGGCCCCCGTTACGCTGTGGCCAGCGGCGATTAACGCTCGGCAAACCGCACGGCCAACGAAACCGTTCGCACCGGTGACAACGATATGGCTCATACCCACTTCCATCCGAACCGGTTGTAGAACTTGAATGCCGATGAGACGAACATGCGGATATGGGCGGAACCCTTACGGGCGGCGCCGCCACCGTGATGGACGGCGCGTACCGCGGGAACGTAGGCGACGCGCGCCAGTTCATGCGCGCGCAGGCTTAGGTCGTAATCCTCGAAGTAAAGGAAATAGCGCGGGTCGAAGCCGGAAAGGCGCTTTAGCACATTGGTCCGAAAGATCATGAAGCAACCGCTTGCGATCGGCGGATCCCAGACGACGTCACGGTCATTGATCACGTCTCGCATCTCGTAGCGGCCAAGCCGTCCCGCGAACCAACGGCGGATGGCGCCGGGCAGGAAGCCTCGTACGAACAGATCTAGCACGGTCGGGTAGCGGCGGCACAGGTACTGAATGGCTTGCTGGTCGTCCTGAATCCGCGGAGTCACGAGGCCGACCTCGCAGTGAGCGTCGAGGAAGTCCAGTGCGTTCACCAAGGCATCAGCGTCCATATCGATGTCAGGGTTCAGGACCACGTGATAGCCGCTCGTCGCGCGTTCGATGGCCAAGTTATGCCCGCGACCATAGCCGATATTGCCGTGCCCGCTCAGGACCTGGTGAGCGATGCCCTGCTTCGCCAGCAACTCAAGCGAGCTGCCGATATCGACGCCCTGAAGACCGCCGTTGTCGACGATATACAGTTGCGCCGGGACTTCATCGCGGGTATCCCTCAGGCGGTCATATGCCTTTCCAAGGCTGGAAAGCGTTGTTTCCAGCAACTGGACGTCGGGTCGATAAACGACAAGGGAGACGGTAAGGCCCCGATTGTCGGCACAAAGCGACTCCGAAGCTTCCGTTTGAGAGGAGCAGTAAGTTCTAGTCATTAACAGCAGGCCGGCCAAACCTTCGCAAGACGCAAGTGTGCTCAAGTTCGCGCCTCACGGCAACGTCTGGTTGTGGATTATTGCGGAAAACGCAAGGCTCGCGACGGCGTTTGTGGGTAAGGTTGTGCAAGAAACAAGGAAATAGTAAAGTAACGCCGCCTTGGCGGCTGTTACCGCATCTTTATTGCGTACCGGGTCGCACCTATATCCCGCGCGACGGGCCGATTGTCCGCGTCGCGTGCATGAACTATCGCGATCGTTGCCGCTCGCTCCCGAGGTCGATTGAATGTGCAGCAAACCACTCGTCGTCGATCTCGACGGCACATTAATTCGTTCCGACATCCTGATGGAATCAGGATTCGCCTTTCTGAAGGCCGCGCCGCATCGCTTCTACGAACCACTGCTCTGGCTCGCTCGCGGAGGCAAGGCTGCGCTCAAAGCGCGGCTGGCTGACCTCACGAATATCGATGTCGCGGTCTTGCCCTATGACGCGGCAGTCATCGAATGGCTGGCGGCCGAGCGAGAAGCCGGCCGCCGGCTCGTGCTCGCCACGGCAAGCCACGAACGATACGCAAAGGCGATTGCGAACCATCTCGGGCTCTTCGAGATGACGCTCGCCACCGACGGCTTGACGAATCTGTCGGCGGAAAACAAGCGTGAAAGGCTCGTTGCAGAATTCGGCGAGAAAGGCTTCGACTACGTGGGCAACTCGCACGACGACCTTCCCGTGTGGCGATCGGCCGATTGCGCTTACGTCGTCAACCCTCATAACGGTGTCGAGCACGCGGCGCGCAAGGTTTGTCGAGTCGAGCGTGTGATCGAATCGCGCCCGACGCTCGCTAAGACGCTGAGCAAATCACTGCGGTTGCATCAGTGGCTGAAGAATCTTCTCATTTTCGTGCCGCTGCTCGCAGCGCATTGGCTCAATTCGTCGCAACACGCATTCGCGGCGCTGCTGGCATTTGTCGCCTTCGGACTTTGCGCGTCCAGCGTCTATCTGTTGAACGATCTGCTCGACCTCGAGGACGACCGGCACCATCCCGTTAAACGTCGACGCCCATTAGCTTCAGGAGCAATGCCGCTCACATGGGGCGTCGTGCTCTTTCCCGTACTCCTCGTAAGTTCATTTGCCGTTGCGGCCGTAATGCTCCCCTGGCGCTTCGCGGCAGTATTGCTTAGTTACTACGTGCTGACGCTCGCCTATTCCATGCTTTTGAAGCGCAGGGTGATGGTAGACGTCATCTCGCTGGCGATGCTCTACACCACTCGCATCATCGCTGGCACAGCAGCGATAGGCGGGCACTTGACGTTCTGGCTGCTTGCGTTTTCGATGTTCATATTTCTTAGCCTCGCCCTCGTCAAGCGCTATGCCGAACTGCATGCCATGATGGCTCGCGGCCTCGGCAAGACGCGCGGCCGCGGGTATGTAGCGAGTGATCTGCCTCTGCTCTGCTCTCTCGGCACCGCTTCCGGATATTTGGCGGTACTCGTCCTCGCCCTTTACATTCAGGATGGGAAAACGACGAGCCTTTACCGCCACCCGCAACTGATTTGGCTGGCCTGTCCCCTCTTGCTTTACTGGGTCAGCCGGACGTGGATCATCACGCATCGTGGATTGATGCATGACGACCCGATCGTGTTTGCCGCACGCGATCGCGTCAGTCTGGTCGTCTTCGCGCTTTGCGGAGCCGTATTCTGGGCCGCCACTTAGCCAATGACCAAGCTACAGTCCTGGGGGCGCTATCCGTACTTACCGCAAGATCCGCATGCAGTCGCATGGCGCGATGCGCTGCATGCCACGTGGCAGTCGGCGCGCCAAGGGCACGGCACAACGCTCGCTTACGGAAACGGCCGCAGTTACGGCGACAGTTGTCTCGCGGCGTCCGGTCATGTTGTCCATACTCGCCCTCTCGACCGCCTGATCGCCGCGGACTGGCAAACAGGAATACTTCGCGCCGAAGTGGGCGTCACGTTGGGCGAAGTGCTGGAGCTCGCCGTGCCGCACGGCTGGATGTTGCCCGTTACGCCGGGCACGAAGTACGCGACACTGGGCGGAGCCGTCGCGAACGACGTACACGGAAAGAATCACCATGTAAGAGGCACGTTCGGCAGATGTGTGCGACGCTTTTCGCTCGTGCGCAGTGACGGCAGTCAATACGAATGTGCGCCGGAAGAAAATCCCGAGCTGTTCGCTGCGACCATCGGCGGATTGGGGTTGACCGGGCTGGTCACATGGGTGGAACTACAGCTCATGCCGGTGCGCTCGGGGCTCATCGACGTTACGAGCATTCGCTTTTCGAATCTCGACGAGTTTTTTTCGCTGTCCGAACGTTTCGACCCGTTGCACGAGTACAGCGTTGCCTGGGTAGACTGCCACAGCAAAGGCAGCGCGCTCGGTCGCGGCATATTCATGGTAGGCGACCATGCCGCAGAAGGACCGCTCGTGGTTGAGCAACGAAAGAAGCGTACCGTGCCGTTCACGCTGCCCATCCCGCTGTTCAACCGGGCAACATTGGGCATCTGCAACGAGCTCTACTATCGGCGCCAACGTCGCGACGAATTGCGCTCGCAAGTCAGCTACGACACCTACTTCTACCCGCTCGACAGCTTGCTCGAATGGAATCGCATTTATGGGCGAGCCGGGTTTCAGCAGTACCAGTGCATCGTACCGCCGAGCGCAGCTCGCGATGCGATACGGGCCATCCTCGACGCCATCGCGAAGAGCGGTACAGGCTCTTTCCTGTCGGTGCTGAAACGGTGTGGCGATCTTCCTTCGCCGGGATTGCTTTCGTTTCCGATGGAAGGTACGTCCCTCGCGCTGGATTTTCCGCAACGCGAAGAGCTCAACAAACAGCTGTTCGCGACGATGGACTCAATAGTGCGCGAAGCCGGCGGGCGAATGTACCCCGCTAAGGACGCTCATATGTCGGGCTCGGATTTCCGCGCAGCCTACCCCCGATGGGAGCAAGTCGAAGCGTTGCGAGACCCTGCCATACTCTCGCGGTTTTGGGAACGGACCACAAGAACATGACAAATATTCTGATCGTAGGCGCGACGTCTGCCATTGCCGGCGCTTGTGCCCGTCAATGGGCAGCTAAGGGCGCTCGCTTCCTTCTTGTCGCACGCAACGGCGAACGTCTTGAGCAAGTTGCGCAAGATCTCACTGCGCGAGGTGCGCAACTCGCATCCTGCTATGCACTCGATATCAACGATTTGAAACGCCACGGCGAAATGTTGGACCGATGCACGCAAGTGCTCGGAGCGCCTGACATCGTGCTCGTCGCACCGGGAACACTGCCTGATCAAGCAGCCTGCCAAGCAGACGTCGCTGTCGCGGTGAACGAGTTCACCACGAATGCAACCTCGGTCATCGCGTTGCTCACACCAGTCGCCAACATGCTCGAAGCGCAGCGCAAGGGGGTGCTCGCTGTCATCTCTTCAGTCGCAGGGGACCGCGGCAGGCCGTCCAACTACCTTTACGGCAGCGCCAAGGCAGCGCTCACCGCTTTCTGTGCAGGACTCAATGCACGGCTTTTCAAATCCGGCGTCCACGTATTGACCATCAAGCCGGGATTCGTTGCTACGCCGATGACTCAGGGGTTGCCGTTGCCGGGACCGCTCGTCGCGACGCCAGAAAAAGTGGCAACGCAGATCGTTCGCGCAATCGAGAGACGGAAGGATGTTCTCTATACGCCGGGGTTCTGGGCGGGCATCATGCTCGTCATTCGGTTGCTACCCGTGTTCGTTTTCAAGCGCGCCTCACTCTGAACGATTCCATGAAGAAGGCCCCGTTAAACTACGGACACCTCGTCCTGACACTTGGATTACTCACGCTAGCCACGACGGCTTACAGCGTGTGGCGACACTATTCGCCACTGCCTTTCAACGATCAATGGGACGGTGCCATCGGGGCGTATCTGCAAGCATCGCAAAACCCGTGGCACGCCCTTTTCGCGCAGCATAACGAGCATCGCCTGGCCGTACCGCGACTGCTGTTCTTTGCCGACTTGCGCTACTTCGGCGGCAGGAACGTAATGCTGCTCACGGTGAATCTCGTGCTGGCCGGCTTGCTCGCGCTCACTTTCGTCCGCATTGCAGTCGGCCAAGATAGGAAAATCGAGCGGCGGGCACAGCTCTCGATAGCCGGGGCTGCTCTCATATTCGGCTACTCGTGGATACAGCAAGAGAATTTTACGTGGGGCTTTCAAGGTCAGTGGTTCGCAGTATATTTGTTTGCACTAACGGCCTTTTACTCTCTGGAGCTAGCATCGCGAGCGCGCGCAAAGGGCCAAGCGCGCGAGTCGTTCTGGTGGCTGATTGCAGCACTACTGAGTGCGACGGTGTCCGCTTATTCGATGTCTAGCGGCGTACTCGTATTCCCTGTACTCCTCGTCCAGGCCATGTACTCGCGCTTCAGGCCTGCCGCGCTTGGGTTCATCTTTCTTGTTGGTGTGCTTGTATGGGTCGCTTATTTCAACGACTGGCATTCACCAACTAGCAACGGCACGGTCATGGCTGCTTGGCTTCAACATCCCTTGGACGCATTCCGATACGTGCTCCTCTATCTCGGCGCGCCCGCGCGAAGCGCTCGCTTGGGAGCCATTAGTGCACACCTGGGCGTCGCCAGCGCCTACACCATCGGCGCACTTGTCCTCGTGTCGCTTGCGGTGTTCGTCGTCAAAGCAGCCACTTCAGACTCATTTGAAGTGCGAGCAACGTCGTTGCTCGCTTTCAGCCTATTTATCGTCGGTAACGCCGCCATCACCGCAGGCGGCCGGTTATGGCTCGGCCTCGAGTTTGCGCTGTCGTCGCGATATACGACGGCCGCGTTGGCAGTTTGGACAGCACTGATCGCCTTTGCCGCGGTAAACGCAAGATCTGCAAAAGAGTACAGATGGATATCAGCAATCGGTGGCATTGCCGTCGTACTCGTTCTTTCCGCCCAGCGCTCTGCGCTGGATAGCCCGCGGGACGAGGTCTATCCGCGTCTGGTCGCCGGCCTCGCACTGCGTGCCCATGTCTATGATCCTGAAATTACTCGCGCGGTCTACCCGTTTCCAGATCAGTTGATCGCAAAGGCAAGCGCAGCGGAAAAGGCAGGACTGTCGATATTCGCGCCAGCTAGTCCGGACTACCTCGTGCCGCCCGCCCAGGTTCGCGCAGCGTCATCGTGCGAGGGCGCAGTCGACGCTGTGTCGCCAACGACTACGCCGGGCGTTTATCGCGCAAGCGGATGGATCTATGACGAAAACGACAAGCGTGTCCCACGCCATGTCATCGTAACCGACATCGATGGTGCCACAATCGGCAGCGGAGTCACTGGCGGCACTAGCAGCGAAGGCAAAGACGCGGTGGGGCGGCGCGCCACATATAGCGGATGGACCGCCTTTTTCCGCGCGCGTGCCGAGGGCGACATACAAGTCGCGGCGAGAGCACCAGGCGGTACGTTCTGCAAAATCAAGTCCGCAGTATCCGCATCGGCCCGCCCTGCGACATCCGCACACTAGGAGCTGAACAGATCGAAGGCAATGCTTCTTATTGTCTCGACCTTGTACCTACGAAACATGGGATCCAAACGAGCAAACGCATGAATCAGAGTCGCATTCTCCTGCCTGGTGGTGCAGGCCTCGTCGGCCAAAACCTGGTTGCGCGGCTGAAAGCGCGCGGTTACACCAATCTTGTCGTGCTGGACAAACATAAGGCAAATCTCGATGTCTTGCGGTCGGTTCATCCTGACGTGACTGCGATTTACGCCGATCTTGCAGATCCGGGCGATTGGTCAACGCATTTCGAGGGTGCCGACGTTGTTGTCATGCTGCAAGCGCAGATCGGTGCTCCGACGCGCGAGCCGTTCGTGCGGAACAACATCGATTCGACGCGCAACGTCATCGACGTCATCAAGCGCTGCCGAATTCCCTATACCGTGCATATAAGTTCGTCAGTCGTCAATTCTGTTGCCGATGACTGGTATACCGAAACAAAGCGCGTACAAGAGGAAATGGTCGTCGCCTCGGGCATCGATTGCGTCGTGCTGCGACCAACGCTGATGTTCGGGTGGTTCGATCGCAAGCATCTTGGCTGGCTATCGCGGTTCATGCATCGCGTACCTGTATTCCCGATTCCCGGCCACGGACGCTACATGCGGCAGCCCCTGTACGTCGGTGATTTCTGCAACGTGATCATTAGCTGCATTGAGTCGCGGATCAGTGGCGATGCCTTCAACATCACCGGGCTCGAGAGAGTCAATTACATCGACATCATCCGGCAGATCAAGCGCGCGACCCGCGCGCGCTGCGCGATCTTGAAGATTCCCTATGGCCTTTTCTACGTGCTCTTGAAGATCTACGCGCTCTTCAGCAAGAACCCACCGTTCACGGCTGATCAATTGAAAGCGCTGACCGCAGGCGACGAATTCGAGGTCATCGATTGGGAACGGATCTTCTCGGTGCGCGCCACCCCGTTCGCCAAAGCGATGGACGAAACGTTCAACGATCCGACATATAGCGAAATCGCACTGGAGTTTTGATCGCACATGGCAACGAGCGCAGACCGTATTGCAGTACTCGGCGCGGGGCCGATGGGCCTCGGCGCAGCGTATCAACTTGTGAAAGACGGCCGTAAACCGATCGTTTTCGAAGCCGACGACCGCGTGGGAGGCATGGCAGCGTGCTTCGATTTCGGCGGGCTGTCTATCGAGCGCTACTATCACTTTCACGCAATTTCGGATCACGCTTTCTTCGAGGTGCTGCGGGAGCTTGGCATCGAAGACAAGATGCAGTGGCGCGAAACGAAGATGGGCTATTTCTACCAAGGACGTGTTCAGCCTTGGGGAAATCCAGTGGCGCTCTTGAAATTCAAGGGGCTTAGCCTGCCGGCGAAAGTGCGGTACGGACTTCACGCTTTCCTATCGACGAAGCGCAATGACTGGAAGCCACTCGATCGCATGGAAGCCACCGGTTGGATCCGCCGATGGATCGGCGAGGAGGCTTGGGAGGTGCTGTGGCGCCGGCTTTTCGACTACAAGTTCTACGACTATGCGTATAACCTCTCCGCAGCCTGGATTTGGAGCCGCATTCGACGGATAGGCCGATCCCGTTACGACATTTTTCGGGAGAAGCTCGGCTATCTCGAAGGCGGCTCGGATACGTTGCTGCAGGCCATGCGCGACTACATAGAAGCAAACGGCGGAGAATTCAGGCTGGGCACCCCAGTGGAGAAAGTGATCATTGAGGGCGGGAAAGTCGCAGGGTTGTTGGCGGGCGGACAGAGACTGGACTTCGATAAAGTCGTCAGTACCATACCGCTTCCCTATGTGCCACGCGTCATACCCGACCTGCCCGTGGATATCTTAAACGCTTTCAAGAGCGCAAAGAACGTTGCTGTCGTATGCATCATAGTCAAACTACGAAAGGCGGTGACAGAGAACTTTTGGCTAAATACGAATGATCCGGAAATGGATATTCCGGGCGTCGTCGAATATACCAACCTCCGTCCGCTGTCCGAGCACATTGTCTATGTGCCATTTTACGTACCCGGAGAACACCCCAAGTATCGGGAGCCTGATTCCATATTCATCGAAAAGGTAAAACGATATTTGAAGAAGATAAATCCTTCATTAACGGATGCAGACTTCCTGGATGTACGAGCGAGCCGGTACCGCTTCGCGCAGCCTATCTGCGAACCTGGATACTTGGACCGATTGCCACCCATCAAATTGCCAATACAGGGTTTGTTGGTTGCAGATACATCGTATTATTACCCCGAGGACCGTGGTATTTCGGAGAGCATCGGACTAGCTCGCAATATGGCCAGAATGATATAGCTCGTAATTGAGGGCAGCCATAAAGTCTCGGACGCTGCCAGTAGACCTGTCTTCTTCGCCTAGACCGGTTATGCGCAGTGTCCGTACATCTTGTGATTCCCTCGTTTGGAGCTACCGCGGGCCTTGGTACATACGTCCGCGCTTTGGTGTATGATTGACAAATTCCAAGTGAACGTCGAAAGATGCCTTTTAGCTTACCAGTGCTACGCAAACTGACAACTCTCCAATTCGGTAAGTTCCTGCTCTCAGGGGGCTTGGCAGCGGGCGTGAACTTCATTTCGAGATTCGCATTTAGCCGATTTTTGCCGTTCGAAGCGGCGGTTGCGGCGGCCTTTGTCTGCGGAATGCTCACTGCGTTCATTCTTATGCGAACGTTTGTCTTTGCGAATAGCACGCAGCGCACGGAACAGCAGCTTTCTTACTTCGCATTAGTGAATCTCGTAGGTTTAGGCATCACGGTCATCGTAAGCGATTTTGCCCGCAAGCTCTTCCAGCTTGCATTTCCTCTTACGCCGCAGCTGAACGAGGCGGTTGGGCATCTGATTGGGATAATTGCCCCAGTTCTCCTGAGCTACTATGCCCATAAACGCATCACTTTTCGATAGATTATCATGACGGACCTAACCTCCTTGTATCGAATTCGGTTCCGCGAAGCAGATTTGCCGGCAAAAATGAAGGTTTGGCAGGTCTTGTGCCGCGATTTCTTCCAAAAATTCGTAGGCAACAACGCAACGGTCCTAGATATTGCCTGCGGATATGGTGAATTTATTAACAATATTCGCGCCAAAAGAAAGATCGCCGTCGACCTTAACCAAGATGCACGTCGCTTTTTGGGCAATGACATCGAATTTTTTCTGTCAAGCGCCGAGCGAATGTCGGACATTGACAGCAATTCGGTCGATGTGGCCTTTACTTCGAATTTTCTCGAGCATCTTCCGTCAAAAACTGTCTGCGACAGCGTTCTGGCTGAAGCATTCCGTGTCTTGCGCCCGGGCGGACGACTCATCATTATGGGTCCCAATATTCGATATTTGCCTGGAGAGTATTGGGATTTTTACGACCATCATCTTCCGCTATCGCATCTATCGCTTGCCGAGGCCCTCGCGCTCGCCGGGTTTTCAATCGAGCGCAATATTCCCAAATTTTTGCCGTATACCACGAGGTCTCGGCTACCACAGCACCCCGCGTTGGTTTCGCTGTTCCTTAAAGTTCCATTTGCGTGGCGCTGCCTCGGGAAGCAATTTCTCGTTGTTGCCTGTAAAACTGCGACAAAGCCTTGAAGTGTGGATGTTGTGCCACTCATTGGCGCGCCGAGACCATAATGGATTACTGGCTACTTAGAGGACAGTACTGGCAACTCTCGACTACGATTCATGCAAAGCTATACCGGCAACCTTCTACTAGGGACAACTCTCGTCCTGGCCACAACCGGTGGATTCGCGGCTTGGATAGCGCGGTCTACCTTCTACCGCGCGTTGTTGAGCCGTGAAGCGTCCTCGGCCAGATTTCATGCTATCGATGGATTGCGTGGATACCTTGCTGTCGGTGTCCTGATGCACCACTTATCCATCAACCAGCAGCTTTACCGCACCGGAGTATGGCAGCTGACGCCGTCAAGGATCGACACCTTCTTGGGCCGGGGATCCGTTGCATTCTTCTTTATGATAACCGCCTTCCTGTTCTGGGGCCGAGTGCTCGACTGCAACAGCACGTTCGAATCGGTTAAGTTCTTTACTTCCCGACTTCGCCGGCTAGTCCCAATGTATGTGACAAGCGCATCACTTGTTATATTGACTGCGCTGGCCTTGACGCATTTTCGCATTTTGGTGCCCGCTCACGATTTGACGAGGCAGGTCGTCTCATGGCTGTTGTTCACAATCCCTGGCGCACCAGAAATCAACAGCTTTGGTCAATCAACGTTGATCAACACTGTCTATTGGTCTCTTACGTATGAATGGAAATTCTACCTCTTACTCCCGCTATTTGCTGCGTTGGCGCGCGGGTGGGCGTTTGTCGTCGCTGCAGGAGTAGCTCTTTGGATCACGCTGTTTTCCACCGCCCAAGTCGAATGGTTTTTCCTTAGCGGATGCATCGCTGCCTACGCTGTGCGCATTCAGGCGCTGCGCGACGCCGCACAGAGGGCGATCGGCACACCTGCCGCACTGGTCAGCACCGTTGCGGCAGTATTACTTCAACCAATGACATACACGCCAATCGGAGCGTTGCTGCTATTTGTGCCGTTCGTGGTGCTCGCCGCCGGCAATTCGTTCTATGGTCTGCTAACGTTTCCTGCAGCCAGAGTTCTCGGAACGCTAAGCTACAGTTTCTATTTATTGCATAACTGGGTGCTATATCTTGTTTCGAGGCTAGTGAATCACTTCACGCCGGTCAGTGATTTGTCAGCAGCGCAATACTGGTGCGTCGGTTGCCTAGCCGCATTGATAACTGTGGGGCTTTCAGCCTTTACTTTCCGGTTCGTTGAATATCCATGGATAGCACGCCTTGGTAAAGCGCGCAACGGCTATCACGTAGAAGCCGTCCAGTAGAGGGCGCCATAATGCTGAGAACGATCCGCGGGCCTGTGGATTGACTTCCAACGGGTTCATCTACATTCTCGTACCAGAATAGGGGAATGAGTTGGCCGAGGCAAACTTTACCGAATCGCAGCGCAGGTCTAAGAGAGTGGTACGCGCAACGGTCGTGCGAGCGCTGCTACCCGCTACAGCGCCGGCGTTTTTCATCGTTACTACAATAGTCGGCGCGGTGCGATGGTTCTCGCCGGTCCCGTTCTGGGATATGTGGGACGGAACGCTTCAGTTCTACGTCGCGAGGTTGCAGGGTGCCCACTGGTCTCCATTCTTTGAGCAGGCGAACGAGCACCGAATCGTCCTTTCCAAAGTATTGTTTTGGGCAGACTACCGATTTTTTGGCGGTTTGTCGTATCTCCTGATCTTCCTGAACATCGTGCTGATGTTCTGCCTGTGGATGAGCCTCTGCCTTGCAGCCCGCGCGCTCATGGGCGCTCACCGTCGGCTTGCATATTTATGTTGCGCTTTGGTAGCGGTCCCCTGTTTCTCCTGGCTGCAATCCGAGAACATTAACTGGGGCTACCAGAGTCCGTTCTATTTGGCGTATCTTCTGCCGCTGGTCGCACTGCTGATGATGGCGCGGTGGATTCACGACCGGCGCAACGTCTGGTTCGTAGCAGCGACTGTATGCGGCGTGCTTTCGACGGTCACGATGGCAAACGGACTGCTGGCACTGCCCCTACTGGTGCTTATGCTTGCGTTGAGCGGAGAATCCACCCGTTGGCGCACTGCCACGCTGCTGCTGGTGACCGTACTGACGCTGGCAGCTTGGACGTATCACTACCACACAATGCCGCACGCCGGCGCACCATTCCGGATAATGGTGAAATTTCTGCTGATGTTCTTCGGCGCCCCGTTCGGCTGGCTTTTCCACAACGAGATCGTTACGATGCTCGTGGGAGCTACCGTAATCAGCGCTAGCATCTGGTTGGCTCTGCAGTGGGGGCGCCGCGTAACACGCGATCCGTCATATCTCGCGCTTGCCCTGTTCGTGGTGTACATAGGTGCGGCCGGTGCCGCAGCCACGATCAGCCGGTCAAATTTCGGGCTCGGTGCCGCGCTCGCGGGCCGATACGAAACGTCTCTGATGCTTCTGTATAGCGCGCTGCTCTTATTGTTTGTACATCTGTACCGCGAGCGAGTGGCAACGCTCGCGGTCGTTGGGGCAATTTCCGTATTTGTGCCGCTCATGCTGTTCGCGGCGCAACTCGGGACGATGGATCAATCCGGTCCGGAGATCGCGCGCGAGCGGATGCAGGCCGCGCTTGCGTTGGATCTTGGGGTCGATGACCGAGACACCATCGGCAGTGTGTACCCTCAGCACACCGCTGAACAACGCGCGCAAATATGGCGCGTGGTCGCTAATGCCGTGCGCTACAACCTGTCGGTGTTTGGATCATCCGAGTTGAAGACGGCGCGCGCACTACTTGGAAAGCCGCCTGTAGGCCTCAAAGAGTGCCGCGGCAACATCGACGCCGAAGCGCCGGTTGTAAGCGATACAGGTCATGTTAGGCTGAGCGGCTGGGTGTTCGATGAGGCGACGAAGCAAGTGCCGAAGTCTGCCTACATCGTTTCGAATGGAATGGTGGTGGGGTCCGTTCTTACCGGCATCGACCGGCCGGACGTTCAGCAGTCGATTGACTCGAAAGCACGGCATTCCGGGTTTCAGGGGTATGCCGTCAAAGCCGATGTTCACAATTATTCGATCTTCTGCAAAGGGAGCTTCCCTTGAAAGTCCACCTCCCTGCAAGCCAGATACTGCGGCATTGTGGGCCGTCCAGCCGCCGGTGTGTACAACTAGGTTACCCGACAGATGATCCGGCAGCTATGATTTTTCATCGATCAGCAAGGTCCCTCGAAGCCAAGCAGCGCTTAAAAGCACGACAGCTAGCTGAATCAGGTATGACGACCAACTCATCCAAGGGCCGTAATGCATGAAAAGAAGTTGCTTTGGAAATTCCAAGAGGCCATCTACATCGGCGCCGGTCCACGGTCGTAGATTCATTGGCAGCCAAAACTGAGCAGACGCCACGCTCAGAGCCAGGAAAGCGTACGGGAAAGAATTGCGGCGCTTTCTCTTTTGGAGAGCTAACACTAAGGCTGTAATAACGAACGGCCAAGCACCGATCACGTATCGTGGCTCCGTCACGAGGGCTAGCGGCATATTGAGCCCCACGATAGCCATTGCACCGGGACCAAGTCGCCGCAGCTCAACACAGACCTGATCCCACACGATGATCATCAGCAGCAATGCTGGTCCCCAAAAGACGGAAAGCGTGACCAGCGGCATCAGGAATTTGCCTTCCCCGTTGAGCGGAAAAACAACCCACTCCAGAACTTGCGAAAAGCTGTTTGCATTGGGGAGACCGGGGTTTGAAATAGATCTCACAATGATATGCGGAATGAGGACACCCGCGACTGCGAGGGCAAGGGCTCCCGGAGGGATCTCCGCCAGTTTTGAAGCGACGGAGCCGATTAGACGTATTGAGCCCAGTAAGACAGCAACAGCGACTACCACGGCGATGAGCGACGGCAACCCAGCGATTAGCCGCTCCAACTTATGGCCTCCTTCGGATTCCAATTGTTCCGGCGACAGCATGTGCGGCAACGCTATATATGCAAAAACGCAAATAGTTATAAGGACCATCCATAAAAATAAGGCCGCTCGTTTAAACTTGCGCTTGGCGCTTGACCTCACGTTGCTGCCACTGATTTCTGACTCAGAGAATCGCGCATGCATGAACACCATTAGCAATGCGCCACAAAGACCCGTAATTTGCCAGACGAAGGAACCTGCCACCATTGTGAATAGCAACGCAAACGGGCGGCGCTGCAGATAGAACAGAAGAAGCAACATGCTGATGACCATGGCCGTAACGTCTGTCGAGACGGGGGCATACATTACTTGCTTGGCAATCAGGAAATTGACAAAGATCCCCCCAAATCCGACCCATCTTGAGGCGATGGACAATTCGAGACTGTCAGCTATACGTTTCCATATGATCGTCGCGAAAAGCAGTAATGTCAGGTTATAGAGGTCGAAGGCGCGGATGATGTTGCCGTTTGTAAACTCTGCGCCGGAAACAATGAGCATTCCCCTAACGATCACGGATGGAAGAAGTCGCTGCGCATAGTAGCCAGTCATTTGCCCATGTGAAATCATCGTCCAAAGGTTTCGCACGATGCTTGCGTAGACCACACCGTCCCAGCCAAGCCCTCCGCCAGCGGGTACCACTTCACCGAAGAACAGATTGACCAACCCGTAGGCTAAGACTAGAAAGGTCATCACGACGTGTGCGCCATGCGCACGATCGAGACGAAACCGATCGATCAATTCGCTCATTGATTCACTCTTGCCGTTATACGGATTGAAAATTTGCGGTAAAACTCATCGACAATACGTTTCTAGCACGGATTTGATGGCTTGGAGGCTACTTTGAACACGTACCATCGCGCCGCGAAATACATTGACCCCGTATACGTTGCAGCGGCGATCAATTGCGATACCCCAGCGCCGAAACCAATCAAATTCACAAAAACGTGCAAGACAGCTATGTTTGCAAAAAAGCACAGCGCGAACGCGACAAGAAAGCGTAGGCTCTCCGCGGCTACGTGTCCGTCACTGCAAAAAACAATTTTTTTCGAGAGAAAAAAACTAAGGGCGAGCCCAACAGTGTACCCTGCCACATTGGCAAGAATGGGAGACACCCCGCATTTCATGAAAAAGAAAATCAACCCGATACCGGCAATGGTATTCACCGCACCGCTTCCTGCGTAACGAATCAGGATCGCGGATTCATTTCTCCATCTGGACATAATATTGCGCACCTAACGGCAGTGATTTTAGCCATGGCTCGAGGCTGCGGAGAAAAGCCAGTGGACGCGGGAAAAATAGTGTGTAGCCATGTTCCTCAGACTGGAAGCCCGCATGCTTCGTTAGCTGTAGTGCGCTCCTCAAGCTCAGCATCTCAGCGCCCACGTCGAAGGGACATCGCTCAAATATCCAGCGCGTCGCAGGGTTTAATGGATTATGCTCAAAGAGGAACATCGTCCCCTTCGTTTGCAGAGCGTGATAGCATTGCAGGAGCGCCGACTCTCGGCATTCACGCGGAATGTGGTGAAACACATTGGCCGCTATTATCGCGTCAAATCGAACGCTCGCAGCCTGCGGCCAATCAGAGAAGAGATGTGCCGCGGGCACGCGCTCGCGCGCGACCATCAAAGAATCTGTGGAGACGTCAAAGCCCCACAGTTCGGCGTTTGGAAAATATCGCTCGAGGTATGGGAGACTGCGTCCTGCGCCGCAGCCAAAGTCAAGTATCCGCCTCGGTTGGCGACATTTGAGAAGCTTCGACATCAGCGCAACTTTGTACTCCGCGAAGTATCCATCTTCATTGAGCCCCTCCGGGATCGAGTCGCCAAGCACACGATCATAATCGCGCGCGAACTGATCGAATTCGGAATCTGCCACGGCTAATCGGCCCAGGTTCGTTGGGCGACCACAAATTGCGGCTTGTGATTCAGCTTCAGATATGTGCGGCCAAGATATTCCCCTACCAGGCCGATGCACGTCGTTTGGATCCCGCCTATAAACAATATTGTCGCAATGAGTGAAGACCAGCCGGCTTGGATGCCAGGATGGAGGACCTTTGCCGCTATGACTATCAAAATCATCACCATACTGAACAAGGCTAGCGAGAAGCCCGCAATCGAGGCAAGTCGTAGTGGAAAGACCGAAAAGCTGGTGGCCATCTTCAACCACAGCGAAAGCGAGCGCGACAGGTTGTAGTTTCCTTTGCCGTCATGACGCGCCTGGTGATGGATGGCCACAGTCGTTATCGATCGGGTAACGTCCAGGATCAAACCATCCAGATAGGCGTAAGGTCCATCGTATTTGACGACCTCATCAACCACTTCCTTGCGCAACGCCTTGA
Source organism: Trinickia sp. EG282A (assembly GCF_040965455.1). Classification (NCBI taxonomy): domain Bacteria; kingdom Pseudomonadati; phylum Pseudomonadota; class Betaproteobacteria; order Burkholderiales; family Burkholderiaceae; genus Trinickia; species Trinickia sp. EG282A. The sequence goes on along the minus strand of NZ_JBFRCC010000001.1, from coordinate 571,353 downwards.
ACGAAGAAAGATACAAACCTTTGGGTTTGTCGAGCAGGCGGGTTGCTACCCAATCATTGAATTTGCTACCTGCCTTCTTCCATGCAGCGTGTTGCCTATTCCGATAGTTGGTGTAGCAGACGTCGTAACCTGCGCGTAAAGCTGCAATCATCTCTCCGATCGCTTCAGGAGGGTGTTGCAGGTCGTCGTCCATCACTACAACGATCTCGCCGATTGCGTGATTCAAGCCTGCCATGGTCGCGTTGTGCTGGCCGAAATTTCGGCGCAGTGAAATTCCCTTCACAAAGTTGAACTCCCTGGCGAGACTTGAGATCACCTGCCAACTGTTGTCCGGGCTCGAATCATTGACTAGCAACAGTTCAACACGACCCACAAGACCTGCCTTGACCATTTCCTCGTCGATCTTTTGTACCAGTAGCGGCAGAATGGTGGCGCTGCGATACACAGGGACGACAATCGAAAGCTCGCAGGATTTATCAGCTTCTGACATAGTTTCTGATCGGTTCCAGCACAGTGTGATCGGTGCGGCCGGCTCCATGAGCCGAGCCGGGCGCGAAGGAGACGCCGCCGCAATCGATGCGTCACCGGGCCCGGACTAGCAGTGAAGTATAGAGGAGATGTAACGTGTCGGCTTCATTGCAGAGCGGGCTGCTTGATGTGGCGACTCCAGGTCTTCGACTACCGCCAAACTTCAGTGCCAGTCAAAGGTATTCGACCTCCCCGCTGGTCATGCAAGAAATCGCTCTAGCCCCGCAGCGGATCAGCACAAGGCAAATGCTAACAGTCGATGCCGAGCTGCCGGGCGACGTCACCACATTCGCGTAAGATCAGTTCCTGCACCTCGGGCTGCAGACTCGTCTTAAATCGAGCCACTGAGCTCGCCGATGGCCGCTTGCCGTGGAGGTCAGTGGACCATTCGTCTGCTATAAACATTTGCGGAGTACTCTCCTTGGTTCGAACCTTGTCGTCCCGGATCGTTCCGCATCCGAAATCTCGTAGCAATCCGTCGGCTTTGCCGACCACCAGGTCTTCATATTTAACGATGCAAAGTCGGTCGCCGAAGCATGCTCGGTTGTCGACCACGGATCGGTACAACCGCACGTACTCCGAGCAAAACTCTGCAACCATTGTTCGCTCGATCTGCCGGCCTGGAGTCTGTCGTTGCGCAACCTCAATTCGAGACAAAATCGTGTCACGCGGATCGCGGACCGATAGGACGAAGCGAGCTTCAGGAAGGGCATTAGCAGCGATGGCAAAGAACTGAGTCAGCATCGGATCTTTCAGCGCCAGCACCTCCGGCTTCCCGGTGCGGTCCCAAATACGCTTCAGCTCGTTTCGAAGGACATCGCCGTGATGGGCTATCAGTTCTTCCCGGCTCGAGAAGTAGTGTCTTGTGTGGACATCGAAAACGTTCAGGCCCGTCGCCAGGGGTTGCAGGAACGCGGTAAAGTAGCTGCACTCGGCAATAAAATCATTCGTTTTCTCACTAGTGCAAATCAGTGCATGAAGAATTGTCGTCCCCGACCTAGGGGCACCGCCTACAAAAAGAGGCACAAATGGCGAGTGTTGCAGCAACGCATTACTACGATCCGCTCGTCGCTTGTATAAAAGCATACCCTTTTTATCCAAATGTCAAGTTAATATAGCGCTACCGTTATCAAAACTGGTCGCCGGACGCCATTTGTTGGTTGAGACTCAGACCCGCGCATGCGCAGTTACACCGAAACGATCGAAAACATAAGAACTTACTGCTCTCTGCAGAACGAATCGCATATTCTGACACGGTATCAGCTACTGCGCCACGGCGAATGATCGAATTCCCGGCCGTGGTGCCCCGCCCGCCGGTTGGGCTCCGGTCTCTCGGTCGAAATTGCCATGGACTGGCGGATGCGGCCTCCAACGGGCATCCTTTTTCGGAAATAACAAGGAATATCCGGACGGAATTGCGGAGCGAATCGTCGGTCATTACGGTCATTACCCATCATCCGCGCTTCCAGTGACGTGCCGACGCCTGTCCCGAAAAGCGGCCAAGCGTTCGGCCGCGCCTCCATCGCAGCATTGGGCGTTGCCCCCGCTGCAACCCCCCGTACTCACTTCCGCCCCTGATTTTGCGCTAGCGCAGCGTAAAGCGCTCAGCAGTCCGCCGGCGAGCGACGGTCGCGTCCGCCTATGTCTTCAAGCGGATAGCGCCCCGTAAGACTTCGTAAAACACTCCCGGTACAATGTCAGCGCACCACGAGGACCGTTCAAGCGAGATCATGCACTCGATACCGAAAAGTAGTCACGCGTCGACCGTCCGTTGGCCCGCGATTCCGCTGCGACTGAGAGCGTTAGCAAAACGCGTCTGCAACGACCCTTCTTTCCGACTGCTGTTGTTTGCATCTCTCCTAGCAGCGCACGCGATACGCCGCTCGCGAGTGCCGAACTTATGCCAGTCGGAGCACCGACTAGCGGTCGGCAAGTTCTTCCTGGTGTCGCTTCGACGATTCAAGGCTGGTATTGGGTCGAGCGTCGAGATAGATCGGCAAGTACACGTGTGTCAGCACTACCGACGTGCTCAGCAGACGGTACCGCACAGAGCAGCGGTGGCGGGGTCGCCTTTCCTCTGCTCATGGTTATATTTGGCGAATGTGCTGAAGCTGCAAGGATTCTTGCACGACGCGGAATTCCTGTATCGCTGGCTAGCCGAGAACGTATCGGTGCGTGCTATAGCTCTGCGCGGCCTTGGCGACCTCCTCGCGCTCCAGTCGGTTTGGGCATATGAATTCGGTAGGTACGATTCCGAAGGTATGGTCGTCGGCATCAGGGCACTGAACAAACCCCGAGAGGGCGGGCTATGGCAAGGCCGGACGTTTGCGGAAGCTATCGCAGTGCTCGAGTGCGCGGTCCGGGTCGATGCGGAAAACCCAGACGGTTGGTGGCTCCTTGCTTATACCAACATGCGAGCAGAACGATGGCGCCAGGCGGCCGACGCCGATCAAGAATGCTTCCTGCGAAGCCCGACGACTTACGAAGAGCGGTTCAGCCGTGCGATAAAGAAGTATCTGATCAATCCGACCGAAGGAGTCACGCTGTATTCGGCTGCACTGGAAGCATGGCACGGTTGGTGGCGAGTAGCCGATGTCGCATTGCGAAAAGCATGCGACCTTCGAGGGAATCCGGGCGTGCGCTATGAAGAGAAGACGCCCCCTTCGACCGCCCACATCCACGCAAATGTAGTCCGCAACGGCGAAATTACTCCCGTAGAAAGCAAATTGCAATTCTCGCCCTGCTATATCACCGAATATGAGCACGCCGAGATTTTCCCGCTTCATGGATTGATTCTAGCCAACAAGCAGTATTTGGTGACAGACTCCGTTCACATGAAACCATGTCATATTCCGTTATTTATTCCGGCCGTTCGCGCGATACGCGACGACCGCGCTCTGATAGCGTGTCGAAAGGCATTAAAATATGACGAGCCCGGCTGCATCTACATCGGGCATAACAAAAACTATTATCACTGGCTGCTGGACGATCTGCCGCGATTGAGCCTTCTCCTTGCAGATAAGCAATATGAAAACGCGCCGATTTTGATCGATACGCAAATCGCAACCTGGCAGATTCCGTTGCTCCACAGGCTTGGCATCGACCACTCTCGGCTGCGCGCAGTCGATTTCTCAGAGCCCTTGGCCTTTGACAAGCTCATTGTTCCCTCCTGCCTATCGCGAGACATGGTTGCACATCCCGAAGCCGTCCGATTTATGCGTAACCGACTGGCACCGCAGAGTGACAACGCAAGTCCTCGTCGGGGCAAACGCATTTACTTAGCGCGGCGCAAGGCTGTTGAACGGTCGATCCTCAACGAGCGCTCGATCATGGCGAAGTTCAAAAAAGCCGGTTTTGCCATTGTTGACACCGGCAATATGTCTATTGAACAGCAAGTAGAATTGTTTTCAGATGCCGAAATCATTGCAGGCCCAGGCGGAGCAGCGCTGACGAACGCCCTTTTTGCGCCACGCGCGGCGAAGATCATCTCACTATCTTCGGCGAGCATAACATGCCACACCTTTACGAGTATCTCCGCCGCACTTGGTCAAGAGTCCTGGATGATAACCGGGTCCAGTTATCCGCGCCCTCGGCCTCATTGGCTCTGGACTATTTGGGATTTCGAAGTATCGGAGCGCGACGTCGACTTGTGTTTTGCGCACGTTTTATAGCGCCGTAGCTCGGTGCCACTTTCATCGGAATTCCTACTGTCGAGTACCACCGTGCAAAAAGAAAACAACGCCCCTTTTATGTATCCCTCAGAAGCGCAGACATATGGAGTCATCGACCGAATGGCGGCTGCAGACGCGATTGACGAGGCCGTCGCCGAGCTACGGATCAATGGGTACACCGTCCTTGATAGTAAGCTCCCCGTCGATTTTCTAGATCGGCTCAAGTCGAAGCTGGACCATGTGTACGAAGTACAAGTCCGTGAGGCCGGGGGCGAAGAGATACTCAGGGCAATGAACGATGCCGACATCGCCCGCTGTTTGTTAGCATACGATCAGGACTTCCTCTCGGTAGCAACCGCGGCACCGTTGATGGATTTTGCGAAGCGAGCACTCGGACCGGAGTTCGTACTGCTAATGCAAAACGGTATCATTAACCGGCCCGAGCGCGAAAATTATCAAGCGAAGTGGCACCGCGACCTAAACTACCAGCACTGGACAAGCTCAAAGACTCTTGCGGTCAACGCTCTCCTCTGTATAGATCCATTTACCAATGACAACGGCGCGACCTTCGTGCTGCCGGCGACTCAGCACGTCGAAGCGTATCCGCCGGCGTCGTTTGTGTCTAAGTTCGAAAAGCAAGTCACCGTTCCTGCGGGCTCATACCTTATCCTTGACGCAATGCTCTATCACCGAGCGGGAATCAATACCACAAATACTGTGCGACGTGCCGTTAACCATGTCATCGGACTGCCGTTCATGGCCCAACAGATCGACCTGCCCTCCGCGCTCGCTAACCGAGACTACGCGCCGCCTGAAGATCCGTTAACCCGCAAATACTTGGGATATCGATGGTCCCCTGCGCGCGACGTCAACGATTGGCGCAATCGTCGCAAGGGTTGATCTGCCGGCTGCGCAGCAAATTTTTTAATGCTAACAGCGAGGAAGCGACCACCATGCTTATCGGTTTATATGGGGCAGGCACGCTAGGCCGGCGGATCGGACAATGTTTGAAATTGCCCTTTGTGTTTGTGGACGATACCCCAGAAAAGCAAGGCGCACTGATTGACGGGCACCAGGTCGTCACCTTAAAAGAATTCGCCGAGCGGGCGAGCCGCGAAGTTGCGCGCCTACATGTGACCATCTATCAACCCGGCTTTTCGTTTGCGCGGAAGAAGTCGGAAATCGTGGCGTCTTTTCACCAGTTGGACTGCCGGCCGTTCACTGATCTCATCCTGAATGAAGCGGTAGAAGCGCTGCCCTTTCTGTTCTTGGAGCGGCGAGATGTCTTGGAACGAAAGCGGGAGAGATACGACCGGCTCAGCGCTCAGTTTGCCGACGATTTGTCTCGTCAAACTCTCGAAGCACATCTTGACTTTCGCATGTCCGGCGACTTTGAAAAGCTGATCGTTACGCCTCGTCACGATGTGCATTTTTTGATTCAGCGTCTACCAGATGATGTGACATACGTGGACGCAGGCGCGTTTGACGGTGACACGGCGGAAGAATTCGCTCACATGTCCAATGGGCGTTTTAAGCAGATAGTATTGATCGAACCAGACCCTGCCAATGCCGCCCGGGCAAAACAACGTCTCGAGGCGCTCGGACTTTCCGGCAGAACGATCGTCCACCAGAGCGCTATCTCCTCCACGCGCGGCACGATGGGCTTTAATGCGCTCGGGTCAGTCGGATCTTCATTGGATGCCCACGCGGCAACTAAGGTGCAAACTGTCCTACTATCCGATCTTGACATTCCTGGACCCGCCTACTTCAAGCTCGATATCGAGGGAGCTGAGATACCGGCGCTAGATGCGTGCAGCGAATATCTGGGACATAAAAGAGTCTTCCTCGGAATCAGCGTTTACCACCGGCCCGATGATTTGCTCGAAGCAGCATCGATCATTTCCAGCCTAGACGCCGGATACGATCTCTTTCTACGCTGCCATGGCAGCGGCGGAGAAGACTTGATGCTTTACGCGGTGCCGAGAGGCAATTAGCCTTTCGTATTCCTAGCCGTGAAACCGTCAAAACTACTGAACCGGTACCCGCAACGAGTCAATGCCAATGACCAGCATAGCCCAATGTGTCTTACTGCAGTTCCGCAAGATTGAAGACCCTCGCGGGGCGCTTACCCCGATCGAGAACAATCGCGATATCCCCTTTGAAATCAAGAGAGTCTACTATCTCTATCAAATCGCGGAAGGGGCATCGAGAGCCGGCCATAGCCATAAAGAATTGCAACAGGTCCTGATCGCAGTCTCTGGCAGCTTTGACGTGCACGTCGACGACGGAACCGAACGTCGTACATTCCACCTAAGCGATCCGTCTGAGGGGCTCTATGTGCCGCGCATGATCTGGCGCGAAATCGATGCGTTTTCGTCGAATGCTGTCTGCATTGCCCTGGCATCGATGCCTTACGAGGAAGGCGATTACTACAGGAGCTACGACGACTTTCTCGATGCGACCAGGAGGGGCACATGACGATACCCGTCCCTTTCCTAGACATTGTTGCAGCGAACAGCGAATTAAAAAATTCGCTCGACGCGGCATACGCTCGAGTAATGCAGTCCGGTTGGTTCATCCTAGGGAATGAGCTTTCATCATTCGAGCGGGAGTTCGCAGCGTATTGTGGCGCCACGCATTGCATCGGCGTCGGTAACGGTCTCGACGCACTTCACTTGATCCTTCGTGCGCTAGAGATTGGCCCCGGCGATGAGGTGCTGGTGCCGTCGAACACATTTATTGCCACATGGCTCGCCGTGACTCATGCGGGAGCGACCCCTGTCCCGGTGGAGCCGCTAGAGCGGACTCATAACCTCAATCCAGAGCTTATTGGCGCCGCCGTGACGTCGAGGACCAAGGCGATCATTCCGGTCCATTTGTACGGCCAGCCCGCAGACATGGAGCCGATAATTGCGGTGGCCAAGCGATACGGCCTCAAAGTGATCGAAGACGCAGCGCAAGCCCACGGTGCCCGATACGCGGGATCGCGCACGGGAACGCTCGGCGACGCCGCTGCTTTTAGCTTTTATCCGGGAAAGAACCTTGGCGCTCTGGGTGATGGTGGCGCCATCGTCACGAATGACGATGCAGTAGCAGAGCGCGTGCGCGAACTATCCAATTACGGCTCTAAGCGTAAGTATGTTCATGAGCGTCAGGGGTTCAACACGCGCCTGGACGAACTGCAAGCAGCCTTCCTCAGAGCTAAGCTACCGATGCTCGATGAGTGGAATACTCGACGCGCGACAGTGGCGGAGCGATACCTCTCTCGCCTGACCGACGCTCGGCTTGTACTGCCTGAGGTGATCGCCTGCGCAGAACCTGTCTGGCATCTTTTCGTGGTGAGAGTGAAACAACGCGTCCGAATCATGGACGCCCTTGCGAAGGCGGCCATTGGCGCGCAAATTCATTACCCGACTCCCCCGGCGCGAACGGGCGCATATCAAAATGCAATGGCTGCGCGCAGGGAGTGCCCGGTGGCCGAAAAGCTAAGCGATGAGGTGATGAGCTTGCCGATGGGACCGCATCTCACGTTGCAGCAAGTCGATCGTGTCTGCGATGTGCTTCTAGAGGTCCTTCCAGCAGCAGGCTAATGCTTCCAATGCACGTGCGTGCAAGATCACAAAGGGACGTCCAGCTCATAGTGATCATGCACCACGGCCCGAGCTCCAAAACCTTCTTTCTGCTCGACCAAGCCGACGTTCAGTCTTCTGCCCTCGTCTTCGTTCGAGATCCCGAAGTCAAAGTACGGCAGCACCGCGTAGTCGTTGTCCATGAGAGTGGAGAACAACAAGTCGAGCGCCCCTATTTCGCGGCCTCGCTCACTCGACGATATGTACTGAACATGTGCGACATGCGACGAATTAAACATCACAACCCCGGCCACCACTTGGCCGTTTTCCTTGCATACGTGCAAGCGGATCGACTCGGGAAAGCGACTCTTTAGTAGAGTGATCTCCGAAAGCGAATGCACAGGCGTGACCCCATGAGTAGCCAACAAGTTCGCCTCCAGTACCGTCCAGAAGGCCGCAAACTCTTGCGATTCCTCTATGGCAAGACCGAGCTTTTGCCCTAGGGCAACTTTCCGCAAACGCCGCTTCTGCATTGGCAATCGTGCAGACGTACAAACGACCGAAAGGACATCGCGCCGGCGAAGGCGGGCCCCGATGCGGAAAAGTGCATAGCGATCCTCGTCCGCCGGGAAATGATGATAGACATACGGGATCGTCTTGTAGAGCAATGACTTGATCCGATTTGCATGCAGGTAAGAAACCAGCGCTCCGAACACCTGCAGCATCGCGGGGGTTGTCATCGACTGATCGCTAATTACCCCTCCGTAAGTAAGCCCGCCATGGCTCTGCAATACGCCATCTCGCTCGTTGGCCGGCAGAATGGCAACAAGCCGACCTTTTTCGTTCTGGAACAACAGAGAATGATCGACAAATCGATCACTGTGATAATCCATGTATCCGCGATTGAGCAAGAATGTCCCGTTTTTTGATTCGCGCACGAACGCATCCCACCGATCGCGATGCTCAACTGCGTAGCGAGTCACATGCATCTGCAAATACCCTCGTATCGACGAAGTTCAACAATACTCAACGTTATTCCCTGATCCGGTTGAATCTACGCGCGCTACCCGATGGCTCCCCCGCTTCGGCTTTCATCACCTTGTCTTCAGGCACGTCTCGCGCTACCAGCGAGCCTGCTCCGAATAAGCAATCCTGCCCGATCGAAATGTTATTCGCGAAGGTCGTGTTGACGCCGACAAAGCAGTTTGCACCCATATTCACAAAACCAGAGACAACAACATGCGACGAAATAAAGCAGTTGTCCCCGATGTTAGAATGGTGACCGATGTGGTTACCGCTCCATAGGACCACATTGTCGCCTATCTTGACGAATGGCTGAACGACGTTGCTCTCGAAGATGAAGCAGTGTTCACCAATCTCCGCATTCCGCCACACAAACGCACGGCTGCTCACATATGAGGCGGGTTTGTAGCCACGGGCTTTTGCTGCGCGGTAAAGGCGCGCACGCAGTCGGTTCAGTTGAGCGTAGGTGATTGCGGCAAAAAACTCGTGCTCTGACGGAGAAAAGTAAGCTTCTAACTCCTCAAACGGAATGATTGGAAGCCCGCAGCAATGATCCCGTTTAAGGAAAGCCTTCTCAACGGAGAATCCTACGACCTCATACACCGAATCGTACGTAAAGTATTCGTAGGCGATCTCCGCAAACGCCGAATCGCCGATGATGATCAGCTTACGTGTCTTTTCCATGATTTCCTCAGGGCCGAACGATGAGCACATCTTCGCGACGATTTGCCATAGGCAAATCGTCCGCCTGCGGCACGATATATGCGTCAAAGCCTGCGGCACGCGCACGCGCAACGATAGCAAGGACCACCGAATCGTCTATTTGCGATGGCTCGAGCTCATTAAAGCGGACCTCCGGAATTTCGTCCGTACCGGTGAACGCCTGATGGAAGCGTACGCCCGTGTCGCTGGCAAAGAAGCGCTTGCGGCGGCTGATGTTCGGAATATCACCAATGAGTAATCGACCGCCGGGAGCAAGCAATGTCAATGAACGATCGAGAAAGTTCCAAGCATTGCCTTCGGCAAACACGTATTGATAAACAGAGTAGACAACAATCGCATCCGCAGCGGCCCGATAGTCTTCAAAAATCTCCGGGCACTGCGGGTAATACGCGGCTACCTTTCGCGCGTGCGCCGCATCGGGGAGTTGCGCCAACATTTCTTCCGAATCGATCAGTACCAGATGATGCGCAAGACTTTCGCAGTGAGAGAGCATAAGCCGCGCCAAGTCGCCACAACCTGGGCCGATGTCGATGATAGTTCGCCCTTTTTCACGAAGCGCCGGCAACTTCCCTAGCAGATCCGCCAGAATCGCTCCTTCCTTGTTCGCCCGATAACTTTCGGGAAAACCTACGCGCTCATTGGGGGTAAGTGAAGCATCTGTTGCGAGCGCACGAAAATCGTCGAACCCGAGACGCGCAAAGCGCGCGTACTTGTCGTTGTCATTAGCCATCTGAATCTCTTGATCGATCAGCTGTCCGCGAGTTCGGCAACCGCAAAGCCATCACGCCCGAACGCGTTCCCGTTGTAGAAGCAGTATGTGCGACCGCGAATGTCTATAACGGCAGAATACTCGATCGCTTCCGAATCGAACGAATCCGGGCTAACGTCGAGTCCCATATGAGCGTCATCGCGCTCCCAGCGCAGTCCGTCTCGCGATCGAGCGTAACCCAGCCTGTATGCGCCCACAGATCGACGTCGAATGGAATAAAACAGTTCATAAGCGCCATCGCGGCCCAGCTTTACCCACGGGCGCCCGAATCCGTGCTCATCCTCATCGGCGATATCCATGCTAGCAATGCCTTGATCACCCCACCTCAACCCATCAGCGGATTCCAGGTACTTGAGCGTGTAGACAGGCACGCTTTTTCCATCGATCGGCGTCCATTGCGAGCCAGCGATGTACCACATACGAAACGTCGAGTTGTCGTAGAGGACAAACGGTCCGCATCGGAAATAGAGTTCCCAAGGTGTTCGATCAAGAATCGGCGTGGACTTGTACTTCCGAAATGTCTCTCCACCGTCTGTACTGATCGCGAGGCCTGTAAAGAGCCGGTATCGCACCTTTACGCACTGTTCGAAGCCGACATAGTACATGTAGTAAGTGTCACCCCCGAGGTGTACGACGCTGCAGACGACGGCGCCGTTGTCATCAAAGGTGCCCGGCTGCCCGATATCAAGGAGTGGTCGAGGCGATACTCGCAGGACTCGCGTTGGTCGATCCGGGTCGACGTCGACGTAGCCTGGGCGTGCAATGCCATTTGCGTCGCAGAACGAAACGAACACTCGGATTGCGCCCGAGGCGTGCAGCACAGGCGTCGGCAGTGTCGCGGTGTGGACGGCCCACTCACCCAAACCCGACGGTGTATAGACAAGGCCCAATTTCTGCCACTTCATGGTAAGTCTCCCCTAGCCCAGCCCTAGCATCGATGCGACCTTCCGGAACGGCAACGCCAGCCTCCTAATAGCCGATGCGATTGACCCCATAAGGATACGCCGGCGCTCGCGGACATCAGTTATCTTCGGTCTGTTCCCATCATCGCAAAGAGCTCCGCTTCAAGCGCCAACTGAAGAGCATCAATGCAGGAGTCACGCACCCTTTTCTCTCGGACGATGTCCTCGGCCAAGCGGCGCTTACTATCAAAAATAGGCGCAAGTTGCTGCGCGGTGATGTGGTCATTCGACGCGTAGTGGACATCATCCAGAAATTCCTGCATCGGATCGCCGATATGCTTGGTCACGGCAGGAACACGTTGTGCCAAACGGCCTGCATCAATATAGCTAGCGAGCATGGCAGGCGTGTGGTACGCGTCATAGTGCCTCCGCGCAGCTTCGCTTTCCCGAAATAGATCCTCGCGGCTCATGCCGAAAAGATGCGCGAACAACTCCTCTGGATGCCGCCATGCAAATGCCCCAGGATAAAACAGAGCCTTCCCACCAAAGAACGGAGAAATGTAGGAATCGTGGATGACAATCGGCACTCCTGCACCCATGGCTTCTATCGCTGCCCGCCCTCCGCCAAGTGGGAACGAAGCAATGTACAAATCGATATTCAAATCTCGTAGCGTGGTCCAGACACTACGCACCCAGGGAACGTAGACAAAGCGACTTCGATCAACTCCAATGGAATCGAGTCCCGTATGGATACGTTCGATTGCATCATCGGAAAGCTGTCCGATATGGAAATGCGTCCCACCAGTAATCGACAGGACGCGCGGCAATAATTCTGCGTACTGGTACTTGTACGGATATTCGAACTTGTTGCCGGAACCGGAAGAGCACGTTCGTAGACCATCAGGATTGCTTTCGCGATCTCGAGCGGGTACCCAGCCCTGATCGCCGACAACCAAAGGCCAATAGACGTTTTCGTCGATCCCCAATGCATCTCGGCAGTTGTGGAAACCCATTGGATGCGGATCGACATGCAGCGTATGCTTAAGCGTAACGCCTAGGCAAAGTTGATGATCTGCGTGATGATAGAAAACGATCTCTTCTGCAAGACCAGGCAATGCGGCTGCGATCGCGACGGGATCATGGTGATGGTTCAGCAAGAGTATTCGGCGAGGACGCAAAGCTTGCAACCGCGTAATCGTCCAAGAGAGCTTGTCTGCAAGTCCTCCGCGGGGACTGATTTCGCCCTTCGCCGCGGTTCCGAAACGTTCTTCGATAACCGACCTATCTGCTTGATGGAGCGCGTCAGTGAGCATTACCACCACGCGCGCCCCAAGCCGGCCCGTCCCGAGGAGGTCTTCGATTACCGCGGTATGCCCCCCCGTGCGATACGCTTCAGTCGCAAGTATCACGCAGTCTGCGCGCTCAGAATCATTCGCGGTCGATCGCAAGTCACCGCGCGCGAGAACATACGCACCGATCCGTTGGCACCAAGTATCTAGCTCTGAGCTAGCAAATACTCGGGCAGATGCCCGCCTATCGAGAATCACAGCCTGGACGAATGCCTGAATACATAGCAACGCGGCGTCGATATCCCTTCGATCGAACAACTGAGCGATTTCGGCCGACAGGGCCTCTATCGACGGATAGAAGGAGCGGCCTTCGATCGGCGCCATGTCGCTCATCGGCGAGACCCCGTGGTTGCTTTTTTCGACGACGCCGCTGACCGTTTGACTTCATCCCAATAGAGAGTGCAGCCCGCCTCTAGCGACAATGATGGTTGCCAGCTCAATTCCCTCCGTGCCTTGGAGATGTCCAGGTATATCTTCTGGACATCGAAGCTTCGATGCGGCAGATACCGGACATCGGGGGTGCGTCCAACGAGTCGCTGTACCACGTCGAGTATGGCGTTCAGACTGTGCCCGACACCGCTGCCGATATTGAATGTGCCCGACTCTTGGCGCGCACCGGCTCGAAGCAGCGCTGCCACAACGTCGCTGACATGAATGTAATCCCGTACCACTGAGCCATCGCCCCATATCTCGATAGGATTTTCATCCAGCATTCTCCGAAAGAAGGTCGGAATGACACCTTGCACGCCTATGTGATGCTGAAACGTGCCGAATGGATTCGAAACCCGCAATATGTTCGCTACAAGCCCAAAGAGCGATGCGTGCATCTGTAGGTAATGTTCCACCGCGATCTTGACGACACCGTAGGAACATAAAGGAGCAAGCGGGTGAGTTTCCGGCACTGGCAGTACAGTGGGGTTACCGTACACGGTACCGCCTGACGAGACGTAGACGATGCGGTGCACTTCCGCCGCCTTCATCAACTCCAGCAGCCGCAGTGTACCGATCAGGTTGCCTTCGACATCCCCAATCGGATCGGCATTGGAAGTGCTCGGCACCGTTGTGCTAATCAGGTGATACACGAGTTCCGCGCCGCGCAGCGCTCGCGCCAGTCCCTCGCCCGTCGAGAAGTCTCCGCTGACAATCTCGACATTGCTCAGCGGATGGATATCTTGCAAACTGAATGTGTCGTCGCGCTCGGCTGCATCGTGGCGCGCGACAGGACGATCAAAAACGGTGATCGCCGCACCGCTCTGAGCGAGTGCGTTGACTAAGTGGGTGCCGAGAAACCCTCGTCCGCCGAGGACCACCACCTTTCGCGCGCCGACATCGACGATTGATGTATTGCTCATGGTTGCGCTCTTCAACGTGAAATGCCCGGTGCAAACGTCAATCGCCTGCCGTAGCCTGTTTGCTCAACGATGCTCGGTAACAACCGCTCAAGAGCGTGTAGCATAGAACCGTCAATTGGAAGGGGTTCAACCGGATAATCCTCCCACGCCAGGCCCAATTCGAATAACGGCTTCAGCGCGGCCGGCCTTGCCCAGAACATCGTACCGACCGGGAACGGAAAGAACTGGTTAGGGAGCGCGGACAAGCCGAGCCGTTCGCCCATCGGCTCAGCGAATGGCAAATTCAGGTCCCAACCAATAAGATGAGGATCGTCCGCAAAGACGAGACCGAGTCCCGGATCATCGGCGAATGCCGACACAATTGAACGGCCAGCGCAATGTTCTCCGCCAAGTAACGTCTCCATGAGATGGTTAACCCAGTCGGCAACCAGTCGCGAGTTAGGATCGACGTGTACGCTCTTTTTAGTGTGGAAGTGTCCAACTATGTCGTACTGCTGTAACGCGTCGCCAAACTCGGTCACAAACGGACCGATATCGCGTCCTTTGTTCGGAACTACATGAATCGTTGCTGAACCCAAGGAGTAAGGGTCCAGCAGACGACGGCAATCTTCAGCGGTGGCGGACGAAGGTGCGCTGACGAGCAAATCCGCCTGCAGTTGGTTCATAGACAGTCGCCGCACGATGTCGGCGAGCAGATCCGGATAAAAGGCATGGATATGTACGCCGATTCGCAAGCCACTTGATAGCGCGCCCGCCGGCTGCGAAACGTCGAGAAGCGGCTCTTGCCAAACGCCACTCGGTCGCCCTGCCTCGATGAACTGGACGAACGGATTAGCGACGTCAGCCCCTAGATCGTGACTGACAGCGTACAGATGCGGATAAAAACCCGGCGCTGGTTTACGCACATAGATGCCGCTCTGGGCAGCCTTCACAAATTCACGAATCGCTTCTTGGCGGCTCTTGCGCGAGCCCGGAGGGAGGAAAAACCACTCTGCGAATTCGTCCCCATTGATCAGTCGCTCTTCATCCTTGCGCGCCCGCTTGACGAGCCTCTGCCCAAGGGCCGCGAGATTCGCCAGACTGGCGGCATAGTGTGACATTTCAAATCGCTCATTGGCGAGCGCCAATGTTCGGTTCGATAGTTCTTGTCGGCGACCCGGCTCGTTATAGAGTGCAACAATTCGACGCGCTGCCTCTTCCACGTTCATGAAGGGAAGAATGCATTGCTCGAGCAACGGATCTCCTTTCAGGTTTTCCGCAACGCCAGTCGCGCGCTCGAACGACAGCACTGGAAGGCCCGCGGTCATAGCATCGAGCGCGATGTTCGGGAGCGGATCCAACCTTGAGGAAATGAAACAGACGTCTGCGAGACGATAGAGCGCCTCCAGGTCGGGTGTCTCGTCAATGAACAAGATGCGATCGCCAAGTTCGATCTGCTCGACTTGCGTTGCGACAAAGTCTGCGTACTGCCTGTACCCCTCGACGATCCGCCCTACCCAAATCATCAGGATATCGGCTTTGGGGGCTATGCGTCGGATTTCGGCCGCAGCGGCGATAAATAGATCGACCCCCTTACGGTACTCGATTGTGCCGGCTCCAAGTACCACAAAAGGCTTAACTGATCGGCCGTTCATCAACTTGCGTTCGATTACGTCGACAGTCGCCGTAGAGCGATTGCTGCCTCGTTTATCAGACTCAAGCGTCGAATCGGCGGGTATGAGCGACTTCCCTTGGGGCAAAATATACGCACGCGCCGCGGCGGGGCGCGTGCGCTCTATGTTGGCGCCTTGTCGCACGATCTGCGCAGAAAACACTGTCTGCCCGGCCCACGCCAGCGCGTCGACAAGTTCGTCGCGAGAGCAATGAAATTTGAAAAACTCGTGTATGAGCAGCACCGACGGAACCGATTGCTCAGCCAACGGCTGGAGGACCGCCCTCGAAACTATACTATTGACGATGGCAAATTCGAACTTAAATCGTTGACAGAGTTCGCCAACAACACCCGCCAGGGCTAACGCGCTCCGGTCCATAGGCGAATAAGGCCCTGCGACAGCATCGCAGACCTCGTCGAACATGCGGACTAGCGGCCCGCCGCCCAGCAACAAAGCCACCACCTGGTATTGGCCGCGCAATTCGCGACAAATGTTCCAAGCTAGGATCGGTGCACCGGTTCGCGTCGCCTCATGACAAACGACGAGCACCGATTTCTGTTTGGCTTCATGCTGGGTACCGGTTGTCTGGCGCAGAAGCAACTTCGGCGGTTTGCCGGATCTCCCCTCCGGTCGACCAAATGTCACGAAATGATGGTAGGGATCGATCCCTGAATCCGCAACGTCCGTGTACCGCTTCAGGTAGTACTGCTCGTCGAAATCGTCCGTGACACGCGGCTCCTGCGGCCCAGGCTTGCGACTTCTTTCGCCCAAACCGCGATGTCCCTTGAGCTTCGCTGCGATTCGTCGCCCAACACGCAAGGGGCGGGTAACGCGCCATGACAACGAACGTACGATTGTCTGCAACTGGGCATCTCGCTCAACAAGCGTCGCGCGCAGGCGGGCCAACTCGTCACTTTCGCTATCCGCAAGCTGCTTGACGCCGAGTGCGTGAGCATCCTTTAACTGTCGGACGTGACGTTCCGCCAATTCGCGAAGGGCCATTTCTTGACCGGCGACGCGGTCTTCGAGCGCCTGCGCGTGCTTACGCCATTCTTGTAATTCGTTGCGCAACCGAGATGCTTCTTCAGCAGCCTGTCGGTTTCGATTCTGCCAGCCAGTCGCCTGCTGGCGCAGCAGTGCAGCGTCGGTCCGCGCAGACTGTAGTTCAGCATCGACGTGGGCAATTCGGTGTTCTTCGGACAGCGAAGCAAAGGTCCCAACGGCAAGCGAAGGCAAGTTATCGCGATCGGAGGCGACAGCGACCAAATACCGCGCCGCAATCGCTCCGGGGCTTTCGACTATCGGCTCGCCGGCTGCTTCTTCGCGTACCAAGTAGTTCGTCATGATTACCGGCCCGGCTTCCGCACCAACAATAGGAAATAGCGTGGATGCGTAGCGTGCACGTTGACCATATAGCCGATGAAAACGGAAGGCTCGCGATAGGAGGGCTTCGAACTCTTTCCGATACAACTCCTTCACATGGTAGGGGTTGGCGTAACCAGGTACGTCCGAGTATTCATGTCGATCTGGCGATGACATCACCAGTACACCACCAGGGCGCAACACTCGTTTTATCTCTGCGAACATCTCGTCGTGCTGATCATGATGCTCGATCGTTTCGAAGCTGACGACGAGGTCGACACTGGCATCTGAAAGAGGCAGCAGGCTGCACTCGCCCACGACGAAACGAAGATTGTTGACGCTCGCAGCGTACTTTTCAGTCGCGAATTCAACGGCGTTTGCGTCAATATCGACACCTATGACCGAGCGCGCGACGCTCGCGAGCAACGCGGCCCCATAGCCCTCGCCCGACGCGATATCAAGCACGTCGAGATCCGCAGCCAATTTGGCGGCGACGTGGTAGCGGTGAAGGTGTTCGACCGCAATTTCTCCCGCCATCGCTTCCGGTAGAAAGCGTTCACCCGTCGTCGGCAATTGCGCTGTCATTTCGTTCTCGAGGCTGTGGTTTGTGAAAGTGTGGAATGAGGCGGATGCAAGAAAGCAAACTATCGGATCATGTCACCTTCCTGCACAGCTCCCGCGGGTCTCTCTGAACGCTCCAATTGACAAATAGACCCGTGCTCCATCGTCAGCTTGACGTTGCACAGATCGTCGATGACTTTCGGATTGTGTGATGCTACGACCATGATGCTCGCGCGCCCAACGAACGCTTGCATCCGCGCCTCCGCCTTCTCGACGAACGAAGCGTCACCAACGCTCAACCATTCGTCCATCAAGAGGATATCGGTCTCGATGCTGGTCGCAATGGAGAATGCAAGCCGCAGCACCATGCCGCTCGAATACGTGCGAACCGGCATGTGCAGGTATTCCCCAAGCTCCGAAAACTCCGCGATCGACGGCGTGAGATCGCGCAATTGGGCTTTTGATGCGCCGAGGATCAGCCCCCGCAATACGATGTTTTCATAGCCGGTCGCCTCGAAGTCGAGACCGAGCGTAACGTCCAGCAGACTCGTAACGCGGCCCTCGGATTTAAACGTTCCAAACGTCGGCTCATAGATGCCAGCCAGCAAACGCAACAATGTCGTTTTCCCCGCGCCGTTATGCCCGACGAGGCCGACGCGATCGCCGGGACGAATGTCGAGGGTGATATCGCGCAGGGCCTCAACAACGGTGATATTGCGGCTGCCGGCAGCGAGACGCCCGCCCGTCGCAGCGGACAGGACCATTTGTTTCAGGGATCTATTGCCTGTGCCGTAGACAGGCAAGTGCAATGTGCACTTGTCCAGTGATAAGTAAGCCATCTATCAAATCCAGAACGGGATGCGGGCGCGAAACCGCACGAAGAGCGGCGCGGCGATCAGGTACAAAGCGACAGTAATCCCGATGGCAGTCAAATAAATGCTTGCCGGCGGCACCCCTCCGTGGATAGGTCCGCGCAGTATTTCGACGAACGGGTATAGCGGGTTCAGGTTCAACAGATAAGCCCGCCGTCCAAGCGCGCCCGGTTGCCAGATGATCGGCGTCAGAAAGAAGGCCAACTGGACAATACTACCGACGATGGGTTGCATATCGCGAAAACGCGTGCAAAAAATCCCGAGGATAATCGTCATTGGAAACGCGGCAAGCGCCACAAGCAGCAGTCCAGGGATTGCCAGCAGCCAGCTCCAATGCGGGGCGATCCGCAGAAACAGCATGATCGGTACGTACGCCAGGATGTTATGGCCGAACATGACGACATTACGCCACAGGCCGCGCATTACATGCAACGTAAGCGGCAGACGAATCGAGCGGACTATTGCTTCAGCAGATGTAAAGCAAGCGCACCCATCGAGGATGAGTGACGATACCAACCCCCAAGCGATGATGCCCAGTGCCAGATGGGGCAAGAACTCGTTCAAGTCGATCTTGAACAAAGCACCGTAGAGCGGCCCCATCCCAGCGATGGTGACCAGCATGGTAATCGTGATCCAGAAGGGGCCCAGGACAGAGCGCCGGTAGCGCTGTCGAATGTCCTGCCATGCAAAGGTGCTCCAGATCGGGTAGTTGCTGACACCTTCGATGATGTCCTTCGCTGCCCTTGCAGCCCTCGTATTGCCACTGACTTGTTGGTAAACGCTAACTTGCATGAAGAAACCCTAACGAATGCATGATCTCGGCAACGTTCGAAAATATGGGAAAATATCGGGTCGAGCAAGGCTGGGCCAAGCGGCATCCAGTATGGTCAGCCCCACGCAGGAGGGTGGACGGCGCGCTATTGTACCGGGTCGGGACGCGACCTCAAAAGACATCGCGGTTAGGTCGGACTGGACGACACCGCAACTCAAGGGCCTGACTACCAGCCTCGCCATCATCTTCACCGTGAGACTTTGACAATTTGGACGCACCCAGCCAGGAACCCAACGAAGAGCTCGAACGCGCGCAAGAGCGCATCGCGGCCTTGGAAGATGAACTTGCCAACGCCCGCCGAATAGTCGAGCAAGCATCAACGCTGAAGCGTCAAAACGACCACTTGCTCCATGAACTGGAGTCTCTGCGCAACTCGACATGCTGGCGCGTTACTGCCCCCCTGCGCGCGGTTGCGGGCCGCGCCCAGAAAGCATCGCATCTCGCCGCCCGCATTGCAGGCGCCGTCGATCGTGGAGTCCGTACGCGAGGCGGAGTGCGCGGTCTCGTCAGACACTTTGTCGCAATAGTACGCAGCGAGGGTATGAGCGGCATCAAGGGCCGGCTGCTTCGTGCAGACGGACTGCCGTCAGTCAAGCAATACCAGAATTGGATAGAACAATATGATTCTTTAGACGACGGCAAACGAGCAGAAATTCGCCAGCAAATCGCGGCCTTTGCGCGTAAACCGCTGATCTCGATTGTCGTACCGACTTACAACAGCGACGAGCGGCTGTTGCGCGAGATGATCGCATCTGTTCGCGCCCAGCTTTACACGAACTGGGAACTCTGCATTGCCGATGACGCATCGCCGGACCCACGGGTCGCCGAAGTGCTCGCTGAGGCTGCAGCCGCGGATCCGCGGATCCGATTCGTGGTGCGAACGACGAACGGGCACATCTCGGAAGCCAGCAACACGGCACTCGAACTTGCTCGCGGCGAATACGTTGCGCTGCTGGATCACGACGACGTCTTGCCGGAACACGCGCTTTTTGTGGTGGCGGCTTACATCAACAGGCACCCCCGCGGACGGCTCTTTTATAGCGACGAGGACAAAATCACGCTCGACGGGCAACGCACCGACCCGTATTTCAAGCCCGATTGGAATCCGCTCCTCTCCCTGTCGCAGAACATGTTTTCACATCTGGGCGTCTTTGATACCGCCCTATTGCGTCAAGTCGGTGGGTTCCGGAAGGGGTTTGAAGGAAGTCAGGACCACGACCTGATCTTTCGATGTGTGGAAATCGCTAGCGACCAAAGCGTCGTCCACATTCCTCACGTGTTGTATCACTGGCGCATCATGGCCGGCAGCACAGCCCAAAGTGGTAGTGAGAAGCCTTATGCACGGCAGGCGCGGCTGCGGGCGGTTCAGGAGCACCTCTCGCGCACGGGGGTTCGGGCCACAGCTGAAGACGATAGTGGCCATTTGCGTGTGCGCTTTGCAGTGCCCGCTCCCGCGCCAGAGGTATCGATCATCATTCCAACAAGAGACAGAGTCGAGCTGCTTCGACAGTGCATCGAAAGCGTGCGCAGCAAGAGTACCTACCCGAACTATGAAATCATCGTCGTTGACAACGGCAGCACCGAGCAGCCGACGCTCGATTATTTCTCAGCCGTCGCGGACGAAGGCGTTCGGATATTGCGAGACGACTCCCCTTTCAACTTTTCGGTGCTCAACAACCGAGCCGTCGAGCATGCGGCCGGCGAGTTCATCTGCCTACTGAACAACGACATTGAGGTCATTACGCCGGACTGGCTCGAAGAGCTCGTCAGCCTGGCGTCTCAACCGGGTACGGGTGCAGTCGGGGCGCGCCTTTGGTATCCTGACGAGAAGCTTCAACACGGCGGGGTCGTCCTCGGTCTCGGTGGTGTCGCAGGACACATTCATCATGGCTCGCACCGCTGGCAAACCGGTTACTTCGCGCGTGCAATTTCGACGCAAAACTTGTCGGCCGTGACCGCCGCCTGTCTCGTTATCCGCAAGACCATCTACGAAGAAGTAGGCGGACTCGATGAAGAACTGGCGGTCGCTTTCAACGACGTCGATTTCTGCATAAAGGTTCTGCGGGCTGGCTATCGCAACGCATGGACGCCATTCGCGGAACTCTATCACCACGAGTCCGCTTCGCGTGGGTCCGATATGGATCCGGGCAAATATCAGCGCTTCGTTGGGGAGGTGGAGCGAATGCAAGCCCGGTGGCCGGATCTGATAGCGCGCGATCCGGCGTATAACCCGAACCTCACGCTCGACAGCACACGGGGGTCATTTGCCCTCAGCTTCCCGCCGCGAATCGGGATGCTCGAGTAATCGCCCTTGGCATAGCGCGTCGCCTTTCCCCCTGGCTATAAGCGCCCCATGCGGCCAACAATCGCGTGGTAAAGCCCCTTAATCGCCATCCTCAAGTGAGAACCGCCATTCTCAGGGAGGAGTGCGTAGATCAGGAGGCGCCCGGGCATCTTGACTAATTCCGTCGACTTCCAGGTGCAGGGGATCTCGCGACGCAGCATCAGTGCCACCGCGTTGCGAAAAAGATAGTAATGACGGATCGCGCTGTGCATTGGATAAGTGCGCCCAAGCACCTTGACGGGGGCCTCGCCCAACTCGTGCGCGAGCGTCAGCCAAGGCACCCCAAGAACGCGAAACCCCTTGTTGCGAGCCCTGACGCACCATTCAAGATCGACGAAGTCGATGAACAGCGATTCGTCCATCGGGCCGACTTCCCGCCAGCACTGAAGATTGATACACGAACCGGAGGTGATGAGAAAGTCGGTGTCGATGAGTTGCTTGCCCTCAGGCGGAACGCGTTCGAGCTTCAAATAACGGAACCGCACGAATGGAGCGACGCCGCCGAGCCGAACGTCGTCATACGCCGGCCCAATAACCGCCACGCGCTCGCCGCCCGCAGTCCGCCCGGTCATCAGCTCGGGAAGCTCGGTCAACAACGTTTTAGATGGTTCACTGTCCTGATCAAATAGCAGCGCATTGGACATGCCTTGCTTGATCAGATACTCAATCCCCCGGTTCAACGCCGCTGCTATACCCACGTTTTCCCCGATGGGCAGGTACATGATGTCGGGCGACAACCCCAGGAAATCCGGCGTCGTTCGCTGTTCAGTGTTATCGACGACGACGACCGGATGGATGCGCGCGAGTCGATTAGCGCGCTCTACACATGCGCTGTCAGGCCTATAAAAAACTACGACGCATCCGGTCTTCGATGCGCCATTGCCACCGCTCAACACTGCTCGAGGCACAGCTTCAGCGCATCGTCCCAGCGCGGCGGCCGCAGCCCGAATACGTTGACCAGCTTATCATTCGACATACGAGAGTTCACCGGTCGCTTCGCGGGCGTTGGATAATCCGACGCAGGAATCGGCAAGACATTCGGGCGCGACTGCAGTTTCGCCAAAGCGAAAATAGAAGACGCAAAGCCATGCCATGAAGTCGAATCGCTTGCAGTCATGTGGTAGACGCCCGAGCGCTCGCCCCACCATTGCCTTTCGTCGTTTGCGATCTGGGACTGCGCAAGAATATGTGCCGTCAGCGCAGCAATCGTGTTGCTCCAGGTCGGCGCGCCAAACTGGTCGGCTACTACCTTCAGTTCAGGTCGTTCCCTGCCCAATCGAAGCATTGTGAGCAGGAAGTTCTTGCCGCGCGCACCATATACCCAACTTGTTCGGAATACCAAGTACTTGCCCCCGACAGCTTCTATCGCCGTTTCCCCTGCAAGTTTGCTCTTGCCATACGCGTTCTGCGGATCCGTCGGATCTTCCTCTAGGTATGGACTTGGCTTCTGCCCATCGAACACATAGTCAGTCGAGTAATGGATCAACGCAGCGTCGAGTCTCTTCGCCTCTTCCGCAAGTACGCCCGGCGCCTCCCCGTTGATCCGCATGGCGAGATCGAACTCTGTTTCCGCCTTATCCACAGCCGTATAGGCGGCCGGGTTGACGATTAATGCTGGCCTGACTTCTCGCACAACGGACCGAACTTGATCGAGTTTCGACAAATCCAGCCCTGACCGATCCAAGGCAACAATTCGCCCCAAGCCCTGCAGCGTTCGAGCAAGTTCAAATCCGACTTGCCCGTTTGTACCCGTCACTAGAATTGTGCGTTCCGCCTGCGCTACATTCATCTCAACCCCTCACTCAAAAACGTCAGCGTCAGCGAGGCGTTTTCCCGCGGCGTCCTTCGAGGCGAGCAGAGGCTCGAAGTCTATCGGCCATTCAATCCCAACGGTCGGATCGTTCCACGCGATGCTCCGTTCAAACTCGGGATACCAGTAATCCGTGGTCTTATAAAGAAACTGCGCCGCTTCCGACAAGACGACAAACCCGTGAGCGAATCCCGGGGGTATCCAAAGCTGCTTGTGGTTCTCAGCCGACAACACAATGCCCTCCCACTTACCGAAGTTGGGAGAACTCCGGCGAATGTCGACGGCGACGTCGAAGACCGCGCCCTCCACCACACGCACGAGCTTGCCCTGAGGATGTTGGATCTGGTAATGGAGGCCACGCAGCACACCCTTTCCTGAGCGCGAGTGATTGTCCTGAACGAACTCGACGTTCGCCTGAACTTTATCGGCAAACTCGCGAGCATTGAAGCTTTCGAGGAAAAACCCACGTGCATCGCCGAAGACCTTCGGCTCGATGATTTTGACTTCCGGCAATGCCGTAGCGGTTACTTGGATGGCCATGCCACTTGATCCCTAAGAATGTTCTTCAGGTACTGTCCGTAGCCGTTCTTCGCGAGCGGCTCCGAAAGCTTAAGCAACTGCTCCGCCTGGATCCAACCACGGCGGTAAGCGATCTCTTCCGGGCAGGCCACAACGAGCCCCTGCCGTTTTTGCAGTGTCGCGATGAATGTAGCAGCCTCAATCAGCGAATCGTGCGTGCCCGTATCGAGCCATGCATAACCGCGCCCCATGATCTCGACGTTGAGTGAGCCATCGGCCAAATATTGGGAGTTGACGTCAGTGATCTCGAGTTCACCGCGTGCGGACGGCTTGATCTCCGCGGCAATGTCGCAGACGCGGTTATCGTAGAAATAGAGGCCCGTCACCGCGTAGTTCGAACGCGGCTGCTTCGGCTTTTCCTCGATCGATAAAGCACGGAATTGCCGGTCGAACTCGACCACGCCGTAGCGCTCAGGGTCGAGCACGTGGTACGCAAACACGGTTGCGCCTGCATCGTTGCCGGCCGCGCGCTCCAACTGCTTCGCCAGATCGTGTCCGTAAAAAATGTTATCGCCGAGAATCAGCGTCGACGGATCGTTGCCGATGAACTGCTTACCGATGATGAACGCTTGAGCGAGACCGTCGGGCGACGGCTGCACTGCGTACTGAATATTCATCCCCCACTGACTTCCATCGCCGAGCATTGCTTCGAACCGAGGCGTATCTTGGGGCGTCGAGATGATGAGTACATCGCGAATACCGGCCACCATCAGTGTCGATAGTGGGTAGTAGATCATCGGCTTGTCGTACACAGGCAGCAGTTGCTTCGAGACGACGTGCGTAATCGGGTAAAGGCGCGTGCCCGAGCCACCCGCGAGAATAATGCCCTTGCGTGTCATGAAACCGCCTTTACGCGCGTTGCGCGTAGTTCGTCTCCACCCACTTCCGGTATTCGCCGGAAGCGACTTCATCGACCCACTCGGAGTTGTCCAGATACCACTGCACGGTCTTGGCCAAGCCCGTCTCGAACGTCTCGGCCGGCGTCCAACCGAGTTCGCGCTCGAGCTTGCGCGCATCGATCGCATAGCGGCGGTCGTGTCCGGGCCTGTCCTTCACATACGTGATCTGGTCGCGGTACGAACCCGCAGCCTTGGGACGCGCGTTATCGAGCAAATCGCAAAGCGTGTGAACCACATCGAGGTTCTTCTTCTCGTTCCAGCCGCCGATGTTATACGTCTCGCCAGGCTTTCCGCGCGCAAGAACTTCGCGAATCGCCGCGCAATGATCGCCGACGTAAAGCCAGTCGCGCACGTTTTGACCGTCGCCGTACACCGGCAGCGGCTTGCCTCCGAGCGCGTTGGCGATCATCAGCGGAATGAGCTTCTCGGGGAACTGATAGGGACCATAGTTGTTCGAGCAGTTCGTCGTCAACGTTGGCAAACCATACGTGTGGTGGTACGCACGAACGAGATGATCGGAGCCCGCCTTCGTCGCCGAATAAGGACTGTTCGGCGCATACGACGTTGTTTCGGAGAACTGAGGGTCGCTCGCGGACAGAGAGCCGAATACCTCGTCCGTCGACACGTGCAGGAAGCGGAAGGCGGCTTTGTCAGCCTCTGAGAGGCCGTTCCAATAGCTCCGCGCGGCTTCGAGCAGCGTAAAAGTGCCCACCACGTTGGTACGAACGAAATCCGCCGGCCCATGAATCGACCGATCGACGTGGCTCTCGGCCGCGAAATGGACGACCGCCCGCGGCTTATGCTCGGCGAAGAGCGCCTCAAGGGCGGGGCCATCGCAAATATCGACCCTGGCGAATACGTGCTTCGGGTTGCCCCGCAGCGACTTCAGCGTGCCGAGATTGCCCGCATAGGTCAGCTTGTCGACGTTCAGCACAGCCTCATCGGACTGCGTTAGCCAATCAAGCACGAAATTGGCGCCGATGAAGCCGGCGCCACCCGTAACCAGGATCATGGAGTTTCCTTACGAAGGATGGGGACGAGACGTCAAACTTTGCAATTATAAAGGCCCCGCGCCCGGAAACCCTCAGTTCTAACAACTGGATACAGCCGGCCGGCCAAAAAAGTGTCGCATCAAGGAGACGGTTCGAGGGTCAGCGGACTCTCGACGGCGATGCCGGCACCGCACATCCACCGGATCGTGTCCCCAAAATCAATTGGCGTAACCGCAGGCGCCAACCGACGCAGCTTGGCCGCCGATCCCACGAGCACTTTTACTTCGTTGTCGCGCACGAACGCACGATTGGTTCGGATCTCGGGGTCGTGCCCCGTCACCTCGCGGACGATAGCGATGACCTCGCGCAAGGTGCGTGGCCGTTCGCTACAGACGTTGACGGTCTCGCCGACGGCAAACGACTCGAGCAGCGCTCGATAGGCTTTAGCGACCATGCGCACATCGGAAAAATCCCGCGCGACGTCGAGGTTGCCGAGTTCGACGAACGGCCGGCGTTGCGTGAAATGCGACACGATCTTGGGCACGAGAAAGCGACCAGACTGACCGCGACCCGTATAGTTGAAGGGCCTGGTAATGACGATCGGCAGCTTGTCGCTCCAGGTCCGCGCGAGATGCTCCATCGCAAGCTTACTCGCGGCATAGTGATTGACCGGCGCCGGCGGCACATTTTCGTCGATCACGCCCGCGGCGTTTCCATAAACGTTCGCGCTGCTCGCGATCAACACCTTCCCCGGATGGCACCCTACGTCGATACAGGCTTGGAGCACATTGAGTGCGCCAAGTACGTTGACGCGATACATATCGAGCGCGATATCGTGCGCCACGTAGCTGATGGCGGCGAGGTGAACGATATGCGTCGGCTTAACGGTGCCGATAATGCGCCGGCACTCATGCACCGACGTAATATCGAGCACGTGCTCGTGCTCGGCGGGTGGCTCTCGCTCGATATCGGACAGAGTCAACGTGCCGTGCACTTCGTAGCCAGCTTGCAGCAGTTCGTCGCGCACGTATTCGCCCGTAAAGCCTCGAACGCCCGTGATCAACGCGCGCCGAATCGTTCGCCGCGTGGCATAGTCCTGATTCTTAATCGGCATTGGCTTTGCTCGTTCAACGCTACGGTTCGCCAATAGGCAACCGCTCGTTCATGTCTTGGGCCGCCTCATTCTATGCATTGAAATTAGCGAGCAAATCTGAAAAAAATCGTCTGCTGCGGTACAGTTCGATCGGAAAAAGTGCCAGGCTCGCCCATTGCAGGTGTGCTCGAACACATTACAAACTACACATAGCCTTCTGCCGCCTCTCCCCATGAACAACCCTGTCTACGACGGAACGCCTTTCGCCTTCGGCGACCTCCAAGGCTGCCACGAGCCCTTCATGCGTCTGCTCGGCCAACTGCCCGCAAGCGCAGACACCCCACTCTGGTTCGCCGGCGACTTGATCAACCGCGGCCCGGACTCACTCGCCACGCTGCGGGAAGTCGCGGGCCTGGGCGCGCGTGCCACCGTCGTGCTCGGCAATCACGATCTCCACCTTCTGGCCGTCTCGGCCGGCGTGAGGCGCACCAAATCGGGCGACACGTTGAGCGATATCCTCGCCGCGCCCGATGCCCCCGATCTGCTCGACTGGTTGCGTCACCGCCCTCTCGCTCACTTCGAGCGGGGGATGCTTCTCGTCCATGCGGGCGTGCTGCCGCAATGGGATGCGGCATTGACGCTCGAACTGGCCGAGGAGCTGGAGCGCGCCTTGCGTGGCCCCGCTTGGGCCGAGACGCTCGCCGACCTCTACGGCAATGAGCCGCGCACCTGGAGCCCCGATCTGCGACGAAAGGAGCGCATGCGTGTGGCATTCAACGCACTGACGCGCATTCGTTTCTGCTCCGCTGACGGAAAGATGGATTTCGCCGCAAACGGCGGCCCTGCCTCCGCGCCCCCGGGGCATATGCCCTGGTTCGACGCGCCGAACCGCCGCACGGCCGATATCACCGTCGTCTTCGGCCATTGGGCCGCGCTCGGCCTCATGATGCGCGACAACGTCATCGGCCTCGATTCGGGGTGCGTCTGGGGCAATCGCCTGTCGGCGGTGCGGCTCGCGGCGAACCCAGCCGAGCGGACGCTCATGCAGGTGGACTGCGGCGGATGCGGTCGAGTGGCGGATGAACGCGAGCGGACGCAATCAAATACGTAGCGTCGACGCGCATCGACGGTCATTGTGTGAATCCGCACACGTATCCGTGAAAAATTCGGTAACGATTAACGGGTTCTTGAGAATCGTCATCTTTTCTAGAATGGCATTTGAATACGAACTGCGGAGCAATCTTGCGAACCCTCGACGGCTTGGGCCCGGAAAACGGCTCGATACAAGGCAGACGCGACGCATCGCGAGCGTGGCAGTTGCCGTCCCGCCGCACGAAACTTGCCGCCGAAAGCTACGGCGGCGTGCTCTGGATGACGGGACTTTCCGGCGCGGGCAAGTCAACGCTGGCCAACGCGCTCAAGGAGCAACTCGAAGCGGACCGCTACCTCGTAACGGTGCTTGACGGCGACGTCCTAAGGACGGGTCTCAACGCAGGATTGGGCTTCAGCGACAGCGATCGCCGCGAAAACATCCGGCGCGCCGCGGAAGTCGCGGCAATGTTCAAGCGAGCGGGCTTCATCGTCATTGCCGCGCTGATTTCCCCCGCGGCGGAACATCGAGCGCTGGCGAGAAAGATCATCGGAAATCAGTTCTTCGAAATTCACGTCGACAGCAGTCTCGACGTTTGCGAATCGCGCGACCCGAAAGGGCTCTACGCGAAAGCGCGCAGCGGAGAGCTCAGCCAATTCACGGGCTTGTCGTCGCCGTACGAGCCACCCGTTTCGCCGGACTTGGTCGTCGATACCTCACGCTCGACGATCGCCGGTTCCGTTGCGAAGCTGGTCGAGTTCATCGGCACACATATCGAAGAGCGTCGCTTCGAGCGCTAGCAAACGTTGTCGCCTTGGGAAGCGCAAGGTCCCGAAGGAAGGCAATCGTTCGCCTCCCAACGGCGCTTCTTCGTCATGCGCCGCCCGCCCCGCCGGCTTCCGCAGGCCGCCCGTCATCGGGCATCTGCTCGAACTGCACCTCGGCGCCCACGGGCGGCGGCCACTTTGCCTGCATCCACGTAAGCGCGGACGCCACAGCATCTCTTGCTTGAGCGGCGAATGCGCGTCGGTCGCTCGTGGGCACGATCGGTTCGCCCACGAAAACATGCGCCGTAATCGGCCCACCGCGCAACGTCGCATCGAGCGATTCGCCGAGCGACATCTCGCCGATATAGGCGGGCGCCGTGGTCTGCCGTCCTTGCGCATCCTCGTAGAGCAAGCAAATCGGCTGCACCGGACATCCGGCCGAAACGGCCGCTTGAAACAGGTTCGCGTGAAACGGCAGCAGCGACACGCCGTCCGATGTCGTGCCCTCGGGGAACACGCACATCACCTCCCCCGCCTGCAGTCGCGCGGCCATCTCGTGCATCGTCCGCAGCGCGTCCTTGCGCTTCTCGCGTTGAACAAACACGGTGCCGAGCCGGTACGCGAGCCAGCCGACGATCGGCCAATCGCGCACTTCGGCCTTCGATACGAACGGCGTCGGCCGCCACGCATTGATGACGTAGATGTCGATCCACGAAATATGATTGCCGACGACGAGCACTCCCTGATCGAGCCTGCGCTCGTCGCCATGCACGACGAGCCGCATGCCCGACAAGCGCAGCAGCTTCAGCGACCAGGCACGGATCCGCGCGTTCTTGTACGCCTCAGACGCGCGGGAAAAGCGCGTGGCGACGACCCACATGCCATGCAGCAGATGCACCACGAGCCGAATCTTGGCGAGCCCTACCTTCATCGCGTCCACCCTCTTTCTCTTATTCGTCTCGTCCCGTCGCCATCGATGCGACGAGCTCAATTCCGCTCGAATGCGACCCGTCCCGCAACGATCGTCGCGCGCACGCGCGCGGGCAGTTCGTAGCCGAGGAACGGTGTGTTATGCCCCTGGCTCTTCAGCGAGCGAGGCTCGACTCGCCAGTGGGCGCCCGCATCGAAGAGGCAAATGTCGGCCGTCGCGCCGACGTCGATTCGCCCGGCCGGCAGCTTGAGCACGTCGGCCGGCGCCACAGTGACGCGGTTCAACGCCTTGGCAAGCGGCACGCGGGCTTCCTCGGCCCATTTCACGGTCAACGATAGCAGTAACTCGAGCCCCGTCGCTCCCGGTGTTGCTTCGGCGAACGGCAGCAGTTTCTCGTCGTCGTCGACGGGCGTGTGGTCGGAGCAGATCGCGTCGATCGTGCCGTCGGCCAGCCCGGCGCGGATCGCTTCGCGGTCGCGTTGCGCGCGCAACGGCGGATCGAGGCGGAACTGCGCGTCGAAGTAGCCGATGTCCACATCGATCAGATGAATGTGGTTTGCCGACACATCACATGTCACGGGCAAGCCCTCGGCCTTGGCTTCGCGCACGAGAGCAATTCCCGCGGCCGACGAGAGATGCGGCAGGTGAACGCGCGCCCCGGTGACGCGCATCAGCTCGAAAATCGTATGCAGGGCGATGGTCTCCGCCGCAACGGGCACCCCAGGCAAGCCGAGGCGCGACGCCACGGCGCCGCTCGCGGCCACGCCGCCTTTGGCAAGATAGGCATCGAGTGGGCGCAGCCACGCGGTGTAGCCGTACGTGCTCGCATACTGAAGCGCGCGCAGGAGCACCTGCGTATCGACGATCGGCAGCTCCGCTTGAGAAAACCCCACGCAGCCGGCCTCGGTCAGCGCGACCATCTCGGTGATGACCTGCCCCTTGAGCCCGACGGTGAGCGCGCCGAGCGGGTACACGTGCGCGCGATCGAGGTTGCGCGCGCGAAACTTGAGCATCTCCACGAGGCCCGGCTCGTCGAGGATCGGATCGGTATCGGGCGGGCAAACGAGGCTCGTCACGCCGCCCGCGAGCGCCGCGGCCGTTTCAGATTCGAGCGTCGCCTTGTGTTCGTAGCCTGGCTCGCGAAGCCGCGCCGAAAGGTCGACGAGACCGGGCCCCACGTAAAGCCCATCTGCATCGATCGTCTTGGTCGCTTCGAAATCGGCCGGCGCGAGACCGTTCCCGACGATCTTGCCGTCCGCGATGAACACATCCGCTCGTCGCTCGGTGCCGGCCGCCGGATCGATCACGGTGCCGCCTTGGATATGAATCTTCATGCGCTGCTCTGCCCTTCTTCTATCTCTCTCGGTCTGCCGATTTTGGCGTCAATCGTTGTTGCCGGCCACGATGCTCATCACAGCCATGCGCACGGCGATGCCGAACGTCACCTGATTGAGGATCACCGATTGCGGGCCGTCGGCCACCTGCGAATCGATTTCAACGCCGCGATTCATCGGCCCCGGATGCATCACGATCGCATCGGGCTTCGCGCGCGCAAGGCGCTCGGGCGTCAAGCCCCAGCTCTTGAAGTACTCCTGCGCCGAAGGCAGCAACGCGCCGCTCATGCGTTCGTTCTGGAGTCGAAGCATGATGATGACGTCGACATCCGCCAGCCCTTCGTCGAGATTGTGGAACACGCGCACGCCCATCTGCTCGAGGCCGCCCGGCAACAGCGTGCGCGGCCCGACCGCCCGCACCTCGGGCACGCCGAGCGTGGTCAATCCGTGGATGTCGGAGCGCGCCACGCGCGAATGCAGAATGTCGCCGACGATCGCCACGCGCAGGTTCGTGAAGTCACGCTTGTAGTGGCGAATCGTGTACATGTCGAGCAGGCCCTGCGTCGGGTGCGCATGGCGGCCATCGCCCGCGTTGATGACATGCACGTGCGGCGCGCAATGCTCGGCGATCAGATAAGGCGCGCCGCTCGACGCATGCCGCACGACGAACATGTCCGCATGCATCGCGGAAAGATTGTTGATCGTGTCGAGCAGCGACTCGCCCTTGCTCGTCGACGAGGCGTTGATGTTGAGGTTCAGCACGTCCGCCGACAAGCGCTTCGCGGCGATTTCAAACGTCGTGCGCGTGCGTGTCGAATTCTCGAAGAACAGATTGAAGACCGATTTGCCACGCAGCAGCGGCACCTTCTTCACCTCGCGATCGGTGACGCTGACGAACTGCTCGGCCGTATCGAGAATGTGATTGACGATCGCACGCGGCAGTCCCTCGATCGTCAAAAGGTGCTTCAATTCGCCGTTCTTCGTGAGCTGCGGGTTGCCCTTGAGGAAACCGTAGCGAAAACGTTCTGGCGATGGGTTCGTGCCGGCTCGGTCACCGTTGTCGGCTTGGCCCGCGTTGACGATGTTCATCTCTGTGTCTATTGCCTGTTTCGAACTTGAGTTGACTGTTTGCCGGCCGTTTCGCTAGCCGCTATCGGACGATGCGATCGCTCAGCCGCTACGAATCGAGGAGTGGTGGCGACAAAGCCTCAGTCGCTGCGCGGCTCCGTGCGGAACGAAAAGCGCGTGTCGGCTTCGCGTACGAGCACGAGCGTCGTATCGCTGGCGAGATCGACCCGGCCACCGACGAAGCGCGCCGCAATCGGCAATTCGCGGCCACCGCGCTCGGCCAGCACCGCGAGCTCGACCGCGGCGGGGCGGCCGTAGTCGTAAAGCTCGTTGATCGCCGCTCGCACGGTGCGGCCCGTGTAGAGCACATCGTCGACGAGCACGATCCTGCGGCCGTCGACGTCGAACGGCAACGACGTCGGACTGGCCTGGCTGTGCAGGCCTTTTTTCGCATAATCGTCGCGATGGAGCGCGACGTTCACGACGCCGAAGCCCTCGATTCCCAGGTCATGCGCAAGCCGCTCAGCCAACCATGCGCCGCCGCTATGAATGCCGGCGAGCGCGGGACCGTCGGGCTGCCCGAACGCGTTGCCGTAGGCGTCGCGAACCTGCGCGAGCAACGCGCGATAGAACGCTTCGGCGTCAATGCCATTCATGGGAGAGACCGTCCAGATATTGTTGAAGGATGATGCGCGCCGCTTCAGCATCGAGCATCTCGGCACGCCCACCGCTGGCGCGCAGGCCCGCTTCGGCTTCGACAGACGAATATCGTTCGTCGACCCAACTCACCGGAAGATTGAAACGGCCGTTCAACTGATTGCCGAAACGTTTCGCGAGCCGCGTCATCTCATGCGGCGTGCCGTCGGGATGGCTCGGCAGGCCCACGACGAGCGCGTCGGGCTTCCATTCGCCGATCAGCTTGCCGACGGCCGCGAAGCGCGCTTCACGATTGGGATTCGGAACGACGGCGAGTGCGCGAGCCTGTCCGGTCAGCGCATTGCCGATCGCAACGCCGATGCGCTTTTCGCCATAATCGAACGCAAGCAGCGTCGCCTCACGCCCGACGGGCTTGCTCATGCGTGTCCCGCGTCGCCCGACAGCATCGACGGCGACACGCCGAGCAGCGCAAGCGCCGCTTCGAAGCGCTCTTCGGCGGGCACCTCGAAGACGATGCGCGGATCGGCTTCGACCGTGAGCCAGCCGTTCTTCGAGATTTCTTCTTCGAGCTGACCCGCGCCCCAACCGGCATGGCCGAGCGTGAGCAGGAAACGTTGCGGACCCTTGCCGCTCGCCACGGCCTCGAGCACGTCTTTCGACGTCGTCATCTCGAGGCCGCCCGTGACCGCCATCGACGACGTGTACGAACTGCCCTCGACCGGCTCGTGCAGCACGAAGCCGCGTTCGGTCTGAACGGGGCCGCCGAAATAGACGGGAACATGCAGCAGCGGCTCGATTTCGAGCTTGAGATCGATGCGACTGAAGAGCGACTCGAGGTCGATGTCGGTCGGCCGGTTGATGACGAGGCCGAGCGCTCCGCGATCGCTGTGATCGCAAAGGTAGACCACCGTTCCTGAAAACGTCGGGTCAGCCATGTTCGGCATGGCGATCAGGAACTGGTTCGTCAGGTTGATGCGATCGTTACTCTTAGGCATGGTACGAATTTTAGCAAAGACAGTGCGGAATCGCCCCCCTGACTTAGGGGGGCGGGCGCGACAACGCACGAAGCGCGCCAATGCACCAATATGCGAAATACGCCGCGCGGCGGACGGACGGCATGCCGTTCATCGGAGACACTGAAGACACTCTATCACGGTCGATGTCCGGCCCCGCCGGAGCGCGGCGATATCAGACTGGCCAAGCGAAGACGGGGGAAGACGGCGACGGCTAGGAGGCGCGCCCGGCCGGCATCGGCTGCGTTCGCTCGATCGCCTGGGCGATCCTCTTGAAAGCCGCGTTGGCGTCCGGAGGTGCCACACCGGCCGCCACGCGCAGCAGCATCGCGCGCAACGCCTCGGTGGCGCCGTCGATTGCGGCGGGCTCGGGCGCCCTCGCGGGTGCGGCGCTTTCGCGCGCGTGCGCCGTCAGCCGCCAAGCGAGCCCCAATGCCTCGGCCAGCGCCGCAATGTGGCCAAGCCCCAACGCGCAGGCCGCGGCGCCCAGCCGGTAAGCCGCTTCGGCCGATTCCGTCGCCTCGATCGCCGAGCCGGGCACGACGCTGCCATCGGGCTTACCCGCGCGTGTCGCGAGCTTGGCCATTGCGCCGTCGGCAGTCTGCAAGAAATCCTCGTATGCGCTTGCGTTGATCGACAATGCACCGATCTCGCGCACGGCCGCATCGTCCTTGACCGCTTTCTGCTCCGCCTCGGCCGCGCCGGCCTCCCAGGCCACTTCGGACGCCAACGAGCCGGCGACATGCCAGTCGACCGTGAGCCCATAGTCGCTCAGCAGCGTGACATCGTCGGCATCTTCGGCCGCCGCCCCATAGAGCGCGTAGTCGCGCCAAAGCAACGCAAGCGCCGCGCGCACGAACGAGCGCGGCGCCACCGTGAGGCCGCGCGCCTCGTCGGCAAGCAGCAGATTGCAGCGCGCATAAAAACGCTTCGCATCGTCGTTGCCGGACGTCGCCCGGCCTGCGAGGCGCAAAGCGCGTGCGCAATGTGCCGCAAGGCGCCAAACGTCGTAGGGATCATTGCCGGCAAGTTCCGCGAGGCATCGATCGAGCTCGTCGAGCGCGGAAGCCGTCGATTCGCGCGAGCGCAACAAGGCGAGCAAAGCGTCCTCGTAGACCGCCCGCAAGCGGGCAAGCGGCTGCGCTGGCAGCGAACGCATCACTGCGGGAGCGATCGGCCGGCCCGCTAGCGCGAGGTCCTCATAGGCAACTTCGGACGCATTCGCCTGGTGGCTGACGATATGCGCATTGAGTGCGCGGTAGTGGCCGAAAAGCGTCGGCGAGCAGGCGAGCTCGCGCAGATTGCGGCGTGTCAGCGCAGCGCGGAAATCGCCGAGCGCCGCACCGAACCGCTGCGCGACCTCACCGTCCGCGAACGGTGACGCGAGAACCAATGTGTCCGCAAAGCGCTGCGCCGGCAGCCATCCTGCCTGCTTCAGCGCGCTCGCGGCCCGAAGAAGCGGTGCACCGACCGCCGCATGCGATTCGAACGCCGTCCGCGCTTCCGCCAGCGCGCTTTCGGCCGCGCGAACGGCTGCTCCGCGAGGATTCGGCAAGGCTTCGAGGGCGGGCGAGGCGGAAGGTGTCATGGGAATCGCATCGCGGCACGGAAACGGCATGCTTGCCGCTTGCCGTCGCTATGCTCGTGCGGTCAGATCTGGACCATTTCGAAGTCTTCCTTGCGTGCCCCGCATTCCGGACAAGTCCAGTTCACCGGCACGTCTTCCCATTTCGTACCGGGAGCGATCCCCTCATCTGGCAATCCCGCTTCCTCATCGTAAATCCAGCCGCAAATGAGGCACATGTAGCTTTTGAATTCCATTCTTTTGCCGCGTCGACAGGTCCGTTGATCGAAGAGCCATGATGGTACCGTCTTTGCCGCCGCGCTGGATAGCCTCTTTGCGCAATGCAGCAAGCCACCGAGGCGGATTCGGCCGCATAATTGAGCCCATTGCGGCATCAACGCGCCGCCCGTTTTCAAAGCTTGCGACTTCACCCACGTTCCTTCCATGCCCAGCACCGCCCCGCCCATCGTTCTCACTTTCGGTCTATCCGACCCAACCGGCGGTTTCGGCCTGCAAGCCGATTTGCTGACGCTCGCCAGCATGGGCTGCCATGGCGTATCCGTGCTGACGGGCTACACCGTGCGTGATTCGGCCAATTGCGACGAAGTGACGGGTCTCGACCCCGATGTCGTTGCCACGCAAGCCCGCATGCTGCTCGAAGACATGCCCATCGCGGCCTTCAAGGTCGGTGCCGCGACCAAGGCCGAGGTGGTGAGCGCGATCGCGGAAGTCGTCGCTGACTATGACGATGTGCCGCTGATCCTGGCGCCCGATTTCACGCTCGACGATGAGCATGTGCTCGCGGCCGACGAGCTGCGGGAATCGATCGCCGAGTTGCTTGCACCCCAAACTACTTTGCTCGTCGCGGACCAGGCGACGCTGGCCGCCCTCGCTCAACCTGACGGCGATGCAGAATCTCCGAGCCTCGACGCGGCCATCGCGCATTTGCTCTCACAGGGCACGGAGTACATTTTGTCGATGCAAGCCGGCACGCACCGGCTCGTCAATACGCTCTTCAGCGAAGACGGTCAGTTGCGGCAGGACTTGTGGGACCGCCCGTCCTATCGGGTGATGGGGATGACCGACACGCTCGGCACCGCGATTGCCGCCCTGCTTGCGAACGGCCAGGAACCGGCCGAAGCGGCCCGCGAGGCGCAGGAATACCTCTTTCAGACCGCGCTGCACGCATTTCGCCCAGGCATGGGCGCCTACCTGCCCGATCGGTTCTTTTGGGCACGCGACGACGAGGGCGACGAGCCTCGCCCGCCGGCGCCAGGCGACGCCTCTCACCCGAAGCCGCCACCCGCCTGAGCAGGCCTTCACGCGACGAGTTCACCCACCTGCCGCTGCACGCCGGGAATAGCCTGACGGACCGCCTTTGCGAGATTGATCTGCATGGCGGTCGCCGCGACCTCGACAAGCCCCGCCTTCAGCTCGTAAGTGCCACGGGTTTGCAGCCAGCTCAGGATGTCCGCGAGATGCCATATTGCCGTCGTGCCGCAGTGCACCGGCGCCGGGAAATTCCTGGCGTGGGAAATCATGAGCTTGCGCATGTTCTGCCGCGTCACACCAATCACCTCGGCAGCGTCGGTCAAGCCGACGAAGTCGGGCACGGCCTCGATGAGGCGGGCGCCCGGAAGCGCGCGCCTGACATCGGCGAGCGCGCTGACGAAAGCGGCCTCGGCCGACGCGGCCTCACGCGCGAACTCGAGCGCAACACGCCCCGATTGCCCCATACCAACGAGCGCATCTTCGCATCCAGCCGCTCCGAGACGCTCCATCAAATCGTCGAGGTCGCCGTGCCCGTCCTGCAACTGGTACTTCAGGGTAAAGGTGTATTCCATCTCTAATTCCTGCCTGGCATTCGCCGAACGTTGCTCTTCGGCTGTTTTTCCGATGTGCAGTTATCGACGACCCGCCTCAACGCCCGAGCGTGATTGCCCGGGTTCTTGGGCGTGCTCCAGACGCCCGTGATGCAAAAGTCGCCACAGCGGCACTCATCATCCTCATAGGGGCAATAGATCCTTCCCCACGCATGCCCGCCGCCCAATTTCACCGTCCAGCCATTCGCCTCGGCGTGCTTCAGCGCTTCCTCAACCTCCTTTTTCGGGTGGGTAGGCCGGGTCATGTGCGCACCAGGATAGTGAAAAAATCACGAGTTGTCAATCGACAACCAATGCTATGCATGTGAAATCCGGTCCCATCCGGGCCGAGATTCCTTAATGCTGCGAGACATTGAGCCACGACATCCTCCATCGAACTTCGACACGGAGATGCTGCCGGGCTGGCGGGAACGCCTCAATCGACCGAACGGCCAACGTTTTGGCTAACGAGAGGCGAAAAAAAACCCCGCATCGCTGCGGGGTCGTTTTGAGGGATGCGCCTTGCGGCGCACCCCGGCATGGGTAGTCGGCTACGCCGATTACATGTCCATGCCCATGCCGCCCATGCCGCCGGGCATACCAGCGGGACCAGCGGCTTCCTTCTTCGGCAGCTCGGCGACAGCGGCGTCGGTCGTGAGCAGCAGACCCGCCACCGAAGCCGCGTTTTGCAGCGCCGTGCGGGTGACCTTCGTCGGGTCGACCACGCCGGCCTCGACGAGGTCGCCGTACTCTTCCGTTGCGGCATTGAAGCCGTAGTTGCCCTTGCCGTCGGCAACGGCCGCCACGACGACACCCGGCTCCAGGCCGCCGTTCGTCACGATCTGACGCAGCGGCTCTTCCATCGCGCGCAGCACGATCTTGATGCCGGCGTCTTGGTCTGCGTTCGCGCCCTTCAGGCCGTCGATCGCCGTGCGAGCGCGGATCAGCGCAACGCCGCCGCCAGGAACGATGCCTTCTTCAACGGCGGCACGCGTAGCGTGCAGCGCGTCTTCGACACGTGCCTTCTTTTCCTTCATTTCGACTTCGGTTGCCGCACCGACCTTGATGACGGCCACGCCGCCAGCCAGCTTCGCGACACGCTCTTGGAGCTTTTCGCGGTCGTAGTCCGACGTCGCTTCTTCGATTTGCGTGCGAATTTGCTTCACGCGCGCTTCGATGTTCTTCGCGTCGCCCGCACCGTCGATGATCGTGGTGTTTTCCTTCGCCACTTCGATGCGCTTCGCTTGACCGAGCTCTTGCAGCGTCGCCTTTTCGAGCGTCAGGCCCGTTTCTTCGGCGATCACTTGGCCGCCCGTCAGGATCGCGATGTCTTCGAGCATCGCCTTGCGACGATCGCCGAAGCCAGGCGCCTTGACCGCAACGGTCTTCAGGATGCCGCGGATGTTGTTGACGACGAGCGTTGCGAGCGCTTCGCCTTCGACGTCCTCAGCGATGATGAGGAGCGGGCGGCCGGCCTTCGCGACTTGCTCGAGCACCGGCAGCAGATCGCGGATGTTCGAGACCTTCTTGTCGTGCAGCAGCACGAACGGGTTCTCGAGAACGGCGACTTGCTTGTCCGGGTTGTTGATGAAGTACGGCGAGAGGTAGCCGCGATCGAACTGCATGCCTTCGACGACTTCGAGCTCGTCCGCGAGCGACTTGCCGTCTTCGACCGTGATCACGCCTTCCTTGCCGACCTTGTCCATCGCTTCAGCGATGCGCGAACCAATCGATTCGTCGCTGTTCGCCGAGATTGCGCCGACTTGCGCGATTTCCTTGCTCGTCGTGCAGGGCTTGCTGATCTTGCGGAGCTCTTCGACAGCGGCCGTCACGGCCTTGTCGATACCGCGCTTCAGGTCCATCGGGTTCATGCCCGACGCGACGTACTTCATGCCTTCGCGGACGATCGACTGCGCGAGCACCGTCGCCGTCGTCGTGCCGTCACCGGCGTTATCGCTCGTCTTGGACGCGACTTCCTTCACCATCTGCGCGCCCATGTTCTGGAGCTTGTCTTCGAGTTCGATTTCCTTCGCGACCGACACGCCATCCTTCGTGACGGTCGGGCCGCCGAAGCTGCGCTCGAGGACGACATTGCGGCCCTTCGGGCCCAGCGTGACCTTCACTGCGTTGGCCAGAATGTTCACGCCTTCGACCATCTTGGCACGAGCGCTGTCGCCGAATACGACGTCTTTAGCTGCCATCTTCTAACTCCTTGAAATCTTTGTGGAATACGAACCTGAATTACTTCTGGACGACCGCCATGATGTCTTCTTCGCGCATCACGAGCAGTTCCTGGCCCTCGACCTTCACGGTCTGGCCAGCGTACTTGCCGAAGAGCACACGATCGCCAACCTTGACGTCGAGCGCGATTTGGTCGCCTTTGTCGTTGCGCTTGCCCGGCCCGATCGCGAGCACTTCGCCTTGATCCGGCTTCTCGGCCGCGGCGTCAGGAATCACGATGCCCGAGGCGGTCTTGGTTTCCTGATCCAAACGCTTCACGATGACGCGATCGTGCAAAGGACGAAGGTTCATACATACTCCTCTCTGATTGAGACTGAAGGACGCTGAGGTAGACCCGCCCAGCGAACCGGGCGGAACTTGTTAGCACTCACGTGCAGCGAGTGCTAATTATATGGACGGGATCCGGGGAATTCAAGAAGGGTTCGATCAGAAGTTTTTCCGGCGTCGGGGCTTCCAACCACTCTCAATTTGTCAGCTCGAGCATTCGCTTGCACGGGCCCGGCAGGCATGGCGAATGCGTCACCTGCATCGTGTCGTCGCCAAGTGTGGACCCTCCCGCAAAAGCACGCCGGACGGCGACTCAGGCCACCCGTCCACATCGGCCACGAAGATGGCGAGCGTTTTCCCAGCTGAGGCTTAGCATAGGCTCATAACCGCTCTCCATTGCCGTGGGCGGACCAGGGGCTCGAGCTCGCAGGGCGGTCCCGCGGCTCATTCCAATGAGCACTCCGCAAGGAGACGGCAGATGAATGTAGCGAATGAAAGGATCAGACGAAACGATACAAAGCGTTTTGTACCGTTCAGGCACAACGAGTTTGCGCACTACGATTACAGTCCAGATAGCTCGGATGCAGACGTCAAGGCTGGGCCGCCTGTGCGGCGCAAACGTCTTGGGCTTCAGGTTGCGGCAGCAAGCGCACTGGTTGTCGGGGTGATGGGTGTCATCGCGTATGGCGATCGGTTCGGCAGTGACCAGGCGCTCGGCATCATCGGACTCAGGTCGTCAGCGCCACATACGTGGTCCGGTCAGATCGCGCAACCACCAGCGCCTCCCGCTCGCGGAACCGCGGTTGAAAGTGCCGAGGTCGCCCCGCCGCCTGTGTCTTCCGCCCCGCCCGTTCATCGCGCTGAACCTGCTCCGGATTCTGCTGCGCCGCAGTCCGTTACGCGAGCGCCTGAGCGAGCACCCTCTACCGCCACAGCCACACAGAATCGCCGTCATCCGGCGCCGCACGCGAAAACGATCGTGCGGCATGCGCCCGAGATCACGCGGCCCGCGCTGCCAAGGCAGCAAGCGTCTTCGCCCGACGATCTGGCGAGATCACCGTCGCCTCCAACGCAGGGAAATGCAATTGGCAGACCTAACCTCGCCCCGCGCGTGTCCGCTTCGCTCAATCACCCGAGCGCACCATCTCAAAGTCCTCCTTCACCGCAGCTGAATGAAGGACGGCCTTCAGCCGGTTATAGCGGAGCTGCTTTAGGCGAGGGAGGTTCGGGCGCAGCCGGTCCAACTTCGGGTGGTCCGAGTGCAGCTGGTCCGAGTGCAGCTGGTCCGAGTGCCGCTGGTCCGAGCGCGGCTGGTCCGAGCGCAGCTGGTCCGAGCGCAGCTGGTCCGAGCGCAGCTGGTCCGAGCGCGGCTGGTCCGAGCGCAGCTGGTCCGAGCGCAGCTGGTCCGAGCGCAGCTGGTCCGAGCGCAGCTGGTCCGAGCGCGGCTGGTCCGAGTGCGGCCGGTCCGAGCGCCGCCGGTCCGAGCGCCGCCGGTCCGAGCGCCGCTGGTCCGAGCGCGGGCACAGGCGGTCACGGCGCTGGGAGTTCCGGCGCAGGCGGTTCCGGCGCTGGCAGTTCTGGCGCTGGCAGTTCCGGCGCTGGCAGTTCCGGCGCTGGCAGTTCCGGCGCTGGCAGTTCCGGCGCTGGCAGTTCCGGCGCTGGCAATTCCGGCGCTGGCGGTTCTAGCTCGGGCGGTTCTAGCTCGGGCGGTTCTAGCTCGGGCGGTTCTAGCTCGGGCGGTTCGAGCGCTGGCGGTTCGAGCGCTGGCGGTTCGAGCGCTGGCGGTTCGAGCGCTGGCGGTTCGAGCGCTGGCGGTTCGAGCGCTGGCGGTTCGAGCGCTGGCGGTTCGAGCGCTGGCGGTTCGAGCGCAGGTAGTTCCGGAGCAGGCAGTTCTGGAGCAGGCGGCGGTTCGTCGGGCGCGGGTGCAGGCGGCCACGGCTCAAGCGGCGGTGCGGGTGCTGGCGGTGCGGGTGCTGGCGGTGCGGGTGCTGGCGGTGCCGGTGCTGGCGGTGCGGGCGCTGGTGGTGCCGCTGGTGGTGCCGGCGCTGGCGGTGCGGGCGCTGGCGGTGCGGGCGCCGGCGGTGCGGGCGCTGGTGGTGCCGCTGGTGGTGCCGCTGGTGGTGCCGCTGGTGGTGCCGCTGGTGGTGCCGGTGGTGCCGCCGGTGGTGCCGCTGGCGGTGCCGCTGGTGCCGCCGGTGGTGCCGCCGGTGGTGCCGCTGGCGGTGCCGCTGGTGGTGCCGGCGCTGGCGGTGCCGGCGGTGCGGGCGCTGGCGGTCACGGCGGAGGCAGTTCCGGCGGCGCAGGCG
Organism: Trinickia sp. EG282A; assembly: GCF_040965455.1. Taxonomy (NCBI): domain Bacteria; kingdom Pseudomonadati; phylum Pseudomonadota; class Betaproteobacteria; order Burkholderiales; family Burkholderiaceae; genus Trinickia; species Trinickia sp. EG282A. The sequence goes on along the minus strand of NZ_JBFRCC010000001.1, from coordinate 529,371 downwards.
GTCACGGCGGCGGCGGTTCGGGCGGAGGCGGCAACGGCGGAGCCGGGGGCGGAGGCGGTCACGGCGGCGGGTCGCGGTAGTCGGCCGCCTTGTGCGGGTCGTCCTTCGGGTAAGAGACGAAGAAACGTCGCACGTTCGACGCCTGTCAAGGCTGACAGGCAGACAGGTCGGATTATTGCCGGCGGAGCGGCCCAGGTGCCACCATTGCGGGTCGCTCCTTCCAAGCCCCGACAATGCATCTGGCCCGCACGTCCAAATGAAGCTCGTCCGCTACAGCGCCAACGTGCTGGTAACCATTGTGATCGGCGGCGTCCTTTCGCGGTACGTCAGCGGCCTGCCCTACGAATTTCCCCCGCTACCGGCGTCCATTGCGTTCGTCATGCGCAAGCTGGGCATCGATACCGTAAAGAACGCCGATGATGTAGAGACGATCGGGCTACTCGTCATCATCGTTGCATCCTTCATCGTCGCTGCTGTGCTGGTTTGGGCCCTGAACCGACTGCTCCGTCGCTGGCAACTTGCGCACGGCTAGTAACAGTCTATCGGGCGTACCGTCCGGTCAATGATTGCTGCCGCGTTCCCTCGGCGCTTCCGGCGGTGCGCCCCGAGGGCTTGGCGCAGGCGCGATTGGCGCGGGGCGCGGAGGCATGTGCGGGGGCGCTGCGGCTGGCGGGCCGGCAGTCACCGGGCCGCGGCCTCCCTGTCCGCCGGGGCGGTGTCCATCCCCATCCCTGTCGCGCCAATGGTCGTGGTCATGCCAGCGATGCCGTTCCTCGCCACGATCCCAATCGCCGGAACCACCAAAGCCGCCGAAACCAAAATACGTGTACGGCTCGTAATAAGGCGGAGGCGGCCCATAGCCATAGCCATACCCGTAGCCAGGTTGTTCATAGCCTGCGTAGTCACCGGAATACGCCGCACAGGCGCTCAACAGGCCTGCGACAGAAGCAACAGCCAATGCACGCAAAGGGAATCGACGGGTAAAGACTCTCACGCTCATAACACTACGACAATCCTCCGAGCGCCGCGTGGCAGGCAATTTGTAAAGTTTCGTATCGATTCGCCGCCAAGCGAACTTCGACATCGATGGCAGCAACCATCCCGCAGACGTTTCAACAACCACGGATACCAAACGAAACAATTACGCCCCGCCCTGCCGGCCGACGTCACCTAGACTGAAAGAGACCATCCGTTGACGGCCGTTTCGACGCCTGTCCAAGGCCGGTGCCGGTTCGCGTCTGATGTCAGCGGATGGCGTCGACTGAATAGGTTCAAGGAGGCGTTCATCATGTTGCAGACCAATGAAATCCAAAAGCGCTTCAGCCATTTGCAGCAAACGATCAGCGAGGCGTCGCGGACCCTTCATTCAAATCAGTCGGTTCCCCAGGACCTGATGGATTGTATGGACGAACTGGACAGGGAATGCCAGTCAGCCCAGGGAGCGATGAGCTCTCAGGATGAGGATCGCATTCGCCAATGCGTCGACGATATGGAGCTGCTAGGCGATCGCGCCGAGCAAGCGTGCCAGCAGGCTGGTAGCCTGGACGGCAGCGTCAGGCAAGCGGTGACCTCGATACACGACGAGCTTTCCGACTTCAAGAGGCAGATGCATTAATCCTTCGTCGTAGTGCTCAAATCTAACGAGCGATCTCGGCACGGCGCGGCGCCGGGATCGCCCGATGCCGTAGCCGCACGCACGTAATCGCCGCACAGCTTCCCGATCCTCAACGACGAACGGCTCAACCGCTCGACCCATCGCAGCCTCTTGGCCGTATTCGTCGGCGCCGCCCTCAATGTCCCCTGGCCGGATTGCGCGCGTCGAGCGGCACGCGATCGCGAAGGTCCAGCAGATGCCGCGCACGTTCGAGCCCATCTCGAATCGCTTCTTCGCGGGTAGCCCAATAAGGTTCCACTGTCTCCGGCGCCTCGAGCGGCACGGGCTCGCCGTCGCGCGTCACACTAATGCGCGGGAGCCACTGCCCGCGCTCGACTTGCGTTGCCTCGGCGACAATCAAGTAACCATTGTGCTCGTAGCGTTCGGCGGATCCCTCAGGCGGGAATAACTTCTCCATCGTGGCCCTCCAGTTGTGCAGCGCCGGCGCGCAGCGCGCGGCCAGCGCCGCGGGTAGGCAGCCGGTACACGATTCACTTCGCATTTCGACCGCGGGCAAACTCTGCTAAGCAACCTTCGAGCATGCTGCCCGCCGCCGTCATCAGACGGCATCCATTCCTCTTCTGATCGCAACAATGCATACTCTCGTCTCGTAAGGAGACGAAAGTTTTCCGCACGCGGATAGTGCCCCACTAAATGCCGGCTCCCAGCGAGACCGCAGCCCTATGACCCGGCGCGAACGAGACCTGTGAAGTGTTCAGTCTTCCAACGGAGGAAACATGAGCATCCCATCACAATCTCGTCCCGATGCTGTGCCGGCAATCGAATTCCACGAACCCCAGCCGGTCAATTGCGCAGCGCCCTTCCCCGCCGTTCGCTTGTCGTCGTTTTCGCCGTTTTCGTCGGCACGTCACCGATATCCCTCGACGCGCCGCACCTTAGCGACGGCCGGCGTCGCCTGCGTCACGGCGCTTGCGTTCGCCTCCGCGACCTGCTTCGCCGACACGCAGGTCGGCGGCACGTTGCCGCCGCCGCCGGACGTTCTCTATGGCGATCTCTTCGTCGCCGTTCAGACCGCGCAGATATTCCCCGATCAGAAGACGTTCGTCGATTCGACGCCGAATACCGATCCCGCGACGATCGTCGAGCTCTACGAGTCGCAAAAGAATCAGCCCGGCTTCTCGCTGCAGGCGTTCGTGAACCAATACTTCACGCCGCCGCCCGATCAGAGCATCACGCCGCCCGCGGGCCAGACGCTGCGCGAGCACATCGATTGGCTATGGACCGGCCTCACGCGCACGACGACGACCGCGCCCGATTACAGCTCGCTCATCCCGTTGCCGAAGCCCTACGTCGTGCCGGGAGGGCGGTTCCGCGAAGGCTACTATTGGGACACCTACTTCACGATGCTCGGCCTGCAGGAGTCAGGGCACGAGGATCTCGTCGACGACATGCTCGACAACTTCGCCTACCTGATCAACACGTTCGGCCACATTCCGAACGGCAATCGCACCTACTACCTGAGCCGCTCGCAGCCTCCGTTCTTCTCGTACATGGTCGAGCTCGCCGCCCAGAAGGAAGGCAAGAGCGTCTACCAGAAGTATCTTCCGGCGCTGCGTAAGGAATACGCGTACTGGATGCAGGGCGAGAGCAGCACGCCGCGCGGCAGCGCGACGCGCAACGTCGTCGTGCTGAAGGACGGAACGGTCCTGAACCGATACTGGGACGAGCTCGACACGCCGCGCGACGAGTCGTATCTCGAAGACGTCCAGACGGCGCAGCAGGTAACGGACCGGCCGGCCAACGAGGTCTACCGCGATCTGCGCGCGACGGCCGAGAGCGGCTGGGATTTCAGCTCGCGGTGGTTCGGCGACAACCAGCATCTGTACACGGTGCGTACGACGTCGATCATCCCGGTCGATCTGAACAGCCTGTTGTTCCACCTCGAAACGACGATCGCGCACGGCTGCACGGTCGCGCGCGACTTCGGGTGTGTGGCGCGGTTCATCGAGCACGCGGCGAAGCGCGCGATCGGCATCAACCGGTATCTCTGGAACAGCAAGGGGTATTACGGGGACTACGACTGGCGGCTCGGCACACCGCGCGACAACCAGACACCAGCCATGCTGTACCCGCTGATGGCGGGGGTGGCTTACCCGGAGCGTGCGGCTAAAACCGCGCAAAGCGTCCAGAACTTGCTGTTGCGGCCAGGTGGTCTTGTGACATCGCTCTACAACACGGGACAGCAATGGGATGCCCCGAACGGCTGGGCGCCGCTGCACTGGATCGCGGTCAAGGGCCTGACGAAATACGGGCGCAGCGACCTTGCGCGGCTCATTGGCACACGCTTTCTCGCCGACATCGAAAATGTCTACTCGACGCAGCAAAAACTCGTCGAGAAATACGTGGTGGAAGGCGCAGGCGTTGGCGGTGGTGGCGGAGGCGAATATCCGCTGCAGGACGGCTTCGGATGGACGAACGGCGTCACACTAATGCTGCTCGATATGTACGGCGGCGGCCAGTGATGTAAGCACCGTGCGCGCCGGCGCCCTGAAGCCCGGCGCGCGGGTTGCTTGCTCTTGATCGAATCATCTCTCGCATGCGAACGCAACGGCGGGGTTGCCGCCAGGGAGCACAACGCGATGAAATCGATCAGCCTCAGACACATTGGACCCGCCGCGGTGCTCGCCGGGATGTGCGCGGCGGCCGTCGTGACCGCCGTGGCCGAACAGGCGCCCGGGGACGATAGCGCATCGATGGTCAAGCCGCCGCAGCCGCCAGCAAGCGGTGCGAATGCGCATAATCCCGACAATATGCCGGTCCACCGACCGAAACAGCCGACGAACGATCCTATCGCCCGCCCACCGCCTGCCAGTGCGGCCAATGCGAAGTAGCAAACGGGCGAGCTACCGGGGCCCGCGGGCCCGCCCGTGCCGAGGGACTACAAGGCCTGTGGCGACGGCGGGCCCGATGCCCCATCAATGAGCACGATACCGCTCGACGAGCCCCGCGATGTACTGATCGAACTCGGCACCGAGCTTCGGATCGGTCAGATTGACGACGTTTTCCGCATTACGGCGCGCGTTGCTCGAGAAGTTGAAGCTGCCGGTGTGAATTACTTTCTTGTCGACGACCAAGGTCTTGTTATGCATGAAGTTGTAAAAAGCATTGGCGGCGCTCGGATTGAACTTGCGTGAGTTCTTCGCGACGAGTTTCGCTTTCACCTGCTGCCACAATTGGGCCTTTTGCGACGAGCCATTGCCGTGCGCCCACGCTTTCTCGACGCCTGCCATCTGCGGCCCGTCATAGACGCCGCTGACTGCAATGCCCTTGCCGATCGCATCGACGAGCGCCTGCAGGACGAGGGCCGACGAAATGTCCATCGAGGCAACCGAAACGCTTTGTTTCGCCGTACCGATCAATTCGGCAATGCGCTCGTCGATCGAAGGGCCGTCGCCCGGCGAGAAATCGACCTCGAGGCTATCGCCCGATATCGTCAACTGTCCGTGATCGTTCTTGCCCGTGCCGGCAATGCGGCCGTATTGCCAAAGCTCGTCGAAATCGGTCGTGTAGTAGTGCGCCAGTTCACTCGCGCCGGTGAAGATCAAGACATTGTTGTCTTGCAAGCCCCAACCGTCTTCGGTGAAGTTGGCCGTGCCCATCCAGACGTCCTTGTCGTCGCGAATCATGTACTTGCTGTGCATGAGCGCGCCATCGCCTTCGATGGGCGCCGGCTCGACGCCTTCCGGTAGATCGTGGATGTCGATGGACTGAATGGCTTTCAATTGCACGTGCGTGCGTTCGTAGCCCTCGAAGACGGACGGACCGCTCTGGTCGCCCCCATAGAGTCGACGATGAGCGGAGTTGGTGCGCTTGGGCTCGTCGAAGTACGCGATCTTGACTTCGGCGTGTGCGGCGACTGCTGTCAGCGCTTCTCGAATCTGCTCTGCGACATCGCCGAAGAACTTGAAGTGATACGCCGCGATATGCAGGGTGCTCTTCGTTGCCTTGACGAACTCGCAGAACTTGTCCGCGGTGTCTTTCAAGTTCTTTTGATCTTCGGGCTTGGCGTTATTGTCGGCGCCGACCAGAAACAATGGCTCGATGGGCATCGTTAGTTCCTCCTTCTCCAAGTACGTGGAAGCCGCGCAGCCGCGCAGCGCTCAACTCCTTGCACGACGAGAGTTGGAGAACCTTTATAGGCTCGCAGTATTACCGTTTTACTACCGCTAGCCGCTCGGCTTCGTTAGGCTTCGTTTGATCGGTATCGCCCTTCGGCCAACGCCATTCCTTCGGCGTGACGAGCAGACCGTTCGATGACCGTTCGATTCTGCATCGCCCGACACGGCGGAGAACATACAATCGCTTCTTATCCGACATGCTGCCGAGCAAGGAAGCAGGAGGGACCGCCCGATGACCGACGCGCACAACGACGCTGAACCAACGCCCGTCACGCCGAAGACACGGCCTGCGCCCAGGATCGTGCCACCCGGATACCGCCAGGGCATCATCACCGCCATCACGGTTTTGCTGGGCTTTTCGCTGGCGTTCTGGCGATTCTGGGGCTTTGAAACCAGCGGCCGCTGGACACTGCGTTCAATATTGGCGGCGCTGCCATTGGTCATCGCCGTCTGCTTGCAGATCTTCGCGTTGTTCCGCTCGCTGCGCGTCGAGGACGATGAGGTTCCCGAGTACCGGAAGACGGTGCGATGGTTCCTTGCATCCGCCGCCGCGTTGCTGATCGGATTGCTGATCGCAATCGTCGATGCAGCCAGCGGCGATTGAGCGTTTGATCAGGAGCCGAACGATGGGAAAGGGACGCATTGAAGCATTCAGCGACGGGGTCATCGCGATCATCATCACGATCATGGTGCTCGAGATTCATGTGCCCCATGGATTCGATCTCGATGCGTTGAAGCCTGTCGCCCCGGTGTTCTTCGCCTACGTGCTCAGCTTCATCTATGTCGGCATCTATTGGAACAATCACCACCACATGTTCCATCTCGTCCAGCGTGTCGACGGCCTCGTCATGTGGGCCAACCTCCATTTGCTGTTCTGGCTGTCGCTGCTGCCCGCGGTCACCCATTGGATCGGCAACAGCCATCTCGCGCCGTGGCCGACGGCGCTATACGGGGCCATCCTCGTGATGTCGGCCATCGCCTACTTCATGCTGACTCGCGCACTGCTGCGGATTCACGGTCCCGAGTCGCCCCTCGCGCGTGCGGTCGGACGCGACGTGAAAGGGGCGATTTCCGTCGTCCTGTATCTGCTCGGCATTGCATCCGCCTTCTATCTGCCTGCCGCGTCCGTCTCGCTCTATGCGCTCACCGCGGCCATCTGGCTCGTGCCCGACAAGCGCGTGGAGCGGGTGCTCGAGCATTGAGCATCACGGAACGAGCGAGCTGCGATCGCACCGCCCACCATACAGTCGTATGACTCCGTCATGCTTATGAGCCTTCTGTGCGTCCACATGTACGATAGTGCCGGCGCCGCTCAGCCACTAATCTTGTATCCACGTCGAAGGCAATTGCGACCTAGGCGACAACACATTGGAGAGAGACGAGATGTTCCGGCTGAGCAATTGGATTTTCATCGGCAGCAACGCCTACGACGAATACACATACGTGCCGTGGCTCGGTAAGAACGTCTATCGTCGTACCGTGGATTTGAGGGCGATCACGTTGCTGTGATCGATCGAAGCAAACGAACGCGAGGGAGAACACCAGACAGCGCCTGAACGCATATTCCCCGCTTCACTCACCTGCTATTCCCCTTTTGGCTGCGCTTTCTCCAGTTGAGCGCGGCCTTTCTTTTTTGCGCAACTCGCTAATGAAGCTAGTTAAGCGCCATCGTCGGCACTCGGTTTGAGCGAAGAGACCCGCAGGGGAGAGCCTGCGTGCTGGCAACGAACGGAACGCAACGTATGGATCGCCGACGCGCGCGCGGCCGCGCGAGGGCAAGCTCGCACAGCCGCGAGGGAATGGGGTATCGAGGTGCTGAAGACCGGCGAACGAGCGTGCTTACCTCAACCGCCCTGCTCGCTGGAGAGTTTGAACACGCGAGCTGCGTCGCGTCCCGTGCGCAACATGCAGTGACCGGGCCATGAGGCCAAACGCATGGCGTGCTGCCGCGAAGGCCGCCGCCATGGGAGCGATGCGCGCAAGGACGGCCGTCCGATCAGCCGATGCCGCGCACGAGATCGATCTGGCCTGAGTGACATAGTGGATCACCGGGAATGCGTTGAGGGAACCATACCTACCGCGCACGTCCGAATCGAAACATCGTTCGTCCGCAGTGGGCTTCAAAGCGCCGTCGCGCCATAGACTGAAAAGTACGCTCGCACGCGCGCCACGACAAACATGCAAGAAGACGCCGCTTACCCACACTGGTTTGAACGGGTCATACACAAGTATGATTGCCAGTCCGTCACCCCACAGCGCGTAGGCCCGGTTCTCTTCGCGCGGCGCCTGGGGCTTCGCCCAATTCTTGCGGCGCCGCAGCAGGCCTATAATGGGTTTCCCCCTCGCGGCGAAGCGCTGCACGCCTTGCGGGGGTTTACGAGGAGCGTGCATGGTTTCCGCTCAGTCCCCTTCTTCGATGAAGACCGGTACCGAAACACCCGTCGTCTATATCGTGGACGACGAGGAATCGATGCGACTGGCGTTGAGCAATCTGCTGCGCTCGGTGGGCCTTTCGGTCGAAGCGTTCGGATCGGTGCGCGAGTTCCTCTCTTTTCCGAAAGCGAACGTGCCGAGCTGTCTCATCCTCGACGTCAGGCTTCGCGGCGAGAGCGGGCTTGCGTTTCAGCAGGATATGGCCCGCGCCGGACTGCACATTCCCGTGCTGTTCATGACGGGCTACGGCGACATCGAAATGTCCGTCAAGGCGATGCGCGCTGGCGCCCTCAATTTCTTTCCGAAGCCGTTTCGCGATCAGGACATGCTCGACGCCGTCACGGAAGCGCTCGCGCGCGACGGCGAACGGATAGCGGCCGAGCGGTCCGTCGCATCGCTGCGCACTGCCTACGAGTCGTTGACTCCGCGGGAACGCGAAGTCATGGAGTTCGTCATCGCCGGTCTGATGAACAAGCAAATCGCCGCGCAGATGAACCTCAGCGAGATCACCGTCAAGATTCACCGCGGACAGGTCATGAAAAAGATGGCGGCGCGCTCAGTGCCCGATTTGGTCCGAAAGGCGGAAGCACTCGGCGTCGAACCCCATCGGACGCGGACGTCTTAGCTTGCGCGCGAAACGGTGGCGCAAGCTGCCGCTCTCGGCCGCTCAGGCCGCTTCGCGCGGCTGCATCGGCGCCAACACTCAGCGATCTCCCGTGGCGGCACCCGTGGCAAGGGTCAGATAGTGCGCGAGCGCTTCGGCGTCGACGGGTTTTTCCAGCAGCGCCAATGCGCCGCGCGCCGCGATCTGCTCGCGCAGCGAATCAGTGGCGAATGCGGTCACGAAAATCGTCGGCGGCGCCTGCCCGCTAGCCGTTAAACGGTCGTGCATCTCGATCCCCGACATCCCCGGCATCTTGATGTCCGAAATAAGACATGTCGACTCGGCGGCGTCAGCTTGTTGGGACACCGACCGCAGGTACTGCTCGGCGGATTCGAAGACCGTCGCCGACCAGCCGAGCGAGCGCACGAGGCTCGCGATCGCGTACCGCGAGGCCTCGTCGTCGTCGACAATCGAGATAGTTCGGACGGAGTGCATAAACGAGTTCGGTTGACGGACGGCGGGGGTCGCCTCGCGCGTCGGAAGTCTTTGAAGCCTAAGCGTAATCCCCGAGCGGCCCGGCGCACATCATACTGACGTATGGCGTTAGGATTGCCCGTATAGGGCTTTGAAAAGAGCGAGGCCTGCCGCGGCGCGTCGCGCTGGCGCTCGCCTTGCCTCGGGCCCCGTGGGGGAGGGACAAAAAGTGGACGATCGCAAGCGCGCCGAAGATGCGTTGCGCGAGAGCGAGGCCCATTGGCGGGAGGTGTTCGAGCACAACCCGGTCATGTATTTCATGGTCGACGACAAGGGCGTCGTCATTTCCGTCAATGCGTTCGGCGCCGCGCAGCTCGGCTATGAAGTGAGCGAACTCGTCGGCAAGCCCGTCCTCGGCGTCTTCCTCGACGAAGATCGCCCCTTCGTGCTGCGGAACATGGCTGTCTGCCTCGAGAATCCGGGGCGGCCGCACAGTTGGGAAGTCCGCAAAATTCGAAAGAACGGCACCGTGCTCTGGGTGCGTGAAAACGCCAAGGCCGTGAAGCGGGCGAACGGCTTTCTCGTGCTGGTCGCTTGCGAAGACATCACCGAGCGAAGACGGACGGAAGATGCGCTGCGGCAAAGCGAGATGTATCTGGCCGAAGCGCAACGGCTGAGCCGCACCGGGAGCTTCGGCTGGCGAGCGACTAAAGGGGAGCTCGTCTGGTCCGCGGAAACGTTCAGGATCTTCGAATGCGATCCGACGCTGAAGCCCAGCGTCGAGCTCGCCCTCGAGCGCACGCATCCCGACGATCGAAACTTTCTGCGGCAGTTCCTGAAAGGCGTCGCGCGTGAGAGCAAGGATTGGGAAGTCGACCATCGGCTGCTCATGCCGGACGGCCGCGTGAAGGACGTTCGAGCCGTGGCGCATGCGGTGCGAGACGACGAAGGGGGTCTCGAATTCATCGGCGCCGTAATGGACGTCACCGACTTGCGAAAGGCGGCCCAGGAACTGCATAACGCTCGAGCCGAGCTCGCGCATGTCACGCGCGTGACGGCGCTCGGCGAGCTGAGCGCCGCAATTGCCCATGAAGTGAACCAGCCGATCGCGGCGATCGTCACCGATGCGCGAGCGGCGCTCAATTGGCTGGCTCACGAGCCGCCCGAGCTGGAGGAAGTCCGGCAGGCGCTCTACCGGATCGGTAAGCAAGGCAGCCGGGCAGCCGACGTCATCGGTCGGATCCGCGATCTCGTCAAGAAAGCGCCGATGACCAAGGTTGCGGTGGACATCAACGAAGCGGTCCGGGAGGTGCTGGCGTTGACGCGCGGCGAGATTTCGAGCTCCGGTGCCACCTTGCGGATGTCGCTCGCCGAGGACTTGCCGCTCGTCCAGGCCGATCGCGTACAACTCCAGCAGGTGCTGCTGAACCTGATCGTCAATGCGCTGCAGGCGATGGCCGGCGAGGTGCAAGGGCCGGACGAGCCGCCGGAGCCGCGAGAGTTGCGGATCACGACCGCTCACGCGGAGCCGAGCGGGGTGCGGGTCTCGGTGCAGGACTCGGGGCCTGGCCTGCCCCCCTCGCTGATGGACCGCATCTTCGCGCCGTTCTACTCGACGAAGCCGGGCGGGCTCGGGATGGGGCTATCGATCTGCCGTTCGATCATCGAGGCCCACGACGGACGTTTGTGGGCGACGGCCGGCGAGCACCGCGGGGCGGTATTCCACTTCGTCGTACCGGCGGCCCCGTGGTCCCAATCGAGTTGAACGACACCGGACCGATGCTCCGTCGCCCCATGATGCACGTTTGAGCCCGTGGGACTCACGCGGCGACAAACATCTGGCACTGACGGCGCATGCCGGCGAAAATCGTGTCGGCGACGTCCATCGGAAACTCGCGCGGCAAGAGAGCGGCGACCTCGTCGATGACGGACTCTGTTCGGGCGTGCAGCATAGCCATCATGTCCTCGACTTCCTTGGCGGCGAAACCGACGCGCTCGCCCTGGGCGAGCCAGTGGCGGCGCTGAATCTGTTCGATCGCATAGTGGCTGTTCTTGCTGCGAACGGCCATTGCCAGTCTGGCCCTCTGCGGGGACAATTGGTTCTTCCCTTTGCCGATGATCGGATGGGCCGACAGCACGTCATAGAGCGGGGTCGCCCGGTAGTAGCGATCGCCGGCAAGCAAGGCAATGCTGAAGTTCTTCGCGTGCCCGTCGATGGCAGCAAGCAGCCAGAAAACCAGTTGGGCCTGAAAGAAATTTCGCGTGTCCACGTCGGCACGATCGGAGCCGGAAAGCACGGCCATTATCTTGTCGATGCCGGGGCCGCCTTCCGATTCGTACTTGCGATTCGCGGACGTACCCGTCGCCTGACACATGTCTTCTTGCGGCAGCCGAAGAAACCACGTTTTATCGTTCGAGAGCCTGCGATCAAACCGTTCGACGACGAGCACTTTCTGGTCTTCGAATCGTTGAATCTCGCACCGGGCAATGGGCAAGCCATACGCGGCAACGATCTTGGAGCAAAGCCATTCGTTCTCGACCGACGTCCGCATGTCGGCCTGCATGTTGCCGACGAGGCCGAGCGGCAGTTTCAAAATGTGCGTCGTCGGGGTGCTACCGACAGGAAGGAGCCAACGACCTTGATGCCAAAGTAGTGCCGTTTTCTCCTGCGCGCCGGCGATCGAGAGGCGGAGATCGTCGACGAACTCGTGCGCGCCCGGAATAGGAGCCGCAGTGGTATCGCGCAACAGATGCGCGATGTCGCTCTCGGTCAGCGCACGCCCTTGGATCGTCCGCACATCTTCCGGCACCTCCTCGGAAGGCAGCATCTGGATCGCTCCCACGCAGTCGCGGCCCAGTTTGGCCAACAGTTGAAATGCCGACGTGCCGTCGGCCTTGTATCGCGTGGCGATACGGCGACGGATCTGCTCGCTGTCCGGAAGAAGATTGTCGAAATAGCTCTGAACGATCGCCCCGTGATACGGCTGGTTGCCGGGCGTGAACGGCAAGGACAAGGAAAGGGGGCGCCCTTGCGGATTCTCGATCCAGTCGGGCCGATATCGGAACCGTTCACCGCCGTACGTGCTTTCCCAGTGGCCGACCGGCAGGCCGTTAATCCATAAGTCAAGACGATTTGCGCGCGTGCGGCGTGCCATTGCTACCAATTCTCCCGATCGTTTTCGAGCCCACCCGGCTCAGGGGTGCGCGGTTGATGGGCGGTCGGCTCGCCAGAGCGAGCCGCTCTAGGGCTGAGCACCAGGTCGACGTTCAGCACGCGCAAGACGCGGAACAAGCGCTCGAAGCTGGCCGACGCTGGATTGGCTTCGAGTTGCGCGTAGGTTTGCTGCGTCACGCCAAGGCGGCTGGCCATCTTAGCCTGCGTCAATCCCGCTGACTTGCGGAACCCTAGAAGAATCGGACGTAGCTGAGCCAGCGTGGTGATGGGAAAGTCCATGGCGATTACCTCGGCAGCCGAGCACAGGCTGTTCCCTGTTAATTGATATAACAGTCTATCTTTTGTAATTCGTCAGTACAAGGTAAACCCTGTAGAGCGCACTATCCGCGCAGTGCTTACAGGCGATCCATTGTATTTAGAAAATACAGCCTTTTCCCTGTAAATTCGCTGACAGCACCGCATGCGGCGTAGAGAGCGAAACGGAATAACTTGCGACGAGTCATACGATGTATTATCACGAGCGCCAGCTTCCGGAAACAACTGAGGTAGGACGACTTGATAGTCAAGCGGCCCACCCCACTAACAAAGGAGACCTCGTGAACCGCCATCCGCTCGGCCGACGCCCGACCCGCCGCTCCGCGGCAACCCGCATCCTCCGCACCGCGCTAGTCGGCCTCGCCGCCTCGACGTTGTTCTCGGCCGCGCACGCCTCGCGCACCTACGTCTATGTCTCGAACGCCGATAGTCAGGACATTTCGGCGTACAGCCTCGACGATGCCAGCGGCGCGCTTTCGCCGATCCAGACGCTGAACGTCGGCGGCACCGCCATGCCGCTCGCGCTCTCGCCGAACCATCATCGCCTTTATGTCGGCCTGCGCTCCAAGCCGTATCGCGCCGCCACGCTCGCCATCAATCCGCTCGACGGCCACCTGCTGCCGCTCGGCGACGCATCGCTGCCGGAAAGCATGGCCTACATCTCGACGGACGCGACGGGCCGCTACCTGCTCGCGGCCTCTTACGGTGGGAACATGCTTTCGTTGAGCCGCATCGACGCCAACGGCATCGCGCAAGCCGCCCAGCAGACAGTGCCGACCGGACCGATGGCCCACTCGATTCGCACGGCGCCCGACAATCAGTATGCGTTCGCTTCCGTGCTCGGCGCCGACGCATGGCTTCGGCTCAAGCTCGACACCGAGCGCGGCATGCTCGTCGAAGACGCGGCACCCGCCTATTCGCTGCCGGCGAAATCGGGCCCGCGCCACTTCGTGTTCTCGAACAACGGCCGCTTCGTCTATTTGATCGACGAACTCGACGGCAAGCTGCACGTGCTCGCCTTCAATCCGTCGATGGACAAGGCGAAGCCCATTCAGACGATCTCGATTCTGCCGTCCGACTTCGACAAGCAGGCGAAGCCGTGGGGCGCCGATGTTCACCAGACGCCGGACGGCAAATTCGTGTACATCTCGGAGCGCACCTCGAGCACGCTCGGCGGATATCGCGTCGATGCCTCGACCGGCAAGCTCACGCGCTTCGGCACGTGGCCGACCGAGAAGCAACCGCGCGGGTTCGGCATCGATCCCTCGGGGCGCTATCTGTTCGCCGTCGGTCAGTTGTCAGACCACCTCACGGTCTACCGCATCGACGCCAAGACGGGAGCGCTGACGGCCGTTACCCGCGTGGCGACTGGGAAGAACCCTAACTGGGTTGAGTCGGTAAATTTCGAATAGCAAAATAAAAGCGTAGGCGCGGGGGGCGGTTGTCAGACGACATTCGCCCCCCTCGTTATAATGGACGACGTTTTCCCTATAAGCTGTTCCGAAGAGGTCCACCGATGTCAGCGCCGTCTTCCGCCGCCGCCGCACCCCGTCGCGCCCGCAATCTGGCCGAGTTCGTCGTCAATCGACTGACCGAGCAGATCGAATCGAGCGCGCTGAAGCCAGGCGACAAGCTGCCGACCGAATCGCAGCTGATGGAAACGATGAACGTCAGCCGTACCGTCATCCGCGAAGCGATCTCGAGGCTGCAAGCGGCCAAGATGATCGAAACGCGGCATGGCATCGGCAGCTTCGTACTCGAAACGACGGGCAAAGGGCTCGGCCTGGACGTCGCGCCGGGCACGACGCTGCGCGACGTACTGGCGATCCTGGAGCTGCGCATCAGCCTCGAAACCGAATGCGCGGGGCTCGCCGCCCAGCGCGCGCAGCCCGACGACATCGCGCGCATTCGCGCGGCGCTCGATGCGCTGACGGCCTCGCGCAAAGGCGGCCCGGAAAGCGTCCAGCCCGACTTGCAGTTTCATATTTCAATCGCACGCGCCACGGGCAACCGTTATTTCGTCGATATCCTCACGCAGCTTGGGACGGCGTTGATCCCGCGCGAGCGCGTCGACTCGGCGAGCATCGCGCACGAAGATCCTGAAGTCTATCTGTCCATCGTGAACCGTGAGCACGAGGCGATCCTCGATGCGATCGCCCGGCACGATGCGGAGAGCGCCCGCGCGGCGATGCGGATGCACCTGTCCAACAGCCGCGAGAGACTTCGCCACGCGAGCAGGCGGACCGACGGCTCGGATTAAGCGGGCGAGGCTCGTCGCCCTTTCTTTCTTCAGGCTGCACTCAGGCGGAACGCGGCAACTGCCTGCGCCGTCGCACTCGCCTGCTGCTCGAGCGCGCTCGCCGCGGCCGCCGATTGTTCGACGAGCGCGGCGTTCTGCTGCGTGACCTGATCCATCTGGCTCACGGCCTGGCCGACCTGCTCGATGCCGATGCTTTGCTCGGCAGTTGCCGATGTGATCTCGGCCATGATCGTCGCGACCTCGCCGACCGCCGCGACGATTTCGCTCATCGTACGCCCGGCTTCGGCGACGAGCGCGTTGCCGTTCTTCACGTCTTCGACTGATGCGCCGATCAAGGTCTTGATCTCTTGGGCGGCCGCGGCGCTGCGCTGCGCGAGCGATCGCACTTCGCCCGCGACGACGGCAAAACCGCGCCCGAGCTCGCCCGCGCGCGCCGATTCGACGGCCGCATTCAGCGCGAGTATGTTGGTCTGGAATGCGATGCTGTCGATGATGCCGGTGATGTCCGCGATCTTTTGCGAGCTGGCCGATACGGCATTCATCGTCTTGACGGCTCGCTCGACGACGTCGCCGCCGCGCGCCGCGACTTCGGCCGCGCTCGATGCGAGGCCGCTCGCCTCGCGCGCGTTGTCGGCATTGCGCTTGACGGTCGACGTGAGCTCTTCCATGCTCGCCGCCGTTTCCTCGAGCGATGCCGATTGCTGCTCCGTCCGGCTCGACAGATCGAGGTTGCCCGCGGCGATTTCGCGGGCGGCGGTATGGATCGCGTCGCAATTCTCCCGCACGCCGGAGACTGCCTGCCAGAGGCCTTGCCGCATGCGCCGCATCGCCGAGAAAAGCTGCCCGATCTCGTTCGCGCCGGCTTGCGGCACGTCGACGGTCAGGTCGTTCGCGGCGATCCGGTCGAGCACGGCCGCCGCCTGCCGCAGCGGCGCGATGACGATACGCCGCAGGGCAAAATGCGTCGCGACGATCACCGCCAGCGCGAGCGCAACGCCCACCACCACCATGGTGAAGACCCAGCGATACTCGCGCTCGGATTGCGCGGCCAAATCGTCGGCGAGCGCATGGGAAAGCTTCTGAAACTTTTCGACGGCTTGGGAGTAAGCGATCCCGTCGTTGCGGATGTCGCGGTCGTTGATCACGACGTAGGCGGCGGTGTCGTCGTTTTGCAACGCTTGGAAGGCGGCTTTCAGATGGACGGCGAGCCGATCCGATGCATCGAGCAACTGTTGTTTCAGCGCATCATCGAGCCCCTCGAAGCCCGCCGCCCGGCGAAAGGCCTCGGTCTCCTCGGCGGCACGATCGATGGTGACCTGCGCGCTCTTCAGCGCCTCATCGCGCGTGCTCTTGTCGCCGTTCTCCTTGAGCGCCGCATAAGCCCTCGTCAGCGCCGAGCGGGTCCGCGTCGTGTCTTTGTAGCCGTCATTGACGAGGATGACCTGCCGCGCCATGTCACGCTCGTGCGTGGCGCTGGCGTTGGCGCGTTCGAGCGCCCCCACACTGACGAAGCCGCCGATCACCATCATTGCCGCAAACAACACCAGGGCCACCAGCAGGCTGCCTCGCACGGTCCAATTGCGCATTTCTTCTCCTGTCTTTCTGTTCTAGGTCCAGAGCCGCTCACGCGCTGACATCCGCCTGACGCCGGCTTGCATCGGCCGCTGAACGCAGTGGCACGCCCCCCGGTGGCGTGCGATCAGCGGCCGGGCGCCCATCATATGTTGTCCGACTACTATCAGCCAACAAATGATTACATAGAGATTTTCCCTAATGCCTCCAAACGATCCGACCCGCCGAAAATGCTGTCGGTTCGCTGTTGTACGATGACTTATAAGCGTCACAAAAGTCGCTGTAGGTCGCAAATCAAAACGTAAAGTCTCGAAAGCTTGGAGATCTGATGAAGAAGCGTGTACTTACCACGATGGTCGCGATGGCTGTCACCGGGCTCGCCGCTGGCGCCGCTAACGCCCAGAGCAGCGTGACGCTGTACGGTATCGTCGATGCAGGCCTTGGCTATATCAACAATTCGTCGTCGACCGGCGCGAAGACCGGCGGCGCCCACGTGTTCAAGATGCTCAACGGCGTCTGGGCGGGCAGCCGTTTCGGCCTGAAGGGTGCGGAAGACCTCGGCGGCGGTACTAAGGCGATCTTCCAATTGGAAGAAGGCTTCAACAGCGCGACGGGCGCCCAGGCTGTCACCAACCTCGCGTTCAACCGCCAAGCTTACGTCGGTGTGACGAACGACGCCTACGGTACGTTGACGCTCGGCCGTCAGTACACGCCTTATTACACCCTGCTCTCGCCGTGGAGCCCGACGACGTGGCTGACGGGCGCGTTCGGCGCACACCCGGGTGATATCGACTCGCTCGACACGAGCTACCGCACCAATAACGCCGTCGTCTATACCTCGCCGACGCTCTACGGCTTGACGGTGAGCGGTATGTACGCGCTCGGCGGCGTCGCCGGCAGCGAAGCGACCGATTCCGTATGGAGCTTGGCCGCGCAATACAAGGCGGGTCCGTTCGGCCTCGGCGTCGGTTACCAGCATATCAACAACACGCGCACGAGCAGCGCCGCCTGGAATTCGGCCACCGCCAACGGCAGCGGCACCGGCATCGCGGACACGAGCAACGAACCGGCCGTGTCGGGCATCAACAACGGCTACAAGTTCGCACGCGCGCAGCAACGTATCGGCGTGACGGGCGGCTGGCAGTTCACCCCGAACTTCGACATTTCGTTCTCGTACACGAACGTCCAGTACCTCCCGGGTGCCGGTTCGGGCTTTACGAACGAAGCCGTCTTCAACACGGCTGGCGCCGTGGTGCACTGGAAGGCCATGCCGACGCTCGACCTGGCCGCTGGTTACAGCTACACGCGTAAGGCCGCGGCTGACGGCGCGGGTAGCGCGACGTACAACCAGTTCAACCTGTCGCAGTTCTACTCGCTGTCGAAGCGCACCGGCATCTACGTGCTCGAAGCGTATCAGCACGCGTCGGGTCAAACGCTTAGCGCGACGAGCAGCACGACGACCGGTGCGACCACCATCTCTGTCGTGAATGCAACGGCGAACATCGGCGACGGCATCGGCGCATCGACGACGAAGAATCAAATCGCCGTCGGCGCCGGCATCATCCACAAGTTCTAAGCAACACCAACGCGCGCGGTCGCCTTCGGGCGTCGCGTTGCTCTTGCGCGCCTCAGGGAGCATCGTTACGGGGCTCCCCGAGGAAGTCCCCTCGGGGACCTGTGGGTCCGCGGAGCGTCAACCGCTCCGCTCTGTACGTGCAATTCACGCCGGGTTCCGAGACACCCGGCGTTTTCTTTTTGGTCGGCGCCGTTCAGCGATCGGCAGGCCCCCATCGGCTGCCATCCGCATGACGACCGCCGCCCCTCCCGCCGGCTGCGATACCCTGCTTCCGATCAGAAGAAGCCGAGCGGCTTCGCGTCGTAGCTGACGAGCAGACACTTCGTCTGCTGGTAGTTCGAGAGCGCCATCTTGTGCGTCTCGCGTCCGATGCCCGACTGCTTGTACCCGCCGAACGCGGCATGCGCCGGATAAAGGTGGTAGCAGTTGGTCCATACGCGACCGGCTTCTATTTCCCGGCCCATGCGATACGCGCGCGTGCCGTCACGCGTCCACACGCCGGCGCCGAGTCCGTAGTAGGTGTCGTTCGCGAGCTCGATCGCTTCGGCTTCGTCCTTGAACGTCATCACCGATGCGACGGGGCCGAAGATCTCCTCCTGGAACACGCGCATTTTGTTGTTTCCAAGCAGCATCGTCGGCATGACGTAATAGCCGCTTGCGAGACCCTCGGCCGGGCTCCTGCGCTCGCCACCCGTCAGGCAAGTCGCGCCCTCGCCCCGGCCGATATCGATGTACGAGAGGATCTTGTCGAGTTGCTGCTGCGATGCCTGTGCGCCGATCATCGTGCCGGGATCGAGCGGATGGCCGGCTTTGATCGCCTGCACGCGCGCGATGGCCTTCTCGATGAAACGCTCGTAGATCGACTCCTGAATCATGACGCGCGACGGACACGTGCAGACCTCGCCCTGGTTCAGCGCGAACATCGCGAGGCCTTCGAGCGCCTTGTCGAGGAACGCATCGTCGCGATCGAGCACGTCGGCGAAAAAGATGTTCGGGCTCTTGCCGCCGAGCTCGACCGTCGACGGAATCAGATTCTCGGCCGCGGCACGCAAAATATGCTTGCCGACCGGGGTCGAGCCGGTGAACGCGATCTTCGCGACACGCTTGCTCGTCGCGAGCGCTTCGCCGGCCTCTTTGCCGAAGCCGTTGACGATGTTGATCACGCCCGGCGGGAACAGGTCGCCGATGAGCTGCATCAGCACGAGCACGGAGGCCGGCGTCTGCTCGGCGGGCTTCATGACGATGCAGCAGCCGGCCGCGAGCGCCGGCGCCAGCTTCCAGGCCGCCATGAGCAGCGGGAAATTCCACGGAATGATCTGGCCGACCACGCCGATCGGCTCATGGAAATGGTAGGCGACCGTGTTGTCGTCGAGCTCGGAGATCCCGCCCTCCTGCGCCCGGACGCAACCCGCGAAGTAACGGAAGTGGTCGACGGCGAGCGGCAGGTCGGCGGCCATCGTCTCGCGCAGCGGCTTGCCGTTGTCGATCGTCTCCGCCACGGCGAGCAGCTTCAGGTTCTTCTCCATGCGTTCGGCCGCGGCGAGCAGAAGATTGGAGCGCTCGGTCGCCGACGTCTTGCCCCACTTGCGGCGAGCCTTGTGCGCGGCGTCGAGCGCGAGGTCGATATCGGCCGCACCGGAGCGCGGCACGCGGCAAAACGGCTTGCCGTTGATCGGCGAGAGGTTGTCGAAGTATTCGCCGCCAACGGGCGGCACCCACTTGCCATCGATGTAGTTCTCGTATTGCTTCGCGTACGGGTACTCGATATCGAGGCCAAGCTTCTTCAGGTCGAACATGTCCATCGCGTGTCTCCTTTGAGTCACAGATTGTTGGCGCTTACGCGCTTGCAGCGTTCATTCGCTTGACGGCAACGGCCAGCCGCTTCATTGCCCCGGGCCGGCGACGAGCGGCGTCGACGACGTGCGCGCCATATCGGCGGTGAGCTTCGTCGCTTTCGCGCGATATCCGTTCGAATACAGCAGGAAGGCCATGATGTCGGCGTACTCCTGATCCTTCATCTGGCCGGGGCGATCGGCCGGCATGTTCGACGACATGTACTTGTAGATGCCGCCGATCGTCAGGTGGGAGTGGCCGGCGGGCGCGAACGCCGGGCCGCTCAGGGCCGGCCCCGCCATGCCCTGCAGGCTCGCGCCGTGGCATTTCGCGCAGGCGCTCGAATAGAGGCTCTTGCCATGGGCGACCTGAGCGTTATCGAAGGACGGCACGTTCGCGGATGCCGTCGTCGTCGCATCGGCCGGTGCGCCGGACGCCGCCCCCATGGTGCCTGCGAGCAGTACCCCTGCAAGGGCGAACGAGTTCAATCGAATCTTCATGGTGTTGCGCTCCAGCTTGAAAAAAACAATCAGCGTTTGCCAAGCGCGAACACGTAGAGCGTGCCGCCGCGCGGAACCTTGTCGGCGACTTTCGCCATCGGGCCTCCCCAGATCGGGTTTGCGCCGCCGTAGCCGGCGAGAACCGCGACGTATTCCTTGCCGCCGGCTTCGAACACGGACGGCTGAGCGACGATGCCGCTTGCGAGTTGGGAGCTCTTCCAGAGCACCTTGCCGGTCTTCTCGTCGAAGGCGTAGAGGTGGCCGTCCAGCGCGCCGGAGAAAAGCAGGCCGCCCGCCGTCGTCACGATGCCGCCGTTCCAGGGCATCTTGCTCCAGTGACTCCAGACCTTCTTGCCGGTGTTGGCATCGATCGCCACGAGCTCGCCAAAGCCTTTGCTCCCCGGTTCGGGATGGATAGTGAAACCCTCGCCGAGGTAAGGCAGCCCTTCCATGTAGTCGATGTCCTTGCCCGATAGCTGCATGCAGCCATGCAGCGCGGGAACGAACGCGAGATGCGTGGCGGGATCGTAGGACTTCGACCACCAGTTCGTGCCGCCGAGGAAGCTCGGGCAGGTGTCGATCGTCGTGCCGACTTTCGGGTACATCGCCGAATCCTGGATCGGCGTGCCGTCGGCCTTATAGCCCGTCACGGACGTGACTTTCACGAACGGCTTCGCATAGATGAGCTTGCCCGTCTGGCGATCGATCGCATCGAAGAACCCATTGCGATCGAAGTGCAGCAACGCGTCGTAATCCTTGCCCTCATACTGGATCTTCGCGAACATGCCCGGATTGACGCCGTCGTAATCCCACGTGTCGTTGCGCGTGTACTGGAAGTGCCATTTGATGTCCCCCGTCTTCGCATCCATCGCGAGCATCGAATCCGAATAGAGGTTGTCGCCGGGGCGCGTCGAGGCCAGCCACGGCCCCGGATTGCCGACGCCCCAGTAGAGCGTCTTCGATTCGGGATCGAAGGTGCCCGTCATCCAGGCCGCGCCTCCGCCGTGCTCGTACATCCCCTTCGGCCAGGTATCGCCGCCCTTCTCTTGCGGCGCGGGGATCGTGTTGCGCTTCCAGAGAACGGAGCCGTCATCGGCGCTGACGGCAACGATGAAGCCGCGCGCACCGTATTCCCCGCCCGAGTTGCCCACGACGATGGCGCCGTCGAGGGCGAGCGGCGCAAGCGAAAACGCGTAGCCCGTGCCAGGGTCGAACATCTGCTTCTTCCATTTCACTTCTCCGGTCTGCGCGTCGAGCGCGACGATGTCGCCGTTCAGCATCGCGACATAGACGTTCTTGCCGTAGAGCGCGACGCCACGATTGACGACGTCGCAGCACGCGTTCTTGAAGGCCTCGGGACCGAGCTTCGGATCGTAGTGCCACAGCGACTTGCCGGTGATCGCATCGAACGCGTAGACGTTGTCCTTCGGCCCCGTCACGAACAGGTAGCGACCGTTCACGATCGGCGTCGCCTCGAAGCCCTGCTGGAGTTCCGCCGGGAACTTGTAGCTCCAGACTTGCTTGAGCCCGGCGACGTTGGAGGTATCGATCTGCTTGGCCGGCGAATGCGAGCGGCCGTCGTAGGCGCGGTAATAGGTGAGCCAGCCTGGATCGTCCTGAGCGTGTGCGAGACGCTCGTACGTCACCGGCGGATATTCGTCGGCTGCTGCTGCGCGCTGCGCGCCGAGACTCAGAACGCCGGCGAGTGCGCTCGCAAGTGCCATCGCCGTAATGGCTGAGGCCGGACCTCTACTCATGTCTGTCTCCTGATGGATGTATCGATTCGTGTTGCCGTAGCTGCGTCGTCCATAACGACGTCATCGGCAATGCACTGTCGCTCCGCGGTTGCTGTGCGTTGGTTGGATCGCGGTGCGGCGCTCTACGCAACTCATATGCCATTGGCCCGCAACGCTTGATGCGCGTTGGCCTCGCGGCACATGGGCTCACTTTTTCATGCGTCGATCGACAGCGTCGTTGCGACGCATCGCTGTCTCAACATGGAACAGTTGGGACGGATCTGTTCATCGGCGAGACAGCGATGCGGCGTGATAGCCCCGATCGAATGACGAGTCGGCGGGGACTCGAACGAGGCAGGGCTCAGCGACTGAGGAGCTGAGGGGAAGGCGCGCCGCGAGCAGGCGCGCGATGAGGCAGGAGGGAAAGCGCGGGCTTACGCTGCCCGATGTGGCGATCGTGAGCCCGACGATGTGCCGAACATCGTTTCGATCGCCTGCGCGACACCGCGAGCGAGCGCGGGCTCGCTGCCGAGATGACCCGCGCGCACACGCGTCGTTTGCAGCTGCGGAATCGCGCCCGCGAGGCGGCGCAGATTGTCGATCGGGCAAACGGGATCGCGCGAGCCGTGTATCGCGGCGATGGGTACGCCGGCCTGCGCGGCCCGACGAGCGAGCGACAGCAGGCGATGTTCGCCGAGCCAGCAATCATGCATCAGGTAGTGGGCTTGAATTCGATACTTGCCGATCGAGCGGCGCTCGGCCACGCGCGTGCGTGCTCTTCGACGGAGCACGCGGCGCGAATTCGCCGATGCGAGGACGGCTTCTTCGTAGGCTTGCCATGCCAGCGCAACGGCCCGCTGTCGCGATGGGTCGCCACGCGTTTGCAGCGCTCGTTCGCAGCGGAGCAGCAACGATCCTGGACGGTTCGTCGAAGCGGCCTTGGACAAGCGCGCCCACTCACGCGGCGCGCGCTCGCGCGACGTGACGAAAAGCTTGCGCACCTCGGCGCGCGACGCGAGGAAGACACCGCGCACGACGACGCCCGTCACATGCCGTGAATGCATTCCGGCATAGGCGAGCGCTAGCGAGGCGCCCCACGAGCCGCCGAGCACGCCCCATCGCTCGATGCCCAATTCGCGGCGGATCGCCTCCATGTCGCCGATCAGCCTGTCCGTGCGATTGTGGCGCACACTCCCGTGCGGCCGTGACGCGCCCGCTCCGCGCTGGTCGATTTGAACGACTCTGAAGCGAGCGAGGTCGAAAAGCCGCCGCACGCTCGGCTGGCTTCCGCTACCGGGCCCGCCATGAAGGACCGCGACCGCGATGCCATCGGCCGCGCCGGCAACGGTGAACGCGATGCGGTGCCGGTCGCGGATCAAGTGACGCTTGACGAGGGCGGCCTTCGAGGATTCGTCGTTGAAATGAGGAGTACGCATAAAAGGACTCGGGTTTTGACCGTCATCAACGCTCGGCTCGGGTAAGGCCGGAAACTGCGGATAATCCGGATATCGCTGTCCGGCGATGGGCCCCATCGTAAACCGATGCGCGCGATGCCGCCGCCATCGCACTCGTCGCATGCGCGGACGCCGAACATCGCCTCGGTCGGGAAGCTCATTCTGGCGCGGAACTTGCAGCAAGCGGCGTCATGAAGCGCGTCGGCCACGTGCCGCCGCCCGAAAGGAGGAGACAATGCGCAACGACCCGGGCCAGGCCGCGAATCCGCTCTCGGCCACCGAGGGCTGGCTGACCCCGTGCATTCAGAAAGCGCACGAGCGCTCGGAAAGCTTCGGCCTCAAATCGTCGACACAGCCCGACTATGACGTGCTGCCGGCCCCCGATCTCACGGTCAAGCGCGAGCAGAATCGCGTGCTGACGGCGCATGCGCTGCCTGTCATGGAGACGCTGCGCGAGCAGATCGTCAATACGCAAAGCATGATCGTGCTGACGGATGCTCAGGGCCTCATCCTCCATTCGATTGGCGACGACGATTTTCTGCGACGCGCCGAGAAGGTCGCGCTGCGGCCCGGCGCGAATTGGGCCGAGGACCGTCAAGGCACGAATGCGATCGGCACCGCGCTCGCCGAGCGCAGCGCGACTGTCGTGCATGGCGACCAGCACTACCTCGCGGCCAATCGGTTTCTCACCTGCTCGAGCGTGCCGATCCTCGATCCGTACGGCGATCTCACGGGCGTGCTCGACGTGACGGGAGACTACCGCAGCTATCATCAGCACACGATGGCGCTCGCGAAGATGTCGGTGCAAATGATCGAGAATCATCTCTTCGCAAGCAAATTCCGCGATGCGCTGCAGATCTCGTTTCATAGCCGCCCCGAGTTTCTCGGCACGCTGATGGAAGGGATCGCGGCTTTCACGTTCGACGGGCGCTTCCTGTCGGCCAATCGCAGCGCACAGTTCCAGCTCGGCCTGTCGCTCACGGCGCTACGCGCGCATACGCTGGCGTCGCTCTTCGGCCTGACGAGCGGCGAGCTCATCGACAAGTCGCGCACGAGTCGCGATTCGATCGTCGCGCTGAACCTGCACAACGGCGCCGTCGTATGCGCGCATGTCGATTACCGGCGGGCCACGATGACGGACAGCGGTTGGCCGCGCGAGGCCGATCGGACGCAGCGCGGTGCCGAGTCGCGTCCTGCACAAGCGGGTGCCGCGACGAACGCGGTGCGGCTCGCACATCTCGATACAGGCGATGCTCAAGTCGCGTCCGTCATCGCCAAGGTGCGCAAGGTCATCGGCAAGGATATCCCCGTTCTGATCACTGGGGAGACGGGCACCGGCAAGGAGCTGTTGGCGCAGGCCATCCATAACGATTCGCCGCGCCGCGAAGGACCGTTCGTGGCCGTCAACTGCGCGTCGATTCCCGAGACGCTGATCGAATCGGAGCTTTTCGGGTACGAGGAAGGCGCCTTCACCGGCGCGCGGCGCAAAGGCGCGCTCGGCAAGGTGCTGCAGGCGAACGGAGGAACGCTCTTTCTCGATGAGATCGGCGACATGCCGTACCCGCTGCAAGTGCGGCTCTTGCGCGTGCTGCAGGAGCGTGTCGTCAACCCGCTCGGATCGACGAAGTCGATCCCCGTGGACATCGCAGTCGTCTGTGCGACGCATCGCAGCCTCCGCGAGATGATCGCGCAAAACCGCTTTCGGGAAGACCTGTACTATCGGCTCAACGGGCTCGTCGTCAAGCTGCCGCCTCTACGTGAGCGGACGGACCTCGCAGTCGTCATCGAAAAAATGCTCGACGACGAGACGGCTTGCGCGACGGACGGCCGGCGACTCGCCATCGCGCCGGAGGTCATGGCGCTCTTCGAGCAATGCGCATGGCCGGGGAACTTCCGACAGCTCGGCAATCTGCTACGCACGGCCGCCGCGATGGTCGACGACGACGGCGAGATACGGCGCGAACACCTTCCCGACGATTTCTTCGAGGATCTCGAGATGCGCGCGGCCAGCGGCTGTGGCTCGCAGAACATGAACGCGAACACTGACATGAGCGCAGGCGCTGCGCCCGACGCCGCCGCGCCGGCTCGCGAGCCGCTCGCGGGCACAGAAGGCACGCGACTTCACGATCTCACGCTGTCCGCGATCGCAGCGGCTATCGCGCGCCACGGCGGCAATGTGTCCGCGGCCGCCCGCGCGCTCGGCGTCTCGCGCGCCACGATCTACCGCAAAATGCCGGTGGCATCCACTGCGAAGAGGGCGAACGGCGACGACTAAGCGCGTCGCGCATTCGACAGTACACTGTGTCCACCGCTGTCTCAGGATGCGACAGTCCCTGTGCCCAGATGCAACACATGTGGCAATGAATCGACGCCATCGCCGGCCTTGTCAGCCGTTCCATCAGTTCCCTCGCCCGCCGACACCTCGCAATCCATCAGGACTACGAACGATTACGAGGTCGCCGGGGTCCCCATCGCTTCAGATGGATATTCGGCATAGCGCTTGCTTGGACTGTCACGCCGCGCAGCTCGCCCGGCGCAACCGTATCGAATTTCTTCGAGGAGACAATCATGCAGTGGACCCCACCCGCCTACACCGATTTGCGCTTCGGCTTCGAAGTGACGATGTACATCGCCACTCGCTGAACCGATAAGCGATCAGCGCTAAGCGATCGCAGGGAGCCGCGCGCCTCTTCGAGATGCGGCGTGCGGCGCCGACAGTATCGATAACGATGACCTCCGTCTAGTCCCCCTTACGCCGCTCAATCTCAAAGCGGGAATATTCCCGCCCCATCCCCGGTAATACGTGGCAAGGACGCCTCGATTTGCATCGACGTCCGAAACGTCATGCGATCGGGCCTGCCAGGCCTGCCACGTATCTCGACATTCGATTACCGGGAGAGAAGGACATGGATGACAACGATAAAGGCCGTATCGAAAGCGGCCGGCGCGACTTCCTCAAATGCATGGCATGGGCGGGCGCGGGGACGCTATGGCTCATGCAAGGCGGCGTGCTGCAGGCGCGCACGCTCGGCGACGCGGACACGGCCGATGCAAGCCGCAACGCGACGTTCAGCTTCATGCAGATCAGCGATTCCCATATCGGGTTCACGAAGGCGCCGAATCCGGACGTCACCTCGACACTGAAAGCCGCGCTCGAGCGCATCGACGCGCAACCCGTACGCCCCGATTTCATCGTGCACACCGGGGACCTCACGCATCTGTCGAAGCCCGACGAGTTCGATACGGTCGCGCAACTCATGCGCGCCTCGCGCACGCAACAGCAGTGCTATGTGCCCGGCGAGCATGACGTCATCGGCGACAACGGCGCCGAGTTCTTTCGCCGCTTCGGCCACGAGGAGGCCAGCCCAGGGGGATGGTACAGCTTCGATCATCGCGGCGTGCACTTCATCGCGCTCATCAACGTGCTGAATCTCAAGGCGGGCGGCCTAGGCTGGCTCGGCCCCGATCAGCTCGCGTGGCTCAAGAACGATCTTGCGGGCCGCTCGGCCGAGACGCCGATCGTCGTCTTCGCGCACATGCCGCTTTGGGCGCTTTACCCGTCGTGGGGATGGGGCACCGACGATTCGGGCGAAGCCCTTGCGCTGCTGAACCGCTTCGGCTCGGTCACGGTCTTGAACGGGCACATTCACCAGATCCAGCAAAAGGTGGAAGGCCATGTCACGTTTTATACGGCGCGCTCGACGGCCTACCCCCAGCCGGCGCCCGGCGTCGGCCCGGGGCCGGGCCCGCTCAAGGACCTGCCGGCCGGCAAGCTGGCCGACTATATCGGTGTGCGCTCGGTGCGCCGCGTACAGACCGGCGGGACGCTCGCATTGACCGAGGAGACCTTGGCATGACTCGCATGAACCGACAACTTGCGCGGCGTCGCGTTGTAAGCGTCTGCCTGGCGGCCGGGGCACTCGCCCCGCTCGTCTTTCTCACGCCCGCGGCGCGCGCCGGCGACACCGCTGCGCCATCGCCCTCGGGCGGCACGGCGACCACCTACAACGTCGAAATCCGCAACTTCGCGTTCGAGCCGAAGGAGATCACCGTGCCGGCCGGCGCGCGCATCGTCTGGGTCAACCGCGACGAGGAACCGCATCTCGTCGTCAGCGTCGGCGGGGCGTTCAAACCCTCGCAGGCGCTGGACACGAACGATTCGTTCGCGACCGTGCTCGCGAAGCCCGGCACCTATCAGTACTACTGCGGGATTCATCCGATGATGGTCGGACGGATCGTCGTCCGTTGAGCGCTCATGCGATCGACTACCGCGAGCGGTGACACGGGAATAAACTGGGCGCGCGGCCGGTATAGAGCCGTAAAACCCGGAGGGGCCACGGTGGCCGAGATCGACAGCAAGGGTCAACGCTCGCGCGACGACGCCGAGCGCAGCCGACGCTTTCAGCAGATGGCGCTGCCGCATCTCGATGCGGCGTACAACCTTGCGCGCTGGCTGGCCGGCAACACGAGCGACGCGGAAGACATCGTCCAGGAGGCGTTCATGCGCGCGTTCCGCTTCTTCGATTCGTTCCACGGCGAGAACGCGCGGCCGTGGCTGCTCGCGATCGTGCGCCGCACCTGGTACACGGAGTGGCAACGGCGCAGCTCCTCCCACGAGGTGGCCGCGTTCGACGACGAGATCGACCAGGCCGACGATACGGCAATCGACGGCTGGAGCACCGCGCCGAGCGATCCGCAGGCATTGCTGATTCGCGAGGAGAATACGCGCCTCGTGCACGAGGCGCTCGCCCAACTGCCGGTCGAGTTCCGCGAAGTCCTCATCCTGCGGGAGCTGGAGGACATGAGCTATCGCGACATCGCGGCCATCGCGGATCTTCCGATCGGAACGGTCATGTCGCGCCTGACGCGCGCGCGGCGCAAGCTCGCGACATTGTTGAAAGCGCGGCTCGCGGCGGGCAGCGCCGGCGGCTCGCAAGCGGCAGCGCCGATGAGTCGGCAACCGCCCGAGCCCGGCCCAATTTGCGAGGGAGACGCCTGATGGAGTGCAAAGAAGTGCGGCCGCTCATCGACGCGTACGTCGATCGCGAGCTTTCCTCGTCCGAAGCCCGGCACGTCGAAGCGCATCTCGAACAATGCCCGAAATGCCGCCGCGAGAGCGAAGCCGTACTCGGCGTCAGCCGCATCGTACGCCAGGCCGTCTATCATCGAGCGCCGGAGCCGCTGCGTTCGCGCATCGTGGCAGCGCTGCCGCAGGCGGCGCCCGAAGCCGAGCCCGAAGCGAAGACCGAACCCGGGCCGGCTCCGGAACCGCGCCGCCCCGCACGCAACAGGTCATGGCTCGATGGATGGCGCCTGCCACGCTTCGTGGGCGGCAGCGCGGCGGGCGCGCGTGCGGGAGTCGGCACCGCGCCCCGCTTCGGCACGCTGGGCACCGTAGGCGCCATGGGCTTCGCGCTCTTCGCGGCGGCGGCCGTCGTCGCCGTCACGATCGCGTTCCATCCGCGGCAGACGGCCTCGGGCGCCTTCGTCGACGAACTTGTTTCGAGCCACGTTCGCGCGCAGTTGTCGGGACGCGACATCGACGTCGTCTCGACCGATCAGCACACGGTGAAGCCGTGGTTCAACGGCCGGCTCGACTATGCCCCGCCCGTGGAAGACCTCGCATCGAGCGGATTCGCGCTGGTCGGCGGGCGCCTCGACTACGTCGGGCATCGCCGCGTCGCCGTCCTCGTCTATCGCTATCGCAAGCATGTCGTCGACGCCTATGTGTTCCCCGATGCGGAATCGGGGGCGGCCGCCGAGGCCGAAGCCGGCGCGCCGGCGCTCGTACGCGACGGGTATGCGCTCGTCCGCTGGCGCGAGCATGGCATGGTCTGGTGGGCCGTCACCGATGCCGCCCCCGACGTGCTGCACCGGTTCGAAGACGCGATGCACGCGAGGCTCGCCGCGGGAGGCTGATGCGAAAGAGCCCTGACCGAACTAGGCCTCCGGCACGGGCGATTCGTCGATGAACCGCAACAGGCTCGAAGGATCGACCGGCTTCACGAAATGATTGTCGAATCCCACTTCGCGGCTGCGGTTGCGGTCCGCTTCCTGACCGTAACCCGTGAGCGCGGCGAAACGGCACCGGTCAGGACCGAGCGCGGCGCGCAATCGGCCGATCAATTGATAGCCATCCATGACGGGGAGCCCGATGTCCACGATGGCGATATCGGGCACGAACTGATGGATGACCTGCAGCGCGGACGCCGGATCGTAGACGGCCCGCACTTCGTGGCCGCACTCCGAAATCAGCAGCGCGAGCGCTTCGACGCCATCGACGTTGTCGTCGACGAGCAGCACGCGTCGCGGCCGCGGCGCGCGTCTTTTTACGACCACCGCCTCGTGCGCACGAGGCTCGCCCGCCTCGCGCGACGCATCGCGCCGCGACGGCTGGCCCGGCAGGCGAATCGTGAACTCGCTGCCCGAACCGGGGCCGTCGCTCCTCGCGCTCACGGCTCCGCCATGCAATTCCACCAGGCTTTTGACGAGCGCGAGGCCGAGACCCAGGCCGCCCTCGGCGCGATCGACACTGCGCTTGCCCTGGAAAAACAGCTCGAAGACGTGCGGCAGCATCTCCTTAGGGATGCCTGAGCCGTTGTCGCGCACGCTAACGGCGATCGTATCGTCGCTTTCGCGCGACGCCGACAGCGTGATCTTTCCTCGCTCGGCCGTATAGCGCGCGGCATTCGTCAGCAGGTTGGAGACGACTTGCGCGATCCGCGCCGCGTCGACGTTCCACTTCAAATCGGCCTCGACGTCGACGAGCAGCTCGTGTCCGCGCTGCTCGAGCAGCAGACTCGCAACCTCAACCGCATTCGCCAGCACGTCGGCAACGCGCACGGTCCGCTTCTTGAGTTTGATCTTGCCGCGTATCACGCGCGAGACGTCGAGCAGATCGTCAACGAGGCCCACCAGATAGTCGACCTGGCGCTGAATGATCGCGAGTTCATGCGAAGTACGAGGGTCCGGATGCATCCGCATGAGCTGCAGCGCCGTCACGATCGGCGAAAGCGGGTTGCGCAGCTCGTGGCCCAGCATCGCGAGGAATTCGTCCTTCACCGCCTCGGCTCGGCGGCGGCGCTCGACCTCCGCCTCGAGCGCGGCAGCTTTCTGCTGCCACTGCGCGATGAGCCGAAAGGCATCGGATTCCGTGGCTTGCTCGAGCACCTCGCTCGGCAGCACATGCGTGTGAGCCCGGCAAATGCGATCGAAGATGCCGCTTTGCTCCGCGTCCCGGAACAAGTCATCCGGGTACGCGCAAAAAAGCGTGAACGAATAGCGCCTGGCGAGCTCGTTCCAGAGTTGCTCGAGACGCACGGCGGCTTCGTATTGCCCCGACGCGCAAAGCACGGCGACCATCTCGCCGTATGCGTGGACGGGCGCGCTCGCGGCCGTCATGCTCACCACTTTTGCCAGCAGACCACCGATCGTCGCAAAGAAGCGCCCCTCGTCCGGCCAGCCGTCCACCATGAATTCGGCGAGTGCCGCCTCCGCATCGACGGCCTCGAAGCGCCCCTCGATCGCGGGCGATGTATCTTCGTCCGTGGCGCGAAATGCAGCGATGCGCGGGACGAGAAGGGAAAGATGCGCGCGCGTGGCGATCACGATCACGCCGCCTCGGCGACGCAGCGCATCGCTTGCAAATTCGACGACCTCGTCGATCAGTTGCCCATCCGAGTGGTAAAAGCGGACGAAGTGTCCGGTGGCATGGTCTGGCCGAATCAGCGCGCGGCCGGCGGGCTCCATAGGGTCTCCATGCTTATCTTTGGAAAAACAGGGCGAGCACTTGGCATGCCTGCCAGTGTGCTGTCCCATCAATGGCCGCCGATCGACTCCGAGATCCGATCCGCGAGTTCGCCCATCGCACGGCTCAGCGCGGCCGCCTGCGCCGCGGCCCCGCTGCCCGAACCGTGCGTCGCGAGAGTCGTCTCCCGCGTCAGCACGGGCTGGGCTCCGCGCCCCGCCATCAAGGTCCACGCCGCCTGCAACGTCAGCGCGCCATTCGCGTCGGCGTCCAGATCGAGGACGGTCACCACGAGCTTGCGCGTATCGGCGGGAGCCGGCGCGTCCGGAAACACGAACGCTCCGGCCGGCAGGCGGCTATAGAGATCCTGCGCCAGCACGCCGCGCATCATCTGGCCGAGCGGCGCGCCCCAGCGGTCGCTGTCGCCGACGGTTAGACGGTTCGGGGCAACACGCGTCACGACTTCGGGGCGATCGACCATCGCCGGAATGTGGACGGCGGTGAGCTGGACGGGCGGCAGCGGTCCGGACGCAATGGGCGCCGACGCGGGGACGGCATCGAGCGCGAAATAGTGAGTAGGCGGGCTATGGCCGCATCCGGCCGCGAGCATCGTCGCCCACAGCATCGCCACTGCCGCGAATCGCATCGTCGCCTTCCGCCATGCCCGCGTTCGCTTAATTCTTCCCCTCATTGTCCGCCCCCTTGTCTGCCGCGCACGAGCGCCTCCGGATGGCGATCGAGGTAGTCGGCCAGCGCGCGGACGGAGCGCGCCATATCGGTCATCTCGCGCAACGCGGCCGGCAGATCGTTCTGGCTCGTCGCATCGCCGCCGATCGTGCGGTTCGCGGCGGACACGGCATTGTCGGCGGCGCTCGCCGTTTCGCGCAGTTGAGCAACGAGGGGGCCGATCTGCGGCGATACCTCCCGCATCGTGCGATCGATCTCGGTCACGGCACGGTCGATATGCGCGATGCTGTCGGCCACTTGCGGCGATGAAGCAAGCGCGCCGACGCGAGCCGCCACGCGGCGAACGTCGTTGCCCGTTTCCGTGATCGGCAGCGCGTCGATCTTCGTCATCACATGATTGGCCTTGTTCATCACCTGGTCCGCCTTCGATGTGATCGAATCGATATCGGGCTGGGCGATGCTAGGGATCACGGGCGCATCGGCACCGGCTACCAAAGACGCCGGCGGCGCGCCCGACACGAATTCGAGCTTCACCTTGCGCGGGCCGACGAGCGGCGGATCTTGCGCGAGGCTCGCGCGCAGCCCCTCGCCAACGAGCCGCTTCATCATGTCGTCGACGACGGGGCGCCAGTCCCCGTTCGCGGGCCGCGCCACTGCACCGATGCCGAGCCGCGAGGGTTCGATCGCGATCCGCACGGGCGTGCTCAGCGTGCCGGTCGCCGGATCGTAAGCGAGGTGCACGCTCGTGACGGCGCCGACCTCGAAGCCGCGGAGCTCGACCGGCGCACCGTCCTCGAGCTTGCCGACGGCGCCGTCGAACCGCAAGTCATAGGCGATCGCCGGTCCCCCGGACGCCGTCAGCACGGGACGCTTCGTGCTGCCCGTGAAGTGCCGGGCCGGCTTGCCCGGACCAGGCTCCATGGCGATTTCGGGCCCCGACAGCAAGTCTTTGAGCGAAGACGGGTCGCTGATATCGAGCTCAGCGCCTTTCAAAAAGAATCGAGTCCCGCTGCGCAGGTAGCGATCCTGCTTGCGATCGATTTCGAGCTTGACGTCGACATGCTGTCCATCGGGCGCGAGCTCGACGTCGGAGACGTCGCCGACCTTCACGCCGCGCAGCGTCACCATCGTATCGCCGGCCTTCATGCCGTAGGCGTTGTCGAAAGTGACGGTGACAGTCTCCCCGCTATGCGTGAGCGCGCGGATGCCGAGCCATCCCGCGACGCCGAACGCCGCGATCGGGACGGCCCAGATCCAGCCGGGCCAGGCGCTGCGGCGCACCTCGGCCTGCGTGCGCCGCAATCGGGCTTCGCGCGTTTCGGTCATGGCAGCGTTCCGGGGGGCGTGGGCAAGCTCGCGGGCGGCGAGCGGCGCGGCTCGTTCGCTCGCCTTTTCCTCGTATGCACATCCCACATGAGGCGCGGATCGAAGGCTCGCGAAGCCAACATCGTGAAGAAGACGACGAGCGCGAAGGCCGTCGCGCCCGGCGCCGGCCGCGCGGAGGCCATGTTGCCGAAGCTGATCAGCGGCACGAACGCGGCGATCGTGAAGACGTCGACGTTCGACCAGCGTCCGAGCTCGTCGATCCATCGATAAAGATGCGCTTTGACACGCAAATGCCGGCGCGAGCGGCGCAGGACCGAGGTGATGAACCATGCCATGCCGACGATCTTCGCGACCGGGATCACGATGCTCGTGCAGAAGATGAGAACGCCGAGCGGCCACAGGCCGACCTTGAACAAGTCGCCGACGCCGTCGATGATGCGTGCCGAGATGTCCTGTCCCATCTCTGTCGAGATCGTCATCGGGTAAAGGTTCGCGGGCACGGTGAGAGGAAGCGCGGCAAGCGAGAGCGCGGCGGCGCGGATGACCGCATCTTTCTTGCGCGTGCGCAGCGTCAGTCCGCAGCGCGGGCACGGATACCCTTCGAGCTCCATCGGTGAGATGAGGTCGCAGGCGGTGCACGAGAGCGCCGGCTCACCCTTATGAGGCCAGTGCTCAGGCTCAAGGGCGCGCCAGACCGTGCGGCTGTCGAGCGTCGCCCGAGTCAGCATCGACATCAGCGCGGCAACCACGAAGCAGTATCCGCCGGGGCCAACGGTGCCCGTCAGGTTCTGCGTCACGCGCGAGTAGCCGATGAAGCAGCCGACGAGGAAGACGTCGGGCATGGCCCACAGGTCGAGTGAAAGCGTCCAGCGGTAGAGTGAGCCGAGCCCCTTGAAGCGCCAGCCGAGCAACACCGCACCGAGCGCGAGCGTGAGGCCGCCGAAGCGAAAGAACGGCAGCACGATGCCGAACATGCCGAGCAGCGCCGCGAGGATCGGGTAGCCGCTTCCCCACATCTGAACAATGCCCGAACCCAGCACCGACGTGCGCTCGCCGTTCAGCAAGTGAACGCTCATGAGCGGCGCCAGGTTCGCGGGGAACAGCAGCACGAACGTTGTCAGCGAGCACGCCAGCGCCGCGCCGATACTGCGACCGCTCCTGCGCTCGAGCGGAAAGTGGCAGACACGGCAGCGCGCCATCATGCGCCGCGTGAGCGGCGGAATGTCCTCGAGCGCACCGCATTCGGGGCAGCCGATCGTCATGTCACCTCGCTTTCGACGAGCCTGCGATTCAAGCCGTCGTGCAAGCTTCGTTCCAGACGCGCGGCGAGCCACCTACGTCAGATGCCCCTGCCCCTGCTCAAGCCTTAACGAGCCCCTCGAACGGCTTACGTTCGCTTTTCTGCAAGAACAGTGCCGCCGCTGTGCGCTGCCCGTCGAGCCCGAACGTTTCTGCCGCCGCGCCGGCAATCACGGCATCGAGCGAAGCCGTCGGCTTCAAATCGCGTCCCTCGTAGAGGTCGGCGTTGCGCAAGCCAGGCCAGTCCGCCACGACGCGCCCGCCGGCCACGGCGCCGCCGAGCAGCATCGCCACGGAGCCCGTGCCGTGATCGGTTCCACCCGTCCCGTTCGCCGCCGCCGTTCTGCCGAACTCCGTCGCGACGAGAACGGTCGTGTCGGCCCAGACAGGACCGAGGCCATCGCGCAGCGAGGCGATCATCGTGTCGAGCGCCTTCAGTTGCGCCGCCAGCCGCCCGTTCTGCGCGCTGTGCGTATCCCATCCGCCCGTCTCGATCATCGCGATGCGCGGACCGTCGTCGCGCGCGAGAAAGCCGGCGGCCAGCTTGCCGATGCCAAACGGATCCTGCTTCGCCCCGGTCGGCCCGCCCATCTCGCGCGTCGCCATCGCGGCGTTCCAGAGCGGCCCCAGCTGAGGGTCGCGCTCGTAGAGCTGGCCGACGCGCAGCAAGAGATCGTCGGACGGGCCGGGCAAGCCCGACGGGGCATAGGAAGTCACTTCGGACTTGCCGCGCAGCGCCGTCGGCACCGTCGGCGCAATGGCGATCGCCTGCGCGCGATTCGTCGGCAGCATGCCGACGAGTCGGTTCAGCCAGCCGTCGCGAAACTGATACGGCGAGGTGCCGCCCGTCTCGAGCACGTTCTGGCCGTCGAAATGCGAGCGGTCGCGATAAGGCGTGGCAACGGCGTGGACGAAGAGCGCCTGCCCGGCCGCATAGAGCTCCGCCGTCCGTTGCAGCGACGGGTGCAGCGCGAACGTGCCGTCGAGCTTCCTGGCCGCCGAGACGTCGACCGTGAGTTCGCGCCGCAAGGCGGCATAGGCGGGCTCGGCATAGGGCACGACGATATGGAGGCCGTCGGCGGCGCCGCGCTGAATGATGAAGACGAAGCGACGCGTCGTCGCGGCGCGCGCGAACGCGAAATACGGAGCCACGAGCATCGCGCCCGCCCCCGCCGCCGAAACCGTCAAAAACCTGCGACGCGAAACCATGGCCTACCTCCTTTGAAAATCGGGCGAGACGAGCAGCAGCGCAAGCGCCGTCGGGGCGCTTTCCGCGCGCGAGATTTCAAGCGCGGTGGCCGGCTCTAGCGGCCCGCCCATGAGCCGCGGACCGAGCTCGCGCGCATCGACGCCGTCGCCCACGCGCGCCGCGAGACGCTGCGCGAGCTCGACGCGCCGCATCAGCGCATCGGGTGCCGCCCAGCTCGCCGCCACGTCGTCATAGCCGGCCGGCGAGCCGGGACGCCAAACGGGCTGGCCGAGCTGGGTCAGCATGGGCGCCGCGTGTTGCCGATCGTCGAGCCGCGGCACGCCGATGCCACGCAGCGCGGAGATCGTCCAGTCCCATGGCGTCTTGAACTTCACCGGAAGCGACGCCCAGGCTTCGGGCGATGCGATCAAGGCGCGGTAGACGGTCGGCAGATCGCCGCCGCTCGTCTCGAATGCGCTCGCGAGCCGCTCGATCGTCGACGGGCTCGGATTGTCCGAGACGAAATGGCGCGCGAGCTTGAAGGCGATATGGCGCGCCGTGGCTCGTGAGGCGGCAAGATTGTGGAGCACGGCAACCGCCTGCGCCTCGCCTTCCTCGGCATAGCGGCGCCCCATGATCGTGCGCTCGCCGGGTTCGTGCAGCTCGGGGCGGAAGATGAAATTGCCTGCTACCGGCTGAGGCGCTGCCGGCTGAGGTGCGGCCGGCTGAGGTGCTACCGGCTGAGGTGCTACCGGCTGAGGCGCTGCGGACCGAGACGCCGGAGACTTCCCCATTCCCGCCATCGTCTTGGTCATGCCGCCCGCGCGGCCCCCTTGCGGACCGACGACGCTCCAACCCGTCAGTGCACGCGCGAACTCGGTGACGTCGGCCTGCGTGTAGCCCGTGCGCACGCCGAGCGTATGCAGTTCCATGATTTCGCGCGCGAGGTTCTCGTTCAACCCGCGCGGGTGTGCCGGATCGCGCGCGCTCGCGCGTAACGCCGCGACGCTGTCGGGACCGACCGAGCGAACTTGATCGAGGAAAATCTGCATCGCGGGATGGCGCTCGACGGCGACCACCAGTTCCTCGAACGTGCCGAGCACATAGGGACGGATCGCCTCCGCTTCGAATGCGCCCGCCAGTGCCGCTACTTCGGGCTTCTCGGTCGAGATCGCGAAGTGATTGGCCCAGAAGTGCACGAGGCGCTCGACGAAGGGCGTGTTGGTCGCCAGCGCGCTGTTGACACGCGCGTCCACCGCCGACAGATAGGCGTCGCGCACTTCCCTACGCACGGCCTGCCTCGCCGCTTGCTTGGGAGTCTGACCGGCGGCCTGGCTGGCGATAGCCGCATTGGCCGGCTGGCCGCGCGCTCGCTCGGGATGGCGATTCGGCGCCGAATTCAAGGTGCGATTCGCCATCGCATCGCCTCCCTGGCTCGCCGCCCGGCTCGCGGCCGCTTCGCTCGCCGCTTTCGCCGCGGCCTCGCGGCGCGCCTCGGCATACCGCTCGAACGCGACGTTCGCGCCGGGCTCGCCCGCCCAGGCTGCCGGCCACGGCTCATAGGCATCGAGCTGCTCGAGCAGCCACGCTCTCGGATCGGCGGGGGCCGCGTCGTCGGGGCGCGCGCCGAGGCCGAACCGGTTGAGCGCGATGCCGGCGGCGGTCAAATGAAGTTTGTCGGCCATGCTCCCCTCGTCCGTGCGATGGATACCTGCATTAAACGGGGATCGTCCGATTTTTCCGTCGCACTTTTTTAAAAAACCCGGAAACTCCGTTTCGGAATCGGGGGCCTTGCCGCGCCCGTCCCCAAAGCCGCCTATGCTATGAGAACCTTCCGCGAATCCGGCGCGCTCCCTCATCGGGCCGCTTCCGTGTTGCGGAGGGGTTCACTCGTCCTATCGAAGGAGGTGCGCCATGTCCATGTCTACCACCCTCGAGGAGTGCCTGCGCACCACGGGCGCCCGCTACGACATTGTCCGTCACCCGTACAGCCATTCGAGCGTCGAGACAGCCGTGGCCGCGCACGTGCCCGGCGACCGCCTCGCGAAGACCGTCGTTCTCGAAGACGAGCACGGCTACGTTGCGGCGGTGCTGCCGTCGACGCATTCGGTGCGGCTATCCGAGCTTTGGGCCAAGACGGGGCGCCATTTGACCCTCGCCAAGGAAACCGATACGCGCGAGTTGTTCAAGGATTGCGATCTGGGCGCGTTACCGCCGGTCGGCACGGCCTATGGCATGCAGACCTATCTCGACGAAGCGCTCACGCGGCAACCCGACGTCTACTTCGAAGCCGGCGACCACGAAGCCCTCGTCCATATGGACGTCGACCAATTTCTCGCGCTCATGGGGAACGCGGAACGCGTACGGTTCGCCCATCGCAATCAGAGCACGTCAATTTGACTGAACCGCGGGCTCAGGCGGACTAGCGGTTCGCCGAAGCCGCCGCACCCGCGCCTGGCGATACAGCCGTGCCCGACGCGGCTCGCTCGGGCTCGCGCCATTGCCCGCGCGACCTGAGGCTCTGCGCGAACGTCGCACGCTCGTCGGGCGTCAGCGTCGCGACAAAGTCCGCGACGCCTGTCTCGACGCGCGTACGCACGGCAAGATCGGCATCGCGCGTCCTCGCGAGCGCCGCATCGAGGGCGGCGCGGTCGAACGGCTGCGCGCCGATCGCGTGCAGTACCTCTCGTCGACCCGCGCGCGCCGCCTCTGCGAATGGCCGGCCTGCGCGGCGCGCCTCGCGCAACGCGTCGGCGAACTGCTTGCGCCGCTCGGGCGACAGATCCGCCGCCGCAAAACGCAGTGCATGCGGGTCGGCTCGCGCAGCCACGGCTGCCGCGGAGGCATGGCGCGTCGTGAACCATTGATAAGCCGCGCCGGCAATCCCGCCCATCAGGAAGACATTCAGCGCGAGCGAGCCGATGATGGCCAGCTTCCAACCGCGGGCCGTCATTCCGCACTCCCGTCCGCAGCGGTGGGACCGAACGCCGTCGTCAGATAGCCGGGCTCTTGCGGGCCGGCGGGCTGTGGGTTGCCCGTCAGCATCAGCAGCGACACCGCGAGCGCGCCCATCACGCCGCCGGCCAGCCCTACGCCCGCGAGCGCGGCGCCGGGCCACCAATGCCCGAGCCAACGGCGCAATCGGCGGCCAACTTTCCGGTCCGGCCGCCGCGCGCCGGCATCCGCGAGAATGCGGCGCTCCAGCGCGCGACTCGGGTCCGCAATCAGGTCGCGCGCCAAGTACGCGTCGAGCCGCTCGGCCTCGTCGAGCAGGGCGCGCGCGGCATCGCGATGCTGAGCGGCCCAGCTTTCGGCCGATGCACGTTCTTGCGCGGGCCATCGACGCGCATCGCCGCCGTAAGCCTGCACGATCTCGCCAAAACGTTCGGGTGTCATCGTCATCGTCGATTTGCCTTTTCCTTCGGGTTGCCGTGGGCGCCCTCGAAAAGCAGCGCCCGCATGTTGCGGCGCGCCCGCGACAACAGGCTTTCGAGCGCCTCGACGGTGATGCCCATGAGCCCGGCCGCCTCGATGTTCGAAAGCTCCTGGTAATAGCCGAGAACGAGTGCCTCGCGCTGCCGCACGGGCAACGCCGCCAGCGCCGCACGCACGCGCGCCCCCTCCTCGCGCGCCTCGAGCGTCGCCTCGAGCGCCGGCTCGTTGGCCTCTTCGATCGCACCGGCGAATCCGGTCGCGCTTTCGGCATCGTCCGCGGACGGCAGTTCGCGACGCGCGCGCAATCGGTCGTAGCAGAGGTTAAGCGCGACGCGATGCAGCCACGTATCGAAGCGCGCTTCGCCCTCGCGCCAATGCGGCGCTTGCTTCCAGGCTCGCACGAATGTCTCCTGCGCCACGTCCTCGGCCTCCATGCGATCGCCGAGCATGCGCTGAGCGAGCGCGATGACTCGCGGCAGCTTGAGCGCGATCAGCTCCCGCGCGGCCGCGGGATCGGAGCGGCCCACGCGCGCGACGAGCTCGGCGTCCGGGTCCTGCTCGCTCAACGCGCGCCGCTCCACGGCCAGGCGCCGGGCGCCGTGCCGCCGGCCACCGCGCCATGCAGGGACTCGGTCTTGCGTGTCACTGTTTCCGCTCCTTCCCTTCGATCTTTCAGCGTTTTTTCGGCCCGGTGAAAGCACCGGCGCGGTGGCCGCCGGTGGCGCCGGACGGCGGTGTCTTCTCGTTTAAACGCACGACGCGGAAAAATCCGTCGCTACGTCAATGGTAAGGAGATTCCCTAACTTTGCCGCTGGCCTGGTGAAAGACAATCG
The DNA here is from genome assembly GCF_040965455.1 of Trinickia sp. EG282A. Taxonomy (NCBI): domain Bacteria; kingdom Pseudomonadati; phylum Pseudomonadota; class Betaproteobacteria; order Burkholderiales; family Burkholderiaceae; genus Trinickia; species Trinickia sp. EG282A. The sequence goes on along the minus strand of NZ_JBFRCC010000001.1, from coordinate 489,130 downwards.
GCCGCCGCGCCTTGGCTCTCGGCGAATTTACCGCCTGCGCGCACCCTGGCCCGCTTTTTGAAATCCTTTACGCGGCGAAGGTATCGGGCATAGAGTCGTGACGCAAGTGCGCTCTTCGTCGTCCAACTGGCCTTCCAGGAGTGAAACCACCATGTTTCTTCGGTTGCTCGCCGCGCTGCCGTTCATCGGCGTGCTCGTCGGCGTCCCTTTCGTCAATCGCGTCGAACCGCTCGTGCTTGGCTTGCCGCTCGTGCTGGCCTGGATCGTCGCCTGGGTCGTGCTGACGGCCATCATCATGGGCGTCGTCTACTGGCTCGACCCGGCCAACCGCGTATCGGGCAAAGGTGCCGAGGAGGTCCGCCCATGAGCAGCGCGCTTCTCATCATCGCCGCCTTTACGGTGCTCGCCCTCGTGCTCGGGGTGCGCGCCCGGCACGGGCACGACATGAATCTCGAGCAGTGGTCCGTCGGCGGCCGCAGCTTCGGCACCGCCTTCGTCTTTTTGCTGATGGCGGGCGAAATCTACACGACGTTTACGTTCCTCGGCGGCAGCGGCTTCGCCTACGGCAAGGGCGCAGCCGTTTTCTATATCCTCCCTTACGCAACGCTCGCCTACATCATCTCGTACTGGCTGCTGCCGCCGATCTGGCGCTATGCCAAGGCGAACCGGCTCGTGTCGCAGCCGCACTTTCTGTCGAGCAAGTATTCGAGCCACGCGCTCGGCGTGCTCGTGGCGGTCGTCGACGTGGTCGCGCTCGTCCCCTATCTCGTCCTGCAGTTCAAGGGTCTCGGGATCATCGTCGAAACGACCTCCTACGGCGCGATTCCCCCGGCCGCCGCGATCTGGATCGGGGCGATCGTCGTGACCGCCTACGTCACGATATCGGGCGTGCGCGGCTCGGCCTGGAATTCGGTCATCAAGGATCTGATGATCCTCGGCGTCGTTCTCTTCCTCGGCATCTATCTGCCGATCCACTACTACGGTGGCATCGGATCGATGTTCCATGCAATCGACGCGGCCAAGCCCGGCTTCCTCTCGTTCCCCGAGAAAGGCTCGAGCGTGTCGTGGTTCCAGTCCACGGTGCTGCTGACGGCGCTCGGCTTCTTCATGTGGCCGCATACGTTCGCCTCGTGCTTCACGGCGCGCGACGAGCGCGTCTTCCGGCGCAACGCCGCCATTCTGCCGATCTACCAATTGATCCTGCTGTTCGTCTTCATCGTCGGCTTTTCGGCGGTTCTTAAAGTCCCGGGACTCAAAGGCAGCGATATCGACCTGTCGCTCTTCAAGATCTCGCTGCAGACGTTCGATCCCTGGTTCGTCGGCGTGATCGGCGCCGCGGGCGTGCTGACCGCCCTCGTGCCGGGCTCGATGATCCTCAATGCCGCCGCCACGCTGATTGCCAACGACATCTATCGCGGCGCGATCGACCGCGCCGCGCCCGAGGCGCGCGTCGGTCAGGTCGCGCGCATTCTCGTGCCGATCATCGCGCTCGTGGCCGTCGGCTTTACGCTCCATGGCGGCGAAACGATCGTCGCGCTCCTGCTCATGGGCTACAGCTTCGTGACGCAATTGTTCCCGGCCGTCATCGCGAGCCTCGCGGCGCGGCGCTGGGTCACGAAACAAGGCGCATTCGCCGGCATCGTCGCGGGCGTCGCCATCGTCGCCATCACGACACTGACGCATGCGAGCATCGGCTCGTGGTTCCCGTTCCTGCCCGACAAGCTCAAGGATCTCAACATCGGGCTTGTCGCGTTGTCGCTGAACATCATCGTGCTGCTCATCGTCAGCGCGCTCACGCAGCCGCGCGCGGCGGAGCAATCGCATGCGCACACGTAGTCAGCATATGAGGGCTAGCGCACAGGCGGACACACGCGGCGCCGGCACGACACGGTAAGCTCCTTGCCTTGGCGGCGGCGGGAGCTCGCCGCCTTCCGGGGGGAATGTTCATGCCATCGAAGAAGCCGCTGCCAGCTTCGCTCTGGTTCGCCGTGCTTGCGCTCGTCATCGGCACACTGGGGTTTTCCGATCTGATCGCGTTGCGGTACTTCCAGTCGCCGCCGGCAGCGCAGGCCGCCACGCCGTTCCGGCTGCCGGCGGATTGCGGCGCCGGCACGCTCGTCACCGTCGTCGCCCACCTCGACGACGACCTCCTCTTCGTCAATCCCGGCATCACCGATCGACTGCGCGCGGGCTGGTGCATCGTCACCGTTCATCTCATCGGCGGCGCGAACAATGCGAGTTTCGGCTACGTGCTGACGCGCGAGCGCGGCGTCCGCCAGGCCTATGCGCGAATGGCCGGCGTGCCCGACCAATGGACGGAATCTACCGTTTGGATCGCGGGCGAGCCCGTGCACAGGATGGTGCTGAACGCGGCACCGCATATCGTGCTCCTCGAGGTGCGCTTGCCCGGCGGCCAGGTGCGCGGCGGGCGCGTGCCGCTCGGCTTGCTGTGGGACGAAGGCGAAACGATCGCCACTTACCCGATGACCGGAGGGAATCCCGGTGGGATGACTGAAAGGAATCCCGGTGGGATGACCGGGGGGAATCCCCGTGGGATGACTGAAAGGAATCCCGGTGGGATGACCGAAGGGAATGCCCGTGGTACGAGCAACACAGCCGACAACCACGCGAGCGGCAGCCGCATCGCCGGGCATTACGATCGTGCCCACATCATCGCCACGCTAGGCGACATCCTCTCGAGCGCCAGCGAGATCTATACGCTCAATCCCGATACCCTGCCCTTCCTCGAACACCCGGACCACATCTACGCAGCGCGAATCACGCGTGAAGCCGCGCGAGAGATCGGCACCAAAGCCCCGATCGTCTATCACCTCACCTATGTGACGAGCGCGCTGCCGGCGAACGTGCCGGGCGTGAAGACGCAGCGAAAGCGCGACGAAGTGGCGAGCTACTTCGCGATCGATAGCGATGGCGGCAGCACGGAGCAGGTATTCGGCGAATACGAATGGAACGGCAACTGGGTCGCGCGCCGTTATTTCTTCGACGGCAAGGCGGGCGGCGGCATGCCCGCCGTCAGCCTCGTCAACGAGCGAACGAGCGAGTGCCTCGCCGAGCCGGGTCCGAATGCGACGGGCGGCCCTGCATCGCCGCGGCTGGCGACCTGCGATGGCAGCCTGGCGCAGCAATGGAGCTGGCGCCCGCTGCCGAGTTATCCAGGCAGTTCGCATGATGCGGCGCTCGTGAGCGTCGCATCGTCGCGCTGCGTGGCCGAACGCCGCGCCACGCTCGTCGAGGAACCGTGCGACGCGAGCGATATCGCACAACGTTTCACGCCTTGGGACTTCGGCATTGTGCGCACGCCGCTCAACCACTGTCTCGGCGCGAAGGACGGCGTGCCCGCCCTCGCCGCCTGCAACGCGCGAACCGCCGACTATCGCTGGACGATGACGCCGCACTCGCGCTGGACGGACTTGCGCTTGTCGGCCGCGATGTATGGCGATGTGACGGGCGACGGTCAGCCGAGCGCCGTCTATGTCGAGCGCCGCGGCGACGGCCCCGGCTTCGACGTCATGGTCGCGCCGCTTGCACCGGAGGCGCACGCGACCCGCTGGTACGGCAACGTCGTGCCGTTCGACAGCAAGGCCATCGCGCCGACCTGTCGCGGCGATACGCTTTGCTTCGACTCAACGCGGTTTCTGCTCGCCGACTTCGAAGGAAAGGGCCGAGCCGATCTGATGGTCATCGCGCCGGCGGAGGACGGCGGCACCGCGTTCTGGCTATTGCCGAACGAAGGCGGCGCGTTCGGCGCGCCGCGACTCTGGTACAAGACCACGCCCACACTCGCGCCCGAACGCGCGCAGCAATACGTGGCGGGCGACTTCGACGGAGAAGGACGTGCCGACGTGATGGCGGCCCAGGTCAGGCCAGACGGCCGTGGCGACGACTTATGGGTGCTGACGAGCCGAGGCGACACGGGCAATGCCCCATCGTTATGGCGCGCGGCAGCGCCGCTCGCACCCGCGACACAATTCTTCGCGGCACGCGTCCATGGATCGTCGCGCACCGGGCTCATCGCGGTGGAGGACGGCGACGGCGCACTGGCCGTTTCGTCGATTGCAAGTTCGGGCCGGGCATTCGCCGCGCCATCGAATAGGCAGCGTTTCGCCGGTTTGCCGTTCGAGCGCGCGAAGATCGCGGTGGGCCCGCTCGATGAGGCAAACCAGAACAAGGGCGAACTTGATGGCCTCGTCGTATTCAGCGCACGCCAACCGGACAGCGCGGACCACGCGAACATCGACGTCTGGACGATTGTGCCGGGTCGTCGATTCGCGGTCCCCACTCATGCGGGAACGATCGCCCAGATCTCGTGGGCCGATATGCTGCCCGCCCTCGTGACGCGCCGCGACGCGACAGGTGGCCGCGCACCGCTCATCGCGCTCTTCGAGCGCACGAATGCACCGCTCGATGAATTCCACTTCACGGGTGGCGCGCCCGCGTTAGCCGTCTATCCGCTCGACCCGCAAGGCAAGCGGATTGGCTCGCTCGAGCGCTACTCGCAGTTGCCGGGCCGCTATACGGAAACGCTGCGCCTCGATCGACTGCAATAGACGCGCATTTCGCCCGCCCCACTCAGCGGAGCAGAGCCTGACCGGGCTTATCCGATCACTTGGCGTGCAATCGCGAGATAACGCTCGGCGGTGTCCTCGAGCGTCATTCCTTCGAGCGGCCGCTCCGTTCGCGGCTCGCCGAGCGCCGCGGCAAGCGCGCGCCCGTAACGCTCGGTATCCGATGTATCGATGAGCTGCACGCCGGGCCAGCCGCGCGCGAAGTTGAACGAGGGAATCGCGTTCGCGACGATCGGTATCCCCGATGCCAGCGCTTCGAGAAAGCCAATGCTGTGCGCCTCGAAACGAGATGGCATGGCGAACACGCTCGAGGTGCCGAGGATCTCGTCCACGTTTCCCTGCGGCCCTCTGATCTCGACGCGCGAAGCGATGCCGAGCTCGTCGGCGAGCGCGGAGACAGCATCGTGATAGGCGCGATCCTCGATCACGCCGCACAGCAGGAGGCACGCGTCGGGCTCGAAGTCGAGCATGCGCTTGAACGCGCGCACCGTCTGGAGCTGCCCCTTCTCCGCAATATAACGCCCCACCTGCACGACCCGCTTCGAAGGGGCCGGCGCGCTCGTGCCCTCCTGCTCGTCGCCGGCCGCGATACGTTCGTCGTTGAGCGCCTTGCGAAAGCGCGCGGCATCGACGCCGTTCGGCACGACGACGAGCGCCGGATGGCGGCCGATCGCCTTCAGATATTCATCGACGTTTTTCTGCGACACGCCGATGACAGCCTTCGCGCGCAACGACAGCAGGCGCTCCGCGCGCTGGATCAGATTGTTTTCGAGGAAGTCGTTGACGCCCGAGTGCATGACCCAGACGATCGGCACTCGAACGGGCAAGGCCCGCACGTAGAGCGCCGGTATCGTCGCATGCGCGAAGATGACGTCGGGCTTGAAACGCCGGATGGCACGATAGAGAAAAAGCAGGCGGCCAAGCTTCTCGTAGCGCCGCGACGGAAAAACGCACGTGACGCGATGGGCTGCGAGCTCGCGGGCGGCGAGCGCGAAGTCGCCGTGCGCAGGCAACAGCGAAGCGATGCAGACTGTGTGTCCGCTTTGTTGATGATCGATCGCGATGCCTTTGACCAGCATCTCAGCGCCCGAAAGCCGAGGCGCAAGGATCAGCTGAAGTATGCGCATAGTGTCTTTCTCGTCCCCTATTCCCCACCGCTTCGCCCCCCCGCGAGGCTTCGGCAATCATCATTCATATGCGCCGAACAGTCGCCTTTGCGCCTGCACGAAATTATCGCGCGCCTCTCTGGCCCATCCGCCAACTTGTAGTACCTTTCAGTCGGTCCGCTCGCCACAGCGGCGGCTGGACAAAACCTTTTTTCCCCGCAGCAAAACAAGCGCCCGCTCGCAGGTTTTGCGACAATGGCGGTCTTTGACGCTGAAATTTTGCGTCGCGACGCCCGCGACGGCCGATCGTTCAATCACCACCTGCGCCGCAACGCGCGGCTCTCCTTATCGAAAACATGGTTTTGCCCCATATCGATCCGCTCTATTCGCTGTCCGGCCTTGCGGTGGGCTTCCTCGTCGGGCTGACGGGCGTCGGCGGAGGCTCGCTCATGACGCCGCTGCTCGTGCTGCTCTTCGGCGTGCATCCGGCCACCGCCGTCGGCACCGATCTGCTCTACGCCGCGGTGACCAAAGCCACCGGTACGCTCGTGCACGGCTTCAAAGGGTCAGTGGACTGGCGCGTGACCGGCCGCCTCGCGGCAGGCAGCGTGCCGGCCGCTGCCGTGACGTTGTGGCTGCTTCATCGTTACAGCACGCATTCGCCTGCGTCGACCGCCTTTCTCCAAGTCGTGCTCGGGGTGGCCTTGCTGATCACGTCACTCGCGCTCGTGCTGCGTCCGCAACTGACCGCCCTCGCCAGCCGCCTGAACGCCGGACAGCGTCAGGAATCGCCCGCTCGCACGGCCTTCTGGACGATCGTGACGGGCGCCGTGCTCGGCGTGCTCGTCTCCCTGACATCGGTCGGTGCCGGCGCGATCGGCGTGACCGTACTGCTGCTGCTGTACCCGAGGCTGCCGACGTCACGCATCGTCGGCTCAGACATTGCGCACGCGGTGCCGCTCACGCTGGTCGCGGGCATCGGTCACTGGCTGCTGGGATCGGTCGATGGTGCAATGTTGCTCTCGCTACTGATCGGCTCACTGCCCGGCATCGCCGTCGGCAGTCACCTGTCCTCGCGCTCGCCCGAAGCGCTGCTGCGCAATCTGCTCGCCGCGGTGCTCGTGCTCGTCGGATTGCGGCTCGCCATGATCTGATGCTTTGACGCCGCGATCGAATCGAATCACGCGAAACCGATCGGACGACCTGCGAGCCGCAAACGCGCCCCGATTCAGACCCGAAGTTCCGCATCCCGATGCCGCGCCACGCGCCGCGCCACGGCCAGATATTGCTCAGCCGAGTCCTGCAGCGTGAGGCCTTTGAGCTCGCGCGCCGCGCGCTGTTGCCGAAGCGCTCTAAGCAGCGCGCGTGCATAAGCGGCCGTATCGTCCGTATCGAGAAGCTGCACGCCCGGAAAATCCTGAGCGAACGTGAACGGCCCAATGGCGCTCGCGACGATGGGAATGCCCGACGCGAGGGCTTCGAGAAACGCGATGCTGTGACCTTCCGAATAGGACGGCATCGCGAAGACGCTCGCTTCGGCGAGCATTTTCTCGACGTCGGTGCGCGGGCCTTCGACGACGACCGACTCCGCGAGCCCGAGCTTGTGGACGAGTTCGACCACGGCGGCGTAGTAGTCGGGGTCTTCTATGACGCCGCATAGCAGCAGGTGAGCGTCGGGCGCCTCACGCAAGACCTCCGCGAAGGCGTGCACGGTCTGTATCTGGTTCTTGACTTCCGTGTAGCGCCCGATCTGCACGATCTGCGGCCGACGCACCACGTCCTCGGGCGGTACGTGGTTGAGAAAGCGAGCGGTGTCGACGCCGTTCGGAATCACGATCATCAGCGGGTGCGGCCCGACATTGGCGAGGTAGTCCTCGACATTCGTCCTCGACACGCCGACGACGGCCCGCGCGCGCGCCGAGAGAATGCGCTCGACGCGCCGAAAGAGCTGGCGCTCGAAATCGTTCGTCGCCGAGTGCATGACATAGACGATCGGCGCCGCGATCGGCAACGCGCGCACATAAAAGGCCGGAATCGTCGCGTGCGCGAAGATGACGTCGGGCCGCATCGAGCGGACGACCTGAAAGAGATGCCAGAGCTTGCCCGCGATCGAATGGCGCTTGCGCGGAAAGCGACAGGCCACGTCGTTATGGGCGAGTTCCCCCCGCAGCGACGCGAAGTCGCCGTGCTCGGGAAGGAGCGAAGTCACGCACACGACGTTGCCTTCGCGCCGCTGGTGCACCGCGAGTTCCTTGGCGAGCACCTCGGCGCCCGACAGCCGCGGCGCCAGGACAAGATGCAAAATGCGCAACATCAGCGAGCCTTTACCGTTCGATAAAGCATCCACGCAACAGCGGTTCCGAGTCCTGCCGTCATGCCCCAGGCGATACCAGTTACGCCCCAATAATGCGTCGCGGGCGGCACGACGGAGAACAACACGATCACCTGCATCACAGACGCGTGCGTCGCCGCCTTCGCATCGCCGACGGCGCGCAGATAGGCGACGAGCACGGCGATGAGCGCACCGAGCGACATGTTGATGACGAATATGCGAAAGAGCGGCACGGCCGACATCCACTGTGCGCCGAGCACGAGCGAGAAGAGCGGCGCGGCGAGCCAGCGAAGCAGGAGCACGACGACGGCAAGACCGACGACGGCGGCCGCGAGATAGAGCTTGAAAATACGCGCCGCCTTTTTGGCATCGCTGCGGTGATGCGCCGAGAAAGTCGGGAAGAGGTACTGCGACATCGCGATTGCCGCATCGGCGAGCAGCATCTGCGCAAGTCGCGAAGACATTTGATAGGCGCCGAGTTGCGCCGGCCCGAGCATCTTGCCGACGACGATCTTGTCGAACTGGTTGAGCACGAGATTGACGACGCTGCTCGCCCAGATCCAGCGCGAGAACGCGACGTAATGGCCGATGCCGTGCCAGCGCACGCGCAGCGGCGGCCGCGGCGTCATCGTTGCCCACGTGAGCGTGCTCTTCAACGCCTCGCCGAGCGCCATGCCGATCAGCACCGAGTAGGCGCCGGCGCCCCCGAGCGCGAGCAGAAGGCCGACCGAGCAGTCGGCCATCGCCGCGGCGATCTCGACGAACGCGATGTGCTGAAACCGGCGTTCCCGCTGAATGACGAAGTAAGTCGGCGACGCGATACCGCGAATGAGCGGCAGCAAAGCGGCGAGTTGCAGCAGCAACAGCTCGCCCGTCATATGAAACTGACTCTCCATCAGTGGCGCGAGCGCGACGAGCAACAGCCCCACGAAGATGCCGCGCGCGACGAGCGTCGTCCAGACGGCCGAAAGCTCGTCACGCGTGGGCGCTTCGCGGCCCTGGATCACCGCCTGCGCCAAACCTGTGTCGGAGAGCGACTCGGCAATCGCCACGGCCAGCAGCGCCACGCTGACGCTGCCGATCGCGGCCGGCCCCAGGATGCGGCCGATCGCAAGAAACTTGATTGCGACGAGCCCGCGCACCGCCACCTGCTGAAGCAGCACCCATGTAGCGGCGCTCGCACCGAGGCTCGCGCGCACCGACAAAGCCGCGACCCTGCCTGCTCTCACTTCCCTGCCCCACAAATCACTCACGTGGCCTCACGATGGCAAAACCTACTTAATTGAAAGATTGGTGGAGGACAAAGTAGCGTGTAGACGGCAGCAAGAAGCGCCATCAAATAGGCATTCCACGCCAGCCTTCGCGCATCCCCTGTCTTTTTCCGCCAACGCACCAGCAAATTGGCGTCCCCCAGCTTTGCGCCGGTGCTAGTGTTTCGCCATCGGTACTACGAGACGCGCCAGCGCGACAATCGAATACGCGATGACCAATGCAATCTCCCCCCCAGCAGCACATGCCATTCCCGAGGCAGTCCCCCAGACGTTGCAGCCACCGGCGCAGGCCAAACACATGCGGGAAAGCGTGCTCATCATCGAGCCCAACTTCACCGGACACCGGTGGCGCTATGCGCAATGGGCCGCCGAAGCCTATACGGAAGCCGGCTATCGCTGCCTCATCGTGACGGAATCGCGCAACGAGGATCATCGGCTCGCGCGCAAGATCGTGGCGGCTGGCCGCAACGATCTCGAGATCGCTTTCGTCGATCCTCCCGAGCCGTGGCGCAACGCGCTGTCGCGGCTGGAGCGCATTCAGTATGTTCGCTATCACCGTTATTTCCGCTATGCATACGGGCTTCTGAGCGACTTTCAACCGGTGGCGCTCGTCGTCGTGCCGTACGTCGACTACTTTCTTTATGCGCTGCCGTTCCTCGGCTCTCCGTTCGGCGAAACACCTTGGATCGGCATTACGATGCGCGCCACGTTCCACCATAGGAAAGTCGGCGTGAAGGCGCCCGACCAAAAGGTGGCCAATACCGTCAAGTCGCTTCTCTTTCGCCGGGCCATGCGCGCGCCGGGCATTCGCGCGCTGCTGTCGATCGACCCGACGCTGCCGGAATGGAGTGCGCGCGCGCTCGGCTCGCGCGGCGCAGCGATCCGGTACCTGGCCGATCCGTTTCCCGACGCACGCGCGGACGATCCCGCGCGCGCCCGCGAGCGGCTCAGATTGTCGAGCGGCCCGCATCTGCTCGTCTACGGATCGATCACCGAGCGCAAGGGCATCCGCGAGCTCGTCATGGCGCTGGAGCAGATGAGTCGCGACGAACAGCGCGCCGCGCAAGCCCCCACGCTCGTCGTTGCGGGCGAGCAGGACGCCGCGACGCGCGAATTCCTCGCGTTTCATGCGCAGCGCCTCAAGCCGGCACCCGTACTGCTCGATCTCTTCGTGACGAACGAGATGGAGCTCGATCTCTTTTCCGCGTGCGATGCGGTCTGGCTCGGGTACAAAGGTCATTACGGAATGAGCGGCGTGCTCGTGCAGGCGTATCGATTCAAAAAACCCGTCATTGCAACGGCAGACGGGCTCATCGGCTGGTTTTGCCGCAGCGGCGAGATGGGCCCCGTGATCGACGATCTCTCACCCGAGGCGATCGTCAGCGCCGTCGAGAACGTATTCGACGACAAGCGCTCCGACGATCCGTCGAGCGCCGCTACTGCCGCTAGTACCGCACTCGGTGGCCCGTCGCACGAGCAATTGCTCGAACGCAATACGCTCGAGCAGTTCAAGCAAACGCTGCGGGAAGCAATGGAATAAAGACGTGAACATGGCGGCGGCCACAAGTTAGGTTGGGGCCGCGCCGCTCGCTTGCCCCTGGCGGAACGCAGGGGCTATCTCTTCCTTCTCGACCTCTTGTTCATTCACAACGCGTTCACAACGTCTGCCCACCGACGATAGGAGGACGCGCGTTCTCGCCGGCAGCCCCCGAAGCAGTCGCTTCGTCCTCGGCGGGTTTCGGCACGATCGGCACAGGCGCTGTCGTCACGCCATCGTTGCCCACGAGTGCGCGAGGCGCCGGGAACAGTGCGTTGCGGATCTTCAGGAATGGGAATTCGATGAGACGTGTCGTCGCCCAACCCGTCCCGATTGCAATCGTCGTCTGCAGGGTCAGCGCGGCGGCCCAGATGACGAGCTTCGGCAAGCCCAGCGCAGTCGCCTTCGCGATCAGGATGTCGGCTGGCGTGAAGGCGATGGAGTGCCAAAGATAGATGCCGTACGAGTAGACGCCGACCCACGCCACCGCGCGGAAAAGCCAGTTGCGCGCGAGCGTGCCCGAATGCTCGAGCATCAGGACGATGAGCGCCACATAGCCGAACGCCTGAATCGTATAGCCGATACTCTCGTCGAGCGGAATGTGCTTCGTCGCGAAGGCCAGCCATCCCATCAGGAAAGTGACGATCGCGAGCAGCCAGCCCTTGCGGCTCGCGAGCTTCCGATAGAGATCGGGCTTCATCCAATAGACGGCCGCGAGCATCACGCCGGCGAGCAGGCTGTCGATGCGGTACTGCGTATAGAAGAATGCCTGGTCGATCCCGCCGCCGGCCACCTCGATCGAGCGGGCGATGAGCACCAGGACGCAGATGAAGCCGAGCACCCCCAGGATCGCGTTGGCGCGCAGACGCCAGCGTGCGAACAAGAACAGCAGGGCCGGCAGCAACAGATAGAAATGCTCTTCGACCGAAAGGCTCCAGGTCTGCTTGATCGACGTGCCGAGATAGTTCTGCAAATGCAGGGAGTTCTGCCAGAGAAACGTGCTCGTCGGATGGTGGTGCGCGATGACGTGAAACGCGATCAGAACGTAGTAGGCGGGCCAGATCTTGAAGATCCGGCGCACGATGAAGGTCCACGCGTCGACCCTGCCCGTATCGGCATATTGCCGCAGCAGCAGCCCGCCGACGAGAAAGCCGCTCAACGTGAAGAACAGGTTGACGCCCTCACGACCGAAATGCGTAAACGGATATTCGATGATCGGGACTAGCCGAATGCCGGTATCCACGTAATGGAAGTGATATCCCATTACCGCGATGATTGCGATGCCACGTAGGAAGTCCAGTTCGATCGTCCGATTTCGCACGATCGCCTTGGCTCCCCCGAACAGATTATTCATGGTATCTGGCCCCTTCTTGTTACGAGCAAATGCCCAGGGTCTGTGAGCAAGCGAGTAGAGACGGAGTCTCCAGTGCTCCTTGCGATGCCGCTCACCGCCCGTGGGCGGCACGCGTAAAGCACGCCTCGTCGTTGCTGCGATCTTCCGATGAGCCGCCCGCATGCGTCCGCCAATTTCGCTGCGAACGCGGACAACGCAACAACCTTGCTCGGTATTTGCGTGACCCTCAGAGGGCGAGCGTGCCGCGGCGCAGCATTCTGTCTGTCCCGGTCCGCCGAACGATAGTGCGCGTCCGCCATCAGGCGATTTCCGGGTGGTGTACGGCGCTATAGTCGGCTGGAAAAACCGGTCCTTGCAGCTCCGAGGAAACCCACCACGGACCGTCTCGCCCATGCAACGAAAGGGAACCGATCCGATGGCAGCCGTGCCTTATCACCCGACGCTTGCCGGCAATCGTGCAACGCGCAACAACTTGTACGCCAGTCTGTGGATTTGGCTCTTCATCTGCCCGCTCGCGATGGACTACAAAGCGGTCAGCGACACGTCGAGCCACCTCGCGCAGATCCTGCTCGCCGTGCCGACACTCTTTGCGGGCGCGATGCTCATGCTCATCGCGCCCCGTTTCGCCGAGCACTCGCGCCTGCGGGCGTTCGTCTCGTTCGCGCTCGTGCTTGCCGTGCCGGCGAGCATCATCACGCAACTGGTGAAAGGGAACGACTTCGGCCAATACCTGCGCGTGTTGCTGCCGTTCGTGCTTTTCCAGCTCGGCTTCATCGTCGCCTGCCGGCCGTGGCACGAAGCGCGCATCGAGCAGTTCGAAAAGGCGATCTTCTGGGCCAACGTCATCAGCCTCGCTTTCACGTTCGTCTATGGCTTGGCGACGGGCGGCCCGCTCGCCGATGTGCGTTATCGGATCGTGTCCGCCACGTTCCTCGGGTTGCAAGGCGTGCTGCTGCATGAGTTCGTCATCGCCAAGCGGTTCACTGTGTTGACGCTCGGCATTTTCATGATGACCGTCGTCATTGAGCTCTTGAGCGTGACGCGCAGCCTGCTCGTCGGCACGGCGCTGCTCTTCGTGCTCGCCATCTGGATGAGCGCGCCCTCGATCCAATATGTCGTGCGCGCGATGTTGCGCGCCACCTTTGCATCGATCCTGCTCGGGGCCATGGCAATCGGCGCGATGTCGTTCTTCCCGAACGTCGCCCAGCACTGGACCGAGCGCCTTTTCTATGCCGAGAAGGACACGACGACGGGCAAGGACCCGACGACGATCACCCGTCTCGCCGAGATGAAGTACCAGTACGACGAGGTGACGTCGACGACGCTATCGAAGCTGATCGGCGAGGGCTATGGTCACGAATATCGCTATTCGCCCGCCTACCTGCCGGACCTCAAAGGCCAGATGAGCAAGACGGACTTCTACGCGCAGCATGACTGGGCCGCGGGGCACAACTTCTGGGTGTATCAATTCTTCGCGGGCGGGCTGTTGTTCGGCATCGCGATGCCGTTCGCCATTCTTTATGCCCTGATGCGCGCATTGATCACGTACCGGCGATGGCGCGCGGCCGTCCCCAATGCGCCCTATCTGCCCGTGCTCGGCCGCGCGATTCTGCTCACGGCCGCGTTGCCGGCCACATCGATCGGCGGCAATCCGCTCGGTCCGCGCTTTTCCGGTCTTATCTTCGGCTTGTCGCTTGGGCTGATGGTCGCCATGCACGTTCAGCTTCGGCGACTCGGCGCGCGGATGCGCCCTGCGCCGGTACCGCCGCAGCCCATCGGCGGCGGCAGCGACGACGGCCCGGGTGGAGTCGGTCCCTCCGTGCCCGGCGACTATGCGCCGCGGCTCGAGCCGCGCCTCGTTGCGCCGCCGCGCATGCGTCCCGCGCCGGCGCCTGGTGCCGCGCGTCCGCCCGCGGATGCGGTTGCCGGTGACGACGAGCGTATCGAGCCGAGTTGAGCCGAGTTGAGCCGATTGATTGAAAACTACCCCTACGCTCCCTGCGTTTACTGCCCCCGACGGGGCGCTCAGCACGCTCGGGGCTACCCACGCGTACTGAAATGAGAATCCTGCACCTGACAGCCACGCTGGACCCTCGAGCGGGCGGCCCCGCCGAGGGCGTACGGCAAAGCGCGCTAGCGCTCGCGGCGCTTGGACACCGCGTCGAGACGGCTTCGCTCGATGCGCCCGATGCGCCATTCCTCGCCGCGTTTCGCGCGGATTTTCCGCTGCCCGTTGCGGCGCTGGGGCCTGGGCAAGGAAAGTATGGGCGCACGCCGCATGCGGTGCCATGGTTGCGCGAGCACGGACCGCGCTTCGATGCCGTCATCGTCAACGGCCTTTGGCAATATCACAGCTTTTCCGCGTGGCAGGCGTTGCGCGGGCTCGGTGTGCGTTATTACGTGTTTCCGCACGGCATGCTCGATCCGTGGTTCAAGCGCACGTATCCGCTCAAGCATCTGAAGAAATGGCTTTATTGGCCGTGGGCCGAATACCGCGTGCTGCGCGACGCGCAGGCCGTTCTATTCACGACCGAGGAAGAGCGCGTTCTCGCGCGGCGGTCGTTCTGGCTCTATCGCGCACGCGAGCAGGTGGTCTCGTATGGCACAGGGAAGCCGCCTGCGGATATGGCGCGGCATCTTGAGGCGTTTCGCGCGGCGTACCCTGAGTTGGTGGGCAAGCGCATCCTGCTGTTCCTCGGGCGCATTCATCCGAAAAAGGGTTGTGATCTGCTGGTTCAGGCGTTTGCGGCGATCGCGCGCGATGTGCCTGAGGCGCATCTCGTTTTTGCCGGTCCGGGCGAGGACCAGGTCATGGCTGAGTTGCGCGCTGTCGCGGCGCGCGAAGGTGTCGATGCACGGGTCACGTGGACGGGGATGCTCGAAGGCGATCTCAAGTGGGGAGCCTTCCGTGCAAGCGATGCGTTTGCACTGCCGTCGCATCAGGAGAACTTCGGGATTGCCGTCGTGGAGGCGCTGGCTTGCGGTCTGCCTGTGTTGATCTCGGATAAGGTCAATATCTGGCGTGAGGTGGCCGCGGATGGCGCTGGGTTGGTTGCGCCTGATACCGTGGAGGGTGCTACGCGCAATTTGCGGCGATGGTTCGCGCTCGATGAAGCCGAGCGCGCGAAGATGCGCGCAAGAGCCGAGGCGACGTATCGGACGCGGTTTACTGTGGATGCGCACACGCAGCAGCTGCTCGCCGTGCTCGAAGGCGATGCGGTGCATAACCCCTATTCCGTCGGGCATCCGTCGATGATTTAGTGGTTTATGGGTGAGGCCTGAATTTCGGGGTCTCAGCGGTAATCACTGGCCTCAACCGGACCGAGTTGGCTACGGCATCGAAGAGTGCAATCGCTTGCTCATCCGTAAGCAGCGGGCGCGTCGGAACGCCGTTCTCTTGCGTCATTCCGCTTTCCAGCTCGACCGTAATGGTCGGCTTGAGCCCGTTGCTAACTTCCATACCATCGGCCTCCCATTGGAACTGATGCAGGCGATAGCCAGCGTCCGTAGGAAGGGTCGACAAAATCTCTTCGCCCGCGCGGCCATTAATCGTGCGTTGTCCGCGCCTCAATATCCTGATCTGGCTCACTAGGTTCTTGAAAGCGTCTGGCAGGCCGACGCCATCGACCCGCTGGAACAAGGAAGGTTGCCCAAGTTTGGTGACAGTCATCGTCTGGACGGAAACGAGCACGCCAGGCCATTGTGCAAACTTGAAACTGATTGCGGCGTTCTCGAATTGGGAGGTCGTGCCATCGTTTGCAATGAAACCGTCTTTCAGGCAGAAGCCGGGCTGGGTCGGCGTTTCTTCCTGCGAGCGCGCTTGTAGATGGGGCAAGAGCTGGTTTTGGAGCTTCGGCAATACCCTTGTTTCGAACACGACCTCGTCCATGTCCATGGCTTTCAGCGTAAAGAGGGTGTGTTGGGCGAGCCAGTACGCCTCGAAGCCATAGTTTTTTGAACCGAACACGTTTTCCGACGTAATCAAAGCCCTTGCTGTCGGTGTAGCGGAGATGGTCCCTTTCAGCGTCCTCCCCTTGTCCTCATTGATCGCGCGTAGCTCATCCGCACGCCGGTCCACCATTTTGTTAAACGACTCTATATCGAATGGTGTGGCTTGCGATTCGATGCGGCCGAACATGTACCGGTAGTCTTCACCGTTGATCTGCGCATCGGCAGGAACGTCAACCACATACCGGCCGATGCAGTAGGTCCTTATGTCGCTCATGTGAGGCGCTTTCGCGTGGCAAGTCAGGGTAATGAAACTGGCGCAAAGCACCGTCAATGTCTTGGCAACGTGCATTTCATTCCTTGCACTGAGCAATCTGAAGGCATTGAGCCGCGATGAAGATTTGGGCAATCAATTCTCCCGACGGCAGCGGCACGGTGCCGTCCCCCCGTATTGGACTTGTCTTTTTCCGATGCTGGCTCGTGGTTCGGTCGCTCGAACGTGGCCTTCGTTTCGCCGAGAGTAACCGTCGAAGCTACTAGCTTCGTGTGCGAGACGACCTGCGCGGTGGACAGCATGGCGGCAGAGACGGACGTCAATGAGTCCCTCTCACCGGCCTCAACCGAACGGAGTTAGCTACAGCGTCAAACAGCGCAATAGCTTCCTCATTCGTAAGCAGCGGGCGCGTCGGAACGCCGTTCTCTCGCGTCACTCCGCTTTCCAGCTCGACCGTAATGGTGGGCTTGAGCGCGTTGCTAACTTCCGTACCATCGGCCTCCCAGTGGAATTGATGCAGGCGATAGCCACCGTCCGTGGGAAGGGTCGACAGGATTTCTTCGCCCGCGCGGCCATTAATCGTGCGTTGTCCGCGCCGCAATATCCGAATTTGACTCACTAGGTTCATCAAAGCGCCTGGCAGGCCGACGCCATCGACCCGCTGGAGCAAGGAAGGTTGCCCAAGTTTGGTGACCGTCATCGTTTCGATGGACACCAGGACACCAGGCCACTGAGCAAATTTGAAACTGATCACCGCATCTTCGAATTGCGAGCTCATGCCGTCGTTTGCAATGAAACCATCTTTCAGGCAAAAACCCGGCTCGGAGGGAATATCGTCTCGCTCCCGAGCGTACAAGTTCGGCAACACATTGGTTTGCACGTCCGTCAATATGGACTCGTATTGTGCCGGAATAGTACCTGTTTGCTGGAGCATGAACGCGCGCCCCTTGTTCCATCGATGTGCTTCAAAACCAAGAGAGGGTCCCATGAGCAGTTGTCGGGAAAGCTGAAAGATCGCGATCGATTGACTGGGCCTCCGCACACTGATCAAGGCGTACCCCTTTTCATGTTTCCCGGCCTTCAGTTGCGTTTCGCGCTCGACCATCTCCTTAACGAACGCCTTCGCTCTCGCTGCTCTTACTGGAGTCGATCCGACCGTACTTGTAATCGTATGCCTGCCCGTTGATCTGTGCGTCGGCCGGAAGGTCTACCAGATATCGGCCAATGCAGTAGGTTTTCGTATTGCTCATCGGCGGCTCATTCGCGCAGCAAGTCAAGGTTACTAGGCTGGCGCACAGCATCATCATTGTCTTGGCAACCGGCATATCACTCCTTACTGCGGAAGCTCGGCGACAGGCGTCGCCCGTTGTACGATTTTCGCCAACCCGTCTGCGGACAATGGGGTGCCGGTTTGCGCAAGCGTGCCAAGCGGCGATCTTGTCGGCGGCCGACTCTCGCTGACATTGCCGCCATCTGCTGGGCGTAACCGGACGGAATTTACGATAGCGTCGAAGACGCGAATCGCCTCCTCATCGGACAGGCGCGGGCGTTGTGGCGCGCCATTGGCGCCCCGCTGTCCGGTTTCGAACTCGACGGTAAGATCCGGCCTCAGCGGCTGATTCAATGTGCCTTGCGCTTCCCACTGGAACTGATGCGTGCGGAACCCCTCCTCCGTCGGAAACGTCCACAACACTTCCTCGCCCTCGCGCCCATTTACCTCACGTTTCCCTTTTCGGAGCGTCTTCATTTGGACGATTACGCCCTGTAGGACAGCCGGCACCGGGGTGCTATCAATTCTCTGTAGCAAAGTCTTCTCGCCCGCTTTCACTGTAGTGCTGGCATTGACTGTGACGACCACGCCTGGCCAGCGAGGGAACCTGAAGCTCATTCCGGCTTCCTCGTACTGAGAGGTCTTACCGTCATTCGCCATGAAGCCGTTCTTGAGGCAGAAGCCTGGCTGCGACGGAATCTCATCGGCGGCGCGCGCCCGGAGATTGGGGAGCAGCTCGGTTTCAAGAGTAGACAGCACGCTCGAGTATCGGGATAGATCGAAGCCTGTTTCCTTCATCGAAAACACGTACCCGTTATCCCATTTATACGCCTCGACACCCACTGATGGCCCGGTCAGTAGCGTCCGTGAAATCTCGAAGATTCGAATACTCGTAGAAGGACTTTTTACGCCCGTTAACGCATATTGCTTTTTGTGCTTCCCCGCGCGAAGTTCCGCTCCGCGCTGGATCATCTCCTGCACGAAGTATTCTTCACTCTCGGTCGATGCTGTGGAGTCGATTCGTCCAAACATGTACTCATATGCCTGCCCGTTGATTTCTGCCTCTGCGGGTACATCTACCAGGAAACGTCCGACACAGTAGGTCTTGGTATCACTCATTGCAGGCTCTTTCGCATAAGAGATCGGGGTAAGCAGACTGGCGCAAAGCGCCATGGCGAAGCGCATCGTTCTCATTGGTATTCCTTGCAAGCCGGCAGTTTCGAGCGTTACGGGTTTCGCTTAGACGCCTGACTGCAACGATGAAATCAGTCGCGCGCCACATTCGGTTGGGTCGTTATCGTAAGCAACGGCTCGTCCATCGTGAGTCCGTGTGCTGTTCTCCGGCAGGATTCTGAATTTGCCCTGACACTTCGGGCACCACGTCATGTCGTCCTGCAGTGCCACGGGGATACCCATTGCCTTGATGTCAAGGCACGCCGTGATCACTTCCCCGCCGTGCGTTGTCTTGTCATGGAGACGGACTACGCCGCGGCCGTTTTCGTCTTTCATCGATCGATCCCCTTCACTTGTCGACAAGGTCCTTCGGCGGATCGTCCATGGCCCAGAGTTTCGCGCGCGGCTTGCTGTAAGCCGAACGTGTACATCGAAAAGTT
This sequence comes from Trinickia sp. EG282A, assembly GCF_040965455.1. NCBI lineage: Bacteria > Pseudomonadati > Pseudomonadota > Betaproteobacteria > Burkholderiales > Burkholderiaceae > Trinickia > Trinickia sp. EG282A. The sequence goes on along the minus strand of NZ_JBFRCC010000001.1, from coordinate 469,839 downwards.
CGTACCACCGTCGCTAGGTCAGCGCCCAGCTGGCCATCGATAGGCAGGCGGCGTCGCAGAGCCCACTCCGGGATCGGTTTTCCCACCTGACGCGGGATCATTGATTCATCCATGTATTTAGTAGCTAGCTCCACAAGAAGCCGATAAGCTACCGCGCTCACGCTTCAGCGAAACCTCGCGGCGGTCGATCTTGCAGCCATAAGTCGGCATTGGCAGCGCCGTCTGGCTCCCCTTGCCAGTTGTCGACCTTGCCCTTCGGATCATCCGGATATTCGCCACGACGCTGAGCGAGAACTGTTTGCCCCCAACCCACCGGTGTGCCTTCGCGCGGTTCCGCGTAGGGATCGTCACGCGCGATGGTGCAAATACGTTTGATTGCGTCCGGCCAGATCGGATCGCGGCAAGTCGCGTTCGCGATGATGCGCATCACCGTGAACACGAGGATGAACGGCATCATGATGATGCGGTAGAGGACCGGCGCCCGTAGGCCGACGCCGTACAACGAGAAGAGAAATGATTCGCGCGGGGTCTCTTTTTCCGTATGGAACAACATCGGCTCCGGCAAGCCGGCCGGCCCACTATTCATATACTGACACCAGTAATTCCACTGCGCGAGCAGCAGCTTCACCTCGGCCTCGCTCATCCATTCGCGACCGATCGAGAATACGCGTGCGACGTTGTGACGCTCGTCGAGCGTGTAGTGCCGGATGTGAAACACCTTGCCGAACGTGGTGATTTCCCGGTGCAGGCAGAAGATGGAGTCTTCAGTCCAGGGCACCTCCCACACGACATCGCCTTCGCCGGGCTTGGCAAAGAAGCGACGTTTGCGGATCGCATATAGTTTGCGCTCGCCGCGATGGAAGCGGATCGGGCGACGGCGCAAACCAAAAAAAAGGCCACGACCCAATTTCCATGTTAACCCCGCAAACCCAGCAGCAATAATGAACGACATGCAGTTCGTTATGACGTCGCCCGGGTCGTACATGTATGGCCCGATGCCTATGGCCGCAAAAGCCATCGCTGCGGCCGCAATAAACCATTGCTTCTCTAGAAAAGAAGGCTCGATCACATCCATGTAGACGGAATTCATCCGGAAGGTCGCTCCTGTCTCCTGGATGTCGGGTCCTACCGGTCGATCAATCGGCAGGCGATGCGCAATGTCCCACTCAGGCACTAGCTTGCCGACACAGTTCTTCATTAAGCGTTCATCCACGTGCTAAATCTCCTGCGGCTGAGTTGAATGCGTTGAGTTCGGCATCAAGCGAAGTGTAATGCTCAGCCGTGCTAAATTTGCAGCGTGAGATCCAATCTTTCATTTGTGATGCTTTCAACTCGGCAATACCGGTGCTCACGATAATTGAAAGTACGAAAACCGGCCAGAATCCCGGGACTACGCCAGTAACAGAGACGATCGCTGCATATGCGCCCAGCGCACCGCTTACGTAATAGAGCCGCTCTAGCCACTTGTCGCCAGCCTGTTTCGCCTCTGGGGCATTCTTGAACAAATCCGTCCATGCGAGCGCTGCCCCTGCAAAGGCACCAATTGCGCGCCCACCATAAATTCCTACCTGCGCAAATCGCTCTGCGCCTGCCCACTGCCTGAGGATAAACGACGAAAGGGGGTGCGGATGCTTGTTGGCCGCTTCCACAGTGGAAAATGCCGTCTCAACGACATTTCCGAAGATCGAAGCAACGCACGCAAACAACTTCTTCCGGTTCTCGTCGTTACTGAACTGATCACTACCCAGCCAGTCCTTCGTCGCAAAAGTAAGCGTGAACATCTGAATAACCGCAGTCGCGACGCCGAGGTTGAAGTCCGTCGATGCCGCGGAGCCAAGCCACTTTTTCATCGTCTCGACCCCAGGCACTTTGACGCCCCTGATCGCACCCTCTTCAATCTTGCCAGTCCGCTGCAACGTGTCGGTATCGAGTTGCAGTAGCACCATGTCGGCGTCCGCACCCGCCGTCTTCAGCGCTTGCTTGGCTACCTGTGTCGCCGCTTGCCGCTGTTCGCCACGGGTTGCTTCGAGGTCGATACCCCGCGACCGCGTCTCATCCAGTATCCAGTCACGGACCTGGAGCTTGCTAACCGCCGACGGCTTGATCGTCACACCAGCTTGCAAATGCAGACGGATCATCAAGAGGCTCCAGCCAGCGCCGTGTGCCGCCTTCGCCAGCGTCGATACAATGACGTTTGCCGTGGTCAGCATCAACCGGTCGCGCAGCGGGACATCGCCGTGAGAGTCCTCGAATCTTTTGATCGCCCCCTTGTAGATGTTCATGAATGCTTCGTACTGAACGTCCGATCCGTGTATCTGCGCGTCGGCGGCTCTCATCAGGTCATCCTGGCTGAACAGCAATGCGCGCGCAAACAAGTTCCGAGTATCCGATAGACGCGGCAATGCCAGCCAGTCGTTCAGCAATTTCATGCAAGCGTCGGTGCCCGCGCCTGCGCCGATCGCCTGCGCCACCGATTCGCTGTATGCGTAGCCGCTACGAATGTCTTTGCGGTCAGTGACACCAGTCAGCCAGTCTTTCAGCAAATCCGAATTCAGCCAAGCCACGTGTGCATGCACGAGTGGCTCCCAAGTCGGCCGGAACTCGTCGAGCTTTTTCTGATATTCGGTTGGGAAGTTCTTGATTGCGTTCTCGTCGAGCACACTGACTCGGCGGCCCTGCGCATCAATCTTCGTCGAAGCGTCTTGCCACGCTTTTTCCGCTGCCGCATCTCGCGTAGCGGCGATGTGGTTCATCTTCTTCTCTTCCTCCTTTACCGCCTGCTCGAGACTACCGCTCTTAAACGCACCCGCGATGACCCTGAAAAAGCCCAGCATGTCGGGCATAGGCTCGCCGACACCCGCAGCGGCGTTCGCAACGTTGGCGTCCGCGATGGTCTTGGAAAGAGCGTACGATAGCCCAGTGGTTTCGCGCGCACGCGCGCGAATGCCTGCCTCTGCTCGCTTCAGCAGTTGGAGGCTCGTCGCCTTCCAAAATGTTTGCTCATCGAATCCGTTGTACGTGCTCGGCACGGTGAGCTCTGCCAGGTCGTTGGTTAGACCCACCGGATCGTTAACTGCAACGATGAAGCCCTTCTCATTCGGCGTTTGCGCCATTGCCCGGCCGATACGATCAGCGACATTGCGCTGCCGGCTTTCCTCCTGCGTCGGCGTGTTGCTGAATTCGAACGCCTCCTGTAGACCACGATCGTCCATCGAAAAGTGCGCCACATTGCGCCGATGAGCCTGGAATTCGCCTGTATGCTCGGCGCCGCCCTTGAGCATCGCCTTGATGTCGATGCATTGCATGTGCAGTTTGCGCCATTGCGGGCCACGCTCCGCGCTGCTGGCGTTTTCGACGAGCGTCTTCGTCCAAGCGACATTCGACCAGCCAATCCACAGGTTGGTCGCTTCATCGACGCCCGGCGTGTGTTCGACGTCCATGCAGCGGCCCAGCGACATGAACTTCAGATCGCCTGCGAACACGCAGCCGTTGGCGGCTTGCGCCACCAATTCTTCCGGAGGCGGCCGCATGCCCGGGACAAAGCTCCACATCAGCCCATTGGGAAGCACCATGTAGGCGCGCAAGCGCTCGCGCTTCTCGTCGTACGTGTACAGGTAGCCTGCGCGCAGCGCACGTAATGTGTATTTGGCAGTGGCGACCGACCCGGGAGCGCGACTGTCGATCTTGAAGTTCCCCGACAAGGCAGGCGCTTTTGCAGCACCGCGTGGACATGCAACTGCATACCGTACGGGGTACAGTAACAACGACTTCCGATCACAAAGGGAGCAGCTTGCAGACACAGTTGTTATTCCTTCAGGTTTTACGCGACACGGGCCGTTGTTCCCGCTCCTCGGAAATCGTCGAGAGTGAGCTGCGCCTTGACGTCGCGCCAGGCCACTTTGCCTCTAACAAGTGCTGGCCAGACCTCCACTACCGCGGGATGCTGTTCGAGCGCTTGGCCGTATCGCAGGCAATGCCATGCGTAGTCGATAAGTGCGTCTGCATTGCGCAGCCAGCCGCGCCGGACCACTTCAGAAAAAATGCGATCCAGTTCCGCTGGCAGGCGCACCGCTTCTTCCACGGACATCGCCGATAATCGCTCCACTACGCTCGCCGCAATCTCACTGCAGTTGATGCGCGGCCACTGATCCGGCCTCGGCCACGCCGGCACATGCCCGTCCATTTCGTCCGCGAGCGTCCCGGGACCACTAACCCGCCACTGATGTCCCGCCCATGCAAACTGCCAATCCTTCACTGGACCAAGCATCGCCGTGCGCTGAATTGGATCAAGAACGGCGAGCGCCAGGCTCAGTACCCGCGGATCGTAGTAGCGCCAGAAGACGGGCCTGCCGTCTTCACCTGGTCCGACGAGGTAGCGTGCGATATGGCGAGCCAGTTCGTCGACGTCTCCTTCGCTGTCGAGCCACGCGCAGATCAGAGGGGGGCGGTGCGCTGCGGCCTCATCGCGCCAGATATCGCTCACCCTTTCCTGCTGATCACGCTCGAGCGATGCCAAATCGACAAGCCGCGGCATCAGCTCTTCGCGATGCGTCAGCGCGCGCGGCGTGCACGGATGCATAGCAAGTGGCTGCAAGATGGGCTCATAGCTTATCGTCGCCGGTTCGATCAGCAAAAAGCCGTGCGTGAGCGGCAGCGACGGCTCGGGTATAACTTGCATCGGTGGGAGTTTGCTCATATGTACGCGACCGTGCCGAAGTTACGTAAGAGCAACGGACGCTGCGCCACTCTGTGCCGCTCCGCTCGACAGCGAGGAGCACAGGTCCGCGCCCGGAAAAGTCGCGGGTATGCTCTGGGGCCCCATCGTGGCGTGATTGCCCGCATGCACGATGTTCTCGCCCGGCGTGAAGCCCTTGATGCCTTCCGCGCTGATCACGAGTTCGCTGTTACCCGCGTGCAGGCGGATGCCCTGCTTCGCCGTGAGGTTGATCCAGTCCGTCGTGCTGATGATCGACACGACCTTCTTCGCCAACAGTTCGAGGTCATCGTTTTGCGCCTGTACCTGGACCTTGCCGCTCGCGGCGATGAGCTTCATACCCATTCGATGCGCGAAGACTGAGAACTTCTCAGAGACGCTGGCAAGCAGCGACTTGCCCGTGGCAATCGAGACGTTCTCGCCAGAAGTGATGGCGACGTGTTGTCCACCGGTGAGGTGCGCCGTCGCCGGCGTAGTGACTGCCGTCCCCGCAGCGCCCGCGAGGAGCAAATGTGCTTCGTCGAGCTCGGGAAATGAGCCGTCGCCAGTCGCGCCGCTAATGCCCTTGATTCCGTCGACCTGCGACTGCAACGCATCGGCGACACTCGTCTGGTCGGCCCCACTGTCTTGCGCCTGATGCTGTTGCGCAAGCTTGCCGAGCTGTCCTTGCAGCCTGCCGGCCTTCGCAAGCCGAGATGCAGGCTCGCTCACGTCCGAGATATGCGCCGTCCCGTGCGGCCGTACTTCGGTGCTCACGAGCATGCCCTTGCCCGAGCGGATCGCGCCGACGGCATCGGTACGCAACTCAAAACCCTCACCCCGCGCATCCTGACGCCCCCACCAGTTCTCGATACGCGTGATGCTGCCCAGCGAGAGCTGACTGGCCGCATGATCGCTGCGTAGCTGCGTCTGGATGGCATTCGCCGTATCGTCGAAGAGCAAGTGATTGCTGCGACCCGACGCGGCATTACCCGCATCGCCGTTCAGCTCGCGGCTGCGGATACCCGTGAGCGCGCGCTGCTGCGGCAGTTGCCAAGCAGCGAGGTTCTTCGCGTTCATCACGCGTCCCGTGATCACGGGACGGTCGGGATTGCCGTCGAGCCATTGCACGATGACTTCCGAGCCAATGCGAGGCAGCGCAACCATCCCTTGGCTACCGCCGGCCCACGCACTCGACACGCGCACCCACGTGGTGTTCGCCCCTTCCCGATCCCAATGGAAGCGCACCAGGCAGCGCCCGTGCTCATCCGTATAGAGGCTCTCGCCGGGCGGCCCCACGACAGTTGCCGTCTGCGGCGCGAGAATCCGCGTGTCGACGCTGCTATAACCGCGAGGCGGCCGCCACGGCGTGCTCCGGCTGACGCAGGTGAATTCGTTGCGATACGTCGCCGCGGCGCCCGTCCCCTGCAAGTAGTTGTTCGTCGCAACGTGGCGAGTCGACACAATTAGAAACTCACTGTCTTGCCGCGCGCCGTTCAGTGACGAGCCATAGTGATCGGTCAGCCGAAACCAGCGGCCCGGCATGATGAAGCGGCAGTTGCCGGCCCCGGCGAACTGCCGGGCGCCAGCGGCAATCGCGTCGATCCGGCGCGCAGCCTGCCGCGCGCCGTCGCGCGAATCGCAATAGCCGTACGCCCCCGCGTACTCGTACCACTCGAGCTTCGGCCCCCGGCCGTTCCAGCCGTCGATCTGCGCATCGGCTACGCCCGAAACCGTGCCCGGGTTGATCCCCGGGTTCTTGAAGTCGGCCCGCGTCAGCGCCGTATGCGTGGACGTCACCTGCTGAATCGGCGACCACGACGCAATGCCGTCCGCCTCGAGCGATCCGGCCTCGTTCTGAAACTCGATATCGGGCGTCTCGCCATCGATCGCGGGCACGACTCGCGTCGGGTCCGCCACGATGAGTTGATGAGAGTCGGCCGCATGCTCGTACCAGTACGTCAGGCCCGCGTGCTCCCACCGCCGATGCAAGTAGTTGTGATCGTCCTCATCGAACTGGCACGCCATCGTCATGGGCGGATCCGCCTCGCGCACCCGCCAATCCCACATGGGCAGCGCGCCGTAATCCTGGAACAAGGTGGCCGCTTGACCGCGCAAACTCATGTCGCGCAACACGCGGTTGTTCTTGCGGTATTTCAGGTAGCGCAGCCATGGCGCGACTTGCGCCTCGTAGAACGCAATGCCGCCATCGGTTTTGAGATGCCGGAACGCGAATATGTACCCGCTGAAATACCGCACGCTGCCGTCATTGCGTAGCAATTGGACATAAATCAATCTTCCCGTGAAATCGTTAACGTCGAGATGCGCGTTATCGGACAGTATCTCGACGGCAAATTCGAAATCGCGGGATAAGTACTCATTTCCCTCCAAGCGATTGACGAGCAAAACGTCGTAGGGCGCGTCGCCTTTCGGAAATTTCAGCTTGAGCAACCGATTGTGCTGAAGCCCGGAGGCAAGAGTCCGCAGGTCTTGCGCGGAAAGACGTGTATCCATCGTAGTGCTGACAGGTGCGATCGCGGGATTCTACTGAGGAAATTGCATAAGCGAAACCTATTAGAAGTGTCAGTCGGCCCAATTCGGAAAATTCTTAAAACCGCAAAGGTAAACGTTTCGCTCCGCAGCGTTAAATATTCAAAGAATCGGTGTCGCTCCCATCAGCGGCTTGCCGCGCCAAAGTTCGATCCCGTATTTCCCGGAAATCATGACCAACTGTACAAAGCTGTATTCCGGCGCATAGGGCGTGAAGAACCGCTCCATTACACCGGCGAAAACGGCAATGCTATGCGCTGCGAACGCTTGGTCGCTGATCGTCAGCGTGATTTCGATCCCGCGAACGAACCCCGGCTGTGGCTGCATCACCAACCACTGCATCACGGATCGCCGGGCAAGATGCGTGACGCCATCGATCTGGTTGGCAGGCATTCGCGAAAGGCCCGCGAACTGACGGAACATCTCCTTCAGTTCGTCGAGTCCTTTCGGGTTGAGTCTCACCGGCTGCGGTACTTGCATTGAAATGAGGCGCCAAAGCGAGCCATCGGTCCGAGGCAGGCTGCCCACGGGCGTGGGCGTATGCAGCAGCGTGATCTTTTCCGCGACGGCATCGCGCTCCATCGCCAGGTCGCCCTCTGGCGCGCCCACTGGCAGGGAATGCGGCAGATCGCCGTTCGAACACGTCACATCGACGGTCAATTGGCCGACGTCCGTTGCCATCGACTTGCCATCGGCTCCGGCGAGGCTGAGCGCGGCCGGGCTCGCACCGCGAAGCCACCGATCGGCATTACGCGGAATGAATATCCACCGTGGGTCGTTCAGCCCAGCCGAGCCGCCGATCAACGACGTCAACGGACGGATCTCCTTTCCATCGGCAACGCGCACTGCGTCGACGGACCAAGCCTCAGTTGGCGCACTACCCTTGCGCTCGACATTGATCGGCCATACGCCTGTCTGCCGCTCCCGCGTAAGGGGCACGTTCGCCTCGGCGAACAAATTCACGACGGGCGTGCAGAACAGCTTGAAATGGCTCGGGGACACCTGCATCAGGCGATGCGCATTCCAAGAGTCCGGGTGAACGTCCCGTACTGCAAGATGCAGCGTGACGTTGCGTCCGTCGCCGGCGGCGCGAAGCAGCGCCGCGAAGTCGATATCAATGAAGTCGAAGCGCTCCGGAAACGCGAAATACTCGCTCAGCAATTGAAACGAAGTACTCGCGTGATCAGCAGGAACCAGCCCCTCGTGCGTGCCAAACCCCGCAGCCGCGACAGGCACGGTCTCGAGCCGTCTCCAACGCCCGGCACTGTCCTCCACATAGGCCGCAGCCGTGCGCAGCAACATGGTGTCCATGACGGACGTCACGACTTCGCGCGAGCCCGCAAGAAGCATGCGGACGGTGGACGGCAACGTCATATTGGGTTGCCCGGCGCGCACGGCCGCGCTGAATGCGATCGACAGCATGCCGCTCGTATCCGGAGGCAGCGTTACGCCGGACGGTGCGCTCGGCATCGGCAAGTACCGCGCATTCTCAATACTTAGCGGTGCGAGTACGACGTCACAGACCGTGCTGAAATAACATTTGCCCGCCTTCGTCAATAGTTCGGTCCCGCGCGGGACGGTGACCGGCCGCGCCCGGTTCTCGAACATGCCGGCAATGTCGAACTGCGCAATCGAGCACGAGGGAAACGGCCGCAGGTACTGCGGATAAATGATGCTCAACAGCAGCTCCGCGAGCTCGGGGTAGTCGTCGTCGATCCTTGCGCTGATACGCGCCGCCAGGAACGCGAACGACTGCATCATCCGCTCGACGTGGGGATCCTCCGACTGTCCGCCGCTGATCGACAGGCGGGCCGCGGCTCTCGGGTACTGTTCGGCGAAGCTCTCTAAGCTGCGGCGGAGTAGCGCGAGCTCGCGTTCGTAGTAGTGCAGCAGCTGGTCGTCGTCGATCATCGAATAGGGATAGGTAGTGGTTGCGGCAAGCCTCGACAGGCCCGGCTCGCTGACTGATTGACGCCTGAAGGCGCCGTTTGAGCTGCATTGCCAGCGCGAGTCGCTACATTAGTTCGTCCGAAGTCTCGGTCGGCCATCGCGCGAAAAAATAGGACTGACGCACGCTCTGGGGCGGTTCGCTTCGAGGTCGCTTGCGATCAGCGAGAGGCATGTTGGTCCGTCGCCGGCCTCCTCGCACGACAAAAAGTATAAAGTTCCGGTAACCAAGCGAACGTTTTTGCAATCGAATAGAAAACCCATGCGAATTCTCTTTTTTGCTAACGATCTTGGCGGCGGCAACGCACTATTGCCACTCATAGGCAAAGCCGGAACAAGTGTGAATCGATGCTTTCTGGTTGCGATGGGGCCGTCTTTTGACCTATGGAAGACAAGCGGGCTCAATCCATTCAAAGCAAATCCAAAGACATTTCGCATAAAAATTCACGCGCTTATCGACAAGCATCGACCGGACGTGATCGTCACGGGAACAAGCATCGGCTCGCGATTCGAGCACATCGTTTGGAGCGAGGCAAAGCGCGCCCGCATTCCGACGCTCGCGATCATAGACGGCTGGGTAAAGATTCGCGATCGCTTTCTTGGCGAGGATCGACGCCGAGCAGTGCCCGAGCGTTTCGGCGTAGTGGACCTTCACATCAAGCGGACCGTCGTTCGAACATGCAAGGTATCCCCGTCGAGAATCGACGTGGTCGGCCATCCGCACTTGCAGGCGATCACGGCCGATCTTCGCCGCGAAAGGCGTGCACGAGCGATCCAATCTTGCTCCACGATCGGATTTTTCTCGACGCCATTGGTAGATAGTGAATCGACTCACGGCATTGCCGCGGCCAATGATTTGGTTCGTCAGCTAGCCGCTCGCCCGGGAATCAAGCTGTTGATCAAGCCTCATCCGCGCGAGCGCATCGAGCCATGGAAGGAATGGATTGCAAGCGTACATGCGCACCCAATCCACCCGGCAATGGAGGTCTGCATAGCGGATAGCCTGCCGACCAAACAAATTCTCAAAGACGTCGATATAGCAATCGGCTTGCCGACGTCGGTAATGATTGAAGCGGCATTCGCCGCGATTCCCGTCATCATCCTCGAGCCGAACGAGTGGTCTCATCGGAATCCTGCCATCGATCGCTACCTCAGCGACCGCGTCGCGCGAACCTCCGACGAGCTGATCCGAAAAATGGACGCCTTGGCGTCAACTGAAGAGACGGGCATCTTCGACGATGCGATCACGCGTGAAGCCGATTCACGTGCAATGAGAGCGGTACGCATGCGGGCCAAGGCGTAGGGCGTCACTGCCCACTACCCTTAGCTTTCGCGATCGGACACGTGCCGAGAGATCGATACCCTCACGGCACTACATGCGTCTCGGCTCCACGCCTTTGCTCAAATCGTCAAAGACCGTCGAGACGTCTCACTCCTTCGCGACATGCGAAAGCGTCGCCGCGGCAAACGGCAGCGAATCGACAGACGAAGACACCCCCGCCCCCATGCCGATCCGCGCATCGTTCGCCGCGACGGCATCGGGCTTGCCGAGCAGGCTCGCGAGGCGCTCGGCCAAACGAAGCGCGAGCGCGGTGATCGTGATTGTCGGAAAGTTCGCGCCGACGCTCGGAAACACCGAGCTTCCCGCGATATGGAGGTTGGTCACGCCGTGCACGGCGCAGTGCCTGTCGACTACGCCTTCGCGCGGCGAATCGTGCATGCGCGTCGTGCCCATGTGATGCCAGGTGCCTTCGAGCCCCGACGGCCATTCGCGCCCCTGGAGCGGCTCGTCGAGTTTGACCTCGGCCACGCCCCCGGCACGCAGCTCTTCGGCAACGAGCTCGAACGTGCGGTCGAACGTGCGCTGCACGAGTTCGTCGAGCAGCCAGGCGACTCTCACGCGCGGCATCCCGAGCGCATCGCGGTCGGTGCCGAGCGTCACGCGGCTGTCGGGGTTGGGTGCCGCCTCGACGATCGCTTGCAGTCTGACGTCGGTGATGAGCGAGCGCGGCTGCAATAGTCGCGTGAGCAGAAAGCCGGCCGTATCGATCGGATGCGCGGCCATCGTCTCGAGATCGTCGGCCAGCCTCCAGCCCGGTTGCTCCTTCTTCAGCAGCGCCTGCTTGCAGCGGATCAGCGCCTCGGCACCAGCGCTGCCCTCGCCGTAAAAGAGCGAGAAGAACCAGACGCGCGCGTTGAGCAGCCGCTCGCGCGTCAGTACCTCGGGCGTGAGCGCGAACTGCGAGGAAATCGGCGTGCCGTGCGCGGAAACAGCGGCGTTCTGATAGTGGAACTTGATGTCGTAGAGCTTATTGCGCGCCCACTCGTCGGAGAAGCGCACGCTCGCCGACATGATGCGCGGGTGATCCATGAAAAAGCGGCCGACGATATCGTGTCCGTTGCCGAGCCCGGCCGGCTGCGTGCGATTCGAGGCCAGAAGAAGCCGTGCGTTTTCGATGCCGCCCGCGGCCAACACGTAGTGCTTGGCGACGAAAGTGAGGCGGCGACCCGTGAGGGTCGCCGCATCGATGCGCGCGACACGTGCGCCATCGAGATTCGTCTCGATGTTGACCGCATTCGCATGGAGAAACACACGCACGAATGGCGATCGCTCGAGATCCTTGCGATAGAGCTTGCCGAAACGCGCGGGCGGGCTGAACTGCGCGACTGTATCGCGCACGTTGCCGGTCACGAAGGGGATGCGACGCACGTCGGGGCGGTTGATCGCCCCTTCCCAGAACGCCGGGTCGAAGGTATTCGGGCCGAGCTTGAGCAGCGCATGCGTGCGCGCATAGTATGGCGCGAGCTCGTCGAGCCCGAAGGGCCAGCCGCTGTGAGGCACCCAGTCGCGCTTCTCGAAGTCCCATGGGTCGAGCGGACGGCACCAGCCGCCCCAGCAGTTGCTGCTACCGCCCAGATAGCGGCTGCGGCTGCCGTCGGCGAACGTGTATGGCAGCCCGACATTCTCTCCGCGATAAAGGTCTCGGGTTTCGTCATCGGGTTTGTACCCGCCGCTTTCGAGCAGGCAGGTGTCGATGCCCATGCGGTTCAATTCGAGCGCGAGCGTGATCCCCGCTACGCCAGCGCCGATGATACAAACCGTCGTCTCTACCTGGTACCCCTCATCGACGGTACGTGTGTCGATAAACATGGTATTCCCCTTGTTTCTTGTGATCTTCGTTCGCGTGAGCCGTGGGCATCGGCCAACATGGCGCAGCTTGCTGCCAACGCGCACCGCGCGCAGCGAGCTACGCATACGATCTGAGCAAAGAGCTTTCCGCTTCGCATGCTGCGAAACATCAGGAGTTGAAGCGCTTGCGCAGGAATCGGCAGGGATTGCCGCCGTAAACGCCTTCCGGCGCGAGCGATCGATGCACGACAGAGAGCGGCGTGACGACGGCCGAACGGCCGATGGTGACGCCCATTTGTACGACGCATTTGGAGGTGATCCACACCCCGTCTTCAATGACGATCGGCGCTACGCGCAGATCCATCGTCGTGCTCATGTCGTGCGAGCCGGCAGTAAGGAACGTGCCTTGCGAGATGCATACATGCGACCCAATGCGGATGGGCGCTTGGTTATATATCCATACGTCGACTCCGAACCAGCAGTGATCCCCCACTTCCAGATTCCAAGGTGCTTTGACACGCAGCGGATGCACGAAGCGGCAACCCGTGCCGATCCGCGCGCCGAACAGGCGCAACAGCGCCACACGCAGCGCCGAGCTGGGCACGAGCTTGTTGTTGATGATGCAAGCTTCGACGAGGAACCAGATCGCCTCGATCAATACGCCGCGCCTCGCGACGTAATTGCCCTTGCCGGCCCGCGACAGATCGACGACGCGGCCCGTCTTTCGTCCCGACCACTGACGCCGCTCGAAATCATCTTCTCGCGCTTGCGCGCCAACTACGCTTTCCTGCTCGATATGGCTTTCCATCGCCAATTGCCCTCGAATATCCTCGTATGTTTGCGATGTTTTTTCTTATCACCGACGAAACTCATTATTGGCTGGGCCGTCTATCGAGCTTTGTAGGCGTCCGCACCAATGGCGGCTTCGGGCGGTGTTTTGGCGGCGCCGGGCGTGGGACGCGCGCGACGATGAACGAACGACATTGAGCCGCTCAAGGAGTCCATCTGTGTCATTACTACTATGTGCACGATCGTCATTCGACATTGAGTCAGTGCCCATCCGGTCATTCCCGATCGGGTCATTCCCGACGAGGCGTGCCCGCGGGCATGAGCCTCGCAAAGCCGTTGCGCTGACGCGTGTCGCGCGCGCCGCCTGCATTGCGCTCGCACTTGCCGCGGCCGCGCCCGTCGCCGCCCAGCAAGCCCAGCAGCAAGGCGCGGGCGCGAATGCGGCCGCGGGGAACGATCGCGCGGCGGCGCGCGGCGAAAACGAGCCTTTACGTGGTGTTAGCAAGGAAGATGCACTGCTCGGAGGCCCCGGCGCCTATCGCGACCCCTATCGCTCGCAATACGACGCGGGGGAAACCGGCGAATCAGATCTGATGAAAGCCGAGCGCGTGCCGAACGGCGCCACCGATCAAGGTGCGAAGGGTTACGACCCGCTGCCGCCGGGCGGACGGCGACAGCTTGGACGCGCGGCAGGCCCGGCGGCCGATGCGGGTGGAGTGGGCGCCGGTGGCGGCGCCGGCGCGGGCAATGTGGCTGTCGCGGGTGGCAACGGCGCGCCCGGCGCCGCACCGCCCGATACGGCGCAACAGGCCGCGAAGTCGCTCTACAGTGACCCGTTCGGCGGCGCGAAGGGCGCGGCACAGAAGGTCTATCACACGCCCTGGTAAGGCGACGCGCCGTGGCCCTCGTTGGGTTTCAACCCGCGGCGACGCTCACGGCGACGTCGACGCTGTGCTCGCCTCCGCCCAGGATGATTCCGCGCAGCAACGACACGTCGCTATAGTCGCGGCCTCGCGCGAGCGTCACATGATTGAGATCGGCGAGCACGTCGTTGGTCGGATCGAGGTCGATCCAGCCCGTGCCCGGGCAAAATATCGACACCCACGCATGCGACGCATCCGCACCCACCAGTCGCGGCTCGTCTGACGGCGGCAACGTGCGCAGGTATCCGCTCACATAACGCGCGCTCAATCCGAGCGAACGCAAGCAACCGATCATCACCTGCGCGAAGTCTTGACAGACGCCATGCCGCAGATCGAATGCACGCATCGCGGGCGTATCGAATGTGGTGGCCTGTGGCTTGTACTCGAAATCGGCATGAATCCTGTGCATCAGGTCGATTGCCGCCGCGGCGAGCGGCGTGCCGTTCGCGAAACTCGGAAGCGCGTAGGCGCGCAATTCAGGCTGGAGCGCAATGTTGGGCGACGCGAAGCGAAATTCGGTCTCGGGCACATAAGCGCCACCCGCGCGAAACCGCAACGCGTCGACGACGTCTTCCCAGGCGGGCGTTGCATCGGGATCGAGATCACGCCAGCGCGGCGTGAGCACGACGGTCGTCTCGCTCGTCAAGCGCAGACTCTCATGCGGTGTATCGAATGTGAAGTAGAGCAGTTCATTGCCGAATGCATCGACGCGTGAGGTGCTATAGGCGGGAGCCGGCTCGATCGTCTCCTCGTGCGTCACAACGCGCTGCCAGGGGCAATCGAGCGGCCTGATCGTCGCAAGATGCCGGGCCGTTTCGACGGGCGTCGAATAGCGATAGGTCGTCGCGTGCGAAACAGAAAGTGTGACTCGATCGCTCATGACGACACCTGTGAAGCAAGCGCGCCTTCGGCATGGATGAAGTAGCGCGCGCTGACCTCGTTGGAAGCCGCGGCAACATGTGCGGCCAATTGATCGCATAGCGCGAGCAGCGCAGCGTAGTGCCCCGCCTCATCGAGCGTGCAGAGCGCTTCGAGCGACGGCAGGGATTCGACAGGCGGCATCGACTCTCCGAAGGGCCGCCGATTCGCAGCACCCGCGGCCGCGGCGATCTCGTCGAGCTTTTTGCGCAATCGCTCGTAGACACCGTATAGGCCGCGCGGATTGGTCGGATCGACGACGATGAGATCGACGAGCGCGGGCACCTCGAGCCGCCCCGGATAAAGCGAGCGATAGGTGAGCGTGCTGTCGAAGAGTTGCAGCAACAGATCGAAGCCGGCGGGCGTCGCAAGCGTTCCCGCATCAGTCACGACGTGCAGAAACGCCGTCATCGCGATGACGCGCTCGATGTGACGCCCCGCAAATAGCAGCCGCCATGCCTCGTCGCGTACCATGCGATCGCCCTGCGCGCCGCTGATCGCCGAGAGCTGCATCGCAAGCACCTCGAGCGCGTTCATTAGTGCGACGCGATCGTAACGATCGTAGCGATCATGCCGTGGCGAATCGCCTCGGGCCTGCGGCGACGGCGCGCCGTGCACGGCGCCCTGCACGGCGGCGGGCACGAGCGACAGTGCGACGAGCGCATCGCGGAAATCGTTGCGCGCGGCGAGGATCGCCCGCCAGTGATCGTTCGACAGACGCGCACGAATTTCACCGCTCGCGCGCGCCTGGCTCGCCAGCACGTTTCCGACGCTCGCGATGCCCGAATGCTCGTGCAAGCTCGCGACGAGCGCGCGCTCGAATGCATGGCGCGTCTTGCAAGCATCGCCGTCGCCGCTCGCGATGAGCTCGAAGCGGCGTGCGAGCTCGGCGAGCGTCGGCAGCATCTCGTCGGAGTCGTGGCTTTCGAGCGAGCCCAGAATGAGCCGCGCGAGGCGCACGCTGTTCTCGGCGCGCTCACTATAGCGGCCGGCCCAGAAGAGGTTCTCCGCGGCGCGGCTCGAGACGGTGCGATGGCGGTGGCCGCGCGCGAGATCGCGCGGGCTCATCGGCGAAGGCAACAGCGAAAACGACGAACCGGGCTGACTGGAAAGCACCCATGTGTCGACGCTGCTGCCACCCGACTGCATCGAGACGCTCAACTGCCGCTCGTCGGCAAGGCGCGTGAAGCCGCCGGGGAACACGTGCCAGCCGCCGTCCTCGCCGGCGATTGCATAGGCGCGCAGCGTGCAGGGACGACGCGTAAGCGTGCCGTCCTGATAGCGCGGCGCGCATGAATAAGGCAATGGCGCCTGGATCGCGAACGCGTCGGGCCGCTCTTCAATGCGCTCGCGCCATTCGTCGAGGCGCTGCGGCCCCGCGGCGAGCCCGGGCGGCATGTCGGACGACGAGGGATGCGGCATGCCCGTCCATGCGGGTGCGAGCCACGCCTCGGAGAGTTGCGCGAAGGCTTGCTCGCGCACGGTTTCTTCGCCGCACCACCATGTCGCGATACCGGGCAGCACGAGGGTTTCGCCGAAGAGCGCGTCGGCGATGCCGGGCAGAAAGCCATGCAGCCCCGCCGATTCGAGAAAACCCGCGCCCGGCGAGTTCGACACGACCACATTGCCGGCACGCATGACCTGCAGCAGGCCCGGCACGCCGATCGTCGAATCGGCCCGCAGCTCGACCGGATCGCAAAAACTGTCGTCGAGCCGGCGCAGCATCCCGTGCACGCGCTCGAGCCCGGCGAGCGTCTTCAGATAGAGCTTGTCGCCGCGCACGGTGAGGTCGGTGCCTTCGACGAGCGTAAGCCCGAGGTATCGCGCGAGAAAGACATGCTCGAAATAGGTCTCGCTGAAGGGGCCGGGGCTCAGCAGCGCGATATGAGGCGAATCGCCGCGCTCGCGGCGCTCGTCGAGCGTCATCGTGGCCCGCGCCGATTTCGCGAGCGTCGCGATCAGCTGCGAGTACGACGGTGCCAGCCGCCTTACGCTCAAGGAGCGGAACGGCTCGGCGAAAAGCCCTGCGACGATGAGCCGGTTCTCGAGCGCATAGCCGAGGCCCGATGGCGCCTGCGTCCGATGTCCGATGACGGTCCATTCGCCGTTCGGGGCCCGCGCGAGATCGACGGCGACGATCTGCAGATAGCGCCCGCCGGGCGGCACATAGCCTCTGAGTGGCCGCAGATAGCCGGGATGACCGAAGACGAGCGCGGGCGGGATCAGGCCGCGCGCGAGCAGCGTCTGGCCACCGTAGGCGTCCGCCACGAGCGCTTCGAGAAGCCGCGCGCGCTGCGCCACGCCCCGCTCGATCGTCGCCCACTCGGCCTCGTCGACGATGAGCGGGAGCATATCGAGCGCCCAGGGACGCGGCTCGCCGTTGTCGACATAGACGTTGTAAGTAATGTCGTTATCGCGGATTTGCCCGTCGATCGACGCGGCCGCCTGCTCGAGGCCCGCGGCACCTTCCTCGCCGAGCAGGCCGAAGAAGCGCCGCCACGGCTCGCGAATCGAACCCGTCGCGTCGCGCAGCTCGTCCCAGTGGCCCCCGCGCGCGGGCGCGTCGCGCAACGAGGCGAGCACTTCGGCTGAATCGCTCGTCTCGGCTGCGGCATCGAACGGCAAAGTCGATTGAAAAGGCAAGGTCGTTCTTTATGGGGACGCCACTCCGTCATCAGCACTTGCGCGCCGCAGATCGAGCGTGAACGGCAACTCGAGGCTGCGCTCGCGCACCCTCACGACCACCGGCCCGGGCGTGTGGCCGATCGTGAAAAAGCGTGCGCGCCGCCGGCTCTGCGCTTCGTAAGCGTTGACGGGAAACGTCTGGTAATTGCGACCGCCCGGATGGGCGACATGATACTGGCATCCGGCCACGGCGCGGCAAGACCAGGTGTCGACGATGTCGAACGTCAGCGGCGCATGCGCACCGATCGTAGGATGCAACGAAGATGCCTGCTCCCATGCGCGAAACCGCACGCCGGCGACATACTCGCTCGCTCGGCCGGTCGGCTGCATGGGCAGCGGCACGCCGTTGACCGTCACAACGTGGCGATTGTCGTTCAAGCCGAGCGCGCGCACCTCGATGCGCTCGAGCGACGAATCGACGTAGCGGACGGTGCCGCCGATGGCCCCTTCTTCGCCCATCACGTGCCACGGCTCGAGCCCATGTCGCAACGTCAGCGCGATGCCGTCCGCCTGAAGCTCGCCGACGAGCGGAAAGCGGAACTCGAAGTGCGGCTCGAACCAGGCGGGATCGAACGCATAGCCTGCGGCGTTCATATCGGCGAGCACATCGTCGAAGTCCATTCGCAGGAACGTGCCGAGCATGAATCGATCGTGCAGCTCCGTGCCCCAGCGCGTGAGCCGCGTCGTGTAGGGCGCGCGCCAGAACCGCGCGACGAGCGCGCGCAACAGCAATTGCTGGACGAGACTCATGCGCGCGTGCGGCGGCATCTCGAAGCCGCGCAACTCGAGCAGACCGAGCCGGCCGGCAGGGCCGTCGGGCGAGTAGAGCTTGTCGATGCAGAACTCCGCGCGGTGCGTGTTGCCCGTCACGTCGATCAGAATGTTGCGCAGCGTCCGGTCGATGAGCCATGGCGGCACCCGTCCGGCTTCCTCGCGCGGAAAGCCCCCGTTCGATGCAAGCAGGTCAACCTGGCGCTGGATTTCTCGAAAGGCGACCTCGAGCTCGTATACCTGGTCGTTGCGCGCCTCGTCGACGCGCGGCGCCTGGCTCGTCGGGCCGATGAAAAGCCCTGAAAACAGGTATGACAGCGACGGGTGGTTGTGCCAATAGGCAATGAGGCTCGCAAGCAGATCCGGGCGGCGCAAAAACGGGCTGTCGGCCGGCGTCGCCGCGCCGAGGACCATGTGGTTACCGCCGCCCGTGCCCGTGTGGCGGCCATCGAGCATGAATTTCTCGGGCCCGAGATAGGACTCGCGCGCGGCTTCGTACAGAAACTCCGTGTGATCGACGAGTTGGCCCCAGCTCGAAGCCGGATGGATGTTGACTTCAACGACGCCGGGATCGGGCGTAACCTGCAGCATTTGGAGTCGTGCGTCGCGCGGCGGCGGATAGCCTTCGACGACGATTTGCATCCGCAAGTCGGCGGCCGTCGCCTCCACGGCGGCGAGCAGATCGAGGTAATCGTCGAGCACGGCGAGCGGCGGCATGAAGACGTATAGCGCGCGGCTGCCTTTGCCGTCCTCCGCTGCCTCCACCTGCGGGCCGGCCGCGCGCGCCGTCGCGCGCGCTTCGACAACGAGCGCCGTGCGCCGGATCCATGAAGCCGATTCGCCGCGCAGCGGCATGCGGCCTTCGGCGGCGCGGCTCTCGGTGCCCGCCGCGCCGGTGTTCATCGCGCGGCGCGATTGCGCATCGCTTTCTGCGACGCCTGCTTTGCCGTCTACCCCGCCTTGGCCACCCGCATCGTCGATCCCTGCCTGCGGTGCATACTGCGTGCGCAACTGCGCGGCGCGGCGCAACGGAGCCGGCGGTGCGAATGGATCATGTTCGTGCTGCCACGGATAGTCGGCTTCGGAGACCCAGGGCAGCGAGTCGAGCGGCAGGCGGTAGCCCATCGGCGAATCGCCGGGAATCAGATACATCCGCTCGTCGCGGAAAAACCAGGGGCCGGTCACCCATCGCGGGCCGCCGAAGGGCGGCGCCGTGCCCGGCGTGTCACGCTCGCGCGCCAGCGGCAGCGCATAGCCCGTCACGGCCGGCAACCCCGCATCGAAGACGCGGCGCAGCCGCACTCTTTCGAGCTCGTCGTCGAGCCGCGAATCGAACGGATCGACGTTGACGGGCAGACGCCGTTCGCGCCAGAGGTAGTACCAGACGTCCTCGTAACCGGCCTGGATGTGTTTCTCGTCGAGCGCGAGCTTCCCCGCGAGGTGGCGGATGAAGCGCTCGGCGTGCTCGGACGTGTATTCCATCGGCTCGCGCTCGTCCGCGAAGCGAGCCGGATCGTGCCAGCACGGCTCGCCGTCGGCGCGCCAGAAAAGCGAGAGCGCCCAGCGCGGCAACTGCTCGCCCGGATACCACTTGCCCTGCCCGACGTGCAAGAAGCCGTTCGCGCCGTAGCGCGCGCGCAGCTTGTCCATGAGCGCGACCGCGTAGCCGCGCTTCGTCGGACCGAGGGCGTCGGTGTTCCATTCGGGCGCGTCGCGATCGCGCACGCACACGAAGGTCGGCTCGCCGCCCATCGTGAGCCGGACATCCATCGCCGAGAGATCGGCATCGACCTGCCAGCCCATGAGCTCGACAGCGGCCCACTGGGCGTCGGTATAAGGCTTGGTGACGCGCGGCGTTTCGAGCATGCGCTCGATCGACATCGAATGCGTGAATTCGACCTCGCACTCGTCGAGCGCGCCCGAGATCGGCGCGGCGCTGCCGGGCTGCGGCGTGCAGGCGACGGGAATATGCCCCTCGCCGGCCAGCAGCCCCGATGTCGGATCGAGCCCGATCCAGCCGGCGCCCGGCAAGTAGACCTCGCACCAGGCGTGCAGGTCCGTGAAGTCCGCTTCGGCGCCGCTCGGACCGTCGATCGCTTTCTCATCGGGCGCAAGCTGCAGCAGATAGCCCGACACGAAGCGGGCCGCAAAGCCGAGCTGCCGCAGTGTCTGAACGAGAAGCCAGCCCGTGTCGCGGCACGAGCCCGAGGCCTTCTCGAGTGTTTCCTCGGGCGTCTGCACGCCGGGCTCCATGCGGATCAGATAGCCGACCTCGTGCGCGAGGCGTTGGTTGAGCTCGACGAGAAAATCGATCGTCTTGCGCGGCGTGCGTTCGATGCTATCGATGAACGCGGCGAAGCGCGGCGTCGCCTCCGCCGTGCGCGCGAGATACGGCGCGAGCTCGCCCTCGAGCTCCGGCGGATAGGCAAACGGAAACCGCTCCGCGTAGGGCTCCAGAAAGAAGTCGAACGGGTTGTAGACCGACATCTCGGCGACGAGGTCGACGGTCACACTGAATTCGCGCGTCGGTTCGGGAAAGACCAGCCGCGCCTGATAGTTCGCGAAGGCGTCTTGCTGCCAGTTGACGAAGTGATCGGCCGGCTCGACGCGCATCGAGTAGGAGAGGATCGGCGTGCGGCAGTGCGGCGCCGGACGCAGGCGGACGATTTGCGGGCCGAGGCCCACGAGCCGGTCATAGCGGTACTGCGTAACATGGTTTAACGCGACGCGGATCGACACGAAGGAACCTCGGTGCGGTGAGGAAAGGGAAATGCGCTCAGGACACTAACGGGGCGGTTACGCTTGATGCATCGATGCGGGCGCGGCATCGGGCTCGGGCTCGGGCTCGGGCGCGAGCGGTACGAGCAGGTCGCCGCTCACGCAACTCGCGAGCTCGTTCACGCGCGCGAGAAAGTTCGTCAGCCACGCATGAAGGCCGCCGCGCAAAATGTCGCCGATGCGAGAGGCGCACACATGCTCGTGCAGCTTGATCGCCATCGCTTCGGCCTGCGCGCTGCGCACATTTCGTACGCGCGCGAGAATCTGCCGCACTTCCTCGAGGCTGGCGGCGAGCGAGCGCGGCCAGTCGGCAAAGAGGATCAGGAGGTCCGCGATGCGCTCGGGCGTGATGACGTCGCGATAGACCTTACGGTAGACCTCGAAGCCCGAGACTGAGCGCAGCAGCGCCGCCCAATGGTAATAATCGAGCGACTGCGCGAGCGGCTGCGCGTTGCCGCCGCCGTGCTGCTCGATCATTTCGAACTTGACGTCGAGAATGCGCGCCGTATTGTCGGCGCGCTCGAGGAACGTGCCGAGGCGCATGAAGTAGAACGCTTCGTCTTTCACCATCGTGCCAAGCTGTACGCCGCGCGAGAGATGCGAGCGGAACTTCACCCATTCGAGGAACTCGCACGGATCGCGCGCGAGCACGCCGTCGGCGAGCATCCGCTGCGCATCGAGCCAGGTGGTGTTGAGCGTCTCCCAGAGCTCCGTCGTGATCGAGCCGCGCACGGCGCGCGCATTTTCGCGGGCGGCGCGCAGGCAGTTGATGATCGACGACAGGTTGTCGCGGTCGCTCGTCATGAACTCGATGACTTCGAGGCTTGCGAGTGTAGGATGCGCGGCGCAGTAGATGCCGGCAAGCTCGGAGATCGACAGCATGGCGCGCCAGCCGAGCGCCGCGTACTCCTCCGACTGCGGCAGCAGTGACATCTGATAGTTGGCATCGAGCATGCGAGCCGTATTCTCGGCGCGCTCGGTATAGCGAGCCATCCAGAAGAGATGGTCGGCGGTGCGGCTGAGCATGATTTCTCCAGAACGGCGTTGATCGATGAGCTTCCGCGGGCGCCCCGAACCCGATGCGGGGCGAATCCGGCGGCCACGCAGGTTTTATTGCTCGAGCACCCAGGTATCCTTTGTACCGCCTCCTTGCGACGAATTGACGACGAGCGAGCCTTCGCGCAGCGCGACGCGCGTCAAGCCCCCCGGCACCATGCGCACCTCGCTGCCCGACAGCACGAACGGGCGCAAATCGATATGGCGCGGGGCGATGCCCGCTTCGACGTAGGTCGGGCAGGTCGAAAGCGCGAGCGTCGGCTGCGCGATGTACTTGTCGGGGTGGGCGATCAGCACCGAGCGGAACGCTTCGATTTCGGCCTTTGTCGATGCCGGCCCGATCAGCATCCCGTAGCCGCCCGCGCCATGCGTTTCCTTCACCACGAGCTCGGACAGATGATCGAGCACGTAGCTCAGATCCTGCGGCTTGCGGCACATCCATGTCGGCACGTTGTTGAGGATCGGCTCCTCGCCGAGGTAGAAGCGGACCATGTCGGGGACGTACGGGTAGATCGACTTGTCGTCGGCGACACCCGTGCCGACCGCGTTCGCGAGCGTCACGTTGCCGGCGCGATAGGCGGCGAGCAGTCCCGCCGCGCCGAGCACCGAATCTGTCCGGAACACTTCGGGGTCGAGAAAATCGTCGTCTACGCGTCGATAAACGACATCGATGCGCTGCGGGCCCTGCGTGGTGCGCATATAGACAAAGCCGTCCTCGACGAAGAGATCTTTGCCCTCGACGAGCTCGACGCCCATCTGCTGCGCAAGAAAGGCGTGCTCGAAATAGGCCGAGTTATACATGCCGGGCGTGAGCACGACGATCGTCGGATCGTCGACGCCCTCGGGCGCCGCGGCGCGCAGCGTATCGAGCAGCAGGTCGGGATAGTGCGCGACGGGGGCGACGCGATTGCGCGCGAAGAGATCGGGGAAGAGCCGCATCATCATCTTGCGGTTCTCGAGCATATAGGAGACGCCCGACGGCACGCGCAGGTTGTCCTCCAATACGTAGAACTCGCCGACGCCCGCGCGCACGATGTCGATGCCGGCGACATGCGCGTAGACGCCGCGCGTCACGTCCACGCCTTCCATCTGCGGCCGATACTGCCCGTTGCCGACGATCTGCTCGGCCGGGATGATGCCGGCGCGCACGATCGTCTTGTCGTGATAGATGTCGTGGATGAAACGGTTCAGCGCGTTCACTCGTTGACGCAGGCCGCGCTCCAGTGCGGCCCATTCTTGCGCGGGGAAGATGCGCGGGATGACGTCGAACGGGATCGTGCGCTCCGTGCCGATGCCGGTTTCGTCCTTGGCGCCATAGACGGCGAATGTGATGCCGACCCGGCGGAAGTTGAGGTCCGCCTCCGCGCGCTTGTTGCTGATCTGCTGCTCGCTTTGCGCGCGCATCCAGGCGATGAACTCACGGTAATGCGTGCGCGGATCGCCCACTTCGAGAAAGGTCGCCGGCGAAACGCCCGCGGTGCCGGCGGCACTGCGCTCGAACATCTCGCTGAAGAAAGCTTGCGTCATGGCCGCTATCCATTGGATTTATCTGGACCAGCCACGGGCCGATGAGCCCGGCCGCGGCCCCTGGTAGAGCCTGTCGCCGCCCTGACGAGCGGTTGGGCGGGCAAACGCAAGTCGCGTGCCTATGCCGAAAAACCCCCATGGCACAGGCCGCTCAGCCGCCGAGCGAATACCAGTGCACGCCACTCGCGCACCGGCTTGATGCAAACCATCGAACCGCAAGCACCGTATTGGCGCATCGCCACGCAAATACTGAAAGCTTCCGGCTAGTACTGCTAACGGCTCCTATTCTCCACGCCCCGGCCGTAAACGCCGAATATGTCGAATCACGAAGCCTTCATGGGCGTCGGCAGGCCCCCTCGCCGCATGCGCGCACTCGACGAGCTTCGCCTCGATCGTGCCGAACACCGATGCCGGCGAAAGCGCCTCGAGCGCATACTGCCGCGCCGCGGCCCCAAGCACCGTGCGCCGCGGCGCATCGTCAGCCAGCGCCGCGATCGCCGACGCGAACGCCGCGGCATCGTCCGGCGCCACCACCAAGCCTCGCCCACTGACGACGTCGTAAAGCTCCGTGTCCGCCTGCGCCATCGCGACGATGGCGCGTCCGCTCGCCATCATCCCCGTCAGCTTCGACGGCATCACGAGATCGGCCGCATCCGCGCGCTGCGGCAGCGCGTGAATATCGGCAAGGTTCAAGAGCTCGTTCAAGCGTTCGGCGGGCTGCAGCGCGATGACCCGGCAGTTCGGCAAATTGGCGCAGCGCTGCGCGAGTTCAGCCTTCGTCGCGCCTTCCCCACAGAACACGAACCGGATGTCGGCACGACTGGCAAGCCGTTGCGCCGCCTCGGCAAGATACTCGATGCCCTGCTTCTTACCCATGTTGCCCGCGTATAGAACAACTTTCGCGTCATCGGGAATCGACAGCTCGCGCCGATAGGCACTCGGGCGATTGAGCGGGCGAATCGTCTCGGTATCGACCCAGTTCGGCGCGCAGAGCACGTTGTTGGCATCGATGCCGAGCGTGCGCAAGCGCTCGACCATCTTCGTGGAGATCGAAGAAACGACATTGAAACGCCTGAGCAGCGAACGCTCCACGGCACGCGCGAAGTGCGCCGCGCGCGCATTGTCGAGCAGCCCGAGACCGAAGGCGGCGTCTACCTCGAAGTCCTGAATGTGCAGCCAAGTCCGCGCGCCGGTGATGCGCGCGACGGCGAGCGCCGCGGGCGCGCACAACAGCGTCGGCGCGACGACCATGACGACATCGGGCCACCAGCGCAACTGCAACGCCATCGGAATCGCCGAAGTGAGCGCGAACGAGGTGAGATGCACGAGACGCTTGGCCCCGCTCGGCCGCGCCGGCACCCAGAGCGGCGCGCGCCAGATCTTCACGCCACGCCGCGCCTCCCGCCGGTACGCCCATGCGGACCACCCGTCGGCCACGCGCCATTCCGGGTAATACGGCGGCGCGGTGACGACGCGCACGTCGTGGCCGCGCGCCGCCAGCGCCTCCGCCATCTCCGCCGTGTATTTGCCGGTGCCGGTCAGCTCGGGCGCGTAATTGATGCCATAGACTAGCAGCCTCATTGTTCTAACCGCTGTGCGCTGGAAGCGGCCTCGCCGTCGCTCGTGCCGACGAGCATCGTCGCGCAGCCACGCGCGATATGGGAAGCCGCCGCACGCGGATCGAAGCGCGCGATTGTGCGCATGCACGCCCGTGCCGTCTGCGCGCTGTCGGCGAACTGGCGCAGCGCCGCGAGCAAGGTGTCGCGCAAGGCGGGAACGTTCCCCGCATCGAAAGCGAACCCGGTCTCGCCCTCGACAACGAGCTCGGGCACACACCCGCAACGCTCGCTGACGACGGCAGGGCAGCCATGGCTCAGCGCCTCGTTAACGACGAGCCCCCACGGCTCGCTGTAACTTGGCAAAACCAAGCAGGCCGCGCCGAAATACTCGTTCGAGAGCGGCTCGTCTTGCAGACTGCCCGTGAAATGCACGGCTTCGCGCACGCCGAGTGCATCGACCGACGCCTGCAGCGTGTCGTGCATCGGCCCGGTGCCGACGATGCGCAGCGTCGCATTCGGCACCGTCTCACGGACCTGCGCGAATGCCTCGAGCAGCGTATCGATGCCCTTCTCGGCGGAGAGGCGGCCGACATAAAGGAACACGGGTGCGTTGCCCTCGCGGCGCGCCAAACGCTCCTCGAACGCGCGCTCGGTCAAGAACGAGCGCGGCAGCGCGGCAGCCTGGCACGGCACGAAGATTCTGTCCCGCTTCGCGCCGAGCGACACCAGATATTCGCGGCTGCGCTCACCGAAGCCGAAGTAACCGTCGCACAACGCAAAGAAGATGCGCTTAGGCACCGAGGTCAGCAGACGCCGCGGCCGATCGCGCGCGGTGGAATCGCAGAATACGGCGCGACGCTTGCGCATGAGCACGCACGCGAAGAGCATCGCCCAGTATTCGGGCCGATGGTAGCCCGGCAGCACAATGAGGTCCGCCTTGGCCTTCATCACCTCCCAGGTGAGGCGGCCCATCATTTTCCACAACGGGACGTCTTCGTAACAGCCATCGAAGAGCTTTTGCATCGGATAGCGATGAAAAGAGTAATCGACATCCGAAAAGCCGATCCGGTCCGTTTCGGTATCGGCGATCTGCACCATCGAGTAGCGGATCGAGCCCGCCGTCGACAAGTTGTGCAGCGCCGTGAAAACTGCCCCCTTGTGGCGCGACCAAACCACGTTATGAAAGATTGTCACTGTTGCCATCATTTTTGATCATCCGTGCGAGGCAGCTTCAAGCACGCCATAACGTGAAAGGAAATCCTCGTAGGTCCGGGCGATCCCCTCCTCGAGGCCGATGCGGGCGCGCCATCCCATCTCGGCGAGCCGCGATACGTCGAGCAACTTTTGCGGAGTGCCGTCGGGCTTCGACGAATCGAAGACGAGCTCGCCTTCGTAGCCGACGATGCGCGTGATGCACTGCGCGAGCTCACGGATGGAGAGGTCCTCGCCGACACCGACGTTGTAGACACCCTCTCCCACGTCGCGCTCCAGCAGGAAACGCGTGGCATTCGCCAAATCGTCGACATGCAGAAACTCGCGCCGCGGCTTGCCCGTGCCCCAGACAGTCAGCGTCGGCGCTCCGGCCATCTTCGCTTCATGCGCCTTGCGGATCAGCGCCGGCAAGACGTGGCTGCCCTGCGGGTCGTAGTTGTCGTTGGGACCGTAGAGGTTCGTGGGCATCAACGAGACATAGTGCGTGCCGTACTGACTGTTGTAGGCGCTGCACATCTTGAGACCGGCGATCTTCGCGATCGCGTAAGCGTCGTTGGTCGGCTCGAGCGCCGAGCTCAGCAAATACTCCTCGCGAATAGGCTGCGGACAAAGCTTCGGATAAATGCACGACGAGCCGAAAAACACGAGCCGATCGACATTGGCGCGATAAGCCCCGTGGATCACGTTCGATTCGATCGCGAGGTTTTCGTAGATGAAGCGCGCCGGCTGTGAGGCATTGGCGAGAATGCCGCCGACGCGCGCGGCGGCGAGCAGCACGACATCGGGCCGAACGTCGTCGAGGAAGCGATTGACCGCGTGCTGATCGGTCAGGTCGAGATCGGCATGTGTGCGCACGACGAGGTTACGGTAACCGTTCGCGTCGAGCTCGCGCACGAGCGCCGAGCCGACCATGCCGCGATGACCGGCGACGTAGATGCGGGCGTCCTTGTCCATCGCAGTTCCTCATTCGTGGTGTTCGAGCGCCTTGAAGCCCGCGAGCGTCACGAGCGCATCTCGACGCGCGAGCTGATGATCGGCGCGGACCATTTCCCTCACGAGCGCATCGAAGGAAATGCGCGGTTTCCAGCCGAGCTTCTCGTGCGCCTTCGACGCATCGCCGAGCAGCGTCTCCACCTCGGTAGGACGGAAGTAGCGCGGATCGACGCGGACAATGACGTCGCCCGGCGCCATGCGCATGTCACGAGACGCGACGTGCTCGACAATGCCGACCTCGTCGACGCCCTTGCCCTCGAAGCGAACGGTGACGCCAAGCTCGGCGGCCGCACGCTGAACGAACTCGCGCACGCTGTACTGCTCGCCCGTCGCGATGACGAAGTCTTCCGGCTCGTCCTGTTGCAGCATCATCCACTGCATTTCGACGTAATCGCGGGCGTGCCCCCAGTCGCGCAGCGCCGAGAGATTGCCCAGGTACAGCTCCCTTTGCAGGCCCACGGCGATACGCGCGAGCGCACGCGTGATCTTGCGCGTGACGAACGTCTCGCCGCGCACGGGCGACTCGTGGTTGAAGAGAATGCCGTTGCAGGCATAGATCCCGTACGCTTCGCGATAGTTGACCGTCGTCCAGTAGGCGAAGAGCTTTGCCACGGCGTAGGGGCTGCGCGGATAGAACGGCGTCGTCTCGCGTTGCGGCACTTCGCGCACCAGGCCATACAGTTCTGAGGTCGAGGCCTGATAAAAGCGCGTCTTCTTCTCCATGCCGAGAATGCGAATTGCCTCGAGAATACGCAGCGCGCCGAGACCGTCGGCGTTCGCCGTATATTCGGGCTCGTCGAACGACACGGCGACGTGGCTCTGCGCGGCCAGGTTGTAGATCTCGTCGGGTTCGGCGTGCTGAATCACACGCAAGAGGCTCGCCGAATCGGTCAGGTCGCCATGATGGAGAAAGAACCTTGCACCGTCCTCGTCATGAGGATCGCGATACAAGTGATCGATACGGTCCGTGTTGAAGAGCGACGTGCGGCGCTTCAAGCCGTGAACGACGTACCCCTTCTCGAGCAGAAGCTCGGCGAGGTACGAGCCGTCTTGTCCCGTGATGCCGGTGATCAACGCGACCTTTTTCTTCATATTCAACCCCCTTGCTGTTGACGCCGCGCCGCCCACCGGGCGGCCGGCGCGGCCAAAAGATTGGGCACCGAAAGCCCATCACTCCGAGATGCTTTCATAGCCGTAATAACCGCCGTTGTACGAACCGCCGAGCATCGGCACGGCGGGCGGCACGTCGGTCAGCAGGACACCTTTCAGATTGACGCCGCCCGTCTCCAGGCGCTTCGCCGTCTCGCTGATCTCGGCGATCGGATGGCGTCCATAACGCACGACGAGCAGCGTCGTGCCCGCGTACTTGCCGATGACGGTCGAATCGGTCACCGCGAGCACCGGCGGGGTATCGATGATGACGAGGTCGTAGCGCCGCGAAATCGCTTCGAGCAGGTCGCGGAAACGCTCGCTCATCAGAAGCTCGGACGGATGCGTGGGCAGCGTGCCCTTCGTCAGCACGTCCAGCCCGGGCAGCACTTCGCGCTGGATCACGCTCGACGGATCGGCGCCTCGCAGCACATCGGAAAGCCCCGGCTGGTGCCGCACGCCGAAGTGCGAATGCACCTCGCCGCGCCGCATGTCGCCATCGACGACGAGCACGCGCTTGCCCGCCGAGGCGACGAGCGCGGCCAGGTTGACCGACAGGAACGATTTGCCCGCATCGGGACGAGAGCCCGTCAGCATGACGATGTTGTTGGGCGCCTGATCGAGCGAGAGCTGCAGCGTCGTGCGCAGGCTCCGCACGCCTTCCACGGCGATGTCCTGCGGCGATTGCGCCGCAAGCACGTGCAAGCCCTGCCGGCGCATCATGACGTTCTGCTGTAGGCGAAGCTGCAGCCCGCTGCGCGGCACGACCGCGAACACCGGCACCCCGATCGCGCTCTCGATCTCGTCGGCGCGCTCCACGCCACCGTACAGCGCCTTCTTCACGAACGCGCAGACGATTCCGACGAAGAGACCGCCGCCGAAACCGATGAGGATCACGATGAAGCGTTTCGGCCAGACGGGCTCGTCGGGTGTCTCGGCGAAGTCGACGACGCGCACGTTGCCGATCTGTCCCGCCTTCACGACGCGCAGTTGCTGCGCGCTGTTCAGCAGATTCGTGTAGAGCTCCGTGTCGACGCGTACGTCGCGCAACAAGCGCAAGGCGGTCTGCTCCGTGTCGGGCAGCGCTTCCACGCTTTTCGACATTTGCCCCTGCGAACCCTGCAATTGCGCAATTTGAGCGTCGAGCGCCTGGACCGCCGGGTGATTCGCCGTGAAGCGCTGCGAAAGATCGGCGCGCTGACGTTGCAGGTCGGCAAGCTTCGTCTTGTTGTCGACCATCTGTTGCAGCAGTAGGCGACTCTCTTCGCTCAGATCGACGGTACCGTGCTGATTACGGAAGTTGTTGTAGCGCTGTTCGGCTGTATCAAGCTCGTGGCGCAACTGCGGCAGTTGCTCGTCGAGGAACGAGAGGGTGCGTTCGGCTTCGGCCATGCGGCGATCGGCGTCCTGCTTGATGAACTGCCGCGCGATGCCGTTGACGACGTTGGCCGTCAACACCGGATTCTGCCCTTGCAGCGTGACGCTGATGATGCCGGACTGCAGCGCCGTTTCCGTGACGCGCAGCGCCTTTTGCAGCCGCTCGACGGTATCGAGCGTCGACGAGCGCGTGAGTTGGAACTGCGTGCCGGGACGGCCCGTGAGTTGATCGACGTGAACGGTTACCGGGCCTGCCGCCGAGACACCGCTCACATCCTCGCCGACATGGCCGTTCGCGATCGCGATGCCTTCCGGGTCGTTGAGGGTAAAGGTGCCGTTCGGACCGGCCGTCAGCGTGAACGACTTGCCATAGAGCGTTTTAGGCGTATCGAAGCGGGCCACCGAGATCTTCTCGTTGCCCCACGCGAAACCGCCGAGATCCATGAACGGCTGGACCTTGAAGCCCCACTTGCCCGTCGTCAACGCCGCGAGCAGCGGCCCGATCACGGGCACCTCCCGCGGCTCCGCCGAAATATCGAGGTGCAGATCGCGCACCGTCGCTTCCGTGACGAGGCGCGATTTCAGCAGCTCGATTTCCGCGGCCGTGGTCGCCTTTCTCGTGAACATTCGCGAAAGCGGCTCGATCTGCTGCTGTTGGTTGTTGCCACCGCCGCCGTTGTCG
This sequence comes from Trinickia sp. EG282A, assembly GCF_040965455.1. NCBI lineage: Bacteria > Pseudomonadati > Pseudomonadota > Betaproteobacteria > Burkholderiales > Burkholderiaceae > Trinickia > Trinickia sp. EG282A. The sequence continues at coordinate 439,100 of NZ_JBFRCC010000001.1, read as the reverse complement.
CCGTTCTGCACGTCTTCGACCTGGATCACCGCGTCGGCCTTGTAGACCGGCTTGGCAAGGAATGCGTAGGCCAAGCCAAGCAGCGTCACGACGGCCGTGACCATTGCGATGAGCCGCCAATTGCTGAATATCGCCTGAAGATAATCGGTCAGACGCAATTCGTCGGCGGCCGAAACGTCGGTGTAGCGGTTGTCGAAATTCATAGCCATGTCAGTTGCTCTCTCTTGCGAGATGTCCCGTCATGCCTCGCCGCGCGTGACGGGACGAATGTTTGCAATCGATGTCAGTACTTCGACACGAGGGCTCCTGTGAGCGCCGCATTGACCGCCGGCAGCAGCAGGTTCAGCACACGGTTGAACTTGACGAGGCCACCGTTATCGACGTAGACGACGTCTCTCGCTTGCAGCTGAAACTGATTCGCGAGCACCATCGAGACAGGCGACGTCGCGTCCAGGTGGTAGATCTGCGGCTGGACGCCGTCACCGTCGCGAATGACGAACAGCGACTTGGCCTTGGCGGTGTTTTCGTTGAAGCTACCCGCCTCGGAGATCGCCTGGGCCAGCGTCAGCTTGCCGTTGCGCAACGGCATGACCGTCGCGGGCTTGTTGAGCTCGCCCATCATGTAGACGCCGTTCTCGTCACGCGAACCAACCCGCACCATGTCGCCGGGCTTCAGCACAATGTCATTAGGGTTGCGCCCCGCTTTCACGATCGCGTTGAAGTTGATTGGATACGTCACTCCGTCACGCACGAGCGATACCTGACTTTGGTCCGCGTTGGCCGTGAACCCGCCGGCGCGCCCGATCGCCTGTGTCAGCGTCATCGGGATGTCGTTGATCTGCTGCGAGCCGGGCTTGCCGACCTCGCCGTCGATGTAGACTTGCGAGGAACGGAATGAAGCAACGCGCACCGTCACCTCGGGGCTTTTGTAGACTTTGCTGATCCGCGAAACGATCTTGCGCTGGACTTGCTCGACGCTTTCTCCGGCAACGTGAACGGTCCCCGCATACGGGAACTGAATGTTGCCTGCCTCGTCGACGAGAAAGCCCGGCGCGGCGTCGGACTCACGCGTGTTCTGCGCTCCCTGGCCGAGCGCCGCCGCGAGCTCTGGGTGATCCCAGACAGTGATCTGCAGCACGTCGCCAGGGCCGACCGTATAGGCGCTCGGCTTGCCGAACAGGCTCGTCAGCTGCGGCGAAAGCGGCTGCGCGCCTGCTTGCCCGTTCATCTGGCGAATCAGTGCGAGATTGATGTCCGTGATGGGAATCTGTACCTTCTGCTCCGGTTCCTTGCTGTATTGACCGCCCGTCTCCGTGACTGTCGGCGGCTGCTCCATGCGCTGGCCGGGCACGATCGAGCAGGCCGAGACGAGGCCCGCCAGCGCGACGAAAACGAATGTCATGAATGCGCGGTTGCGCAACTCCCAATAGCACATGATTTTTGTCCTCCGTGCCGGTTATTGACTTCAGCGCGCGCCTACCGGGAAAGCGGCGCCATTTGGCCTACCATCAGTCAAGTCAGTAAGCGTTGCTATGAATCAGTCCCTTGACGACGGTGGCGGCGATGATCCGCATATCGAGCCCGAAGGACCAGTTACCGAGGTAATACAGATCGTGCGCGACGCGCCGCTCCATCTTCTCGATACGGTCTGTTTCGCCTCGATACCCGTTGATCTGAGCCCAGCCCGTGATGCCTGGCTTGATGCGATAGCGGTGGATGTAGCCGGCGACGACCTTTTGATAGAGATCATCGTGCTCGAGCGCGTGCGGGCGCGGCCCCACCACCGACATGTCGCCCTTCAGCACGTTGATGAACTGCGGCAGCTCGTCGAGGCTCGTGCGGCGCAGGAACGCACCGATCTTCGTCACGCGCGGGTCTTGCCGCACGGCCTGCTTGACGACCCCAGGCTCCTCCACATGCAGCCGCATCGAGCGGAACTTGTAAATCGTGAAGACGCGTCCATCGGCCCCTTTGCGCTTTTGCTTGAAGAAGACCGGGCCCGGCGACGAAAGCTTGACGGCGATCGCGATCGCGATCATCAGCGGCGCAAGTCCGATCAAAGCGCAGGCTGCGAAGACACGGTCGAAGAGATCCTTTTTCATCATCGCGCTCGGCGAAAGCGGCGAGGCGATGAGATTGATCGCGGGCACGCCCAGCAAATCGATGATGCCGCTCGTATCGAACAGCGCGAGCGAGCGCACGTCGGGCATGAAGCGGATGTTCACGAGGTCGTTGCGAAACTCCCCAATGATCGACAGAATCGTGCGCTCCTCAGAGAGCGGCAGCGCGAGCCATAGCTCGTGCACATCGCTCGTGCGGACATACTGCGCGAACGACTCGATATCGTCGAAGCGCTGCATGCGCGCATCGGACCCGCTCGACTCGGCCGCGGACGCGGCCGCGGTTCTTGCGGCGCGCGCCGAGGCGTCGAGCCGCGCGTAGGCATGGGTCGCGCGCAGCGCGAGCGGCAATCCGAGCGGCGAAGGCGCGGCGGATGCATCGGCCGAAGCCGCGTCGAGCACTTGCGCTTCGCCGCTCGCCGTCTTCGGCACGTAGATGGCGGAAGCGCGAAAACCCGTCGCCGGCGCCGCTTGAATGCGGCGCAGGATCGCGTTGCAATGGTGGCCTGAACCGACGAGCGCCACCTGATGCAGGTTCATGCCCGCGTGGCGCAGGCGTGCCAGCACCGCATGCGAAGCGAGCCGGTAGGCGATCAGCAGGCCGCCCGCGAGCGCCGTCCAATACGCAAACCAGAGCCGGGAGACGAAATCGATCTGGCGCAGCGAGAACATCACCATTAGCGCACATGCCTGCACGACGAGCCACGCGAGCGCCACCTGCCCCGCCAGCACGCGCTTCGAGCGGCCGCGCCACGACTCGTAGACCCCGAACACGGGGAACAGCACGAGCGCGAACGCGGCGGTGAAGAGCGCGAACGCATCGGTAAAGCCGCGATGGGCCCAGCCCGAAAAGCGCATTTCCGAAGCCAGCACTGCCGTCGCGATGATGAGCACGACATCGATGAGCCGCGCACATAAGCCTTGTAGGTCACGCATATCGGTACTCCGGGGACCCGGGACGCATCAATGCGCCTTCGAGCCGTTGCCGTCTTGCTTGCCGTTGTTGCCTTCCTGGACGGCTTGCGCCGCGCATCGCCCGTATTGATCGTCGAAACGGACAATGTCGTCTTCACCGAGATAGGCGCCCGACTGCACCTCGATGATTTCGAGCGGCACCTTCCCCGGGTTCTCGAGCCGATGACGGACGCCGAGCGGGATGTACGTCGACTCGTTTTCGCTCAACAGGAACTGCTCGTCGCCGCGTGTCACGAGCGCCGTCCCACGCACGACTACCCAGTGCTCGGCACGATGGTGGTGCATCTGCAGCGATAGGCGAGCCCCCGGTGAGACGACGATGCGCTTCACCTGGAATCGATCTCCGTGGTCGATCGAGTCGTAAAAGCCCCAAGGGCGGTGCACCTTGCGATGAGCGTCCGCCTCGGGCGCATGGTCGGCCTTGATGCGCGCAACGAGCCCCTTCACGCGTTGCACATGGGAGCGATCGGCAACGAGCACCGCATCGGGTGTTTCGACGACGACGACATTGGACGTCCCCACGCACGCGACGAGCCTGCCCGCCGAATGCGCGTACGTTGAGGTAGCGCCTTCGAAGACGACGCGTCCACGTGCGACGTTGCCGTCCTGATCCTTGTCGAGCGCGTCCCAAACCGCGTCCCACGAGCCGAGATCGGACCAGCCGGCATCGAGCGGTATCACCACGCCACGGAACGTCGAGTCGCCCGAGCCGAGCCGCTCCATGACCGCGTAGTCGATCGAGTCCGCCGGCGCGCGCTCGAATGCCTCGGGCGCGGGATCGAAACGCTCGCCGCGCGTCGTGCCGCCAGCGACCGCGGCAAGACAGGCCTCGTGCATCTCGGGCCTGAATGCCCGCAATGCGTCGAGCCACACCGAGGCGCGCATGATGAAGATGCCGCTGTTCCACCAGTAGGTGCCCGCGGCCAGATACTGCGCGGCGAGCTCCGCGGCCGGCTTCTCCACGAAGCGGTCGATTTCGTGCGCGCCGTCGTCGAGCGCCTCGCCGACGCGGATGTAGCCGAAGCCTGTATCGGGCCGCGTCGGCGGCACGCCGAGCGTCGCGATCGCGCCGCGTTCCGCGTATTGCGCGGCAAGCTCGATCGCGGCTTGCAGCGCGGGGATGTCGCTGATCGAATGATCGGCGGGCATGACGACGAGAATTGCATCGTCGCCCTCGTCGGCGCATGCGCGCGCCGCCGCAAGCGTCAGCGCGGGCGCGGTATCGCGGCGCGCCGGCTCGACGATGAGCCGCGGGACGACGCCGCTTTGACGCAACTGTTCGTCGATGATGAAGCAATGCTCGCCGCCGCAGACGACGATCGGCGAGTCGGCCATCTCCCAGCAGTCGGAAAATCCGTCGAGACGGCGCACCGTCGCCTGCAGCAGAGTATCGGAGCCCACCACGTCGATGAGCTGCTTCGGATAGTGCTCGCGCGACATCGGCCACAAGCGCGTTCCGGAGCCGCCGGCCAGCACGACGGGGACGAGCCGCTTGCACGGCGTCGTCGCCACACGCGCCCGCGCGGCGACCGTGTCCGACCTCGCCGAGGCCGCCGCGGCTCCATTGACGTATCGTTGTTCCTGAGACCTCATGCCATCACTCCTCTCAGCCGCCCGCTTCGCGGCGACTTTGCATGCGGAACTCGGTCGGCGAAATCATCATCCGCTTGCGGAAAATCTTCGCGAGACGATCGCCATTGCCCATCCCGCTGCGCCGCGCGATCTTGTCCACCGGCAGTTCCGAATCGATGAGCAGGCTGCAGGTAATCGCCAGACGCGCCTGCAGCAGGTAGTCCGAAGGCGTCATCCCGAGCTCGAGCTTGAAGCGGCGCAGGAAGTTGCGCTCGCTCATCGCGGCCACTTGAGCCGCGTCCGCGATCGAAATCGGCCGCTCACAGTTGTCTTGCAGCCAGCGCGCCGCCGCACGAATCTTGTCGCCGGCACTCGCGGCACCCGCATCGCCGAGCAGCGGCACGAACCGCGCGCTGGACCCCGGCATCAGCCGCTCAGCGACGCTGCGCGCAATGTCGAGGCCGAGGTCGCGCTTGACCATCGTCAGCGCACCCTTCATCGGCGCGAGCCGATCGCTCGTATCGACGGGCGGCGTCTCACGCCCGTTCTGCCGCAAATAGCTATTGAACTGATGTTCGCTGTCGCGATTGGCGATGCCAGCCGCCTCCAGCAGCGCGCGACCCTCGTCGATCGAGCGGACGTTCGCTGTCTTCACATGGACCCGACGCAGCCAGCCGATCAATCGCTCGTCGCTCGCCGCCGCTTGAGCGCCCTTGCCACCGGCGACGAAGAGCGCGTCGAAACCGTTGAAATGGCGGGCGTCGAGCCCGTCGGTCCAGACCCTCACCGAAGAGGAGCAGGTCACGTTCCCGCCGCCGGCTGAAAGGAAGGAAACGTCGTAGACCCAATCGTCGCTCGAGCGCGTCGCGACGAGCTCGTTGGCCACATGGAAGACTTCAGCGACAAGTCCTGCACCGAGCAGCGAAAACCCGTCGAACAGGACGATTGCGATGCGGCGCGTTGCGCACCGGTTGCTCTTCTCCGAAACATGCAACCAACCCAACATGGCAGGTTCGATACTCGCGTTACTCGCGTAAGGCATGGCATTTCCCTCAAAAGTCATTGCCTGCATATCGGCCATCCCCCTGGTCAATTTGCAGTGCATCATAAACAGACGAATAGCGCGTTGCGGATGCCGTGACGCAATTCAGCGACATGTTGGCGGAATTCTTCCGGCGAATGTCGTCTGAATCCAACGACCATTTTTTCCACCTTGCGCGATTCCCCTGGACCAATCGGACCATCCAATTAATTACCGAACCTTTCACATACCTTTTAGTAAAAAAGCGCCAGCGCGCAGCGGCAGAGACGATGCCGGCGCCTTGGTCTTCCCCTGGCAATAAACGCCTAGCCACCCGTTACTTGACGGCTTGCGAAAGAGATTCGGCTTCGTGCGAGCCGATATGACCGAATACGGCAAGACCCGGGCCTGAACCGGACGACGCGTGGGCGCCTGCACTTGCCGCACTCCTGGGGCGTTTCGGTCGGGACATTAGGGTTCCCCCCGAACGACCGCACGCAACCGAAGATAGACGTTGGCAGAAAAGTAGTGTGTTGCGCAGGCCACATTCGCACACACCGTGGATGCGATGAATTGCGCCGCACATCGGCACTTATTCCTTAATTTCCTATTTCCTATTATCTAACCACATCACTCCCCGGGGCGGCATGTTTCAAAACTGATTCATTTTTGATTCTTTTGACATTTATGTGTACGCGCAATTATTTGTCTTTATCGATCCTGTCATCGCTTCACCGAATCGTCTGATGAATAGCCAGCGCGCGGCGGCTTCTGCCCCCGTGCAGAGCCCATCTACCTTGCGCTGCAACATGCGAGCCGGCGCTCTCGGCCCGGTGTCAGGCCCTCTGCGCTCGCGGGTTCACTCGTGTGTTCACGCAGCGCCATCCGTGCGCGCGTCAGCAAGAATTGCCGCCGCACAGTAGCCATCCGCCATCGACGACAGGGCCGCGCCCGCCCGTTTCCGTCACGCCGAACGCCTTGCCCAGTAAGCTTCCGCCAACTCATCCGCAAATTTCCGCCACGTGATCTGCGTAAATGCGCTAGATGTTTCAGTGCCGAAAATTGCCGAAAGCCGTTAGTCTCTCGGCTGCGAGTCGTCCCCCCCAATCGGAATTTCGTCGGTCCCCAAGACCTGCACATCATTTCGTCTCGAGGCTGCTTCTCAAGCCTTTCCTGCTCGCAGACTTCGCGGCGCGCGATTCAGTCGCCCATCGGCGATCCGTTTCAGGCACGGCCGAACCCACCGGCCGGGGATACCTCCCTTTTTGCCGAACCGGGCCCGTGCGCCAATTCCCGTTGACAGCCGCCGACAGGCGGCACCGTGCATCGTCGTGGCGGCGATGTGCGACGCCCTACGCTTGCCTTTGCGCTTGCATAGGCCGACGCAGGGTGCTTCTTGTAGCCAACAACGACAGAATGAACGACTTTTATCTCAACACTCAGAGCACTTCCAGGATTTCCAACCGTCCCCTAACCAACCGACCCATCCCCACCCGCCTCGCAGCGCTCGCTGCCTTCACCTTCACGCTCGCCGCATGCGGCGGCGGTGGCGGGGGCAGCGGCCCGACGGCCGCTGCCGCGGCGGCTAGTCCCTCGGGCCAAGCGAGTGCCGTGAACTCGCCCACCGCGATCGTCGCCGCGGGCGGCGAAGCGCTGAGCTGCGGCTCGCCCTCGGCGGCAAGCGCCGCCGGGTCGGGCGGCAATCTCATCGAAGCCGACACGCCGGGCAGCGACGGCTCGCGCATGTTTGCGCTCGGCAAGCCGTTCACGATTGCGTTGACGACGCGCGCGGCGAGCGACGACACACTCACGTGGAAGGTGACGGACGACTGGAACGTCGTGCGCGCAAGCGGAAGCGTTCCCGTGAAGAGCGGCGCGCAAACCGTCACGCTCAGTTGCTCATCGACGCTGGCCGGTTACTTCGCCGTATCGGCGACGCTCGCGAAAGAGGGCGGCCAATTGCCCTCGCAGGGCACGCGTCCGACGGGCATCGCGACATTCGGCGTGTTGCCTGACGTATCGGCGACGCTGCCCGCGGTCTCGTTCGCCCGTGAGGATCAGCATCGCTTCGGCGGCCAGGGCGCCAACTATCTCGTGGCCGGACAAACGTGCTGCAGCGGGGACGGCTATCGGCCGCTCTATACCGATCTCGGCCTCTCGTGGGTCAACGACAACCGCAACTGGTACGCGGAGGAGCCGAACGGGCCGAACACGTTCGTGCCGAGCACCAACACGTTGGCGCCCTTCTTCCGCAAGGGCGACATCATGCGTCTGATCCAGCTTGACGGCATTCCGGGCTGGGCGAGCCCGACGGGCGCGCAGACCGAGGGCTATGCGCCCGTCAACGAAGCGGCGTTCCAGGACTACACGAGCCGCGTCGGGGCCGATTCGGCCGCGATCCGCGCGGCATTCTTCCCGAACCAGTCGGCCAACTACTATCAGATCACGTGGGAGCCGGACGGCGGAGGATCGACGCAATGGCACGATTCCGACGCGAACTTGGTCGCGATGTATCGCGCCGCCTACACGGGGCTGCATTCGACCGATCCGCACGCCGTCGTGATGGGCGTCACGGATGCGCTCTTGCGCACGAACACGCAGTGGCTCGCGCGGCTCGCGCCGCTCGGCATCGCGCAGTACCTCGACGGTCTGTCGGTTCACGGCTACTACGATGCGGGCACCTCGCCCTCGCATCCGCCCGAGCGCCTCGCCACGGATCCTGATCCGGCCACGGCCGCCAACGCGCTGCCCGCCTCGATGCGTGAGCTGCGCGCCGCGATGGCCAAGTACCTGAAGCCCGGTGCGAAGCTGTTCTCCACCGAAACGGGCATCAGCTACGACACGGGCGCGTCGTATGGTCCGAACTATCCGTCGCAGAACGTGCTGTTTGCGCACGGCGCCGTCGTGGCGCGCTCGCAGCTGATCCTGCTCGGGGAAGGCGCCGACATGAGCTACGTGTTCTATTCGTCCGATTCGTCCGCCGACACCCCCGGGTACGGCATCTTCTTCGATCTGTCGAACGCGCAGGGCAGCTTCGGTTCGAGCAACATCAGCCCGAAGCCGGCCGCGATGGCCGTTGCCGCGATGACGCGCCTCATCGACGGCACGACGACGATGGGATATCTCAACGACGTGCCGACGGGCGTCTACGGCTACGCGTTTCAGCGCTTGAACGGCGGCAAGATCGTGACGGCGCTCTGGACGCACAACAACGCCGCCTGGAACACGTCGTCCGGGTTCAGCGAGACGTACAGCGTGCCTTACTCGCTCAAGGTCGATGACGACGGCACGTCCGGCAACGTCACCGTGCTCGACGCCATGGGCAACGCGGCGACGGTGCCGTACACCAACGGCCATATCGCGCTGACGCTCTCCGAATCGCCGATCTACGTCGTCTCGACGAACGCATCCGCGATGAAGTCGCACGTCACCGCGCCGGCCGGCTACGTGACGCAATAAGCGAGCAAGCGGCAGTACCACGACGGGCGGCTCATCGCGAGCCGCCCGTCGGTCAATGTTCGGGAACCCACAGTCGCCGCAAGAACGATGTGATGTAGTCCAAAGTCGGCTTCTTGAAGGCGTTCCCGCATATGATCGCTGCGTTCAAGTATTTCCGCGGCATCCCTGCCCGGACTTTCGTTTTCTCGAGCCGGCGTTCCGTTTCCTCGATACCCGCACGGAGCATGCGGCCGCTATTGGCCTGCCTCGTATGGCTCATGGTCGCCGCCTGCAATCGGACTCAGGCGGGCGACGACGCGAGCGGCACGGCCGGTTCCCCTTCCACACCTCCAACGAAGGCCGCATCGTCGGCACCGATGCGAATCGCAACGGGCTCGATCGCATGCGAGCCGCAGGCCGCATCGCCCTCGGCCGCACCTGCTCCTTCCGCAAAGGGCGCCCCGATCGAAGCCGACACGCCAGGCAGCGACGGCACGCGCATGTTCGAGCTCGACAGTCCCTTCACGATCGCATTCACGACGCGCACGAGCGCGGACGATACGATCGTCTGGCAACTGCGCGACGATCGCAACGCCGTGCGCGCAAGCGGGCGAACGAAGGTGGCCAGTGGAGCGCGGACGACGACGTTGCAGTGCCGCTCGACACTGGCCGGCTACTTCGCGCTTTCGGCGAAGCTCGCGCGCACGGGCGATGCGTTGCCCGAGCGCGGCACGCGTCCCGCCGGCATCGCGACGTTCGGCGTGCTGCCCGACGTTTCGTCAGTGCTTCCGCCCGTCGTCTATGCTCGCGAAGATCAGCATCGCTTCGGCGGCCAGGGCACCAACTATCTCGCGCCGGGTCAGGCCTGCTGCGACGGCGACGGCTATCGGCCGCTCTACACCGATCTCGGCCTCTCATGGGCCAACGACAACCGCAACTGGTACATGAAGGAGCCCGAGCGGGCCGATACCTTCAAGCCCGGCGTCGACACGCTCGCCCCTTACTTCAGGAAGGGCGACATCATGCGCCTCATCCAGCTCGACGGCATACCGGGCTGGGCGAGTGCGACGGGCAAAGCCACGCATAGCTACCTTCCCGCTTCGGAAACGGCATACGGCAGCTACATGCGGCGCGTCGGCACGGATTCGTCGCTGATCCGTAACGAGTACTTTCCGCGCCAGGCGAACAACTACTACCAGGTGACGTGGGAGCCCGACCCGGACAGCGGACTGCCCTGGCGCGATTCGGACGCTCACTTCGTCGCGCTCTATCGTGCCACCTACGAAGCGATACACGCGACCGATCCGCATGCCGTCGTCATGGGTCCGACGAATGCCTCCGTACGCGAGAACACGCGCTGGCTGAAACGGCTCGCCCCGCTCGGGCTCGCGCGCTATCTGGACGGCGTCGCCATCCACGGCTACTACGATATTGGCTGCTCGCCCTCTCATCCGCCCGAGCGTCTCACGACCGACTCCGATCCCGCCAAAGCGGCCGATGCGCTGCCCGCCGCGATGCGCGAGCTGCGGCGCACGATGGCCCAGTATCTGAAGCCCGGCGCAAAGCTCTTCGCCACGGAAACAGGCGTCAGCTACGACGTGGGGACGTCGTACGGCCCCGACTATCCGACGCAAGACGTGCTCTTCGCGCACGGTGCCGTCGTGGCGCGCACGCATCTCATCATGCTCGGCGAGGGCGCGGATACGACGTTCATCTTCTATTCGTCCGATCCGCCCGATCCCCCGCCCGGTTATGGGCTCTTCTTCAACCTCGCCGAAACCAAGGGCGGCTACGGCGCGAGCCATATCAGCCCGAAGCCGGCCGCGATGGCCGTTGCCGCGATGACGCGCATCGTCGACGGCACGACCACGCTCGGCTATCTCGACGACGTGCCGACGGGCGTCTATGGCTACGCGTTTCAGCGCTTGAACGGCGGCAAAGTCGTGACGGCACTCTGGACGCACAACAACGCCGACTGGAATACGTCATCCGGGTTCAGCGAAACGTATAGCGTGCCTTACTCGCTGAAGGTCGACAACGATGGCGCGTCGGGCAACGTGACCGTGCTCGATACGATGGGCAACGCAGCGACGATGCCCTACCACGACGGCCGCGTCTCGCTCAGGCTCTCGGAGTCGCCGATCTACGTCGTCTCGACGAACGCATCCGCGATGAAGTCGCACGTCACCGCGCCCGCGGGCTACCTCGGCCGTTGAGCACTGGGTGCCCTGTCCCGCAGGGCACAGAGCATCGGGGAACCGCTCGCTGACACGCGATTCAACGTCGGCGACGAGAGGCCCGCAATGCTCATTTGACCTGACGAAACGACCGTCAGAGCCGTTACTCAAATCGATGGGCACGCGGGCCGGCGCGAACGGACGAAGCGTGCGCGAAGTATCGAAATGATCTGCCAACATCTCGCGCTTTTCCGACGATGGTCGCAGCGGTTGCCGGCGCGACGCCTATGATGCGACGGCCGGCTCCTGCCTTCGCTACCCTGCTTGAGCGAATGGCGTCGCCTCGCGCGCCGAGGCGCCGAGGCGCCGATGCATCACGAACCACGCTGCGAGGCGAATGCCACGAAGCGACGCCCGTTCACCGAACGCTCCCTTCGCGCGACTTTGCTCACATGGCCAAACGGATCGCTATCCTGATCTTTGACGCGTTCTCTCTCGTCGAAGTGAGTTCGGTGGCGGAGGTCTTCCGGCTCGCCGACGAGATCGAGCTCGAGCACGAGACGGCGCTGAAGGAGTCGGACGCCCCGACGGCCACTGCTCATTCGTCGCCTTCCGAGCCCCCGCCGTTGCCGGAATCCCTCGAACATTTCGAATCCACGGAGCCGCACGAGCCCTACGAGCTCATCGTCGTATCGGACGCGGGCGGCAGCGTCGCGAGCAGCGGCGCGATGCGCGTGTGGTCCGACCGGCTCGACACGTACGCGTCGGGCGGATTCGATGTCCTGTTCATCGCCGGCGGTCCCGGTGCCGCGCGCGCGAAGGAAGACGAATCGTTCATGCACCATCTGCGCGAAGCGCTTCAGCATACGCGCGTGGTCAAGCCGATCGGCGAAGGGTTCGGCATCCTCGCGGCCGCCAACGCGACGCAAGGCACCGAGGCGGGCGCTCAACCGAACGTGCCGATCGCGCTCGGCGTGGCCGCGCGTACCGCACCACTCGTCGAGCAGGCCGTCGCGCTCGACGATCCGCTCGGCCCGATCGCGGCGGCGCTGTCGATCGTCAAGCGCGACCGCGGCGCCAATGCAGCGCGCGAAATCTCCGAGCGCTCGATGCCGGGCGCCTGGCGGCGCCTTGGCGCCGTGCTCGGCGAACTCGACGAAGGCGGCGCGCGCGAGAAGATCAACGCAGCCGCGCGCTGGATGCGGGAGAACTACGGGCGACCGATTTCGGTCGCGAAGGCGGCGCAGGTCGCCGCGATGAGCGAGCGCAGCTTCTTGCGCCGCTTCAAGTCGCAAATGGGACTCACGCCCTCCGAATATCTGCTGAGGGCGCGGCTCGATGCGAGCTGCCTGCTGCTCGTCGCGACCGATCTGCCCGTCGACAAGATCGCGCGCCGCTGCGGCGTCAGCAGCGGCGACGGTCTCGCGAAGATCTTCCGCAAGCGCCTGTCCATCTCGCCGACCGAATACCGCATTGCCGAGCGACGGCGCGCGAATCAGCGCTGAACCGACCGCAAACGCCCGCATCCCCTCGCACGCTCACCGACTCAGCTCTTCGCTCACCGTGAATCCGGCCATCAACACTGCGACTCGAGCCCGCTCGGCAGCGCGCTGACGCGCCGGACTTCGGGCGATTCGAGCCAGCTCGGCGAACGCGCGCAATAGAGCATCATCGGCAAGGCGTCCTCACCCCAAAAGATCTGCCCGTTGAGGCGAAACATCGGCACGCCGAAGACGCCGAGCGCGACCGCGTCCTCGAAATTGCGTCGCAGGCGGGCCTTCGTCTCTTCCTGCTCGATCAGCCGCTCGCCCTGCGGCACCCCCAGCTGCCTGCACAGATCGGCGAAACCGTCGGGCGTCGACGGATCGCGCCCATCGCGCCAGATGAAGCGGAACATCGCGCAGACGGTCGGGACATCGGCCTCGAGCGCGGCGGCCAACAGGAGCGGCTTCGTCGAATCGAACGGATGCACGGGCGGCATCTTGAACGGGATGCCGAGCTGCTCGGCGCGAAAGAGCGCGTGCCGGTAGACGAATACGCGCTTCGGCGCAACTTCGTTCGCCGGGCGTTGCCCCCAGTGCCGGTAGAGCGCGTAAAGCGACACGGGCACGAGCCGGAACGGCATGCGGGGCCACTTGTCGTGTTGCTCGAGCAGCAGGTACGAAAACGGCGAGACGAAATCGTAGAACCATAGCGGCGCGGCCGCATCGATGGTTTGGCTCATTTGGCTCTCCTGATGCCCGTCGCGACGGCGCCGCGCCGGTGCCGCGGCTCGCCGTCGCCACCATCTTACGCGTCGGCGCCGCGGCGCGGACCTAGGCGTCGCCCTCGCTTACGTTCGTTACAGAACCGTAGTCGTAGCCCGTAGCCGTCGCGGGCGGTGTGCCTTCGATGTTTGCGCCTCCATCTGCTGGCCCGGCCCTAGGCGGCGCTCATGCTTCTTTTCGCAAGGCGCGCGCGCACGAAGCCGATATGCTCGCGCAGAACGTAGAACTGATCGGCATAGGCGAGCGGGATCTTGAGCCTGTTGACGGACTCCTCGATCCGATCGAGCCTTTCGACGAGCTCCGCGCGCTCGCTTTCCGTCGTCTCGTTGAACGCCGCTCGCTCCAGCGCGATCAGCGCGCCGTACCAGCGATAGAGCCGCGACTTGACTCGCCACGCGTAGAGCGAAGGCACGAGCCTCAGGCCCGGAATCAGGACGACGACGATCGGCACGACGAGCACGATGAGACGATCGGCGAGGCTTGCGAGCCAGAACGGCAGTACGCGGTAAAGGAAGCTCTTGCCCGATTTGTAGTAACGCGCCGCATCGTCGGAGAGCGGAAAGTCGTGCACGAGCGGCGCGGGGAATTCGCCGGCCCGCTGCAACAGCGTGGCACCGCCATTCACCTCACGTGCCGCCTCGACGAGCAGATCCGAGAGCGCCGGATGCAGCGAGTCTCGCGCAATCAAGTCCACCGTCGGCGAGAGCGTGTGCACGGTCGCGGGCGGCAGGTTCTTGCCGAGGTCGAATGCGCCCATCGGCAATGCGATGTTGTTCAGATAGGGGAAGCGGCGCGCGTAGGCTTCGGCCTGCACGAACGAAAAGAAGCGGACGTGCGGCGTGCGCGTGAGCCGTGCCATCACGGGAAGCTGCACCGAATCGCCCGCGAAGAAGGCCGCGTCGATGGTGCCGGCCGTCAGTGCGCGCGCCGCTTCCTCGCCCGTCATCGGCATGAGCGTCGTCGCCCCGCCGGGCGTGATGCCGTTCGCCTTCAGAAGCACGAGCGCGAGCGCGCGAGCGCCACTGCCCTCGGGGCCGATCGCCAGCCGCTTGCCGGCAAACTCCGAGAGGAAGATGCGTCGCGGGCCGTTGTAGAAGACGACGAGCGGCACGTAAGCAACGCTGCCGAGCGAAACGAGTCCCTCGGGCGGCGCGGGCGGACCGGACGCGGCGACCGGCGTGGCCGGTACCGCGGGGTGGGCCGACGCGGCCAGCGCCGGCGCCGATGAAGCTTTACCCGATGACGACGCCGCGGCGGCCACGGACGACGATGCGCCTGCGGCCGACGAGGGGGTTGCCGCGTCGTCCGAAGCCGTCGAGCCGCCGCCCGGCGCCGCCGCCGTCGCCGTTGTCCCGGAAGCCGCCGTGCTCGACGCGGCCTGGCCCGGCGAGGCCCCGCTCGCGGATACGGCGGAGAGCAGACCGCTTTGGACGAAGCCGACATCGACATGACTCGAAGGATCGGCGAGCCGCCGCAGATTCTGCAACGAGCCTTCGGAAGGCAGCACGACGAGCGTGATGCCGTTGCGCGCGAGGATCTGCTTATACCGCTGCGCGGCATTCCAGAACGAGCTGCCCGGCGGCCCCGAGGTGATCGTCAGCGTGCTCGGCGGCGCGGGCTGGATAAGACGAATCGCAATCCAGATGGCGGCCGCCGAAATGGCGAGGATCGGCCCGAACGAGACTGCGAGGTCGCGCCAGGAGATCGCGACGAAACGGGCAACGAGGCGCGGAGTACGGCGTGGAAGTTCTCGTTTCGGTCGCTTCATCGGGTCGTCGTCGGAGGGTCGTGTCGGTCTGCGATTCTAGCGCTGACCGGTGCTGGCTCCGACGAACAGATCCTTGAACTCGCGCGGCTGCGAACGCCAGTATTGCTTCGGCGCATGTACCCGCGCGCCGAGCTTGGCCGCGGCATGCCATGGCCAGCGCGGATCGTAGAGCATCGCGCGAGCGAGCGACACGGCATCCGCCTCATGGTTCGCGATGATCGCCTCGGCCTGCTCGGGCTCCGTGATGAGGCCGACGGCGATCGTCGGCAGCCCCACTTCCGCCTTGACACGCTGCGCGTACGGGACCTGATAGCCAGGGCCGAGCTTGATGGCCTGCTCGGGCGATACGCCGCCCGTCGTCACATGAATCGCCGCGCACCCGCGCGCCTTCAACGCGTTCGACAACGCGATAGTGCCATCGATGTCCCAGCCGCCCGGCACCCAGTCCGTCGCGGAGATGCGCGCCCAGACCGGCTTATCGGCAGGGAAGGCGGCGCGCACGGCTTCGAACACTTCGATCGGGAAACGCATGCGGTTCTCGAGGCTGCCGCCGTACTCGTCGGTGCGGTGATTGGCGATCGGCGACAGGAATTGGTGAAGCAGATAGCCATGCGCGGCATGGATCTCGATGCCGTCGATTCCGAGGCGGGCCGCTCGCGCCGCCGCGGCGACGAAATCGTCGCGCACCTTGTCGAGTCCCGCGCGATCGAGCGCGATCGGCGGCTCTTCTTCCTTCGCATGGGGCACGGGCGAAGGCGCCACGGTCTTCCAGCCGTCGGGCGCTTGCGACGGAATCTGCGCGCCGCCCTCCCACGGAGCCCGGCTCGACGCCTTGCGGCCCGCGTGCGCGAGCTGGATGGCGACCTTGATCGGCGAATGCGCGCGCACCGCCTTCAGCACGCGGGCGAGCGCGGCTTCGTTGTCGTCCGAATAAAGACCGAGGTCAGACGGCGTGATTCTGCCTTCGGGCGATACGGCGGTCGCCTCGATGATGAGTAGTCCCGCACCCGAGAGCGCGAGATGCCCGAGATGAATCATGTGCCAGTCGCTCGCCGAGCCGGCCTCGGCGGAGTATTGGCACATCGGGGCGATGACGATGCGATTCGACAGCTCGAGCTGGCCGATCGCCAGCGACTCGAAAAGGCGGCTCATTGCGAAGGTTCCTGGCAAGACGAGTGAGCCGTCACCATAGCGCATCCGTACAAGGCTTGCCCGCACGTCGCGCACCCGAATCGCCGAATCGGCCTCCGCATTCGCCGTCCATCGCGCCGCGCTTGCCATGCCCGAACGGTGAAAAACCGGATTCGCGCTCGCCGCAGTGCAGCAAAAACCGGTTCCATGAGAAAATGGCCCCTTTGCCGCGCCGCCCCGGCGCCGCTTTGCTTCCGATACGCGATGTCCGCCCCCTCCGCCCCTGATTCTGTTCCTTCCGGCGCCGGCACGACCGGCCGCATCGTTGCCGTCGTCTTCTCGACATTCGTCTGCTACCTGATCATCGGCATTCCAATGCCGGTGCTGCCCGGCTTCGTCAACGGCGAGCTTGGGTTCGGTTCGGTCCTCGCGGGGGCGGCGATCAGCCTGCAGTACGCCGCGACCCTCCTCTCTCGCGCGCAAGCAGGCCGCAGCGCCGATACACGCGGTGCGAAGCGGACCGTTCTCACGGGCCTTGCGGCCTGCGGCGCGAGCGGCGTGCTGCTGCTCGCCTCGATCGCATCGGCGCGATGGCCGCACGTGAGTCTCGCGATTCTTGCGTCCTCGCGCCTCGTGCTCGGCTTCGGCGAGAGCTTCGTCGGCACCGGCGCGATTCTTTGGGGCATCGGGCGCGTCGGTCACGAGCACAACGCGCGCGTGATCTCATGGAACGGCATTGCCACCTATGCCGGGGTCGCGATCGGCGCGCCGGCTGGCGCGACGCTCGCCCATGCGTTCGGGCCATGGACGCTCGGGACCGTGACCATCGCGCTCGCGGGCATCGGCTACG
This sequence comes from Trinickia sp. EG282A, assembly GCF_040965455.1. Classification (NCBI taxonomy): domain Bacteria; kingdom Pseudomonadati; phylum Pseudomonadota; class Betaproteobacteria; order Burkholderiales; family Burkholderiaceae; genus Trinickia; species Trinickia sp. EG282A. Next base: position 421,781 of record NZ_JBFRCC010000001.1, on the reverse strand, counting down.
CGCTCGCGCGCAAGGTCGCGCCGGTGCCGCTCGTGCATGGAGAGCGCATGAGCTACGCGAGCGTCTTCGTGCGCGTCTTGCCGCACGGCATCGGGCTCGCGCTCGGCGCGGCAGGCTTCGGCGTCATCGCCACCTTCATCGCCCTCTACTTTGCGGCGCGCGGCTGGCCACACGCGGCGCTCGCGCTGACGCTCTTCGGGACGCTCTTCATCGGCTCGCGGCTGCTCTTCGCCAATTCGATCAAAACCTATGGCGGCTTTCGCGTGGCGGTCGCGTCGCTTGTGGTCGAGTGCGTGGGCCTAGTGCTGCTTTGGCTCGCGCCGGCGCCTCATGCGGCGCTCGTGGGCGCCGGACTCACCGGCTTCGGCTTCGCGCTCGTCTTCCCCTCGCTCGGCGTCGAAGCCGTGGACCTCGTGCCCGCGGCGAGCCGCGGCGCGGCGCTCGCGGCCTATTCCGTGTTCTTCGATCTTTCGCTCGGGGTGATGGGCCCGCTGGCAGGCTACATTGCCGGCGAGTTCGGCTACGCGTCGGTCTTCTTCGTCGCGGCGCTGGCCGCGGGCGCGGCGGCGGTGCTCTCGACGAGCCTCTACCTGCGCGCCTCGCGCGGGGACTCGGCAGCCCCGGCCCTTTGACGTCGGTTCCCCCGCCGTAAACTTCTGTCATACGACGTCTTATAAGAAAACATCGAGATACCCGTCCGGCACGGGTAAACGCCTAATTTCCGCCGATGGGCCACACGCTAGACTCTTTGTGCAGTGGTACGACGACGCATAAGAACCCACGGCGAATCAAGGACGTCTCCTTGCTGCGCCGACCATCGGAGGAGCATCAAATGGCCCAAAAAACCGGCAGCCGTCGTTCGGCTGCCCCTTCCCTCAAGCCCGGCGCCATAACGCGCCGCCAATTCATCGGCATGACGAGCACGCTGGTGGGCGGCGCCATGCTTACCGGTCCGATCGGCGCGACGCGGGCATTCGCCGCCCAGAGCCCCGCGGCGGCGCACGCGATGGACCTCATCTGGGGCGAACGCGGCGCCGCGGCCCAGATCGCCGCTTCCGTCGCCCATGTCGCGCACTCACTGTTCCATGGGCGCGACTACGACGTCACCGCGTACGGCGCCCGCCCGTGCACGACAGTCGCGGCAACGTCGCCTTACACCAATACGGCGAAATCGCCCGTCAGCCCGGGCTCCGAGCTGACGAACGCACCGAATTCGTTCGATTCGCGGCCCGCGTTTCTCGCCGCGATCGAGGCCTGCCACCGCGAAGGCGGCGGCCGCGTCGTCGTGCCGGCCGGCACCTGGTACTGCGCGGGACCGATCGTCCTGCAAAGCAACGTCCGGTTCCATCTGAGCGCCAACTGCACGATCTATTTCAGCCCCAATCCGGCGGACTATGCGAAGGACGGCCCCGTCCCGTGCGGCGCCAACGGCAATCTCTACTACAGCCGATGGCAGGCGAACGACTGCCTCAACTTTGGCTCGCCCGTCTACGCGCGTGACGCGATCAACATCGCGCTGACGGGCGAAGGACCGACGTCGATTCTGAACGGCCAGGCCATGACGCCGTTCGCGGGCAGCGGCAACAACAGCGTTTGCTGGTGGACCTACAAGGGATCGTCGGGCGCATATGGGGCCAGCGCGTCGGTGCCGAGCCAGGCCTTTGCAAACCCGAACAACGTCGATTTGCGCATCGTCGCGCCCGGCATCTCCGACGCCCTCTACGCATTGCTGACTTCGCCGACGACGCCGTGGCAGCAAGACCAGAACTACCTGCCGGCGCTTTCCGAGGCAGGCGTGCCCGTCGAGCGGCGCATCTTCGGCCTCGGCCACTATCTGCGCCCCTGCATGGTCGAGTTCATCAATTGCCACAACGTGCTGATGGCCGACTACCAGACGCAGAACACGCCGTTCTGGCAACACCATCCGACGGCGAGCAAGAACGTCGTGTTCCGTGGCGTGACGACGAACAGCATCGGTCCGAACAACGACGGCTTCGATCCCGACGCATGCACGAACGTCCTCGTCGAAGACTGCACGTTCAATACGGGCGACGATTGCATCGCCATCAAGTCGGGCAAGGATCGCGACACGGAGTACGGCCCGGCGCGGCGCCACCTGATCCGCAACTGCACGATGAACAGCGGCCACGGCGGCATCACGCTCGGCAGCGAAATGGGCGGTGGCGTGGAGCAGATCTATGCGACGAATCTCCAGATGCTGAACCAGAACTGGCAGACGAATCCGCTCAACATCGCAATCCGCGTGAAAACGAACATGAATCGCGGCGGCTATGTGAAGGATTTCCACGTGAAGGGGGTCACGCTGCCGAACGGTGTCAACCTGAAGGGCGGCGGCTATGGCAGCGCGATGCTCGCCGGCAGCCCGGTCAACTCGACGGTGCCGCTCGGCGTGCTGACGGCGGCGGCGGGCAACCCCTCGGCCTCCCAAGGAGGCATCGTCACGTTCGATTGCGACTATCAGCCCGCGAACGATGCCGTGCGCACGCGCCCGCCCCTCGTGCAGAACGTCACGATCACGGACCTCAAGGCGAGCAATGTGACGTTGAACGGCGTGACGGCATCCTGTTTTCAGGCGATCGTCGCGCAGGGTCCGGTCGCATTCGACTACAACGGCGCGCCGCCGACACCCACGGTCCAGCCGATCTCGGGCGTCACGATCAGCGATTGCGATTTCGGTACGCCTGTCGCATCGGGCACGCCGACGTCGACTTCGCCAGGACCGATCTATGCGTTCAACGTCAATGCGATGACGCTGTCGAATACCGTCATTGCCGGCACGACCTACAACACGACGATCACCGATCTTCGCTGAGAATCGTCCAAGTGCCGACGGTCGCCGCGCGATGCATCGAACGTGGCGACCGTACCCGATGCACCACTCATGCACCACTCATGCATCGCTCATGCATCGCTCATGCATCGCTCATCCATTAGGTATGCATAACCGCTAGACGTTATGACCTAATTCCGTTCTCTTCCTTGCGTTACCGCCTCCGAGGGACCTACGATTAACGCCTCAGACGGCTTCTCAAGGAAGAGACTCATGTCGTCCTGGACACCCGATCCCACGTTCTATCCGTCCGCTCGCCTCGCTGCGGATGCCCCCAAGGAAAAGATCGCCTACGTCGCCAGCTTCGACCCGACGCGCAAGCAGCCCGACGAGCTGGCCGTGGTCGACGTCGATCCCGGCTCCCAGTATTACGGCAGCATCGTGAGCCGTGTGCCGATGCCGAATGTCGGCGACGAGCTTCACCATTTCGGCTGGAACGCCTGCAGCTCGTGCCTTTGCCCGAACGCCCCGCATCCGCATACCGAGCGTCGCTATCTGGTCGTGCCGGGCCTGCGCTCATCGCGCATCCATATCCTCGATACCAAGCCGGACCCGCGCAACCCCACCATCGTCCGTGTCATCGAGCCGGCGGAGCTGGCCAGAAAGAGCGGCTACACCCGTCCGCACACCGTCCACTGCGGGCCGCAGGGCATCTATGTCACGGCGCTCGCGAATGCCGAGGGGGAAGCGCCCGGCGGCGTGTTGCTGATGGATCACGAAAGCTTCGACATTCGCGGCCGCTGGGAAATCGAGCGCGGACCGCAGGAGCTCGCGTACGACGCCTGGTGGCACCTCGGCTTCGATACGCTCGTCTCGAGCGAGTGGGGGCTGCCCGCGACGTTCGAGAACGGTCTCGTACTCGAAGTGCTGCTCGGCGGCAAGTACGGGCACCGGCTCCATTTCTGGGATTTGAACACGCGCAAGCACCGGCAAGTGCTCGATTTCGGCGCGGAAAACCAGCTCGTCTTCGAGCTGCGGCCCGCGCACGATCCGACCAAGGCCTATGGCTTCGTCAACTCCGTCATCAGTCTCAAGGATTTGTCGGCGTCGATCTGGACCTGGTACCGCGACGGCGGCAAGTGGGCCGCGCGCAAGATCATCGAGATCCCGGCCGAGCCCGCCGATCCCGCGCTGTTGCCGCCGATGTTGAAGGGCTTCGGCGCGGTACCGCCGCTCGTCACCGATATCGCCCTCTCGCTCGACGATCGCCATCTTTACGTCGCATGCTGGGGCACGGGCGACATGCGCCGCTACGACGTCTCGGACCCGCAGCGGCCCGAGCTGGTCGGCAGCGTGCGCATCGGCGGCATCGCCGCGCGCGCGACGCATCCGCGCGCCGACGGCCGGCCGCTCAACGGCGGTCCGCAAATGGTGGAAGTCAGCCGCGACGGCCATCGCGTCTACTTCACGAATTCGCTCTACGGCGCGATCGACGAGCAGTTTTATCCCGACGGCATCGAAGGATGGATGGTGAAACTCGATGCGGCGCCCGGCGGCGGACTGGAGTTCGACAACGATTTCTATCTTGCCTGGCCCCGCACGCATCGTCCGCATCAGATCCGCCTGGAAGGCGGCGACGCGTCGTCCGATTCGTATTGCTATCCGTGAAGCACCGGCGAATCCGGCATCGCGCGCAGCGAGTCATGCCATGAGCCTGCCGCCCGAGATCGCTCCCGTCGCGACGAGCTGGGCCACCGTCGTCGGCAGCGGCATTTTTCATGGCGTCAATCCGGCGATGGGTTGGCTTTTCGCGACCGCGCTGGGCCTCCAGCGCGGCAGCCGCGCGGCGCTCTTCGCCGCCCTGCCGCCGCTCGCGCTCGGGCACGCGGCATCGGTATTCGTCGTGACTTCGTCCGCGCTCGCCTTCGAAACCCTATCGAAGGTGGCCCATCTCTCCATGGCGCTCGGCGCGCTGCTGATCGCCTGGGGCGTCTATCACTACGTCTGCGGCCACCGCCATCGCGTGCGGGTCGGCATGACGGCGGGCTTCATCGGCCTTGCCCTTTGGTCCGCGGCGACCGCCACGCTGCACGGCGCCGGCCTCATGCTGATTCCGGCGCTGATGCCGCTTTGCATCGCGAGCGGATCGGCCGTGCTGGGCGGAACCGTCGGTCCGCTCGGCGCGATGGGACCGCTGCTCGCGGTGACGCTGATCCACACGGCCGTCGCGTCGGCGACGAGCGCGGCCATCGCGTACGCTGCCTATGAGTACGTCGGGCTCGGCATCCTCCGGCGCGGCTGGATCAATTTCGACTGGCTCTGGTCCGGCGCGCTCGTCGCGGCCGGTACATTGCTCGTCGGATTCGGCTGAGGCGGGACGGCGGCTCAGGACGCATCGCCGAGCCCGGCCTGCTCGGGCGACGCTCCGCACATCGCCTTCAGCAGCGCCGCCTCGCGCTCGTGAACTTCGACCGGGAAGGCCTCGGCGCCCGCATAGGCCAGATAGCGCGCACGGTGCTGACCATTGCGGAACGTCACGACGCCCTCGTGCTCGATTCGCAGCCAGCCGAGCAGACCGGGGGCGCGACGAGAAACGATCGTGACGTATGGCATCGTCGGTATCCGCTCGTTCTGCGGATCGAGGAATTCGCGGATGCCCCGCTTCTTCCCGGCGTGCCAATCGCCGACGGGCGGCAGCACATAGTCCGTATCGTCGCGATCGGCGCATTGCAGCAGCTTCGCAGCATCGACGAGAACGACGCAATGGCGCGTGTCGTCTTCGTCGCCGAACACGCGTTTCAGACGGACGTAATCGTAGTCGCGATGTTCGCGCAGGGGAACGATCCATACCGGCTCGACGCCGGCCGCGGACGCCTGAGCGACCGCAGAGGGAAACGTAGACGTGGTCATGGCGAGTTTTTTATCGTAAGAGCCGCGCACCAAGCGCCGCGCGACCGGCGACCCACCGGGCTCGAGGCGCAAGCGAAGCGCGACAGCGTGCCGAGCCATCATGACACGATCGTGACATGCTTGTCCTCGACGACGAGCGAGTGCGCCGGGGCAAATCAAGGAGACTCCCGTGAATGCCGAGCAATTCCAGAATGTCGAATCATTCGGCGAGCACGTCCGCATCGAGCCTGACGGCCCTATTGCAACAATCGTGCTCGATCGACGACATTGCCGCAATGCCGTCGACGGGCCGACGGCCGCGGCGCTCGCCGCCGCCTTCGAACGCTTCGAGAGCGAGCCGGCTTGGCGCGTGGCCGTTCTTTTCGGCGCGGGCGGTACTTTTTGCGCGGGTGCCGACTTGGGCGCGATGCATGACGAAGCGCGCCGCAATGCCGTGCGAGCCGACGGCGGCGGCCCCGGGCCGATGGGCCCGACTCGGATGATGTTCACGAAGCCCGCGATTGCCGCGATCGCGGGTTTTGCGGTGGCGGGCGGGCTCGAGCTCGCGGCGCTCTGCGATTTGCGCGTCGTCGAGGAAGACGCCGTCCTTGGCGTCTTTTGCCGCCGCTTCGGCGTGCCGCTCATCGACGGCGGCACGATTCGTCTGCCGCGGCTTATCGGCTTGTCGCGCGCGCTCGATCTGATCTTGACGGGGCGCGCCGTCGATGCCAACGAAGCGCTCGCCATCGGCCTCGCCAACCGTGTGGTGCCGCGCGGCGCCTCGCGCCAGGCGGCGCAATCACTGGCGGCGCAGCTTGCCGCGTTTCCCCAGCAAGCGCTCCTGGCCGATCGCCACTCGGCATGGGAAAACAGCGCGCTCGACGACCTCGCCGAAGCGCTGCGCCGCGAAGGCGCGGGCGGTTACCGGGCGCTCATCGAGGAAGGGCTTGCGGGCGCCGCGCGCTTCGCCGACGGCGCGGGACGTCACGGCGCGGCGACCGATGGCGGGAAGCCTCAATGAAGCCATAATGAAGACTCGATGAAGCTGCGAGGCCGCGCCGGGGCGCTCCCGGCGGTCGGCAAGGCAGCCCCAACGTAAACCCTGATAGGGCGCGGCAGCCAATATCGATATAAGTATCGGGTCGAAGCCGACAACGCCCAGGCTGCTACCATCACCCTATGCAGCCATCCGACCCCTCCATGATCCCGCCGACGATTCCTTCGCTGCTCGAGCACGCCACCGCCCACCCTTTCCTGCACGAGCACCTGGCACTCGATGCGGGCGCTCCATCGGCCCTCGCGCACGCGCACTTCCACGGCATGCGGATTGAAAGCGGCTATCAGCCGATCTTCGATGTCAGCATGAGTGGGATTCAGACGCTATGGTCCGCGCCCGAAAGCGCCGACCGCTTCGGCGATGAGCTCGGGTTCCAGGCGCTCACGCTCTCCCCGGGCGGCATGCCGTTCGATCGGTTCGAATCGATCGCGGACAGCCAGGAACTCGTTGCGCTGGACCGTCTCGCACGTACGTTGCACGCGATCAACTTCTTCGGCGCGCAGCAACACGGCCTGTTGTTCCTGCGCGTGCACGAGCGTCTGCTGAAGAGCGTGAAGTATGACCATGGCCAGCATTTTTCGTCGGTGCTGATTTCGCTCGGCCTCAATCCATCGCGCATCGTGATCGAGTTGCCGAGCGCCGCCGTCGCGCACCGGACGTTCGCCGGCTATCTGGCGAAGAGCTATCAGCGCCATGGCTTCAAGGTGGCGGGCAACTTGCCGAACGCGGGTCACATCATGACGGTGTCGGACATGGCGCGGCTCGATTTCCTGAAGATCGACGGCGCCGCCGTGTTGAGGGATTCGATGGCCAAGCCGCTCATCGCCTATGCGAACCGCCTTCACATTCCGCTGATCTTCGACCGTGTGGCGACCGAGGCGCAGTTCGACTCGCTGCAGCAGTTCGGCGCGCGTTTCGTGCAAGGACCGCTGTTCGAGCCGCACGGCCCGGCCATGCCCCGCGACCGCGTCGACTAGCCGGCACCGGGCGTGCCGCAGCGGTGCATTCGTTCAAGCGCGCGCCGACCGGGCGAGCCGCGACTGCTACACTCGAACATTGCCCATCCATACGAGCGCGATACAGCGTCGCATCGCCAGGCGCGCACGCGAATCAGGAGGAAACGATGGCCGACGTCGCCCGGTTTCATTGGGACGATCCGCTGCTCCTCAACGAGCAGCTGACCGAAGAGGAACGCATGGTGCGCGATGCCGCGCATGCTTATGCCAACGACAAACTGCAGCCGCGCGTGACCGAAGCATTCCGCCACGAGCGCACCGACCCGGCGATTTTCCGGGAGATGGGCGAGCTCGGACTGCTTGGTCCGACGATCCCGGCGGAATATGGCGGAGCGGGCCTGAACTATGTCAGCTATGGCCTGATCGCGCGCGAAGTCGAGCGAGTCGATTCCGGCTATCGATCGATGATGTCGGTGCAGTCGTCGCTCGTCATGGTGCCGATCGTCGAGTTCGGCTCAGAGGCCCAAAAGCGCAAGTACCTGCCCAAGCTCGCGACAGGTGAATGGATCGGCTGCTTCGGCCTCACGGAACCGAATCACGGCTCCGATCCGGGCAGCATGGTGACACGCGCGCGCAAGGTCGAAGGGGGCTATGCGCTTTCGGGCGCGAAGATGTGGATCACGAACTCGCCCATCGCCGACGTCTTCGTCGTATGGGCGAAGGCGGAAGAGAACGGCGAAGACACGATTCGCGGCTTCATTCTCGAAAAGGGATGGAAAGGCCTCAGCGCGCCGGCTATCCACGGCAAGATCGGCCTGCGGGCTTCGATCACGGGCGAGATCGTCCTCGACGACGTCTTCGTTCCGCAAGAGAACATGCTGCCGAACGTGAGCGGACTGAGGGGCCCGTTCACCTGCCTGAATTCGGCGCGCTACGGAATCGCCTGGGGTGCGCTCGGCGCGGCGGAATCGTGCTGGCATACGGCGCGTCAATACGTGCTCGACCGCAAGCAATTCGGCCGCCCGCTCGCCGCGAACCAGTTGATCCAGAAAAAGCTGGCCGACATGCAGACCGAAATCACGCTCGGCCTGCAAGGCGTGCTGCGGCTCGGGCGCATGAAGGACGAAGGCACCGCCGCGACCGACATCACGTCGATCATGAAGCGCAACTCCTGCGGCAAGGCGCTCGATATCGCGCGTCTCGCCCGCGACATGCTCGGCGGCAACGGCATTTCCGATGAATTCGGCGTCGCCAGGCATCTCGTCAACCTCGAAGTCGTCAATACCTACGAAGGTACCCACGACATTCACGCGCTGATTCTCGGGCGGGCGCAAACAGGCATTCAAGCGTTCTTCTGAGCCCCGCCCCCCGTGGGGTTTGTACGGACATTGTAATTTCGCCCGAGGCAAGCGAGCGTTCGCCGCCCTCCGAGGTTTGCGGCGCCTGACGGGGCATGGCCGACATGCGCCGCGCCGGCAAGCTCAGGAACGGTTTCTGCATCCGCCATCAATGTCGGCTATGGCGGATGCTCGCCGGCTGTCCTATCTTTGGTAGCATGCTCGCGTGGACGAAAACTAGGGGGCTCTAATGTCAGAAGTCAACAAGGAGAGATTAATGTCCGATATCAGAAACGTCCTCGCCGATGCCGAGGATCTCTTGAAGCAGGCCGCGAGCGCCACCGGCGAACGGGCGTCCGAGTTGCGCGAAACGGCGCTGAGCCGGCTCAAACAGGCCAGGGAGAAAGCCGCCGACGTGCAGGTCGTCGTGGTCGAGAAAGGGAAAAAGGCGGTCCGCGCGACAGACGACTACGTCCACGAACACCCCTGGGCAGCGGTCGGCATCGCCGCGGGTATCGGCGTGTTCGTCGGGCTTTTGATCAATCGCAAGTAAATCGTGCTTGCTCGTGCTTGCGAAAGCTGCGAGGCGGGGCTCGCCCGGCTTCGTTCCCGCGTCGCGCGCGCCCGATCGTCCCGCGGACGGCCGCCGGGCCGGCCGGGCGGGCATCGGCACTCGCTGACCGTCAAGCGCTGATCCCCTACCCCCATGCCAAACGACAATCCATCGACGCATGCTTCTCATGAGCATGGGCCATTGCGCCGCATGCTGAGTTCCATCGTCTCGCTGATGCACACGAGACTGGAGCTGATCGGGATCGAGCTCGCCGAGGAGCGCGACAAGCTCATCGCCGTCCTCTTTCTCGGACTGGCCGCAGCCATTTTCGCCATGATGGCGTTGATCAGTCTGACCGCGCTGATCGCGGTCGCGTTCTGGGATACCTATCGCTTGCAGGTGCTGGGCGCCATCACGGTCGTGTACGGGATCGGCGCGCTCATCTGCGCGCTCAAGGTGCGCAGTGGACTGCACGGCGCGACGATCGTGTTCCAGACCACGCTGAACGAATTCGAGAAGGACCGCGATATGTTTCGCGAGCCCTGACGCGGGCGAACCCGCTGCCCTTGCCGAAACCACCACGCGCACGCCATGAGCCAAATCACCTCGCCCAATGCGGAACACCGCCGGCACTCGCCGGTTCGGGATTCGAGCACGCCGCAATTGCGGACCGTGCGCAAGGAGTTGCTGCTCTTGCGCTCCGAGGTGGAACGCAGCGAATTCGTCCGCGCTCGCGCCGAGTTGCACGCGAAGTTCGAGCGCTTCGGCTGGCTTAAGCTGCTGTTGCCGCGTTTCACGAGCACCAAAACGAATGCGCCGGGCAAAGGTTTCAGTGCCACGCTCAGTGACCTGGTGAGCCATCCGCTCGTTGGAACGCTCGTCTCGATGCTCGTAGCCAAGCCGCTTCGGTCGAAACTCTCCGCGGGCACGAAGCCGTTGCTCAAGTGGGGAGCGCTCGGCGCGGCGGCATGGACCGGGTATCGGATGCTCAGCCGGACCATCCGGCAAAGGGCCGACAAAGCTGAAGCCGAAGGCGAACAAGCCAGCAGTTGACCGACAGCGGCTCATCGATCCGAGCTCGTCGTCTCGAGCTCACGGTCTTGGCTTCGTTCAGCAACGGGCTCCAAGGTTGGCAGCCGTGCTACCTCGCCGACCAACAATCGGCATCGCGCGGCGCCTGCATCGCCGTCGTGCGGTTCGACCGCCTGCCCGTCGAGTCGAGCACGAAAACACCGCACGCGTCGTCGCCCATGGGTCCGGATGGGACGGGCTCCGCCTCGATGACATAGCCGCCGCTCAAGAGGCCGCCGCCGGGCAGCACGTGCAAGCGATAGACGACGCGCCCCTGCGAGGGTGATTGATCAAGACCAGCCGGCAGCGATTCCTCTCTTTTCCCGGCGCGGCGCCCGCCATTCGCTTCGAGAAACTGCGCGGCCTGGTAGATCGACGTCACGACGGCTATCCGGTGCCCGCGAGCGGTATGGCGGACGTAAGTGGGCACGGCATAGGCCGCCATCAGCGCCACGATTGCGAGCGCGACGACGAGTTCCAGCAACGAAAACGCTGACGTGCGCCGCCTCGCGACGGCTGGGTCCGCAGCAAGCTCTGCACGTGCGCACACGATCAGGGCCTCTCGACGATTCGCCGCCAGCGCCGCTCCTCGGTACCGCGCTCGCGCACGACGATGAGCTGCAACCACGCCTCGGCGATCGGGTCGGCGCCGAATCCTCTGGCCGTCACCCAGTGCGCCCGCGCCTGCGGCCGTCGCGGCACCTGCCCGCTTTCGATCACGCATTGCGGCGGCCGCGCGGAACCCGGCCATTGCGACACCGGCGCGAATGCGGCGGAGCTCTCGAATACGCCGCTCTGCCGCCACCTCAAGGGTTCGCCCGCGACGTGCGGCAACACCGGAGCCAAGCCTGCGTCGAGCGCTCGCAAGCATAGCGAGAGCGCGGCGTCCGCGGCATTGGCCGCGCGCAGGTGATCCTCGAAGTTGGCGGCGCGCCGCACGGCGGCTATCGAGGCGTTGAACGACGCAACCGACAACGCGAGCATCGCGGAAGCCAGCAACAGCACGGCGGGCAGCGCCGCACCACGATATTCGCGCCGCCTTGCGCGGGGACGCCGTGGCGAGCGGCGATCTTTCCGCAAGCATCCAGCCTTGGATGTCCTCTCGATCATGGCGGTCCTCCGTCAACGTTCGTTGTTGCGGACGGCGACGCGTCGTGAGAACACCGCCCGTGCGCGCCGGTCGCGAGTCGGCACCGAAAGGCCTTCGCAGTCGATGTAGTCACGCCGCGCCACCGTTCGCGCGCCTCGGACTACCACGCATAGGTCGACGGCAACGACGTCGGGCCATTGATGCGCGGCGATCGACCAGGCCCTCACCGACGCACTCGCGCCGCGCAACCAGTAGCGCATGCTCAAGCGTTCGATGCCGGCCACGACCGGCTGTTTGCTGGTGTGAGCGCGAGGAGTGACGACGGCCGACGGTCGCCCGCCTCCGTTGCCGCGACAGTAAAGCTGCGGCTCCCCGCGATCGTCCCGGCTCGCGTAGAACGTATTGACGACGAAAGCCTGCGCGCGGGCCGCACCGATACCGTGCCCCAGACAGTCGGTTGCCCGCGATGTCGCGGTTTTCCAGGTCGAGACACCATCGTCGATATACCTGACGACGATCGAGTCCGATACGCCCCGAAGCCGGTCGCAACCGATCGGACCTGCGTCGGCCGATGGAACGCCGGAATCGCAGCCAAAAACGCCGAGCAGCGGACCGCGAGAATGACCGTGATCGGCGGTGCCACCGTCGCTCGAAGCGAGGGGCGCAAAGCCGGCCATTTCGATCTGTTGGCCCAGCAGGACCAGGGCGGTCATTCCCGCGTCGCGCATCGAGGCCATGTCCTCCGCGAGCATCGAGGCTTCGCGTTGCGTCCGATAAAGCAACGCCGCGACGCCGACGAGGAGTGTCCCGAGCGCCGTCGCGATCAACAGTTCGAGAAGCGTATGGCCGCAACGGCGCGTAGGCGAAGCGCTGCACGTTCGCAATCTGCGCATGTCAGGTCTACCTGACGAACGGAATGGCAGAACAAGCCGCGCTCGGTCGCCCACGTCCGCTTCCGTTCGCGCAATCGATTCGAGCCGATGGCGCCCGGCTCGAAGGCGAATCGAGCGGTTCCGCCCATTCCACGACCGCGAGCGCTATGCCGGGCGCGTGATCGACGATCGAAACCTGCGCTTGCGGCAAAGCGGACGCGGCCACCGCCTGCCAATGCGGCAATGCATGCGAGCCGGACGGCGGATCGCGCATCGCCGCAGCGATCGACGCAGCAATCATCGTCGCCTCTTCGCGCCGGGCTGCCGCCCGCTCCGCTTGACCGACGCGCAATTGGCTCGCCACCGCGGCCGCGATGGTAATCGCGGCAAGCGCGAGCGCAACGAGCACTTCGAGCAACGATCCGCCTTCTTCCGGTGCGCACCGGGAAGCGCGCCCGTGCCGATGCGCCAGGAAGAAATCGCCGCGGCGGACCGGAGCCCACTCGCTGAATCGGCGGGCTGGCAACGCGCGATGGCTCATGCGTTCTCCTTGCAAGCACCGTCGGCCACGCGGGCCCGCCCACCGGCCGCAATGACAACGCACCGGCGCCGATCGCGCCCGCCCGCAACCGGGGCGACGCTCGCAGGCGCGATCTCGAAACTGCGAAAGCCACCGATGACCTGGCCAGCCGGCGGCGTGAACCGTATGTCCGTCGCGCCGCCTCGGATGACGATGCCATCGGCCGGCAACTGTCTGCGCGCGGGAATCGGACCGGCAGGGCCATCGGCGACGACCGCCCACCCTGCCGACCAATCGACCGCCACTGCTTCATGAACGCCGGGCGCGGCGATGCATCGGCTTCGGGAGTCGACGAGGCAGACGGCCACCGGCAGGCCGCGACGAACGGATTCGCTCCTCGCATAAGCGAGGCTCGACAGCAGCGCTTGCACTCCCGCATCGACACGGTCTCGCACGCGCCAGGCAACGAACGACGGCGTCGCCATCGTCGTCAGAACCGCAACGATCCCACCCGCGACGGCCAATTCAAATAGCGTGAAGCCGGCGCATCGCCTGGCGTATCGGCCTTGCGCAATTCGGTGCCTCGATTTCGACCGCATAACGATCCCCCGTGATTCGATGCGAGCAATCTAACGGGCGCAAGAAGCGTCCGCCATTGGCCGTTCGGCCGACTGGCGGACACGCGAGACGATCGCGACAATGCCGCGTCAGATCGACGGTCGACTGCTATCGGTACGGAGGGGACGTAATGAGAGGATGCGGAAACTCAGCGCTTGCGCGGAGGCTTGGCAGGGGCGGCGCGGCGAAATTCCTCGATGACGTCCTCGAATTCGGACACGTCTTCGAAGCGCCGGTAGACAGAAGCGAAGCGGACATAAGCGATCGTGTCGAGCTGGCGCAATTCCTCCATCACGAGCTCGCCGAGCCGCTCGCTGCGCACTTCGCGCTCTCCGCTTCCGAGCAATTGATATTCAACGCGGGCCACCGCCGCATCGATCGCCTCGGCAGCCACCGGGCGCTTTCTGAGCGCCAGCTGCATGCTTGCGGCGATCTTGCGGCGGTCGAACTCAGTGCGGCTGCCGTCCTTTTTCACGACCGCCGGCAACATGAGCTCGACGCGCTCGTACGTCGTAAAGCGCTTGTCGCACGCCGGGCAACGCCGCCGGCGGCGAATGGCCGCGCCGTCCTCGGCCACGCGCGAATCGACGACGTGCGTGTCTTCGTGCCGGCAGAAAGGGCAGCGCATCGCGGCTCAGCGATAGACGGGAAAACGCCTGGTCAACTCGGCGACTTGAGCGCGCACGCGCTCGATCGTCGCTGCGTCTTCCGGGCTTTCGAGCACATCGGCGATCAGGTTGCCCACCTCGGCGGCCTCGTTCGTACCGAATCCGCGCGTCGTCATCGCCGGCGAGCCGAGGCGAATGCCGCTCGTCACGAACGGCTTTTCCGGATCGTTCGGAATCGCGTTCTTGTTGACCGTGATGTGAGCCGCGCCGAGCGCCGCCTCGGCCGCCTTGCCCGTGATTCGCTTCGCGCGCAGATCGACGAGCATCACATGGCTTTCCGTGCGTCCCGAAACGATCCGCAAGCCGCGCTTCACGAGCGTTTCCGCGAGCACGCGCGCATTCTCGACCACCTGCTGCTGGTAGGCCTTGAACTCGGGCGACATCGCCTCCTTGAAGGCAACAGCCTTTGCCGCGATCACATGCATGAGGGGACCACCCTGAATGCCCGGGAAAATCGCCGAGTTGATCGCCTTTTCGTACTCGCCCTTCATCAGGATCACGCCGCCGCGCGGGCCGCGCAGGCTCTTGTGCGTCGTCGTGGTGACGAAGTCCGCGTGCGGGACGGGATTCGGATAGACGCCCGCCGCGATGAGCCCGGCATAGTGGGCCATGTCGACCATCAAATAGGCGCCGACGGATTTCGCGATCGCGGCGAGACGCTCGAAGTCGATGCGCAGCGAAAACGCCGAGGCGCCCGCGATGATGAGCTTCGGCTTTTGCTCTTCGGCAAGCTTCGCGGCGGCTTCGTAGTCGATGTCCTCTGCCTCGTTGAGACCGTAGCTGACGACGTTGAACCACTTGCCCGACATGTTGACGGGCGAGCCGTGCGTCAGGTGCCCGCCGTGCGCGAGGCTCATGCCCATGATCGTGTCGCCAGGCTTGAGCATCGCAAAGAACACGCCCTGATTGGCCTGCGATCCTGAGTTCGGCTGCACGTTCGCCGCCTCTGCCCCGAAGATCGCCTTCACGCGGTCGATGGCGAGCTGTTCCACCACGTCCACATATTCGCAGCCGCCGTAATAGCGCTTGCCGGGATAGCCTTCGGCGTACTTGTTCGTCAGCTGCGAACCCTGCGCCGCCATGACGGCCGGGCTCGTGTAGTTTTCCGAGGCGATCAGTTCGATGTGGTCTTCCTGACGCCGGTTTTCCTGTTCGATCGCTTGCCAGACTTCGGGATCGATGGCGGCGATGGTGCTTTGGGCTCTGTCAAACATACGGATTCCGTTAAGGGTTTACAGGTTGGCCGGATCGCGCGCGGAAATTGCGGCGCCGTCGTTCGCTGTCGGCCGGGGCCAGGCTTTCGAGGCCTGCTCCGGGCGCATGCACGGCTGCGCCCATTGCGCTGCCGCGACGGCGGTGCCAGTCCTGGCATGGCGGAAGGTCCGTTACCCGGGCGAGGCAACCGCCGGCGGCGCGAACGATCGCGCGCGACACTCGGCTGCCCAGGCGAACGGCAAAACGGCACCTTGCGCTTCACGGTGGGTCGCTCCACCTTGACCCCGAAGGGTGTTATCGCCAGTCACGCAAGGGTTGAGCACGTTAGTTTATTGGAACCGCAGTCAATAGGCAATTCAGCCGCGCGCGGCCCGCGCGGCGCGGGATTCGCACAGCCGGCCGACGGCGTTTCGAGCCGCTCGCCTCGCGAAAACCCAGGCACGGTTATCATCGGCAGTTTTCCAACCGCGAGTCGGCGTGTCACTGCGGATTGCAACACCGCCCCTGCATGCCGGGCGTTCCACCCAAAGGAGCAGCAATGATCGTATTCGTTACGGGGGCATCAGCCGGGTTCGGCGCGGCCATCGCCCGCGCGTTCGTCAAGGGCGGCCACCGCGTGATCGCCACGGCCCGTCGGCTCGAGCGCCTCGAAGCGCTCGCGGGCGAACTCGGTCCGAACCTTTTGCCGTTCGAGCTCGACGTGCGCGATCGCGCCGCGGTCGAAGCGATACCGGGCCGCCTGCCGCCCGAGTTCGCCGGCATCGACGTGCTCGTCAACAACGCGGGTCTCGCACTGGGGCTCGAGCCGGCGCAACGCGCGAATCTCGACGACTGGTACCAGATGATCGAGACGAACTGCGCGGGCCTCGTCACCGTCACGCGCACGCTGCTGCCGGGCATGATCGAGCGAAAGCGAGGCCACATCTTCAACCTCGGCTCGGTGGCCGGCACCTACCCGTACGCGGGCGGCAACGTCTACGGCGCGACCAAGGCGTTCGTGCGCCAGTTCAGCCTCAACTTGCGAGCCGACCTCGCCGGCACGGCGCTGCGCGTCACCGACGTCGAGCCCGGCTTGTGCGGCGGCACCGAGTTCTCGAACGTGCGCTTCAAGGGTGATGACGAAAAGGCTGCCGGCGTCTATCGAGACATGCAGCCGCTGACGCCCGAGGACATCGCCGACTCGATCTACTGGATCGCCACGCGCCCCGCGCACGTCAACGTCAATACGATCGAGCTGATGCCGGTCGCCCAGTCCTTTGCGGCACTCTCGATCCATCGGGGCTGAAGCCGGGTCGTGCATTTTCCGCAAGTCGTTTTTTCGGAATGCCGCGCAGGTTCCGGTAAAATGCACGCATGAACATGCCTACCAGCCGCCCGAAGGCGGAACTCGGCTTCAGCTGGCCGGTTCGCGTTTACTACGAAGATACCGATGCGGGCGGCATCGTCTTCTACGCGAATTACTTGAAATACTTCGAACGCGCCCGCACCGAATGGCTGCGGGCTTGTGGCATCGACATACGCCGTCTCGACGAAGACGCGGGCCTCATCTTCGTGGTTCGGCGCACGGCTGTCGAATACATGGCGCCGGCGCGGCACGACGACCTGCTGACGATCGTAAGCCGGATCGAGCGAATCGGCCGCGCGAGCGTGGATTTCATGCAGGAAGCGTGGCGCGGCGTCGACCTGCTGGCAACGGGGTCGATCCGCGTGGCCTGCGTCGCGCGCGCGGCGTTCAAGCCGGCCGCTTTTCCCCCCGCCGTGCTGGACGCGCTGCGCCGCGGCCCGGCCGCTACCGATACGGACTTGTCAACGGCAAATGCATAAATTCCGTTGAGCCTACGTCGATGAATGAACTTGTATTGCCCACGTCAGGACAAAAGACGGTTCGGCGCCCGCGCGCCGATCCTTTCAACTCCCCGACTACGACTCTCATAGCCCTTGCAGCGAAACGCGTCCGCGAGGACGCACCAGCAAAACATTTATGAACAACGCACAAGATTTATCGATCGTTTCACTCGTTCTGAATGCCAGCGTGCTTGCACAGGCGGTCATGGGGCTCCTGCTGCTGCTGTCGCTGATGTCGTGGACTTTCATCTTCCGCAAGTGGTTCGCGATCCGGCGCGCACGAGGACAGACGGAGCGGTTCGAGCGCGACTTCTGGTCGGGCGGGGATTTGCACGCGCTCTATCAAAGCGCGGCGAACAATCGGCACACGATCGGCGCGCTCGAGCGGATCTTCGAATCGGGCATGCGCGAGTTTCTGAAAGCCAAGGAAAAGCGGATCGCCGATGCGGGCGCGATTCTCGATGGCGCGCGCCGGGCGATGCGCGCGGCGTTTCAGCGCGAGATGGACGTGCTCGAGGCCAACCTTGCGTTTCTCGCTTCGGTGGGCTCGGTGAGCCCCTACATCGGTCTTTTCGGCACCGTCTGGGGGATCATGAATGCGTTTCGGGGTCTCGCCAATGTCCAGCAGGCGACGCTCGCGAACGTGGCGCCCGGGATCGCCGAAGCGCTGACGGCAACGGCGATCGGCCTTTTTGCCGCGATTCCGGCTGTCGTGGCCTATAACCGTTACGCGCACGACATCGATCGCCTCGCGATCCGCTTCGAAACGTTCATCGAAGAGTTCTCGAACATCTTGCAGCGCCAGGCGCATTAAGGGGTACGCGATGGCCGGCTCCATCAATCGATCCAGCATGCGCGGCGGGCGTTCCCGCCGCGCGATGGCCGACATCAACGTCGTGCCGTATATCGACGTCATGCTGGTGCTGCTCGTGATCTTCATGGTCACGGCACCGCTCGTCGCACCGTCGATCGTGAACCTGCCGACCGTCGGCGGCGCAGCGCCGCAACAGCAGACGCCGCCCGTCATCGTCAATATCCGCGCGGACGGCAGGATGAGCGTACGCTACAAGGATGATGACGGCGCGACTCAGCAGGAGGAAATGACCCGCCTGGACCTCGACAGCTTCGTGACCGACCGGGAGGCCTCGCATCCCGATCAGCCGGTCGTGATAGCGGCCGATAAAACCGTGCAATACGAGACGGTGATGAATGTGATGTCCGATTTGAAGGCGCGCGGCGTCAAACGTGTGGGGCTGCTCGTCAAATCGCAATGAACCGCAGGAAGTCCAACTATCCGTTGCAGCCGCCCCGCGAGCGCGGGACGTGGCGCGCGTTCGCGCTCGCGCTGCTGATGCACGTGCTGCTCGGGCTCTTTCTCTACCACGGCATTCACTGGCAAAACAGCACGCCGGCCGGGGCCGAGGCGGAGCTCTGGACCGAAACGCCGCAACAGCCCGCTCCGCGCCCCGCTCCTCCACCGCCTGCGCGCGTCGCACCGGCGCCGCCCGTCGATCAGGAGCAGGCCGACATCGCATTGCAAGAGAAGAAGCGTAAGGAGCAGGAGGCGGCGCGCGCCGCTCAGCTCGCCGAGCAGCAGCGCCAGCAGCAGCTCGCCGCACAGGAAGCGGAGGCCAAGCGCCAACGTCAGCTGGCCCAGCAGCAAGCCGAGCTCGCCGCTCAGAAAGCCGCCGCAGACAAGCTCAAGCAGCAGCAACAGGCCGAAAAACTGAAACAGCAGCAGCTTGCCGAGCAGCAGAAGAAGCTCGAAGAGCAAAAGCTCGAGCAGCAGAAGCAAGCGCAACTCAAGCAACAGCAGCTCGCCGAGCAGAAGAAGGCGGAGGCCGAGAAGGCCGCCAAGGCGAAAGCCGAGCAGTTGGCGAAGCAAAAGCAGCTCGATCAGGAACGGCGGACCCGGCTTGCGCAGCTGCAGGGGCTGGCCGGCGAGAGCGAGACCGGCAACGGCCTCGCGAAGAGCGGCAACGGCACGGGCTCGGGCGGGACGGCCACGTCGCCGGGGTATGCGGACAAAGTCCGCCGCCGCGTGCGGCCGAACATCGTCTGGGCCGGCGATACGCAAGGCCTCGAGACGGTGATTGCGGTGCGTTGCTCGCCGACGGGTACGCTGCTGTCCGCAAGCGTTCAGCGCGGCAGCGGCAATCCGCAGTGGGACGAGGCAGCGCTGCGCGCAGTCCAGAAGTCCGATCCGATGCCGCTCGACGATAACGGGCGGACGCCGGCTAGCTTCACGATCACGATGCGGCCGGCCGGCTGAGTGGCCGTGCGGACTCGGGGACATGAATAGCCGGACGGCGACGCATCGAAGCGCCTTCCTCCAACGGAGGAACGAAACGTGCATTTGCTAGTCTCTTTTCAGTTGTGACAATTCTTGGTCTTTTGGGAAATCCGGCATGAGTTTGATGACGAAGCGAGGCTTGAGGACATTGTTGGCATCTTGCCTGATCGCGGCGGGCAGCGCCGCCCATGCGCAGCTGAACGTTCTCGTGACAGGCGTGGGTTCCACGCAATTTCCGATTGCAACCGCGAACTTCGCCCACGAAGCGAGCTCGCCGCAGCAGATCAGCCAGATCGTCCGTGACGATCTCAAGCGCAGCGGCAAGTTCACGAATGTCGACGCCGGCAGCACGCCCGTCGCCGAAACCGATTCCGTCGATCTCGGCGCCTGGAAGGCGAAGGGTGCCGACGCGTTCGTCGACGGCAGCGTGACGCCGCTCGCCAACGGGCAATACCAGATCCGGTTCCGGCTCTACGACACCGTCAAGCAGCAAAACCTCGGCGGCCTCGAGCTCACGACGCCGGCCAGCGGGCTCCGCATGACGGCGCACAAGGTGGCCGACTACATCTACGAGAAACTGCTCGGCACGCGCGGCGTGTTCGCGACGCGCCTTTCGTACGTGATGAAGAGCGGCAACCGCTATCTGCTGCAAGTCTCCGATTCCGACGGCCAGGACGTGCACGTGGCGTTGTCGAGCCCCGAGCCGATCATCTCGCCGGCCTGGTCCCCGGACGGCACGAAGGTCGCCTACGTCTCGTTCGAGAAGAGGAAGCCGATCGTCTACGTGCATGACCTGCCGACGGGTCACCGCGTCATCATTTCAGATCAGAAAGGCAACAACAGCGCCCCCGCGTGGTCGCCCGACGGGCGTACGCTGGCCGTCGCACTGTCGCGTACGGGCAACACTCAGATCTGGGCCGTCAACGCCGACGGCAGCGGCTTGCGGCGCCTCACACAAGGCCCGACGATCGATACCGAGCCCTGCTATTCGCCCGATGGCCAATGGATTTACTTCACGAGCGACCGCGGCGGTCAGCCGCAAATCTATAAAATGCCGGCGCAAGGGGAAAGCGCCGGCTCAGCGCAGCGCGTGACTTTCACGGGGAGCTACAACACGAGTCCGCGTATCAGCCCGGACGGCAAGCAGCTCGCCTACATCTCGCGAGTGGGCGGTGAGTTCAAGCTGTACGTCATGGATTTGGCGAGCGGCGTGGCAACGGCGCTCACCGACACGGGACATGACGAATCGCCGAGCTTCGCGGCGAATGGTCAGTACATCCTTTACGCCACTCAGGTGAACGGCCGTGGCGTGTTGGCCGCTGTTTCGACCGACGGTCGGACGCGGCAAATCCTGTCCGTTCCGGGCGGCAGCGTGCGTGAGCCGTCCTGGGGTCCATTCATGCAGTGATTTATGCAATGACACACAAGGAGAGTAAGAAATGACGTCCAAACTTCGTATGGTGTTCGCGGCTCTGCTCGTGGGCGTTTTGGCGGCTTGCCACCAAGGCGTGAAGCTCAACGAGAACGCAAGCAAGGGCAACGTCGGCACGCAGCCGAACCCGAACGCTGTCGCGCCGGTCACCGTCGATGAGTTGAACAACCCGAACAGCCCGCTCGCCAAGCGCAGCGTGTACTTCGACTTCGACAAGTACGACGTGAAGGAACAAGACATGGCGACGCTGCAAGCGCATGCGAACTACCTGCGCTCGCATCCGGACCGTCACATCCTGATTCAGGGCAATACGGACCCGCGCGGCACGAGCGAGTACAACCTCGCGCTGGGCCAGAAGCGTGCGCAAGCGGTGCTCAATGTGCTGAAGACCGACGGCGTCAATGCCAGCCAAATGGAAGCCGTGAGCCTCGGCAAGGAAAAGGCCAGCGGTACGGATGAAGCCGGTTGGGCACAAGACCGCCGCGCCGACCTCGTCTATCAGTAAACAGTAACAGGCGACATATATGAACCCCCGTTTTTCCTGGCTGCGCGGTGCCGCAGCTGCATGCGTGGCCGCTTCGGCACTCGTTGCCGGGCCGGCGCACGCGGGCCTGTTCGATGACGATCAGGCGCGCCAGGCGATCCTCGACTTGCGAGCGAAGACGGACAATCTCGCGAGTCAGCTTTCGGCTGCCAAGCAGACCATCCTCGATCAATCCAACCGGCTCGACCAGCTCAATCAGCAGGTTGCGACGCTGCGCGGTCAGAACGAGGATCTGACGAACCAGGTGACCACTCTGCAAAAGCAGCAGAAGGACTACTACGCCGATCTCGACGGCCGGCTCAAGAAACTCGAGCCGCAGCAGGCGACGATCGACGGCGTGCAGGGCACGGTGCAGCCAGGGGAAACGGAAGCGTTCAATCAGGCGTCGCAGCAGTTTCGCAGCGGCGACTTCAAAGGCGCCGCAGCGTCGTTTCGCGAGTTCATCAACAAGTACCCGCAAAGCCCGTATCAGCCGACGGCGCAGTACTGGCTCGGCAACGCACTGTACGCGCTGCGAGACTACAAGGGTTCGACGGCGATCTGGCAGAGCGTCGTGAAGAACTACCCGCAGCATCCGCGTGCACCCGAGGCATTGCTCGCGATCGCCAACAATCAGCTCGAGCAGGGCCAGAAGGCGGCGGCCCGCAAGACGCTGCAGGAGATCGTTTCGCAGTACGCAGGATCGGACGTGGCCCAGTCGGCGCAAAGCAAGCTTGCGCAGATCAAGTGATGCGTCTATAATCTTGCGTCTTTCGGGTCGTTAGCTCAGCTGGTAGAGCAGCGGACTTTTAATCCGTTGGTCACTGGTTCGAATCCAGTACGGCCTACCAAGAAATTCAAGGGCTTAGCTTCGGCTAAGCCCTTTTTCATGCTCCGCAAAAACGGGCTTGCTCCGCAAAAACTGCCCGCACTCGCCAATTCACCCCGAGCTCCCCCACCCAGCCTGCAGCTCAATTCGGTCATACGGGAAACACAGAGCTCCTTCCGGACTGACATCGACCACCCCTCGCCCAACCAGTACCTCAATATCTTTACAGACAGCGTCGAGCGGTCGGCCCAGCATTTCCGCGACATCCCACGCCTTCATCTCGCCCCGGCCAACAAGTAACGTCAACACGTCCCAACGTTCTACCGTTAGCACCTCGAGCAGTTCGCGAACAGATGCAAACGTTATGAACTCCCCCTGATACTCCCCCGACATCGCCGCCACAAACCTCGCATCAAACTCGTCCCGCGATCCAACGCCAATCGTCACAACTCTCATCGCCCCCTCCCCGTAACAAAAAAGCTCCTTCAACGTGTCGGCTCAACCTTGTCGCCTTTACGCTCACGAACGTAATGCTCCGTCATCTTCAGCGACCGATGACCCAACTGCTTCTGCGCGGCCCGGATATCGCCTGTCGCTTCCGTCTTATCCGTCCCGGCCTTCGCGCGCAGATCGCGAAACTGAAACAAATCCTTCCCCACGCCCGCAGCCAACCGCGCCCGATCGAAGCGGAAACGAAGCGCGTCCCGCATCAACCGCTCGCCATCCTCATTGACCACGAGCGCATCCGAGCGCGACCCGCAAGCCTCCTTACGCTCCCGAATCCGATTGACAACTAGCGCCAGCTCGCCGGTTATCGAAATGCGCAACCTCTTGCCACGCTTTCCCTGCTCCACCCAAAGCTCTCCGGCCCGAATGTGGCTCTCCGCAAACTTCAACGTGTCCGCCGGCCGCTGCCCCGTCAAATAAGCCAAGTCCATCGCATCACGCGTCGGCTGATCTGCCGCATCCCACACTCGCCTAAATAGCTCGTCCTCGACATAAACTGAGCGGCCCGTCTCCTTGTTACGCCTAACCCCGACGCAAGGATTAACCGCATCGGTAATCCCGTGTTCGCGCGCAAAGTTAAAGACATGTGAGAACAGCGCAATCTCCCGGTTCGCCCGGACATGTCCCGGCCGCAGCGGGACCGCTCTACCTCGCTCCACGTACCACTGCCTAGCTACCTCCCCGCGCCACGCCAGATACTGCTTGACATGCACCGGCTTGATCTCGCTCAGTCGTGCCGGCGGATCATCAAAAAACTTATAAAGACTCTCAAGCTCTATCAAATTATCCCGCTGCGTACGCCGAGCCTTTGCCGGCAACACCTCCCGAACATAGCGTTCTGCAGCGTAACGAAACGTAACCAGCTCCACATGTCGATTGCGCGCCTGCGCTTCCAAATCGCCCCACTTCCGAACGGCCTCAACGAAATCTGACCCAAGGGGAACTTCGCGCCGAGGTGTACCACCTACATCCGCATAGTAGTAAATGACACCGCTCCGCTGCCTCCTCGCCCGCATACCCGGTGGAAGATTGACGTTCTTCCAAGGACGCCGCCCCATATCAACCCGTCACCACGCGAGGCTGCCACGAAGCACGCACCGCCCGCTCGCTCGAAGACTGCAGGCTCCCCTCAACCACCGCCCGCGCCACAACTGGACGACCAAGTGCGTTCACAAAAAACGGCAACCCCATACGGCGCAATACCTCGATCTGCTTTGCCTTCACCTTCCTACCCGTAAGTTCTACTAATTCTTGTGTCGAAAGAAACATGCTCAATCTCAGTTTTCACGCGTTGACAACCAAAAGCATCCCAATCCCTGACTCCAGAACACTTGGCACCGATCCAGCACGCAACCGACCTTCAACGCAGCATCAAACGCAACTTTGATAGCCTCGCCTGCGTTATCAGAAAGCAAATGATCAATCGGCATCACGTCAGGAACCACTATTCCCCGGCTCGTCCAATAGCGCTTCTCGTTTAACGCATGCTCTGCTAAATCCTTCGTCATGTATTTCGAAAGATATGAGGCAAGCTTGTGACGCAAACCTTTCTCACGAAACGGATTCGCGACGTGCACCCGAGCTTGTTCACCAATCACAGACCGCCAGATCGAGCGCACCAAGTTGTAGACCACGCGCCCCTTCACAGCTACATGCATATGCCACGCGCCGCGCTCTTGCCGCTCAGCGACGGCCACGTAATGAAAATCCCTGAACCTGCCCATCCTTCTACGGAAGGCATCGAAGTGCCGCTTCAACACGGCCTTGTCCGTCATATTGCTCTCGTAGGTCAGCGTGATCATCCGATCCGCGCCAATTGCTTTACACCGTAAGCGCACTTGCTGTTTAGCCCTCTTCGCAGCGTCTAACAGGTTTTGCTCCGACTTCTCGGACTCTCCACGTTTTGCTTTCGGGCGAGCATTCAGAGACTGTGCCCCCATGTATCGATCAAACCGAGTAGCCGTCACCTCAACTTGCCCGTCACCGAAATTCCGGCCACGCACCACCCACTCTCGACGGAATGCCGAGAAATTCCCTATACTGTCGTCGTGCATTGCAACTAGCCCTTGTAATGCTGTTGTACGAGCCTCGAGCCGTTCCAGCGGTCGAGGCTTTTTTCTTTTGCCTACCTGCGCATCAATCGCCGTTCATAGTGGCCATTCCTCTGTGATCAGTGCGATGGCTTTCCGCCTCCCGCATCAAACACGCCCCTCGTACGTTAAGTGTCCCTGATATAAAGATAGGCGCGCTTCGCGCGCCGGGCTGTCCGCGCTCCGCTGCGTCCTACCCGGCGCGCGCCACACGCAAACCCTTTCTATCAAGCTCCACCGCTTACTCAGCATCGCCATCCGGTTCGGCATGGGTTGCGCCGTCCTACGGCCGACTCATCCCATGCACGAGCGTATGTAGGCACAGCTGGCGTCAAGGCCTAGCCCTCCGGGTCGCTGTCGCGAGCCTTGACCCCAGCGCAACCGCCTACGTCTTCGGCGCACCGACCCGCGCCACCTGCAAAACCAATAGAACTTCCGTACGGCCCCTCGACGACCCATGACCATCCATGAAACGTGGCAACCAGCTGACGCTATTCCGGCTTGAAGAGTCGGAGTCTTGCACCAGCCCACCGATCACGATCACCTCGCCGTCCCTCATGCTCACAGTCGTGCTCATCTGCCGCGTATTTTTCGTCGGCGAGTTGTTCACGCCGGTCGTCGTCGCCACGAAGCTAGACATCTGCTCTTGCAGCTCCACCTGTATCGCGTCGGCCATCACGGTCGGCTGCACATCGAAGATCAAACCGGCATCCTGATACTGCACGGACTGGACGGGCGTGCCGCTCACGCCCTGATAGCTGATGCTGCCGAGTGTCGGCACCTGCGAGCCCACGTTAAGCCGCACGCTCGAACCGGACACCACGCGCGCATGCGGATCGCTGACCTGCTTGAACCGCGTATCGGCATCGAGCGCCGAAATCGCTAAATTGAGGTAATTACTCGTGAAACGGATCGCCGTCGAATCCTGCGCTGTCGGCCCGTTCGACAGCGACACCTGCCCGCCGATGCCGTTCAGCACCTTGGCCGCGATCGAAAACGCCGAATTGTGGTCGTTCTCCGTGTTGACCTCATACACCCAGCCACGCACCACCACCTCACCAGCGGCCCGGTCGAGCTGCGGCAACAGCTGCTTGACGTTCCGAATCTCGGAAGGCGAACCGACAAACACCAGATCGTCAGCCGCCGACACGCCCGACTTTGCCGGCATAGGCAACGGCGCAGGCATCGCGGCGGCACCGGAAGCGCCCACAGGGGCCGCTGCCACACCGGACGGCACCAGCCCACCGACCGGAGCCGCCGAAGCCGTCATGCGCCCCGAAAACAGCGGCTGCACCACCTGGGCGAGATAGTCCGCCGTGCGATAACGCGGGTGATACACATACGTCTCGTGCTCGGGCTGCTTGACCTCCTCGGCTGGCTTCGTCGACACGAAGTCCACGCCATCGCGCGTTTCGACCTTGAAGCCCTGCGAGTCGAGGAAGACCTTCACGAACGTATGCAGATCGCCCGCCTTGCCGTCGTACTGGAACGACACCAGCCGCGTGTCCTGCAGGACCTCCGAGCTAATCACGTGCGGCACGTGCATGGCATCGCCGTACAGCAGATCGACGAGCTGGCCCACGTTGACGAACCGCAGATCGAACGCCCCGCCTTTCACGCGCGGCAACGGCCTGAGCGGAACAGCCGGCATCGGCTCCGACACCAGCGCCGGCACAACGACACCCGACGCCGGCGGCAATGGCAACGTCGGAATCGGCGGCACCGAATCCGCCGCGAACACCGACCATGAAAGCAGCACCCCGCACACCGCCCCGATTACCCGCTTCATTTGCTTCCCCCAATGGCCTTATCGTTACCCGCTTGCCCCGTCCACACCGCCACCCGCTCCCCATCGACCGTGCCCGTCACGCCGAGCGTTTCGCCCTTGAAGTCGTCTGCCGACTCACGCCGAAAATGCCCAGTCGAATCAGCCAAGAGCACATACCCCCGCCCGTCGATCGCGTACTGACCCGCCACCCGCCACTTCGTCGACGCCGCGCCCTTCGGCACACCCGCCCCACCGGACGCACCAGAAGCCGCCACAGGCGTTTCTGCGGCCATCGCCTCGCCATGAGTACCGAAGCCGCCCGACACGCTCTTGAAGCCCTTCCACGCAAGCACAACCGCAACAATCAGCGCAATCGGCAGGATGAACAGCGCCTTAGGCGTTACCGCCTTCGGTTTCGTGTGCAGCTCGGCGCTCGTGTACAGCTCGAACACCTTCTTCGGGTACGGCCACACATGCTTGACCGCATCGCGCAGGCCGCTATTCGGGTTATGCGCGCTATCCCACTCGTAGATCATTGCGCGACGGCCACCAAACAGCCGACGCACATGAACATGACGCCCGACCAGATCGCGGATCGTCTTGTTCATGCGGTTCGGATGCTGCGTGATCACCAGAATGTCCACGCCGTAATGCCGGTGCACGTGCAGCTTTTCAATGTCTTCGGTCGCCTTCACCGAGGCCGACACCGGAGGCCAGATGCGCTGCACTTCATCAATCACGATCACGTCATTGGGCTGACAGTGCTTGTGCCACTCGCGCACCATGTCGTCGTCCCACAGCTCGTGATCAATCGCCAGTCCCTTGATGCCGTTCGCGATGACACGACGCCCCGCCTTGATCTCTTTCAACAGGGATGCAACCGCCCACAACGTCTTGCCACTACCCGGCACCCCGGTAACCAGCGTGATAGCCATAGCGCCGCCTCACTTGATAAAAAACTTCTTCATGCTCGACGCTCCCGCCATCGCCACGCGCGCGCTGATCGCCCCACCGATGTACCCAAAGCCCTGAAAAATCCCGCCCATCGCCAGCAGGTTCGCCAGATCCGCAGGAATGCCGCCGACCGACGATTGCAGCCACGACAGCGCCTGATTCACAGCCAGGTCGATGCCGCCCACCGTCAATACGCCGACGCCCAACGCAATCAGCGCATTGACGATAAGCGGCTGCACCAGCCCCAGCAGCCACGTCGCCCATGTCATCGCGCGTACCTGGCAATCACCTGATCCACAGCATCATTCGCACGATCCGTCTCATGTACCACCGACGAAACCATGTAGGCAAAAAACGCCGCCATCAACAAACAACAAACCACGATCACCCTCACGCCGTCACCCCCATAGCAACAATGAACGCCGCGGCCAGCGCACACAGCGCCAGCACGACAGGCCGAATGCTCTGCACGAGCGAACAGAGTGGATCAAACGCCAACGAATAGGACGAGCCGAACACCTCAAACGTCTTCGGAGATGGACAAGCCCCATCAGCCGGACCAACGCTCCACGGCGACATAGCCACGCTCGTCGAACTCGTTGGAATAGGCGGAGCAGCCGGAGCGGACCCCAAAGGCGCGCAAGCAGACGCACTAGGATCGATCGCACAAGGATCAACACTCGACGCTGGAGACGTAATACCCGTGCCAGTACCTGTACCCGTGCCCGGGTTAGTAACCGGCGTGATACCCGTCGGAGCAATCGGCACCGTAGTAGACCCGGACGGGGCAGGAAGACCCTCCACCAAATCACCGAAAGTCGGGTGCACCGACGCCGAACCAACATCGGCCTCAGTAATCGGATTGGTCGACGAATACGGCTCACCCACATAACCCGGCTTGGCCGCAGCGTTCTGCCACAACTGATTAGCCATCTGAGCCGTCAAAGCCGCAGGCAACGGCTGCGAAAGCATCGAACTCGTGATAGGCAGCGACGACAAACTACCCGTCACCGGCTGCGCAGGCGCAACGTACCCATAATTCGGCGTCACCCCCCCACCACCCGTCGTCGCAAAGCTGTGCGTGCCAATCACCTGCTGTCCAGTACTCGGATCAACGGTGTAGTTGTCATAGTCCAACCGAGTAATAAACGTCTCGGTAGGCTGACCGCCAATCACGCCCTGCATGCCCTGCGATTGATAGCTAAGCACACAGTTCGTCACCATCGCACCATTGCCGCAGGTCTTCTGCTGCAATATCGCGCCAAGCTGCTGCGCACAATCAGCGCCGCTCACGCACGCCACAAACGTATAGTTATCAACCGACGCCTCATACGGCAAGTTCGTCGGCACCGTCGTAGGCAACCCTGTCGGACAGTTCGTCGTAGTGAACGAATTGCAACTGTTGTTGTTGTAGAGCTGATAGAAGCCCACAGGCGCAGGCGACGCCAGCGTCCCGGTCCCCGCACCCGTAGATGATGGCGTGAGCGACAGCGACGCAGGCACAGGTTGACCATTCGGCAGCGTCCCCGTGCCGTTGTTCTGGGTGAACTGATAAATCCCCCATGCCACTCCGCCAACAGCGGCCAACGCACCAAGCCCCAAAGCCGTCGTCAACCATACCGGCGCACCTGCAATCGCCGCAACCGTCGTCACCGCGGCGCTCGCATAATTCGCGTCATTTACCGCAGTACCGATGAAGTTCATGGTGCTTTGGAACACAGCATCGTTGGCCGCGACCGTAATGCCCCGCCGCGCCAAATTCGCCGCCACGGCACCGCCAATAGCCTCATTCATGACGCCACCAAACGACGCTTCCAGAACAGGCAGCGCCTGCGCATTAGCCGCCTGCTGACACGACATCGCCACCAGCGTGAAAAGCAAAACGATCTTTTTCCACATAGCGTTAGCCGAAAATGATGTAACCAGCCACCAGACACGTAGCGCTGACAATAGCCACGACCTCGTAATACCAAGTCATCGCTAGACCTCCCCTGTCGTGTTCAAAAAGTCACGCAGCGCGCGCACGCACCACGCGATCGCCAGCACCCCAAGCACCGCCCCGCCGATCTGCAAGCCCGCCACGTCACCGCCCTGCACCGGCTGATCGCCGCTGAGCGTCGAGACCTGCAAATACAGCGTCGCGCCCGACGAATCGGTGCCGCAGCTCACCTGCTGCCCGTTCACCTGCGCATACGTGACGCCGCTCACGCCATCGGGGCCGCACACAATCGCCGTCACAGCCATCGCAGCACCTGCACCGAACAGCGAACGGCCACAGCACCGACGCAAAGACCAAGCACCGAAGCACCCGCCACACGCCGATTCACCCACGACCGATACGCGCGAAACCGCATCAAACGCGCACGACGCGCCGCCACATCAGCACGACTCACACAGCCTGCAAACCACAATCGATCTCTGGTCATAACGCGCCCCACCAGAAAAAAAGGCGTCCGGTTTTGCCCAGACGCCTTTAATCGCTGCCGCCTCCCCGATCAACGACCGAGGAAGCCCTTCACGACGCGGTAGCCCCACGCCACGACGACGATGCCGAGCACTGCGCCGCCGATCGCAACGATCGACGAAGACACAGCGCTGATCGACGAAACGGTGCTCGTCACGTCCACGCCCGACGCTTGCGCAAAAGCGCCCGTCGAGGCAGCAGCACCAGCAGCGACAACAGCCAACTTCTTTTTCAGGTCCTTCATCTTGGTTTCCTCGCGGCCCGTTGATTAGGATTCGCCCGAGTGGGCCACTTTCGAGCGAATCGACTTCTTCGGAGGGTCGCGACGAAACAACACGCGTGTCACGTACGCAATCCCTTTACAAATCAGATTCACGGCTAGAAGCACGTTCAGTAGCGCTAGTTGAGCCGAAACCGGATCAACCGCAAATGAGGACAGACGGCCCACAGGTCGACACCCAGTCCGTCAAGCGGACGCTGATGCAGACGCCGGCTTGGCCCTCGGCATGCCAAAAGGCACCAGCGACACCACACGCGGCTCAAGTCGCCCTTCCATCGACTGATAGAAAGCGAACTCAGCGAGGTAATCGCCAGGCGTCGAGTTCTGAAGACTCTCGGGCAAGTTAAGCGTCCCCACGAGCAGTTCCTTGCCCTTCTCACTCTCCTGCTCGAGGATGCATTGAGCGGAATGCACCTTCCATGGCAGCCCGCTTTTCTTCGAGATGCCGCCACGCTCGATAACCTGAAGAATCGTCACCTTCTGCTTATTCATTTCAATTTCCTTTCACATGAAAAGAATGGGCACCCTGACCCGGAAGTGGCAAAATAGGTTTTTAACTTCGCGGCGTAAATTTTTTACGCCTGTGAGTAAGATAATGACGAATAGCACCCATGTCAAGCAGAACGAGCCAAGTTCTGCCGCATACAACGTCGAACTGCGCATCTTGCTAATGGCCCAGTGGTTCAACAAAGGGCGCAACGATTGGAAGGCGCTGGAAGAAGCGACCGGCATCAAAGCGGTCAAATGGCGCCACGTTCAGGCGGGAGTGACCCGACCGTCGCTTGAGATGCTTGAAGCGCTGTGCAAGCTGTTCCCCGAACATGCGTTCTGGCTGTCGACTGGTCTCACGGACTACGAGGCCGGTCACACTGCTCCCCAACCAAACCTCGCGTTTCCCGGCAGCTTCGGCACATTTCTGCCCAATGAAACCCCGTACTCCACCGAGTATTTTCGGACTTGCATGTCTGCACTCGAGGCCGTCGCGCAGTCACTAGTGAGATATATAGAAAAGCGGCGTACCGAGAACCGGCCAAACGCCGGAGAAGCCACACTCACCAAGGCTGAACTCGCAAGCCTCTTTCGCGTAGCCATCAATACGAGCATTCAACTAGGTGCCACAGAAGTATCGTCCGCGCTCGGAAACTCTCGACATCGGGAGCTTACCGAACGAATCGTGAGCGCCCGAAAGCACCACATAGAAGTCATGCTCGAACGATTGCGAGAAATAGGCTACGTTGACACGCTAATCGACCAACAGCGATCGCAAGAACGGGAGCTCGACGAAGAATTTAAGAAGACGCCGGAATGACCACGCTCGAACGAGCGAACATCGCCCCCATAGCACAATGACGTTGCGCTGAATAACTCCCGGGCGCCGAGCTTTCGAGTTGTCACGAAACTGGCCCGACTGCGATCACCACACGCTTAGACGAAAAAAGGCCCGCGAAATGCGGGCCTTTCCGTAACGGTCCAAAAGTGTCTAGACGAGCAACCCTTCAACGATGTCCACCGTTCGAGGCGAATGTGCGGGCTGTCTCACAAACTTGCTCGGATTTTTTCGAACCTTCCCGAGAGCAGCGCCTCCCGCCAAGACCTCAAAACTCGCCTTCCTTAGATAAACCAGCTCGCGAAGCTCCTGGAGCTTCACAGGCTCGTTCTGCTCCAAGGCTCTAATCGTTACGGTGTACCGCTGTTTGGCTGAAAAGGAACGCTCCATCTCCTCGAGCAATTCAATCTCGTCCAGCAACAGCGCGCCGTGAATTTGCTTGCTGAGACGAACTGACCCGCTTATGGATACAAGCCTAGTCGAATTGGGCGAATCAGCTTCCTTATTCCGCGCGGTCAACTGATCCTGCTGAGCAGGACCAACCGCAACGTTGCTGCTGGCTGTCGCTGCACTCACTTCCGCAGATTTTTCCGATCTAGCCTCGCACGCCAAGCGACTCCTGCGAACTGCATATGACGCAAACGACACAACACCCAGCCCCATAGCCGCCCAAAAAAGACCCGTCTTTGCCGCTTCGGGCATCGAAACCCGGTCATACGCAATCGCAATTGCCACGACTCCAAACAAGCATATGTTGGATATCCATACATATGCCCTTTCGGCTAATAACTTCGATTCCATGGCTATCTTCCTTGCTTGGCAACCAACGAGGTCCATCCAAAACCGGCGCCCAACGCCTGCGTGAAGCTCGCCGGTTGACAGATTCCTAACGCTAATATAGTGCCGATCCCTACAAACAGAAGGAGCTCCACACTGACGCGGAGGAATCCTTCATCCTTCATGAAACTATCAAGCCACTGCGACAGGACATACGCTCTGACCTTCGTCCTTCCCAGTCGGCCCCACAACAACACCGATCCCAACCCCGTAATCGCCCAAGCCTGCCAGTCGCCAAATACAGCGACGTTCATTATTGTTCCCGCCGTACCCATGTCACCCTCCGAAGCTCGACAACTTGGCTTCGACGGCTGCGACCTGGTCGAGCACATCCGTTATATCTTCTTGCAACCGTAACAGCTGCTCTTTCGTCATCTGAAACCAGATGAGCTGTCCTTCGGCGTCGGTGTCCATATGTCCGATAACCACCGGCAGGAAAGACTTGACCTCGTTCTTCTGAAACTTCACTCGCACATCGACATTCAGATCGAACCGCATGAGGTTCGGCAACACAGATCGCGCGTCGTCCTGCCTCTCGATGTCCACCCGTAGCTGAGACTGCCTCTCTAACACCAGCGCGAAAAACGGCTCCAGCTGTCTGCCAACGTCCTCATTCGCTAGCAGCCCAGCTTCCAACAATACACCCGACAATTCATTCGGCGTCAGTTCGCCAGCATACCGACCACAGGCGTACATCGTCATCGAGGATGCAGACAGCATCAGATCTGCGATACCCTCGGATACCCCCAGTTCAACAGCGACGTCGCCGACAGGCGCAGCCACACCGCTAAGGGTTTGTTCACCAATTTCGACAAGTTTTGGAAAGGACTGCTCGCCACGAGCGCTAAGTTGAGCAAAACCTTCTCGGATACTGCTTGCCCCCCGGCTCGGCAATGCCGTCAGAAAATCGATCAGCTGCTGCCTGGATACGAGGTCCGCCATCGCTTTTTCTCCGTTTTTGGCCATTCTAGCATCGCCGACAATAGCGGCGTGCCGAGCGTTTACGCCCATCGCTTGTTATCGACAGCTACGACGCGCTTCTTTAGCAACGCTTCAGCGAACGAGGTGTCTGCTTGCGTCCCATTGCCACGCCTCTCAGATCGAACGGCGTACCTCTAAGCAACCTCAACTATGCTTAACCGCGCGGCGGTCGCTTCTTAGTTGGCACCTTGATGATGAATCCGCGAGCCCCGCCCGGACTCACGGCCCGCGCCACCAAATCAGCCACTTTGCGAGCGGCGTCTGCTGATGCATCGCGCGTCGATACGTGCAGGTGCGAGACACACCGCACACGCTCGCGCTCATACCGGCCTGGATTGCCACACACCTCGCAAACATCGCGGCTTATCTCGCTCGCCATCCAAGTCATTCCCTCCGCCAGCATGAAACGGCGGGCCGCCATGGTCAACGGCGTGCCCTCACGTACCGGGAGATCTCGCAAGTCAAACCGCAATAGGCCCTCATGACCGGTCGAATCGTCGGTATAGACAGCAGCCTGCGGTAGCCACGGCTCGACACAACCAAAGTCTTGATAGCGACGTTCGAGCTCAGTCAGCGTCAGACACGCGCGCTCAATAAGCGAAAACCACCCGTCGCCGCACGCTATTGGGTAGTGCTCTGTCACGCCTCGTTCAGCCCAGTCGTCGTTGATCGCGAACAGGGACGGGAAACGGTCCAACAGCCCTTTCTCAAACACAGGAGACATGCCCACTCCGTTGCACAAGAACAGTTATCGTCGCTCACGCTACCACCAAAAGCAGTCCACCCCCACCCCGATTCCCGGACTCGACCTGCTCCGCAATGTCTCAGATCGCCCCAGCGGCGCGCCTTCGGCCATCTACAGAATCGGCCGAATTGCGGAGCAGGACAACACCAAATCTGTTTGTTTTTATTGAGTTCCAACCCGGACTTTTAATCCGTTGGTCACTGGTTCGAATCCAGTACGGCCTACCAAGAAATTCAAGGGCTTAGCAGAGATGCTAGGCCCTTTTCTTTGCGACGGCGCCAGAATATTAGACAGTGTCTAATATTCTGGCGTCGCAGGCGAACGCCTTTGCGCAATCCTCGCGATGAGTTCAGCGGCTCTGACGGCTACAGCGCATCAGCCGCGGACTCCGTAATGTCGTCCGATTAGTCGCCCCATGCCTTGATCCACAACCGCAGCGTCACTATGATTGCGGCGTGTTCGAAACAGCGAACACCTGGATTGGCATCCGGAAATGCAAAAGGCAGGCGGCCGACCGAAATCGGCGGGCTTTCGCCTGCGCGTCTTGCGCTCCCCTATGGTCGGGCCTTGACGGGGGAGCCTTCGGGCTCGCCGGTTCCCTTTTGCGCCGGTATGCCAACCTTGTCTTGTGCCCGGCCACCTCATTTGGCATTGGGTCCGGGTTGTCGAACCCGCAAGAGGAGGCGCATGCAATGCACTTTACCGTCGCAGATCCCACGCTTCTGCAGTCTCACCTTGATGTCGCAATGGTCAGCATCGACCGTCTCAGCGCCCTAGCCTGCCTACTGGCTGCCGAAGATGTTGCTGCCGCTTTTGCCGGCCTTTCCCTGCCTGACCAAGTCGCCATATTCGGCGCCTTTGAAGCTGATCTCAATCATGCCCGTGGCGCGCTGCTGCGCGCCGTGCAAAGCGAACGCGGACCGCATACCCCGGTCAGCGGTACCTGAGGCGGCGCACGACCGTCATCCATCAGAACTTCAGCGTACGTTGCTCGGAAGCCGCGCCAGACTGGCGCGGCGCGCCGGGAACCGCGCGGTTTTTTAGAGATTGACCGGAGTGTAAAATCTCGATGGAGCCACCGGTCAAAGCTCACCCGCCTACCGACTGAAAAGTCGCGGCACCGCTTTCAGCGCACGCCGAAGTAGCGGTCCACCAACGGCATCACACGTACAAGAAATGTCACCATGGACCCACGCGTTACTGAATTCCATTGCATCATGCCGATCGTCAACCTGCCATCGGTTCTGCAATATGGGATCGTCTCCTATGAGCAAGCCGCAAGGCTCGCCCATAAGTCAGTAGCGATGCAACCGGTCCAAGACAGACGCGATCAGAAACACGTTCCTCGAGGCCTGAAACTGCACCAGTATGCAAACTTGTACTTTCACGCGCGGAACCCCATGATGTCTAAGCGCAGGGACGAGGCGGGGAACTTGTGCGTGTTGCGGGTATCCGTCGCCGTCTTAGGCATTGAGGGCACCGTCATCGCCGACCAGAACGCGTCCAGCGACTACGTGCGCTTCCTCGCTCCGCAGCAGATGGACGAATGGTTGAACTACGATCGCATATTCGCGCGAGACTGGACTGATGATGACCAGATCACATACTGGCGGAAGAAGTCGGCGAAGTGCGCCGAGGTATTGGTTCCGCATCGCGTTGATGCCGCGCTCGTTTTCGGCGCATATGCGCGCGACGCAACGACTGCACGCCGAGTGCAGGCAGGTTGGCCGAACCTGCAAGTGACTGTTGATGCAGACATGTTTTTTTCGTAAGAAGGAGTTCGCGCAAATGTTCAAGGCTGTAATAGGCGATATGTTTGCCAGCGACGCGCAAACCCTGGTCAACACCGTCAACTGCGTAGGAGTGATGGGCAAGGGCGTTGCCCAGGAGTTTAAGCGCAGATTCCCGGCAATGTTCGACGACTACAAGACTCGATGCGACCGCCAGCAAGTTCGCCTCGGTGAGCCATACGTCTACCGTGACCTTACCGGTCAGCTAATTATTAATTTTCCGACAAAAGACCATTGGCGATCACCATCTCGGCTAAAGTCGATTGAGGAGGGGTTGGACTATCTCGTTGCACATTCAGCCGAGTGGGGCGTTAGGAGCATTGCTATGCCTCCTTTGGGTTGCGGAAACGGTGGCCTAGAATGGTCCGAAGTTGGTCCATTGATTTACCGCAAGCTAAAAACATTGCCCATCGACGTTGAATTGTATGCACCTTACGGAACTCCGAAATCGGAATTGAGTGAGGAGTTCCTGAGCGCACCGACGCAAATGTCATTAGAGGGCAAGGGACGAAAGTCCGACGCATTCAAACCTGAATGGGCCGTCTTGGTCGAAATATTACGCGAGCTGCAGCAACAGCCTTATGCGAACCTGGTCGGCCGGACGATCTTTCAAAAGGTTTGCTACGTCGCCACCGAAATGGGGATTCCGACCGGCTTTATCTTCGGCAAGGGTAGCTACGGCCCGTTCTCCGAGGACGTCGGGAAGGCGTTACATGTTTTTGCAAACAGAAATTGGCTCCAAGAAGAGCAACTGGGTCGCATGATCGCAATGAGGGTGACGCCCCAATTTGAGCGCGAAGCGAATTCTTACAGCGAATACATCAATGCCAATCGCAAGAAGATCGATAAGATAGTCGATCTATTTAGCCGAATAAAGTCCACGGAACAAGCTGAAGAAGTAATGACCGTGCTTTATGCGAGCCGGCAACTCAAGCAGGCAACCGGCGACGATGTCGACGAACAAAAGCTCTTCGACTTCATCATTGACTGGAAAAAGTCGTGGAATACACACGAAAAACGACTGGCAGTTGCGACGGCAATTCGCCACTTGGTCATGCTCGGATGGATGAGAATTGCACCGAGTGAGACTCTACTTGAAACAGCATAGTCTCCCCTGCGACAGCGGGGGCGATAGCAGCTCCTAAGATCAAGCGCTGACCCATGGGTTTACCATCTGAAGCGTATCGACTCACGAGTACCTTATGGTGCGCCGGCTTGATTCAGACGATTTTCGCGCCCACCGCAAAGTGCTGGAACCAGACGACTTTGCTCTGACGGATGGGGAGCCCGATCGGCCACCAACTGATCTGATCTCGGAGGAAGTTTGGGACGGAGTCATGACGCTGCCCGACGACGTCGCGCTCCAAACGACAAGTCATCGGGGGGAATGGATCGCGCTACTTCACGACCTATGGGCGGGGTGGGTAGAGTCCTTCCCGCGTCGATCGATCATCACGGACGGAATGCTGGATTGCGCAGATGACTTCTCCGCGGCGCTGTTCAACCTTGTCCACGGTTTTTTGCCCTCACCAATTCCTGCGCGTCTGCGAAGCATACGCGGCCGCTGTTGCGATCAGCGGGCGGCAGGGACCGTCCATTGATTTGGACTGTGAGGCTGAATAACGGTTGCCTCAATGCCCATCGACAGCTTAGAGCAATCGGCGAGGGTGTTCTCGCCGCTGATCTGATCGGCCACTCGTTGACAACGACCGAGATCTACGTCCTTTTTCTATTCCGACTGTCAACGAAGTGTCAACCGCGTTGACGCAACGGCGAGCCGGTGTTCAACCTCAATGGCCGCTATCCGCGGTCGCTTCGATCTCGTCGGTATCCCATTTCCCACGGCGCATAGCGTCGGCCAACATCCCCAAAGTCAACGGCACGAGCGCCGGCCTGCGAAATCGTTTGGAAAACAGCCCCAGGAATGATGAAAGTAGCTGCTGACCTTCCGGGCTGAAGTAGCGCCGGTACGGGAATCCTTGCGCCTGCACGTTGAATGTCTCGGCCCACTTGTCGATGAATTCGACCGCGTCGAGTCCCGTCAGCCCTAGGTCATCTTCAAGGCGCGACGTGGGCTGTAAAATCAATTGACCGCCGAACACTGGACGGCCAAGCTCTTCCCGCGCGAACGCCTCCAGACGGTCCCATGTCGCATCTTTCATAGGGGCACCCGGTCATCTGGTTTCGCGAGGCGGTTATAGGTCAGGACTGTATTGCGCATAATGATGAAAGCGTCTCGTGCCAAGAAAAGCTCACCGACGACCGGAATGGTACGACCAACGAACGCTCCCAGGTTTCGCGTAAAGCCTATCCCAACTCCGCTAAGTCCGACCTTGGTAATCATTGGCAAGCGCACCCGCAGCTTTGTGGGCGTGACACCCGCATCACTCCGCCTGCGCATGCCCCATCGGCACGCGCACCGTGATGCAGGTGCCCTGCCCCGGCGAGCTCGTCAGGCTGATCTCACCACCCAGCATCATCGCGCGCTCCTTCATCCCGGCAAGCCCAAACGACCTTCTGCGAATGGCGACCGGATCGAATCCCTTGCCGTCGTCGCGTATGTCGAGCACGCAGTAATCATCCGCCTGCTCGAGCGTCACGAAGACGTGTCGCGCATGCGCATGACGCGCGATGTTCGTCAGCGCCTCCTGGACGATGCGAAACACCGCGATCGAGCCCTCCTCGGCAAGCGACACCTGCTCGTCGGGCACGCACAGATGGCAGACGGCATCGCTCGTGCGCGAGAACTCCGCCGTCACCCATTCCAGCGCGGCGACGATCCCGGCATCGAGGACGGCCGGCCGCAGCGATGCCACGACGTCTCTCACCACC
The DNA here is from genome assembly GCF_040965455.1 of Trinickia sp. EG282A. NCBI lineage: Bacteria > Pseudomonadati > Pseudomonadota > Betaproteobacteria > Burkholderiales > Burkholderiaceae > Trinickia > Trinickia sp. EG282A. The sequence goes on along the minus strand of NZ_JBFRCC010000001.1, from coordinate 382,647 downwards.
TGCATCGTCGTATCGGCCAAGGGCAGCAGGTTCTGGATTGCCTCGGCGACGGCCGGATTCTCGCGCCCGAACCGCATGCGTAACGCGGACGCGCCCATGCGAAGCGCCGTCAATTGTTGTCCGAGCTCGTCGTGCAGCTCGCGCGCAATGCGCTTGCGCTCTTCTTCGCGGGCTGTCTCGCGTCTGCTCGCGAGTTCCCTCAACAGCTCATACGACTCGTGCAGCCGCTGCTCCGCTTCCATGCGCTCCGTGATGTCACGCCAGATCGTCAGCACGCTGTGCACGTCGCCCTGCGCATCGTATTCGGGCACGGCGTGCACGAACCAGCACGTTGGCTCACCTTGCCGCTCCCAGGCGAATTCGTCCTTGGCGGCGACGCCATGTTCAATGACGCCTTTCAACAGGCGCGCCAGGCTCCCGGCGACGGATTCCGGCAAATCGGAGACCTCGCTGACCCGCTTGCCGACCACCTCGTGCAGTTGCTGAGCCGTCACGTGCAGAAACTCGGGATTGACATAGATGCGCCGCAAGTCGCGATCGTAGCGAATGATGGGGTCCGGCGCGTTCTCCGCCAGCGTGCGATACGCGCGCTCGCTGTCCGAGAGCGCCAGCTCCGCCATCCTGAGCCGAGTGATATCGCGCGCAATACCGAGCACGCTGACGACCTTACCCTCCTCATCCTTCTCAGGCACGTGTCGGACCTCGAACACGTGCCAGTCATCGCCGGTGCGCCACCGCGCCTCGTACTCGTTTGGCACCCCCTCCGCGAAAGCGCGACGAACGCACGCTTCGAGCTGCGCGTTCTGTCCCGGCTCGCCCGCGAGATCGAGTTCGTCCAGCCTCTTACCGATAAAGTCTTCCTGTGCTATGCCGAACGCACTCGATACCGCGGGGTTCACATAAATGTGCCTGCACTCGCTATCGAACCGCACGATGAAATCAGGGAAGTTTTCGGTCAGCGTACGAAAGAGCTGCTCGCTACGCTTGAGCTCGTCGATGTCGCGGCTGATCGCAAGCAGGCTGACTACGTCGCCCTTGGGCGCGAATTCCGGAACGATTCGCGTATGCACCCAGCGCACTCGGCCCTCGGGATCGCGGATCCCCACTTCCCGCGCCACCTCGGTACCTGTCTCCATCGCTCGGCGCAAAAAGGCGGTATACGCCGCGACGTCGACGATCGATGAGCACTGTTCGGACGTGGTGCCGAGCACATCGCTCGCGGGCCTTCCCATGACCGCCAAGATCGCGGGATTCATGTAGACGCGACGGTACGCACGGTCGTAGCGCGTGATGTAGTCGGGAGAGTGCTCGACGACGGCTCGAAAAGCCTGCTCGCTCGCATGGAGTTGGTCTTGCTCCTTCTTTCTCTCGGTGATGTCGCGCCCGATCGCGAACGCGCCGACGATTTCTCCGTCATTGCGACGCTCCGCGATGAGGCGGATATGGTGATGCCGGACACCCTCACCGATGTCAGGCAACTCCAGCTCGGTATCCCGCTCCCGCCCATCGCGCATCACTGCATCGAGCAGCGCCTCGAATTCGAGGAATCGCACGTCCATCGCATGCTCGGCGGGCGTCTTGCCGAGCATTTGCGAGAGCGGCCGTTGCAGCGTCGCTTCGAGGCCAGAGTTCGCATAGATGAGACGACATTGGCGATCATATCGACAGACGATGTCGGGCGTCGCCTCCGCGAGCCTGCTGAATTGCGCCTCCAGCTCGAGCCGCATCGCCAGCAGCGCCTGCTTCTCTTTCTCGGCCGTGATGTCGCGCGCAAGTGCTACGGCATACTCATTCCCGCCGGATTCCAAATAGCTCGTGCTGACTTCCACGGGAACGAGGCGCCCGTCCTTGCGACGATGAGCCGTTTCGACGAGCGACGTCCCGCGCTCGCGCAGCGTCACCCAGGCAGTCTCGTACCGCTCGGCATTCCAGGCCGGATCGATATCCGAGACTGTCATCCCCATCAGCTCGTCGATGCTGTATCCCAGCGTTCGGCATGCTGCCTCGTTGACATAGATAAAGCGGGCGTGCCGATCCATGAGATAGACGGCCTCGCGCACACGGTCGAGAGCGAAGCTCTTGAGCCGCAATAGTTCGTATGATTCCGTCACCGGGAGCCCCGTACTGACTTGACGATTGCGCCACTATAGCGTGAGCACGGCGGCGGCCCTACGAATAGATTGGCGACGAGTTGTTCTCACGATTTCCGACATGCACGCGATTGCGTCCCGCGGCCTTAGCGGTGTAGAGCGCCTGGTCCGCCTGCTCGATGAGCGTATCGACGGTTTCAGGCCACCGTCCGGCCGCATCGATCGTCCACGACGCGATACCGACGCTGACGGTCACGCTAAGCGGGCCGCTCGGGCTGCGAATGACGAGCCCTGCCACCGCCTCGCGCATGCGCTCGGCCACGGCCAGCGCGCCGGCGGCATCGGTGTCGGGCAACGTGGCGGCGAACTCCTCGCCGCCGTAACGCGCGACGCGATCGGAGGGGCGGCGAGCGCAGCGCTCGATCGTCAACGCCACGGAGCGGAGAACTTCATCGCCAAAGCGATGACCGTAATGGTCGTTCAATGCCTTGAAGCGGTCGATATCGATGAGCAGCAGCGAGATGGGACTCGCCGAGCGTACGGCCCGGCGCCATTCCCTTTGCGCGATGCGATCGAACTTTCTCCGGTTGGCGAGCCCCGTCAGCGCATCAGTATGGGCGAGCTGATAGAGCCGGGATTGATCGTCGGCACGCTGTTTCAGCTCGCGGCTGAGCAGCAGACTAACGGTGACGACGATCGCGCAGAATGCGATCATCAACGCTCCGACGAACGCCACGCGCGCTTGCCATTGCTCATAGACGTCCTGTTCGGCCGGCGCGACGTCCACGATGATCGAGAGACCGGCGAGACGCTTGAACACATAGATCTTGCGCGTTCCATCGATCGACGCGGTGCCGACGAACGTGCCTTCGTCAGACGCCATCACCTTTTTGAACGAGTCGACGCGGCTCAAATCTCGGCCGATCACTTTGGCGTCGAATGGAAGCCTGGCGACGAGCGTGCCGTTTGTTTCGATCACGGCGGCGGTACCGTGCTCGCCGACATGCAAGCCCTCGAGCAATTCGCGGAAATAGTCGATCGCCAGCGCGCCGGTCACGACGCCGGCGAACGATCCGTCCGGACGCAAAATGGGGCGGCTCAGACTGATGACGGGGCGCCCGTTGCCGCAGCGGGGGAGGTAGGGTTTGCTGATAAGGAGCGCGCTGCCGACAGCCTTGCGCTGCATGATGAAGCTTTCGTCACGCGAGAAGTCCATTCCTGGCAGACACCGGCCATTCGAATCGATCAACAGCTTGCCGCGCTCGTCCAGCACCTGAATGCCATCGAGATCCCTCGCGGCGGCCGCCCGATCGAACAGAATCCCGTTGCGTAGTTCAGGCGGCAATGCCATGACCTTCGGGTCACCGACTCCCTCGGCGACCGCATCGAGCGACAGGCCGTAGAGCTCGATGTTGCGAGTAATATCGTGCTCGACGAGCAGAAGGAGATTTCGTGCGTTCTCCACGGCACGCGCGTAAGCGTCCTCGCGCTCCTGATAGAGCCCCCACGAGCCGACGCCGCATACACCGAGGGAGAGACACACACCTACGGCAAAAACGCCCGCCGGCGACAGAACGCGGCGGCCGAAAGCATCCAGCCATCGCCGCAGCGCCGACGCTGTCGATCTTCGCACGGCGAAGCCTTCGTGGGACTCCGCCTGATGACGCCGCAACATCCCTTTGATTACCCCCATCGTCGACAGCTCGCTTCGGTTCGCCTTGGCTGCGACGTCACGTCACGCTTCGACAACGGCCTGCTGTTTTGCTCCGCCGACGATCGGCGCGCATTTGCGCGATAGAAGGCATGAATTACAACAGGTAAACGGCTGCGGTGGGCCAGCCTGAATGTTGATTCGCCGTAAGGATTTCCTGAATGTTGTGTACGCGCGAGATGACACTCCGGCCCGCCCGGCCTCGCGCCAGCGGTCAGTAGAGCGAGGTCTGCGTCCTTTCAGGTAGTTGGCGATCATATGTCTCGGCATCGAAGGTGCCGCCGCTCAAGCGGCGGAGCATCGCACCGGTACTCGGCAAGGACGAGCGCTCGACATGCTTCGCTGGATCCCAGAGACTCGAGCGCACGATCGCTTTCGCGCAGTGGAAGTACACCTTCTCGACGCTGACGACGATGACCGTGCGCGGCTGCTTGCCGCGAATTTCGAAGCGGGCGAGCAATTGCGGATCGACCGATATCCGCGCGCGCCCATTGACGCGCAGCGTTTCGCCGACGCCCGGGATCAGGAAGAGCAGAGAGACGCGAGGATCGGCGACGATGTTCTTGAGATTATCAATTCGATTGTTGCCGGGCCGATCGGGGATAGCCAACGTTCGCTCGTCGAGGATCGACACGAATCCAGCCGGATCGCCCTTCGGCGAACAGTCCGTTCCGCCTTCGCCCACCGAAGCCAGCACGACGAACGGCGACGCTCGAACGAATGCCTGGTAGTCCTCGTTCAGATGGTCGATTTCTTTCCACAACGAGCGCTCATGCGCGTGGCCGTAGATCGATTCGAGTTGCTCGAGCGTGGTGATGGAATGGGTCACGGCGATGCCCTCGGGGATGGTGAGGAATAGCGCTATCGGTACTGACGGGCAAGTATACAAGCGCGGGCGAAGAACTCGTCGCTCAGCTCTGGAATGTCGCTTGTGTCGATCTGCTCATCCTTGAGCTTTTTCAGCCACTCCCAATCAGTCTTTGATGCGCGATCCATCGGGTTTTGGTGCTCCGATCCAAAAGGTGAATGCTCGCCCGTGAGCGGCTCTTTGGGTGCCAACGTTTCGTTGATGAGCGCCTGCGACTCGGGTTGATAACGCCGTGATTCCTCGGGGGCAAGGCCTGACTCGGCGAACAGATTCGCCCCTCGTCTGGTCACATTGCGAACGCGCGTGTCAACTTTGCTCATGTCTGCTCCTTCCTTTTCTCAACGACCGCACGATATCGGGTCACCAACTGCCTGCAATGTAGCTCAGCTCCGCGCTCGGCCAGTCTCGTACGCCAGAAATCGGGCTCACGTCCGACTCATCGATCAGCCGCTCCCCGCGCACGTTCTCCGTCGACTACATCAAGCGGCACATCGTCATCAGGCAAGCTTTCGACTAACAACCACAGCACGAAGGGCCGCTCAGGGGCCCTTGGCGTATCCGGAGAACCCCGTCAGTCAATCTGAGCTAGAGCGCTCAGTGATGTGGATCATAAAAATCGTCTTTCTCTCGGTAACAATCTAAAGCATGAATGATGTCCGCCTCTGAAGCCGCGGATTTTCGCTTTCTCTCAAAGTTGACGACGTCTCGAAACGTCTCAACATCGAGCAACTGCCGCATACCTCGATCATTTGCAATCTTCGGCAAATGCGTACCAGCGACAACGTCTTCGAGCTCATCATCCCCCTCCAGATAGAGAATCTCCGTCTCCCGAGGCTTGGTCGCCCAAGAGCTCTGATCAACAAACAGAGCAGCATCCCAGTTGAGCTTATCCAGTTCGCCAAGCAGCTCTTGAATCGTTCGATAAAGTTTCATGTTAGATCCCGTGCGCTATCCTGCACCCTCTTCCACCAAAGTATTTCTTCCGCCAATACCTTTTGCGGGGTAGTCAAGATGGCAGGACCCATGATCAGCTCATCAGGCAAGCTGTCGACTGACCGTCACAACGCAGGTGAAGAGCCGCGCCTGCGGCCCTTGCTGTTCAAGGTTGCAGATCAAATATCCTACGAAGGCACGCGACAGCATCGTCCTTTTTCTTTGGATCAAGTTTGATCCTTACCGACTTCGAACCATCCCAGTGAAATTTATTTTCATCATGCAACGAAATCGTCACGATCAACTCATTAACCGTGAATGATGCGTTCCTCGTACGGAAGCCATATATCTGATCATCTGGCTCGACATAGATCGAATCAGGATTCTCGTAAGCGTCTCGACAGAGGCCGATGTTATGCGGCACCTGATCTACATCGAAGTTCAATATGAAGCCAACGGAAAAAAATCCGTCGTCACTATCTTCGTTATCGATAGCGATCTCTACAGGGTTAAGAATTTCTTCCATGTTCATCTCGAACTGCAGATCGTCCCCAAACTTTCCGCCGCGTTCTAAATTCCTTCAAAGGCCACGCCACGCGTCCGTCGCCGTCGGTCAACTGCTCCGGCAGACCAGTGCCCTTGCAGGCCGGTCTTGTCGGTCATACTCTGATTACCAGGAAGGAAGCCTCTCCGACTTACATCTTCCATCAACGCATAGTTTTTCTTGACGCGTTTTCAGCCGCACATCAACGTTTATACGGGGGATGCTCACCATCGACTAGAGCCCCGCAAATGGATCGTACTTGTACTTATCGTCGATCGGCTGAAATTTGAGACCTTTCAGCACGCGTACTTCTGATTCTCGTTTAAGACTCTCTGTACAAAAAAGTGCGCCCGTTTCGATGCATACAAAGAGTGCTGGATAGGCAATGTCCGCAGGAACGAATCGATCGATGCGGTCATACATATGTGCCCCCGGATAGAGCCGATTCTTCAATGCTTCACCAGTGCGGGGATCCGCCGCATCGCTGTATTCCGACTGATCTCTGTCGAGGGCGCTGATATGACTGCGGAGCAAAAGAATGAAGTAGTTCTTTGTGGGCTTGCGGCCTCCGGGCAACGAGAGACCTATCGGTACAGCTCGATGCTCCACTTTCAGTGCCTCGCACAAGCTCACGAACTGCTCCGAAACAAGGCGCAGAGGTCCATAGTAATCACAATCAAAGTCCTTTATCTTTGATCGAAACCGGTAGTCCTTGACAATCGTCGCATCCGCCGCATGTGGATCCAGGGGCTCCCATTCGAACTCTGAGTGATTAAACTCGCCGCTAAGGTACGGAGGACAACCGGGCTTCGTTCCATCGTACTGCAAGCAAAATAAGGTAGTCATAGCAATCGTCCAGTTACTGGGTCCACGGGGAATAGGCCGTTATCGAGCCCTTGCGACGCCCAATTCTGAACCTTGCGTACACCGAGAATGAGATCCGTATCGGATACTTGTCCCTGTTGCCAGAGCTGATTCAGTTGCTGCAACTTCGGCTCGATCGCTCCCGTGTACTGGTTGTGGTTACTCCAGTGTCCTGGTAGTCCAGTTTTTTGAGCCATGTCGCTATTACCTGGTAAGAATTTTCCGTTTGATGCGCCATCCCCTTCAAAGCCCATGCTTCGCAATTTCTTGAACATTGGCGCGAAGTCGGGGCGCTTCATCAGCTCCTCGGGGATGAGGTGATGATTTGCCATTTCATCACCAGGCCTCGCCCCCATATTCTTGCCGAGAACGGTGGAACACCAACCCCAAGGGTCAATCCATGTTAGGGGGCTCGGCGCGTACTGATAGAGATTCGTGCCGCCGAGCAGCCCGATCGGATCCTGATTAATAAACCGTCCCACGTCCGGATCATAGAACCGAAACGTGTTGTAGTGTAGCCCCGTCTCGCGATCCAGATACTGCCCCTGAAAACGCAAATTCTGCGGGATCGGCGTCATCTGCCGCCCGGTCCTCACGACCGGTTCAGGGTGTACCCACTCCTCCTGGATCGTATTGCCCCATACCTTGTATCGCCCCCGCCACGCCACGCGTCCGTCGCCGTCGGTCAACTCCTCCGGCAGTCCCGACACGTCGTTATGGAAGTAGTAGACGTTCGGCGGCGCGATTTGCCCATCATTGGCCGCTTGCGCCGGCTTACTGTCGATGCGCGCCAGCGGCACGTAGCTATTCGGTTCGTACAGATACGTCGCCTCCTCGTCGCCGCAGCGCTCCTGCAGCAGCCGCATCCCGTCCCACACGAATTCCGTCGTCACGTGGCCGTTCGACTTGCGGATCCGCCGCCCCAGCGCATCGTATTCGAACGCGATCATCCACTGCCAGTTGCCCTTTTGCGTCATCACCTGAGTCAAGCGGTGGAAGGCATCGTAGACGAAGCGCTGTTGCTGAACATGCCCGCTCAACTTCTTCATCAGCCGTCCATAGATGTCGTATTCGAAGCGCTTGTCCTCATACATCTTGAGCCGGTTGTATTCGACATAACCGCCCCGGCGTTCCTCCGACACCAGGTTCGCCGCTGCGTCCCAGCGATACACTTCCGGCGCAATGCCCACGCCGCTCGCCTGCTCGATACGCCCCGTCGCGTCATAGCGATAGTCCGTCCGCCCATGAACCGAGTGCAGCTTGCGCACCACCTCGCCCGCCGGATCGTATTGCCACTCCTTTCGCAGTGCGAAGCTTTGCGCATCCGGCGCCGCCGGTCGGCCCGCAAACGCTTCCTGCAGCGTGCGCCGCCCCAGCACGTCATAGCCGAACCGACTCGTCACCCTGCCCTGCGTGCGCAGCACCTCTCGATGCAGATCGTCGCGCTCGATATCGGTGACGACCATTCCGTCGAGGTTGATCTGGTGTAGGTGCCCGGAGCCGTAGTAGAGCCAGTTGTCGATAATTGCCCCGACTTGCTATACCCGTATATGCACAGCAGATCACCCGCTTCTTTCGCTATCACCCGGCCCAGCGCATCCCGTACGTACGTAGTGATCAGCGCGTGATCCGTTCCCGCTGCATCCGTCGTTCGGGTTCCCGATCCGCGAGCATCGTATTCATAGGTTTTCCGGATAACGAGGCGTGACGCAGTGAGACCACCGCTGCCTTCATGTTATTGGAACCCAAACGATTCATATCGGAAACGTTCGTCGATTGGCTGAAATTCGATCCCTTTCATCCCGTGGCCCTCCATACACTCCTTAAACTGCTGAGTACAAACACGCCTACTCCCAATTTCCGGCGCGATAAAAAGAGGGGGCTTTTTCAAATCATTAAACACGATACGCTCAAGCATGTCGTACTCCGGGATATCCGGAAAGAACGGATTTATCTCATACCCAGTTCCATCCATTTTTTTCATTCTCACGTGCGACGTCCTATCGGCATCGACGATAGAAACGAATTTATTAAGAGCCATAAAATAAAACTTCTCCTTGACCTTCACTCCGTTAAGAATGACATCCAAAGAAATCAACTGAAAGTCGACCCCTTGATCCGTACAAAGCGAAGCGAATTTTTGACTAACAACGGGCCCTTGCGGTAGAAAATAATCCAAGTCGATGTTTTTCAACCTCCTCCAGTCAATAAACATTTGAAAATGCGTGTCAATTTTTGGCGCAATCGAAACATCATTCCACGGAAACTGTACATCAGGCAAGAAGGTTGCCTTCCAAACCCAATCATGCGGTTGCGGCAAAACGATATAGAGCCTCTCTTCCTTCAATTCAACCTCCCTGTTACAGGATCGACGCTAAACAATCCCCCTTCCAATCCAGCCCTTGCGTCCGCCTGGATTTTTCCGAGACCCAAAACGACCTGTGTATCGCTAAGTCGCCCAGTTGTGAATTGGTTATTCAATGCATTGACTCTCGCGTCAATAGCGGCCGTATGTGTGCGTGATTGGACCAGTGCCCCGGCAACCCGGTCTTCTCGGTCATACCCTGATTTCCTGGGAGGAAGATACCATTCGACGCCCCATCCGGTTCAAATCCGGATCTCCTCGCGTTTTCAAATAAATTTCTATAACGCGGATTTCCCATTATCTCCTCCGGAATAAGATGGTGATTAGCCATCTCATCGCTCGGACGGGCGCCCATATTTTTGCCAAGCTTAGTCGAGCACCATCCCCATGGATCGATCCAGGTGAGCGGGTTAGGCGTATAGCGATAGAGGTTCGCGCCCCCGAGCAGACCGATCGGATCCTGCGTAATGAACCGTCCGATGTCCGGATCGTAGAACCGAAACGTGTTGTAGTGTAGCCCCGTCTCGCGATCCAGATACTGCCCCTGAAAACGCAAATTCTGCGGGATCGGCGTCATCTGGCGCCCGGTCCTCACGACCGGTTCAGGGTGTACCCACTCCTCCTGGATCGTATTGCCCCATACCTTGTATCGCGCACGCCACGCCACGCGTCCGTCGCCGTCGGTCAACTCCTCCGGCAGTCCCGACACGTCGTTATGGAAGTAGTAGGCGTTCGGCGGCGCGATGTGCCCATCATGGGCCGCCTGCGCCGGCTTGCTGTCGATGCGCGCCAGCGGCGCGTAGCCATTCGGTTCGTACAGATACGTCGCCTCCTCGTCGCCGCAGCGCTCCTGCAGCAGCCGCATCCCGTCCCACACGAACTCCGTCGTCACATGGCCGTTCGATTTGCGGATCCGCCGCCCCAGCGCATCGTATTCGAACGCGATCATCCACTGCCAGTTGCCCTTTTGCGTCATCACCTGCGTCAGCCGGTGGAACGCGTCATAGACCAAGCGCTGCTGCTGAACGTGCCCGCTCAGCTTCTTCGTCAGCCGCCCATAGATGTCGTATTCGAAGCGCTTGTCCTCATACATCTTGAGCCGGTTGCATTCGACATAGCCCCCTCGCCGTTCCTCCGACACCAGGTTCGCCGCCGCGTCCCAGCGATACACTTCCGGCGCAATGCCCACGCCGCTCGCCTGCTCGATACGCCCCGTCGCGTCATAGCGATAATCCGTCCTCCCATGCACCGCGTGCAGCTTGCGCACCACCTCGCCCGCCGGATCGTATTGCCACTCCTTTCGCAGTGCGAAGCTTTGCGCATCCGGCGCCGCCGGCCGACCCGCAAACGCTTCTTGCAGCGTGCGCCGCCCCAGCACGTCATAGCCGAACCGGCTCGTCACCCTGCCCTGCGTGCGCAGCACCTCTCGATGCAGATCGTCGCGCTCGATATCGGTGATGACCATCCCGTCGAGGTTGATCTGGTGCAGGTGCCCGGAGCCGTAGTAGAGCCAGTTGATCGTGCGTCCGTCGGGCAGTCGTGTCGCGATCCGGTTGCCGAGCTCGTCGTACCGGTGTTCGATGCGCAACGTCGGCGCGAGAGCTCATCTGAGCGCTCAGGCATGTCGCAGAAGCCCTTCAACCGCTGTATGAAGCTCACTGGTACGCTGCTCTGAACCTCGGTCCCGGTAAGCGCGTCCACTTCTCCGTCGACTACACCAAGCGGTACATGTTCATCAGGCAAGCTCTCGACTAACGTCCACAGCACGAAGGCCGCTCAGCGGCCCTTCGTGCATTACGGTGCTACATCGAAGTACCAAACCAGGAAGTCGTTGAAGGTAGCCCAGCGTGCCGGCATATTACCTTCCAAGAAGTCATCCAGTGCCCCGATGTCGAGGTCGTAGACTGCCTCATCATCTTTGCCGTAGAGATACATCCCTTCGCTCTCATCCGACGTAAGCGCGAGATATTGGTCGGGAATGTGATATCGATCACGGACATAGTCCGTTTGATCCGGAATCGCTGGTATCGCCGGCCCCTCGATATCAAGCAGTTCAGCCACCGGACGCGGGCTTATGAAGCTTCCCTGGTACTTCAAATAAAACGCCCCAAGTTCCGAGCTAGGATCTACTCCCAAACTGCGGATCACCCGCTCCGTCGATTTTGGATTTGTCCGGATCACATCGCCACTGACTGTGGCGAGATACGTTTCAACCTTCGATGGAATCATCACCTACACCCTCCATTCCTTGCCGCCTTGGCGGCCGCAGCACGATCTTTCCAGTACTGTTTTCTGTCAACATCGAATGCCTTCCGGTCCACAGGGAAATCAGGATTTTTTTGACTCCCGAATGGATGCAACGCTTCTCTACCAGCACCACTCGCAGCTCTGTGGGTGCTAGTCGTCACCTCAAATAAAGGTCCAATCGATTGCTGACGCGAATGATGCAACTGGATTTGCTGCAACACCCCATCCTTCATAACGAAAGGCGCGCCCCCCTCAGAAGCACGCATCAAGTTTGTCTTTCCTCGGTACTCCAAGTCCCAGTCAATATCTTGCTGAAAGACGGTATATGAAAGCCCCGTTCCTTTATCCCCCGGACCCCAAGTTGTCTTGGAAAAACTCCATCCCCACGGATCTATCCACGTCACCGGATTGGGGCTGTACGCGTATAGGTTGCTTCCGCCAGCCAAGCCGATCGGGTCCTGGTTGATGAACCGCCCCACGTCCGGGTCATAAAACCGAAACGTGTTGTAGTGTAGCCCTGTCTCGCGATCCAGATACTGCCCCTGAAACCGCAGATTCTGCGGAATCGGCGTCATCTGCCGCCCGGTGCTCATGACCGGTTCCGGGTGTACCCACTCCTCCTGGATCGTATTGCCCCAAACCTTGTATCGCGCCCGCCACGCCACCCGTCCGTCGCCGTCCGTCAACTCCTCCGGCAGTCCCGATACGTCGTTATGGAAGTAGTAGACGTTCGGCGGCGCGATGTGCCCATCATTGGCCGCTGGCGCCGGCTTGCTGTCGATGCGTGCCAACGGCACGTAACTATTCGGTTCGTACAGATACGTCGCCTCATCATCGCCGCAGCGCTCCTGCAGCAGCCGCATCCCGTCCCACACGAATTCCGTCGTCACGTGGCCGTTCGACTTGCGGATCCGCCGCCCCAACGCGTCGTATTCGAACGCGATCATCCACTGCCAGTTGCCCTTTTGCGTCATCACCTGCGTCAGCCGGTGGAACGCGTCATAGACCAAGCGCTGCTGCTGAACGTGCCCGCTCAGCTTCTTCGTCAGCCGCCCGTAGATATCGTATTCGAAGCGCTTGTCCTCATACATCTTGAGCCGGTTGTACTCGACATAGCCGCCTCGCCGTTCCTCCGACACCAGGTTCGCCGCCGCGTCCCAGCGATACACTTCCGGCGGAATTCCCACGCCGCTCGCCTGCTCGATGCGCCCCGTCGCGTCATAGCGATAGTCCGTCCTCCCATGCACCGAATGCAGCTTGCGCACCACCTCGCCCGCCGGATCGTATTGCCACTCCTTCCGCAGTGCGAAGTTTTGCGCATCCGGCGCCGCCGGTCGACCCGCAAACGCTTCCTGCAGCGTGCGCCGCCCCAGCACGTCATAGCCGAACCGACTCGTCACCCTGCCCTGCGTGCGCAGCACCTCTCGATGCAGATCGTCGCGCTCGATATCGGTGATCACCATGCCGTCGAGGTTGACCTGGTGCAGGTGCCCGGAGCCGTAGTAGAGCCAGTTGATCGTGCGTCCGTCGGGCAGTTGAGTCGCGATCCGGTTGCCGAGCTCGTCGTACCGGTGTTCGATGCGCCCCGTCGCCGTGCGCTCGCTCAGCACTTCGCCTCGCGGTCCGTAATTGAGCTCGACGCGATTTTGAAGCGAAGCGCGCTCGCCATATCGGGCGAACTGCTCGGCCTTCGATAATTGCCCGGCCTTGCTATATCCGTATGTGCACAGCAGCTCACCCGCTTCTTTCGCGATCACCCGACCCAGCGCATCCCGTGCGTAGGCAGTGATCAGCGCGTGCTCCGTGCCCGCGGCATCCGTCGTTCGGGTTCCTGATCCCCGAGCATCGTATTCATAGGTTTTCCGTATGCCGTCGAGCCCGATTTCCTCCACAAGCCGATCGGTCTCGCTGTACTTGAAGCGATACGTCTCGCGGTTCTCATTCGTCAGCGTCGCAAGGCGGTAAGCCGCGTCGTAGCCGAACCGCACCGCGCGGTCGGCCGCATCGGTCCTGCTTATGACCAATCCGCGCGGATTCAGCTCGTAACGGGTGCGGTTGCCCTTCGCATCGACGATCTCGGTCAGCCGGCCGGCAGTGTCGTAATGAAATTCCTGCCGGCTGCGGTCCGCATTGACAATTTCCGTCACACGTCCCAAGGGGTCCGCGCGATAGGCGGTATGCTGCCCCATCGCGTCCGTCACGCGGGCTAACGAGCCGCGTTCATCGTAGGTAAATCGCGTTTGCTTGCCCGAGCAGTCGGTGTAGGCGGTCAACTGCCCGCGGCTATTCCATTCGAGCAGCTTGTATCCCCCGCGCGCATCGCGGATCGTATGCAGCAGGCCGCGCTCGTCGTAGTGGTACTCGGTCTTGAAGCCGGCCTCGTCGACGGCTACCTTCAGATTGCCCTTGTCGTCGTAGCGGTAGACGCGCCGATGGTTCGCCGCATTCGTCTCGGCGATCGGAACATCGAAGTGCCCATTCCATTCCGTTCTTTCGGTTTCGCCAAGTGCGTTGGTGCGAGCGATCTCGCGGCCCAGCTCGTCGTATTCGAACGACGTGGTAGCGCCAGTCGGATCGATTGCGCGCATGAGTTGCCGCAGTTCGTTCCATTCCAGCCGCCAGACGTTGCCTTCGGCATCGGTATAGGACGTGGGCTGGCAATTGGCATTCCACTCCCACCGGGTGACGCGCCCCAATTGATCCCGCACGATCGTCGTGCGCTGCTCGGTGTCGGTCTCGAACGTGTACGATTCGCCGTCGTCGGTCCAATGGCGCACCACACGCGCCGTCGTGCCTTCGCCCTGCCATGCATAGAAACTTTGAAGGCCACCCGGCAGGACCTGACTCGTCATTAGCCGATTCTCATAGGTGAACCGGCGTCGGACGGTTCCCGTGCGGTCGGTGACCGTTGCCAGTTGCCCCTGGGCGGAATATTCGTATCGAACCAAGACTTCTTCAGGTTCGCCCTCGACGCCGCGCGCGAGGCGCACCGCTGTGATGCATTGCGCGAATCCGGGATCGTAGTCGAAGCGCAACACGCGACCGCAGCTGTCGGTCATCTTCGACGGGCGATGCGCGCCGCCGGTTGCTTCGTACTGCAAAGCAATCCAGTTGCCGTTGCGGTCCTCGAGGCGTTGAAGCTTGAGCCGCTCCACCGGCGTCTGACCTGTCGCAGGTCCGAAGTCCCGGTAAAGCCCATCGACCGTTTCGACGATATAGTGCCCGCCCGCCGTACAGATCAGATACGTACCCTCGGGAACACTGAAGTGGCTCTCACCGGCGGGAACGGGCGGGAAGACGATATCGCGCCCTTGTTCGTCGTAATAGGTCAGGCTCTCGACCTCGCCGGCCGCGTTACGCTCAACGACGAGCTCGACGCTGAACGGCACGCTCCAGCCTTGCCCGAACCAACTGTCGGCTCGCACGTCATGGCTGCTGTAAAAGCGTCGCCAGGTAATCGGCAGCGGCCCGGGCAGCACGAAGTCCGTGTCGTGCTCACCGTCGAGAATCTTCCCCCCGGTAATGGCGTTGACCGGATGGCCCACGAGCGTGCGGATGCCATGGCCGATCATCCCGCCGACAAAGCTGGCGCCGAAGCTCATCGCCAAGCAAGGCAGATTCCCCATGAGCCCCTTCAGGTTCATCCTGCCTCGTCCGCACAACGCCAACGCGACGCCGATTGCGAAGCCCAGCACCCCGACCCACCAAGGCCGCTCGTCGTGGATCTCGCGCACCGTGACCGTTCCACCGCCGATGAATACGTTGTCCGAACCTTTCGCGATCGAACCGCCGCATGTGGTCTTGTCCTTCACACGCGCGGCGGGCTGCCCATTGATGAATACACTGTCCGAGCCCTGCGCGATCATCTGCGGGCCGCCGTGATCGCTGCATTTCACCGTATCGAGATCGCCAGGCGAAGCAGCACGCGCCGCCTTCTCCCCGTTGACGAAGACATCGGACGACCCGCTGCTGATATTGCCTTTGATGACGGGCGGCACGAGCGCATCGACGGCACTCGACACGCCCTTGTCGATGAGTTCGTTGAGCCCCGTTCCCTCCATCGCCGCCGATACGGCAACCATGATGGCAAGCTCGGCAGGCGCGGCCAATCCGCCCGTGCCGACCGCCAACGCCACGCCAGCCGCGGCCACCGCCGTCAACGCCGCGCCCACGGCAATGCCGGCCACGAGTGAGCCGCCCATCTTGAGCAGGTCACCCATTAGCGACGTATGTTCGATCGGATCGTCTATTCGCGCGGCTGCGGTCATGGCCGAGAAGTCGTCGGGCGTAAGTCGAACAGGGGACTTGAGCGGGCGCGGCGTCAGCCAATGGCCCGCGAGCGCGGCGCAAAGCTGTCGAGCATCTGTTGCGCGAAGGCAATTTGCTCTGCATCCAGCGGCTTGGCGCATGTCAGCGTCATGACGACCATGCGGTCCCCGCCGACGCGAAAGACCGTCTGCAATTGATGCAACGTCGCACCGCTTTGCTCGAGCACGAGATCGATCTGCGTACCGGGCAGGTTCTCGACACCCACCGTCACCGCGCGCCGTCCCAATTCCTTAAGGCTGGGCACCTGGCGCGCCGCCGCTTTCAATTGGCGATCAATGAATGCTTCTTCGCTTTCCTCGACCTGCAACGGCTCGCGCGAAACGACCAAGCTCAATCCGCCTGGTCCCAGGTTGACGAGAATGGCGTTGACCGTCCGATCGAAGGCGGTGTCAGGAAGCGTGAACGTCCCTTCGTTTATCGCGTAGTCCATGTCTTGTCTCAGGGGGGCGCTGGGCCGTTCCTACTTGTTCAAATCGATTCGCTTGCCGTTGATCATCACGCCCGAGTCGTCGATCAAAATGACCGAGCCATTGTGCTCGAGCCGGATACCCTCCGGCGCCAAGGTGATCATGCTGGCGCCGACCGCGTGCATGATGCCGCGCTCGGCTTGGTAGACCTGTGTCCCGCCACCGCCGTCTTTCGCGGCCGTGTTGACTTCGACCGTCGTCGCCGTCGTCGTCCTCGCGAGCGCAATCGATTCGTTGAGACTGCCCTTCCCGATCTGCTTGACCTCGTCGCCAGTGTTGACGAGCACCGTGCGATTGCCTTGATCAACGGTGTGCGTTTCGTTGTCGAGGATGACTGTGGTCATGTCCTTCTGCGCGTGCAGGAAGACCTCTTCCGAACCATTGACATCGGAGAACCGCAGTTCGTTGAAACCCGAGCCCCGATGCGTCTTGCTGCGGATTCCCATCGTCTGGCCGCTGGTCTCTTTGTACGGGTTCTCTGCCGCCCCGTTGAAAACGCGCCCGACGATCACAGGGTTATCGGGATCGCCGTCGTTATACGCGACGATGACCTCCTGCCCGATGCGCGGAATCGCCGAGCCGCCCCACCCTTCACCGGCCCACGGTTGCGATACGCGCACCCACATTGAATCCGACCCGTCGTACTGCCCGCGGCGATCCCAGAAGAAGTGCAGCTTCACACGGCTGCCGTCGGTGTAGATCTCTTCGCCCTTCGGGCCTACCACAATCGCCGCCTGTGTCCCCTGCATGTAGGGCTTCGGCGTAATGCGCTGCGGCCGGTACGGCACTTCGAACGGCTGGCATGTGAATTCGTTGCGGTAAGGCATCTCGGCCGCATGCCGCGTGTAGTCGTTCACGGCCTGATGCCGCACGTGCAACGCTACGTAGTCCTTATTGTCGTAAGCGGCGTTCGGGTGATTGACGAGCGTGAAGCGGCCCATCGTCGTCATCGCGCAGACGAAGCCTGTGCCATTAAAACGCCGCGCCTGTGCCTCCTCGGCTTCCATCGCGTAACGCGCGTAGCGCTGTCCGTCGTCGTGGTGATCGTAAAGCGAGTGATACTGGTAGCGCTCGGTCGTTTCGATCTTCGGGTTCTTCAGGCGGCTCGTCGGCGCCTGCACGTACATCAGCGACGAAGACGGCTGGTTGTAGTTGAAATCACGAAAGCTGATCTTGCCGACGCGAAACTCGAACGCCTCGTCCCATCGGTCGATGCCCTCGCGCTCGCTCGCCGCGCTGTCCGCGTAGTACGGCACCGCCTTCAGCGTCTCGACCTTCGGCAAGGCTGAGTTCGTATCGCCGATCACGAGCACATGCTTGTCCTTCTCGTAGCGGAACGTCCAAAGCATGCCTTCCTGCTCCATCAGTCGCGCGCAAAAGTTGTAGTAGGACTCCTGGTACATCACGATGTACTCGAGCGGCGCCTGCGCCGTGCGAAGGTCGAACTCGTAATCGTGAAAGCCGAGCTCCTGAAAGATCTCGATCAGAATCTGCTTCGCCGTCTTGTTCTGGAAGATGCGGCAATCGGTCGAGCGCGTGAGGAACCAGAACCACGGCACCACCGTCATCTCGTAGCGCGTGACGGTCCCTGAGTTGCCCACGCGCGCGAACGAGGCCACGTAGCCGTCGAAATGGCGGTCGTTCTCGCTCGAGCGCGATACGATCGTCGTGAGGCTCGCGTTCATGCGCGAGGGCTTGAGCGTCAGCTTCACGCGCTGGCCGACGAGCTTCTCCGGCTCGATATCGCTCTGATGCGAGAGCAAATCGAGGTGCATCTCGGGCAGCCGATTGACATATTCGTCGATGACTGCCGCGCTGATCAGCAATACGTCTTCACCTAATGGCGATTCAAAAGTAATGAACCGATTCGTTTGCGTCAGGCGAGGCCGCGCACCCGAAAGGCTATTGATCGAATCGGCAATCGAAGCAGGCGTTTTACCTAATAAAGACAGACCCGTCTGCGCAAGTTGTAAAGTGCGAGACGCACCGCCGATCGCCGCGGCGCCAGGCGCGCCGGTCAGCGTGGCGACCTGGCTCGCCATGCCCGCAAACGAGCCGATTGCATTGAGCGGCGCGGCCGGCGAGCCGGATCCCAGGCCCGTCAGGCCGCCGTTGCCGCCTTCGTTCGACACGAAACTCATGATGAACCCCGTTCGCTATCCCACGCTGGGAAAACGGTGAATGCAACGACTGCTCCATTGAATATTCCTCGATGGAGTCGGTCGGTAATGTATCAAAATTCCCGCTGATTAATCACCCTTTTTGATGTCATTAGGGCGGCGTCTGACAATTGTTGTGCATTGGATGAGGCAATTTTCAGAGCACCGTCGCAACGCCCTCGCGCGGCTCGCATCGTCGTATCTCCCTTCCGTTGCTCTTCGATATGACGACGAGCTGGACGAAGCTGTCGACAGGCGCATACGGCGCAAAGAAGCGCTCCATGACGGCGATGAACGTCGCCAGGCTGCTCTGGGCAAATGCCTGCTCGTCGACGACGAGCTCGACCTCGATGCCGCGCACGAACGCAGGGCACGGCGGCTTCACGATCCATAGCATGCTGCTGCGGCTGCTCAAGTGTCGGAGGCCGTCGATCTGTCTGGGCTGCAGCCCCGAAACGTTCGCAATCTGACGAAACAGCGTTTTGAATTCGTCGAGCGCCTCGGTGCGAAGCTGAATGGGATGCACTGTCAGATGCGAAATCACTCGCCACAGGGCGCCTTCGCCGCGCGGCGGCAGCACCGGCTCGGTTGGACGCCGCAGCAAAACGATCACGGCATCTTTCTCGATGCCCGTGGTCTCGAGATCACCGCCGTCCGCCCCGATCGGAAGCTCTGACGGCAGTTTTCCGTTCGTACAGGTCAATTGCAGCGACAATGTCTTGATGTCAGACTTCATGGGCTTGCCGTCGAGACCGACGAGCGAAAGCTGCGTCCGCTGCTCGCGCCTAGCCCGCTCCATATGATCCTTTCGTCGGACTGCCCAGTATGGGCCTGAAAAGCTCGTCGATTCACCGTGCATGAGCGAGCGCAACGGCTGAACGATCGCGACGCCGCCCGGGCGAACGGCACGCACCTCGTCGATCGAATAAATTTCGGCGTACGTGTCGGATTTGACGCTCGGCACGACCGTGTAGGTGTCCACCTTCTCGGCGATTTCGATAGGCGGCGCGTCGCACTTGAAGAGGTTGACGAGCGGTGTGCAAAAGAGCCTGAAGTTCTCGGCGGTCAGCTTCGCCATGCGCACGGCCGGCCACGAATCCTCGTGCACGTCCTTGATGGCCAGGTGCAATTTCACACGTCCGCTGGAGCCGGCGGCACGGGCAAGCGTCGACACTTCGATATCGAAGAAATCGAACTTCTCGGGAAATGCAAAGTACTCGAGAAGAAAGGAAAACACCTGCGCTGCGCCGGCGCTCGCGCCCATCATCGACTCGCTGGCTTCAAAGCCGACCGCGCCGATCGGAATTTGCGGGAGCCGTTGCCAGCGCTCGAGCCCGTCGGATTCGACGAAAGCCGCCGCCGCATGCAGCAAAAGACCGTCCATCGCCGATGCCACGATCTCGCGCTGGCCCGTCACATGGACGCGCATTTTGTTCATCGTCGATGCAATCGCCTTGGGTCCCGACGGAAACGCGAGCGTGAACGTCAGCACGCCTGTCGTTTGTTCGGGCAGTGAGACGCCCGTCGGCGCGTAAGCCGTACGTGCGTATCGAACCTCCTCGATCGCAATCGGCGCCAGCACGACGTCATAGACCGACTGAAAGCGGTATGACGTGCCCTTCGTCCTTAATTCCGTGCCCTTCGGCAATGTCCTGGGCTCCGCGAGGCCCGCGAAGAATTTGCCTTTGTTCGGATCGATCCATGCAATCGAGCAAGACGGAAAGGCCCGCAGGTACCGCGGCTGCACGATCTCGAGCAAGTCCTCGGTGAGCTCGGGGTAGTCGTCGTCGATCCTCGATGAGATGCGCGCGGCGATCAGCGCGAACGACTGCAGCATCCGCTCGACGTGCGCATCCTCCGAATGCTCCCCCGAAATCGCCAGGCGAGCGGCGACTTTGGGATAGCGCGCCGCGAACTCCTTCAGCGAGCGACGCAGCATCGCAAGTTCGCGTTCGTAGTAAGGAAGCAGTTCTTCCATTCAGTGTGAGACGGACGGGGTACTCGACGGACACGCCGGATCCTTGCCCCAGTGATCGGCGCAGACGTGCCAACGGCAGAATTGCTCCTCGATGAGGCCGCGTTTGGAGCATTCGGCCACCTGTTGCGCAAGGCTCACCTGACGCAGAGTGCCTGAGCCCGCCGCCTCCTTTCGCGCCGCTGCGGAGCCGACTTGCGCCTTCGCTGCGGCCGGCCCCTGCCTGGCATCGTAAGGCTTCGTGCGCGCCACGAGCGCGGCCAGCAAATCGACGTCTTCGTCGGGCTTCGTCTTCGCGGCGGCGTTCGTGCCATTGCGCGAACGTTCAGTGGCCACACGCTCCGCGTGGCGCTTTGTTTGCCGCTCATGACTGTTGTGTGACGCAACGGCCTTCGCCGCCGAGCGGCCTTGTGCTGGATGCTTCGCCTGCTCCTGGGCGGTTGCGCTCGCGTGGCTCTTGGGCGCTTCGGCACCGGCGGCGAGTGCGCGCGACAATCGTCCGCCGTCCGAGCTATCAGTAGTGGACGCTGCGGCGACGGATGCGGCGGATGCGCTGGACGGCACAGGTTGTGCGCCCGGCGCGTTGTCCGAAACGATGATGGCCGCTTGCGACGAAGACGGAGCGGCTAGCGACGATATGTCGACGCGGCTCGCAGGCGCTGCGGCCGCGGCCGCGGCTGCGGCTGCCAAAAGAGGCGTACTGGCATTCGCCGGTGTTGCGGCGGACACCTGCGTACCGGCATTACCGCCGGCAGGGGCCGTCGCCAGTTTTTCACCGTTGCCCGGCATAGTATGCCGCCATTGCCATGCGCCGAATGCACCGGCACCGGCCAATGCGAAGACCGCGGCGAATAGCCATGGCTTCTTCGAGCCGCGTGACTTCAAAGGCTGCGCGGCGACGCGGCCTTCGAGGTTCGCGAGAATGCGTGAACCGTCATTGGCGAGATCGTTCGCTGTATCGGAAAGCAAGCTGGGCCGCGCTTTGGAATCGCGGCTATCCGGCGCACTCATTCACTGCCTCATTGAATCCGGGATTAATTCGAGCTGATAATGTGATCCGGCCTCCCTTGCAGCAGGCTGGGCAGATTCTAAGAGCAAGCATTACAAAAGACAATTTATTTCACCGCTACGGGCCGACCTTGATTGTCATTGCGCTTACCGCTTATTTCGCGCTCGCCGTGATGCTGGCAGCCGTGCTGCTATTGCCGCCGGCACGCGCGGCACTGATGAACGCAGCGCTCGGACTGCACCGGCGCATCGGGCTTCACGCAACCAAACGCGCAACCGAAGTACGCACTCGCTTTTCCAAATCAGTAATAATTTCCCAATCCGCGTTTAGTGGCGCGAAAAAAATACTGATTCGCCATCGCTTGCTGATTTTGATTACCGCAGGTATCCTTGCCGCGCCTCCTTTTCTGGCAATTGCATTGCGCGGCGGTCAACTATCCGAGTATGACGACGTCACACGGGTGCCGGACGAGAAAATCGCCGCGCTGCTTCAAGGTGAACAGCTCGTTCCACCGCCGCCTTTGCCGCCGGAGGTATTTGCGACGCAGGAAGTCGAACAGGTCCGTCCAGCGTTGGTGGATGCCAGCCGAGATTGGAATCTGCTCGACAGCGACTTTAGAACGCGCTTATTGCTCGTCTACAAGATCATGCGCGAGCAATACGGCTATGAAATGGCTTTGCTCGAGGGTTATCGCAGTCCGGAGCGGCAGGACCGGCTCGCCAAACTCGGGGGTGTAACGAATGCGGCCGCCTATCAGAGCTATCACCAGTATGGGCTTGCCGCCGACAACGCTTTTTTGCGCGACGGCAAGCTCGTGATATCGGAAAAGGACCCGTGGGCGATGCGGGGTTACGAGCTCTACGGGCAAACAGCCGAGCAAGTCGGCTTGACATGGGGCGGACGATGGAAACTGATGGATCTCGGACACGTTGAATACCACAAGCCGGGATTCGTCCTGGCACGCGCGCGAGCCGCCGCGATGGCGGGCAAGTGATACGTGTTTCGGGATATGCCGCACATTGCGTCATGCCATTCGCATTCGAATAGAAGAACGCCTTATGCAACGCTTTCTCAATGCAATCTTTCATAAGCGGACGATGACCGTCGTCGGGCTGCTCCTCGTCGCGGCGATCGTCTTCGGGATAGCGCTCTGGTACGACGCTCCGCTCGTCTGGCCCGCGATCGCGTGCGGCGCCGTGCTCGCGATCGTCGTGATCGTCTGGCTCTGGCGGGCCGCCGCGACGCGCCGCGCCAATCGCCAGCTCGGCGATATGCTCGAGCAGCAAGCGGCAGCCGATAAGGCGACATCGGCTCCTGCGCAGCCGGCCCGTCAAGCGGAGCTCGATGCGTTGCGCACACGCCTCGTCGATGCCGTTCGCACGATCAAGACGTCGAAGATCGGTCAGCTATCGGGTGGCTCCGCGCTCTACGAACTGCCCTGGTACATCATCATTGGCAATCCCGCCGCGGGCAAAAGCAGCGCCGTGCTCAACTCGGGGCTGCAATTTCCGTTCGCCGAAAAGCGCGATGCCGTCGTTCACGGCATCGGCGGTACGCGTAACTGCGATTGGTTCTTCACCACCGAGGGGATCCTGCTCGATACGGCGGGCCGATATTCGGTCTATGAGGAAGACCGCACCGAATGGCTCGGCTTCCTCGGCTTGCTCAAACGCTACCGGCCCCGCGCGCCGATCAACGGCATCATCGTCACGGCGAGCATCGCGGAGCTGACGGCCGGCCGCCCCGATACGACGATCAACCTCGCGCGGAGTCTGCGCCAGCGCGTGCAGGAGTTGACGGAAAAGCTCGAAGTCTTCGCGCCCGTCTACGTCATGTTCACGAAGGCGGACTTGATTACCGGATTCTCGGAATTCTTCGGTGGCGGCGAGCGCCATGAATACGATCGCGTCTGGGGAGCAACGTTGCCGTACGAGCCGGACGAGAAACGCGATATCGTCGCGCTGTTCGATGAGCGGTTCGAGGAGCTTTACGAAGGCCTCAAGGAAATCAGCGTCGCGCAAATGGCGCTGAATCGCGGCAACAAGCTCGCCCCGGGCCAGCTCAGCTTTCCGCTCGAGTTTCTCTCGATCAAGCCGGCGCTGCGCGTGTTTCTCGCCACGCTCTTCGAAAACAATCCCTTTCAGTACAAGCCGATCTTGCGCGGCTTTTACTTCACGAGCGCGCTGCAAGAGGGCGTGACGAACAGCGCCGCGGCGCAGCGGATCGGACAGCGGTTCGGTCTTTCGGCCGACGACGTGCCGGCAGCGCAGGCGCCCACCTCGAAAAACGGCTTCTTTCTGCGCGATCTTTTCTCGAAAGTCATCTTCGCCGACAAGCAGACGGTGCGCCAGTTCGCGAGCCCCGCGAAGCTCCGGCTGCGGTACGGCACCTTCTTCGCGTTCGTCGCCATCCTCGCGCTCGCGCTGGGCGGCTGGACCTGGTCCACGATCGGCAATCAGCAGCTCGTGGCCAATGTGCAGGCCGACCTCAACAACATCGTGCGGATCCAGCAAAAGCGCGACGATCTGCAATCGCGTCTTCAGGCGATGGATATTCTCGAGGACCGTATCGAACAGCTCGAGCAATATCGTCGCGACAGGCCGCTTTCGGTTTCGTTCGGGCTCTACCAGGGCGACATCATCGAGCAGCGTCTGCTGACCGAGTACTACCGCGGCATCAAGCAGCTGATGCTCACGCCGGTCTCGCAGAATCTCGCGGCCTTCCTGAAGGACGTCAATGCGCACGCCGACCAACTTGCGCCGCTCACGCGTCCGCCCGAATCGGGGGCGGTGCCCGTCTCTGCTCGCGCCAATGTTCTGTCGCCCGCGCCGAATGGGCCAAACGCGCAGGGTGGCCTCTACAGCGACGCCTCGCCCACGAACGTCGAAGACGCCTACAACGCGCTCAAGACTTATCTGATGCTCTCGGACAAGCGCCACATCGAAGCGGCCCATCTCACGGATCAACTGGCCCGCTTCTGGCGCGGCTGGCTCGAGACGAATCGCGGCAACATGCCGCGCGACGAGATGATCAGGAGTGCCGAACGAATGATCACGTTCTATCTGTCGCGCGTCGCCGACGACGATTGGCCCATGATCGACGCGAATCTCTCGCTCGTCGACGAAACCCGCGAAGATCTGCGTCACGTCGTGCGCGGCATGCCGGCGCGGCAGCGCGTCTACGAGGATATCAAGGCACGTGCCTCGACGCGTTTCGCGCCGATGACGGTCGCGCGTATCGTCGGCGACGGCGACACGAGCCTCGTCGCGGGCAGCTATGCGATTCCCGGTACGTTCACGCGCGATGCATGGTTCCAGTATGTCCGGCCAGCAATCCGCGACGCGGCCACGAAAGAGCTCCAGGCGAAGGATTGGGTGCTCAACACGGCCTCCCAGGACGACCTGACGCTCGACGGCAGCCCTGAGCAGATCCAGAAGGCGCTCGTCGGCATGTACAAGGCCGAGTACGCACAGCACTGGCAGCGCTTCATGCAGGGCATTGCCATTCAGGACTTCGGCAACTTCAGTCAGGCCGTCGCATCGATGAACCGGCTCGGCGACCCGCAGAGCTCGCCGATCAGGAAAATTCTCGAAACCGCGTACGACCAGACCGGCTGGGACAACCCGGCGCTTGCCTCCACGACGGTGCAACGCGCGCAAAACGGCACGAGCGGATGGTTCAAGCGCTTCTTCTCGTTGCACGAAGACGCGGCGAAAACGGCCGGCATCGATCCGGACGCCATCGTCCCTGCCCAACCCGCGATGGGGCCGGTCGGCGCGGCGTTCACCGGACTTGCGCGCATCGTCGCAAAGCAGGACAACACGTCGCTGCTCGCGAACTATATGGATTCCCTTTCGAAAGTGCGCACGCGTTTCAACGTGATCAAGAATCAAGGCGATCCCGGGCCAGGCGCACGCCAGCTGATGCAGCAGACGCTCGAGGGCAGCGGGTCCGAGCTCGCCGATTCCCTGAAGATCGTCGACGAGCAGATGCTCAACGGGCTCACCGACGACCAGCGCAAGACCTTGAGACCGCTGCTCGTGCGGCCGCTGATGCAGGCCTTCGCCGTCGTCGTCGGTCCGGCCAGCGAGGAGGTCAACAAGGTCTGGGACGCTCAGGTGTACCAGCCGTTTGAAGCATCGCTCGCGAACAAGTATCCGTTCTCCGCCAGTGCGAAGGTTGAAGCGGGCGCGGGTGAAATCGCGCAGGTGTTCGGGCCCGATGGCGCGGTGTCGAAGTTCGTCGGCACAACACTCGGCCCGCTCGCCGTGCGGCGCGGCGATACCCTGAGCCCTCGCACGTGGGGCGGCATCGGCATTGCGTTGACGCCCGACTTCTCGAGCGGATTCGCGCGCTGGGTCGCGCCGCTCTCCGGCGCCGCCGCCGGTGGCGGGCAGTCGGCGGGCGAGCCGCAGACCGTGTTCCAGATCCTGCCACAGCCGGGCTCGAAAACGACCGAATATACGATCACGATCGACGGCCAGCAACTTCGCTATCGCAACACGCCGGCGCAGTGGGCGAACTTCGTCTGGCCGAATCCACAGGGTACGGCCGGCGCGACCTTGACGGCGGTGACGTTCGACGGCCGCACGGTCCAATTCGTCAACGAGCCGGGCCGCTACGGCCTCGAGAAGCTCATCAACTCCGCGCAGCGCAAGCGCAACGCCGACGGGACTTTCGATCTGTCATGGACGCAGGGCGATGTGACGGTGGCGTTCAGCATGCGCATCGTCAGCACCTCGCAGCCATCGAGCGGATCGTCGGACGCCCCGCAGCAGCAAAGCCTGCGCGGCGCGCGCCTGCCGACGTCGGTCGTCGACGTCGCCGCGACCCGCGCTGCCGCCGCGGCCGCGAGCGGTTCGTCGAGCGGCGCCGCGACCGCTGCGATGGTTGCGGCGGACGCCGCCGGCCGCGCACAGTCCGCGAGCGTGTCCACCACCGCCTCGACTACACCGGCCGCGGTCAACGCCGCCGCCACGAACCCGGGAGCCGCGCAATGACGCAATCGGTCCAGGCGCAATTGGCCTACTTCGGCAAGATTCCCTCGCGCGGCGACTTCGTCAAGAGCGCGAACAATCCGCAGCTACTGCAAACGCTCGATCACTGGATCGCTCAAGCGATGGAGCTGCTCGCGGAAGACCCGCGCTGGAAAATCGTCTACGAGAACGCGAAGCCGATGCACTTCGCTTTCCTCGGCTCGCAAAGCAAGCTCGCGATCGCCGGTCACATGATGACGAGTCACGATGTCTCCTCGCGGCGGTTCCCGCTGCTTGCGGCGACGGCACTCGAAGTCGAGCGCCCCCTTGCGTTTCTTGCGCGCAGCCCGCTTGCTTTCGCGCGGCTCTGGGCGCGCGCCGCGAAGCAGATGCGCGAGCTTTTCGAGGGCGCGGAGCCGAATGCCGCGTTGCAGGCGCTCGGCGATACCCAGGTGCCGATCGATGTCGGCGTGGCGAGCTCGCACGACGGCACGTTCGCCGATTTCGTCGAGCACCAGACGCTGGCCGGCCTCGAGCAAATGCTGCTGGCGAGCGGCCACCCGGTCCGGCTGCGCGGCGCGATGCTCGCGCTCGGCTCGCTGCTGAAGCCCGTCATGTTGAGCAAAGCGCCGCATCTCGAACGCGGCCTCACGCTGCCGCTGCCCGTCGATTCGTTCTATCGAAGCCTCGTCGCCGCGTTCTGGCTCGAACTCATCGCCCCGTTTCTCGCGCTGGCCGATTTCGAGATCGCGATCTTCATCGGCACGATCGCCGAGCGCGATCGACTGGTGATCGGATTCAACGGTGCGTCGGCGAAGACGCTCCATAGCGTCATCGATCCACAGGCCTATGCGGCCCAGAACATCGACATCGACGATCCCGAATGGATCGACGAACATGCGCAGAACGAGCCCGGCATCAGCAAGCTCGTCAGCTATCTCGAACAACCTCAACTCTCGTTGCGTATCGCCATCGATACGTTCCGTGAAGCGTTCGTCGGGGCTTAACGCGATGGCTGACTTTGATTCCCTTTTTGCACGGTGGCGCCCTCGGACAGTTTCGCAGTTGGCGTCGATCGCGCTGGCATGTCTCGGATTCGTGGCAAGCGCGGCCGTCCATGCCGACAATGCCGCGCCGGCAAGCGTGACGCCGATCGACAACAGCGGCATCCATATCAAAACGACGACACTGTCCGCGCCGCCTGCGACGGGCGGCATAGCCACTACGCGCGTGCCCCCCACGGTCAACGCGGCCCCGGGACAAGTGGTCATCAGCGGCAAAGTGCCGGACGAGGCCACGCGCACCGCCGTCCTGACCCGCCTTCGCGATACGTACGGCGCGGCTAACATCGTCGATCAGATCGAAGTCGGCAGTGTCGCCACGCCGCCCAATTGGTCGACCAACGTCCAGAAGTTGATAGGCCCGCAGTTGAAGCAGATCAGCAAGGGGCAACTGAAGATCGACGGCACGCAAATCGACGTCAAGGGCGAAGTGGGCAACGAAGCGCAACGCCAGCAAATCGCGAGCGATATGGCCAACGCGCTCAACCCCACCTACACGATCCGGAACGGCTTGCACGTGAGCGCATCGGAGCAAGGCGTGCTCGACAGCACGCTGGCGAACCGCACGATCGCTTTTGAAACGGGCAGCGCGACGCTGACGCCGCAAGGCCGGGCCATCCTCGATCAGCTCGCCGCCGTCATCGCGAAAATGCCGAACAACTCGTTCGAGATCATCGGCCATACCGACAATTCCGGGAGCCGCGCGTCGAATATTGCGCTCAGTCAGGCGCGTGCCGACGCCGTCAAAGGGTATTTGGTCACGAAGGGCATCGCGCCACAGTCGATGACGACGATGGGCGCCGGGCCCGATCAGCCGATCGCATCGAACGATACCGACGAAGGGCGCGCGCGCAATCGGCGCATCGAGTTTCGCGTCGGCAAATAGGCGATCGGACATGTCGATGCGCGGCGCGTGTGATGGCGCACGCGCATCGCGGCTCGAACACGGCGCGCGCTCGACCGACTTCACCTCGGCTCGGGCTTCACTCCCAGCAACTCGCGCAAGTGCGCCAGCTGACCGTCGTCTTTCACCACCGATGCAAGCCACTGGTGCAATGGCATATCGGCCCACTCGGCCGCCTTGTCGGCGAGATAGGCGGCCGGGCTATGCGGCTCCGCGGCGCGCAGAAACTGCGCGACGGCACGCAATTGCGCGATGGCGTCGGCGCGACTTCGGATGACGCCCGCAGGGACGGGCTCGGAATTCGATGGCATGGTCGCGGTTCGTGGAAGCGGCGTCTTGAAGGTGGGCTCGGCGCGTTCGGCCTCGCGCGGCTCGTGCGAATCGGCCGCGACGGCGCCGGGTGCAGGATCGGGACTCACGCCGACATCGCGCGCAAATCGCTCCGCGAGCCCGTAGACGAATGCATAGGACTCCTTTGTCTGCCGGAAACTCGGAGCGGATTCGCCGGCGTATTCGTCCAACCGTGATTCCAGCGTGAGCATCGCCGCTTCGAACGCTTTCAGTTCGTCCAACAACGTTCGGTAGAACGTCACGGGCGTAATACGTTTGGCGGCAGCGATCTGCTCGACGGACGGTTTGCCGCGCGCAATCTCATCGGCGCGCTCCGGGTCTCGCTTGGATGCCTGCGCCACATGCGTTGCAACGTCCCAGTCGACCGCCGTGAAAAAGCTTCCGGTCGAGGTTTGCGTGAGGCGCGTATCGGGCAGCAATTCCGCCGTGCGTCGGACGAGCCATGTCACATTGCCGAGCCGATACTCGGCGTCGTCGCCGTCGGGCAGCGGATGAACCTTGTCCCAGTAGCGTTCGCATAGTCCCGCGAGCAGCGTGTAGCCTTGCGTCAGTCCGGGCAAGCCCTGCTTCATTGCAAGCGCTTCGGTCAGCCACGCCGCGAGCCGCAGGTCCTTCGTCTGCGTGCCGAGCAAAGCGCTGCAGCGATCGATGACGAAATCCCAGTCCGCCTCCTTGATCTCGGTTACCCATTCCCCCTGATCGAGCGAAGGATCGTCGAAGCGGCGCGCCTGCTGGATCGCGTCGAAATCGTTCGAAAACAGCAAGTCCTGGCCACAGGGGGATGCGCCCGGGAACGGCTCTAAAAGCGGGTTGAGGTCGATCGCCATTCAGATTTCCTCGTATTCAATATCGTGGACGTCTCGAGAGTTGCGGCCTTCCTTCCTCGCGATCGTCGATGACGTGGACTTCATAGCGCGCGTCGTCGCGGTCGCGCTCGGATTCCCGCGTGCAGACGAAGGCATCCCAGCCCAGCCGCGCACCACCGCCGAGACGAGCCGCGCCCACCTCGCTGCGCGCGAGTACGAGCGAGACTTCGTATTCGAATACGGCGCCGCCCACGAGCGACAGCATTCGCTCGAGCGCGACCGCGTGCGGCGCGGCCGGCAGGAGCCTCTGGTAGTCACGCTTCGATAGGGGTCCCAGGACGAGTCGCAGCCGCATATCGCGCTGCCAGACGCGCTCGCCGGCGAGCGCCGTCGCGCCGAGCGTCACGTTCGCGTAGCCGAGCTGCGACAGATTCGAGCGCGGCACGTCGTACCACTTTCCGATGAACTGCTCGACGCGCACGTGCACGCGAAAATAGTCCGCAAACACGCGCTCGAGATAGGCAGCCGACATCGGCCGCTGCCGGACCGGCAGCGCATATCCGCCCAGCGCCTCGTCGATCAGCGTGCCCGTCCCTTGCTGCAAGGCACCGCGCGTCGGGAGGTGCCCCAAGCCTGCGATCGCGAGCAGCAACGGCAGATAGCGTTCGTCCTCGTCGAGCTCGTAGTGAAACGGCAGCCGGTACTTCTTCCACGCCTCGTAGAACAGCGCCGTTGCTCGGTGGGTAAAGACATCGAGATACGCGCGGGCGGCACGATCGCGCCGCAATTGCTCACGTGCGATCAGATCTTCCGTGTAGTGCAGCGGCAACGCACCCTGCCCGCCCAGCATGCCAAAAAACGCCGGTACCAGATCGACACGCGCAAGCGAGCGTGCCTCGATCGCCGCATCGCGCGCTTCCTCGCTGTCCAACGGAGCGCCGTCGACGTCGTATGGCGTGGCGCGCTCGAGCTCGCTCGGTGCGAACGTCAGCGACAAGGTATTGCGGAACATGATCCGCTCGCCCGCGTGCCGCACGACGTCTTGCTCGAACCACATCTCGAGCATGCGCACTGCTTGGAAGAACTGGAAGCGATATGGCTCGTCGAGGAGCCGCCGGACTACGCCAGCGTGGACTCTGCGCTGCGTGGCTTGCATCGCATGATCTCCTCGCCGGTGCGCTTGGACACGGCAATCAGTTGTACGAATCGATTCAGGTTGACGTAGAGCCCGAAAAAGGCGTCGAGGACTCTGACGAAGGCGGCAACGCTCGTCCCGACGAAATGCGCCTCGTCGATCGTGAGACGGATCTCGACACCACGCACGAACGTCGCGAACGGCTTACCCGGCAGCCATTGGACGGCCGGCCGCCGCTCGACGCCGACGAGACCTTCGATATGGCGCGTCGACACGGCCGTATGCCGCAAATCGTAGAGCGAGAGCAGCTCCTTCAGCGACGCGAGATCGTCATCGACGAGCGGAGCGTGACCGAGCGCGAGATGCGAGACGAGTCGAAGCTGCATCGACGCTCCGCGCTCGACGCGCACAGTCGGCGTGGGCCGGCAGAGCATGGAAATCGGATTGGCGCCGACGGTGAGCGCCGCATCGTCCTCCATGGCGGCGTCATCGAGGAACAAATCGCCGCCTTCGAGCCCGATGGCAAGCCGCGCCGGCAAGTCGCGATTGGTGCAGGTCAATTCGAGGCTGAGCGTGTCAGTTTGTGCGCTCGATGGATCGAATGCACTCTCGATGATCGAGATCTCCGTCTCATAGCCCGGGCTCATGTCGGCCACGGTGGCGTTGCGGCGCGCGAACCAATATCGGCCAACCTTGCCTGCCTCGTCGTGGCGGAGCGCAAAGAACGGGCGGAACTCCATGATGGTCTGCTCGTTCGCGCCTTCTCTCACCAAGTGAACTGCGTCGATCGAATAGACCTCGTATTCGCGTGCGTTTCGCGCATTCGCAACGACCGGATAAGAGACAACTTCGTGACTGACGTGGATCGGCTCGCCAGGTTGCCTGAAAAGATTCACGACGGGCGAGCAAAAGAGCCGCAGGTGATGCGCCGCAAGCGATTCGATGAGCCGCGGCACCTGGGTTTCGCCGCGTACCCGCCCGATCACGACATGCAGCGTCAGGCGCCGGCAGCGCCGGCTCGCGTGCAGCATGGCGGCAATGTCGAAATCGATGAAGCCGAACTTCTCGGGAAACGCGAAGTATTCGGTCAGCAGGCGGTAGGCAGGATGCGATTTGGCCGGGTAGTCGATCAGCGATTGCTTATCGCTGAATCCGGCCTGCTCGAGCGGAAGCGCCGGAAGACGCCGCCACTCGCCCGGCTCGTCGGCTTCTACGTAGGCGGCTATTGCTTTCATGAAGAGACTGTCGGCCAACGTCGCGACAAACGACTGCTCGCCATGCAGGTAAGCGCGTACCGAATCGAGCCCGATCGCAGTGAGATCGCTCGCCGATGAGGTGCTTTCGAACAGAAACGATACGACGCCCGACGCATCGCCGGGCAGCACGGGCGCGTGCGCAGGTAGCTCGGCAAGCGCCCTGAATTGAGCTCGGGCGAGTCTTATCGGCGCGAGTATCACGTCGTACGCGGTGCGAAAGCAGCAATGAACGCTGTTTACGTCGCGGCTGCGAAGCTGTGTGCCGCGCGGAATGGTGACCGGTTCGTCGATTCGCTCAGCGCTGCTCGGGGCGAACTGCGCGATCGAACACGACGGGAACGGCCGAAGGTAATGCGGGTAAAGCACCTCGAGCAACGCTTCGGCCAACTCGGGGTAGTCATCGTCGAGCTTGCGGTTGATGCGCGCGCCGAGCAGCGCCAGCGCATCGATCATCCGCTCGACATGCGGATCGTCCGATTGCGTGTCCGCAAACGCGAGACGCGGCGCGATCTTCGGATAGCGATCGGCAAAACCCGGCGCGTACCGCCGCAAAAACGCAAGCTCACGGTCGTAGTAAGGCAGCAACGCGTCCATCGTTTTCCCCGAGCGCCAGATCTTTTTGGTTTTGCCGTGGTGCCTGCCGATGGTTACTCGTACATGCGGCTGCGCGCCGCGTCGCCGGCACGGCGCGAGCGCGAGACCGAATACTGCAGCGTCGAAGCCTGGAGCATCGCATCGAAGCTGACCGGTTCTTCGGCTGGGTGCACGACGAGCTTCGCGCGAATGACGAAATAAAGGGCGTTCGTCGATTGCGGGTTCGTTTCCAGGGAAACGGTCGCGCCGCGCAAACGCGGCTCATGCTGCTCGATTGCCTGACGGATCGAGTCGCAGATGCGTACTCGGTCCTCGTGTCGCACGAGGCTCAGGCCCGCGAAGTCGCTCAACCCGTATGTCAACACCGAACGCACGCACTCGCTCCCTTGCGGAAATGGCTCGCGAGGTGCGAGGCGGGTGTTGAGCAGCGCTTCGACGTCACGCGCGACTCGGCTTTTCAGTTCGTCGAGCGAAAGCTGCCGCATCGCGGCGGGCGCCGGCATTCGCGGGTCGTCGTCGAAAAGCTTGTCGAGCAAGCTAGGTTCGAATCGCTTCATCGGTGCGATGCATTCATTCTGAGCTAGCAAGGGCGCAGGCACTTTCCGGCGCCGGCGCCCTTGCGGTTGCTCGCGGACGGTCACGCCCACGCCAACGCTTCACCATGACGGGCGCGACGCGCCGCGCCGCACGTCAGACCGCGTAGGTCTTGTCGTTCTTCGTCAGGCTCCAGGCACCCTGCGCATTGCCGCCCTGGTTGCCGCCGATCTTCTGCTGCGTGTACTTCCATTGCACCGCGGCGTACTTGAGCGAAAACTGCTCGACGGGCAGCCCCTCGCCGACCACGCTCGGCGCAACGCTCGAGACGATGACGTATTTGAGCTTGATTTCGAGGTACTTCACGCGGTTACCGTCACCGTCCGAACGCATGAAGTCGATCGTGACTTCATCGAACGTGGTGCCGCCCGAGGCGTGCTGATAAAGGAGCGGGCTTACGACGTCGATGTCCTTCGTGAACGTCATATCCGCGTGCTCGCAGCGCTCCGCGGTATGGCCGCCGGCCGTCGAGGCCGTTGCCGAGCGCGGCTGGGTGATGGAGTGATTCCACGAGCTGATCTCGATCCAGTTCGAGTGGTCCTTATCCTGCGATTCGCCGTTGATGGCAGGATTGCCGAACTTCATGTAAATGTCTTTCATCTCTCGCGACTCCGAATAAGAGGTTGAGCGGTGGGCCGGGCGATTGACATCATGCATCGCCGCCCTTCGTTTCACGATGCTTAGGCACCCGCCGGCTTCGGCAGATCAGCGACGAGCCGCAGCGAAATCGAGAGCTCGTCCAGTTGGAAATGAGGGCGCAGAAATGCGACCGAGCGATACGAACCCGGCTTGCCGGGAATCTCCGTGACCTGAACCGACGCTTCGCGCAGTGGGAACTGCGCCTTTTGCTCCTGCGTTGCGTTGTCGTCGAGGAGCACGTATTGGGCGATCCAGCGATTGAGGAACGTCTCGACGTTCTGCGCCGAGGCGAAGCTGCCAATCTTGTCGCGCATCATCGCCTTCAGGTAGTGCGCGATGCGGGATACCGAGAAAATGTATTGCAGCTGCGTCGATAGCACCGCGTTCGCATTCGCGCTGTCGGTGTTGTACTTCCTCGGACGCTGCACCGATTGTGCCGCGAAGAACGCCGCGTAATCGGTGTTTTTGCAATGCACGAGCGGAATGAACCCGAGGTCGCTCAGCTCCTTCTCGCGGCGATCGGTGATCGCGATTTCAGTCGGGCATTTGAGCGCGATCTCGCCATCGTCGGTCTTGAAGGTGTGCGTCGGCAAATCCTCCACGAGCCCACCGCCTTCCACGCCGCGAATCGCCGCGCACCAGCCGAAGTCGTCGAACGCGGCCGTCAACCGTGCCGCGAACGCCCACGCCGCGTTGCACCAGAGGTACTTGTTGTGATCGGTACCGTCGACATCCTCGACGAAGTTGAAGCCGTCGGCCGTCAGGCCATCCTTCGGATTGAACGGCAGCCGGCCGAGATAGCGCGGCAGCGTAAGGCCGACGTAGCGCGAATCCTCGGAATCGCGGAACGACTTCCATTTGGCATATTCGACCGTATCGAACACTTTGCCGAGATCGCGCGGCTTGCCGAGGTCGGCGAACGTTTCCAGATCCAGCAGCTCGGGCGAAGCGGACGTGATGAACGGTGCATGCGCCGCGGCGGCCACGTGCGACATCTGCTCGATGAAGTACATGTCCTCCGGTTGACGCGTGATCTCGAAGTCGCCGATCAGCGCCCCGAACGGCGCGCCGCCGAATGTCCCGAACTCCTCTTCGTAAACCTTCTTGAAGAGCGCGCTTTGATCGAACTCCGCCGCGGTCTTGAATTCACGCACGATCTCGCGCTTCGTCGCGTTGAGCGCCTTGATCTTGATGCCCGAACCCGTGTTGCTTTCCTTGCAGAGGTATTGCAGGCCGCGCCACGTGCTCTCGATGCGCTGGAACTGCGATGCGTGCATGACCTCGCTCAGTTGCGCCGAAAGCAGCCGGTCGATCTCGGCAATGCGCGCGTCGAGCGTGGCCGCCAGGTTGTCGGAGACGACGACCGTTCCGTCGAGCACCTGGTTCGCAAGTTCGCTGATGAGGTCCTTCGCCCGCGCGTGCTCCGAATCGGACTTGGCCACCCTGCTCTTGTCGATGATCTCGTCGAGCAGTGACGTCGTTGCACCTGCTTCCGGTTGCGCCGGATTGGCCGTAGCCGCTTGCTGATTCATGTTGCCCTCGCTCGCTCAATCGCCCGGTTTGTCCTGATCGACCGCATCGCCCTGTTCGTCCGCCGGTGCGGCGAGCGCGCGGACCTGCGCTGTATTCGCAAGCACGTCGCTCAGAATGCTCTCGAGCTTGTCGTTCCCGGCCAGCTTGTTGCGCAGGTCGGCAAGCTTCGAGCGTGCCTCGAGCAGGCGTCGCAGCGGCTCGATCTGTGCCACCACCTGATCCGGATCGAAGCTCGCCATCGAGCGGAAGCGCAAATCGACGGCGAACGTGCCGCCCGCGTCGGTGAGCCGGTTCTTGACCTCGAACGCGGCGCGCGGCTCGACGGCCTTTATGACGTCGTCGAAATTGTCGCGATCGATGCTGACGAATTTGCGGTCGCGCAGCTTCGGCTGCTCGACTTCCGATTGACCGGCGAGGTCCGCCACGACGCCGACGACGAACGGCAACTCCTTGATCTCGATCGCGTCGCCGCGCTCGACTTCGTAAGTCAGTTGCACGCGCGGCGGGCGCACCTTCTGCAAGCGTTTCTGAATGCTTTCCTTCTTGGCCATCGGCAGCTCCCCGAAGCGTATGAGTGAAACGAACGACGCTTTAACGAAGCGCGCTGAACGGATCGGCGCCGCTCGCGCCGGCGGCGGCCTTAGGCGCGGGCGCATCGGCGGCCGGCTGGTCGGCCGCGCCCGGATCGGCGTCCTTCTTCGCAACCGTGGCCGGGTGGCGCCGCACGATGCGGCGCTTCTTGACCGGAGGCTTGTTCTGCGCGACTTCCTCTGGGAACAGCGTTGCCTGGCCCAGCGTGTCGCGCAGCTGATGCGCGAGTGCCTGCGCGTCCGTCTTGGCATCGCCGGCGAGCTCGGCGTCCTGGCGCAATTCGCCGAGCGACTGCGTCGCGACGCGAAGACCGCTCACGGCCAGCACGCTTTTCGCGCCGCGGTCCGTCGAATCGCGCTGCAGCGCTTCTTGCGCCGCGACGATGGCCTGCCCGTAATGCGCATTGTCGAACTCGATTTGCGCGATACGCGACCACGGCTCTTCACGCGTCGGGTCGGCCTTGGTCAACTGCTGATAAAGCGCAAGCGCCTTGTCCTTGTCGCCGCCCTTGGCGACGGCATCGGCATCGGCCAGCGCCTTGTCGAATGCGGCCGGCGTAGTCTGATTGGCCTGCTTTTGCGAGGCGCAGCCCGCGATGACGGCACATACCAGCACGGCCGTCGAAAGTTTGCGAAAGATTTGCTGTTTGTTCATTTGCCGACACTGCCCGATCGTTTATTAATTCGCCGAGACAAACCACGGCTTTGCTTTGCGGCGAGCGCGGGCGTATAGTACCGGCCAATTTTCCATAATTCAACTCCAATCGCATGACGATAGCGGAATGGAATTATTGCGAATAAGCGTTATGCAGAACGGATAGGAAACTATTTCCGAGTAAATCGCCTCTTAACAAGGCACAAGAAAAATTTTCCGATATATGAAGCTATACAAACCTGTCCGTTCTCAACTTCGGGACGCGGATACGGGCGGCAGAATTCTAAAAAAGTTTGTCGCGGATAAGACGGAGCGCGCGGTGAAATGCCAATAAAGCGTTATTTGATATGCACCATTTCATTGCTCGTCGCGGGGGGGACGCTCGCGGGTTGCGCGGCTGGCGTCACCGCGCTCGGCAGCGTGGCCTCGACTGCGCTGCAGGCCGCCGGCATCGGCAAGCCCCCGGTGCCCGATTCGCAAAAGCCGCCGCGCAACGTCCCGCTCACGCTCGCCGCGGCGTCCAATCTCAATGCGGCAACCGACAATCACCCGCTTGGGCTAGTGGTGCGTCTGTATGTGCTCAAAGACCCGACCGCGTTCCAGCAAGCATCGTTCGACGTCTTTACCGACCCGACGAAGGAGAAAAGCGCGCTGGGCGCGGATCTGCTAAGCGTGCGCGAAGTGACGCTGATTCCGGGCCAGCATTACCAGATGACCGAGAAAGTGTCGCGTGAAGCGCAGGCTTTCGGCGTCGTTGCCCTCTTCCGCGATCCCGCGCTGCGGCGTTGGAAATTCGCTTTCGATCCGGCGAAATCGGAGAAATCCGGCATAATGATCGGCCTCCATAACTGCGCAATGACAGTGACGAGCGGCACCGTCATTCCGCCCGATCCGGGCTTGCCGATGCCGCCGTTGAATTTGCTGTCGTCGGTATCCTGCGGTTGAACGAGACGGCAATGGATGGTCAATGTCCGTGCAATGAATTTTTTATGACCGCATCAGCGGCGCCTTGAACAACACAACGTGGGTTTCGGGATGAGTTATTCGGCAAAGCTGCTTTGGGGAGAGGGCCTCTTTCTCCGGCCTCAACATTTCCAGCAACAAGACGCTTATCACGAGGCGCGCCTCGTCGAATCGATACGCGCGCTGCAGCCATTCAACTGGGGGGTGCGCTCCGTTGCGTTCGATCTCGATTCGCTCAACGGCGGCACCTTGCGCTTGTCGGAGCTCTCGATCGTCTTTCCCGACGGCACGCTGTTTTCGGCCCCGCAAGCCGATGAGTTGCCCGAGGCCATTTCGCTGCAAACGCTGCCCGAAGGTATCGCCGATTCCGTGTTCTACGTGGCGCTGAACCCGATGCGCGAGAGCGGCAGCAATTATACGGACGACCCGACGAGCGACCGGCCGATGCGCTATGCGAGCAAGCAGGCGGAAGTGGCCGACCAGTTCACGGGCGCGATGACGGCCGCGCTGACGTTCCTCAAAACGCGTGTCAGGCTCGTCGGTCACAACGAGCCGCGCCAGCAGCTCATCGCGGTGCCGATCGTGCACGTGCGGCGCACGGCGACTTCGGGCTTCGAGTTCGACGCCAACTTCGTGCCTCCCTGTCTCTCGATCGAAGCTTCCCCCGTATTGCATCACGGGCTGCGCCAACTGATCGATGCGCTCCAGGCGAAGGTCAACGCGCTCTACGGTTTTCATCGCGAGCCGACGAAGAACATCATCGAATTCCGCTCGGGCGATATCGCGTCGTTCTGGCTGCTGCATACGGTGAACGCGGCGGTCGCCTCGCTCATTCATTTGCATCAACAACCGGCGCTGCACCCGGAGCGTCTCTTTCACGAGCTGTTGAGGCTTGCGGGGCAGTTGATGACGTTCTCGAAGCAGTACACGCTGACCGATTTGCCGGTCTATCGGCACGACGAGCCCGGCCCCGCATTCGCGCGGCTCGACGAGATCGTGCGGGACCTGCTCGAAACCGTCATCTCGACACGTCATTTCGCGATCGCGCTCGAGGAGGTGCGGCCGTCGTTTCGGGTGGGCCGCCTCGACTCGGGCCGGATCGACGAGAAGACCACGTTCTACATCGCCGTATCGGCCGATCTGCCGCCCGTGGAGCTCGTCGAGGTCGTGCCGACGCGTTTCAAGATCGGCGCGCCTGACGATGTGGACAAACTCGTGTTGTCGGCAATGCCCGGCGTGAGGCTCGTTTATACACCGCAGGTCCCGCCCGCCGTTCCCGTGCGGCCCGGCGCCTGCTACTTCGCGCTCGAAGCGCGCGGCCCGCTTTATGAGCGGATGCTGCAGGCGCAATCGGCAATGATCTACACGCCGTCGGGCATCAACGATCTCAAAGTCGATTTGATCGCCGTTACTTCCTGAAATCATGACCGAAGTCCCCTCTCTTCTCGGCAGCAGCGCACCGCCTCCCGTATCCGCATGGAGTCCGAGCGTCGATGCGAGCGCCCAGGCGCGTTCGCTGCACGACCTGCTCTACGACGGCTTCTTCATGCTGTTCCTGCTCAAGCAGGGACATGAGCCCGCCGATGCCGCCGAGTTCAGCTCGCGCGTGCAAGCCTTCCTTGCGGACTTCGAGCGTGGCGCGAAGAAGCTCAATGTGCCGGCTGACGATGTCTACGCGGCCAAGTTCGCGTTTTGCGCGACGATCGACGAAACGGTGCTTTCGTCGACGTTCAAGATCCGCGATGTCTGGGAGCGTCGGCCGCTGCAGCTCACGCTATTCGGCGAGCAACTGGCCGGCGAGAAGTTCTTCGATCATCTCGAAGCGTGTCGTGCACAAGGCGTGGCGCGGTTGCAGTCGCTCGAGGTGTTCCATATGTGCTTGCTGCTCGGGTTCAAAGGCAAGTACCTGCTCGAGGGGCCGGAGAAATTGGCTTATCTGACGGCAAGGCTCGGCGACGAGATCGCACGCATGAAAGGCAAGCGGGCCGCTTTCGCGCCACATTGGCCCCTGCCCGATCAAGTGGCCCATCGCCTCAAGCATGAAGTGCCACTGTGGACCATCGGCGCGGTGTTTGCGTTTATCGGCCTGACCGGTTATTTCGGACTCCATACTTTTTTGCGCGATCATACGCTGGGCACATTGGCGCCCTATTCCCAGCTCGTCAAGCCGGAAGCCGAATCGGCCAATCTGACGATTTCGTTGCCTTGAGCGCGAGCGCCCGGCTCGCCGCGGCGCAAGTGTCATTGCCCGGCCGGCCAACCCGGAGCGCATGCGGCTCCCCAGCGTCGAGTCCGCAACACTACCCCGATCTTTGAAATTCCATTTCGGCGCCGCCGCCGGCTTAGCGCAGGGCGCCAGGCCCCCTCGCGGAGAGCGGCTAGCCGGCCTTCGTGCTGTATCGGAAAAAATCGGCCTCGCTTGTTCCTGTTATGGTTCTCGCGTCCCGGATACGCTTTCTCAAAACGATGCTTGCGCGACACGGAGGGCGAGCAAATGGATAAGCGTGAATCCACGGCAAGCGAGGAGTCGGTTTTATCGACTCTCACGCTGCACAACAACCAAACGCTCGCTGTTTCGCTGCCTCGCAACACGCGACTGATAATAACCGAGGGCGCAGTGCGGTTGACGTACGC
Organism: Trinickia sp. EG282A; assembly: GCF_040965455.1. NCBI lineage: Bacteria > Pseudomonadati > Pseudomonadota > Betaproteobacteria > Burkholderiales > Burkholderiaceae > Trinickia > Trinickia sp. EG282A. Next base: position 342,395 of record NZ_JBFRCC010000001.1, on the reverse strand, counting down.
CGAGCCAACGCTAGATTGGCTCGGCGAGTCAGCTCCACTCCGATCGCATCTTCTGCAAGAAGGCGACACTTATCTCGTCGAGCGATCTCAATACGTGTCCATGACGGGCGCTTCCTCGAGCGGCACAGCCGTTTTGATCGAGGTCGCCGCCGCGACACACGTCGTCAAACGACTCTACAACTGGTTCGCGCGGTTCTCCGAGACCGGCGTCGCACATGCCGACCAACGGCAAAGCCGCGGTGGGCACGCGTAAGCCGCAAGTGAGGCATCGCGGACGGGCCAACACCCGTCGCGCCGAACGTCCCGCCGATCATCCTCGCGGTCGAGCGACCCACTGCTGCACGCTTGGCCGCGCCCACTGACGCTCGACATATCGCAACACCTTCGGCGGCACCGGGTCGCCGCAGGCAACGAGCCGGTTCAGCATCAGCGCAAAATCGGTGTCGGCGATGCACCAATCGCCGAACACGCCATGGCGGTCGTCGCGGATCAACCGATCGGCCGCATCAAGCAGCTTGTCGCAGGCGAGCTGCGCCGGCTCGGACAACGGTTTCACGGGCTCGGGGAAGTAGATCCGGTCCGCCTGTCTTTCACTCTTCAGCGGCATGAAATCGCTGCGAATCCACGCTTGGAGCTCACGCGCCCGCGCACGCGTTTCGCGATCGGCCGGCAGGACGGCGGCATGACGAGGGGCGGGATAGACTTCCTCGAGATACTCGGCAACCGCCGATGATTCGGACAACGAAAAATCGCCGTGCAGCAGCGTCGGCACGCGGCGTGTCAGCGAGATCTCGCGATAGGCGGAGCTGTGCTGCTGCTTCGCCTTGAGGTCGACTGTCCGAATCTCGAAGTCGAGTCCCTTTTCTTTCAACACGACGAACGCCGACATCGCGAACGCACTGACGTAATCCGCACCGACGTACAAATAAATTGGCGAGGCGTTCATTCAGGATCCTATGTAAAGTTGGGTTGGAGTCACGAAGGTCACGGGTATGCGCGCTCGGCAACGGCGGCGCCTTTCCAAAGCACCGCGATACCGGCGGCCACGACGAGCGCGAGCACGGTCCAGGCGGCGACATAATCGAAGCGGTCGACGATCACGCCGAAAATCGGCGGCATGATGCTGATCGCGACCATGTTGATCGTCATCGAGAAGCTGATCGTCGAAGCCATGACAGACTTCGGCGCCATTTCGGCGAGCTGCAGCAGATAAAGCGGATACCAGCCGACGCCGAACAACCCGAGGACGCAAAAGATCGCCGTCAGCGTGGCGTTCGTCGTCCCCGCGGGCATCGCGAGCAGCGCCACCGTCGCCGCGATGCAGACGGCCATGCTGAAACCGAGCGAGCGGATCCGTTTCGTCGGCCAGAACTTGTCGCTGACCCATGCGAGTCCGATGCGACCGACGATGCCGAGCCACTGCGAAACGGAGAACAGCAGTCCCGCCGCAATCGTCGAATAGTGAAAACGTGCCGTGACGAAGGGAATCGCATGCGTCGCGAATGTGTACTGAAACGTGGCCATCACCGCGCCGGCCGCCATGACAGGCCACACCGCCGAGTGGGCTGCCACGAGCTTGACCGCCGTCGCGAACTTCGGCGGCGCCGCGGCAGGCGCGCCCTGCATCTCGCGTTCATCGCGATGCAGCACGGCAAACAAGATTCCGCCAACGATACTGATCGCCCCTTGAATCGCGAGCGCCATGGACCATCCATGCACCGTCGCGATGAGCGGCAGCGCCATCGCGGCGAGTGCAGTGCCGAGCGGCAAGCCCGCCTGCCGGATCCCCGTCGCCATGCCGCGCTCGTGCGGCGGAAACCAGCGCAGGATTGCCCGCGTTCCGCCCGGCTGCACCGACGCATACGAAGTGCCGATCAACGCAAAGAACATCAACAGGACGGCAAAGCTCGTCGAGAGCGCGGACCCTGCGAATGCCGCCAGGCCCATCAGCACCATCGTGAGCGCAACGACGTATCGCTCACCGAAACGGTCGATGAGCCAGCCGAGCATCAGCATCGTCACGACCTGCCCGCCGTTCAGCGCGCTGACCGCGAGTGCCGCCGTCGCTTCGGTCAAATGAAACGCCTTCTGCAACGGCGGAATCAGCGTATAGATGCCCTGCGCCGTAATCGAGGCGGTGGTTTGCGCGAACGCGGCGACGGCGAGAACGATCCACCGATAGGCGGCGCTGGAGGCAAAGGATCGCCCTGCCGCGTGTTGGCTATTGTGATTCATCTAGTTGGCCCTCTATTATCGTTTTCGTTACCCCGTGACCGACGCTGTCGTCGAGCACGCCCTCAGGTTCCGAGGCCTTCAGATTGCCAAGACTCTTCTGCTGAGGCAAGTTGCTCATGCTGAAAAGCACGAGCGCCTCGTCCGCATCGCAATGAAATGCGTGCATGCACCAAGCCGGAACGATAAGGACGTCGCGTGGCGCGAGTCGCACGGGCTCCTCGTGCTCGCCGACATGAGCGACGCCGCGACCTGATTGAACGATGAACAGATGCCACCAGGCATGCGCGTGCGGCCGCGTCGACTCATGCGGCGGCACAACCTGGACGTTGATGGCCATGCCGGGCACGATCTCGCACCCGGCCGCCGTGCCATCGCGCGTGAGCGTGAACGTGCCGCGCTCGCCGTGCCGCGCCGCCGCCAACGACTTGGCCGTCTGCGGCCACGGCCACGTGACCGCCTGCTCCGGCACATCGGCGAAATGGTCGCGGTACTGGCCGTAGTCGAAAAGCCGCCCCTCGGTGACGGAATGCGTCATAGAGTCGACTCCTCGATAAGAGCGGACTGCGTCGCATCGGTCAGCGGATCCTCATGCAAGCAGAACGTATCGGGATCGCCGCGCAACGCCGGAAACGTCGTCGCCACGAGCGGATCATGGCCAGGGATGACATGCTCCGGACTTTCGGCGAGCGCATCGATCGTTTCGAATGCGTCGAGCACCTTGGCGAGGTCATGCAGGATCGGAAACGGGCGACGTCCGCGCACGTTGGCCCATAGGTGCGCCGCGTCCGAGGCCAGCACGAGATTGCCGCGGCGCGTCGCCACACGCACGACCTGGCTTCCCGGCGTATGGCCGCCGACGAGGCAAAGCTCGATGCCGGGCGCGAGCGTGACCGTGCCCTCGTGCACGACGAGCCGTCCATCATGGAGGATGCCGACCGCCTGCATCACGTCGTCGCGTTCATAAATCTTGGCGAGCTGCCTGTGCCGCATTTCGGCGCCGGTACAGAACCGCAGCTCGGCGCCCTGCACGTGCACGCGCGCATTGGGAAACAGCGCGAGGTTGCCCGCGTGATCCCAATGCAAGTGCGTGACGACGACATCACGGACTGTCGACGGATCGATGTCCAATGCGGCCAGCGCTTCACCCACCGAGCGTTTCATCTGGCGCTCGCGCCTGATCCCGGTCGATAGCGGGAATGCCGTATCGACGACGATCGTTCGCTCGTCGTTGCGAATCACCCAGAAGAAGTAATCGAGCGGCATCGATGCATCCGGCGGACCGCAGCAGGCATCGAAAAAGAAGTTCTCGCGGGCCGTGCGATCCGCGTTGCTGCCGATCCGTAGGGCGTACACCTCGTATTGGGATGTTTTGGATTCCTTCATTTTTTCCAGAGTCCTTGAAACGGTTGTCCGCACTTGTCAGTGCGCCTGTGCGTGCAAGGCGGCCGGCTTTTTTTTGCCTGTGCTGCCGGAAAAATCGAACTCGAGTTCGCCCAGAATCCCGAGCTCGTCCGCGAGCCGATACAGTCCGCTGTAGTCGCGCGTCAGCGCGCTTTGCGCACCGGGTTGCCGCGCATCGAGAACGATCTCGGTCGCATTCGGCAGGCCGAGTTGGCGTAGGATCGCTTCCCACATGGAGAAGTCCTGGGCGACGAAGGCACGCAGTGCGACGGGCAAGGTCGCAACGAAAAACGTCTTTTGTTTCGCCGTCAGCCGATGAAAAATCACCTTGCTGATTTCGCCGAGCGTCTTGCTGTGCGCGTACTCATCGCGGTTGTGCATTTGCGCGACGCTTCGGTTGAGCGGCTGAATCGTTTCGTCGTCGGCCAGGATGTCGAGAAACGCATTGACGCTGATTTCGGCCACCGTTGCGAATACGACGCCCGCGAGCTGCTTTTCCCACGGCTCCACGAGCTGCCGCTTCAGTCTCTCGAGCTCGCGGTAGGTGACCGACATCGGCAAGTCCATGTCGAGCTCGATCTTGCGCTCACGCCGCGTGCGCTGAATCGCGTTCAGGTGCATGAGCGTGTGATAGTGCTCATCGACGAGCGTTTGCCGAATCGATTCGGTGAAAACCCAATCGTCTCCCGCCAGGATCTCGCTCGCGAGATAGTTGAGCGCGGGATTCACGACGTGATCCTCCGCGGCGACCGTGCGGCGGTTGTAGCCGATCCACCCCCACGTCAGGATGGCCTGTTTCAGGGGAGCGTCGAGCCGCTCGATCGCTTCGTGCGTGTAGAACGGCACGAGCGCGACCGGATAATCCGGCTTCTCGGCATCGAATTCGCCGCTCGCGCGAAACCGCTCCATATCGCAGACTGTCGCCCTGCGCGGCCAGCCTTGGTTCAACTGGGCGATCAGTGCCGTGTTCGCATTCTTCATGGGTGAATTCCTCTTCAACGCTATTGCAGCCAATAGCGCGTCAAATGCCGCGCGGGGTCCGAATAGGTGCTGCGCGCGTGAATCAGCCGATGGTTGTCCCAAATCATCAGGTGACCATCCGGGATCAGCACGGGTACCGCTTCGGATTCGAAGTAGGACGCGGCGAGCATCGCGAGGCGCACGAGCGGATCGCGGCTGGCGCTTGCGCGTCGCGTCGAGGCGACGCTCGTTGCGCCGCTTGAAACACCACTCAATGCCGCCTCCGAAGGATTGACGTCGCCGTAGAGAAACTGGTTGTAGCTGAAGCGGAAGATCGGACGATCGCCGCTCGCGCTCGCATCGATGATCGGCACCGTGAGCGTCTGTCTGCGCGCCGTGCCGGGCGCCAATGTCGCCGCGAATTGCACGGGCCTTTCATGGACGTACCGCTGCAGCTCGGCATCGAGAGAGCGCACGAACGTCATGCCATCGGCCAGTCGCGTATGGCCTTCTCCGCAGCGCGCCTGACGGTGGCAATGCAGCGCAAGATAGTGCGGCGGCGGGTTGCCGACAGGCACTTCGGTATGCGGGCCGATCGCGTTACGGCTCTGCGAATACGGCAGCTTCTCGAAGCCGGGCCTCATCGTGACTTCCCAGGTGTCCTCGCCGTTGTATTGCGGCACGATGGCCCCGAACCGTCCGAGCGCCGCGCGCACACCGCCCTCGAGCAACGCGGGTGCGAGGACGGTCCAGCCTTGCCGGCTCAGCGCTTCGTGTGCCGCATCGAACGTCGTTGCGGTTTCGATGTCGTCGATTACGATCGATTCATTCATGGGCGAGAGCTCCTTCAACTTGATTGACTCGTTCCGAATACGCGCCCATCAAATCGAATGTGATGGTCGAGGGCTGGTACGCGTGAGCATCGATGCGCCCCACCGGGCAAACCTCCGCGGCCGTGCCTGTGAGGAAGCATTCGCTGAACGAATCGAGTTCGTCGGGAAACATCGGGCGCTCGACGACTTCGATGCCCCGCTCGCGCGCGAGGTCGATCACGGTCCTCCGAGTGATGCCGTCGAGGAAGCAGTCGGGCGTCGGCGTATGCAGGACGCCATCACGGACGAAGAAGATGTTGGCGCTCGTTGCCTCGGCGATCTGTCCGCGCCAGTCGAGCATCAGCGCATCGTGAAATCCGTTCGCCTCGGCCTGATGCTTGCAAAGCGTCGCGATCATGTAGTGGCTCGACGCCTTGGCCTCATAGGGGCTCGAGACCGGCGGCGGCCGGCGCCATATCGCCGTCTGCAGCGCAATCCCCTTCTCTTTGGCGGCCGGATCGAAATAGCTCGGCCAGCTCCAGCAAGCGAGCGCAACATGAATGCGGGTTGCGCGCGCGGACGTCGAAATCTGCTCCGAGCCGCGCCAGGCGATGGGCCTCACATAGCCGTTGACGATCTCGTTTCGTTCGATGAGCTCTACCGTAGCCGCTTCGAGTTCTTCCTTGGCGTAGGGAATCGCGAAATCGAGCATCTGCGCGGAGCGATAGAGCCGGTCCGTATGTGCGCGCAACCGGAAGACGCTGCCCGAGTAGACTCGCTCGCCCTCGTATACGCAGCTCGCATAGTGCAGACCGTGCGTCAGCACATGGATCCGGGCGCTCTTCCATTCGACGAAACGGCCGTCGAGCCATATCGTGCCCTCGCGCTGGTCGAAGGGAACGTTCGGAGCGGTCGTCATGCCACCTCCTTTTGCAATGCTTCGTTGTCCGAAAGGATTCGTGAAAGACCAAGGCGTCTTGCCTCATCAGCGAGGCTTCGCGCCTCGTCGGCATTCAAGGGAATCCCCGTGCTGGTGCGGCTCGCGGCGGACGCTTTTTGTGGATCTCCGGCTACGAGCACTTGCTCGCCGTCGACGGAAGGGGTCCGGCGAATCGTCTCCATCAGATCCGACACGTTCTGTCTGAAGCGATCGAGCGAGCCGAACCGGGCGGGATCGATCGCAATCAGGCAGTGCCCAATCTGCCGGCCGCGGTCGTAAGGCTCGGCGTCTAGATGCGAAAGCTCGTGATCGAGCGGCATCGAGGCCAGCAGACAACTCAGAATCTGCACCATCATCGCGAGCCCCTGCCCCTTGTAGCCGCCGAGCGGCGAGAGCGCTGCGACGCGCGACGGGTCGCCGGCCGGCCGACCATCCGCATCGAGCGCCCAACCGGCCGGCAGCTCGAGGCCGTTGCGCCGGTAGTACTTCACTTGCGAGTACGAAATCTGGCTCGTCGCCATGTCGAAGAGATAGAGGTCGTCCGCGCGCGCGGGCGCGACGAAGCAGATCGGGTCGGTGCCGAACATTGCGCGCTTTCCGTTGAACGGGGCCATGCGCGCGGCCGCGCTCGTCGTGACCATGCCGATCAGCCCTCGCTTGCCGATCAGCTCGCCATACACGGAAGCCGCGCCGAAGTGATTCGAGTTGGCGACGGCGACGACACCGACGCCATGCTCGCTCGCCAGGTCGCTCGCGAACTCTGCCGCATACGTGCCCGCCACGACGCCGAGCGCGCCGTCCGCATCGACGAGCGCGGTGCCGCCGGATTGCCGCATCGTTCGCATGACTGGGCACGGATTGCTGCGCCCTTCGTCGAGCTCACGCAAATAGAGCGGCAGCAAGCGCAGGCCGTGCGTGTCGATGCCCATCAGCGAGGTGCGCGTCAGCGCGCGTGCGAACCAACTCGCGTACTGCGCGCCAACGCCGCGCGCCAACGCCGCTTTTTCACAGAGCTCGTGGAGCTCATCGGATCGGATATAGGTCGTCATGATCAGCTTGCGTAAGTCAAGGGGCGCAGATAGATCGGCTGCCTGGAGGGCGATCGATCGGCGCGTTGGAAGAAAAATGCCGATTCGCCGAACGCAGGCTCCAGCTCGTCGAACCAGACCGCAGCCGGATCGAACTTTGCGAAAAACGGCTGGCGCACCCATTCGGGATCGCGCCCCTGCAGGAACTGCAGTACGAACACTTTTTCGGTGCCGATCGTCGCGACGCCATCGACGAGAATCTTTCCGTAATGCGTGCTCATCGAAGGTCCGCGCACGGTTCGCGACAGGCCCGACACGCGTTGATAGGCGGCCTTGAAAATCGCATGGGCCTCGAGGAGCGGCAGCTCGAAGTAACGGTGCGGCCCCGTGTCGCGCTCGACGAACATGTAGTAGGGAATCGCGCCGAGACGCACGCCCGTCGTCCAGAGCTCGGACCAGGCCTCTGCGTTGTCGTTGATGTGGCGGACGATCGGCGACTGCATGCGCACGGTCGCCCCGGTGCCGATGATGCGCTTGACCGCCTGCTGCGCGATGTCGGGTCGCAGCTCCGCGGGATGGTTGTAATGCGCCATGATCGCGAGGCTCTTGCCGCGGCTGACGATGCGCTCGAAGAGCCGCATCAAAGCATCGGCATCCTTGTCGGTGACGAAGCGTTGCGGCCAGTACGCCACCGACTTGGTGCCGATCCGGATGTTCTGCAGATGCTCGATCGCGAGCAGCGGCTCCAGGTAGCCCGCCAGCGACTCGGCATTCATCACCAGCGGATCGCCGCCCGTGACGAGCACGTCGGTGACATGCGGGTGGCACTCGAGATAACGCCGCAAGTCATCGCTCTCTCGCGCGTTGAACTTCAGGTCTTCCACGCCGACGAATTGCGGCCAGCGGAAGCAGAACGTGCAATAGGCATGGCAAGTCTGGCCCGCCGAGGGAAAGAACAGCACCGTCTCCTTGTACTTGTGTTGAAGCCCCTCCAGCGGACGGCCATCGAGCAAGGGCACGTTGTGCGTCATCTGGCCCGCGGGATGCGGATTCATTCGCTGACGCAGCATCGCGATATACCGTTCGGCGTCCGCCGCGCGTTGATCCGAGCGCAATTCGCCGAGCCTCCGGTAGTCCTCGGCCGGCAGCATGTCCCGGTGCGGGAACGTCAGACGAAAGATGGGGTCGTCGGGCACGCGCGACCAATCAATCAGTTCACGCAACACGTACTCGTTCGTTCGGAACGGCAAGACTCTCGATACCGTCGCCAGCGCATCCTTCGTCTCCTCGGGCAGAAGCGCCCAGTACGCGGAGCTGGCGATGGATTTGGGGTTGTACGCCCTGAACTTTTCTGCTTCCACAATGGCTCCAGATAAAGTAGATTGGCGGTTTTGACGCTTGCGCGACCGCAATTAATGGGCGAATGATTTAAATCGCTTCGCCTAATTCTTCCTTTCGCGACACGAGCGATCGCTCGATTTCGCCAATCATCGGATCAATATCACGTGTTTTAGCCAGATCGGTTCTGGTCAATATTGCCGATTATGTCGATTCGTCGCACGAAACGATGGTCAACCCAATAGCAATAAAACGCCTCTCGCCCCGCGCTCGCCACAGGTCTGGCCCGCTCTCGCGTGGAGCCTTGTGTCTCGGTGCTGTCGAGGCGTTCGAAAGTTATCCGTCATGTTGATTGGATGCATCGCTCTTCAAAACATGAAGCATCGTCCTATATTTCGTTTGCGCTAAACAGTAACAAGCAATCGGTAAATGGGCCTGTACAGGTCGACAAATCAAGCTTCTGTTCCGGTATAATTTTCCGAACGTGTACTGGGTCGAGCACAGAAAGAATGGCGAAAAAATATCGAGCGCTCGCTGAGCATTATGCGAAGGCCATCGCGAGTGGCTCTCTAGGCAAAGGCGAGAGGCTTCCCTCGTTGAGGGATATTGCAGTGCTCCACCGAGTGTCGATTTCGACGGCGGTGGAGGCATGCCGACTTCTCGAGCGACAGGGATACGTCGAGGCCAAGTCGCGAGCCGGCTATTTCGTGATCGATGCGATGCCGCTCGTGAAGCGCGCGGGCGCGGCGGCGGTGTCGGACTTCGACAATGCGAATGAGCGGATCGACCCGGCCGACTACGTCGGCGTACACGAGCGCATCTCGGTCACGCTCGCGCGCGGTACGCGGCGGCCGATGAAAGTCGATCTCGCCGGCGCAGTCTGCGCACCCGAGCTCTACCCGGGCGCGGCGCTCAGGGACAACATGCTGCGGTTGTTGCGCGCGAGGCCGCGCGTCTATGGCACGCACCCGCAACGAGAAGGCGTCACCAAGCTGCGCGAGGCCATCGCGCGCTGCTCGGTGAGCCGGGGGATGCACGCGGATCCGGAAACGATCCTCGTGACGCACGGCTGCAGCGAAGCGCTGTCGCTAGCCTTGATGGCCGTCACGAGCCCGGGCGACGTGGTGGCCATCGAGTCGCCCACCTATTTCGGAATCCTGCAGATCATCGAGTCGCTCGGCCTGAAGGCCATCGAGATCCCGACGCGCCCCGATACGGGCATCTCGCTCGACGCCCTCGAGTTCGCGATCAATCACATGGGCAGGATTCAAGCAGTCGTTTGCATGCCGTCGGTGCAAAATCCGCTCGGCTGCTCGATGCCGGAAACGGCCAAGACGCGGATGATCGAGCTTTGCGAAAAACATAATATCGCCCTCATCGAAGACGACACGTACGGCTTTTTCCTGCCGAACCCCGCTTATTCGCGGCCGCTCAAGGCTTGGGACAAAAAGGGCAACGTCATCTATTGCAACTCGCTGAATAAATCGCTTTCGCCCGGATTGCGCGTCGGCTGGCTTATCGGCGGGAAATGGCACAAGAAAATCGAAATGCTCATGTACGCGGTATCGCGCCATCGCGAGGAGATGCTGCAGCTCGTCGTCGCCGACTTCATGGCCGGCAGTGCGTTCAGCCGGCACATGAAGCGGATGAATGCCTTGTTGAAGCAGCAGCGCACGCAGCTCGTCGAAGCGATCCTCGGCCATTTTCCCGCGGGCACCGAGGTGACGTGCCCCGACGCCGGCTTACTGCTATGGGTGCGGCTGCCCGACGGAAAAAACACCGACATTCTGTTCGACAAGGCGCTCGCTGAAGGCATCCGCATCTGTCCAGGATCGATTTTCTCGAACATGGATAAATTCAACGACTGCTTGCGGCTCAGCTGCGGAATGCCGATCAAAGGGCGCGTCGAGTCGGCCATTCGCACGCTGGGCCGGCTCGCGCGCGAACTGTGAGAGACTTTCTCTTCCGAAATCGTTTATTGAGCAGGCGATGCCATGAGCCACTTCCGCCCTGTCGCACTCGAACATGCAAGCCGCCTCATCAACCACGGACCGACGGTGCTCGTGACGAGCACTGATGGAAAGAGGCGCAACGTGATGGCCGCCGCCTGGTCGATGCCCGTCGAATTCACGCCGCCGCGCATCGCCATCGTCATCGACAAGCACACGTTCACGCGCGAGCTCGTCGCGAAAAGCGGCACGTTCGGCATCTGTGTACCGACTGCCGCGGCGATCGACTTCACTTATGCGGTGGGGAGTTGCACCGGTAAAGACGTGGACAAGTTCGAGCGCTTCGCGATCGCGCCGGTGGCCGGCCCTCGGCTCGGCGTGCCCATCATCGAGCGGGGTTGCGCGGCGTGGATGGAATGCAGGCTGATCTCCGAGCCGCATACCGAAGACGCTTACGACACCTGCTTCGGCGAGGTGGTCGCCGCTGCCGCCGATTCACGCGTATTCCACAACGGCCATTGGACGTTCGACGCTTCGAATAGCGACCTCCATATGATCCACCACCTTGGCGGTGGAAACTTCGTACGCGTGTCGGGCATCGTAGCGGCAAACCCGCGCTGAACAGCCGCGCCACGGCACCGCTATCGGTGCGCGTTCGCCGGCCCTCGCGTTAAACCTGACTCTCGCTGATGAAGAGCGCCACCGCCCTGCGATAAATCTGGCCGATGAGGCTCGCCCGATCGCCTTCGATATCGACCTGCCCGCGCAACCGCCGCCATGCCTCCACGTGAGGATCACGGGGAACGAGTACCGCACGATAGACGGCCGTTTCGGGAACGAGCTTGTTGTCCGCGCTCTTGCGCACGGCAAGGCCGCCGCCATAGACCGATGCGAGCTCGGTCACGTCGAGCGTCCGAACCGAAGTCGTCTCGATGCTCGAGACGATGAGATCGACAGGCGAGTCGCCGTTCTCGGGAAAGAACCGCGCATGTGCGCCCGGATGGACGCGCGGCAGATCGGCCTCGCCGACGAACGCAACGACCACGGCCGACGATGGATCGATCAACGTCCCGAGCGCCTCGCGGCGAGGCAGCCATTCACCTTCGCGCAGTGGCGGCACATCGGTGAGCACGCCGGCAAACGGCGCGCGAACGGTGAGGAGCGCCTCTTGCGCCGAGACCTGGTCCACCGATGCGATCGCGCCTTGCAGCTCCTGTTCGCCGACGGCGATCATGTCCGCCTGCTCGGGATCGAAAGCCTGGCCTTTCATGCGGTTCTCGACTCCGCCTAGCGCGGCAAGCGCGGCGGCCTTGCGATATTCGACGGTCGGCGATTCGAGCGCGAAGATCGGCTGTCCGAGCGCCACCGCGGCGCCGTTCGTCGATTGCTTCACGAGTCGGCCCGGCTCGGCGACATAAAGCGTCGTCTGCTTGGCCGCGCGCATGAGCGCGGGAGCGGCGAGCTCGCGTCGCCACGGCACGACGAAAAGCATCAGTGCCACCGCGCAGCACGCGAACGTGATCATCGCGCGCCGGTCCGGCCGCCGGCTGCCGAGCCGCGCACGCCATACGCGTATCTCACCGGCGATGGGCCGCACGAGAAACCAGCCGATCTCGACGCACATGAGGAAGATCCCGAGCGCCTTGAACGCCATGTGATAGACGACGAGCGCAATGCCGAGAAAGAGCGAGAACCGATAGATCATGCATGAGAGCGCATAGACGATCAAAATGCGCTGCTTCGCGCGCGGAAACGCTTCGGGCGGCGGATCGCCGAGGCCGAACAGCGTCTCGCGCAGCCACCAGCGCCCCATTGCGAAGCCTCGGTCCTGCAGGTTGGGCACGTCGAGCCAGTCCGACAGCAAAAAGTAGCCGTCGAAGCGCATGAGCGGATTCACGTTGATCGCGATCGTCAACAGCCACGTCGAGCTCGAGAGCAAGAAGGCCCCGGTGCGCAGGGGGCCGTCGGGCAAGACGGACCAGGCGAGCGACGCGAAGACGGCGAGCGTGGTTTCGGCGAGCATGCCGGCCGCATCGATGGCGAGGCGCTTGCGACGATCGGTCAGGCGCCAGGCATCGGTCGTATCGGTCCACAGGACCGGCCATAGCACGAGCAGCGCGACGCCCATCGCGGGCACGCGACAGCCCATGCGCTTGGCCATGACACCGTGGCCGATTTCATGCACGACTTTGGCCGAGGCGAGCGCGAGACCGACGAGCGCGGCGCCCTGCAGCGAGAACAGATGCAGCAAGCTGTGCGTGTATGCCGCCCATTGCTGGCTGATCAGATAGAAGCCGAGCGCGGCGAGCAACGCGAGCGCGATCGCGAACCCGCGCGAAAACACCCAGCCGATGCGCGGCACGACGGCCGACAGCATACGATCGGGATTGATGAGGCGCAACTTGATCGACAGATAGTTCTTCAAGAGCCAGCGCGCGGGCGCCAATCGCTCGGCCGCCCGCAGCGCGGCGAAACGCTCTGTCGCTCGGGCATCGAGCGGCGCCGTCAGGTCCGCGCGATGCGCGAAGCTCAGGACGTCGAGCACGTCTTGCGAAGTCGCGCGGATCGTCGTCTCGGCCGAAATTGAACGAGCAACGGCTTCGGTGTTGCCGAGCGCCCAACGCGCGAGCACTTCGAACTCGAGCCAGCCGATCCGCACGTAGCGGTGCCGTGCGGGATCGTGCAGCGTCCAGGTCGGACTGCCGTCGCTTGCCGCCGGCCCCGGCAACAGCTTGAGGTCTTCGCGCAACGGCGGCAGCGCGACGGGCGGCGCGTCGCCCGTATGACCATGGACGGCGTCGGATGCAGCGCTCGCCTGCTCCACAGCGACGCCGCTCTCCGGCGTCTCGATCAGATCGACAGCCATTCGCGCAACACCGTCAGAGGTCTCCTCAGCAGCCAAAGCGCGAGCGCGCGGCGCGGCCCGTAGATCTTCGCCGTGCCCTTCAGGCCGAGACGCAGGGCGTGCCCTGGATCGAGCGACGCGCGAAACGCGTACGACATCACGCCATCGGCCGCGACCGTGCTCGAGTAGCTCGCGAACGTGAGCTTCCCGTAGGCCGGCTTGTCGGGCGACAGGTTGCTGAAGAAAACGACTTCGGCGCCGGGCTTGAACGAGACGACCGAGGCAGCGGGCACCTCGATCTGCAACTGCGTGCGCGCGGGCGACGCGACCACCATGATGCGCTCGCCGAGCACGACGGGCTTGCCGATCCACTCGCTGCTGTCGTCGAACACGGCGATACCGTCGACAGGCGCCGTGATTTCCGCGCGCCGCAGCATGTCTTCGTCGTAGACGAGCTCGGCCTGCTCCTGCTCGACCTTGCTCGAAAGCATGGCGAGCCGCGCTTTCGCCTTGTCGTCGCTCATCGCCTGCTGCGACGTATCGGCATACTCTTCGCGCGCCATGTCGAGCGCTTTTTTCGTGACCTCGTAACGCGTCTGCAACTGGGTTCGATCGAACGAGACGAGCGGCTGGCCCGCGTGGACGGCCTGGTTCGGCTCAACACGCAGCGCGCCGACGACGCCGTCGAACGGCGCGCGCACGGGCGCCGGATCGACCGGCACCACCTCGGCGGGCGCGAGCACGGATTCGCGCACGGGAAAAACGACGATCGCGAGCAGCACCGCCGCCGCAATCGCGAGCGGTCTCTTTCTCGCCGCGAGTTGCCGCAGCACACTGGGCTTGCGCACGCGCCGATGCAACAGCAGGCTTTGCGCATAGGTGCCGGCGAGTGCGCCAAGCAGTTGCCGATCGCTGTCGGCCCACGCATCGGCACGGCCGAGCAACAGGTAGCCGGCCGGCTCGCTGTCGCGCCAGTCGAGCGGGCACAGCAGCGCATTCGCCGGAAACCACTCGGGCCATTCGCGCGCGAGCGCTTCGGGCAGCTCGGCGGGCTCGATCACGCGCGGCTGCCGCGGCCTTGCCTGCGGCGCATCCTCGCGCGCAAGAGCCGCGAAGACACGCGCGAGCCACATGTAATAAGGGCCGCCGCGCTCGGCGGAAGCGACGCCGGACAGCAAGAGCGGATCGTCGCCGGCCGGCGCGTCCTGCCACAGCGCGGCCTGCTGATAATGGACGACGCTCGCGGTCTCATTGACGATGAGAAATCCGAGTTCTTCTCGCGCCGCCGCACGGGCTCGCCGCTCGAGCTCGAGCACGGCGCCGAGCCGCAGCAGCTGGTAGTTGAGCGCGTTGACGGGCGAGTTCATGGGTGCGACTTCATTGGCGTGAGGTCAGCGCCACGCCGGGCGGCGGCGTGAAGACGGCGTGACCGCTCATGCCGGGCAAGAGCGTATCGGGCGGATTGTCGATGTGCCCGTAGACCTTGATCGAGCGGCTCACGGCGTCGACCTTGCCTGAGAGACGCGTGAGCGTGGCCGGATAGGTCTTGCCCGTCTCGTCGATCGCCACGTTGAACGTGCTGCCCGGCTTGAGCCAGGCGAGCCACTGGGAAGGGACGATCATCTCGAGATCGAGGCTCTTGTCGCTGAGCACTTCGAGCATCGGCGCGCCCGTTTGCAAGTACTGGTAGTTGTGCGTGTAGACGGCCGATACGCGACCCGCGAAAGGCGCAGCGACGACGCAGCTGTCCACGAGCGTCTGCGCGGCCTGCACGTCGGCCGCCGCCTGTTCCTGGTCGGCCTGAGCCACCTTGTACTCGACTTCGCTCGACGTGCCGAGCGCACGCAGGCGCTGCTTGCTTTCGTTGACCGACTTGCGGCTTTCGAGCACGGCGCGCGCATGAGCGAGCGCGGCCTCCTTTTCCGAGCAGAGGAAGCGGGCGAGCACCTGCCCTTGCTTGAACCGGTCCCCGTCATGCAACGGAAACTGACTGACGCGCCCCGACATCGGCGCCCCGATCGTCGCGATCGTGTCCGCGACGATTTGCACGCGGATATCGGGCGTCGATGATGGCGTCGTCGTGGCTGGTGCGTGCGGCTGAGCCGCTACAGGGACGACGTGCGTCGCGGGCGCCGGTTCCGACGCTTGTGCCGCGAAAACGGCCGTCGCGCCCGCTCCGGTCAAGACGGCGGCCAGCGCCATGAGCTTCCCCGCCCTCGAGGCGCGCTTGTATTGCAATTTCATTCGTACTCCTTCCTACCCGTATTGCGCTTATTTCGCCGCCAGCGTGTTTTCGGCTTTTTCCGTTGGAGGCGCTGCAGGCGTCTGCGTCGCCGTTGTCGCCGACGCTGCGGCCGCGGACGCCGCGGGCGTGTCCGTTGCGCCGGCAGCGGCGGCCGGCGCTGCCGGCGCGGCGGGCTGCAGCATGGCGACGTCAGGCAGCCGCCCGGCTTCCCAGCCCGAGATAGCCGACTTCACGCGCTCGCTGAGCGTCGCGAGATCGTCTGTATCGGCGTTCGGCGGCACGAGGTCGACGCCGACGGACGTATAGAGATTCGTGAGAGCCGTATGCACTTGCGCGATTTCGCGATCGTAGGTGAACTCGGCCACCATCGAGGCCAGATCGCGTCGGATGCGGTCGGCATCGGATTCTTCCTGCGCGCGCGACTCGTTCGCCGAGGCGACGCGGATCTGCTGCTCGACATCGTTGATCTGCTTGGCGATATCGAGATCCTGCGTGGCGGCGAGATACTCCTGATAGCTCAGATTGACTTGCGTCAGGACGGCGACGCTCAACGCTAGACGGCGCTCGCGCGATACTTCCACCGATGCCTTTGCCGCCGAAATCGCCTTGGGCCCCTCGATCAGGTTGACGAGGTTGAACGTCGCATTCACGCCCAGCTGTGCCCAGCGCGGGTTGAAGAGATATTGATTGCTGTCGTAGTTGAGGCTGCCGAGCACGCCGACGCCCGGCATCATCTTGACGATTTCCTTGTAGACGTCTTGCTGGTCGATCTTTTCCTGATACGCCTCTTCACGCAGCTCGGGCCGCATGGCGAGCCCGAGTGCCTCGAGCTTGCGCGGATCGATCTGCGTGGCCGACGTTTCGACATCGAGCTCCATCGGTGCGAACTGGATCGGCACGTCGGTCGGCACGTTGATGAGCGACGCCAGTTGGACACGCGCCGTGTTCAGATCGGTTTCCATGCGACGCAGTTGGCCCACCACCGACAGCATGTTCTGCTGGTAGTCGAGTCCCTGCAGTTGCGGCACGAGCTTCTCGCGGCTCGCTTCGCGCGCGTTTTGCAGCTGCTTGTCGGCTTCGGCAAGCAACGGCCGCAGGCGCGGCAGCAGCCGGTCGGCCGCGACGGCTTTCCAATACGCCTCCTGCGTGCCCTTCACGAGGTCGTCGATCACCTTACGGCGGCGCTCGACGGCAGCGTAAGTGCGGTAGCCCTGCTGCTTCGCCTGGAAGTAGCTGACGCCGAGATCGAGCAGGTTCCACGACAGCTCGAGCGAGGCCGTCGCATGCGAAGGCGGCTCCGAGAACGAGTACTCGAGCGACCGCTGCTTCGTCAGCTCGGACACGCTTTCGGCCGCGTTGTCGTTACTGCGCCAGGTGTAGCCCGCGTTGGCCGCGATGCGCGGCAACATCTGCGCCATCGCGAGGTCGAGCTGCTTGTCCTGCAGCGTCTGTTCCGTCTTCGCGAGTTGCGCGTTGTAGTTGTACTTGAGCGCGCGGGCGATCGCATCGGGCAGGGTCAGCGGCCGCGTGAGCGGCATATAGGTCGCGTAGAGCGTCTTGTAATCGTCTTGCGCGCGCTTGAAGTGCTCGGCTTGAGAAATCGGCTCGGGCTTGATGGCGCACGCGGACAATACCGCAGCCGATAGCAAGGTCAGGCCGGTGACCCGCGCCAAAGAGGCCGCGCGCGCCCGCGAACTGCCGCGGCTTGCCCCGTGTTCCGCATGCGGCTCGGCCCGCATCCGCCCCTGTCCAGCCGCGCCGTGGCGGCTGACGATGTCGTTCTTCATGTCGGTCTTCGCTTTCTTGATGTATTTGGTTGAATGCTCGTCTGCTAGTTGCTGACCTTCGCCCCGTGCGCCGCCGCTCCGACAACGGAATGCACCATTTGCCGCGCCTGCAGAATCTTTCCGACCGGACCCGCGTTGCGAAGCTGCGCCGAAAACGCGCTGCGTCCCGCGCCGCGCGACGACTGATCGGATTGATGACCCGATCGGTCATCGGTTCGGTCATCGGTTTTATGATCGCTTTCGTGACCGGCCTGCGTCCTATGCGAAACCGATGCAGGCGGCGCGACGTTGAGTTGCGCGAGCATATGCTCGAGATCGTGCGACTCGCGGCCCACCGTGATCTGGAACGTGGCCGTCGCCTGATTGCCGAACTGATCGCGCGCGACGATCTCGACCTCCACCGTGCCGCGCGAGCCGACCGGAGGGGTGCCCGTGAACGTCAGACTGCGCGCGTCGAACTCGAGCCACGGCGGCAGCGGACCGCCGCCGGGCGCGCGTGCTTCGTACTGAAGCTCCGCGTTCGGATAGGTATCGTTGAAAAGGTCGGACGGCACCGCGATGATCGACTGCTGCTGCTCGATGATGAAGCGGCTTCCGACCGACCCCGTTAGCCACACCTGCGGGATGATCGGCTGGCTGTACAGATCGGGTCGATAGCCGCGCCCTTCGGCAGGTGGAATGGCCCCGTCGTCCGGGAAATGATCTTGTCGCGATGAAGCGAACGGCGCGTTGGGATCGACTTGCCCGCCGAGCTTGTTGTAGTCGTTGGGCGCGTTGAAGTCGGGAATCAACGGATTCGAATTCGAGAAGACAGGGCGATTCGTTGCCGTCACCTGCGCCGTCAGCTGAATCGTTGCCGCGCTGTACGGCGTCGATCCGCCGACCGCGCCGAGATCGACTCCCGCCGCGTCGGTGACGGGCGTCGAGCCCGAGCTGTCGATGAGCCGCACCGTCAGCGCACCCGGCGTGCCGTTGAAGGTGCCGGACGGCAGGAATCGCAGGCTGTCGGAGGCGGCGATCACGAGGGCGTTGCCGTCGCCCAAACCGTTCGCGGGTACGTTGATCCACGTCTTGCCGCCGTCGCTCGAATATTGCCACGTGCCTTGCGACGCGCTCGCCGCATCGCCGACGATCGCAATGCCCGCGAGCGTATTCGCGGTCGAGCCCGTCGGATTCGTCGCGCTTTGCTGCTGATCGGCGCTGTCGTCGAAATGGCTGCCGAAAAGCGTCGAGACGCTGTCACCGGCCGGATTCCGGTCGCTTTGATTGACGGTGCCGATCGTTGCGGAGCCGCTCGCGATAGGTGCATCGTTGACGGGCGTGACGTCGATACCGAGCGTGACCGTCTCCGCGCTCACCGATGTGGAGCCCCCATGGTGCGCCCCCGACACGTCGACACCCGTGATGGCCAAGTCGCCCGTGGCGAGTTGCGTGCCGGTCACCGTTCCCGCAACGGCCGTAGCGGAGGTTTCGATGAGCCGCGTCGTGAGCTGACCCGGTATGCCGTTGAAGTCGGGCGTCGGCACGAAACGCAGCTCGGCCGAGGACGACAGCACGAGGGCGTTCGAATCGGAGAGACCCGTGGCGGCGATCGTATGCCAAGTCGCACCGTTGTCCGTCGAGTATTGCCAGCTCCCCTGGCTCGGATCGGCCGCATTGCCGGTAATGGCGATGCCCGCGAACGTATCGGCCACCGAGCCGCTCGGATTGTTCGTGCTTTGCTGCTGATCGGCACTGTCGTCGAAATGCGAACCGAAGAGCGATGCGACCGTTTGCGGCTGCGGCGCCGTCGTGTCTTCAGCGATCGTCGGCATGTCCGCGCTGCCCGATCCGATCGGTGCATCGTTGACGGCCACGACCTGAAGCGGAATCGACTCCTGCGCAGCCGAATAAGCGGATGCCGGCGTGTTCGTGCCCTGCCCGAACGTGCCGGTCGTCGGCAGCGCCGAGACCGTGCCGTTCGCGACGCCGTCGAACTGATCCCACGCACGGAAGGTCAGCGCATTGTTCACCGTACCGTTCCAGTCCTGCTTGGCCGGCTCGAAGTAGATCCGCGTATTCGCATCGGCCACGAGATGCAGTGCATTGCCCGACGAGATCGCGGTGAGGCCCTGCCCCGCGAACTCGGTCCAATGTGCGCCGTTGTCGGTCGAGTACCACCAGGTGCCTTCGCTCGTATCCGCCGCGGTGATCGCAACGCCGGTCGGCCCCGTCGGCTGGCCGTCGTGCGCGTTCGCGCCGTCGGTATCCGTCACGTTGCCGTTGCCGGTCAGCTGTGAGACGAGCATGCCGACGGCGCCCGTCGGCACGCCGTTGTCCTCGATCGAAGTCGCCGTCACCGGATTGCCGTTCAGGATCGGCGAATCGTTCGCCGCCACCACGTCGATCGTCGAAACGGCGGCCGTCGTCGTCGCATGCGTGACGTTGTCCATGACCGAGATCGTCACGTCGCGCGGTGTCGTGCTCGGCGTATCGCTGCTGTCGTAGTAGCTGACCGCGCGCAACGCGGCCTGCACCGTCGCCGCATCGAGGTTGGTGCCCGTCAGCGTCATCGTGCCGGTGGCGGAGTCGAAGCTCGCGGTCACGCCGGATGGCAGCGAGCCCGTCACGACGAGCACGTCTTCGCCGGGTCGATAGTTTCCGCTGATCTGCACCGTCGCGCCCGAGAACGTATCGGCGCTCGTCACGGCAACGGTCGGATCGACGGCGATGGCCACCGCTGCCGCCGAAGCATCGTTCGGCTCGGTGAACGTCACCGCCGACGCGCCCAGACCCGGTATTTCATTGACGGTGACGAAGACCGGCGCACTGACCATGTTGCCGCCCGTACCCTGAGCGCCGGCGACGTTGTGATCGTCGAGCGTCGCACCGATGCGGATGCCCGTGCTGACGGTGCTGGTATCGGTGCTCGAGTAGGCGATGTTGTCGAGCACCTCTTCGACGGTCGTTGCGGTTGCGCCGGCACCGAACGTGACGGACAGTTTGCCGCCCGATTCAGTGCACGTGCCGACATTCGTGCCGTTGTAGCTGACCACGCCGCCGGCGCCGAACACAAGCGGTCCCATCGCCGTGAACACGTCGCTCGCGCTCGGCGCGGGCGTGCTTCCGCTATAGCGCTGCAGCGTGAGCGTGGTGTTGCTGTAGTCGCCGAGCGCATCGAGCTGCGTGTCGCTGATGTGCGAGCCTGGCCCTGACAGACGCACGGGCGCGCTCCCTTCGACGTAGGAATCGGCATTGCCCCCCCACTGGGTGATGGTAGGCGGCGTATCGGGCGCCTGATAGGAGAAATTGACGTTCGCGTGCGCATCCCCGTTCGCCGTGAACGAGGTCGAGGCGGGACTGCCCGTGACGGCATTGCCATCGTTGTAGGCGAGCGTCTCGTCGGCGGGCAGGCCGCCGCTGCCGGCCCCCGGCAGCGAGATGACGACCGTGCCCTGCGGCAGGGCACCGAAGGTATAGGTGCCGTCGGCTGCCGTCGTCGTCGTTTCGGTGATGACCGTGCCGTCCCCTTCGGTGATCTTCGCCGTGACGGTCACGCCGGCAAGCGGCGTATCGGCCGAGCCGCCCGACGTGGCGTACGTGGTCGGATCGTTGCCGACGTCCTGCCAGACGCGGCCCGAGGCCGTCGCGATCTGAGTCGTCGCGGTGACGCGATATGAATCGGGCGCACCGACGCTGGAATCAAAATCGCGGGCACCCGTGGTCGAGCCGACGGTACCGCCCGTCGATCCGTTGAACGTCTGTTGCCCGGCGAGGCTTTGCCAGACGACGGAAGCCGTATCGTTCTGCACCGTCTGCCCCGGTGCCACCTGCACCGTATAAGTGATGACTTCGCTGCCGCCCGCGGCCAATTGTCCGATTGCGTAATTCAGATCGCTCGTCGTCGTGCCGCCTTGAGCCGCTCCGCCAACGCCAGTGCCCGTCGAACTCACGAACGTCACATTGCTTTCGTTCGGCGCGGCGGGATCGTCGACCACGACGTTGTACGCAGTCGATGCACCTGTGTTCTTAACCGTCACCTGATAGGTGACCGTGCCCGTCGCATTGTCCACGGCGGTCGCCGTCTTCGCGACCGTCACGTTGGGCTCGTCCACCGCAACATTGACGTTGTTCGACGTCACGCCGCCCACCGTCAGCGAGGCAGCCATCGCGGCCGCGCCTTGCACGTTCGACGCGATATTCGCCACCACCGCATTGAACTCGACGACGACGTAGTTGCCCAACGCGGAGCCGTCGTTGTTGGACAACGTGCCGAGGTTGATGCTGACATTGCCGCC
The DNA here is from genome assembly GCF_040965455.1 of Trinickia sp. EG282A. Taxonomy (NCBI): domain Bacteria; kingdom Pseudomonadati; phylum Pseudomonadota; class Betaproteobacteria; order Burkholderiales; family Burkholderiaceae; genus Trinickia; species Trinickia sp. EG282A. Next base: position 320,578 of record NZ_JBFRCC010000001.1, on the reverse strand, counting down.
TGCAGTCGTCACCACGTTCGACGACAACGGACTCGTCGGCTTGTAGGTGGCGACGTCGCCGGCCGTCGTCGTCCCCGTAGCGGGATCGACGTAGTTGGCACCACCCGAATTGCCATCTTGCAACTGCGCCACGCTCGATAGATCGGTCGTGTTGCTCGATAAGAGATCGCCGTTCGGAGTCACGAACGCAATCCTGGCGCTGCCATCGTTCAAGTACTCGAGTCCTGGAGGCAGCGCGAAGTTCAGCGTCGTCGGGTTCGCGCCTTCGGGAACCTGGACGTACGCGTGCAGCGTCACGACCTCGCCGACCGTCGCCACGATCGAGGTTTGCGTATTGGTCTGATTCGGTGTGTGGACCGTATCGGTATTGTTGGACTCACCAGTGATCGAGAGCACGGGGACGATTTGGCCAATCTTGACGGCCGTGCTCGCGCTGTCGGTGTACTTATGCCCTTGCGCCGTGCCGGGCTGCGAGTAGTAGGTGCCCGACGTACCGTCGTTCGGTGTGTCGACCGTGATCGTCGAGCCCGCTGCCTGGTTCGGTGCGACGGTCGCCTTGAATGTGAAGGTGGCCGTCTGCCCCACGCCGAGCGTGGTGAGGCCGACCGAGAGGCCCGACGTATCGGAAGCCGATTCACCGGTGCCGCCGCTCACATAGGTCAGCGAGCCGGGCACATAGTTGAGCCCCGACGGGAGATCGATGAGATCCGCGATGTCCTGCGCCGGCGCATCGCCGTTGTTCTTCAGCGTAACGGTATAGGTCAACCCTTCGTTGCTGTAGACGGTGCCGTTGTTGGCGATCGTCGTGCCCGTGCCCGTGTCCTTGACCGTGATCGTCTCGCTGACGTTCGGATCGACTTCATGAATCGTTGCCGTCGAAGCCGAGGACGTCACCGAGTCATAGTGGAGGACGACGCTGTTCGTGCGCGCCGTGCCGTCGGCCGGCGTATCCGTGGACGTGACGGTGGCCGTATAGACGATCGTGACCGTGCCGTTCGTGTCGACCTGGGCGTTCGTCAGCGAGCTGCCGAGGTCGAACGTGATCGTGCCGCCCGAGACGGTCGCCGTCACCGCGGCCGGACCGCCCGGCGAGCTGATGCCGGTGAATGTGACGGGACCGAGGCCACCGAACGTCATCCCGGCGGGAAGGGAATCGGTCAACGTGACGTCGCTGGAGCCGTTCGCCGTCGTGCCCTGCGGCAACGTGACCGTGATCGCATACGTGACGGTCTCACCGAGCGCCACGTTGTTGCTCCCGGTCAACGGAATATCGGTCGTGTCGCTCGCCGTGAGGACGGTCTTCGCGACGGTCGGCGCCGAAAGCTTGACGGTGGCGTTGTCACTGAGCGCCGCCGCGTTTTCGCCGACGACCTGCGCCGACGTCCCGGAGCCCGAAACGAAGCCGTTGCCGGTCGCGACACCGCCCGCCACGCTCGCCCAGTTGACGATGTTCGAGGCAAACGTCAGCGTATCGCCCGTTTCTTGGGCGGTCGGCAGTTTCAGGTCGTAGACGACATAGATGCTGTCGTTCGCCGCGACCGACGAGCCGAGCTTCACGCCGCCGGCGGCGAAGTATTGCGCCGCCGTCACGCCCGCCTCGATCTGCTGGCCGGACGAATTATAGATAGCGAAGTTCTGAACGTCGCTCGTCGAAAAGCCCGTCGGCAACGTTCCTTCGATGGTCACATCGTAGGCCGCCGCTCCGCCCTGGTTCTGCACCGTCGAAACGATTCTCGTGAGGTCGCCGCCGTCGCCGCCGGTCGCGTTCAGATTGTCGGCGGCCAACGGGTTGCCGCTGCCCGTGAGCGGATCGGTGCCGGCCGCCGTCCCCGCCGCGGCGAACGGGGCGCCCGAGCCGCTCGGCGTCGTGGTCGTTTGCGACGGCCACGTGACGGTCGTCGAATTCGACGGATCGGCGGAGTAAGTGCCCTTCGAGCCGCCGCCGTCACCGGCGATCGAGACGACGCCCGTCTTCGTCACCAGCTCGGGCTCTTGCAGCGGCACTTGCTTGATCGCGGCCGCCGCGACCGTCTGGCCCTCCGCGTTCGTGTAGGAGCTTCCGCCCTGCGTCGTCAATTGCAGGCCGTTCGCGAACGGCTTGTTCGACGCCACGACGCTGAAGTAGACGACTACCTGCTGACCGGCGGTGTTGTTCGGGTCGTCGCGATTGCCGAAGTTGAATGAGAGGCTGTTGGCGGTGCCGTTAGCCGAGACCGTCGGCGTCGCTTCACCCGAGAGCGGGTTGATGAGCTTGTACGTGCCCGCGGTCGGGAACGCGTCGGTGCTGTCCATCGAATAACTCGAGACCGTGCCGCCGTTCGAAAGCGGGTCCGTCGTCGAGAACACGGGCAAGGGCAAGTACGCGGTTAGATCGAGATTGCCGTAGTCGCCCGTCGTCAGCGTGTACGTCATCCCGTAGGTGACCGTATCGCCCGGCTTGATGTCGGTGAGATCCGCGGTCTGCCCGTTCACCGCCACGACCTGCAGCACGAGCTGGCCCGGCGCGACCGTGTTCGTCACCGAAGAGCCGTCGGTGACTGTCCCGTTCGTTCCTGTGATCGTCTGCGTACCGTTGTCGACGGTCACGACCGAAGCGCTCGTGCCCGTCGTCGTCACGCTATCGGTGATCTGATCCTTCTCGCGCAGACTGTCCTGGCTGTTCACGTTCGTGTACTTGTCTAGCACCTTGGCCTTGAACGTGATGACGCCTTGCGTCGGCCCGCCGCTTCCGTTGATCGATCCGCCTTGCAGTACGCCCGCGAACGCCGCGCCGCCGAGATTCGCCTCGATGAGCTCGCCTATGTCGAACGTCGCCGTCGTCGCGCCGGGATTCGATGTGGAGCCCGCATCGTCGCGCGTATAGTTCCAGTTCGCGTTCGAGCCGCTTGCTGCGACCGTCTGGCTGTTGATCGTCGTTGCGACGTTGTTCGTCACATCGCCGAACGAGATCGTCCGTGTCGAGCCGCCCGTCGTCAGCGAAAGCTGCGGGGTCGCATAGCCCGCATCGGCCGGCGCGAGCAGCGTGACACCATCGCCGATCAGGTCGGCGATATCGAGCTGGTTCAGCGCGTAATAGTCCGATACCTGGAAGTTGATCGAGTAGTTGACGATCTCGCCCGGCACGATGTTGCCGTTCGGCGCATCGTCCGTTACTTGGATCGCGAGCGACTTGGCGACAAAAGAGCTCGTTTCGGTGTTCGTCGAGCTGTCGCCCGAAATCGTCTGCGCGCCGGCCGAGTGGTCGAGCGAGCCGGTGGGGGCGGTCCACGAGCCCGTGTAGGTGTAAATCACCGTCGAATCGATCGTGCGCGGCTGCCCCGATGCGCCGAGTATCGACGCCCCCGACGCATCGAATTGCGGCACGAAGACGGGAATCTTGATGACCGTCGGCGTATTCGAAGCATCGGTCGAAAGCGACGAGAACGTCACCGTGACCGTGCCGCCCGCGCCGCCCACGCTCCCGGCCTTTGGGTGAAACGTCGCCGTGCCGGTCACGCCGTTGGGCTCGGTGAACGTAATCGTGCCGTTCGTGTACTGCACCTGATCGGGCAGGTTGAAGGTGAACGTCACGTTGTGCATCGGATCGGACTGCGTAACCGGTGCCGGTTGCAGCGTGATCACGTAGTCGAACGGAAAATCTGGCCCCGTCGCCGTTTCACCCTCGTGCAGATCCGTCGTCGCCGATACGTCGATCAGCGAGACTTGCGTCGATGCCGTTGCCAGGCCGTCACTCGCACTCGTCACGCTCGCGGTGCCGACCGTGCCGCGAATCGAGGGATCGGTAGTCGGATTGTTGAGCGGGTCGGCGCCGTACTGGAAGCCGCCGATCGCCGAAATGTTCAGCGCCTGCCCGCCGTGCATGCTCGACAACTCGGTCGTGTTCGCCACCGAGAAGGTGAGCTGGATCTGGGCAGCGGGCTCGCCCGGCGTGTAGCTGCCGAACGGCAATTGCAGGACGTACATCGTATCGCCCGCCTGATACCCGCTCGGCGCGGCGATGAAAAGCGGATTGCCGCTGCTGTCGAGCGCGAGCGGATGCAGCGCGCCGAGCGTGCCGACGTGGCCCGCGATGTTCGACGAGAGCGTCACCTTGTCGACGGTCACGGCAGCGCCGAGATAGGTGGCGCTCGTCAGCGAGACGTTTTCCGCCGAGTCGCTCGGCACGAAGAGATCGATGAACGGGCCGTAGCCGGCAGCGTTGGAAGCCGTGTTCTGAAACTGCACGGTCTCGGTGAACGTGCCGCCGACGAGCACGTCGCCGGGCACCGTGCCCGAGACGAACGAAACGCTCGGCACGGGCGTGTCGAGCACGCCCTGATAAGCGGCCATCGCCGCCGCGCTGAACGGGGAGCCGACCGCGAGCACACCCGTGGTGCGCTCGAGCGTCCAGTCGCCGCCGAGAGAAGCCGCGCCCGTCGCATCGGTCGATGCGCCGACCTGCGCGCCCGTCAGCGCATGGACGGTGTCGACGAACTGCTGCCCGCTCGCGCCCTGTCCGACGTCGCAGCCCCAAAACTCGATATCGGCGTTGGCGGACAGATGATCGCTCCAGGAAGCGACTTGCTGCTTGGCGGCCGCCAGTGTGTCGGCCGTTATCGGCGCGTTGCCGAGCTCGATCTGGCCTGCGGAGCCGTAGGTCAGAAATTGGATCGCCGACAGATTGGAGCGGCCTTGCAACGCCGCCGTCACCTGGCTGATGCCGTCGCGATTCGGATCGATCACGACGACCTGAACGTTCTTGCCTACGCCCGCAGTCAGCGTTTGCCAATTGGCGACGCGCGGATCGACGAAGAGAATTTCCGTCGCTTGCGGGTTCGCTGCGACGGCGGGTGCCTCGGCGTTCCCGTGCACGGCGTCGGCGGAGCCGTGTTGCTTCGCCTCGTGGTTCTTGTCGTGATGATGCGAACCCGCCGCGTGTGCATGGGCACCATCCTGATGGTGCCGCTGCTCCACGGCCGTATGTGTTGTTTTTGCCGCGACCGCCGCCACGCTGCCATCGAAAAGATGGCGCGGCTCAAGAACTAGTCTCATCGCACTTCCCCCGCGTTTTGGGAAGGCAATGTAGGGGTTTTATTTAAATCTCACAATACGTCTTACTGAGTTTTTGCGAAATTTAACAATCCATCTCATAGCGTGGAATTTGTGACCCTTCCGTCCTTATTTCGAATTCATCACTTTCGCAGCACATTGAAAGGAATTTGAAATTCACGTATCGTCCGGGAGCCGTCCGAGCGTTTCAGGGACAACGAAGGCCCCAACGAGAAACACGATGCTGACCACGACCAGCGCGCCGGCAAGCACGCTCGGCAGCTCGCGAGGCGTATGCGCGAGCATCGAAACGGCCGTCGGCATGATCCCGCCGATCGCAAAACCGATGTTCCATGACAAGCCCGTACCCGAAGCGCGAATCGACGTCGGAAAGCGCTCGTTGAGAAAAATGAGGACGGGCGCATAGCCTGCGCTGCCGAGCGCGCTCAACAGTGCCGCGTAAAACCCGACGGATGCGAGGCTGTCGGCGCGCGCCAATGCGACATAAAGCAATGGAAAGCAAACGAGTCTCGCGATACCGAGCCAGATAAATGCACGCTTGCGCCCGATCAGCGTGCTCAAATGGCCGGCAGCAACCGACGCGACCAGCACGGCCAAGCTCGAGATCATGAGGATCAGACCGGCGGCGCTGTTCGGCGTGTGATTGACGACTTTGAGAAAGGTCGGCAAATACCCGGAAGTCAGATAGTAGCCGCTGCCGCCGCCGATCGTGAGCAGCAGGTTCACGAGGAGCACCGAGCGATACTTCTTCGAGAACAGCAGTGAGAGCGGCGAACGAGCGCGTTCGCCGGCCGCCTTCCTCGCGGCTGCCGCTCGGCGCTTTTGCTCGGCCACCGCGGCCCAGACGGGCGACTCTTCGAGACTCTTAAAGACGAACACTCCGAGCGCCGAGCTCACGATGCCCGCGAAGAACATGCAGCGCCAGCCCCATACTTCAAACGCCGCGCCCGGGAACGCGGCGGACGTGGCGAGGTAGACGATCGAGGCCAACAACGCGCCGATCCCCGCCCCACCGCCGCCGACGAGCCCCGATACGGCGCCGCGGTACTTGAACTCGACGGTCTCCGTTCCGATCGTATGCGTCGAGGCGACGACGCCTCCCACGAAGATTCCTTGCACGAGCCGAAGGACGAGGAACATGATCGGCGCGGCGACGCCGACCTGGGGCACTGTGGGCAAAAGACCGAACGAGGCCGTGGCGAGCCCGACGCCCACCACGGCAACGATCATCGCGCGCTTGCGTCCGTAGCGGTCGGCGACCGAGCCGAAGATCGCCGAGCCGAGCGGCCGCATGAGCAGCGTAACCGCGAACGATGCGTAGACGGCCGCGAGCGAGAGCATCGCGTTCGTCGACGGGAAGAACAGGCGCCCCACGATGGGCGCGACGAACAAGATCACGAACAGGTCGAAGAGATCGAGCGCCCATCCGAGGCATGAGGCGATCACGGCGGCGAGCACCTGCTTGTTGCCCACTCGCCTCAGCGCCGTCGCTTCCCGTAATACGTCATCCATTTCAGTCTCCATCCTCATGCCGTTATCGGCTCATTGTTCGATGAATGCGGCCGACCACCAGCGCCGCCTGTCCCTCGACGATCTGTGATTTGTCAGCCGTCGTTACTTGCTCTCGCACTCGAACCCGCTTCGAGCTCGTATTCGCCGGCCGACAGCTTGCGGCGCAGAATTTTGCCGACCGGCGATTTCGGAATCGCATCGACGAATACATACTCGCGCGGCCGCTTGAAGTTGACGAGATCGGACGCTCGGCAATATTCGTCGAGCGCCGCGGCATCCACGTAAGCCGATCGCTTGATGAATGCGACGACCTTCTGCCCCCAGCGCTCATCCTTCAGGCCGACCACCGCCACTTCGTCGACGGCGGGATGCAGCGAGAGAATCGACTCGATGTCGACGGGCGAGATGTTCTCGCCGCCGCTGATGATCATGTCGTCGACGCGGCCCGTCACATAAAGGTCGCCGCGCTCGTCGAGGTAGCCCGTGTCGCCCGTGAAATACCACCCGTCGCGCAGCGACTTCGCGTTGGCGTCGGGTCGGTTCCAATAGCCTTCGAACGCTTCGTCGCCGGCCAGATCGGCGATGATCTGACCTTCCTCGCCACGAGCGGCGACATCGTCGGGACAAACCGAATCCAGCTTCACGACGCGCAGGCGCGTATTGAGGCCCGCGCGTCCCGCGCTGCCCGGCCTCTCGGCCGCGTCCTGCTCGATGCTGACGGTGTACACCTCGGACGAACCGTAATGATTGACGAAGAGTTGCGGCTTGAATGCTTCGGAGCAGCGCTTCAGCAGCCCGTCGTTCATCGGGGCGCCGGCGAAGCCGAGCTTCGTGACCGAGTGGACACCGGTATCGCGAAACTCGGCAGCCGCAAGCAGGTCGTGGTAAAGCGTAGGCACCAGATAGAGGCAGGTAAGCTTGTACTTGGCGATCGATTCGAGCGCGAGCGCCGCGTTCCAGCGCCGCACGCAGACGAAGAGTCCGTCGACGAGCGCCATCGCGAGCAGCGAGCGCACGCCCATCGTGTGGTAGAGCGGCATCACGCCGAGCGTGCGCTCGCCGTGTCGATAGAGGTTCTGCGCCACATGAGCGAGCGCGGCGGCGCGCTCGTGCCGCTGCCTGCGCGGTACTCCCTTGCCGAGCCCCGTGGTGCCCGACGTATAGAGCATCACCGAGTAGTCGTCGGGCCCGGCCGCGGACGTGGCGTTCGCCTGTGCCTCGCCACCAGGCAAGCCGAGCCATTCCTCGAAGCCGATCGACGCACCCTCCACACCATCGAGCCCGATGCGTATCTTCGATTGCGCCGCGTAGCTTCCCGCGACCGCCTCGGCGGACACGGGCTCATAGACGACAGCCTTGGCGCCCGCATCGCTCACGTTGTGATCGAGTTCCTCGGCCTTGCTGCGCCAGTTCACGGGCACGATGACGACGCCGGCGAACTGACAGGCCCAATGGAGCGTCGCCATCTCCCAGCGGTTCTGCAGCACCACGACGAGCCGGTCGCCGCGCTCGAGCCCCAATCGCCGCAGGCCCGCCACCGCCTTGCCGATCTCGCGATACCACCGCTGATACGTCATTTCGACGGGACCGTCCACGATCGCCAATGCGTTCGGGCTGCGTTCCACCGCCTGCAAAAAAGTGCGGCCCAGATCAAGCATGCGTCACCTCCGTTCCTTCGCCGGCCTCGCGTCGGCGGCGCCGCGCGGCGGCGACGTCGAGCACCGCTGCCACGATCGGCGTATACCCCGTGCAGCGGCACAGATGCCCCGACAACATTTCCCTCACTTGCGACTCCGTCGGTTCCGGAACGCGCTCGAGGTAATCGGCACACGACATCAAAATGCCGGCCGTGCAAAACCCGCACTGCAACGCATGATGTCGCCGGAAGGCCTCTTGAAGATCGCCGAGCATCTCGTTGGCGGCCAATCCTTCGACCGTATCGATTCGACGCCCGTCGGCCTGAACCGCGAGCATCAGGCACGAGCGCGCAGCCACGCCGTCGATCCGAACCGTGCAGGCGCCGCAGACGCCGTGCTCGCAGCCGACGTGCGTTCCGGTTGCGCCGAGCGCGTGACGAATGAAATCGGACAGCAGTTCGCGCGGCTCGCATTCGCCTTGCCGCGTGCGGCCGTTCAGCTCCACGGTGACGGCACGCTTTTCTCCTTGAGCATGCGCGCCGCGCAGCGGAGCGCCGCCCGGCGGAGCGCCGCGCGACGGATCGCCGCTCTCATGTCCATTAGGACTCCTCACTTTGCCTCCTCGATGGCTTTCCAGGCGAGTTGCCTGACGAGATGTCGCCGGTACGATGCACTCACGTGCGCATCGTCTCGGGCGCCGAGCTTCCAGGCGAGATCGTTCAACGCGCCGCGCAAGTCGTCACCGTCAAGCTTCGGCAGGGATTCGACGATAGGCCGGTCCGCCACACCGCCTACGCCGATGCGGATGGCGTCGTCGGTCACCATGGCCGCGCAGGCCACGAGCGCGAAATCGCCGTGCCTCGCCGAAAACTCGGTGAACGCGAATCGTTGGCCGGGCCTTTTCAACGGAAAGCGAACCGCTTCGACGAGCTCGTCGGGCTCGCGCGCCGTCATCAACATGCCTTGAAGAAAGTCGGCGGCCGGCACGAGGCGCGTGCGCTTCGCCGATCGCAGCACGACGTCGCCGCCGAGCGTGACGAGCGCGAGCGGCAGCTCGGCGCTCGGGTCCGCATGGGCGACGGATCCGCAGACCGTGCCGCGATTCCTGATCTGGAAGTGCGAGATGTAAGGAAATACCGCCTTGAGCAGCGGCACCTCATCCGCGAGCGTTGCGCGCCACTCGACGCTTCCCTGCGTCACCGCGGATTTGACGATGAGATGCCCGCCCTTCGAATCGACTTCGACGACATCGAGCTCCGCGGTGCGCGAGATATCGATGAGCCAGCGAGGCTCCGCGAGCCTCATGTTGAGGATCGCCATCAGCGACTGCCCGCCTGCGAGCACGCGCGCGTCGGCTCCGGTCCGCGCGAGCGCCTCGAGCGCATGCCGGGTATCGACGGCACGAACGTAACTGAACTGCGCCGGCTTCACGATCGCCTCCTGAACATCGCAAGAAACCTCTCGAGCCACGAGCCGCCGCGTCGTGCCCGGTCGTCATCGACAGGCGGACCCTCGGCTTGCCGTCCCAATGACTCGAACAGTTGCCGCAGCACGACGCCGGCGGCACCCTCGAGCATCCGGCTGCCCACGGCCGCCACCTTTCCGGATACTTGCGCCTCGTAGTCGTAAAAGAGCGACGTGCCGAGCTCGGTCGGCGTCAACTCGACGAGCCCTTCTCCGCGCGCCGTGCCGAGCGGCGAGATGCCTTCTCCCGTGAGACGCAACCTGCGCGGGGCTTCGATATCGGAGAGGCCGATCCGCGCCTCGAAGCGAGCCTTGATCATTCCGACGCCCACCGTCACGTCGGCCCGATAGCGATTGGGTGCGGTCGCGTCCAGTGCATGGCAGCCGGGAATCACCTTGGCGAGCGCAGACGGGTCCATCAATACGGCAAAGACAGCCTCGGGACTCGCGCGCAGCTCGACGGTGCCCTGCGCCGTCAACGCTTTGCCCACGCCCACCGGCTTCTTCGGCTTGGCCGCCTGGCGATATTCGGGCCGCGAAGGCTCGGGATCGTCGATGCGGATCAACGCCATCACCTTGGCGGGCGTGAGCGGCAAGCGAATGTCTTTCACCCCCAGCGCGTCGGCAACGGCATTCGCGATGCACGGCGGCGTGCTCATGTTGTTGCCCTCGCCGAGCCCTTTCGCGCCCAGCGGCGTAAACGGCGAAGGCGTCTCGAGGTGGACGATGATCGGGTCCGGCACCTCGCAGGTCGTTGGGATGAGGTAATCGGCGAGCGTCCCCGATTGAAAGCTGCCGTCCGCGCCGTAGCGAAACTCTTCCATCAGCGACGCGCCGAGCCCTTGCGCGAACGCCCCGCGAATCTGGCCGTCGGCAAGCGCGGGATTGAGCAGCGTGCCCGCATCGTGCGTCGTCACATAGCGGTCGATTCGCACGCGGCCGGTTGCTCGATCGACTTCGACACCGCACATATCGAACGCGAATCCATAGCAGGCGGACGTATTGACCCGATCTTCCTCGTCGGGCGCCTCCAGGTTCGGTGGCGTCCAGAACACGGTCTCGCGCAGGCCCGGCTCCTCGCCTTCGGGCAAGAGCGCGGGTGCCCAGTGCGGCGCATTGCTCGCGATGCGCACGAACGGCAGCGCATTGGCCGGATTCGCCGTCGAAAACACGCGCCCGTTTTGGAAGCGGATGTCGCCCTCGGCGCAGCCGAACTGCGCCGCGACGATCCTCGTGAGCTTCTCTTTTACGCGCACGGCGGCGAGATGCACGGTACCGGCAACCGCTCCCGCGAAGCGGCTCGAGTAGTTTCCCGACGCGACGGACCAGGCATCCTTGATCGTGTCGAACTCGACGTTGACGACGATCGCGGAAGGATCGAGGCCCAGCACGTCGGCGACGACCTGTGCGCAAACGGTCATGTGCCCTTGCCCTGCAGGGGTCGAGGCGATCGTCACCGTCACGCCGCCGAGCAGATCGACGTTCACCGTCGCGCTCGCGATCGCCCCGCTCTTGGGCCCCGCTTTGCGACGTGCTTCGACGGGCAGAACGGTGGAGATGTAGCCCATGTTCGAGACCGACGGCTCGACGATCGCCGAAAATCCGATGCCGTATAAGTGCCCCTCGCTGCGTGCGGCGTCGCGGCGGCGGACGAGCTCGTCGTATCCGCCATCGGCGAGCGCGCGCTCGAGGGCCTGCTGATAGTTTCCCGAATCGATCAGCGCGCCCGCGACGGCTCGATAGGGAAACGCGTCCGCCGCGATGAAATTGCGGCGATAGACGTCGAGCACATCGAGACGGAGTTCGACCGCGATTCGCTGGATCAGCCGTTCGAGCGCGAAATAGACTTGCGGGCCGCCGAATCCGCGCACGAGTCCCGTCGGCGTCTTGTTCGTCAGCGCGACTCGATTGCGCACCGACAGATTCGGAATCGCGTACGCGCCGGTGAGGCACCCATGCATGCGATAGAACGTGGCCGGCTCCGGGGCGCGAACATAGCCGCCGCAATCCTCGATTTGATCGTAGTCGAGCGCGGTGATGCGCCCGTCGCTTTCGACGGCCGCGGTGAGCCTCGTCCAGCGCGCCGTCGCCGACGTCGCCGCGCTCAAATGCTCCAGGCGGTCCTCGACCCACTTGACGGGCGCGCCCGCCTTGCGCGAGGCGAGGCACATGAGCACGACATAGGGAAAGACCGCCTGCTTCACGCCGAAGCTGCCGCCCGAATCGCGCGGCGCCTTGTGACGCAACCGATTGGCGGGGACCTTGAGGGCCATCGACATCACCGCATGGAGCGAAAATGGCCCCATGAAATTCGACGTGACCTCGTATCCCTCATCGCCGGACAGGTGTTCGGCGATCACGACGGCGCATTCGATCGGCGTGCAGGTGTTGCGCGGATAATGCGCTTCGATGGAAACGCGATGCGCGGCTTGCGCCAATGCGCGCTCAGGATCGCCGTAGCGGAAATGCCGATCGCTGACCACGTTCGAGCCGACCTTCGCGTGAAGCACGGGTGCATCGTCCGCAATCGCCGCCTCGATCGACGTAACGGGCGGCAGCGGAGCGTATTCGATTTCGATGGCGTCGAGCCCGTCTTCGGCCAATGCGCGCGATTCGGCGATTACGACCGCGACCGGCTCGCCGCAGTAGCGGACGCGATCGATCGCGAGTGCCCATTGTTCCATGGGTGCTTTCACACCGACGACGAAAGGCTGCGACCATGCTTTCACGTCGTCGCTCGTCAGCACGGCCCGTACGCCACGGCGGGCGAGTGCGGCGCGCGCATCGAGGCGCTTGATCTCGGCATGGGCGTGCGGCGATCGCAGCACGGCAGCGTACAGCGTGCCCGGCTTCACGCCAAGGTCGTCGCCATAGCGGCCCCGGCCGGTCAAGATGGCGGCGTCTTCTACTCGCTCCATCGGCCGGCCCACATGCGGACGCGCCTCGGCGTTCGCACCCGATTCGTCAGCAGTCCGTATCGATTCGGCGCGACGCTCGGCCGTCAATCCGATATCGGTTTCGCTCACGCATGTCTCCTGTCTTTACCCTGATCGTGCCTCGGGAGTCGCTGCGACGTATTGCGTTACACCCGCATCGGCTCGCAGAGGCGCTTATTGATAGTCAAGATAGAGGCAGACAAGCCGAATCGCTTTACCCGACCGTCGCGCGAATTACCCTAGAGTCTGATGCTTTGCGATGCGGCGCCGCATGAAGCGAGGCGTAGGGCATGCGGTGAGGCGCAAGCCTCGGCCGAGCGGACCCTGCGCACAAACCTAGATTTGCACTTGGCCGCGTTGCGAATCGTAAAGCTCGACGACCCTGCGGTACTCGCTTGGGGTGATGCCGAGATGCTGTCGGAAGAATCGCGTGAAGTGCGCGGGAGCGGAAAAGCCGATGTCATACGAAATGTCCGTGAGCGAGCTCGTGCCCTCGGACAGATCGCGAATGGCCGACTCCATGCGCAAGACGTTGAGATAGACGTTCGGCGTAACGCCGGTGCAGCGATGGAACAGCGCGAAGAAATGAGCGCGCGACAATCCGCAATGCTCGGCGAGCCGGTTCATGTCCGGGTCAGCGCCCGTGTTTTCGCGCAGCCAGGCGATCGCCTTGCGGATGCGTGGATCGCTAGGCCGGCGATGGGCGAGCTCCATCTGCCGCGACATTTCGCGCCAGTTCTTCGCCGGATCGATGACCGAGATCATCAACTCGAATAGCAAGCCTTCCAGGCGCTCCGATGCAATGCTGTCGGACCACCACATTTCGAGCGAGAGCTCTTCGGCGAGCTTGCGCGCCTGCGCGGACATGCGCACGCAAGGCTGTGGGAAGAACTGCGGATGGCCGCTGCCGCCGAGCGGGTGCCGGATCTCCGTCAGCCAGTCCGTCTCGATGTACATCGCGAGGATGACGGTATGCGGCTGCTCGGGGTTTTCATAGTGGCGATAGGCATGCGGCTCCCAGGGATTGACGAGTACCGCCGTATCGTCCGTCAACGGCTGAAGCTCATCGTGCACGGAGAAAAATGTGTCGGGGCCGGCTGCCTTGATCAGCAGATGACAATGGTGATGCGCATGCTGAACCAGCGGCGCATCCATATCGAGCAACGCTACGCGTCCGAACCTGCCTTGATAGATTTTGATGGCACTCGACACTCGCTGGCCTCATCGCTGACCGGTGCCGCCAGGTGAGCGGCCGCGGGCGCGCTCGATCGCAACGCTCGTCTTCCTCGAAACGTGCATCGTTCGCGCATCCGCTTATGTCATCGTAGTTTACCGGCTCTCCTCCCGCGCCGCCTTTTTCGACGCGGATCACTCGCCCTTGAAGAGGGGCTTGCGCTTCTGATGGAATGCCTCGACGCCTTCGCGGAAGTCGTGCGAGCTGCGCAGACGGCTGTAGCAGTGTCCTTCGAGTTCGATCGCAATCGAGAGCGGGGCGTCCTCCGTATCGTTCAGGAGCTTTTTCGCGGTACGCTGCGCAAGCGGCGAGAAGGCGAGCAGCTCGCGCACCATGGCGTCTGTCGCGCTTTCGAGTTCCGCATCGGCGACGAACTCCGTCGCGATGCCCCAGTCATAGGCCTGCGCGCCAGGGATCCGGCGCGAGCGCATGACGATGTCTTTCGTGCGGCCGATGCCGATCATCTTCTGCAAGCGCGCCGAGCCGCCCGAGCCCGGGATTTGTCCGAGCTTTTGTTCCGGCAGTGCATAGAGCGTGGTATCGGTGGCGATTCGGAAATCGCAGGCAAGCGATAACTCGAAACCGACGCCGAAACAGTAGCCTCGGTTCGCCGCGATGACCGGCTTGCAGCAACGCGCGGGCGCCGCGACATTCCAGGCGAGCTTCGATACGCGCTCGGGCGATGCCTCGAGGAAGCCCTTGATATCGCCGCCGCTCGAAAAGTGCTCGCCGGTTCCGCGCAGGACGATCACGCGGACGCGCGCATCGTCGTCGAGCGCTTCGAAGACCATGCGCAACTGGTCACGTTGCTTCATCGAGACGACGTTGAACGGCGGACGATCGAGGACGATGTCGGCGCGTGAATTGGCTTCGCTGAATTCGATGCGAAAGCCGTCGAACTCCGAAAGCAGCGATTGGGCGGGGTGGACGAGTTGGGTCATGGATCCTCCTGGACCGAGTAACTGGGGTTTTCCCTATCCGGCGCTTGCGCAGCGCTTGGTGTCGGGGCCAGTATCGGCCAACGGGAAACTCGCCGCTTACCCGTTGTTCCGGACAGTTACCTTAGAGTCCGATTTTCGTCGGCGGATCGCTTCGTCGACATTGAATGGCAGGCGCAAAAAAAAGCCCGCGAGTCGCCTCGACGCGGGCGATTCGCGAGCTTCCGGATATCGGCGCATGCGCTACGCCGCCTTGAGCGGATGCTCCTCCAGGTACGTACGCAGAGCATCGTTCATTCGTGTCTGCCAACCTTCACCGGTTGCGCGGAACGCCGCAATGATGTCCGCATCGTATCGGACCGATACCTGCTCCTTCGGGCTCTCCTTCGGGGGCCGTCCCATGCGCTTTTGCTGCGCGACGAGTTCCGAGAAGGGGCGGGCTCGCGCCATCTCCTCCGCGGTCCATTCCGGGTTGTCCGGGTCCGCCGCAATGCCGCGATTGATCGCGGCTTCTTCTTCGGGCGTATTTCGCTTGAGCTTACGCTTGTTCATATTCATCCATCTCCCGGTTGTTGGCTTTTCGCAGGCTGATCACCCGTATGGACTCGTCTCGAAACGTGAACGCAATTGCGTAGAGTCGGTCCTCGATGAACGCGTATCCGCGACATCGAATCTCCCCGTAGTCACGTCGCGCATCGACCTCGTATCTAAGCGTATCCCACTCGAACATCGCCGCATCCGCCAACGACATACCGTGCTTCGCTCTGTTCTTCCTATCCTTCTCTATATCGAACGTGACTTCCATTTGCACTTATTGTAGATGCAGAAAGTTATCAAGGCAACGAGTTTTTGCAGATGCGCAAACTCACCCATCGGCGATCCGCAGCGTGGCGAAATCGCCTACTGCGGAGCCGATGCGCGGCGATTGTGCTTCGACTCATGCCCTGATGGCTGCGTTGCGTTCGAATCTCGGACGACGATCCGTGACGGACTCACGGTTGACGAAGACGAATCGGGAGAGGGAGAACATCAAAGCCGTTCCCAAAGAAAGGACTGCTCGTATCGTGCGAACAATCGGACGCTCGCGCTGCGCGAGTCTCACGCCACTCGCGAACCAAGGACATAAGTCGCGCGCGGCACGGGCAAAGCACCGCTCAGACCCACGCGCACCATGTCGGCGCGCAACCCCTTTTCGATCGCGCCTCTGTCCTCAAGCCCGACCGCCTTCGCTGGCGCCGAAGAAACAGTCGCAATCGAGCGCGGCAACGACCAGCCTGCATCTCGCACGAGCTGGAAGGCGGCCATCATTAGACTCGAGGGCACGTAATCGGAAGACAGAATATCGAGCAGTCCTTGCTTTGCCAGTTCGAGCGCCGACACGTTCCCCGAGTGCGACCCGCCTCGCACGACATTGGGCGCCCCCATCACCGTGGCGAGGCCATGATGGCGAGCGGCCTGCGCGGCGGCCAGGGTCGTCGGAAACTCGGAGATCGCAATACCGTCGCGCACCGCTTCTTCGACATGCTCGACGAGCGTATCGTCGTGGCTCGCCACCGCTATCCCGAGCGACTTGCAGCGATCGACGATGCAGCGTCGATGCGCTTCGGCATAGCGCGCCTGGAGCTCGCCCAACTCGATCAGGGCAGCCTCCATCTTCTCGTCGCTCCACTTGCCGTTGCGCTCCTGGTACTGTCGCCACTTCGCGGCGTCTTGCCACTGACGCTGGCCGGGCGTGTGATCCATCACCGAGGCGAACTGCAGCAGCCGATGATCGGCGAACTCGTCGAAGAGATCGACGACATCCTCGGTGCCCACTTCACAGCGCAGATGCAGATAGTGATCGGCCCGCAGCAAACCATGCTCGGCCAGGCGATCGATGGCGGATACCGCGTGGCGATGAATTTCGCTGCCGCGCAAACCTGCGTCGGCGCGAGAGCCGATCGCGAGTGAGTCGAAGACCGTCGTGATGCCGGCTGCGGCCACCTGCGCATCGTGAATCACGAACGCCGCCTCGACGTTCCACATCACGCCCGGGCGGGGCGCCAAATGCTTCTCGAGATTGTCGGTATGCAGCTCGACGAATCCGGGCAGCAGATAGTCGCCGTGCCAGTCCTCGGCCTCGGGCGCGCTCGTGGTGCCGGGCGCGACGTCGGCGATGAGCCCTTTTTCCACGCTCACGACACCGATGAATTCTTCGTTGCGCGTGACGATGCGCGCATTCTTGATCAACATCCCGTTGCTCCATATCCGCTCTGACAGGAATCAGCCTGCACTCGTTTTCGCTGGACGCTCGTTCATGCCCGATAGCTCCCTCATACGGCCGCGGCCATCGCCACGGGCTCGAGCTCGAGCCGGCGTGTGGCCACCCGCTCGCGCGTCGGCTCATCGTGAAAAATGCCGACGATCGCCGCTCCCCGCTCGCGCGCCTCGATGATGATCGAGGCGACGACGTTGCGATTGGCCTCGTCGAGCGATGCGGTCGGTTCATCGAGCAACAATACCGGCTGCTCGGCAATCAGCCCACGCGCGATGTTCACGCGCTGCTGCTCGCCTCCCGAGAACGTCGCCGGCGCCAAATGCCAGAGGCGCTCAGGTATGTTGAGGCGCGCGAGCCAATCGCCCGCGCGACGCCGCGCTGCGTCGGCTTCGACCCCGCGCGCGACGAGCGGCTCCGAAACGAGATCGAGCGTCGTCACGCGCGGAATCACGCGCAGAAACTGACTGACGTAGCCGATCACGTCGCGCCGCATGCGCATGACGTCGTGCGGATTCGCGCCCGTCAGCGCAACGTACCGGCGCTCGCTCGCGACATCGCGCAGCTCGATCGATCCAGCACTCGCCAGATAGTTCCCATAGAGGCAGCGCAGCAGCGTGCTCTTGCCCGCGCCCGAGGGACCGACGAGCGCCACGCATTCCCCGCGCGAAACGTCTAGGTCGACGCCATGCAGGGCGGGAATGGCTTGCCCGCCCTGCGTGTGAAGCACGAACGTCTTTGCAATGCCGCGTGCGCGCAGCATCAGTCTTTCGTCGTCGACAAAGCTCGTATCGATCGGTTCGCCGTTCATTGAGGACTCCTGTTGTTTCACAGTGCGGTCGGCATCGCGCTCAGGCCGGCAACACGGACGACACGAGCAATTGCGTATAGGGGTGCTGTGGATCGTCGAGCACTTGATCGGTCAGGCCAGCCTCGACAACGCGTCCGCCTTGCATCACCATCAGGCGATGCGCGAGCAGGCGCGCGACGCCGATGTCATGCGTCACGATCACGCATGCGAGCTTCAGCTGCGCGGTGAGCGTGCGCAGCAGATCGAGCAGGCGCGCCTGCACCGACACATCGAGGCCCGCGGTCGGCTCGTCCATCAGCACGAGCCGCGGACCGGTGACGAGGTTGCGCGCGATCTGAAGCCGCTGCTGCATGCCCCCCGAAAAGGAGCCGGGCAGTTCGTCCATGCGCTCGGCATCGAGCTCGACACGGCGCATCCAGTTCGTCGTCGTCTCGCGGATCTTGCCGAAATGGCGCGCGCCGACCGCCATCAGCGGCTCGCCGATATTCGCGCCGGCCGATACGGCCATCCGCAATCCGTCGCGCGGGTTCTGCTCGACGAAACCCCATTCGGTGCGGATCAAGAGGCGCCGACGCGGCTCCGACAACGTCAGCAGGTCGAGCGCTTCGCCGTTCGACGTCGTGTATTGCAGGCTACCTGAAGCGGCGCGGACACGCAGCGCGATGGTGTTGAGCAACGTCGACTTACCCGAACCCGATTCGCCGACGACGCAAAGCACTTCGCCCGGATACAGATCGAAGCTCACGTCCTCACAGCCGATCCGCTCGCCATAGCGCGTCGTCAAGCCGCGCGCAGTCAGCAACGGTGTCATGCTCGCCCTCCATCGGTCTCACTTGCAAGCACGTTCCTCCAATCGGGCTCTTGCGCCTGCTGCGCATGCGCCTCACCGGCCTCGCGCTTTTCGAGTTGCTGCCGGCAATAGTCGCTGTCCGAGCAAACGAACATCCGCGCGCCCTTGTCGTCGACGATCATTTCATCCAGAAAGCTTTCGCGCGAGCCGCATATCGCGCAGGCTTGTGCCCACCGCTGCACTTGGAACGGGTAGTCTTCGAAGTCGAGACTGCGCACGCTCGTGTAAGGAGGAATCGCATAGATGCGCCGCTCGCGCCCAGCACCGAATAGCTGCAGCGCGGGGTTCATATGCATCTTCGGATTGTCGAACTTCGGAATCGGCGAAGGCGCGGTCAAATAGCGGCCGTTGACGATGACGGGGTAGTCGTAGGTCGTCGCAATGCTTCCGTGCTGGACGATATCCTCGTAGAGCTTCACGTTCATGAGCCCATATTCGGACAGCGCATGCAGCTTGCGGCTCTCCGCGAGCCTCGGCTCGAGGCGATAAAGCGGCTCCGGCATCGGCACCTGATAGACGAGGATTTGTTTCTCCGTCAGCGGCGTCTCGGGAATCCGGTGACGCGTCTGCACGATGGAAGCTTCGACCGTGCGCGTCGTCGTCCGCACGCCGGCCGTTCGCGCGAAGAAGCGCCGGATGTTGACGGCGTTGGTCGTGTCGTCCGACCCCTGATCGATGACTTTCAGCGTATCGTCGCGGCCGATGATCGCGGCCGTCACCTGAATGCCCCCCGTGCCCCAACCGTACGGCAGCGGCATCTCTCGTGAACCGAACGGTATCTGGTGCCCGGGTATCGCGACAGCCTTCAGCAACGCGCGGCGAATCATGCGCTTCGTCTGCTCGTCGAGATAAGCGAAGTTGTAGCCCTCGACGGCCGCGCCCGTCGAAGTCGATTCATTCGGTTGTCTCGATTCGGGCGATTGCTGCCTATGCCGCGCATTCATGCTTCGTCCTCCTCTGGCTCGGCCGCGCGCGCCGCCGGGTGGGCGGCACGCAGGCGTCGGATCAATTCGAGCTCCGATTGGAAATCGACGTAATGCGGCAGCTTCAGGTGCTGCACGAACCCCGAAGCCTCCACGTTGTCGCTGTGATAAAGCATGAACTCGGGGTCTTGCGCCGGCGCGGTCACCGCTTCACCAAGCTCTTGCGCGCGCAGTGCCCGATCGATGAGCGACATGGCCATCGCCTTTCGCTCCGAATGGCCGAACGCCAGGCCGTATCCCTGCGTGAAGCTTGGCGGCGTCTTCTTGCTGCCCGCGAACTGGTTGATCATCTGACATTCCGTGACGTCGATCTCGCCGAGTTCGACGGCAAAACCGAGTTCGGGGATCTCCATCTCGACGGCCACCTTGCCAAACCGGATTTCACCCGCGAACGGATGGTTGCGCGCATAGCCGCGCTGCGTCGAGTACGCCGTCGAAAGAAGGAAGCCCTCGTCGGCGCGCGCGAGATTTTGCAGCCGCACGGCGCGCTCCGCCGGCATTAAAAGAGGCTCGAGCGCCAGGTCGACGGGCTCCGCAGAATTCTCCGAGGGACGCTCCTGTTCGATCAGACCCTCGGCGTCGAGCAGCGTCACGACACGCGGTATCGGCGTCGGTTCAGCGGCCTCGGGACCGGATTGCGCGGACCCGGCGTTAAGTCCGGCGGAAGGCGGCACCGAGTGTTCGGCGCCGACGCCTTCATGATCCCGATCGGCGAGCAGCGAAAAGTCGAGCAGCCGCTGCGTGTAGTCGTAGGTTGGCCCCAGCAATTGTCCGCCTGGAACGTCCTTGAACGTGGCGGAAATACGCCGCTGCACGTCCATCCGCTCGGTGTCGATCGGGCGTGTGTAGCCGAAGCGCGGCAGCGTCGTGCGGTAGGCGCGCAGCAAGAAGATGGCTTCGACGAGATCCCCCGCCGCCTGCTTGATGGCCAACGCCGCGAGGTCTTCGTCGTAGACCGAGCCTTCGGTCATCACGCGTGCGACGGCGAGGCGCATCTGCTGGCGGATCTGTGCGATCGTCAGCTCGGGTTGCGCGCGATCGCCGCGCCTTGCTGCTTCGAGCAAGCGCCACGATGCCTCGATCGCGCGCTCGCCTCCTTTGACTGCGACGTACATCAGTTGAGCTCCACTCGAGTCGTCCGCGGGATGCCGATCACGGATCGCCCGCAAAAGAGGTAACAATCGACGCCGCAGGGCGCCTGCGTGGCAAGCGCTGCCCGCGCATGCCAGAACGTATCGGCGATGCCGAGCGGCGCGGCGCGAACGCTCGATCGAATGCCCGGGCCCGACAGCGTCAGCGGCCGCCCTCCTTCGAGCGCGTCGACTCGGATCAGCAACGTGGCCGAGCCCTGCGGCTCCTCGGGTGTGCCGAGCGAAAACGCATCGGGCGCGGGCAGGCTCGCCGCATCGGCGATATACGCGAAGGCGGCCGCTTCCGGCGCATCGGCGAGCGGCGCACCCGTATGAAAGCGGATCGCCTGCGCGAGCGATTCGTCGCGCCGCTGAAGCCAGACGGGCGTGGAGAAATCCACGAGCGTCAGGAGGGCCGCGAACGCCGCCGCGGGCCACTGACGCTGCGCGTCGTCGTCGAGAGCAACGTCGATCGAGTACGCCGTACCGGGCCGCGCCAGTGCATCGAGCAGCACGCGAAAGCAGGCTTGGGCATCGTGAACCGGATCGGCAAAGCCGCGCACGAGCGCATCGAGCGAAGAAAGCTTGTCGTTGTCGATCATCATTCGCCTCGGACCATCGTATAGAAATCCACGCGCGTCGAGGCAGTGCTCTCGGTGCGCTCGCGCCGCGCTTCATCGAGCGTTCGCGCGAGCGGCGCCAACAATCGATCGCGCACTGCGTCGCGCCAGCGCGGCGACTGCAGCATCGCGTCGGCGAGCGCCGCGAGTTCAGCGCGCCGCTTGTCGCGCCCCAGTTGATAAGCCACGCCGACGAGGCCGACGCCGTCGCGCGACTTCAGACGAAGCACGGCACGCGTGACCGTCGTCTCGCCGACGTTGAACGGATCGCCGGTGCCGCCGATGCGCCCGCGCACCATCGCGAGCCCGGTCTGCGGCGCGCGCAGCCAGTCGAAGGCTGGCAACGGCATGCCGTCGCAGACGGCCTCGAGCGCGCACTCGAGCGTCGCACGCGGCGCCCGCGCGAGCTGCGCGAGCCAGCGCCGCCGCTCGAGCTCGATATCGGGGGATGAATCGTTCATGTATGCGGTTCCTGGATCTGTCGCGAATGCATTTTGGTACGCGAATACGAACTCGGACCGGCCCCTGCCGTCTTTATGCCGGGTCGCCTCGACTCTCGTTGTTGCCTCCGCAGCAATTTCATCTAGTCGTCTAGACGATTAGATCGATGCTCGACATGCTAGCATATCGTCGTCGGCAGCGTGCGGCATTGTGTTTCCGCAACGATTTGCTTTGCCTTTCACGCCCCGATCACGTGGGGGCCCATACAATGCTCGCTGAACGACGAATTTGACCGATCGGAATGACATGATGATGAAACGCGGTAACAGCGGCCGGGCCACGGAAATCAGCACATCGCCGATTCCCGCGAGTGCCGTCGAGCGCGGGGCGGGCGTGGCGGTATGGCGACAGATCGAACAAGTGCTCGCCGCGGAGATCGCCTCGAGCGGATTCGGCGAGAACGGACGCCTGCCGAGCGAGAGCGAATTGGCGAAGCGTTTCGGCGTGAACCGGCACACGGTGCGCCGCGCCATGCTCGGACTCGCCGCGCAGGGCCTCGTCAGTGTGGAACAAGGCAGAGGCACATTCGTTCAACCGGGGGCGATCGACTATACGATCGGGCGCCGCACGCGGTTTACCGAAAACTTGCGCGAACAGGGGCACTCGGCGCGCGGCATCGTATTGTCGGCGGCGTCCGTGAAGGCCGAACCGAAAGTCGCGAAGGCGCTGGGCCTGCGCACCGGCACGCTCGTCTATCGAATCGAGTCGCTTCACGCGGCGGATGGCGTACCGCTCACCTACGCGCACGCGTGGTATCCCGCTGCACGCTTCGCCGGCTTCCCGGAGGCGCTCGAACGAGCGGACGGCGGGTTCTCGGTCGCGCTCGCCGAGTTTGGCATCGTCGACTACTCGCGGCGCTGGAGCCGCATCGGCAGCATGCTGCCCGATGCCGAAGTCGCGCGCCGACTCAACATCAACCGTCAGCAGCCCGTGCTCTGGGTCGAGAACGTCGATGTGGACGCGGACGGCGTACCGATCAAATACGGCATCACGCATTTCGCCGCGGATCGGGTGCAGCTTTATGTGGAACAGGATGTCTGAGCTGGGGGACTCATGCAACGGGACGGTCAGTACAACGAACCGATCGAGTGGCTGGCCGAGAGCCGGTTCGCGATCTATTACGCGCCCGCGCGCGGATCGTCGTGGTGGAGCGCCGGGTGCCGCTGGCTCTCGCGCGATCCCGAATCGGCGGAGACGCTCGCGCCACCGCTGATCGCGGCACTCGCGGCGCGTGGGTTGGATGTCCCGGCACTATCGCACTCGCCGCGGCGCTACGGATGGCACGGCACCTTGGTCGCGCCGGCGCGCGCCGCTGCCGGTGTGCGCTTCGATGACATCCTGGAGCGGGCGCTCGCATGGGCTCGACGCCAGCGCCGGTTCGATCTCGCCGTCGAAGCGGCTGCTCTCGAACGGTTCGTTGCGATTCGACCGGCGACGGCCGACGGCGCCACGGCGATCGGCGCGCTCGCGGCCGATGCCGTTCGCGAGTTCGCCCCGTTGCGCGAGATGCCGAGCGAAGCGGAACGCGAGCGCAGGCTCGATTCGAATCTGACCGAGCGCCAGCGCGAGCTGCTCGATCGTTGGGGTTACCCGTACGTGTTCGACGAGTTTCGCTTTCATATGACGCTCAGCGATTCCATCGATTCGGGCCATCGCCAGATTCTGATCGACTGGTGGCGCGCGCAGTTGCCTGAACTCGGCCCGCTGCCCGTCGACGGCGCGGCGCTCTTCATCGAGCCCCGGCCCGGCGAACCCTTTACACTCGCCGCCAGACTGCCGTTCGGAGACTCGCTATGAACCTACCGCCACAGGTGCCGACGAAGGGACGGCTCGTCTATGTCATGGGACCGTCGGGCGCCGGCAAAGATACGCTGCTCGGCTACGCACGCGATCGCCTGAGCGGCTCACGCGTGATTTTTGCGCACCGGTATATCACGCGCGAAGCCGGCGCCGGCGGCGAAAACCATATCTACCTGAGCCACGAAGAGTTCGGTATCCGCGCCGAGCTGGGGCTGTTCGTGCTGCAATGGTCGAGCCACGGGCTGCGCTATGGGATCGGCATAGAGATCGAGGAATGGATGGACCGCGGCTTTACGGTCGTCGTCAACGGCTCGCGCGAATACCTGCAGCAGGCGGTCGCGCGATATCCCACGCTCGCCGCGGTGCATATCGATGCCCGCCCCGAAGTCCTCGCCGCCCGCCTCGCTTCGCGCGGACGCGAGACGCTCGACGAAGTCCACGCGCGGCTCGCTCGCCGCGTGCCGCTCGCCGTTCCTGCGCAGGTCGCGCTCGCGACGATCGACAACTCGGGCGAGATCGAAGAAGCCGGTCGCGCACTGCTGGAGGTGCTCGCCGCCGAATGACGGCGGGACACTCAACGCTTCACCTCTCTGCCTTCTATCCGGACATCGATACATCTAGACGTCCGCACATCCGGCCCTGCGGCGCGCTTTCGGCGCTGCGTGCGCCACGTTCATAAATTCATCATCTACGCGTCCCACAATGCCCTGAACGTGGCACGGCGCATTCGCGCACGGTCCGCGTCCCATCGATGCGCAACCACTCGGGGAAAGGGAACATATGAAGGTATCCAGGATTTTCGCTGCCGCCGCGCTCGTCGCAGGCTTCGCCGCCGGGGCGGCCCATGCCGAAGGAACCTGCCCGAACGACGGCGTGGTCCGTTTCGGGGTCGAGCCGTACGAATCGTCGCAGCGATTGCTGCCGGTCTACAAGGATCTGGCGGAGATGATCGGCAAGAAGATTGGCTGCAAGGTCGAGCTTTATGTCGCCACGAACTACAACGCCGAAATCGAAGCGATGCGCAACGACAAGCTCGAGATCGGCGAATTCGGGCCGCTCGGCTATGTGCTCGCTCATCAAGTCGCTCATGCGGAAGCCGTGGCAACGTTCGCGGGCGAGGACGGCAAACCGGCTACCTATACCGCGTCCATCGTCACGTGGCCTGGATCGGGCGTCAAGGCGATCGCCGACGTCAAGGGCCAGTCGTTCGCCTACTCGGACCCGAGCTCGACGTCCGGTCACCTGTTTCCGGCTTACGGCCTGAGCAAGAGCGGCATCGATCCGGACAAGGGCGTGAAGGCGATCTACGCGGGCAGCCACACCGCGTCGTTTGAAGCGCTGCGCAACCACAAGGTGCAAGCGGGCGAGCTGAACAGCGAGGAAATCGCGAGCGCGAAGCTGCATAACGAGTTCGATCCGAACGCCTATGTCACGCTCTGGCAATCGGAGCCGATTCCGCTCGACCCGCTCGCCGTGCGCGGCAATCTGCCGGCCGAGTTCAAAGCGCGTCTGGCGAAGGTCCTGAGCTCGCTCGACCT
This sequence comes from Trinickia sp. EG282A, assembly GCF_040965455.1. NCBI lineage: Bacteria > Pseudomonadati > Pseudomonadota > Betaproteobacteria > Burkholderiales > Burkholderiaceae > Trinickia > Trinickia sp. EG282A. The sequence continues at coordinate 295,321 of NZ_JBFRCC010000001.1, read as the reverse complement.
CCACGAGCTGCCCGAGGCCGATCAGAAGTTCCTCGCGGCGAATGAAAACCCGGCGCTGAAGACCACGGCGCAATCGGATGCCGCCTACAACCAGATTCGCGATCTGGTGAAGACCTTGCACGTCGACCTGGCAAAACTGTGAACACGATCTTCGGAACATCGGGCGCCGCGGCGCTCGAGTCGGCGGGAGCCCGGCAGGCTCACGCCGCGGCTCGCGAGGCGGCGCGCGGCGCCGCGCTCGCGTCCGGCGTGAAGCTTGCCGTGCGTAATCTGACGATGCGGTACGAGAACGGCCACACCGCCCTTCAGGACATGAACCTGTCGGTCGAAGCCGGCGAAATGGTCGTCGTGCTCGGCAGCAACGGCAGCGGCAAGTCGACGTTCATGAAATGCGTGGTCGGGTTGAATCGGCCGACTACCGGCACCGTCGAGGTGGCGGGCCGTGACCTGGCGTCACTATCGGGCAAGGCACTGCGCGAGGCACGGATGCCGCTCGCCCTGATTTCGCAGCACGCCAATTTGGTGCGCCGTCGCAGCGTGCTCGCCAATGTTTGCTGTGGGGCGCTCGGCCGCCATCGCACGCTCGCCACGGTGCTCGGCCGCGTGCCGCGCGACGAAGTCGAACCGGCGCTCGGCTACCTCGCGGAAGTCGGCCTGGTTGACCTGGCGGATCAGCGCGCGGGAACACTCTCCGGCGGACAAGCGCAGCGCGTGGCCGTGGCGCGCGCGCTCGCGCAAATTCCTCAGGTGCTGCTCGCCGACGAGCCCGTTGCCAGTCTCGACCCGGAGGCCGCCGACGAGGTGATGCGTCTGTTGCGCCGGCTCGCGACCGAGGACGGCCTTGCCGTCGTCTGCGTGCTTCATCAGCCCGAGCTGGCGACGCGTTATGCGGATCGTCTTCTCGGCTTGCGCCGCGGGCGCACGGTATTCGATCGCCCCGCGTCGACCGTATCGGCTCGCGAGATCGCCGATCTGTACGTGGCGGATGCGTGACGATGAGCACTCCTTACAAAGGCCGGATAGCGGGCGGCCCGTCGATGGCCCGCAACGTCGCCTCGTTCGGTGCGATGATCGTCGCGGCCGCGCTCTTCGTGCAAGCATGGATCGTCGTGCAGGCCCGCCCGCAGGATCTGATTACCGGGGCGCGCGGGATGGCCGACATCATCTCCCGCTCCCTGCCGCCCGCGTTCGACCAGTTCGGACCGACGTTGATGCCTGTCCTGGAAACGATCGATCTGGCGATTTTTGGAACCGTGATCGGCGTTTTGCTTGCCTTTCCGCTGTCGATCCTCGCCGCAAGAAACGTGACGCCTGGAAAACCGTTCTATTACGGAGCACGCGCCGTGATCGGCATTACGCGGTCCGTTCCCGATCTCGTATGGGCGCTGCTTTTCGTCACCGCGGTTGGACTCGGGCCGTTTCCGGGCGCCTTGGCGCTCGCGGTCCACTCGGTCGGCATGCTCGGCCGTCTTTTCGCCGAAGTGATCGAGGACATGGACATGGGCCCTGTCGAAGCATTGACGCTGACCGGCGCCGGACGTCTGCAAGTGTTCACGCATGCCGTCGTCCCCGGCGTATTGCCGTCTCTATTGGGCATCGCGCTCTACCGCTTCGACGAGAACCTGCGCTCGTCGCTCGTGCTCGGCTTCGTCGGCGCCGGCGGGATCGGCTTTATGCTGCTGACCGCGATGAATCTCTTCCAATACCAGACGGTCGCGTTTTTGCTGATCGTCACTTTCGTGCTCGTCACCTGCGCCGAGCGGATCTCGGCCTATTTGCGCAGCCTCGTGGCCTGAGGGTGGGACACAGCTTTTGCTTGCGCGTCGAAAAAATTTGCTCCATGCACATCGATAAGCTCGGCGGCGTCGACCCCTGGACGCTCGGCCGCGTGTTGTCCGAAACGCCCGACATCCATCCGACGGCCGTGGTCCGTAACAGCGATTTCGGGCGCTATACCTACTTCGGACCGCGCAGTCAGATCGCCAACTCCGCGTTCGGCGATTACAGCTACGCGATGGGCGACAATCAGATCGCTCACGCGCGTATCGGCAAGTTCGTCAACATCGCCACTTGCGCGCGCATCAATCCGCCCAATCATCCGACCTGGCGCGCAACGCTTCACCATTTCACTTACCGTTCGCGCTCATACGGGCTCTCGCTCGCAGACGACGAAGAGATCTTCGAGTGGCGCGCGCAAGACCGCGTCGCCATCGGTCACGATGTCTGGCTGGGCCATGGCGCGATCGTCATGCCGGGCGTGACGATCGGCCACGGCGCGGCGGTCGGCTCGGGTGCCGTCGTGACGAAGGACGTCCCGCCCTTCGCGATCGTCGTCGGGGTGCCGGCGCGCGTGCTGCGATTGCGCGTCGATGCGAAGACGGCCGAACGCCTTCAGCGCATCGCCTGGTGGGACTGGCCGCACGAGCGCATCGACGCCGCGTTGAGCGATTTCCGCACGCTCGGCGCGCAAGGGTTCGCCGAGAAATACGACGTTTGAGCTCCGCGGGCTGTCGGTACATCTCTATTCACAGTTCGCTGCAGGTTGCCGCCCCTCGTGATAGCGTTCCATTTTTGCAACCGGTGGACGAAGCATGGAATATCGCAGACTCGGCGATTCGGACGTGCGCGTGAGCGCGATCGGCCTCGGCACGATGACGTGGGGCGAGCAGAACAGCGAGCGCGAAGCGCACGCGCAGATCGACTATGCGCTCGATCGTGGCGTCAATCTCATCGATGCCGCCGAAATGTACCCGGTCCCGCCGCGACCCGAGACCCAAGGGTCAACGGAGCGCTGCATAGGATCGTGGCTCGCGCGCAATCGAGACGCCCGCGGAAAGATCGTGCTCGCCACGAAGATCGCGGGGCCCGCACGCCAGCCGCACAACCCCCGGCATATCCGTGGCGCCACGAATCAGTTCGACCGCAAGAACCTCACGGAGGCGCTGCACGGCAGCCTCGAGCGTCTGCGGACGGACTACATCGACCTCTATCAATTGCATTGGCCGGATCGCAGCACGATGACGTTCGGGCGCTCCACCTATCCGTGGATCGACGACGCTTACACCGTGCCGATCGAGGAAACGCTTTCGGTGTTGGCCGAGTTCGTGAAGTCGGGCAAGGTTCGCCATGTCGGCGTATCCAACGAAACACCATGGGGCGTGGCTCAATTCCTGCGGGCGGCCGAGCGCCTCGGTCTGCCGCGCATCGTCAGCATCCAGAATCCTTACAGCCTCCTCAATCGCACGTTCGAGACAGGGCTGTCCGAATTCAGCCATCGGGAAAAAATCGGCCTGCTCGCCTACTCGCCGCTCGCGTTCGGCTGGCTGTCGGGGAAATATGAAGGCGGCGCGCGTCCGGCCGGCGCGCGAATCACGTTGTTCGAGCGTTTTCAGCGTTACAGCAAGCCGCAAGCGGTCAAGTCGACGAGCGCTTATGTTGCATTGGCGAAACGATATGGCCTCTCGCCGGCGCAGTTCGCACTCGCCTTCGTCAACACGCGGCCGTTCACGACGAGCACGCTGATCGGCGCGACTTCGCTCGACCAATTGCGCGAAAACATCGCAAGCATCGATGTGAAGCTGCCAGCCGAGGCACTGGCCGATATCGATGCCCTGCACGAAGCGCAGCCGAATCCCGCGCCGTAATCGGGCAACGCCGGGCGGCCGGGCGCCGCTCGGTCCATCGATCTGCCGATTGTGCAAGCGTCCGAGCAACAGTTCCGCTAGAATCGCGATTTGTCACGTGCATATGCACAGGTATGATTCGCATCATGACAGGTCCGACTTCCTACGACGAATGCAACTTGCTCGCGATCAGGCGGGCCGCGCGCTATGTGACTCAACTGTACGAGCGTCACTTGAGCGAGGCGGGCGTGACGGCCGCGCAGTTCTCGATTCTGGCAAAGCTGGCGCGGCGTCCGCATCAAACGATGCTCGAGCTCGCGGAGGCGATGATGATGGAGCGAACGACGCTGCTGCGCGCACTGAAGCCGCTGCAGCGCGACGGGTTGATCCAGGCCGAGCCGTCCGAGCACGATGCGCGCACGCATGCATTCAGTCTGACGAAGGCCGGGCAGCGCACCCTCGAACACGCGAAGCGCGGCTGGCATGCCGCCCAGGAAGAGCTCGAGACAAAGTTCGGCCGGGCGCGAGCAAAAGCGCTGCGCAGCGAACTGTTCGCGCTGACCGGGAAATGAGTCACCCTGCGAGCGGCGGTTCCGCACGTTTTTTTAACCTTTAAAGTGCATATGCACAGATAAGCCCATGTCGTCGACATCTCCCTCCACTGCTCCCGCCGGCGGCACCGGCCTGGCGAGGCCTGGCACGCGCCCCATTCCGTGGATGCGCATTGCCATCCTCGTGGTCCTGATCGCGCTGGCCGGCGCGGCCCTGCGCTGGTACTTCGTCGGCCGCCTGATCGAGTCGACGGACGATGCCTACGTTGGCGGCGATGTCACGGTGATGGCGCCGAGAGTCAGCGGCTTTATTGCCGAAGTGCTCGTACAGGACAACCAATACGTGCACCAGAACGAGGTGTTGATCCGGCTCGATGCGCGCGATTATGAAGCACGCCTGGCGCAAGCCGATGCCGACATCGACAGCGCACGCGCCGAGCTCGTTCAGTGGCAGGCGAAGAAATCGCTGCAAGTCGCGACGATCGATCAGCGCGCCGCCGATGTGCAGGCCGCGCAAGCGGAGCTCACGCGCAGCGTGCAGGATCGGATGCGCTACCGCGCACTCGTCAAGGACGACGCCGTATCCGGCCAGGCGGCCGAGCGCGCCGATGCGGACGAGCGCAAAGCGCGCGCCGCCGTTGCGAGCGGCGCGGCGGCGCTCGTTGCAGCACAGCGCGAAATGCAAGTGCTCGACGCTCAAATCGCGGCGGCACGATCGCGCGTCGAAACGTCGGAGGCGGCTCGTCGCGTCGCCGCGCTCAACGTCGAATACACGACGATCCGCTCGCCCGTCGACGGTTACATCGGCAACCGCACCGCGCGCGTCGGCATGCTGGCCGGCGCCGGCACGGCGCTATTGACCGTCGTGCCGGCGAGCGGGCTCTGGGTCGATGCCAATTTCAAGGAGGATCAACTCAAGAAGATGCGGGCTGGCGATGCGGCCGACGTGACACTCGATGCATCGAGCGGAACGCTGCACGGCGTCGTCGAAAGCCTCGCGCCGGCGACGGGCGCGACGTTCAGCGTGTTGCCGGCCGAGAACGCGACCGGCAATTTCACCAAGATCGTTCAGCGCGTGCCCGTACGCATCCGCCTTACCGTTCCGCCGCCGATGCAAGGGACGTTGCGTCCGGGCCTCTCGGCGAACGTCGAAGTCCATGTCGGCGCCTCTCACGCGAAGGCTGCTTCGTAGTCCTGATCGAGTCACGTTAGAGAAGAGCCTGCTCATGAGCACCGTCACGCTGGCGCCGGCCACCGCCGCCCCGCTGAACCCCGCCGATTTGCCTGCGCGCACGAAGGTCCTGGCATTCGCGCTGATGTGTGTCGGCTTTTTCATGGCGACCCTCGACATCCAGATCGTCGCCTCATCGCTGCGCGACATCGGCGGGGGATTGTCCGCGAGCCAGGACGAACTCTCGTGGGTGCAGACGTCCTACCTGATTGCCGAGATCATCGTCATTCCGATGACCGGATGGCTCACGCGCGTTTTTTCGACACGTTGGGTCTTCACTTTTTCTTCGTTCGGCTTCACGGTGACGAGCATCCTGTGCGGACTCGCCTGGAACATCGAATCGATGATCGCATTCCGCGCGCTGCAAGGCGCACTCGGCGCAGCGATGATTCCGACGGTGTTCACGACCGCGTTCGTGCTGTTTCCACCACGCCAGCGACTGATCGCGTCGACGACGATCGGTGCGCTGGCCACGCTCGCGCCGACGATCGGTCCGGTGATCGGCGGCTGGATTACGTCGCAGTGGTCATGGCACTGGCTCTTCTACCTGAATCTCGCGCCCGGCATCGCGGTCACGCTCTTCGTGCCGCGCTTCGTCGACTTCGACCGCCCCGACCTCACGCTCGCGAAACGAGGCGACTACTGGGGCATCGCATTGATGTCGGGCTTTCTCGGCTGCCTCGAATATGTGCTCGAAGAAGGGCCGCGAAAGAACTGGCTCGGCGACGACCTCATCGTGGCGTGCGTATGGATCGCCGCAATCTGCGGTTTCCTTTTCATCGTCCGTGCGCTCACGGCCAAGGAACCGATCGTCGATTTGCGCGCGCTTGCCTTACGCAATTTCGGCATTGGGAGCCTCCTTTCGTTCGTCACCGGCACCGGCATCTTTTGCACTGTCTTTCTGACGCCTGTCTTTCTCGGACGCGTACGCGGCTTCGATTCGCTGCAGATCGGCTTGGCGCTGCTGTCGGTAGGCTGCTTTCAGATACTCGGCCTCGTCGTCTATTCGCTGCTTGCGCGCATCGTCGATATGCGCATGCTCCTCGTCTTCGGACTCGTCTGCTTCGGCGTGGGATGCTATCTCTACGTCCCGCTCACGAGCGACTGGGGCTGGCAGCAACTACTGCTGCCGCAAGCGTTGCGCGGGATCGGTCAGCAGTTTTGCATTCCGCCGATCGTGACGATGGCGCTCGGCTCACTGCCGCCACCGCGGCTTCGTTCCGCAAGCGGGCTTTTCAATCTGATGCGCAATCTCGGCGGCGCCATCGGCATCGCCGTTGCGAACACGATGCTCAATGACCGGCTGAACCTGCACTACGAACGCCTTGCGGAGCACGCAAGCATCGGCAGGCCCGTCGTCGAAGGACTGATGCAACGCGCGACAGACGTGCTCGGCGCCACGGGGCAGACGATCGACGCATCGAAGGCCGGTCTTGCCCTGCTGCACGAAACGCTGATGCGCCAGGCGCTGACGCTGACGTTCTCCGATACGTTTCTCGCGCTTGCCTTGTGCTTCATCGTCGCGCTCGTCGCGGCCGCTTTCGCGAAGCCGTTCGGCAATACCGCGCCCCCTCCCGATGCGCACTGAGTCATACCCATGTCAGGTCCGGAAACTATGAAGTCGATCCTCGCCGCCACGATTACCTGCCTCGCCGCACTCGGCATCGCCGGCTGCGCGGTCCCGCCCGCTCAGCATGCCGATCTCGTCACGAAGGTCGCCAAAGTCGCGCCCGACGCGTGGCGCGAGCCGGCGCCAACTGACAGCATTGATGCAGACGTCTGGTGGCAGCAGTTCGGCGATCCTGTCATGCACGACCTCGTAGCCTCGACGCTGCATGGCAATCTCGATCTGCAGGCGGCCGGCGAGCGCGTCCGGCAGGCTGAGGCGCTCGAGCGGCAAGTCGATGCCGCGCGCAAGCCCGAGCTCGACGCCACTGCGCAAGCAGCGTACGTCAGGCAGAACACACCGCCGCCGCTCGGCTACGTTAAAGAAGCCGGCGCCGGTCTCGCGTTGACGTGGGAACCCGATGTGTTTGGCGGCCAGCGCCTCGCCGTGCTCGCTGCCCAAGCTCGCGTGAGCGGCAGCCGGCAAGCGCTCGATGCACTGCGTCTCGCGCTCGCAGCCGATACGGCCGCTGCCTACATTGATCTGCGCTGGCAACAAAACGAGCTGCAAATCTTGTCGGATCAGCAGAGCAGCCGAGGCCGCGAGCTCGCATTGACCGAGGAGCGCCTTCGATACGGGCTCTCGACGCGGCTCGACGTCGAGCGTGCTCGCGGTCAACTCGAAGACATCCGGGCGCAGATTCCGCGCGCACAGGCCCGCGTCGCGCAGCAACTGCATTTGATTGCGGTGCTGGCGGGACGCCCTCCCGAAAGCGTCGACGCGCTGCTCGAGAGTCCGACGCCGATTCCCGTCCCCGCACAGCAACTGCCCGGGACGCTGCCCTCCCAGGCGTTATTGCGCCGGCCCGACGTCCTCGAGGCCTACGCGACGATCGAACAGCGCGCGGCTGAAGTCGGCGAGGCGCATGCCGCGCGTTATCCGCACTTCAACCTGAGGCTGACGGACGGACTGCTGGCTTCGTCGTACCTGGGTCTCCCAACATTGACGGACAATCTTTTCAGCGCCGCGCTCAACGCGGCGAGCCCGATCTTCGACGCGGGCCGAATCCAGGCCGGTATCGACGCGAATGAAAGCCGCATGCGGGAATCCGAGCTGGCACTGCACCAGACGATGCTCGAAGCGTTGAGGCAAATCGAAGATGCGCGCAACGATCTGGTCAGCGACGATGCCGAGGCCGCACGCTTGGCCGACGCCCTCCAAGCCTCCGATCACGCGCTGCAACTTTCGGATCGCCTCTACCGCGGCGGCGCGGCGAATTTCCTCGACGTGCTGACCGCCCAACAAGCCAATCTCGCCGACGCTCAATCGCTGAACGCGGTGAAACGAGCCCATGCGCTCGCGGCCGTCACGCTTTACCGCGCGCTTGGCGGCGGATGGAGCACGCAAGCGTCTGAGGACGACATCAGCCGCGCAGCACTTTTGACCAAGACGCCGCCCCTCGTCCGTTGACCATCGTCAAGCGCACGCCGGGCGCCTACGCGGCACTCAAACCCGCGCGATAGCGGAATCGGCGACCTTGAACACGGCGACAGCGTCTCTCAAGCCTGCCGCCTGCTCCGAAAGCGACTGCGCCGCCGCGGCGGCCTGCTCGACCAACGCCGCATTCTGCTGCGTGACTTCGTCCATCTGATTGACGGCGCGATTCACCTGCTCGATGCCGCGGCTTTGTTCCTCGGAGGCCGCGGCGATTTCGCCGACGATATCCGCGACCTGCTGAATGGCTTGCTTGACCTGCCCAATCGCGTCGCCGACCTCGGTGGCTTGCTTAGCGCCTTCCTCGATCGTCGATACCGAGGAATTGATCAGCTCCTTGATTTCCTTGGCTGCAGCGGCCGAGCGCTGCGCGAGACTGCGGACCTCGCCCGCCACGACGGCGAAGCCCCGGCCCTGCTCGCCGGCTCGCGCGGCCTCGACGGCCGCGTTTAGCGCAAGAATATTCGTCTGGAACGCTATACCTTCGATGACGCCGGTAATATCGGAAATCTTGCTGGAACTGCCGCTTATCCGCTCGATGGTCCCGAGCATTGCCTGCATCGATTCATTGCCAGCGCCGGCCATGTCGGTGGCGCGAACCGCGAGCCCGTTCGCCTGGCGCGCATTGTCGGCGTTCTGCCTCACGGTCTCTGTCAATTGCACCATGCTCGACGCCGTTTCTTCGAGGGAGGCGGCCTGCTCTTCCGTTCTCGCCGAAAGATCGGCGTTCCCGCTCGCGATCTGATTCGAAGCTGTCGCAATGCTGTCCGTGCCCAGACGGATCCGGCTAACGGCGGCCTGAAGCTTCTCGCGCATCAGCTGCATCGAGTGCAGCAGGCTGCGTTCATCTCGTCCCTCGGAGGCGATAGATACCGACAAATCGCCCTGCGCGATTTGCGCGACGACGCCCGCCGCATAATCGGGCTCACCGCCGAGCTGTTTGCAAATGCTCCCGGCGATCGCGATCGACATGGCGATCGACAGCGCCACAGCAAGCGCCGACAGACTCAACAGAATGTTTCGGCCGGCGCGATATGCACGATGCGCCTCCGCCCCACTCTCCGAAAGTGCTTTGACTTCATAGTCACGGAATTGCTTGAGCAACGAAGTCCAGCGGCGCATGGCAGGCGAGAGTTCGTTCGTCAGCGCGGCAACGGTCGCCGGGTCGTGCGCGAGGCCCAGTGCAGCAACCTTTTGCAGGAGAGGGAGTCCTGCCGCTTCCGCATCGGCAAGCTGCCGGACGAACCCGCGCTCACTCTCGTCGGTGGCGGGGTCCGCATTGAACTTTTCCGCAACCTTCTTTTCGGCCGCCTGATACTTGGTGATGCTGTCGTCCAATCGTTGCTTATCGACGGCCGCACTCGCGGCGTCGCCCGCAAGCATAAGATCTTGCACTGCGCTCCTCGCATCATCGAGGTATATCTGCGCATCGGCGATAAGATTCACTTCGGGCGCATTGAAATCGACTGCGTTCGTGATTTCGCCGTCCATCGTGCCAAGCCTCATCAAGCCGATCGCAGTAATGAAGAAAAGCGCGATTAATACGATGCCGAAGCCCAACCATAGGCGTGTGCGGACTTTGAGAGCGGAGATGCGCATGCTGGGAACGAAATCGGGTAGAAGGCTCGACACACGGCGTCCCGCTTTCGGCGAGGATAGGCACGCGGGACAAGAGGCACTGAACAGCGAACGAGGTTCACCCGCAATATCGGCAAAAAAGGGAAGTTTTTGATAGTCGGCCGGGATCAGGATTTCCTGAATCCCTTGTAAGCAAACCTCGCAGTCACGTCAATTTGAGTGCAATTACACCGAGCAAGATAACGACGGAAGCAATAGGTCGGCCATATCCGGGCCGCTCTTTCAACAGGAAAGCCGAGATCGCCGTGCCGAAGAGAATGGCCGTCTCGCGCAAGGCGGCGACCATTGCGATGGGCGCGCGCGTCATCGCCCACAGCACGAGCACATAAGCGCTCAGCGTGCAAGCGCCACCGGCCAATGCGAGGTACCACCGTGCGCCGATGTAAGCTCGCACGTCGCCTTTGCGGCGCACGATTGCCCACGCGAGCAGCGATGGTCCGGTGAATAGGAACATATACATGGTGTAGGAAACCGGATGCCCGGACAGTCGTGCACCCGTCCCATCGACGAGCGAATAGACGGCGATCACGAGCGCGTTGGCAAGGGCGAGGCGAGTCGTCTCGATCGTACTGCGGCCTCCCGGATTCGCGAGCAATAGTCCGAGCACTCCAGCACATATCAACAAAATGCCGCTCCACTCACCGGCCGAGAGATGCTCGCCAATGAGCGGGCCGCTGAGCAACGCAATGACGAGCGGAGGCGTTCCGCGCATCAACGGGTAAGCGTGGCCCATGTCGCCACTGCGATACGCCGCGCCGATCAAGGCGAAATAGACGATATGAATCGCTATCGATGCCGCGATGTAGGGCCAACTGCGCGGCGCCGGAAACGGAAGGAACGGAAGCGCGATTGCGCAAAGCACGGCTGCCCCGCAGGTGACGAGCACGATGTCGAGAAGTTTATCCGGGCTGGACTTCACCACCGCGTTCCAGCTCGCATGCAGAAAAGCGGCGAAAAGCACCAACAGCATGACGTTCGTCGGCATCGATCGATTCTCCTGATCTCCGACCAGAATAACGATGTTGTTGCTCCGAGACAAACGAGATCAATTGCGCACTCGGAACAGAAAAACTCTCACGAATGCGAAACGCAGTGCCGCCCGTTCAACGCGTAGCCGGGCGCTCTTATCACCATCTCTGCTAAGCGTTGCAGATTTGCTTCGTTGTTTGTGCCTGTCGGCGCACCTATAGTCAACGGCTCTATCCCTCGAAACTCCGCAGCCATTCACCCGAAGGACCTGCCGTGACCACCGCCCATGCTGACGACGCGGCGCTGATGCACCGTATCGACATCCGTCCATTCGACGCGCCGCTCGGCGCCGAAGTCATCGGCCTCGACCTTAGCCGCCACCTCGATGCGGACGATTTCGCGCGCATACACCGGGCACATCTCGAACATCACGTTCTCGTCTTTCGCAATCAACGAATCACGCCGGGCCAGCAGATCGCGTTCAGCCGTCGCTTCGGCCCGCTGCAAGTGCACGTGCTGCATCAGTTCCATCTCGAGGGGCATCCGGAGATCCTCGTCGTCTCGAACATCGTCGAAAACGGCAGACCGATCGGTCTCGGCGATGCCGGCCACTTTTGGCATTCGGATCTGTCCTACAAGGAGCGGCCGAGTCTCGGCTCGATGTTGCACGCCCAAGAGTTGCCCGCCGAAGGCGGCGACACGCTCTTCGCCAACATGCACCTCGCATGGGAAACACTGCCCGAGGCGCTGCGCCAGGCGGTCGAAGGCCGCTTCGCCGAGCATACCTATCTCGCCAAATACGAGACGCTGCGCCATCTCAGCCCGTGGCGGCCCAAGCTATCGGAAGATCAATTGGCGCAGGTCAAGCCCGTCGTGCATCCGGTCGTCCGAACCCATCCCGAGACGGGACGCCGCGCGCTCTTCGTCAGCGAGCATTTCACGACTCGCATCGTCGGCCTGCCGCAAGACGAGAGCGACGCCCTCCTGCAAGCACTCTTCGCCCACAGCACGCGAGCCGAGCACATTTATCGCCACCGGTGGCAACCGCACGATCTCGTGTTCTGGGACAACCGCTCGCTGATGCATCTGGCGGCCGGCACGCCCGATCACCTGCGGCGGAAACTCCATCGCACGACCATCGAAGGCGACGTGCCGTTCTGAGCGCGCATCGCCCGCGTTTTTGGGGAGCTTCTCTTAATGACGTTTTTCCGCGCCACGCGTGCCGCTCGCTTGCGATTCCGGCACCGCACCGCTCGCTTCACCACCTTCTTAGCGGCCATCGCGTTCGGCCTTGCCACGTGCGGCGCTCCGATCATTGCTCACGCCGAAGGGACGCTGCGTATCGCCGACCAATATGGGGTGGTCTACCTGCTGCTCAACGTCGTGCGCGATCAGCAGCTCATCGAAAAGGAAGGACGTAAAGAAGGGCTCGACATCAAAGTCGAATGGACTCAGCTCTCCGGCGGCGCAGCCATCAATGACGCGCTGCTGTCCGGCGCGATCGACATCGCGGCGGCCGGCGTCGGGCCGCTCCTGACGGTATGGGATCGCACGCACGGCAGACAGAACGTGAAAGGCGTCGCGTCGCTCGGCAATCTGCCCTACTACCTGGTGAGCAATCAGCCGCGCGTACGCTCGATCGCCGACTTCACCGACAAGGACCGCATCGCGGTGCCCGCGGTGTCGGTTTCCGTCCAGTCGCGAATTCTGCAGATGGCCGCGGCGAAGCGCTGGGGCGACGGCGCTTACGACCGGCTCGACAAGCTCACGCAGGCGATTCCGCACCCCGACGCAACGGCCGCCATCGTCGCGGGCGGCACCGAGATCACGGGCCATTTCGGCAATCCGCCGTTCCAAGAGCAGGAGCTCGCGGGCAATCCGTCTGCTCACATCGTGCTGAGCTCCTATGAGGTGCTCGGCGGCCCGAGCTCGGCCACCGTGCTTTACGCGACGGAAAAATTCCGCGAGTCGAACCCGGAGACGTATCGCGCATTCGTCGCGGCGCTCTCCGACGCGGCGAAGTTCGTCACCGCTCATCCCGACGACGCGGCGGACATCTATCTGCGCGTCACGCATTCGAAGACGGACCGGGCGTTGCTTCTGAAGATCATCCGCGACCCTCGAGTGCAATTCACGATCGTGCCGCAGAACACGTTCCCGCTCGCACAGTTCATGCACCGCGTCGGCGCGATCCGCAACGAGCCCAAATCATGGAAGGACTACTTCTTCGACGATCCGGCCATCGCGAACGGGAGCTGAGAAGCATGGCCGCGAACCCCTCGACACTAGCCGAGCGGCGCGCATGGCACGACGGCGCGCGATCGTCGCTCGCAAGCGCGCGCCTGCTGCGCGTCGCCGACCTGACGCTCGAATATCGGGTTCGCGAACGCGTCGTTCGCGCTACGCAGCAAGTCAGCTTCGACGTCTACGAGCGCGACCGCTTCGTGCTGCTCGGGCCGTCCGGCTGCGGCAAGTCGACGCTGTTGAAGGCGATCGCGGGTTTCGTGACGCCCGCGTCGGGCAGCATCGAGCTGGACGCGCAGCCCATTCACGGGCCAGGCCCCGATCGCGTCGTCGTATTCCAGGAGTTCGACCAACTCCCGCCTTGGAAGACGGTGCTCGAGAACGTCGCGTTTCCGCTGCGCGTTGCGAAAAAGCTGTCGCGCGCCGAAGCGAAAGAGCGCGCCGCGCACTTCCTCGAGAAAGTCGGCCTTGCCGACTTCGCCAAAGCCTATCCGCTTACGCTCTCGGGCGGCATGAAGCAACGCGTGGCAATCGCGCGCGCGCTCGCCATGCAGCCGCGCGTGCTGTTGATGGACGAGCCCTTTGCGGCACTCGATGCGCTGACGCGCCGCCGCATGCAGGAAGAACTGCTGCGGCTCTCGGATGAGGTGCATTTCACGCTGCTCTTCGTGACGCATTCAATCGAGGAAGCATTGATCGTCGGCAATCGGATCCTGCTGCTCTCGCCGCATCCCGGGCGCGTGCGCGCCGAGCTCAACAGCCATCAGTACGCTCAGCAAAGCGTCGGGCGCGACGACTTTCAGGAGGCCGCCGCACGCATTCATCGCCTCTTGTTCGAAGACGAAACGAAGGTCTCATGAAACGCGAATCCTCGCTACAGTCGACGAGCTCTGCCGGAGCGTCCGTGCAGACGTTGCCGCTGCCACCGGTGCGGGCCGAATATGAAGTGCCGCTCGCGCCCGTCGCAAGCGGGAACGGCGATGCGCCGCTACCGTTGGCCGAGCGGGTTTTTTCGCAGACTTGGCTGCGAAAAAGCATGATTGCATTGCTGCTCCTCGCCGCTTGGGAAATTGCGGCGCACTTGGTGGCGAACGATCTGCTGCTGCCGACGTTCAGCGCCACGCTGCTCGCATTCGTGCAAGGCATTGTCAGCGGCGAACTGCTCATGAGGACCGCTGCCTCGATGTCGGTGCTCTTGCGCGGCTATTTGCTCGGCGTCGCCCTCGCCTTCGCGCTGACCTCGCTCGCGGCGTCGACGCGCATTGGCCGCGACCTGTTGACGATGTTGACGGCGATGTTCAATCCGCTGCCGTCGATCGCGCTGTTGCCGCTCGCCCTGCTCTGGTTCGGGCTCGGTACCGGTAGCCTGCTGTTCGTGCTCGTGCATGCAGTGCTATGGCCGCTCGCGCTCAACACCTATGCCGGTTTCCAGTCAGTACCGGCAACGCTGCGGATGACCGGACGCAACTACGGGCTCAGAGGCCTGCGCCAGGTTGTGCTGATCCTCGTGCCGGCGGCATTGCCGGCCATCATCGCGGGCCTGCGCGTCGGCTGGGCGTTTGCATGGCGCACGTTGATCGCCGCCGAGCTCGTTTTCGGCACGAGTTCCGGCAGCGGCGGCCTTGGCTGGTACATCTTCCAGAATCGCAACGAACTCTACACGGATCGCGTCTTCGCCGGGCTTGCCGCCGTGATCCTCATCGGCCTTATCGTCGAACATCTCGTCTTCGACGTGCTCGAACACCTGACGGTGCGGCGCTGGGGTGTTCAGCACTGAGCCATCGTCCATCTGGCACGTCGACTACCTTATCGATGAAAAACAATCCTTCGTTGTCCGAACCGATCGATTCGCAGTCCCAATCGATTCCCGCGTCGCCGCGCCGGCGGCGGATGATCCGAGAGCTGGCCGGCGGTGTTGCCAGCGGATTGGCCGCCACGTTGCTGCCGGCACGTG
Organism: Trinickia sp. EG282A; assembly: GCF_040965455.1. Taxonomy (NCBI): domain Bacteria; kingdom Pseudomonadati; phylum Pseudomonadota; class Betaproteobacteria; order Burkholderiales; family Burkholderiaceae; genus Trinickia; species Trinickia sp. EG282A. Next base: position 280,011 of record NZ_JBFRCC010000001.1, on the reverse strand, counting down.
GCGCGTGGGCTACCGGCGCATCGGAACCGATCGCGCCGCGCTCCCCCGACGTGCCGCTCGCTCCGGATCCCTGGACGCTCGAGCCCGGTGCGCCGCTCTTGTCGCCGCCCTACGGCCTCCCGGGGCCGTTCGAACAGGACGTGATTCGACGCGCGGCGCGTCCCGCGGCGATGCCGGGTTCCGGCTCCTCGCAAACGCCGCTCGCCGATCTTCATGGCAGTATCACGCCGAACGGACTCGTCTACGAACGCCATCATGCGGGCGTTCCGCGTATCGATCCCGACCAGCACCGGCTCCTCGTCCACGGCCTCGTCCGCGAGCCGCGCATCTTCACGATCGACGATCTGCTTCGCTTTCCTTCGGAGTCGCATGTCTACTTCCTCGAATGCTCGGGAAACACGGCGAGCGAGTGGAAGGGGCCGAGCGGTCTTCCCGTGCAGTTCACGCACGGCCTGCTTTCGTGCTGCGAGTGGACCGGCGTGCGGCTTTCGACGCTGCTCGACGAGACCGGACTCGACGCCTCGGCGAAATGGGTGCTCGCAGAAGGTGCGGACGGCGCGGCGATGACGCGCAGCTTACCGATCGATCGGATCGCCGAGCGCGCGCTTGTCGTCTATGCGCAAAACGGCGAACGACTGAGGCCGGAAAACGGCTATCCGCTGCGACTCATCGTGCCGGGATTCGAAGGCAACACGAACGTCAAATGGCTGCGTCGCCTCAAGCTGATGGACGCGCCCGAGATGACGCGAGAGGAAACCTCGAAATACACGAGTCTCTTGCCGAACGGCTGCGCTCGCCAGTTCGTGTTCGAAATGGATGCGAAATCGGTGATCACGCGACCGTCGCCGGGGCATCGCCTCACCACACGAGGTTACTACGCCGTGAGCGGCCTTGCCTGGTCCGGGCGCGGCCGGATTCGTGCCGTCGAGGTGTCCGCTGACGGCGGTGCGACCTGGCTTGCGGCCAGGCTCGTCGGTCCCGTGCACGATCGCGCGCTGACGCGCTTTGAAGCGGACTGGCGTTGGGACGGCGGACCCGCGACGCTGCAGAGTCGAGCCATCGACGAAACCGGCTACGTACAGCCAACGCGCGAGGCACTCGTCGCCGCTCGCGGGCTCAACAGTTACTATCACTACAACGGCATCCAACGCTGGCGCATCGACGCAAATGGGGAGGTGCGGAATGCGTAAGGCGCTTGCATTGGTCATCAGCGCGCTCGCCTGTCAGGTGCCGACAGCTAGCGCGGAGTACGGGCTCGGCGCGCCCATCGCGGCATCGGCCCTGGCGCGGTGGAACATTGACATCGCCCCGGACGGGCGCGGTTTACCCGCCGGATCGGGCACCGTCGCGGCGGGCAAGCAGATTTTCGCGGCGAAATGCGCGGCCTGTCACGGCCAGACCGGAGAAGGAGGCATCGGCGATCCGCTCGTCGGCGGCGCCGGCTCGCTGACGAGCCTTAAGCCGCAGAAGACCATCGGCAGCTATTGGCCTTACGCGACAACGCTATTCGACTATATCCGTCGCGCGATGCCCTATAACGCACCGCAATCGCTCACGGCCGACGAAGTCTACGCGCTCAGCGCCTATCTGCTCCATCTGAATGGGATCGTCCCCGAGCAGGCCAGGCTAGATGCAAAGTCGCTGCCCAAGGTTCGCATGCCGAATCGAGGCGGGTTTGTGTCTGATCCGCGGCCGGGCGCCATGTAACAAGCTCGCCCCAAAGGGCGCCCGTGCTCGACAAAGAACTGGAGCAGAGCGGCATGCCCAATCTTAGATAGCCAAGGTCTCCTCCGTTTTGGCGTTCACGGGCCATTCGAGCGCGTCCAGAAAATGCCGCACGCCCGCGCTTTGCGCGCGTGCCCGCCACATCACGTGGACATCGACCGTCAGCGGCAGCCAGTCGAGCTTCTTGAAGACGATGCCGGGCGGATTCATTCGCTGCATGCTCGCCTGCATCGCCGCGAACCCGAGCCCGGCGCTGACGAGACCGAGCGTATTGGCCACCTGCGCGACTTCGAACTGAATATCCGGCGTGAAACCCGCCGACTTGCATGCCGCGAGAAACCGCTCGCGCGCGGCCGGATTGTTCTCTTTCGGTATCGCGATCCATGGCGCCCTATCGATATCGCGCGCCGTCACGGCCTTTTTCCTCGCGAGCGGATGATCGTCCGCCATGGCGAGCACGAACGGCTCGCTCGTCAGCAGCCGGCTTGCGAGAAGTTCGCTTCGATGCGACGGGTTGTAGACGAACGCTACGTCGATGACCGAGCGCTCGAGCGCTTCGGCCTGTTCGCCCGAACGCATCGTGGTGAGCTTCAACCGCGCGCGCGGATAGGCCGTCCGAAACCTCCGCAATGCGGCCGGCAAGCGCCCATTGTGAACGACACCCTCGCAATAGCCGATCGATACCGAGCACATGTCGCCGCGCCCGACCTCGCGTGCTCGCTCCTCGACTCGGCTCGCCTGCGCCACCAGGTCGCGCGCCTCGACGAGAAACTCACGGCCCGCCGGAGTCAGACGCACGCGTTGTTTGACGCGCTCGAACAACTGCAGGCCGAGTTGCGCTTCGAGCAGGCGAATCTGCCGGCTCAACGGAGATTGCGAGATATGCAGCCGCTCGGCGGCACGCCCCACGTGCTCCGTTTCCGCCACGGCGATGAAATAGCGAAGTTGCTGCAGCTCCATGTTGAGACCTGTCTTAGCAGATATGCGACAAATTAAGTCTTGGACAGCATTATACCGAGCCACTAATCTCACGTCTTCCGGAGCACTCGTTTCGCGGCCCGAGTCCCTGCACCAGCGTGCCGCGCGATTGCAGTCGACTCATTCTCAGGTCGTCCGCGAGACGGACGAAACGAACATGCAAAGTGACCACGTCATCGACAGACCGCGATTTGCCATCCCGCACGGCATTTTGCTCACCACGCTCGTTCTGCTCAGCGCGAGCGGCTTATTCGCTTCCGACATCAACCTGCCCGGCATGGCGCTCGCCGCTCGGGCGTTCGATGCGCCGATGTCGGCGTTGCAGCACACGTTCAGCGTCTACGTGATCGGGCTCGCCATCGCGCAGGCCATTTATGGCCCGCTTTCCGATGCATACGGACGTCGCCGTCTCGTCATCGGCGGCATGGCGCTTTACACGGCGGCCTCGATCGCCTGCGCGCTCGCGCCGAACGTCACGGCCTTCGGACTCGCGCGTATCGTCCAGGCGTTGGGCGCCGGCGCGGGAATGGTGATCGGGCGCGCGATCATCAGCGACCTCTTCGATACGAAAACCGCGGCGCGCATCTTCACGACGATCATGCCGATCGTCGGCGCCTCTCCAGCGCTCGCGCCGCTCGTAGGCGGATACCTCACGACCTACATCTCGTGGCGCGCTCCGTTTTACTTCACGGCGCTCATCGGTGTGGCGGCAGTGCTGCTCCTCGCCTTTTATATTCCCGAGACAGCGCCGGCCACGAAGCGGCGCAGTAGTGTGCTTGCGACATTCGCGACTTACCCTATGCTGCTCGAGCAACCGCGGTTTTGGGCGTACGCCGTGAACCTTTGCGTCGGCTACGCTGCTTATCTCGCGTATCTCGCGGCGTCGCCCGTGATCCTGGAAAGCATGGGGCTATCGACGAAGTCGATCAGCTATTGCTACATCAGCCTTTCGGTCACCTATATCGCGGGCAACCTCGTCTCGCGCCATTTCGCGCGGCATCATCCGCTGAACCGGCTGCTTGCCGTCGGCTTCGTTCTGCTCGCGCTCGGCGCCGCTTGCGTGGCAGCGCTCGCTATCCACGGGGTGGCGACGCCGCTGCCGATGATTCTCGTCATATCGGTCATTACGCTCGCCAACGGCTTCCTGCTCCCGCTCTCATTCGCGGGGGGCGTCACGAGCTTTCCCGCCAGCGCGGGCGCGGCATCGGGATTGATGGGAGCGATGCACTTGACAGCCGGGTCGCTCGCGATCTCGGCCATCGCCTCGCTTCCCGGCACAGTGGCGTCACTGAGCGCATTCGAGGTTTGCGTGGCGGTGCTCGGCTGCGTGGCGTTCCCCGCTTTCCTCAGGCTCGCGAACAAGCCGCGAGTGGTAGAGCGGGTTGCCTGCCCCACGCAGTGATAGGAAGAAAGCGCCCCAGGGGAAAGGGAACCGTAATCGCGCTTTGCTAGCATTCACGCTCTTCTGTATTCTTGAATTCCAAGGAAGAGCCCATGAAGCAAGTCATCCTCGCGATCGCTGCACTGACCGTCGTTTTCGGCACCGTCTCACAGGCATTCGCCTACGACCATCATCATCGCGTTTGCCATCGGGAGCGCGTTCACCACCATTGGGTGAAGCGCTGCCGTTGAGCTCCGCGAACGGCTGAAGCGATGCAGCAGCCGCTCGACATTCACCAGTAGCGGCGGGCGATCTTCGTCGCGATCGCCCGCCGTGAGCGGCATTCACGTTGCAGCCGATGAAAGGTGCAGAACTTCGTCGAGCCACGCTTCGTCGCAATTCGGCCCTTCGCCGCCGCGGTCGATGACGATGAAATCGCTGACCCGCTCCAGTGCAAGGAGCGGATGATGCCAAACGCCCTTCGCGTAGTTGACACCCTGCCAACCGCGCGTGACGAACGCGCGCAACTTGGCGGGATCGAGCGGCCCCGCCGGCGCAACGACGACCAGAAACGGCGTATCGGCGAGCGGAATGAAAGCTTGCGAGCCGAGCGGATGCCGCTCCATCATCCGGATCTCGACGGGCGAAGTCCGCGGCTCGCCGCGAAGCAGACTGACGAGCGGGCGCCCTCCGTCATCCCCCACATCGATGCGCGCGAGGTCGTGGAACCGCTCGGTCGTCCCGAGATTGATCGGGAAATGACGAGCCCCTTTCAGTTCGATCACGTCGCCGAACGGTTCGAATGCTTGCCGCGTAAGCGGCTCGACGGGCAGCGTTTTCATCGTTGAGGAGTTCCGAACAACCGCAGGCGCGAGACGCCGCCGTCGGGAACGATGTTGAAGCGGACATGGGTGACGGCGCCAAGCGCCGCCAATTCGGCCACGAACGTGTGAACGTGATCCATCTGCAGCTTCTGCTCGGGCAGCAACACCGGCCAGAACATCGACTGCGTGATCAACGATTCGTCGGTCCCGCCCGCCACATAGGCCGCCTGCAGCGAGCAGCGGTCCGGATAGTTGCCCTTGAAGTGCGCCGTGTCCACCTCGATCCTGCCGATCTCGCCCGCGTGAGCGAGCGCCACGATGCACCAGTCATTGCCGGGCTCGCGCCTGCGCCGCGTTTCCCAGCCGTCGCCCATATTGACGCCGCGCCCCGGCATCAGCAGATTCGACGCCAGACCGAAATGCTGATTGTTCGCCGCAACCACGTAGGCGCCATGTTCCATCGCGGCAAGGTCCACGACCGAATCGCGCCCGGCTCTGCTCCAGTCGACCTGCGGTGCGCCGTACACGCGTAGCCGCGCGAGACCGCCGTCCGGATACAGATTCACGCGCACGTGCGTGAAGGTCCGTGCATCGTCGATGGCGTGGTAATGGTGCGAATTGCCCTGCAAGGCGACCGAAGAAAGAACGTCGACCCACTGCGTTTCTGAACTCGGCGCACCGCTTTCGACATAGGCGGCCTCGATCGATGCGGCGGGTGGGAAGTTGCCGGTGAAATGACTCGTATCGAGATCGAAGCCTTTGATGACGCAGGGCCGCGCAAGCTCGACGATGCACCAGTCGAAGCCGCACGTGCGCTTGCGGCGCGTCTCCCAACCGTCCATCCACTTGCCGTGATCGTCGTATTTGCCGGGAATGAAGACGGCCGGCTCCGGGTTGAGCATGCGCTCCTTGGGTGCAAAAAACTCGTCGCTGGCTTCGAGCGCTTTCGCACCGAAACGAGGGTCGGCCAGGTTGACATAGCGACGGGTGAAGTCGGGGGCCGTGGGGTCGAGGATCGGAATAGCCATGATGTCGGGATAGTTCGGAGTACTGGATAACGGAACGAATGAAGGAATCGCTTGCCGCAGCCGCAATCAGCCCGCACGCGCCGCGGCGATCGGCGCTTCGGTGCCGAGCGGAGCCACGGTATCGGGCACGAACTGAAGATCGACGTCACCGTCGAGCACGCGCTTAGCACGGGCGCGATCGATGTCGTTTTCCCAGGACGCGACGACGATCGTCGCGACGCAATTGCCGATCAGGTTCGTCAGTGCGCGAGCGATGCCGACGAACCAATCGGCGGGAAGAATCAACACGAGGCCCAGCACCGGAATAGCAGGAATCGTCGAAAGCGTGGCCGCGAGAATCACGATGGCCGATCCCGGAATGCCATGCGCCCCCTTCGAGGTGACGAGTGAGACGAGCACGACGACGATGAGGTCGTGCATCGACAGCGGCGTATTGGTCGCCTGGGCGATGAAGATGACGGCAAGCGTCAGATAGATGGAGAAGCCGTCGAGATTGAACGAATAGCCGGTCGGAATGACGAGCCCGACCGTCGAATCCTTGACGCCGAGCCACTCCAGCTTGCGCATGACCTGCGGCAAGACGGCATCCGACGATGCGGTCCCGAGGACAATCGAGAGCTCGTCCTTGAAGTAGCGGATCAGCTTGAAGATGTTGAAGCCCGCGATGCGCATGACGATCCCGAGCACGACACAGACGAACACGACGCAGCTCGCGTAGAAGACGACGACGAGCATGCCGAGTTGCTTCAACGAAGTGACCCCGTACTTGCCGGTCGTGAACGCGATGGCACCGAGCACGCCGAGCGGGGCGAGCTTGATGACGAAGCCCATGATGCGAAAGAACGTCTGCGCGAGCTCGTCGATGAAGCCGCTGACGCGAGCCGCCTTGTCGCCGAGCAGCGAAAGCGCCGCACCGAACAGGACGGAAAAGACGAGCACTTGCAGGATATCCCCGCGTGCGAACGCGTCGCCGACGGTATCGGGAATGATCTTCAGCAAAAAGCCACCGACGTCCTTGAGACTCTTGACGTGCTCGGTATAGGTCGAGAGCGAAGCCGCGTCGAGGTTGCGCAAGTCGGCGTTCATGCCGGCGCCCGGCTGCACGAACCAGGCGAGCAGCGCGCCGATCACGAGCGCGATCGTCGTCATGGCCTCGAAGTAGGCAATCGCCTTGACGCCTACGCGACCCACCTTCTTGAGATCGCCCGTGCTCGCCATACCGCTCACTACGACGCAAAAAACGATCGGTCCGACCACCATCTTGATCAGCTTCAGGAAACCGTCGCCCAACGGACGCAGCGACTCGCCGAAATGCGGAAACAACGCGCCGAGCACAACACCGGCGACGAGGGCGACGATGACGCGCCCAAATAACGAATTGAGAAATCTGAACACGGCAGGCCTCCTGGCGGCGACGAATTCACGAGGCTGGCCGGACTGGTCTAACTGGTCAGACCTCACTCGTTAAGGCGAATATTAGAAACCCAATATGGCAGCGTCAAGCAAAGCCGCGAGGGGGTTAACCCGCGCCTATCGGCGCTCCGATTTCACCGGAAAAAACGATCGCGCGGCCGTGCCGGTGGCGCGCTGGCACCCCATTTCGACCAGACGGTACTAAACTACCGGTCTGACCGCAGAGGACCGCATGAGCAGCATCGCCCAAACCGTCACCGAAGCCGCCGCCGCAACGATTCAAGAGCGCATTCATCAAGGCGTCTACCCCGTCGGCAGTCTGTTGCCGGCGCAGCGGCAGCTTTCCGATGAGCTCCAGATCAGCCGTGCTTCGTTGCGCGAGGCGCTGTCGACGCTCGAGGCGCTCGGGCTCGTGACGATCCGCGCCGGCAAGGGCGTCTATGTCGCTCGCGCTCGCCCGGCTCATCCTCAACGGTGGCGCTTCGCCGATCAGGTTTCGCTGCCCGATACCTACCAAATGCGTTATGCGCTCGAGGGATTCGTCGCGCGCCTTGCGGTGGTGGCGATCGGCGATGACGATCTCGCGCCATTGGAGGAGAACCTCGACGCACTGCGCGTCGCGCTCACGGACGGCGAATTCGAGACCGCCGCCCGGCTGGACTTCGACTTCCATATGCGGATCGTCGCGCTCGCCGGGAACTCGGCGATCGAAACGATCCTGCGCAACAGCGCCGACATCATGCAGGAAAGCCAGCGCCTGCCGTTCTATCAACGCGAGCTCGTTCTATCGACTCATCGTGAGCATGCGGCGATCGTCGAGGCATTGCGAAGCCGCGATCCGGACCGCGCCGGGCGCGCAATCGAAACGCATATCGTTGCGGCGGCACAGCGAGCGGGCGTGTACTTCCCGGTGCCGGCCACCCCTCCTCGGCCCTAAACGTCCCACAGCCCCTCGAGCCCCCGCGGCTCCGGAGCTCATCCAGATAACGAACTTGTAATGTCGACGTAACGGCGGGGTCAGTGCCCCGCCGGCAAACTGCGGGTCAATCGCGCATCGCGGGCGGGCTTCGCCCCGACGCGCACTCCGGAATCGCTCCGAAAGGACCCCCGCAATGTGGATCGTCAGACTCGCGCTGAAGCGGCCCTACACGTTCATCGTGCTGGCCCTGCTGCTGTTCATCCTCGGGCCGCTCGCGATCATGCGCACGCCCACCGACATTTTTCCGAACATCGACATCCCGGTGGTCAGCATCGTCTGGTCGTACAACGGCTTCTCCGCGCAGGACATGGCGCAGCGGATCACGACGCCCTACGAGCGATCGCTCACGACCGATGTCGACGATATCGAGCACATCGAATCGCAATCGCTCGCCGGCGTCTCGGTGATCAAGGTCTTCTTCCACCCGGGCGCCGACATCAATCGTGCCGTCGCACAGGCCGCATCGAACTCGGCATCGATCCTGAAGAACCTGCCTCCGGGCACGCTGCCGCCCAACATCATTGTCTACAGCGCGTCGACCGTACCCATCCTTCAGCTCGGCCTCTCGAGCAAGACGCTCTCGGAGCAGCAACTCTACGACCTCGGCAACAGCTTCATCCGTACGCAGCTCGCCACCGTGCAAGGCGCCGCCGTGCCGCTGCCTTACGGCGGCAAGGTGCGCCAGGTCATGGTCGAGCTCGATCCCCGCGCGCTGCAGGCGAAGGGCCTCGCGCCGATCGATGTCGTCAATGCCATCAACGCGCAGAACCTGACTCTGCCGAGCGGTACGGCGAAAATCGGCGCTCGCGAATACAACGTCGAAATGAACGGCAGCACGCAGACGATCGCCGCTCTCAACGATCTGCCGATCAAGGTCGTGAACGGCTCCGTCGTCTATGTGCGCGACGTGGCGCACGTCATAGACGGCTATGCGCCGCAGACGAACATCGTGCGCGCCGACGGCAAGCGCGGCGCGCTGCTCACCATTGAAAAAACGGGCAGCACCTCCACGCTCGCGATCATTCAGCAGGTCAAGGCACTTTTGCCGAAGATCGCGGCGGGCCTGCCGTCGTCGTTGAAGATTACGCCGCTCGCCGACCAGTCCGTCTTCGTCAAGTCCGCGATCATGGGCGTGGTGCGCGAAGGCCTGATCGCGGCGTGCCTCACGGCCGCGATGATTTTGCTGTTCCTCGGCAGCTGGCGCGCCACGCTCATCATCGCCGTCTCGATTCCGCTCGCCGTCCTGTCCTCGATCATCGCGCTCTCCGCGCTCGGGCAGACGATCAACATCATGACGCTCGGCGGCCTGGCACTCGCCGTCGGCGTCCTCGTCGACGATGCGACCGTCGCGATCGAGAACATCTCGCATCATCTCGAGAACGGCGAGCCGCTGGAGGAAGCCATCCTGGTCGGCGCCGGGGAGATCGCCACGCCGACGTTCGTCTCGACGATGTCGATCTGCATCGTCTTCGTCCCGATGTTTCTGCTTTCGGGCGTAGCGCGTTATCTGTTCGTGCCGCTCGCCGAAGCGGTCGTCTTCGCGCTTTGCGCTTCCTATTTCTTCTCGCGCACGTTGATACCGACGCTCGCGATGTATCTGCTGCGCGCGAAAACGGCTCACAGCGGCACGACGGGCGGCCGCTTCGCCGCGATCGCCCGCTTTCAGCAACGATTCGAGCATCGCTTCGCCGCGCTGCGCGAGCGGTATCACGCTGCACTTTCCCGCGCGATCGCGGCGCGGCGCACGTTCATCCCTGTCTTTCTGCTGATCTGCCTCGGGTCGCTCGCGCTCGTGCCGTTCCTCGGCCGCGACTTCTTCCCCTCCGTCGATAGCGGTGAAATACGGCTGCATCTGCGCGCACCGACCGGCACGCGCATCGAAGAGACGGCGCGCATCACGGGCGAGGTGGAGCAAAAGATCCGCACCGTGATTCCGGCGGGCGAACTGGGCTCGATGCTCGACAACATCGGTCTGCCGGTCAGCGGGATCAATCTGACCTACGACTCGTCGCAGCCGATCGGCACCGAGGACGCCGAAGTCCTCATCACGCTGAAGCCCGATCACGCGCCTACGGCACGATACGTCGCCCGACTGCGCAACGTGCTGAGCGCTTCGTTTCCAGGCGTGTCGTTTGCCTTCTTGCCGGCCGACATCGTCAGCCAGATCCTCAATTTCGGCCTGCCCGCTCCGATCGACGTACAGATCGTCGGCAACCAGCTCGCGCAGAACCGAGTCGTCGCCGATCGTCTGCTGACGCAGCTGCGCGGCGTACGCGGCCTCGTCGATGCGCGTATCCAGCAGCCCGGCGACGAGCCGACGATCCGCTTCGACATCGACCGGACGAAGGCGATTCTGGCCGAGCTTTCGCAGCATGACATCGCGCAGAACCTGTTGATTGCGCTGTCGGGCAGTTCGCAGACCACGCCGAACTTCTGGCTCGATCCCGCAAACGGCGTGAGCTATCCATTGACGGTCGAAGCGCCGCAGTACGAGATTCACTCGCTGCAGACGCTCGCCAACATTCCGCTCACGACACCGCAGCCTTCAGCAAGCCCGCAGAGCCAGATCGGCACGCTCGGAACGATGTCCCGCTCGACGCAACAGGCTGTCATCTCGCATTACAACGTGCAGCCCGTGATCGACATTTACGCCTCGGCGCAAAACCGCGATCTCGGCGCGGTCGCGTCCGACGTCCAGCACCTCGTCGATGCGGCGCGCGCGCAGCTGCCGCCCGGTTCGTCGATCGTGCTGCGCGGCCAAGTGCAATCGATGAACCAATCGTTCGTCGGCCTCGGCACGGGTCTCGCCTTTGCCATCGTGCTCGTCTACCTGCTGATGGTCGTGAACTTCCAGTCATGGATCGACCCGCTCGTGATCGTGAGCGGCCTCCTGGGCTCGCTCGCCGGCATTGCCTGGATGCTGTTCGCCACGCATACGACGCTGTCCGTGCCGGCTCTCACCGGGACGATCCTTTGCATGGGCATCGCGACCGCGAACAGTATTCTCGTCGTCAACGCGGGGCGCGACCTGCTCGCAAGCGGACGAGCGCCGCTTGCCGCCGCGCTCGAAGCCGGCTTTGCCCGCTTCAGGCCAGTGATGATGACCGCCCTCGCGATGCTGATCGGGATGTTGCCGATGGCGCTCGGCCTCGGCGACGGCGGCGAGCAAAACGCGCCGCTCGGTCGCGCCGTGATCGGCGGCCTCATGTTCGGCACCGTCTCCACGCTCACGTTCGTGCCGGTCGTATTCGGGACCGTCCACGCCTGGCTCGCGAATCGTAGAGCGCGCCGCACCACCGGCTTGCCGCAATCCGCCGCCGCCGATTGAACTTCGTCTGCAGGAGCTCATGTCATGAATACACCCAACGATTGCCAGACGGATCGCGACATCGTCTCGGCTCAGCCAACCGCACGCGCAGCCGACGGAACACAATGCGATGACCTCGGCCCCGCCCGACCGGCGGCCTCGGCCAGGGTCCGGCGCCGTCCGATGCTGCCCATCGCACTCGGCTGCCTTGCCGCGGCCTTGCTCACGACCGGCATCGTGCCGCGCCTGCGTGCAAGCACCGAATTGACGCGGCAAGTGCAGGCCCAAAGCGCGCTGACCGTCTCCCTCGTCGAACCGAAGCCCGCACCCGCGTCGCAGGAACTGCTGTTGCCCGGCGCGGTGACGCCTTATATCGACGCCTCCATCTACGCGCGCACGAGCGGCTATATCGTGCACTGGTACACGGACATCGGCACGAAAGTGAAAGCGGGCCAGACGCTCGCCGTCATCGAGACGCCCGAGCTCGACGCGCAGCTGAGTCAGGCGCGCGCCGACGAAGCGACGGCCCTTGCGAACTACAACTATGCGAAAAGCACGGCGGACCGATGGGAGCAGATGCTGCGGACACAATCGGTGTCGCAGCAGGACGCGGACACGAAGACAGCCGACATGCAGGCCAAAAAGGCGATGCTCGAGGCGGCGCGTGCGAACGTCGCGCGTCTTGCCGAGCTTGTCTCGTACGAGAAGGTGGTGGCGCCGTTCGACGGCACCATTACCGCCCGCAACATCGACATCGGCTCGCTCGTCACGGCCGGCGGCACGCCCGGCGTCAACGCGCCCGCGAACGGCACCGCACTCTTTCAGATGGCTCAGACAGCGACGCTGCGCGTATTCGTCGACGTTCCGCAAGACGATGCGGCGCTTGTCGATGCGGGCACGCCAGTCTATTTGACGTCGCCACAATATCCAGGGAGACGTTTTCCGGCGAAGGTTGCGCGCACAACGAACGCGATCGATCCATCGAGCCGGACGCTGCGTGTGGAAGTCGACGTCGACAACGCGGACGGCGCCCTCATGCCGGGCGCCTACGCTCAAGCGCACCTCGAGCTCGTCGCGCCGCATCCGGCGCTGGAGCTGCCCGTCAGTGCATTGCTGTTCCGCCCGAAAGGCGTAACGGTTGCTGTCGTCGGCCGCGACGGCAAGGCCCATCTGAAGACGGTCACCATCGGCCGCGATTTCGGCACCTACGTCGAAGTCGCCACGGGTCTCGCGCCGACAGATCGCGTGATCGACAACCCTGGCGACGCCATTGGCGAAGGCGAAGCCGTTCGGGTCGCGGCCACGCCCGCCGCTCACGCCTGAAGCGCGACAGACGGAGACCGACCATGAGCCATGCCCTCCTTCGCCGCTTCAGTCCACCGTCGCTGCGCAAGACGATCGCCGCCTGCGTTGCCTGCGCATGCACCGCGTGCTCGACGCTGCCGCCCTATCGCAAGCCCGACGTCGAGATTCCGGCGCACTACGCCAATGAGGCGGCACCCGCCGCCGGCTGGAGCGTGGCAACGCCGGCTGACGCGCTCTCGCGCGGCCCCTGGTGGACGCTCTTCGGCGATCCGCGGCTCGACAGCCTCGAAGCGCGCATCGACGTCTCCAACCAGACCGTCAAGAAGGCGGTCGCGCAGCTGGAGCAAGCGCGTGCGCTGGTCAAATACGAGCGTTCGGGCTTCTCACCGATCGTCACGGCCGGCAGCGGCGCAGAGCGCGCACGCCTTTACTCGAAGAACGTCATCGGCCATTCGACGGCCGGCAAGACATTGCCCGACTATGCGGCGGGCGCCACGGCAAGCTGGGAGCCCGACCTCTTTGGGCGCGTCAAGGATGCCGTCGTCGGCGCGCGCGATACCGCGCAGGCGAGCCAGGCGGACCTCGAGGCCGTCCGACTTTCGATGACGACCGACCTTGCAATCGACTATTTCGACCTGCGCGCGCTCGACACTCAGAAGAAGCTGCTCGACGACACGGTCACGGCCTATACGGCCTCGCTTGACATCGTCGAGCAACAGTGGAAAGACGGCGCGGTCGATGCATCGGCCGTCGCCGCGGCGAGGACGCAACTCGAAAGCACGCGCGCGCAGGATACCGACATCGATGTTCAGCGCTCGCAACTTGAGCATGCAATCGCCACGCTGATCGGCGTCCCGGCCTCGTCGTTCTCACTGCCGCCGAGCGTCGCGCCGATCACAGTGCCGGACGTCCCGACGGGCGTGCCGTCGCAACTGCTCGAGCGACGGCCCGACATCGCGGCCGCCGAGCGCCGGGTGGCCGCGGCCAACGCGCAAATCGGCGAGGCGCATGCCGCCTACTATCCGGACCTGCTTCTCTCGGCCGGTGCCGGACTCGAGAGCACCTATTACGCGCCCTGGCTGACGGCGGGAAGCCTCGTCTGGTCGTTGGGCGCGCAACTGGCCGGCACGATTTTCGATGGAGGCCGACGCGATGCCGCGCTCAAAACCGCCACCGCGCAATATGAAGGCACCGTCGCAGACTATCGGCAAACGGTTCTCGTCGCGTTCCAGCAGGTCGAGGACAACTTATCGGCACTGCAAACATTGGGAAGCGAAGAGCAGACGCAGCGCATCGCCACGCAGTCGGCGCAACTGTCGCTGAAGCTGACCATGAATCGCTATCGCGCGGGGGCCGTGAGCTACCTCGACGTCGTCACGGCGCAAACCATCGCATTGACGAACGAGCGTACCGAAGACCAGATCCAGGCCCGCCGTGTCGACGCGGCGGCCCTGCTCGTGAAAGCGCTCGGCGGCGGCTGGGACCGCACCGCCCTCGCCGGCGCGGATACCGACGCCACAAGCGCGGACAAATCCGCCAAGCCGACGCCGAGCCGAGGAAATGTTCCAGAGGAAGCGGACACTGGAACAAGCAAGCCCGGGACTTGAGGCCGGCCAAAATGCATGCGCTTGCGCTCTCTTCTATACTTGTGCGCAAGCGTTTCGCCGTGCCGTTCGAAGCCCTGACAATCAATCAGACACAACAGGAAACAGGAGTCGTCATGAACACTCGCGCAACCTCAGCAAACGCACAAAATCCTTTCAGCAAGCAGGCAATCGATGAAATCTCGGAGCAACTCAATCCGCTGCTGGCCGATGTCTTCGCGGTCTATCTGAAGACGAAGAACTTCCATTGGCATATGCGCGGCCCGCACTTCCGCGACTACCATCTGCTGCTCGACGAGCAAGGCGAACAGCTCTTCGCCATCACCGACGACATCGCCGAGCGCGTGCGCAAGATCGGTGGATCGACGCTGCGCTCGATCGGCGATATCGCGCGCAGGCAGCGCATCTCGGACAACGATGCCGACTCGGTCGCACCGCTCGCGATGCTCGCCGAGCTGCGCGACGACAATCTTCGCCTTGCCGCATTCATGCTGGAAGCGCACGAGGTCTGCGACAAGCACGACGACGTCGCGACGGCGAGCCTGCTCGAAAACTGGATCGACGAAGCGCAGCGGCGCGCCTGGTTCCTCGCCGAAACGATCAGCGGGTAGCCGTTCCCTCGGGAAAGGTCAGGATAAAGCGCGTGCCGGCTGCATCGCTCTCGGCGCGCGCGGTGCCGCCATGCAATTCCATGATGGTGCGCACGATCGCGAGGCCGAGTCCGGCCGAGCCGACCGAACTCGGCTCGCTCTTGCGCGCCGGATCCGCTCGGTAGAACCGATCGAAGATGCGCTCGAGCAACGCGGGATCGATGGGGGCGCCTTCGTTGGCCACCACGATCCGTGTACCGTCCTCCGCTCGCGCGGCCTCGAGGGCGATTTCCTTGCCCGGCGGCGTATAGCGGAGTGCGTTGGCGAGCAGATTGTTGATGGCTCGCCTCATCAACTCGACGTCGGCTCGCAGCTTGACTGAAGCATCGCCCTTCACGCTCAGCCGAATGCCCCCATCGTCGGCCACGCCTTCGAAATACTGCGCAATACGCGTGAGCTCTTCCACCGCATCGAGCTCGCGCAATTGCGTGACGAATTGCGGGTGCTCGGCCCGCGCGAGAAACAGCACGCTTTCGATCATCCGCGATAGCCGCTCACACTCCTCGAGGTTCGAGGCGAGCACCGCCTGATATTCCTCGACCGTACGTTCGCGCGCGAGCGCCACCTCGGCCGACCCGCGCAGGTTGCCGAGCGGTGTGCGCATATCGTGCGCGAGATCGGCCGTGTATTGCGAAATGCGTTCGAAGCCGCGATGGAGGCGATCGAGCATTGCGTTGAGCGACTGCGTGAGCGCGCTCAGCTCGGTCGGCACGTTTTCGACATCGATGCGCGTGTCGAGCTTCTCGACCGTGATCGTTGCCGCGCTCGCCGCGATGTCGCGGACTGGGCGCAACGCCTCGCGTGAAAGCATCCATCCGAGCCCGAGCGCGACCAGCATGCCGCCAAGGCCGAACGCGTAGAGACGCTCGCGATAGTGATCGAGCAGTTGCCATCGATCGGTCATATCGCGTGAAACGATAGCCGTGACGGTACTGCCGTCGCGCAGCCGAAGTTGGGACGCGATACCGTGCATCGGCCTGCCGGCCGGGGCATGCCACTCGACGATCGATTGCTCGGTAATTCGTGCATCGTCCGGCACATCGGGCATCGACGCCGGCAGCGGCGACGCCGTGCCGAGCGTCTCGGCGTTATGATCGACGAGCACTTCGCCGGCGGAATCGACGACGTGCAGCGACAGCTCGCGATGGCCGAGCACCTGACTCGTGAGTCGCTCAGCATGCTCGCGCACGGACGCGGTGGAGTCGAGCTCGTCCGCGAGGCGCCGCACGTGGCGCGAGATGAGCACGGTGTCGAGGTCGTCCTCTTTCTTGATCTGCCGATCGAGCGCGTAGTACAGCATGCTGCCGACGGCCCCGAAGACGACGAGCGTGATACCGCCGAAGGCCAGTGCGAGCGTAGCGGCGAGCGACCGGCTCGCCATTCACTGCTCCTCTCTGGGTTCGATCACATACCCGACTCCACGCACGGTCTGGATCAGCTTGACGTGGAAATCCTCGTCGATTTTCACGCGCAACCGGCGAATCGCGACCTCGACGACATTCGTATCGCTGTCGAAGTTCATGTCCCAGACGTACGAGGCGATCTGCGTGCGGCTCAGCACCTCGCCCTCGTGCTGGACGAGCAACTGAAGCAGCGCGAACTCGCGCGGCGTCAAATCGATGCGGGTCGTCCCCCGGCGCACACGCCGCCGGTTGACGTCGATCTCCAGGTCGGCCACTTTCAGCAGCTCGTTTTCGCGCGGGGGCCCGCGCCGCGCCAGTGTCCGTACGCGCGCGAGCAGTTCGACGAACGCGAACGGCTTGACGAGATAGTCGTCGGCGCCGAGCTCGAGGCCGCGCACGCGGTCGTGAATGTCGTCTCTTGCGGTCAGAAACAGGACAGGCGTGGTCAGACGTTGCTCGCGCAGTGTTTTGAGCACGGACCACCCGTCCATCGTCGGCAGCATGACGTCGAGCACGATCACGTCGTAGCGCTCCTCCTGCGCGAGCAGGAGCCCCTCGGCACCGTCCGTCGCGACGTCGACGGAATAACCCGACTCCTGCAGCCCCTTTTTCAGGTAGGCCCCTGTCTTCGGCTCGTCTTCAATGACCAATATCCGCATATTCGTGCTCGCGACGCCGGCTGCTCGTTCGTCCGCTGATGACTCGTTCCGGGAGCCCCGATTCTATGCTGAACGCGGCTTCGAGGTCGCCGCGGTGTACTCGTCAGCAGTCCGAAAGAATTCGCGGCCCCGGGCTCTCGATGGGCGCGGCCGCCGCACGACGCGGTCGGCAACTAGAAGCCGTTGACGGGGATTTTCAAATAGGGAATGCCGTTCGATTCCGGTGGCGGCATTTCGCCCGCGCGCATATTCACCTGCACCGACGGAATGATCAGCGCCGGCATCGAGAGCGTGCGATCGCGGCGCGTGCGCATTTCGACGAAGTCGCTCTCCGACACGCCCTCGCGCAGATGAATATTCATGTGCCGCTCTTCCGCGACCGTCGTCTGACAGCAGGCCTCGCGCGTAGGCGGCGGATAGTCGTGGCACATGAAAAGCCGCGTTTCGGGCGGCAGCGACAGCAGCCTCGTCACCGAACGGTAGAGCGAATGGGCGTCGCCACCGGGGAAGTCGCAGCGCGCGGACCCCACATCGGGCATGAACAGGGTATCCCCGACGAAGACCGCATCGCCGACCTTGTATGCCATATCGGCCGGCGTGTGGCCGGGCACGTGCAGCGCCTCAGCGGTCAGCGCGCCGATCGAAAAGGTTTCGTCCGATGTGAACAAATGATCGAACTGCGTGCCGTCGGCCGGCACATCGGCGCCGAGATTGAACACACGCTTGAACGTATGCTGCACGGCGCGGATCTGCTCGCCGATCGCGGTCTTCCCGCCGAGCTCGCGCTTCAGGTATTGCGCCGCCGACAGGTGATCGGCATGCGCATGCGTTTCGAGCAGCCATTGCACGCTGAGCCCGTGCGCACGCACGAATGCCACCACGCGGTCGGCCGCGACGGTCGATGTGCGTCCCGAGCATGGACTGTAATCGAGCACGGAATCGACGATCGCGCATGGCGACCCGTCGCCGGCATGCACGACGTAGGTGAACGTCGACGTCACGGGATCGAAGAAGGATTCCACGAGCGGCTGCATGACAGGCTCCGGGGGGATCGGGAACCGTCACAATATACCCTGACGCGTCCGGTATTTTGACCTATCGCGCCTGGCAGTTGCGCCCGATCCGCGAGCGCGGCCGCCGCGGGCTCAACGCGCCGGCCTCCTCGCCAATGCGGCCACGGCGAAGCCCGTGGCAATCGCGGCGTAGACGCAGGCCATCGAGCGCGGCGACAAATGTGCCTCGAAGCCCGGCGTCAGTCGTTTCGGCACGACGTGATAGTCGACGAGATAGGCCGTCGCCGCGGTGGCGGCCGCCGCTCCGGCCGTGCGAGCAGGCCGTTGGCGGGGCATGCGCGGGACGAGCTTTTCGAAAAGCGCGCCCCAGAACACCGCCGCGGCTTGATGGATGGCCAACCCCGTCAACGTGTGGCGCACGCTCCATGTCGTCGCTCTGGGCGCGGCTTCCGGCCACAGGCAATGCGTCACCGCATTGATCGGGGCACACGCCGTCGTCCCGTCGGTGCGCGCTCGCCAGGCCGCGACGGCGGCGGCAAGCGCGCCTGCCGCCGAGCCCGAAGTCAAAGAGCGGCGCCAGAACCGCGCGCCGCCGCGAGCGGTGCCGGACGCATCCGGGGTTGCGCCGGGGCGCGAACGGGTCTCGTTAGTTCCCTGCCGGTCGGTCATCACATCCTCCTTCACCGTGCGGATTGGGCGCAGCACCGCACGTGCCTCATCGTTTCCGCGCCCGTCGCCGCCCTTCTTCTCTTCGAGCCCGGCGGCAGCTGGTACGGCCCATGCTGACTGCTTCCCAGATGCGCCGTTAAAACGGCCTCATGAAACGCTCGGAGGAAAGACGATGGCCGAAGCAAACGAATGCACGCTGACGTTCGACGGTAAGACGCTGACCGGCAAAGCGGGCCAGCCGCTGATGGACTTTCTCGCGGAACATGGAATCGCACTGCCCCACGTCTGCTATCACCGTTCGCTCGGCGCTTTGCAGACCTGCGACGTCTGCTGGGTCGAGATGGACGGCCAGCTCGAACGCGGGTGCACGGTGAAATCGGCCGACGGACTCGTTATTTCGAGCGCGAGCGAAGCCGCCATGGCCGCCCAGCGCGAGGGCATGGACAGGCTGCTGGCCAAGCACGAACTCTATTGCACCGTCTGCGAAAACAACACGGGCGACTGCACGTTGCACAACACGATGGCGCAAATGAACATGCCGATCCAGCGCTATCCGTTCGAGCGCAAGCCCTACGAAAAGGACGAATCGAGCCAGTTCTATACCTACGACCCCGATCAATGCATTCTCTGCGGCCGTTGCGTCGAAGCCTGCCAGAACGTCGAAGTCAACGAAACGCTCAGCATCGACTTCTCGGCGGAGCATCCGCGCGTGCTCTGGGACGGCGGCAAGCCCATCGACGAATCGAGCTGCGTGAGCTGCGGGCATTGCGTGACCGTCTGCCCCTGCAACGCGCTGATGGAAAAGACGATGCAACCGGACGCGGGCCCCTTTACATCGATGCCGCAGTCACTGAAACGGCCGCTGATCGAGGTCGTGAAGACGCTCGAAAACACCATCGGCGCCCCGCCCATCACCGCGCTCTCGAAGATGGACATGCACTGGCGGCAGCCGGAGATCAAGCGGACGAAGACGGTTTGCACCTACTGCGGCGTCGGTTGCTCGTTCGAGATGTGGACGCGCGACCGGCATCTGCTGAAGGTGCAGCCGGTCGTCGACGCGCCCGTCAACGGCATCTCGACCTGCATCAAAGGCAAGTTCGCATGGGACTTCATCAATGACAAAGAGCGGCTCACGACGCCGCTCATCCGCGATCGCGAGCACAACTGCTTTCGCGAGGCGAGCTGGGACGAGGCGCTCAGCCTCGTTGCGCGCCGCCTGCTCGAGATCCGCGACGCGCACGGACCCGACAGCATCGGCTTCATTGGCTCGAGCAAGGCGAGCAACGAGGAGGCATACCTCACGCAAAAAATCGCGCGGCTCATCATCGGCACGAACAGCGTCGACAACTCGTCGCGCTATTGCCAGAACCCCGCGACGATGGGACTCTTTCGCACGGTCGGCTACGGCGGCGACGCGGGCACGATCGCCGACATCGAATCAGCCGATCTCGTCGTCATCGTCGGCAGCAACACGGCCGAAAACCATCCCGTCATCGCCTCGAAGATCAAGGCCGCGCACAAGCTGCGCGGACAGAAGCTCCTCGTCGTCGACCCGCGGCGCCACGAAATGGCCGAGCGCGCCGACATTTATCTGCGGCCGAAGGCAAGCACCGATCTGATCTGGGCCTCGGCGCTCTCGCGCTACATGTTCGAGCATGGCTATGCCGACCTGGACTTTCTCGCCAAGCGAGTCAACAAGGTCGAGGAATATCGGCGCTCGCTGGAGCCATTCACGCTCGAGTTCGCGGAGCGCATGACGAACATCCCTCGCGACCAGCTTGCGGCGGCCGGCGAAATGATCGGTCAGGCGAAGAGCGTCTGCCTTTTATGGGCGATGGGCATCACGCAACACAGCCATGGCGCGGACACGAGCACTGCCCTCTCGAACCTGCTCATCGTGACCGGCAACTACGGCCGGCCCGGCACGGGCGGCTACCCGATGCGCGGACACAACAACGTACAGGGAGCGAGCGACTTCGGCTGCCTGAAGAACGTCTTCCCCGGGTACGAGAAGGTGACTGACGAGAAAGTGCGGGAGAAATGGGCCAAGGCATGGGGCATCGATGCGAGCCGCCTTTCGGGCAAGATCGGTCAGGACAACTTCATGATGGTCGAAGAGGCCGCGCAAAAGCGACTGAAGGCGATGTACGTCATCGGCGAGGAAACGGCGTTTTCCGATGCCGACTCCGAAAACGTCCACAAGGCCTTCCGCGAAATCGACTTCCTCGTCGTGCAGGACATCTTCATGAGCCGGACGGCCGAGTTCGCCGATGTCGTGCTGCCTGGATGTCCGAGCGTCGAGAAAGAGGGCACGTTCGTCAACACCGAGCGGCGTATTCAGCGCTTCTACGAGGTCATGCCGCCGCTCGGAAACTGCCGCCCAGACTGGCGCATCCTGACCGATCTCGCCGCCCGCATGGGCCATCCGTGGGGATATACGCACCCGTCGCAGATCATGGACGAAGTCGCCGGCATCGCTCAGATGTTCGCCGGCGTCAATTACGAGCGGCTCGAAGGATGGAAGTCGCTCGTCTGGCCGGTGAAGCCCGACGGCACCGATACGCCGCTGCTCTACACCGATCGGTTCCATACCGACGACGGCAAGGCCGTGCTCTATGCGCTCGAATGGAAGGCACCCGACGAGGACGCCGACAACGAATACGATCTCATGCTCGACAACGGACGCATGCTCGAGCAGTTTCAATCGACGAATCAGACCGGGCGCGGGCCGCGCATCTGGCACGAGGCGCCGAACTGGTTCGTGGAGGTCAGCCCCGAGCTCGCCGCCGAGCGCGGCATCGAAAGCGGGGCCTGGGTGCGCATCAGTTCGCGGCGCGGCTCGGCCGAGCTGACGGCGCTCGTCACCGACCGCGTGCGCGGCAAGACGCTCTTCGTGCCGATCCACCAGGGCAAGCCCGGCGTCAATGAGATGACGGGCGAGCACCATGACCCGGACGTCAACACGCCGGCCTACAAGGAGGTCGCCGCCAAGCTCGAGGTATTGCCGCGCGCGAAGGACGGTCCGCCGCTGCCGCCGAGCAATTACCGCAACCACGAGCGCACGCCCATCGATGGAATCGACGCGGCCGAGAAGTGGGCGCGTCAGGACTACACGCGCCCGCCCGCGCAGGTGCCACACCCGGAGAGAATGTAATGGCCGAACGGATTCACTACCAAGCCAGCGTGCCCGAGATCGGGCCCGATGCGCACGAAGAGCTCGAACGTCTGCTTCAAAACCTGCACCGGCACGGCGTTCTACGCTTCGTGAACGACCTCGTCGGCGCGAAGACGCCGGTCGCTCAGGTGCTCGTGAGCGGCCTCGAAAAGGAAGGCACGCTGAACGCGATCCAGAATCTGGCGATCGTGCTCATGGCGCTATCGCGCATCTCGCCGCAGCAATTCTACAAAGCAGCGTTTGCGATGACGGACGCGTTTCATGCGGCGAGCACATGGCAGCCGCAAGAGGACGGGAATACGGCGCCGGGCGTGAGCGGCGCTTATCGCATGCTGCACGACGACGCGCTCTGGCAAGCGCTGACGCCGCTCATCGAAGGACTCAAGGCATTCTCGGCCGGCCTCGAACGCGATATCGACAAGCCGATATCGGCGTTCACAGGCAAGCCGAGCAGCGCTTGACGTCATGCGCCTCAGGGATGGCACTACTGCTTCATCGTCGAACCGTCGCCGCCTTCCTCGTCTGCCGGCTTGACCGACCTTCTTCTTCTGCCCGCTCTCACATCAGCATCCTCCGCGTCGGCAATCAGCGGCAAATTGGCGTCGGGATCGGCAATAACGAGGCTCGTCGATTCCGACGCCGGGATACGCGATACCGCATCGCCCAGCAACGACGTCGTCCAACGAGCAAACTCACTGAAACCGCACAGGCTCGATCCAACGCTATCGGCAATGGTCTCGATCGCGATATCGCTCGCATCGCGCCAATAGGCGAGCGATTTCTTCATGGCAGCCTCGACCTGCGCGGGCGGCAGCAGAAGTAGCCAGTCGAGCGATCGCGACGTTACAGCTTCCTCCGCAATCTCGCGCTGCTCGCTCAAGGCGCTCTGGGCCGTCTCGAGATTGAGATGGGCGAGCCGCCGGAAGCCGTCCAGCGTTCGCTGGGCAATACCGGCGATCGATCCTGCCGTGGCCTGCTCGACTGAACCAACATATTCGACTGCAGGTGAATTCATCGTCGTGCTCCCTCGAAAGTGATTGGACAGTGATTGCGCGTCAGGCCTTCTTGGCCTGCGGATTGCCGATCTGCTCGGCAAATTGCGAAAGCTTCTGGTCCGTCGCTTTTTCTTCCTCGAGCGTCTCATGCAACAGCTTCACGGCATCGTCCCGGCCGAGCTGCTTGCCCAGCGCACAGAGCGTGCCGTACGCCGAGATCTCGTAGTGCTCGACTTTCTGTGCCGCGCCGATGAGTCCGGCATCGAGCACCGGACCCTTCTCGATCTCGTCGACGAGTTCCTGCCCCTCCTCGATGAGGCCTTCCATCGCCACACACTTGATCCGCTTGAGTCGGACACCGCAAATTTCGACGACTTTGTCTATCCGCTCGATTTGGCCCTCCGTCTCGTGCAAATGTGTCTCGAACGCCTTCGAAAGCTCGGTGTTCGCCGCCGCTCGCGATAGTTTAGCGAGCGCACGTGTCAATTGTTTTTCGGCGCTGTAGATATCCGAGAGATCGTGAATGAACAGATCCTCGAGTGTCTTGCGTGCTGCCATGATGGATTCCCTCCAGTTGGATTCAGCCGATGCCGCTGTTCAATAACGCTGGCGAGCGCGAGGCTCTCGCGTTAAGTTGCAACGCGCGTGCCTCGAACGCCACTGGGGAGAATCGATGCGCTACCAGAGCCCGGTGATCGACGCGATGCCTTGCGCCCCGAGCGAGCGCGCCTTGGCGCAATGCTCGCGCGTCATGCCGCCGAGCGCGTAAACGGGCACGCGGGCTCGGCCGACGCATTCGCCGAAACGCTCCCACCCGAGCGTCGCTGCGCCCGGGTGACTCGCCGTCGGCAGCACAGGCGAAAGCGTCACGAAATCGACGCCGACGCGCTCCGCCCGCGCCAACTGCTCTTCGGTATGGCATGCGGCCGAAAGCAATTTTGCGTCGGACAGCAGACGTGCCGAGCATTTCATCAGTTGTTCGCTCGTCAGGTGGAAGCCGTCGGCGCCGGCGACCCCACCGCCATGACCGGTCGGCTCGAGGCCCGACGCTGGGTTCGGCGCCGCGACGATGGCGGCATGCCCTCGCGGCCCGTTGACGATGAGCCGTGCGCCGCGCCCGTGCGATAGGATCAGCGCCTGAGCCGCGAGTTCGTCGAAACGGGCGGCGTCAAGCCGTTTCGCGCGCAGTTGCACCAGCGCGATTCCGCGCGCCAATGCGCGATCGAGCCGATCGAGGAAGCGCCCGAATCGTCCATCGGCGTCCGGTTCGGGTTCAGGCGTGATGAGCAGTAGTTCAGGGAGGTCTGTCTCTATCCGCATGCGAGCTCAACGGCTGTCCGGCTTGCGCACCATCGGCGCGGCGGCTTTCTTGCGCCACATACGCCAAAGCGCCGCGAGGACGATCGGCACGATGGCCGCGCCGATGCCGACGAGCACGATGACGTTCAGATATTGCTTGATGAACGGGATGTTGCCGAAAAAGTAGCCGGCCAGCACGAGCAGGAGAACCCAAAGCGCCGCGCCCGACACGTTGAAGAACTGGAAGCGGCCGGGGCGCATGCAGGAGACGCCCGCGACGAACGGCGCGAAGGTCCGTATCACGGGAATGAAGCGCGCGAGAACGATCGTCTTGCCGCCGTGCCGCTCGTAGAAGTCGTGCGTCCTTTGCAGCGCGACGCGGTCGAGAAAGCGCTCGAGATAAGGGATATGCGTGTTGAATACTTTCGGCCCGAGCGCTCGCCCGATCGCATAGTTCAAGCTGTTGCCGCTGACCGATGCCGCTAGCAGCAATATTATCAGGGCCGCGAGGTTCATTTCGCCCGTCGCGCAAAACGCCCCGCCGATGAAAAGCAGGGAATCGCCTGGCAAAAACGGCAGGATCACGAGCCCCGTTTCGCAAAAGACGATCAGGAACAATACCGCATACACCCATGCGCCATATTGCTGGACGAACTGGCCGAGGAACGTATCGATGTGGAGAATCAATCCGGCGAAATGAAGCAGCGTGTCCAAAATCATCCCTTCTCGTCAATGGCCCCGGCCGCGACGACGCGCCGGTGAGTCGAACAATCGCCGCCATGATACCGAAACTGCCCGACATCGAATCGCTATAATCGCCGAATGTCCGAGTTCCCCGAACCGCCGGCCGCCGCGCCTTCTTCGCTTGCATCGCGGGCGCGACCCGCCGCGCGCGCCATTCAGCCGCTGCCCGACCAGCTGATCAGCCAGATTGCCGCCGGCGAAGTCGTCGAGCGGCCGGCCTCGGTCGTCAAGGAGTTGCTCGAAAACGCGCTCGACGCCGGCGCGAAAACGCTGCGCATCCTGCTCGATGCGGGCGGCATCAAGCGCATTTCGATCGCCGACGACGGCTGCGGCATTCCGGCCGCCGAGTTGCCGCTCGCGCTGATGCGTCATGCCACCAGCAAGATCCGCTCGCTCGCCGAGCTCGAATCGGTGGCCACGCTCGGGTTTCGCGGCGAAGCGCTCGCCTCCATCGCCTCCGTGGCCGAAACCTCCATTACGAGCCGCACGGCCGACGCGCCTCATGCGACGCGCATCGACGCGCAGACGGGCGCGCTGACGCCGTCCGCGGGCGGTGTCGGCACGACGATCGAAGTGCGCGAGCTTTACTTTACGACGCCCGCGCGCCGCAAGTTTCTGAAGAGCGAACAGACGGAACTCGGCCATTGCGTCGAGATGATTCGCCGGGTCGCCCTCGCGCGGCCCGACGTCGCGATTTCGGTCCTCCATAACGGACGCGCGCTCGACCACTGGAACGCAAGTGAGCCGGCGCAACGTGTCGCGAAGATACTCGGCGAAGGATTCGCGCTGGCGCATCTGCCGCTCGACGAAGCAGCGGGGCCGCTCGCGCTCTACGGCTGCGCCGGCTTGCCGACGGCGAGCCGCGGCCGTGCCGATCAGCAGTACTTCTTCGTCAACGGCCGCTTCGTGCGGGACAAGCTGCTCACGCACGCCGTGCGCTCGGCTTACGAAGACGTGCTCCACGGCGATCGCTATCCGTCGTACGTGCTCTTCCTCGATCTGCCGCCCGAAACGGTCGACGTGAACGTGCATCCGTCGAAAATCGAAGTCCGATTCCGCGATTCCCGCGCCGTGCATCAGTTCGTGTTTCATGCGCTGCAGCGGGCATTGGCGCGTCACGCGGGTGCTTCCGCCGAAACGACGGCAGGCGGACACGCGGCGCATCTCGAAGCGCCGTTTCCGCCCGGACCCGGCGCGGCGCAATCGGCGGGCGCGCCGGCCGCGTCGGCATCGGGCGGAATCGATACGGCCGGCGCGAGCAACGGGCGAGGCGACGCGAACTCACCCTATCCGACACGCACCGGCACGACCTGGATGCGCGACGCGCGGATGACGCAAGGGCGCTTGCCCGTCGCGCAACCGTTGGCGCTCTACGATGCGCTTTTCGGCCGCAAAGAGACGTCGGGAAATGCGGGCAGCGGCGACGGGGCGATTGGTCCATCCAACGATCCGCTCTCGCCCGCGATCCGGCCCGCGTACCAGGTGCAAGCGCGCGACAGCGCCGCTCAAGGAACCGACGACGCCCACGAAGACCATCCGCTCGGTTTCGCGCTCGGGCAGATCCATGGCATCTACGTGCTCGCGCAAAACGCGCGGGGGCTCGTCATCGTCGACATGCATGCGGCCCACGAGCGAATTCTCTACGAGCAGTTCAAGCGCGCGCTGGCGCAGCGATCGATCGCCGTGCAGCCGCTGCTACTGCCGATCTCGATGCCGGCCGATGCCGTCGAGATCGGCACCGCGGAAGAGGAGCGGGAAACGCTCGACGCGCTCGGCTTCGATCTCGCCGCGCTTTCGCCGACGACGCTCGCGATCCGCGCCGTGCCGGCGTTGCTAAAGGACGCCGACCTGCCCTCGCTCGCGCGCGCCGTGCTGGCCGATCTGCACGCGTATGGCGGCTCACGCGTACTGACCGAGCGCCAGCACGAGTTGCTCGGCACGCTGGCCTGCCACCATGCGGTCCGTGCCAACCGGCGCCTCACGATCGACGAGATGAACGCGTTGCTGCGACAAATGGAGGCGACCGAACGCGCCGATCAATGCAATCACGGGCGCCCGACCTGGTATCAGTTGTCCATTGCCGATCTCGACCGGCTCTTCCTGCGCGGGCAGTGACCGCGGACGCTTCAAAAGAGCCAACATGAGCCGAACCGCGATACCCTGCCTGCTCGGCCCCACGGCGTCGGGCAAAACCGCCGCCGCGCTCGCGTTCGCGGCGCGACATCCGATCGAGATCGTCAGCATCGACTCGGCACTCGTCTACCGCGGCATGGACATCGGCACGGCCAAACCGACGCGCGAGGAACGCGCGGCCGTGCCCCATCATCTGATAGACATCATCGAGCCGACCGATAGCTATTCGGCGGCCGACTTTCGCACCGATGCGCTGCGCCTCGCCGGCGAAATCCTTGCGCGCGGACGCGTGCCGCTTTTCGTCGGCGGCACGATGCTCTACTACAAGGCGCTTTCGCAGGGGCTCGACGATTTGCCGTCGGCCGACGCTACCGTGCGTGCCGAACTCGAAGCCGATGCGGCGCGCGAAGGATGGCCCGCGTTGCATGCGCGGCTGGCGCGGGTGGACCCGGCCACGGCGGCTCGCCTCGCGCCCAACGATTCCCAGCGCATTCAGCGCGCGCTCGAGATCTTTGCGCTGACGGGGCGGCCGATGTCGAATCTGCTTGCCGAGCGTCGGCGCGGTCCTGTGGACGACGACGAGCGCATCGAAGGCGGCAACACGGCGCGCGGAGAAGCGAACGATGCCGGCGCGCGTTATCGCTTCGTCCCGATCGCGCTCGAACCGTCCGACCGTGCCGTGCTGCATGTACGGATCGCTGAGCGCTTCGACGCCATGCTCACGGCCGGTTTCATCGACGAGGTGAAACGGCTGCGCGAGCGTGGCGACCTCGATCCCGGCCTGCCGTCGATGCGCTGCGTGGGCTACCGCCAGGCCTGGGCGTACCTCGATGACGAGATCGATTACGCGACGATGCGCGACAAGGGTATCTTCGCGACGCGTCAGCTCTGCAAGCGACAGCTGACATGGCTGCGATCGATGCCGGAGCGCATCGTGGTCGACTGTTGCTCGCAATCCGCGACGTTCGAGGCGGTCCGCGCAATCGAAGATGCGCTCGGCTTCTCCAGGCGATGACGCGGCAACGCATCGGATCGCCGCTGCAAGCGGCTCGCGCTGCTTGGACATCATATGGACCGTCGGGCGCGATATCTCATAAGCGACATGGCCACGCGCTTGACGGTACTTGTACGATTCATCAGATTCGCAACGGCCGGGCAAAGCAAGCGCGCGCCATCCGAAAGACCACGGTGTACGTTGAGCATATCCAATTGGAACACTGGCTCGTGATGGGCGACGCGATTGCGGACTTGTCGCAACCGCTCCAAGAGAACGTTGAAACTGGCTCGCTTAGGGGGCTTTGCCGGCGAGAACGCTTTGTGAAGACAAGGCACCCATAGCTTGTGTTCGTACCTGCTGTCCGTGAGCCCGGTCCAAAAGCCGAAAGTCAATTCCGCTACGACTTTGCTTGGTGGCATAGGCCGCCCCTGCGGAAACGTCCTGCCGGCGTCGTTTTGGGCCTTTCTGAGAGCATCGCGGAAGCGTTTATCGAGTAGAGCGAGCAAAGATTCGTCGGAGAACCACTCAGTACCGAAGGTTGCAGCCAGTTCCGCGTCGAACTTGTTTCGGAGTGCGATCTCGAAATAGTGAAAGTCAAAGAGAAATGCGGCGCTGAGCTTCGCGTTCATGATGTACAGGCGAAGCGCCTGCTGCTCGTTGCCCTTGGCAGCTTGCAGGTACTTGTTGAGACGTGATCTCGTCAATGTGCTGACGACCCGCGCGCGGCGGGCGGAGTCCAGTGAGGACAGAGCGGATTTGGCCAAGGGAACTGCCTCGCGTCACTAGCCGATTGGAAATCGGCGTGGTTTTCATTGACCGCGCCGGCAGCTTCCCGCTATCATCCAACCCGCAAGCCCCCGGTGCGACCTCTGCGAAAGCATGCCCCCGGGGGCATCGTCTTTCCAGCCGTCCGAAAGTTATAGTGCGCAGGCCCGACCGACGAAAAAAAGACCGCTTGGCACCCAAGCGGTCTTTTTTCAACTGCTACGAAAAAGCAGCGGCTACACGTCCCTTCAAACCACGACCGTCTGGGCCTCGCCCTCGTGCCGCGGGCGCACCTTGCCGATCTTCCAGACCTGCTCGCCGGCCGCGGTGAGCTCGCGCATGGCTTCGTCGGCATCGGCCGCCGCCACAATGACGGCCATCCCGATGCCGCAGTTGAACACGCGGTGCATTTCGGCGTCGGCCACGCCGCCATGCTGCTGGAGCCAAGAGAAGAGCGGCGGCATCGGCCACGCGTCCTTGTCGAGCTCGGCCGTGAGATCGTCGCGCAGCACGCGCGGGATGTTCTCGACGAGCCCGCCGCCCGTGATGTGCGCCATGCCCTTGACCGCGAGCTTTTCCATCAACGCCAACAGCGGCTTCACGTAAATCCGCGTCGGCGCCATCAGCGCGTCAGCGAGCGAACGACCGTGAAAATCGGCCGACAAATCGGGGTTCGCGCGCTCGATGATCTTGCGCACGAGCGAAAAACCGTTCGAATGAATGCCGCTCGAGGCGAGCCCGAGCACCGCGTCGCCCGGAACGATCGTGCTGCCGTCGATGATCTTACTCTTCTCGACGGCGCCCACCGCGAAGCCGGCGAGGTCATACTCGCCGTCCGGATACATACCGGGCATTTCGGCCGTCTCGCCGCCGATCAACGCACAGCCGGCGAGCTCGCAGCCGTGAGCGATGCCCTTCACGACGGTCGCCGCCGTGCCGACCTCGAGCTTGCCGCACGCAAAGTAATCAAGAAAGAAAAGCGGCTCGGCGCCTTGCACGAGGATATCGTTGACGCTCATCGCGACGAGATCCTGGCCGACCGTATCGTGTTTGTTCAGATGGAACGCGAGCTTGAGCTTCGTGCCAACGCCGTCCGTGCCCGAAACGAGCACGGGCTCGCGATACTTCTTCGGCACCTCGAAAAGCGCACCGAATCCGCCGATGCCGCCGAGCACGCCCTCGCGCAGCGTCTTCTTCGCAAACGGCTTGATGGCGTCGACGAGCGCATCGCCGGCGTCGATGTCGACGCCCGCGTCGCGGTACGAAAGGCCTTGCGCCGAACGAGCCGGATTCTCACCATCCGGAGCGGATTTCGGTTGATTCATGGGGAAGTGCGAGAAGGTCGGTAAAATGCGATTTTACCCGATGCGCGCCGGCCCGCTCGATTTACCCTCTCCGACCACACTTGGGAAAACTCTTGTCGCACAACGCCCCGTTTCTCACGCCGTACCAACGCCAGGCCCTTTTCTGGAGCGCCGTCGCGCTCGGCCTCGGCATGCTGCTCTGGCTGCTGAGGCCCGTGCTCACCCCGTTCCTGCTCGGCGCGATCATCGCCTACATCCTGCAGCCCGGCGTCGCCTGGCTCGTGCGCAGGCGCGTGCCGCGCGGCCTCGCCGCGCTGGTCATGATGCTCTTTTTCGCGATCATCGTGTCGCTGCTCGCGCTGCTCGTGTTCGCCGTCGTGCAGCGCGAACTGCCGCAGCTGAAGCTGCAGGTGCCCATTTTTATCGCGCGCCTGCACGACTGGGCACAGCCGAAGCTCACCTACCTCGGCTATGGCGACCTCTTCGACTTCGCGAGCCTGCGCGACATGCTCACGAGCAAGATCGAAAGCAGCGGACAAGCCGTCGCCGTCGCGGCGTGGAAGTCCCTGCGCACAGGCGGCAATGTCATGTTCACGCTGATCGGCGATCTCGTCATGGTCCCGCTCGTGCTGTTTTATCTACTGTACGACTGGAACTCGATGCTCGCCCGGCTCGCATTGTTCGTGCCGCGCCGCTGGCTCGCGAAAACGGTCGCCCTCGTGCGGGAAATGGACCTCTCGCTCTCACAATATCTGCGCGGCCAAGTGCTCGTCATGGGCGTGCTCGCGGTGTTCTACGGCCTCGCGCTCACGATCGCCGGATTCGAGATCGCGCTGCCCATCGGCGTGTTCACCGGCCTGGCGGTCTTCATCCCATACGTCGGCTACGCCACGGGTCTCGCGCTCGCCCTGATCGCCGCGCTGCTCCAGTTCGGAAACTTCTACGGCTTCGTCGCCGTCGCGGTCGTCTACGGCGTCGGTCAGATCCTCGAAAGTTTCATTCTGACGCCGCGGCTCGTCGGCGAGCGCATCGGCCTTCACCCGCTCACCGTCATCTTCGCGTTGCTGGCGTTCGGGCAATTGTTCGGGTTCTTCGGCGTGCTGCTCGCATTGCCCGTCAGCGCGATTCTCTCGACGGCCGTGCGCGAGCTGCGCCGCAGCTATCTCGAGAGCCGGTTTTACCTCGACGCGCGCAAATCGTCTCCTCCCGTCGTCGAGGGGGAAGAACGATGATCACGGGCGCCGCCGCGTCACTGACAACATCCGTCTGCTTCATGCCGCCCCCACCGTGTCCGTGCAACGCCAACTGACGCTCGACCTCGGCACCCCGCCGCCGTCGACGTTCGACAATTTCTTCGCCGGCGCCAATGCCGAGCTCGTCGCCCGCCTGGCCGGGCTCGACAATGCGCTCGCCGCGGGCCCGCTCGCCGATCGCACGTTCTACGTCTGGGGCGAGCCAGGCAGCGGGCGCAGCCACCTGCTCGCCGCGCTCGTGCACAGCGCGGGGCCGGCGCGCTCGCGCTTTCTAGGTCCCCAAAGCGCGCTCGCCGCATTCGCGTTCGATCCGCACGTGCCGATCTATGTCGTCGACGATTGCGACAAGCTCGCCAGCGCGCAACAGATCGCGCTCTTCAACCTCTTCAACGAGGTGCGCGCGCATCCGTCGGCCGCGCTCGTCGCCACGGGCAACGCCGCCCCAATCGCGCTCGCCGTGCGCGAGGACCTGCGTACGCGTCTTGGCTGGGGACTCGTCTATCATCTCGCGCCGCTGCCCGACGACCGCAAGATCGCCGTTCTCAAGCACGCGGCGAAGGAGCGCGGCATTGCGCTCGCCGATGACGTCCCCGCCTATCTGCTCACCCACTTCAGGCGCGACATGCCGAGCCTGATGGCGTTGCTCGACGCGCTGGACCGTTTCTCGCTCGAGCAAAAGCGCGCGATCACGCTGCCGCTTCTGCGCACGATGCTTGCGCGGCCGGCAGGCGATGCGCCCCCGGAAAGCGCGAGCGAGCCGGATGCCACGCCGGAAAACCCACCGGGAGACGCCCCGCCGGCCGCCTGCGGCCGCTTGAAGTAAAATGCGGCCTCATGACGAATCTCGCTCTCTTCGACCTCGATCACACGCTCATTCCCACCGACAGCGACCACGAATGGGGCCGCTTCATGGTGAAGCTCGGCATCGTCGACGGGCCGACCTTCATGCGCGATGTCGACCGTTTCTACGCCGACTACAAGGCGGGCCAGCTCGACATCCACGCTTATCTGGAAGCGATGCTGACGCCGCTCGCCCAATACTCGCGCGCGCAGCTCGCGGCCTGGCATGAGCAGTTCATGCACGAGGTGATCCGGCCGGCGCTGGTGCCGGCGGCGCTCGAGCTCGTGCGCGGCCACCAGGACAAGGGCGATCTCTGCTGTATCGTCACCGCGACGAACGAGTTCATCACGCGCCCGATCGCCGACGCGTTCGGCGTCGAGATGCTGATCGCCTGCGAAGTCGAGACGATCGACGGCGAGCCGCACTCGCCGTTCACCGGCCGCGGCACGGGCACGCCGAGCTACCGCGAGGGCAAGATCGTGCGCGTGGAGAGCTGGCTCGCCTCGCTCGGCAAGTCCATCGGCGACTTCCCGAAGAGTTGGTTCTATAGCGACTCGCACAACGACATTCCGCTGCTCGAGAAAGTCACCGATCCGATCGCGACCAACCCCGACGCCACGCTGCGTGCCCATGCCGAGGCGAAGGGCTGGCGCATCCTCGATCTGTTCCAACCGTCGTGATCAAGAAACTCATCCGCAAGCTGTTCGGCCAGAGCACGGCCACCCCGGACGCCTCCTTCGAGAGCGCCCCGCAAGTCGTCCCTCCTGGGAGTCGCGACGAGTCGCCCGCCCCCGGCAGTGAGCGAAACGCGGCAGCCGATGCCCATGCGGGCGCCGCGACCGGGAAACCCGCGAAGCCGCGCCGCAAGAGCCCGCAGACGGCGAAGGGGGCTGCCGCGGCATCCCCCGGAGGCACTTCATCGGGGGCGCGCGAGCCCGATGCGCCCGTCATTCTGTCGTCGGAGATGCATGGGATCAATCCCGCCCTGATCTCGCGCAATGCCGTGCGAGTGACCGAAACGCTGCAGCAGGCGGGCTTCAGGGCGTTCATCGTCGGCGGCGCCGTGCGCGACCTGCTGCTCG
The DNA here is from genome assembly GCF_040965455.1 of Trinickia sp. EG282A. Lineage (NCBI taxonomy): Bacteria > Pseudomonadati > Pseudomonadota > Betaproteobacteria > Burkholderiales > Burkholderiaceae > Trinickia > Trinickia sp. EG282A. Next base: position 246,485 of record NZ_JBFRCC010000001.1, on the reverse strand, counting down.
GCATCGCGCCGAAAGATTTCGACGTCGCGACGGACGCAACGCCCGAGGAAGTCCAGCGGCTCTTTCGCCGAGCCCGGCTGATCGGCCGGCGCTTTCAGATCGTCCATGTGCAGTTCGGCCAGGAAATCATCGAAGTCTCGACGTTCCGGGCGCTCGTCGATCCGCCTGCGGCCGAAGCCGCGCCCGCGCGGCGCCTGCGCCGCGACGAGCTGGACCGCCGTACCCACGCTGTCGACGCGAGCGGCCGCGTGCTGCGCGACAACGTCTGGGGCGAGCAGCACGAAGATGCAACGCGGCGGGACTTCACGATCAACGCGATGTACTACGATCCGGCGACGGAGACGGTGCTCGACTATCACGACGGCATCGCCGACATCCGTGCACGCATGCTGCGCATGATCGGCGACCCCACCACGCGCTACCGGGAAGACCCCGTGCGGATGCTGCGCGTTGTACGCTTTGCCGCGAAGCTCGGTTTCGAGATCGACGACGCGACGCGTGCGCCGATCAAGCCGCTCGCCGATCTGATCCACAACGTGCCGGCCGCGCGACTCTTCGACGAGATGCTGAAGCTGCTGCTCTCGGGCCATGCCCTTGCGTGCCTGAAGCAGCTGCGCAAGGAAGGCCTTCACCATGGCCTTCTGCCGTTGCTCGACGTGGTGCTCGAACAGCCGCACGGCGAATCGTTCATCACGCTCTCGCTCAACAACACCGATGCGCGCGTGCGTGCCGGCAAGCCCGTCTCGCCCGGCTTCCTCTTCGCGACCCTCCTCTGGCATGACGTGCAGCAACGCGCGCAAGCGTTCGAGAGCAACGGCGAGTACCCGGTTCCCGCCTTGCACCGCGCGATGGACGACGTCATCGAGACGCAGACGGGCAAGCTCGCGATCCACAAGCGCTTTGCGGCCGACATGCGCGAGATCTGGGGGCTGCAGTCGCGCCTCGAAAAGCGTTCCGGCCGCAGCGCGTTGAAGCTGATCGAACACCAAAGATTTAGAGCGGGTTATGATTTCCTCCTGTTGCGCTGCGAGTCGGGCGAGCTGGACCCCGCGATCGGCCATTGGTGGACGGCCTTCATCGAAGGCGATGCCGCCGCGCGCGAAGCGCTTCTCGCGGAAGGTGGCAAGGAACGGACGCCGCGCAAGCGCCGGCGGCGCGGCGGCCGCGGCCGCAAGCCGGCCGAAGGCGCCACGCCCGGCGAGTCGGCCGATCAGGCCGATGACGCGCGCGATGGCGGCTCGACGAACGCCGCCGCCACGCATGATGCGCACGAGGATTGATGCGGCGGCGCCCGCCGCCGAAGAAGTGGTGAAGTCGTGAAGTCGTGAAGTCGTAGGAAGCCATGTCATGACGGTTGCTTATCTCGGTCTTGGCGCGAACCTCGGGGATGCTCGTCAGTCCCTCAAGGACGCGGTCGTTTGCCTTGCGCAGCAGCACTGCGTCACCGTGCTCGCCAAGTCGAGCCTCTACCGGACCGAGCCGATCGACGCCGAAGGCGACGACTACTACAACCTTGTCGTCAAGATCGAAACCGCGCTCACCGCGCGCACGCTGCTCGCGCTGTGCCAGCGCATCGAGCATCACTTCGGGCGCGAGCGGCCGTACCGCAACGCGCCGCGCACGCTCGACATCGATATCGTGCTATTCGGCGACGAACGCATCGACGAGCCCGATCTGATCGTCCCACACCCGCGCGCCGTCGAGCGGGCATTCGTTCTCGTGCCGCTCGTCGAGATCGATGGCGACGTCACGATCCCCGGCATCGGCCGCGCCGATGCGCTGATCGGAGGCGTCGCGCATCAACGCATCGAAAAAGTGCAAACCTGCGGCTGCGCCATGCTCGCCGCGTTGCGCGGCAAATCGCGATGACCTCCCCCGCACTCACCGTCACCCCTCCCGTACGGCACGCGCCGTATCGCTACCTCGCGATCGAAGGGCCGATCGGCGTGGGCAAGACGTCGCTTGCGCAACGACTGGCCGAGCGGTGGTCGATGCGGACGTTGCTCGAGCGCGCGGCCGACAATCCGTTTCTCGATCGTTTTTACGCCGACATGGCGCGTTACGCGTTGCCGACACAGCTGCACTTCGCGTTGCAGCGGGTGGAGCAGGCCCGTGAGGCGGGCGAGGCGCTCGCGAGCGGCGCGCCGCTCGTGGCGGACTTCATCGCGCAAAAGAACGACGTCTTTGCGCGGCTCACACTGCCCGACGACGAATGGCGGCTCTATCGATCGCTCGCCGCGCATTTGCCGGCGGGCGCCCCCGCGCCCGATTTCGTCGTCCATCTGCAGGCGAGCCCGCATACGCTGCTCTCACGCATCCAGAAACGCGCGCGAGCCGCCGAGGGTCTCATTACCGAGACCTATCTGCGCAAGCTCTGCGAAGCGTACGATCAGTTCTTCTACCACTACGACGCGAGCCCCGTGCTGACGATCAACACCGAGCATCTGAATCCGCTCGAATCGCAAGCGGACTTCGCGCTCGTCGTCGAACAGATCGAAACGATGCGCGGCCGCAAGGCGAGCTTCGTAAAAGCGCAGTAAGATTCGCGCGGCCGGCAACGCCTGATGCGCGCCGATCATTCTTAGAGACGAGACACGCGATGACCTACCTGCAGGAAACGAGCCGGCCGAAGGTGACGGTGCCGAAGCTCCAGGCGATGCGCGAGGCCGGCGAAAAAATCGTGATGCTGACCGCCTACGACGCGAGCTTCGCATCGCTTTCCGACCGCGCAGGCGTCGATGTTCTGCTGATCGGCGACTCGCTCGGCAATGTCTTGCAAGGTCACTCGACGACGCTGCCCGTCACGCTCGACGACATCGCCTACCACACGGCCTGTGTCGCGCGGGCACAACCGCGCGCACTCGTCGTCGCCGACCTGCCGTTTGGCACCTACGGCACGGCGACGCAAGCCTTCGAGAGCGCCGTCAAGGTCATGCGCGCGGGCGCGCAGATGGTCAAGATCGAGGGGGGCGAGTGGCTCGCCGAAACCGTCCGCTTTCTTGTCGAACGTTCAGTGCCGGTGTGCGCGCATATCGGCCTCACGCCGCAATCGGTTCACGCGTTCGGCGGCTTCAAAGTGCAGGGTAGAAGCGAAGCCGGCGCGGCACAGCTCGTGCGCGATTCGCGCGCCGTTCAGGACGCGGGCGCACAGCTCATCGTCCTCGAGGCGATTCCGTCGGCCGTCGCGGCCGGCGTCACCAACGAGCTGAGGATTCCGACGATCGGCATCGGAGCGGGGATCGGCTGCTCGGGCCAGGTGCTCGTCCTTCACGACATGTTAGGTATCTTCCCGGGCAAGCCGCCGCGCTTCGTGAAGAACTTCATGGAAGGCGCGCCGAATATTCAGGCGGCCGTGGAAGCCTATGTCAAAGCCGTCAGGGAAGGCTCGTTTCCGGGCCCCGAGCACGAGTTCTGAAGGAAGCCGAAACGGGCAGCCGTCCAGGGCTGGCTTACGCTGATATTGGATCTTCCGCCTATGCGGTGCCGCTGACCGCTGCCCCGGCCGGAAGAATCCGCGCCGCGAGCGCGCCGCGCAACGCATTGCAGACAAGCAGCGCCTCGGCGTTGCGCACGTCCCCCAGCGTCAGCACGCGTTCATGAGCGCCAAGCTGCGGGTCTTCGAGCAACAATTGGCGCATGATGCCGGGCAGCAGCCCGCCCTCCAGAGGCGGCGTCCACCACCGGCCCTCGAGCTTGACGAACACGTTCGAGCGGCCGCCCTCCGTCAGCTCTCCGCGTTCGTTGAAGAACAACGTGTCGAAGCCGCCTCGCGCTTCGGCCTCGCGCCAGCCGCGGTCGAATTCGGCGCGGTGGGTGGTCTTGTGGCGCAGCAGAAAATCGTCCGAACGCCTGGGCGTGAAACCATGCTCGGGGGCGAGCAGCACACCGACGAATGAAGCTTCATCCGTTTTCACGGGTCCGAGCGGCGCCGTCGCGATCGCTACCGTTCCGTCCTTGCCGATCGCAAGCCTGAAGCGATGCTCCCCCGGTTCGGCCAATTGCTCGCACCGCTCCGCAATCTGCCGACGCACCAAGCCTTCGTCGAACGCGAAGTCGAGCTGAGCGGCGCTGCCCGCAAGGCGCGCCAAGTGCCGGTCCAGATGGGCAACGCCCGCTGTCCGCGTGGCCCTCATCGTCTCGAAGAGCTGAAAGCCCGGGTCGGCCCCCGTCAGAAACCTTGCCTTCAGGCGGCATTCGGCGTATTCGTCGGCGGCCACGCTATCGAGCACGATTCCACCGCCAATCCCCATCGAGCCGCGCAGCAGACCTGGGTGGTGGCCGCGGCGCGAGTCGCCATCGTCCCGATCAGGTGCGGCGTCCGGCGCCGCGAGCGTCAGCGTCCGAATCGCGACCGAGAGACAAAACTCCCCGCACGGCTCGGACGTGCGCACGCCCTCGCTTGTTATCGCGCCGCTCCCGGGGCCCGGCGCGTCGTACCAGCCGATCGTGCCGGTGTAGAGGCCGCGCGGCGTCGTCTCGATCTCGTCGATGAGCTGCATCGTCCGATGCTTCGGTGCCCCCGTGATCGAACCGCAGGGAAACAGCGCACGCAGCACGTCAGCGAACGAAACGCCGGCGGCAAGCTCCGCCTCGATGGTCGAGGTCATCGCCCAGATCGACGGGTAAGGCTCCACCGAAAACAATGCCGGCACACGAACGGACCCCGTCCGCGCCACACGCGACAGGTCGTTGCGCAGTAGATCGACGATCATCAGGTTCTCTGCGCGATTCTTGACGTCGTTGTGCAGGAACGCTCGCGCTCGGGCATCGTCCTCGGGCGTGCGGCCGCGTGCCGTCGTACCCTTCATCGGGCGCGTGCGCAGGCGCGCTCCCTTCTTTTCGACAAAAAGCTCCGGCGAGCAAGAAAGAACCCACTCGCCCGCCGGCAGCGCGATCAGCGCGCCGTAGTGCACGGGCTGGCGGGCGCGCAGCCGTCGATAGAACGCTATCGGAGAGCCGAATACGTCGAACGCCAGCCGGTACGTGTAGTTGATCTCGTACGAGTCGCCGGCGACGAGCGCCGCATGCACGGCCGCGATCGCGGCGTCGTATTCTTCGCGCGTCACGCTCTCGACAACGTTGGCAGCGCCGGCCACCGACGGCTCGCTCGCGTTACCGTCCATCGAAATGAGCCATGCGTCGGTGTCGTCACGCGAAAGACTCGCGCAGCGTTCGAACAACAAAAAACGCAGCGCGGCGGTGCCGCGCTGCGTCGAATCGCCGACTTTCGCTGGATCGCTGAGATGGAGATCGCGGCCGAACTCGTAATCGCCGAGCACGACCGCATGCAGACCCAAGGCGACATCCGCCGCGGCCGCCGCGCAAACCGCATCGAGCCCGGCTGCATCGGTTGCGACGTGCTCGCGCACGAACCCCGTGTACAAGCGGCTCGAGCGGCGCGCGGCGCTTGCATCGCAATCGTCGAGCAGCGCGAAGACGTCGCTGCGCTCGTCAGTCTTCATCGGCTTCACTCGCGCTCGCCGCTTGTTTGAGCTCGAGCTGAATGGGTCTCAGTCAAAAAAGCTCTTCACCCGGTCGAACCAGCTTTTGCTCTGGGGGCTGTGACGCGGCCCCCCCTCCACGAGCGATTTCTCGAATTGCTTGAGCAACTCGCGCTGCGGTTCCGTCAGTTTCACCGGTGTCTCGACTTGCACATGCACGTAGAGATCGCCGGGCACGCTCGAGCGCAGTCCCTTGATGCCCTTGCCGCGCAGCCGGAACGTCCGGCCCGATTGCGTGCCCTCCGGCACCGTGAACGTCGCGCGTCCCGCGAGCGTCGGCACCTCGATTTCACCGCCCAACGCCGCCGTCGTAAACGGAATCGGCATCTGACAATGCAGATCGTCGCCGTCGCGCTCGAAGACGGAATGCGGCTTGATGTGAATTTCGACGTAGAGATCGCCCGGCGGCCCGCCGTTGACGCCCGGCTCGCCGTTGCCGGACGAGCGAATCCGCATGCCGTCGTCGATGCCGGCCGGAATCTTGACCTCGAGCGTCTTCGTTTCCTTCACCTTGCCGGCGCCGTGGCAATGCAGGCACGGATCGGGGATGTACGTGCCGCTGCCGTGACACTTCGGGCAAGTCTGCTGAATGCTGAAGAATCCCTGCGACATGCGCACGGCCCCGGACCCATGACAGGTGGGGCAGGTCTCGGGCTTCGTGCCGGGCTTCGCCCCCGAGCCGTGACAGACCTCGCAGGAGACCCAGCTCGGCACGCGGATCTGCGTCTCGCAGCCGTGCGCCGCCTGCTCGAGCGTGACTTCCATGCTGTAGCGCAGGTCGGCGCCGCGATAGACCTGCGGGCCGGCGCGACGGCCGCCGCCGCCCGCTGACTGGCCGAAGATGTCGCCAAAAATGTCGCCGAACGCGTCCGCGAACCCGCCGAAGCCCTGTGCCGCCGCGCCCGCCATGTTCGGGTCGACGCCGGCATGGCCGTACTGGTCGTACGCCGCGCGTTTTTGCGAGTCCGAGAGCATCTCGTAGGCCTCCTTGGCCTCCTTGAAGCTTTCCTCGGCCTTTTTGTTGTCCGGATTGCGGTCGGGGTGGTACTTCATCGCGAGCTTGCGATAAGCCTTCTTGATCTCTTCGTCGCTCGCGTTTTTCGCAACGCCCAGAACCTCGTAGTAATCCCTTTTCGCCATCGGTTCACCGCCGGCCGCGCAACGTGCGCGGCCGCTCCTTTCGCATGCTGTGGAGTCTTCCGACCCGTCCGGCATGCTCGCCCCGGCCGCGCTCGACGGCCGAAGCAAGCATCCCGCCCATAAAGCAAATGTGCCCGGAGAACCCGAAAGTCCGCCAGGCGTCGTGCCGGCCGGCCGCCCCCGCTAGCCGCGAGGGTGCCAGCCGCCATTGCGATAGAGCGTTAAGCTCAGTCCTTCTTCACTTCCTTGAAGTCCGCATCGACCACGTCGTCTTCGGGCTTGCTCGCGCTTGCGCCCGAGCTCGCGCCGCCGGACGAAGCGCCGCTCGCGGCACCGGCCGCCGCGCTTTGCGCCTGCATGTCGGCGTACATCTTCTCGCCGAGCTTTTGCGAGGCCGTCGCGACTGCTTCGATCTTCGCCTCGATGTCGGCCTTTTCGCTCGCGTTGCTCTTCAGCGCGTCCTCGAGCTCCTTCAGCGCCGACTCGATCTTCTCCTTCTCGCTCGAGTCTACTTTGTCGCCGTACTCGGCGAGCGCCTTCTTCGTGCTGTGCACCAGCGCGTCACCCTGGTTGCGGGCGTCGGCCAGCTCACGCAGGCGATGATCCTCGGCCGCGTTCAGCTCGGCGTCCTTGACCATCTTTTCGATCTCGGCTTCCGAGAGACCCGAATTCGCCTTGATGACGATCTTGTTCTCCTTGCCGGTGCCCTTGTCCTTCGCGCCCACGTGCAGAATACCGTTGGCGTCGATATCGAAGGTCACTTCGATCTGCGGCACGCCGCGCGGCGCGGGCGGGATGCCCTCGAGATTGAACTCGCCGAGCAGCTTGTTGCCGGCCGCCATCTCGCGCTCGCCCTGATACACCTTGATCGTCACGGCCGACTGATTGTCGTCCGCCGTCGAGTACACCTGCTGGTGCTTCGTCGGGATCGTGGTGTTCTTGTTGATCATCTTCGTCATCACGCCGCCGAGCGTCTCGATGCCGAGCGACAACGGCGTCACGTCGAGCAGCAGCACGTCCTTGCGGTCGCCCGAGAGGACCTGCCCCTGGATCGCGGCGCCAACGGCCACGGCCTCGTCCGGGTTCACGTCGCGGCGCGGCTCTTTGCCGAAGAACTCCTTCACCGTTTCCTGGACCTTCGGCATACGCGTCATGCCGCCGACGAGGATCACGTCGTCGATGTCGCTCACCTTCACGCCGGCGTCCTTGATCGCGATCCGGCACGGCTCGACCGTGCGCTGGATCAACTCCTCGACGAGCGCTTCGAGCTTGGCGCGTGTGAGCTTCAAGTTCAGGTGCTTCGGACCCGATGCATCCGCCGTGATGTACGGCAGGTTGATCTCCGTCTGCTGGCTCGACGAGAGCTCGATCTTTGCCTTCTCGGCCGCTTCCTTCAAGCGCTGCAGCGCGAGCACGTCCTTCGACAGATCGACGCCCTGCTCCTTCTTGAACTCGCCGATGATGTAGTCGATGATGCGCTGGTCGAAGTCTTCCCCGCCGAGGAACGTATCGCCGTTCGTCGAGAGCACTTCGAACTGCTTTTCGCCGTCGACGTCCGCGATTTCGATGATCGAGATGTCGAACGTACCGCCGCCGAGGTCATAGACGGCGATCTTGCGATCGCCCTTTTCGGCCTTGTCGAGACCGAACGCGAGCGCGGCCGCCGTCGGCTCGTTGATGATCCGCTTGACTTCGAGGCCGGCGATGCGGCCCGCGTCTTTCGTCGCCTGACGCTGGCTGTCATTGAAGTAGGCGGGCACCGTGATGACGGCTTCCGTGACCGGCTCGCCTAGGTAGTCTTCGGCCGTCTTCTTCATCTTGCGCAGCACTTCAGCCGAAATCTGCGGCGGCGCGAGCTTCTGGCCGTGCGCTTCGACCCAGGCGTCTCCGTTATCGGCCTTGATGATCTTGTACGGCATCAGGCCGATGTCCTTCTGGACTTCCTTTTCTTCGAACCGGCGACCGATCAGGCGCTTCACCGCGAACAGCGTGTTCTTCGGGTTCGTCACCGACTGACGCTTGGCCGGCGCGCCGACGAGAATCTCGTTGTCGTCCATATAGGCGATGATCGAGGGCGTCGTGCGGGCGCCCTCCGAGTTCTCGATCACTTTGATCGAGTTGCCTTCCATCAGCGCCACGCACGAGTTCGTGGTGCCGAGGTCGATGCCGATGATTTTGCCCATTTTGTTAAATCTCCTGACTTTTGATCGCTTTCGGACGCCGCAGCCTCACTGGCTCGACCATCCGCTCAATTCATACCTGCACACAACATAAGTGCGGCTGCATCGTTTTCAAGCCCCGAAGCCCCTGAAGACGATGCAGTCTTTCAATTTTTTCAATCGCCGCAGCGTCCCCCGCTCTGAATCGCCTGGCCGCCGGCCGCCCGCGCCTTGGCACGGGCCGCCTCGACGGCGGCCTCGAACTGCGCGAGGCCGTGCCAGCCCGTCGCCCGACCGAGCCGCTTGCCGCGGTGAAAGAAGAACCACGTCGGCACGCCGTGCAACGAAAACCGCTGCCCGAGCTCGCGATGCTCGTAGACGTTGGCATGAAACCACTTCAGCCCGAGCGCGCGGATCGCTTCGGGCTGTGCCAGCATCGCCTTCTTCGCGATTTCGCAGTTAAAGCAATCGACACCCCAAAAGAACACGACGGCGAGCGCATCCCCGGCCGAAGCGAGCGCCGCGTCGAAATTCGCGGCATTCACCTCCTCCATCTCGAATACAGAAAACGCCGTAGCGTCGACCGGATGGTCACTCATGCGCGCTCGCTGGTGCGGTGTGGGGCCCTGGGTGCGACCGACGTCACTTCGGTTGCGCGACCGTGACGAGCGCGGGCCGCAACACGCGATCGGCGATCACGTAGCCCTTCTGCAACACGGACACGACGGTATTGGGTTCCTGATCGGCCGGCACCATTGAAATAGCCTGATGGCGATGCGGATCGAACTTCTGGCCCACGGGATTGACGGACACGACGTGGCCCTTCTCGAACGCGCTCGAGAGCTGGCGCAGCGTCAGCTCGACGCCCTCGCGAAACTTCGCGACGTCGCCCGACGAATCGGCGAGCGCCGCTTCCAGGCTGTCGATCACGGGCAACAAATGCTCTGCGAAAGCTTCGATCGCGAACTTGCGCGCCTTCACGACGTCTTCGTGCGCACGCCGGCGCACATTCTCCGTCTCGGCCTTGGCGCGAAGGAAGCTCTCGTTGAGCTCGGCGATCTTCGCCTGAGCCTCGGCCAACGCCGCTTCGGGCGTCGGCTCGGGGGCAGGCTCGGCGGCGGCCGCCGCCACTTGCTCCGCGACGTTCTCGGCAATGGGTTGCGCGGTGTCGTCGCCGGCAGGCTTCGAGTTCTGGCTGGCCGGGTTGTCTTGCGTATTTTCCATGTCGCTGAATCGTCCAATAAGTGAAATCAAAGCGCGGCAGGCGCGTCCTCTTGCGTCCGTTGCGCCTGCCGCCACATATCGGCGGCAAATGGGGCTTGCCGCGAGGAATTCAAGGGCTCTCTTTCGTATTTTTTGCACAAAATAAGTGCATCGAAACGAGCCGTAACAGGGATTACCGTGTCAAAACCGAAATTGCATTGAGCACCATTATGGTTTGCCCTAGACTGACATATGACTACGACGCATCGATCGCTCCAGTCGCCGATGCGCATCGAGAGCCGGTCGCGGCGCCAGGTCCGTCGCCTTTCAACAGGGAGCCCCCCGCGGGGAAGTACAGTGAAACTGACCTTTGCCATTGCGGTGGTCGCGCTGATACTCGTTGCGGGGACCACGACGATCTGCATGTCCGGTGCGGTGACGGATACAACCACCGAATACGGCGTCGTTCACGCGACGTTCGAGCAGTTGTTCAACCCCCACCACCTGAAAGTTTGTCGATGATGCGCCTGTCGCGCTTGGTCGGCCTGCCCTGCAACGCGGCCGACGGCTCGCGGTAGGTTCTGCGCCGCTCGGCTTCCGCCTCCCGCTTCGCGCGGCTCGCGGAAGTCTCCTCGTAGAGCGTCTGCGCAACGGCGGCCGGGCCGCGCACTTCGCACACGCCCATCACACGCACCTCCCATACCATGCGGTCGATCTCGATTTCGACAAGATCGCCGACGCGCACATCCTTCGCCGGTTTCACGGCCATCCCGCCGATGCGCACGCGGCCCTTGTCCACGGCGTCCGCGGCGAGCGAGCGCGTCTTGAAGAAGCGTGCCGCCCAGAGCCACTTGTCGATGCGCAGGCGTGCGCCAGGTTCAGTCGAGATCTTGTAGTTCATCGGAATGCCAAAAATTCGGATCGGCCGGCAATTACCTGCCGACGCGCGATCAAGTATGCATAAAAGCAACGATCTTGCCCGATCGCCCGGCGCGAGCGATCAAGCGCGGCCTGAGACCGGCCCGGTTCGCGAGCGGCGGACTCACGCCGGCACGCTCGGCGATGCCGGCAGAGGTGACCGCGCGGGCCATCCCTGCAACTGTTGCGCGACGATTTCGGCGAGCGCGGCGATCCATGAGGACGATGCGTTGAGGCACGGGATGCGCTCGAATTGCTTGCCGCCCGCGCGCAGGAATTCGTCGCGAACTTCGAGGCCGATCTCTTCGATCGTCTCGAGACAATCCGACGTAAACCCGGGACAAAAGACGTCGGCCCGCCGCACGCCGGCCGCGCCGAGCTCTCGCAACGTTGGCGCGGTGTAGGGCTGCAGCCACTCCGCCTTGCCGAAGCGCGACTGAAAAGTGACGAGGCACTCGGTCGAACTCAGCGCAAGCTGGCTCGCGAGCAGCGCCGCCGTCAGCCGGCATTGCTCGTGATAAGGGTCGCCGAGGTCGAGCGTGCGTTTCGGGACGCCGTGAAAGCTCAACACGAGCTTGTCCCCCGTGGCAAAGTCGGGGCGGCCGCGCGCGGCCCAGTGCCGCCGCACCTCCTCGGCGAGCGCCCGAATATACGACGGATGATCGGCAAAATGCCGGACCGTCCGGACTTCGAGCTGGTTGCGCATCCGCTTGAGGGCCGCGAACGCGGCGTCGAACGCCGTCGCCGTCGTCGATGCCGAGTATTGCGGATACATCGGCATCAGCAGCACCCGCTCGGCACCGGCGAGCTTGAGCTGATTCAACATCGCGCCGATGCCTGGCGTTCCATAGCGCATCGCATAGTCGACGATGACCGGATACCCGTTCGAATGAAGCAGAGCCCGCAGCGCCTCCGTCTGCCTTTCGGTATAGACGCGCAGCGGCGAGCCCTCCGGCATCCAGATCGACGCATATTTCTTGGCAACCTTCGCCGCGCGCAACGGCGCGATCAGCCCGCGCAGCAGCGGCTGCCAGACGAGCGCCGGAATTTCGACGACGCGCGGATCGGTCAGAAATTCGACGAGATAGCGACGCACCGCGCGCGCCGTCGGCGCATCCGGCGTGCCGAGGTTCATCAGCAAGACGGCGACTCGGTGTGACGCGGCAGGCTGCGACGGCAGCTCGAGATCGAAACGCATGGGCAATCGACAGGGCCGGGTGAGAGACCGTATCCGTATGAGCCGGCCTCGGTTCAGGTCCACCGATTATAGCGAGGGCTGCGGCCATGGCGACTCGGCCATTTGGCCAATGGCGCGAAGGCCGTGTGCGAAGGATCATGCAAGGGGCGTCGGCGTTCGCGAACGGAGCGTGCGGCGAGCGTCCGCGGGCGCGCTTACTGTTGGCTCAAGGCCGTCGAAAGCAGCCGCGCGGTGATGTCGACGATTGGAATCACGCGGCTGTACGCCATGCGCGTCGGTCCAATCACACCTAGCGTGCCGACGATCTTGCCGTTGACTTCATAAGGCGCCGTCACCACGCTCATCTGTTCGATCGGCACCAGATTCGATTCACCGCCGATGAATATTTGTACGCCTTGGGCGTGGCTCGATACATCCAGCAATTGCAGGAGGCTCGTCTTTTGGTCGAATACATCGAAAAGCTTGCGCAGCCGCGCCATGTCGGACGACAGGTCCGCCACCTCGAGCAGGTTGCGCTCGCCGGAAATCAACACCGTCTCGCCCATCTCGCTTTCGTCGGTGCTGGCGGTCACCGCTGCCTGCATGAGCGCGGTCATGTCTCCGCGCAACTGGTCGATTTCCTCTCGCAGGCGCCGGCGAACTTCATCGAACGAAAGCCCGGCGAAGTGCGCATTGATGTAGTTCGATGCCTCGATGAGCTGCGACGGCGTGTAGTCGCGCTGCGTGGCCATGATGCGGTTCTGCACGTCCCCTTCGGGGGTGACGATGATGAGCAGGATGCGCTTGTCCGACAGGCGCATGAACTCGATCTGCTTGAAGATATGGCTGCGGCGCGGCGTCAGGATGACGCCCGCGAACTGCGAAAGGTTCGAAAGCACGCTCGCCGCGGCCGCGATGACTTTCTGCGGCTCCCCGGGCGTCAGCGTCCTTTCAACCACGCGTGTGACCGCCTCCTCGTCCGCAACCGGCTCGACGGTCAGCATCGTATCGACGAACAGACGATAGCCGCGCGGCGTCGGCACCCTGCCAGCGGAAGTATGAGGGCTCGCTACGAGCCCGAGCTCCTCGAGGTCCGACATCACGTTGCGTATCGTCGCCGGGCTCAGTTCGAGCCCCGAATAGCGCGACAGCGTGCGCGAGCCGACCGGCTGACCTTCCGCGATATATCGCTCGATCAGGGTTTTCAGCAGAGTCTGAGCGCGTGGTTCTAGCATGACGCAAGATTTTAGACGAACGCCGATGGCCCCATGTCCGCGCCCCCGCGGACATGCTGGCCGCCTCCCGCCCGGCGTGCCGCCGCGAGCGGCGCAGCGCCCGCAAGATTCGCGCCGGAGAGGCAGCCTGTCATCGGCACGACATCATTCTAGCGACAAATCAATGCGGAGGAATCTTCTCGGAACCCGCGCGCGTCGAGGCGAGGGTGATCGGGGCCCGTCCGAGCTCGCGAGGCGGTGCTTTTTCAACCCAGGGTCCGCTTACATACGAAACGCGTCCCGAGCAGCCGCTCCGGGCAACATGGCCAGCCTCCGTATGTAAACAGACCGTAGCTATGGTGTAATGCCGGCATGGAAATGGGTCACCAATTCAAGACGGTTGCGCTCGTCGGGCGCAGCAATACGCCCGGCATCGGCGAGCCGCTGATGGCGCTCGCCGGCTGCATCGCGAAACGCGGCTTCGAGGTCGTCTTCGAAGGCGATACCGCACGCGAGGTCGGCGCGACCGGCTATCCCGCGCTCACGCCCGCCGAAATCGGGGCGCGTGCCGATGTTGCGGTCGTTCTCGGCGGCGACGGCACCATGCTCGGCATCGGGCGTCAGCTCGCGCCCTACCGGACGCCGCTCATCGGCATCAACCAGGGGCGGCTCGGCTTCATCACGGACATACCGGTCGCGGAGATGCAGCAACGCGTGCCGCAGATGCTCGCGGGCAGTTACGAGCGCGAGGAGCGCACGCTGCTCGAGGCGCGCATCGTACGCGCCGACGAGCCGATCTATCACGCGCTGGCGTTCAACGACGTCGTCGTCAACCGCAGCGGCTTTTCGGGAATGGCCGAGCTGCGTGTGTTCGTCGACGGCCGGTTCATGTACGACCAACGCTCGGACGGCCTGATCGTCGCCACGCCGACGGGCTCGACGGCCTATGCGCTGTCCTCCCAGGGTCCGATCCTGCACCCGCAGCTGCAGGGCCTGGTGCTCGTGCCCATCGCGCCGCATGCGCTCTCGAACCGCCCGATCGTGCTGCCGGACGACTGCAAGCTGCGCATCCAGATCATCGGCGGGCGCGACGTCAACGCGAACTTCGACATGCAATCGTTCACGGCGCTCGAACTCAACGACACAATCGAAGTGCGCCGCTCGCGTCATACCGTGCCGTTCCTGCATCCGGTCGGCTACAGCTACTTCGCGACGCTGCGCAAGAAGCTCCACTGGAACGAGCATCCGTCGAGCGCCGCCGAAGAAGATGAAGACGACGATGCCTCGCTCTGACCGCATCGCCAGATCGATCTGCCCTGCTCCGTCCTTGGCGTCCGGCGCCCCTATGGCACCCACTTGCAAATATGCGATGCCGGTCCGAGGTAAGTTTTGATCCAACCCTAGCCGGCCGCGCATGGCCGCCCCACGAACTCGAAGTCAAAACGCTCCCATGCTCCGCCACCTTTCGATACGCGACTTCGTCATCGTCGCCGCGCTCGATCTCGAATTCGACCGCGGCTTCACGGTTTTTTCGGGCGAAACCGGCGCCGGCAAGTCGATCCTGATCGACGCGCTTGCGCTCGCACTCGGTGCGCGCGCCGATGTCGACGTCGTCCGCACGGGCGCGACCCGAGCCGACATCACGGCTGAATTCTCGGCGAGCGCCGAGGTGTCGCGCTGGCTCGACGAGCAGGCCTTGGCGGGCGGCGAGCCCGACGGCGCGGAGGCGACGACGGTCCTCTTGCGCCGCGTCGTGGACGCCAACGGCCGCTCGCGCGCGTTCATTAACGGCACGGCAGCCACGCTCGCGCAACTGCGCGAGGTCGGCGAGATGCTCGTCGATATCCACGGCCAGCACGCGCATCAGTTGCTGATGCGCCCGGAAGCGCAGCGCACGCTCTTCGATACCCACGCCGGTCTCACCGCGGCCGCCTCGAGCGTTGCACGAGCCCACCGGGCCTGGCGCGACGCCGCGCATGCGCTCGAACTCGCGAAGACGCGCGATCGTGAAATCCAGCTCGAGCGCGAACGGCTCGTCTGGCAGCTCGCCGAACTGGACAAGCTCGCACCGCAGCGCGGCGAATGGGAGGAAATCGGCGCGGAGCATCGCCGGCTCGCGCATTCAGCGAACTTGATCGAGGGTGTGCGCGGCGCCCTCGATGCGCTTTCCGAAGCGGATGATGCGATGCTCGGTCAGCTCGGATCGATCGTCTCGAAGCTGCGCGATCTGGCCGAGATCGACCCGGCGCTCAACGACGCGCTCGCGGCGCTCGAGCCGGCTGAAATCCAGTTGCGTGAGGCTGCTTATTCGCTCACGCACTACGCGCAAAAGCTGGATCTCGATCCCGACCGCCTTGCCCAGGTCGAAGCGCGACTCGACGCGCTGCATTCGGTGGCCCGCAAATTCCGTCTACAGCCTGAAACGCTGCCGGATGAACACGAGGCGCGCCGCGCACAGCTCGCCGCGCTCGACGCCGCGGCCGATCTCGACAAGCTCTCGGCCGCGGTCGAAGCCGCACACGAGGCCTACCTGCGCGAGGCGAAGCAACTGACGAAGGCGCGTGCGAAGGCGGCGAAAGCGCTGGGCGCCGCGGTGACCACCGGTATGCAGGAGCTCGCGATGGCGGGCGGTAGCTTCGAAGTCGCGCTCGTGCCGCTTGCGGAGGGTGGCGCGCATGGGCTCGAGCAGATCGAGTTCCGGGTCGCCGGCCACGCCGGCGTACCGACTAAGCCGCTCGCCAAGGTTGCGTCCGGCGGCGAGCTTGCGCGGATCAGCCTGGCGCTATCGGTGATCGCAAGTGCGGCAAGCCCGACGCCGACGCTGATCTTCGACGAAGTCGATACCGGTATCGGCGGTGGCGTCGCGGAAGTTGTCGGCCGCCTTTTGCATCAGCTCGGCCACGACCGTCAGGTGCTCTGCGTCACGCACTTGCCGCAGGTCGCCGCGCGCGGCGATCATCACTTCCAGGTGGCGAAGGCAAGTACTGGCGACGGCGGCACGCTCTCGACCGTCACGGTCCTGGATCATGCGAGCCGCGTCGAGGAAGTCGCGCGCATGCTGGGGGGCCTGGAGATTACGGCTACTACGCGCCGTCACGCGAAGGAAATGCTAGCGGCTTGAGCAGCTGGCCGCCGCGCGTCACGATTTCTCGAGTGCCTCAATGCAACGTGCTTTGACTTCTCGCAACCGCAGCTCCGTTACGCTGCGTACGGCACGGAGCGCTTTGACCTTGTAGCCGGCGGGAATCGTCTCGATAAAAGGGATGCCGCATACGCGCGAAACTTCGAGGATGTGACCATCACCTTCGAGTGGGTCCACAACATCCAGGACAGCCCGCGGATTCTTCGGCAGCGCATATGCGAGTTCGATGCCTAGTCCTTCGGCATTGCCTGCGTCGGCGCCCTCAGCAAGCTTGGGGGCGAGCGCAACCCACTCGGATCGGCCCGAGCCGATTTCGTCCATCAACTTATCGATATCGTCGGGGCTGAGAGACGCCAGGAATGTGGCGGCGCCTTGTTGGTCTATCGCGGCGGATACTTGCGCAGGCGACGTAATGGCGGAGCCGGCCCATGCTGAGGTCGCGATGATGGCGAGAGCGAGCACACAGTTTCTCATTCGACCACCTGCAAGGCGCGGTCGCCGCTAGCCCATATGCGAGCGCGAATGTCCGGCCCAAGGATGATGCAGCCTTCCGAAGCAGTTCCAGGCCGCCGAATCGAATCTCCGTGTATATAGAATGCATCGCGTCCAAACGTGTTGGTACCAGTGTTTGGTGTTAGCGGCATCGCGTAATTGCCGAGGTGACTCGAATTGCGAGGCGAGCCTATGGTATAGGTTCCGCGCGGTATTGGACCGACGCTTCGCCAAGCTTGCAAAGAAGGATTATTTTTACCTTCACCTTTACCCGAATAGCCATTCCTGGTAATAATTACCCCATTGCGAGAAAGCTCTCCGGTACTCTGTTTGTAGATCCATGGCATAAGCTTGTTTGAATCAAAGACGGCCCGACGTCGATGCTACATCATTTCCAAGTGCTGAGGAACAACGACGCACCCAGTGATGCTAGAGACCAGTCCCACTTCAAGGCTCTATTTTGAGATGGCACTATTCAAAATAACCAAAGCTTGAAGACATAACCGTATAAGCGATTTCTGGCTGAACGCGACGCGAGGCATCAATCCCGCGCCAATCAGACACGCATCGCTGCGGAAGCTCAACCTCAGCCTGTTGCTCGGCAATAATGCTTTCTGACTTCGCTCTGGTCTGTGCGTCTCGGTCGAAGTCGCGCGACGCCGACGGCAATATGCATTCGGGATAGCTCAGTGATTCGATCGATGCGAAGATGTTCACGGTGTCTGCATCACCCGAACGCTGGAATGGCCTAGCAACCTTGATGGGCTGGCGTAGTCGACCCGAAAGAGACCGTCATGTCGCCGCGAAACG
The DNA here is from genome assembly GCF_040965455.1 of Trinickia sp. EG282A. Taxonomy (NCBI): domain Bacteria; kingdom Pseudomonadati; phylum Pseudomonadota; class Betaproteobacteria; order Burkholderiales; family Burkholderiaceae; genus Trinickia; species Trinickia sp. EG282A. The sequence goes on along the minus strand of NZ_JBFRCC010000001.1, from coordinate 228,729 downwards.
GCCGGTCAGTTGTCGCGCAGATTTGCATGGAGCATGCATGCACCTGGGTGCCCGGCGCTTCCTATTTTGCGCTTGTTCAAAATTTGCGCTGCGTATGAGCTCATACGTGCCGAATTTCGCCGAACTACCGCAGCGAGCACATCGTCAAGCTTGTACGGCGCAATGATGTCAATCTTCCAGCCCAAGGTCGGCTCTAAACGCGCCTGCAGAATGACCCTCAAGTTTCCGCCACCGCGTGCCGTATACGCTTCTTGCAAACGAGCAAGACTTAACGTAAATCTGCAAAACTGCGAGACATGCGAAAACTCAACTTTTTTTGGGCTGCGACGATGATGTCGGTCTTGTCGGGATGCGGCGCCTTAGGCCCTGCGCCGTACAAAGAACCAATGGAAGGGGACATGTCTACCCTTGTATTCAAGAAGGGCGGCCATATGTTGGTGATACCTGATATTTATGCTGGAGCGGCCGAATGCACCGATAGAACTAAGCTGCCGCCCATTGCCGACGATGGGGAAATTTCGCGTCGAATTGTGGCGGGGCGTCCGCTCTCGTTTTCCCTCGTACGTACAGAGAACTATCTGTCAGCAGGCTGTATAGCTATGGCCACGTTTTCGCCCGAGCCGAATCACCGCTACATCGCTGAGGTGAAGGGCCACGGGCCTGCGTGCCGTATAGACCTGGTCGATGCTGGAAAGCCTGGCGACGAATATATCCCGCCCAAGGCCGTGCCCAAATCCGACCGCACATGGAGCCGTCCCTTGAGCGAGCGCGGGCCGTTCTGCACAGACTAGCCCTTCGGCGAAAAGCGAGTACTTGTGTTGCACCAACGTTATTCCTTTCTTGATCAGCAGCGTGCGCTCTATTTTGGAAGGGGCTCCAAGGCGAGATCGCTGGGGTAGCGGTCTCTCATGCTCCTACGGACAAGATATCCTGATTGCGAAGTGACGCATCTGAATAGGGTGTAACCTGCACTTGTCTTTGCGCCAGGGCGGCCGTGCATAAAGCTCCAATACCGATCGTCTTCGTCCAGGCAGGCAACCGCATGAATGATTGAATCGGAGGTCGCGTTCGCCAGTGAGTTCGCGAACGAGCCGGCGAGCGAGCGGCACATGTCCAAACGAAATACCCGATGGCTCTCTTCAACAACGACCGTTGCGGTGCGACCTTTGCCAAAGGTGACCTCGATGGTCTTGTTCTTCATTGCGTCGTCGCCAGTAGCGTCGGACACGACATATCGGCCCTGGAACTCTGCAGAATAGTCGTCGGACACGATCTGAGCAGTACTGCATCCGCCCAACAGAAGTGTGCAAGCGCATCCAGTCGTGAAGGCTTGGAGCAGCTTGACCAGTAAATTCTCGTTCATCAATTTTCCGCGTAGTTGTCCATGTGATATGTAGCCCAATGCAATGTCGACCGGCCGCGAAAAAACTTGAGCGCGATTGGAAATCACTGCTGCTTTCGGCGGCACATGCCGGGGGAGAGACGACAGTCATCGATCGGCTCTTGTCGGCTCAAGTGCGAATCGTCTCTCTTAGCGCGTGCATGCCCAAGTGACTCGAATCCGTCGCCGCTAGCCGTGTCCATTTCTTATCCCGCCAGCGAGAATTCCGTTGGCGCGTTTATTAATGCGACGAAATCTCTAACTATTCTGACGCCGGGGGAGACCGAACGTCGAAATCGGTCGTGCGCTAGCGGAGCCAACCGGCCGACCGCTTTGGGCAGCTATCGGTGACTGACCGCTTCTGGCCGAACCCGGTCAGATGATGAGCCGACGGAGCGCTCACTCGTTGATGTTCCCACGTCGGGCAGCAGCCGACCCTGAGCGGACCTTGATCCCGGTTCAGCCCGTGCGGCAGCTTTCAGAATGCAACGGCCACTCACGCCACAGCGTCCGACGGTAAGTCGTGGCCTTATGCAAAGTTTTTCATTAGGCCGAGTTCCAGTCGGTTGACCGAAGGGCGGACCGAAGATCGCGTATGCCGCGAGCATCAAAAAGACGTTGACCGGCCGCGCAAACAGGCCTATAAAACATCCATCAGGATGTCGATAGGATGGTGCTCAGATGGCAAAGGTGACTGACATACGCGCTGGTCGAACCGGTGACCCTCGCCCCAAGGGCGGCGAAACCGAGAAAATCACGATCAATCTTGGCCCGGTGGACCTCGGCCAGATCGACCTGCTGGTCGAGGAAGGGTTTTACTCGAATCGGACCGATCTGATCCGTACGGCGATTCGTAACCAGCTTTCGCGGCACACGCAGGTCCTTCACGAATCCGTATCGCGCCGCGCCCTCGTGTTAGGCCTTCAACACTTTTCGCGCCAGGACCTCGAGGCGGCACAGGCGAGTGGCGAAAGACTCAACATTCAGGTGCTGGGACTTGCCAGCATCGCCGACGACGTACCGCCCGAGCTCGCGCTCGCGACGATCGAATCGGTCACCGTGCTGGGCGCATTTCAAGCAAGCCCCGCAGTCAAGGCTGCGTTAGCCGGGCGAATCCATTAGATCGCCCCAACCGGAATCCGAGATGAAGATGAACGAAGATTTTCTTGCCTCGCTGCAAGAAGCGACTCGCCTGTTACACACCGCGGGCCCTATGGCAGCCACCGCCGCGATCCAGCGTGCCTTGGGCGGAACGATGCAGATCGTAAAGCAGGCGCAAGCCCGTGGAGACCGTGACGCTGTCATTGACGTCTTAGCCAGCGCGCCGCTGAGCCAGCCGGACGCTACCGTATCGCGCCACGCCCTCGTGTTAGGCGTTCAGCACTTTTCCCTCCGGGACCTTGAGGCGGCACAGGCGACTGGCGAAAGACTCCACATCGAGGTGCTGGGACTTGCCACCATCGCGATCGACGTACCCGCCGAGCTCGCGCTCGCGACGATCGAATCGGTCACCGTGCTGGGCGCATTTCAAGCGAGCCCTGCGGTCAAGGCGGCGCTAGGGGGGCGAATACATGGTGGCGCGATGCCCATCGTGAAGCAGCAGGCGCCAGCGTCTGAAGGCTATGCCGGTGTCATCGATGCCTTGGCCGGTGTTGCGCCGGTGATTCAGCCTGACGCCTTCCCGATCTTCGAATCGAAGCGAAATCCGGAACCCGGTACAGCTGCGCCGTCGGATGAAGTCGAGGACCGCGGGCACTTTCTCACGCGTCTGTTTTCTTGCCCGGCGGGAGCCCGCGAGTACAAGCTCTATGTGCCAAGCGCTTACGACGGCCAGCGGCTACCGTTGGTAGTGATGCTGCATGGTTGCACACAGAACGCCGACGACTTCGCCGCCGGGACCCGCATGAACGCGCTGGCTGAGTCTCAGCCGTGCTTCGTCGTCTACCCGACGCAAAGCCAAAGCGCGAACGTTTCGAAATGCTGGAACTGGTTCAAGCCGGGCGACCAACGACGCGGACAAGGAGAGCCGTCGATCATCGCAGGCATCACCCAGGAAGTGATCGATACGTACCAGGTGGACACGCGGCGTGTCTATGTCGCGGGCCTGTCGGCGGGTGGCGCGATGGCCGCAGTGATGGCAGACACCTATCCCGAACTGTACGCGGCGGTAGGCGTGCACTCCGGCCCCGCTCTAGGCGCCGCGCACAATCTACCGTCGGCACTCGCCGTGATGAACGGTGGCAGCGCTGGGCGAAGCAAGCGACGCGCCCGACCGGCGCATGCGGCGCCGACGCCGACGATTGTGTTTCACGGGGATGCCGACTCCAAGGTACACCCGTGTAACGGAGATCATCTGATAGCCGCCTTCAGCGGCGGCGATACGATGCCGAACTCAACTATGCACCAGGGACAGGTTCCCGGCGGTCGGTCATACACCCGACGGTTGTTCAACGAGAGGGACGGTATCGCGACCTGCGAGCAGTGGATCGTGCATGGTGCGCCCCATGCATGGTCCGGCGGCAGTTCCGCAGGGTCGTACACGGATGTCAAGGGGCCGGATGCGAGCAAGGAGATGCTGCGCTTTTTTCTGGCACACGCAAAGACCGATTAAGGCGATGCACAGCCAGGCATTGGAGCGTAGCTGGCTGGGACGTCTGCGTACCACGCGCAGTTCAGGCCAAGCGCCTCGTCATGCTCAGTGTCGCGCGCACCGATCTCGAAGCGCTTCGAATGGACGCCGAGCAACGTCCAGTGCAGTCCGTCATCGTGCGTATTCAAGCTTCCGCATCGGGACATTGGTGGAGACGCCGACGCCAGTCGATCTCTAGTGCTTACCGAGGACGAGGCGAGGTGACGCGCGCCGCAACGCGACGACCACGATTGGCGCTCGAATGTCCGTTGCCAAGGCGGAAGCGACGATTGAACGGCATTGTCAGAAAGCTGGCCAGCGACCGTAGATGGCCGAACCCGGTCAGATGATGAGCCGACGGAGCGCTCAATCGTTGCTGTTCCCACGTCGGGCAGCACCCGACCCCGAAGCTGCCCTTCGGGCCGTCGCTATGCTTACGGCCGTTCCCAAATCAAAGGAGCCACTCGCGCGAGCACTGCGTGCGGCGCTCCAAGGTCTCCTCCGTAAATTCATCGTGGGATGCTGGTCCGCATTCAGCGGCCCGCTGGCTGGGCGAAATGATAGCGACGGCGAAAGCGCGGCTCGGCTGCTGGGCGCTATGCATAATAGAAACCCTTGAAGGCGCTTTGAGCGCGACACTCTGCTCGCAGCGATGTCGTAGCCGGCCGCGATCTCACGCCGATCCTGCGGGGTCCGGGCCCGACCGATCGGCCAGTCTTTTGAGTGCAACTTCACGGTTGGCCTCCGTCGTGGCCCAAGCGGCCGGCATGGTCTCGCGGGTGCGCACCTCGAGCGCGGCGTCGTAGCCTGCTAATGCGTCGCGCAGCGCCTGCAGGCCTTCGTCGCCTTTCAGGCGCTCGCTAAGGCTTTGCAGTGCCACCGCGCGGTTGTTCTGCGTCATGGCCCATTCGACCGGCATGGTCTTGCGGGCGTGGACTTCAAGCGCGGCGTCGTAGCCGGTTAACGCGTCGCGCAGCGCCTGTAGGCACTCAGCACTGCCCAGGCGTTCGCCAAGGCGTAGCAGTGTGCTGGCACGGGTGTCCTGCGTCACGGCCCAGTAGGCGGGCATGGCCTCGCGGGTGTAGATCTCGAGCGCGGCGTCGTAGGCGGCTAACGCATCGCGCAGCGCCTGCAGGCCTTCGTCGTCTCCCAGGCGCTCGCCAAGACGAACCAGTGCCATCGCGCGGTTGCTCTGCGTCCTAGCCCACTCGGCCGGGACGGTCTTGCGGGTGTAGATCTCGAGCGCGGCGTCGTAGGCGGCTAACGCGTCGCGCAGCGCCTTCAGGCCTTCGTCGTCTCCCAGGCGCTCGCCAAGGCGGACCAGTGCCATCGCGCGGTTGCTCTGCGTCCTAGCCCAGTCCGCCGGGACGGTCTTGCGGGTGTAGATCCCGAGCGCGGCGTCGTAGCCGTTTATCGCGTCGCGCAGCATCTGCAGGCCTTCGTCACCGCCGAGGCGCTCGCCAAGGCATTGCAGCGCAGCGGCGCGGTTGTTCTGCGTTGCGGCCCATTCGGCCGGCATGGTCTCGCGGGCGTTAACTTCAAGCGCGGCGTCGTACCCGGTTAGCGCGTCGCGCAGCGCCTGTAGGCCTTCCTCACCGGCCAAGCGCTCGCCGAGGCTGTGTAGTCCGCTCGCGCGGTTGTTCTGCGTCCTTGCCCAATCAGCCGGGGCGATCCCGCAGTTGCGCACCTCGAGCGCGGCATCATCGCTGGCTAACGCGTCGCGGAGCGCCTGCAGGCCCTCCTCGCCACCCAGCCGCTCGCCGAGGCTTCGCAGCGCGGCCGCGCGGTTGCTCTGCGTCCGGGCCCAGTCGGCGAGTTCTACTAATGGGTCCAACAACGTCAAGGCTGTATCGAAGCAACGAACTGCATCCCGAAGTTTCGACGTCCCTCCGAACAGCTGGCCCTGTTCGTAGAGGGCAGAACCTTCACGGAATAAGGATTCGGCCCGTAACACATGGAGTTCCGGCACCAGACAGTCTCCAGCCTCTTTCCATAGCGCTGCCGCGTCAAGGAACCGCAGTTGGGCTTCCGCCAGGCGGCCCTGCTGGGCCAGCAGCTGGTGTTCGATTTCTGCGTCCCGAATCTGCCTTCGTTTGATGGTGGCGCGGAATCGTGACTTCGCTGCTTCGAGCGCTTGCTCCGCTTGCGCCATATCGTCGGCCGAGCCTGATTTGAACGCCGCCGCCGCGATGCTCAACTCTACCTGCACGTCCGGAAAGTCCTTCACCCGTTCACGCAAATCTTCTACCTCACCGCGCAGTGTGCGATAGGCGGCGAGGGCTTTTTCCAGGGCGGGTCGGACTTGATCGGGCGGCAGTTCGGGCTGATCGAGCATGGCCCGCACCAAGACCGACACTTCTTCCAGAGTCGCGGCCTGCTGCGACCGTAGCGCTTCCAGTTCCTGCTTGGTAGCGCCGCTGAGACTGGCCAGCATCTCTTCAATCGACCCCATGCGCTGTCGAACGACGCTCACACTGTCCTCGATACGCGCAACACCCTCATGCACCTTCTTGATGCTGCCAGCGAGGTCTTCTGCAAAGCGGTCAAACTCGTCACGGAAATCAAGCCAGTCCTTCCACTGTCGGTAATTGGCCTCGTCAATGGCGTCCAGTTGCTTCGACATCTCGCCATAGGTCGAGCCGAGTTGGTCGACCAAATGGCATTGGACATCGAGTTCCCAAGCTTTCATCACCTCCGGATTGGCCGGATTCTTTAATTCTTCCCGAAACGCCAACCTCAATGCGTCCCACCATCCGCCCGGGTGTGCCTCAATGCGCCGGCGCAAAGATTCAGGTAACCCCCCTTTGGCGAGAAGGTTGAGGTCCTGTTTGGAGAGTGATCCCATGCGCGAGGGGCGGGTGAGCGCCCGGTCCAGCGCTGTCACGTACTCTGAGGTAACACGTTCGCGCATTTGCTCGGCGGTTGCGACGGACAAGCTCTCCGAACCTGCCCGGACGAGTCCCTGCACATCTTTTAGCGCCATACCATGCATGCGCTTCAATTCGTCGACCGACATCTCGTGCAGCGCCTTGCCTGTTCGCTGAAACGCACGGCGAATCCTCAGCAGGGTCGCGATGTCTTCGTCGTTGTGCGCCTTTACCCACGTCTTGAGCATTTCGGCGACGCGGCTGTCGCCCAGCCGTAAGTTCGCGCAATCGAGCATGGCGCCGTCGACCATTTCAACCAACGCTTCGCACTCGGCGCGACGCAGGGCGCGAAGCAGATTGTGATTCCCGTCGTGCCCACCTGCGCTTAACAGCTCAGCCAACTCCGGTACGCGGTCGACGACCGGCTTGGCGATCCACTTGCCGCCCTCCCAAAGCAAATTAGCGGTGAGATTGCCGATCACGCCGCCGAAGAATTGGCTTCCCAGGCATACGCCATCGGTCCATAGCGACGAAGTATTGGGAAACATGAGGGCTCCGACTGATGTTCAAGAACGCGGGTCAACTGACTGCGTGTCCCAGTGGCTGCTACGAAGCTTGGGGAGGCCCTGCTACCGTGACCGGCGTTTGGCCCCAAAAGGTCTACTTGAGAGCACGAGCGCCTCGCCCATATTAAGTCGCCGCGACTCCTATGTCATCGCAACGCATCTCTGTCTGGAGTGACTCTACGTATATCGAAGCGGTCCGACCGTTGCGGCGCGCAAGTGTGCTTGCGGCAATGGTGCGGCAATGGGTCCCCAGCTTGGAACAAGCGTCGCCAGCATCCGCCCCCGACAACGCTCTTCAAAAAACGGCCAGCGGGGTGGACGCCGTGACGGCCAAGGCACCTGCCAACACTGCAACTGTCGAGCCCTGGACAGCAGTTCGTCGCCTCGGCCACGGAACGGCGGCTCTTAACGTGGTACGGCCATCCAAGTGACTCATTTTAGGCTCCATCGAAGGTCGCTTTGTGGCCGGCTGCTGCCTGACGCCGATCGGCGGAACTCGACCCGTTGGCGTCACTTATACGTCACGCGCGACCGTCCGCTGCTAAACAGATACCTGACTTCACTGCTTGCCCCGAGTAGCGTAAGTCCGACAGGTAGATTCGCGCGTTGCAGCGCGGACGTTCAGTGCCAGGCGCGGCGGCGGTTCGAGTCTCAACGTGAACCGACGCCATCTTTTTCTGCGATCACGCGTCGACGATCACTTCGAAACCGCCATAGATTAGCCGCTGGCCGTCAAAAGGCATCGGATTTTTATCTGGTTGCAGCCGCGGGTCGGCCATTACCGCTTTCATTCCTTCGTCTCGCGACTGATGCGAAGGCCAGACAACCCAAGAGAACACCACCGTCTCATCATCCTTGCGCTTGATCGCCATTGGAAACGACGTCACCTTGCCCTCCGGCACGTCATCTCCCCAGCATTCGACCACCTTCAACGCGCCGTGCTCCTTGAAGACGGCCGCGGCTCTTTCGGCGAACTGTCTGTACACTTCGCGGTTGACTGTAGGCACGGGGACAACAAATCCATCGACGTAAGTCATTCGCAATCTCCTGTTTTCCCATAGGGACTATAGGTGCCGGTCGGCAGCGCATCGCAACGCGACCGCCCATACGCACGACGAGCGAGGAGTCAAGAAATCGACAATAGTCGATTCCCTTGCACCGATAGCCTGCTTTGACCCTCAGCGGCGCTTTGAGGCATGGCGTCGGCCTGCTCACTTAAGCGAGTGATCGGGTACAGCATCGGCAAGACGTGCCGACAACCTACGATCGAACGAACGGCGAAATTCCGCGCTTTGATTCGCATGCATCACCCAAACACGCGCCGCCAGAGCCCAAGCACGGCCGCACGCTCCGCGCCGATGCTTTCCGGCGGCACACGGGCGATTTCCATGCCGTCGAGCCGCAGGCGGTGTTGTAGCCGGCGATAGCTTCGATAGGCTCCCCCTACCGTCTCGGCCTCCTCGGCGCTCATCAACCCAAAGTGCGAGACCTCGCGCAAGAGCGCGATATTGCCGGTATTGAGGACGAGCTCCGGATGCCGCGCCGCATGGAGCAGCACCCAATACTGAACGACGAACTCGATATCGACCATCCCGCCGCGATCGTGCTTCAGATCGAACAGCTCCGTGCGATTCGGATGGCCCGCAGCGACGCGCTCGCGCATCGCCACGATTTCCCCCGCAAGCGACGCCGCCTCGCGCGGCGTCGTCAGCACCTGCTTGCGGATGGCCTCGAACTGCGCGCCAATCTCCGCGTCGCCCGCGCAAAACCGTGCGCGCGTCAGCGCCTGATGCTCCCAGACCCAGGCCGCATTGGCCGCGTCGCCCTCGCGCAACTGATAGCGACGGAACGCATCGAGATCGGTGATGAGCAGCCCCGACTCCCCGTTCGGCCGCAACCGCAAGTCGACATCGAACAGCGTACCGGCACCGGTCGAAGTCGTGAGCCAGGTGATGAGGCGACGCGCGAAAGTCGCATAGACCTCGGCCGCCGCTTCGTCGGGATCGTCGTAAAGAAAGATGAGGTCGAGATCGGACGCGTAGCCGAGCTCCTTGCCGCCAAGCTTCCCATACGCAATGATCGAAAAGCGCGGCACCGCGCGATGCCGCTTCGGCAGATGCCGCCATACGGCCTCCATCGTCACGTCGAGGACCGAATCGGCCAGCTCCGAGAGCCGGTCGCTCACCTGCTCGACCGTCAGCTTGCCGGCCAAATCGATTAGCAGAATGCGGAAGACTTCCGCCTGATGAGCATGGCGCAGCAAATCCATCTGCAGCTCTACGCCGTCGGCCGCGGCAAGCCGCGCGCGTAGCGACGCCCGGAACGCGCCCCAATCGAACGGGCTCGCAATCGCCTCGTCGTCGAGCAGTTCGTCGAGCAACTGCGGATGGCGCGTCAGATACCCGGCGGCCCAGCGCGAGGCCGCAAGCACCCCCATTACGCGTTCGAGCGCTGCCGGATACTCGTCGAGCAATGCGAGGTAGGCGCTGCGCCGGCTCACCGTTTCGAGGAGATCGAAAAGCCGCGTCAGCGTCGGCGCGCGGCTCACCGCCGGTTCGAGCTTCGCCGCGGCATCCAGCGCCCGGCGCGCGATCATATCGAAGCGCTCACGGCTGCGCTCGGGCAGGCCGAGATAGCGTGTCGAACGACGAACAGCGGTGAGCCGCGCGAGAAGCTCGCCCGCTCGCTCGCCGAAACCTTGCTCGGTCAGTCGGGCGGCCAGCGCTTCGCTAGCCGCATCGTCTTCCAGCGCACTTCCCCAGATCCCGGCCGCCGCGCCTTCGTCGGGCGCATCGCCGATGCCGCGCGCCTTATCCGCAAAAATTTGATCGAACTGCGTCTCGACGAACTCCCGATAGCCGTCGAGCTTCGCCACGAGCGCGGCGTAGTCGGCAAAGCCAAGCGAAGCGGCGAGCCGCGCGCGCTCTTCCTTGTCGACAGGCATCGCATGCGTCTGGCCATCGTGGCGGTATTGGAGGCGATGCTCGAGCGTGCGCAAAAACGTATAGGCTTCACCGAGCGTCGCGCAGACGGCGGGCGTCACCAGTCCGCGCGTCGCGGCATAGCGCAAAACTTGCAGCGTTGGCCGGATGCGGAAGCCCGCATCCTGGCCGCCCCGAATCAACTGAAAGACCTGCGCGCTGAACTCGATCTCGCGAATTCCGCCGCGGCCGAGCTTGATGTCGTCGGCCTTTTCGGGGCGCATCGAGGCTCGCCGCCGCGCCTCCTCGCCGATCTGCCGGTGCAGCGCGCGGATCGCGCTGATGACCCCGAAATCGAGATAGCGGCGATAGACGAATGGCTTCACGAGCGCGTCGAGCTGCCGCGCGAGGCGTTTCGCGGCTTCACTTTCGCCCTCGGAAACGAGCCGCCCTTTGATCCAGGCATAACGCTCCCACTCGCGCCCTTGTACATAGAAATATTCTTCGAGCATGCCGAGACTGCAGACGAGCGGCCCGGCGTCCCCGTTCGGCCGCAGCCGCATGTCGACGCGAAAGACGTAGCCGTCGGCCGTCGGTTCGGCGAGCGCGCCGATGAGCCGCCGCCCGAGCCGACTGAAGAATTCCTGCGTCGTAATCGGAGTGCGCGTGCCGCCGGCCGTCTCGCCGTCGTCCTCGTAGACGAAGATAAGGTCGATGTCGGACGAGACGTTGAGCTCGCGGCCGCCGAGCTTGCCCATGCCGACGACGCCGAGCACCAGTCGCTCGCCTTCCGGCCCGCGGGGCTCGCCGAAGAGCGTTTCGAGGTCGGCTGAAAGCACCTCGAGCGCCTTCCGGATCGACACCTCGGCCAAATCGGTCATGGCTCCCGTGACTTCGGCCACATCAGCCCGCCCGCGCAGATCGCGCTCCATGACAGTGCAAAACACGTCAGTCCGCAAGCGGCGCAACACGCGCCGCAACAGCGCCTCGTCGATAGGCGCCCCGCTGGCCTGAGCCTCGTTCACCAGCTCGCCCAAACGCGCCTCGATCCATTCTCGCGTGACAGGCGCCTCGGCCCATTCGGCCAAGCGATCGGCCAATTCGGGTCGCGCCGCGATCGCGCGCGCGGCGTAAGTGGAATAGCTGGAACTCGACAAGGAGGGTACGGTCATGAGCGGTGTAGGTCGCGGTTTGTCACGGCGGATGCAAAGCTCCGGGAAGCTCGACGGCGCGCCGGCGGCAGACCTTCCGTCCGCACACCCATGATCGCTGGCGCCCGCCCCTGTGATACATTCGACGTCCAAGACGCCAAACTACCACAGCCCGGCCGCTCCACTCCGTTCACGCCCCGTTCGCCGCAGCATGTCCGACAGCAAGGAATCCGCAGCAAGAACCGTTGCCGGACAGTCGCTTCACGATCATCGGCTTCTTCGCCGTGCGCTGAAAATCGCGCTCGCGTTCGCCATCACGGCTTACTTCGCGGCCGCGGCTGCTTTCCTCGGTCTGCGCTATCTGTTGTTGCCGCGCATCGACGACTTTCGTCCGCGCATCGAGCAAGCTGTCTCGGCAACCATCCATGCCGAGCTACGCATTGAGAAGCTCGCGCCCCACTGGTCCGGCCTCGAACCCGGCGTGGACGTGACGGGCCTCACGATACGCGATCGCGACGGCAATCTCGCGCTATCGGTGCCGCATGCGACGGCGACGATCTCGTGGCGCTCGCTCGCGCGCGGCAAGCCCGCGCTCGCGAGCCTCGTCGTGGACGGGCCCGATCTGCTCGCGGCGCGCGCGGCCGACGGCTCATTGACGGTCGCGGGCGTCCAGGTGCCGACCACCCACAAAGGCAACGACACGACCTTCACGAACTGGCTGCTCTCGCAGGAGGCGATCGTGCTGCGCGGCGGCAAGCTGCGCTGGCGCGACGGCGTCCGCAAGGCGCCCGAGCTCGCGCTGCACGACATTCGCGCGGCCATCGTCAACAAGGGCTTCGAGCACTACCTCGCTCTGCAGGCGCCGGCCGAAGGCACGGTTCTCAAAGGCCCGCTCGACTTCCGCGCGCGCTTTCGCCATCGGCCGCTCGGCGAGCGCGGCCGGCCGCAGAACTGGACCGGCGAAACCTATATTTCAACGGGCCCCGTCGACCTGCCGATGCTCGCCCGCTACGTCCAGACGCCGATCGCGCTCTACGCCGGGCGCATCGACAACGCGATTTGGGCGGATTTCTCCGGCGGCCATATCCTGGCGGCGACGGGCACGCTGCAAGGCTATGACATCGCGCTGCGCGTGCGCCCCACCCACCCGCAACTGCATGTGCCCGTCGCGCAGTTCGGCTGGGCCGCCGAAATCGAGCCGCAGCGCGACTACCGCCTGCGCCTCTCGAATCTTCACGCCGAGCTCGGCCAGCCGCCGCTCGCCGACGGCACGCCCGTCACCCGCACGCTGTCCTTTTCGACGCTCGTGGGCCGTTATCGCCCGGCGAGTGTCGAGCATGGGCAGCTGATGAGCGTCAGGGGCGATCGCGTCGATCTCGGCATACTCGCGGAGTTCAGCCGGGCGCTCCCCGTGCCCGAACGCTTCCTCGACGAGCTAGTTCGTTTCGATCCGCGCGGGCTGATAGCGAACTATACGATCGAGGCCGAGCGAGCACGCCCCGAGAATGCGCTCGCGGCGAGCGAGCAGCGCGTCACGGGCACGGCGCCGATCGAACGCTACCGCGTGAAGGGCGACCTCGAAGGCATCAGCATTGCGGCGCAGGAACCGCCCCCTGGGCTGTCGCCCGCCGGCCATCCACGCGTAGGCTTGCCGGGCTTCGAAAACATTTGGGGAACGATCGACGCCGACGAAACGCATGGCGACGTGTCGATCGATACGGTCAACGCGACGCTGACGGTGCCCGGGGAGTTCGACGACCCTCGCCTCGCATTCGACCGTCTGCACGGGCGCGGGCAGTGGACCGTGAAGCCGGCCCCCGGCGAGCCCCACAAGGCGTTTGCGGTGACCGTGCCTGAACTCAGCTTCGAGAACGCCGATACGGCCGGTACGGTCGTTGCGAACTATACGAACCCGGGGCACGGCCGCGGCTCGCTCGAGTTGACGGCGAACATCGCGCGCGCGAAGGTCCCTGCCATCCCGCGCTACCTACCGACGAGTGTCGGCGAACACACGCGCCACTATCTCGGCCACGGTCTGCAGGACGGCGTCGCGCGCAACGCAACGATCGAAATCCATGGCGGCCTCGACAAATTTCCGTATTCGAGAGATCCGCACGCGGGCATCTTTCGCATCGTCGCACCGTTCGCGGGCGGCAAATTCGATCCTTCGCCCTATCCGCCGAAAAAGCTACGCAACGGCGAACCCGACGTCTGGCCGGCGCTCGAGGGCATCGATGGCGTCTTTACGCTCAGAGAGAACCTGCTGCGCTTCGATATCGACAAAGGTCACTACAAGCGCATCGCGCTCGAGCGCGTCAACGGCCGAATCGCCGATCTCGGCAATCACGGGTCGAGCCTCGTCATCGACGGCAGAGCTCGGGGACCGCTCGCCGATCTGCTCGACTATTTGAATAAGAGCGCCGCCGGCAGCTTGACGGATCACGTCGGCGAAACGGTCAGCGCGAGCGGGCCGGCAACCCTCGACCTCCAATTGACGGTGCCGCGCACCCAGATGCCGCACGTGAGCGTGGTCGGCACCGTCGGGCTGCGCGGCAACACGCTGGCCCGTCCGCAATGGCCGCCGCTCGAAAAGCTCACGGGCGGCGTGCGATTCACCGAGCACACCCTCTCGCTCGAACGGATCGCCGGTCGCTGGCTCGGCGGCGAGTTCAAGGCCGGCGGGGGGCTCGCGGCCAACGGCAGCTATGGCTTCGACATTTCAGGACAAATCGCGGCAGACAGCGCGCGCGACTTCGACAGAAACGGACCGGCCGGCAAGCTACTGGACCGTTTGCACGGTGCCGCGCCCTATGCGCTCGACATCCGTGGCAGAAAAGGCGCCTTGCCTGAGGTCTCCGCGCATTCCGACCTTACCGGCCTCGCGCTCGATCTGCCCGCCCCGCTCGGCAAGCCGGTGGGCACGCCGATGCCATTCTCGTTCTCAGTGAAGCCCGAGCCGGCCCTCGCGGAAGATAACGGTTCGCCGCGCGCGCGCGCGGACCTTGCACTGGGTCCCGTGACGGCTTCGTATGTCGTGCGTCACGGCGCGGTGCATCCCGATGCACTGGGCGCGCTCTCGGTCGTGCGAGGAGCGATCGGCATCGGCGAGCCCGCGCGGCTGCCGACCGAAGGGGTGAGCGCGGCGGCCGATCTGCAGTCGTTCGACGCCGACGCCTGGCGTACGCTCGTGACCGAGCTGCGCCAGTCGCGGGATACGGCTGGACCTCGAGAGGCCCGCGCCAACCCGGCGGATGGAAACGATTCGAGGGGCCGCTCGGGCGGCGCGTCGAACAACGCATCGAGCAGCCAGTTTGCCCCGAGTCGCTTCAACCTGCGGTTCGGTACGCTCAAGCTGCTCGAGCGCGAATGGGCGAACGTCCACATCGACGCGGAAGAATCGGGGCGCGACTGGCAAGCGCGAATTGCATCGGATCAACTCACGGGCGATCTGAACTGGCGGCCCGGCGCAACGAGCAACGACGGCGGTCAACTGAAGGCCCATTTCGCCAAGGCGGAAATTCCGGTCGCCGTCGGCCATGCGCTCGTCGGTCAACTGTCGACGCCTTCGGCTCGACATATGCCGGCCATCGATCTGACGATCGACGACTTCGTCGTGCGAGGGCACAAGCTCGGGCAGCTCGCCCTCGCGGCGCACAATCTCGAGGAAGACGGCGTGCCGGTCTGGCAAGTCGACAAATTCGACATCACGAGCCCCGCCGCGCATCTCGCGGCGACCGCCAACTGGCGCACGGCGCCCCGTCTCGGCGTGAACGTCGCAGCCGATACGCCGCGCCGCACGGCCATCGATTTCAAGCTCGACATCGCCGACGCGGGCGCCCTGCTCGATCAATTGGGACTTCCGCGCACCGTGAAGGCCGGCAAGGGCTCGCTCACGGGCAGGATCGGCTGGCGCGGCGAGCCGACGGCGATCGATTACCCGACACTGTGGGGCCACATGAGCGTCGACCTCCAGCATGGGCAGATTCTCAAGGTCGATCCCGGCGTCGCGAAGCTGCTCGGCGTATTGAGCCTGCAAAGCCTTCAGCGCGTGATCACGCTGAACTTTCGCGACGTGATCGGCGAAGGGCTGCCGTTCCGCAGCGTGACGGGCACGGGCCGCATCACCGACGGCATCGCGCGAACCGACGACTTCCGCATCGTCACCGCGCCGGCGCGCGCGGACCTCTCGGGCTCTGTCAATCTCGCCGCGGAAACGCAAAATCTGCACGTCGCGGTCACCCCCACGCTCAATGCCGGCTCCGCCGTCATTGCGGCGACGGTCGTGAATCCGCTGCTGGGCCTGGGCGCGCTGGTGGCCAACCTGGCGCTCTCGCAATCGATCGCCCACGCGTTCGCTACGCAGTACGCAATAACGGGGTCATGGTCGCATCCGCTCGTCGAGCGGGTCACCGGCGATCGGGGTAAGATGGTCGCTCCGGCCGAAGCAACCGGCAACACCGGCAACTGACGGAACTGACGGGTTACGTTGATCTCCATGAGCGATCTTTCGACTACACCGACGCGATCCGCGCCGTTTCGCGTCGCCGCGCTGCAAATGGTCAGCACGCCCGAGCGCGAGCGCAATCTCGAGCATGCCGCGCGGCTCATCGCTGAGGCGGCGAGCGACGGCGCGCAGCTCGTGCTGCTGCCCGAGTACTTCTGCTTCATGGGCTTCAAGGAGGCAGACAAGCTCACGATGCGGGAAACGTACGGCGACGGCCCGGTTCAGCGCTTTCTCGCCGATGAGGCGCGCCGCCATGGTCTTTGGGTCATCGGCGGAACACTGCCGCTCGCCGTCAGCGAGCCGTCCGCAGACCGCGAGCGCGTGCTCAACACGTCGCTCGTCTTCAATCCGCAAGGCAGGGAAGTGGCGCGCTACGACAAGATCCACCTTTTCAACTTCGAAAAGGGCGACGAGTCGTTCGACGAAGCGCGCACGATCCGGCCCGGCGGCGAAGTTCGCACCTTCGACGCGCCGTTTGGCCGAGTGGGGCTCTCAGTCTGCTACGATTTGCGCTTTCCCGAGCTCTATCGGCGGATGGGCGATGTCGCCATGATCGTCGTGCCCTCGGCGTTCACGTACACGACGGGGCGCGCGCACTGGGAGATGCTGTTGCGCGCCCGCGCCGTCGAGAACCAGTGCTACGTGCTCGCCGCCGCGCAGGGCGGCACGCACGAGAACGGCCGGCGCACATGGGGGCACAGCATGCTCATCGACCCGTGGGGCGAGATCGTGGCCGAGCGCGCGGACGAGGGCCCGGGCGTCGTGGCCGGCGATATCGAGCGCCGACGTATCGAAGAGGTCAGGCGCAGCCTCCCCGCCTGGCGGCACCGCGTGCTCGCATAGCCGCTTTTTTAATCACCGCATTCCGTTCGTTTCGATCCATTCGCATGAACATCATCGAACCCGGCATTCGCAACCTCGCCACGGCGAAAGACGCGCTGCTCACCCCCTATGGCCTCGACGAGGCGCTGCTCACGCGCACGCTCGCGGATATCTTCACGCACCGCGTCGACTACGCGGACCTCTACTTCCAGGCGACGCGCAGCGAAGCCTGGAGCCTCGAAGAGGGAATCGTGAAATCGGGCAGCTTCAGTATCGATCAGGGCGTCGGCGTGCGCGCCGTCTCCGGCGATCGCACGGCCTTCGCCTATTCGGACGACCTCTCGCCCGAGGCGCTGCGTCAAGCGGCCGAGGCGACGCGCTCGATTGCCAAGGCGGGTGGCGGCAACCAGAAAATCAAGGTGGCGAGCGCGCTCAGGGGCGTCGCGGGCCGCGATCTCTATCTGGCCGCAGACCCGCTCGCCTCGCTGGACGCGACGGCGAAGGTGGAGCTCCTCGAGCGCGTCGAGCAGATGGCGCGCAGTGCCGATCCGCGCATTACGCAGGTGATGGCGGGCCTCGCGGGCGAATACGACGTCGTGCTCGTCGCGCGCAGCGATGGCGCGCTCGCGGCCGACGTGCGGCCGCTCGTGCGCGTGTCGGTGACGGTCATCGCCGAGCAGAACGGCCGGCGCGAGATCGGCACGGGCGGCGGCGGCGGCCGATTCGACTACGGCTATTTCACCGACGAAGTACTCAAGCGCTACGTCGACGACGCCGTGAAAGCCGCGCTCGTCAATCTCGACGCGCGGCCCGCTCCGGCGGGCACGATGACGGTCGTGCTCGGCCCCGGCTGGCCCGGCGTGCTGTTGCACGAGGCGATCGGTCACGGGCTCGAGGGGGACTTCAATCGCAAAGGCTCGTCGGCATTCGCGGGACGCATCGGCGAGCGCGTCGCGGCGAAGGGCGTCACGGTCGTCGACGACGGCACGCTGCCGAACCGGCGCGGCTCGCTCAATATCGACGACGAAGGCAACCCCACGCAATGCACGACGCTGATCGAAGACGGCGTGCTGAAGGGCTACATTCAGGATTCGCTGAACGCCCGGCTCATGAAGATGCCGGTCACCGGCAATGCGCGCCGCGAGTCGTACGCGGCGCTGCCCATGCCGCGCATGACGAACACCTACATGCTGAACGGCGACAAAGACCCCGCCGAGATCATCGCCTCCGTGAAGAACGGCCTTTATGCCGTGAACTTCGGCGGCGGGCAGGTCGACATCACCAACGGCAAATTCGTTTTCTCGGCCTCCGAGGCGTACATGATCGAGAACGGCCGGATCGCCTACCCCGTCAAGGGCGCGACATTGATCGGCAGCGGCCCCGAATCGCTCAAGTACGTGACGATGATCGGCAACGACATGGCGCTCGATACAGGCGTCGGTGTCTGCGGCAAGGAAGGCCAGAGCGTGCCCGTCGGCGTCGGTCAGCCGACCTTGCGCATCGAGAAGATGACGGTCGGCGGAACGGTTTGATCGATCGGGTCCGGCTGGCCGGCGTTCGAGGCCGGCCACCCGTGCGATCGCCTGTACGCGTCGTTGCCCGCAAAAGCCCTGCGGTGGCCGCAGATCATGCCCGTTTTGCGGGTTTTTCCGGCACGCGACTTGCCAGCCGCGCCCAACCGGGGTATAAAGCGTAAGCACCTTTTTGAGACGTCCCACCCGAGCCATGTTCACGAAGTTTTATTTTTACTTCTTTTGGCATCTCAGTCCGCTGGCGGATCGAGAGGGGTGTTAGCGCTCAAAGCGAACCCGAATTCCCGAGAGAAACCGCCGGCAAAGCCCGGCGGTTTTTTTTCGTGCCGCCGCCGCGGGCGAACTCGGCACCCTACCGACAGGAGAAACGCAGCATGCCCCCGCACAACACCGACGACGTCCGGATCCGCGAGCTCAAGGAGCTGACTCCGCCGGCGCATTTGATCCGCGAATTTCCGTGCACGGAGCCGATCTCCGATCTCATCTTCAGCACACGCCAGTCGCTGCATCGGATCCTGCACGGGATGGACGACCGGCTCATCGTCATCATCGGACCGTGCTCGATTCACGATCCCAAGGCGGCGCTCGAATACGCCGGCCGGCTCGCGGAGCAACGCAAGCGCCTCGCCGGCGAGCTCGAAATCGTCATGCGCGTCTACTTCGAAAAGCCGAGGACGACGGTCGGGTGGAAGGGTCTCATCAACGATCCCCATCTCGACAACAGCTTCAAGATCAACGAGGGGCTGCGGACGGCGCGCGAGCTGCTCGTCGGCATCAATGAGCTAGGCTTGCCGGCCGGCACCGAGTTCCTCGACATGATCAGCCCGCAGTACATCGCCGATCTCGTCGCGTGGGGCGCCATCGGCGCGCGCACGACCGAGTCGCAGGTCCACCGCGAGCTCGCATCGGGGCTTTCGTGCCCGGTCGGGTTCAAAAACGGCACGGACGGCAACGTCAAGATCGCCGTCGATGCGATCAAGGCCGCCTCGCAACCTCATCACTTTCTCTCGGTGACGAAAGGCGGGCACTCGGCGATCGTATCGACGGCCGGCAACGAGGATTGCCACGTGATCCTGCGCGGCGGCGTGAAGCCGAACTACGACGCCGAAAGCGTCGACGCCGCCTGTTCCGCGATCGGCAAGGCCGGTCTGGCGGCGCGGCTCATGATCGACGCGAGCCACGCGAACAGCTCGAAGAAGCACGAAAACCAGATTCCCGTTTGCGCCGAAATCGGCCGGCAAGTGGCGGGCGGCGACGAGCGCATCATCGGCGTGATGGTCGAGTCGCACCTTGTCGAGGGACGGCAGGATCTGCTGGAAGGTTGCACGCTCAACTACGGCCAGAGCATCACCGACGCCTGCATCGGCTGGGACGAGAGCGTCGGCGTGCTCGAGCGGCTCGCCGAGAACGTGAAAGCACGCCTTGTCGTGCGCGGCAGCGGGAACTGACTCGTCCCGCCGTTCGCATTCGCCAGGTCAGACCGCGCCCGAACCGAACACTTCCGTGTGGATGCGCGCCGCATCCACACCTAGCGCGATCAACGCGTCGCGCTGGAACTGCATGAACGGAATGGGCCCGCACAGGTAGTAATCGGCATCGGGGAGCAGCGCCTGCTCCGCAATCGGCGCGAAGTCGATTCGACCGGTGAAGTCATAGTCGATGCCGGCGCGGTCGGCATCCGTCACATCCTCATAGAAGACGGCGCGCGCCACGTTCGAATGCTTCGCCACCGTATCGGCGAGCCATGTCTTGAACGCATGCACGCGGCCGTTGCGGCAAGCGTGGACGAACGCCACGCGGCGAGTACTTGCCTCGGCCACGAGCGACGACAGCATCGACATCATCGGCGTAATGCCGACGCCGCCCGAAACGAGCACGACGGGCGTCGTCTTCGTGCGATCGAGGCAGAAGTCGCCCATCGGCGCCGTCACTTCGACGATCGAGCCTTCTTCCACGCCCTCGTGCAGCAGCGTCGAGAGCCGCCCGGGCGGCACGTCCTCTTTGCCCTGCGGCGCGCCGTGGCGCTTCACCGAAATGCGCAGCCACTTGCCGTGCGGCGCATCCGACAGGCTGTACTGACGCGGCTGATCGACGCCGAGTTCGCCGACATAGCGCTTGACCGTGACGAACTGCCCCGGCTCGAAACTGCATGCCTCGGCGCCGTCGGCCGGCGTCAGGTAGAACGAGGTGATTTCATCGCTCTCCACCACTTTCCGCGAGACGATGAACGGCCGATACCCGCTCCACGCCGCGCCCTGATAGAGCTTCGACTCGACGCCGATCATGATCTGGGCGAGTTGCGCATAGGCGGCGCGCCAAGCCTCGAGCGTCGCCTCATCGACAGCCTCGCCAAGCACTTCGACCACGGACGCGAGAAGGTTCTCGCCGACGATCGGATAGTGCTCCGGGCGGATATTCAAGCTCGCGTGCTTGTTCGCGATGCGGCCGACCGCCGTGCCGAGCGCGGCGAGATTGTCGATGTTCGCCGCGTAGGCGTAGACCGCATGCGCCAGCGTCTCGGCCTGGCTGCCGCTCGCCTGGTGCGTCTGGTTGAACAGGTTGCGCAGCTCCGGACGGTTGGCGAACATGCGCCGGTAGAAGTGCTTCGTGATCGTGGCGCCGTGCTCGGCGAAAACGGGCGCGGTCGCCTTGACGCGCGCGATCTGGTCTGCGGTGAGAGGGGAACTCATTCGGCTGCTCCTCGTTAAAGATGTGCACAATTTACATCTTTATTGGCAAATCGTAATACGACAATTTGTCGCAGCGCATCATTCATTCGAGGGCGGAGACAGCCTGGCGGGCGACTAGCCGGCGTTGCGCCCGCGCTGCCAAAGCACGTCGGCGCCGCCGCCCGCGCGATTCAAGACGCGAGCGAGGACGAACAGAAGATCCGACAGGCGATTGACGTACCGACGCGGCGCCGCTTCGAGCGGCTGCGTCTTGCCGAGCGCGACGATCGATCGCTCGGCACGGCGGCACACGGTGCGGCAGACATGGGCGAGCGCGGCCGCGCGCGCGCCGCCCGGCAGAATGAATTCCTTGAGCGGCGGCAGATCGGCGTTGTAATGGGCGAGCCAGTCGTCGATGCGCGCGAGGTGAGCGTCTCCGATCATCGTGTGACCGGGAATACAAAGCTCGCCGCCGAGATCGAAGAGATCGTGCTGGACGACGGTCAGCGCCTCGCGAACATCGTCGGGCAACGTTTCGCAAAGCAGGAGGCCGATCTGCGAATTGAGCTCGTCGACATCGCCGATGGCCGCGATCCGCGCATCGTCTTTTGGCACGCGGCTGCCGTCGCCGAGGCCCGTCGTGCCGTCGTCGCCGGTGCGCGTTGCGATCTTGCTCAAGCGGTGGCCCATGATCTGCTCCTCGTTGTTAAATCGATCAAGCCGTGCCTTTGTGGAAACCAACCACGGGTCATGCGCGAGCGCGCCGCGGCAGCGGAAAACAGTTTGATTATAAGAGCGACGCGAAAGCCAATCGGCGGCCCGTTGCATGTCGAGCCGCAGCCAAGCACCGACGCACGCGCCGCTTCGCGTGTTCTCCGCCCCGATCGGCGTAGAATGAAATGGTCATTCCATTAGCCTGACGATCACGCTCGATCGGTATGCAACCACAACAAGCGCGCCTATGCCGGCGTCCCTATCCGCATGGCCGCGCCAGGAGACATTCGTGAACCATCCCGTGCCGCCAGCCGCCGTCAACCCGCGCCGTCCGTTTCCGGCCGATCTCGCCACCGCGCTCAAAACCGCCTTCGGCGAACGCGTGTCGATGTCGGAAGCCGTGCGCGCCCATCATGGCCGCGACGAGTCGCCGTTCGACCCGGTACCCCCCGACGCCGTCGTCTTCGCCCAGAGCACCGACGATGTGCGCACGGCCGTCGAGCTCTGCGGGCGCTACGGGGTGCCCATCATCCCCTATGGCAACGGCTCGTCGCTCGAAGGCCATTTGCTCGCGGTGGAAGGCGGCGTCTCGATCGACCTCTCGGGAATGAACCGGGTGCTCTCGATCAACGCCGAAGATTTGACGGCCACCGTCGAGGCCGGCGTTTCGCGCAAGGCGCTCAATGAGGCGCTGCGCGACACCGGCCTTTTCTTCCCGATCGATCCCGGTGCCGACGCGAGCATCGGCGGCATGTCGGCGACGCGAGCCTCGGGCACCAACGCCGTCCGCTACGGCACGATGCGCGAGAACGTGCTCGGCCTCACCGTCGTCCTGGCCGACGGGCGTATCGTCAAGACCGGAACGCGCGCGCGCAAATCGTCGGCCGGCTACGATCTGACGCGGCTTTTCGTCGGATCGGAAGGCACGCTCGGCGTCATCACGGAAATCACCGTGCGGCTCTATCCGCTACCCGAGGCGGTCTCGGCCGCCGTCTGCGCATTCCCGACGATGGGCGATGCGGTACGCACCGTGATCGAGACGATTCAGCTCGGGGTGCCCGTCGCGCGCGTCGAGTTCGTCGATGCGCTCGCGATTCGCGCCATCAATCGACATTCGAACATGACGCTGACCGAATCGCCGACGCTCTTCTTCGAGTTCCACGGCACGGACGCGAGCGTCGCGGAGCAGGCCGAGCGCGTCCAGGAAATCGCGGCCGAACATGCCGGCAGCGGGTTCGCCTGGGCGACGCGCCCCGAGGAGCGCAGCCGGCTTTGGAACGCGCGGCACAACGCTTACTTCGCGATGCTGCAGCTCAAGCCCGGCAGCCGCGCGCTCTCGACGGACGTCTGCGTGCCGATTTCGCGGCTCGCCGAGTGTGTCGTCGAAACCGAGGAAGATCTGCGCGGCTCGCCGCTACCCTGCCCGATCGTCGGCCATGTCGGCGACGGCAATTTCCATATCTGCATGCTGATCGACCCGGCCAAGCCCGCGGAGCTCGCCGAAGCCGAGCGCCTGAACCGGCGCGTTGTGGAGCGGGCACTGCGCATGGACGGCACCTGCACCGGTGAGCATGGCGTGGGGTTGCACAAAATGGGCTTCCTGGTCGACGAGCATGGCGCCGACGCCATAGGCGTGATGCGCGCGGTCAAGCATGCACTCGATCCGCGCAACCTGATGAACCCGGGCAAAATCTTTTCCTACGACGCATAAACAGCGCAGCGCGCACAAACGGTACGCGAGGAGACAACAATGGACGGCCCCCATGCTCACTCACGCCCGTTGCCCTCCGATACTCGGAAGGCGCCGCACTCGGGCTATCGTTCGGGCGGTCCCGCGCCGAACGGGGCTCCCTCTCAAGTCGATTCGGATCCGCGGCCCGAAGCCGCGGGCGCACCGCGAGCGGCAGCGAATGGAGGCGCATCGATCAAGCGCCCCGCCGGGGACGACGACGAGGCCGTACGAGCCAAAATGCGCGTCGACCGTCAGCGCGAAGTCGTTCAGGCGCTGATGGCGACGTTGCCCGCTCACTGCCTGCTTTATCGCGACGAAGATACAGCGCCCTACGAATGCGATGGCCTTTCGGTCTATCGCGAACTGCCGCTTGCCGTCGCGCTGCCCGAGACCGAATCGCAAGTGCAGCGCATCGTGCAGATTTGCCGACGCCTCGGCGTGCCTGTCGTCCCCCGCGGCGCGGGCACCGGACTGTCGGGCGGCGCCACGCCGATCGCGCAGGGCATCGTCATCTCGCTGTCTCGATTCACGAAGATTCTCGACATCGATCCCTACGGGCGCACCGCGACGGTCCAGCCGGGCGTGCGCAACCTGGCCGTCTCTGAGGCCGCCGCACCGTACGGGCTTTATTACGCACCGGACCCGTCCTCGCAAATCGCCTGCACCATCGGCGGGAATGTCTCCGAGAATTCAGGCGGCGTGCACTGCCTGAAATATGGGCTCACCGTGCACAACGTGTTGCGCGTGCGCGCGGTGACGATGGATGGCGAGATCGTCGAGTTCGGCTCGCTCGCGCCTGACGCGCCGGGCCTCGATCTGCTCGCGGTGATGATCGGCAGCGAGGGCATGTTCGCGATTGTCACGGAAGTGACATTGAAGCTGATCCCGAAGCCGACGACAGCTCAGGTCGTCATGGCGAGCTTCGACGATGTCGTCAAAGGCGGCGACGCCGTTGCCGCCATCATCGCTTCGGGCATCATCCCGGCCGGGCTCGAGATGATGGACAAGCCCGCGACGCGCGCCGTCGAATCGTTCGTCGGTGCCGGCTACGATCTCGACGCGGCCGCGATCCTCCTTTGCGAATCGGACGGCACGCCCGAGGAAGTAGCGGAAGAGATCGTGCGCATCACGGCGGTGCTGCGCGAGCACGGCGCGACACGGCTGCAGATCTCGCGCACGGACGCCGAGCGGCTCAAGTTCTGGTCCGGGCGCAAGAACGCTTTCCCCGCCGCGGGCCGGCTCGCGCCCGACTATTACTGCATGGACGGCACCGTGCCACGCCGCAGCATCGGACCGCTGCTCGCCCGCATCGAGGAAATGGAGGCGACCTACGGACTCGCCTGCATCAACGTCTTCCATGCGGGCGACGGGAACATGCACCCGCTCGTTCTCTTCGACGGCAACGATCCGGACCAGCTCCATCGCGCCGAAGCGTTTGGCGCGGCGATCCTCGAGTGCTGCGTCGAGCTGGGTGGGACGGTGACGGGCGAGCACGGCGTCGGTATCGAGAAGCTCAATTCGATGTGCGTCCAGTTCTCGCCGGCCGAGCGGGAGGCATTTTTCGCGGTCAAGCGGGCGTTCGATCCGGCCGAGCTGCTGAATCCGACCAAGGGCATCCCGACGCGAGCGCGCTGCGCCGAGTACGGCAAGATGCACGTGCGCGGGGGCCTGCTGCCGCACCCGGAGCTGCCGCGCTTTTAACAACGAGGACTAACCCGGAGCGGGTGAACCGCGAGTTGCTCCGCCATCATGCGTCGGTACAATGGGCTCCCTGAGAAAGTGCCCTTTGGGCACGAATCAGCAAGACTCGAACAAAAAGCCGGCGACCGGATGAACGAGACGACAAAGCGAGGGGCCATGCAAGATGACGACATCGTCGAGCAATGGGCAGAGCGCATTCGCGCGGCGACGGCGGATGAACGTCCGTTGCGCCTGCGCGGGGGCGGTACGAAAGATTGGTACGGCCAGGCCCTCTCCGGTGAAATCCTCGATACGCGGGCGTACCGCGGCATCGTCGCCTACGATCCGGCCGAGCTCGTCATCACTGCGCGTTGCGGCACGCCGCTCGCCGAAATCGAGGCGGCGCTCGCCGAGCGCAATCAGATGCTCGCTTTCGAGCCCCCCTACTTCGGCCGCGGAGCCACGCTCGGCGGCTGCATCGCGGCCGGCATCGCGGGGCCGCGGCGCGTATCGGCGGGCGCGGCGCGTGATTTCGTGCTCGGTGCGACGGTGATGAACGGTCGAGGCGAAACGCTGCGCTTCGGCGGACAAGTCGTCAAAAACGTCGCCGGCTATGACGTCGCGCGCCTGATGGCGGGCTCGCTCGGCACGCTGGGGCTCATTCTCGAGCTCTCGATCAAAGTGATGCCGCGGCCGGTGGCCGAAGCCACGCTCAAATTCGACATGAACGGCACGGACGCCGTGCGCAAGCTCAACGAGTGGTGCGGCCGGCCGTTGCCGATCTCGGCGAGTGCATGGCGCAACGGTACGCTGGCGCTGCGGCTCTCCGGTGCCGAAAGCGCCGTCAAGTCGGCGCGCAATTCGCTCGGCGGCGAAGTCGTCGATGCGGTCGAGGCCGAACGCTTTTGGGAGGGGCTGCGCGAACAGACCGATCCGTTTTTCGCGACGATCCCGGGCAAGGCCGCGCTCTGGCGGCTCGCCCTGCCCTCGATTGCCGAGCCGTTGCAATTGCCGGGGGCGCAAATGATGGAATGGGGCGGTTCACAGCGCTGGTGGATCACCGATACCGATGCACAAACGGTGCGCATCAGCGCGAAGCAGGCGGGCGGCCACGCGACGATCTTCCGGGCGGGCCGCGAGTTCGACCGCAGCGCCAGCGTTTTCACGCCGTTGCCGGCGCCGCTCATGAAGATTCATCGCGGGCTAAAGGCGGCTTTCGATCCGGCCCGCATCTTCAACCGGGCGCGCCTCTACCCGGATCTCTGATCGATCGTCCGAGCGACCCGATGCAAACCCAACTCGCGGACTTCATTCGCAACACGGCAGACGGCAACGAAGCCGATGAGATTCTGCGCAAGTGCGTTCATTGCGGCTTCTGTACCGCGACGTGCCCCACCTACCAGCTGCTCGGCGACGAGCTCGACGGGCCGCGCGGACGCATTTATTTGATGAAGCAGATGTTCGAAGGCGCGTCCGTCACGCGCAGCACGCAGCTGCATCTGGACCGCTGCGTCACTTGCCGAAGCTGCGAGACGACGTGCCCGTCCGGCGTTCAATATGGACGACTCGTCGAGATCGGGCGGCAACATGTCGAGGCGACGGTCGAGCGCCCGTTCGGACAGCGGCTCCTGCGACGCCTTCTCGCGACCGTGCTGCCCAGCGCCGCGGTTTTCACACCCATCATGCGCCTCGGCCAGATGGTGCGGCCGGTGCTGCCGCCGAAGCTGCGCGACAAAGTCCCGCCACGCCAGCGTCTGCTGCAATGGCCGCAAGCGCGGACGACCGGATACAAACACAAGATGCTGCTGCTTGCCGGCTGCGTGCAACCGGCGATGCTGCCGAACATCAATATCGCTACGGCACGTGTGCTCGATGCGCTCGGCGTGCAGACGATCGTCGAGCCCGAGGCCGGCTGTTGCGGCGCGATCCGCCTGCATCTCGGCTACCGTGACGAATCACTCGACGACATGCGCCGGAACATCGACGCGTGGTGGCCGCACGTCGAAGCCGGGATCGAGGCGATCGTCATCAACGCCTCGGGATGCGGCGCGACGGTCAAGGAATATGGGCATTTGCTGCGTGACGATCCAGCGTATGCCGAAAAGGCGCGACGCGTGACCGAGCTCGCGCGCGATGTGGCCGAGGTACTGGGCGACTTCGAAGCCGAGCTGATCCAGCTTGCGCGCCGGCGCGGCGTGCATACGGTTGCGTTTCATCCGCCTTGTACGCTCCAACATGGATTGCAGGTTCGAGGTCTGGTTGAGCGTTTGCTCGGCGCGCTCGGAATCGAGGTGCGTCTGCCTGCCGATAGCCATCTGTGCTGCGGCTCGGCCGGCACGTATTCGATCCTGCAGCCGGCGCTGGCTTACGCGCTGCGCGATCGCAAGCTCGATAGCCTCGCGGCACTCGAACCGCAGATGATCGTTTCGGCCAATGTCGGCTGCATTGCGCATCTGCAAAGCGGCACGCCGATGCCCGTTGCGCATTGGATCGAGCTCGTCGAGCACACCATTTACGGTTGAGCGGGCTGCTGTGAGGCGGCGTCCTACGGCACCGCCTCGGCCATCAGAACTGGCCGGAAAGCTCTTTGATTGCGCCATCTTCCAATCGATAGACGCGGTCCGCGTTTTCGAGCAGCGACTGCCGATGGGTGATCACGATCAACGTAGGGACACGCTGCCGGATTCGAGCGAAGACGCGCTGTTCGCGCTCCGGGTCCAACGACGAAGTCGGCTCATCCAAGATGACGACCGAGGGACTTCTGGCCAATGCTCGGCCGAGTGCAATCCGCTGACGCTCGCCGCCAGAGAGCGATCTCCCCTGTATGCCTAAGGGCAGCTCGAGGATGCGATCATCATGACCGCAACCCAACTCTCGCAGCTCGAGAAGCTCGACGAGTTCCAGAAGGAACTCATCCGACGGGGCTTCACTACAGCCATAAGCCAGGTTGTCCCTCAATGTTCCGCTGAGTATGAGCGGGTTCTGCGGCGCCACGGCCACCTGCTGGCAAATGTCGCCAATCGAGACATCGCGCACGTTCGCGCCGTAGAGCGATATCGCTCCCGAATCGGGCAACGACAAACCGAGCATGAGGCGTGTCAATGTCGATTTGCCGGCTCCCG
This sequence comes from Trinickia sp. EG282A, assembly GCF_040965455.1. NCBI lineage: Bacteria > Pseudomonadati > Pseudomonadota > Betaproteobacteria > Burkholderiales > Burkholderiaceae > Trinickia > Trinickia sp. EG282A. The sequence goes on along the minus strand of NZ_JBFRCC010000001.1, from coordinate 200,439 downwards.
ACGGGCCCGTCACGATGGCCAATTCGCCTTTTCGAATCTCGAGGTCGACGTTGGACAAGATGCGTCGCCCGCTTATGGAAACGCTCACATCTTGCAATCGATAGACACTGTCCCCTTGCGGGACGACAGCGGCCTTCGTCACACTTTGCTCCAAAGGCAGTTCGAGAATCGCGAAGCCTTCGCGTAGCGCCAAGTGGTGACGGCGCAGATCCGAAAGCGTTGCGGCAAGCGTCGTGAACGGAGTCGCCAACGCGATCACGTAGCTCACGATCATCACGAAATCGCCGACTTGGAAGCTCGATGTCGTGACCTCTTGCGCGGTGGCCATCGTGAATACGGTGAGCAAAAGCCCTGCGCAAACGGCCTGTGCCGCCAGTAGTAAGGAAAGTCGGGCATTCCCGCGCGAAATCTTTCTCACGTACGTCCCGAGCAAGTCGCGAAGTAACGCATCCTCCCGCGAGTACGCTGCATTCACCTTGATATCGAGCGCGAAGGCGAGCTTGTCGACCAAGTGGCTCGCCAGCGAATCGGCGGCGCCGAAGATTTCCGTATGGGCGCCTTTGCTGAGGCTTGCAAGCCACCACGTCGCGAGAAAAAGAAGAAGCATGGACGCCACGAAAGCGACTGCGAACGCCCCGCTCGTCAGCTTCCATAACACGCCGCCCGAAAGCAACAGTTGAAACAGGGTGGGTGCGATGACCCAAAACAGGGTGAACGTCAGCGCGCTGAACGCACCCGTGCTTCTCGAGATTATCGAGACTAGCGTGCCAGGGTCCTGACCGATCAATCGTGCGTGCTCTACCCGAATGAGGCGCGCGTACATGGCGTGGTGGAACGCGGCATCGCATCTTGCCAGAACGGTTGCCGAAGCGATGTTCTTGAGCCATTCGAATGCACGGGCAGCGGTCCACGCAAGGCCGTACGCACCCGCCAGGGCGAGCACGGAAACACTGTCATGGCGCGCGTCGCCGGCAGACAGGGCGTTCGTTGCTTGCCGCAACAAATACGGTGCCAGCGTATACAGCGCCGTCACCAACGCCATGAACAGAGTAGCCATGACAAAGTGAGCGGGGAGCGACCGATAGCCTTTCAACGTGATCCGATAGGCGAGTAGGTAGTCCTTTAGCAACTCAACGAGAAAACGCATCGACACTCCGCGGGAAAAAACACGAGTCATCCGTCAGGCCGGGCGGCCGACGATCCGTGAGGTCGATCGAATCCGATATTCGCGCGAAGCCGGCATGGCGCGGCTCCTTTTAGGACTAACGGAAGTCGAAGGGACCATGCGGAAAGCGAAGGGGGGACGAAGTTGATCCGTATAATTCGAAAGTAACGTTGCTCCAACGCCTCCGACAGAACCCTTATGTCCTCCATCGCCGATAACCTGGCGGCGGTCCATGGCCGCATCGCCCAGGCCGCCCTCGCGGCGCAACGCGATCCCGCTTCCGTCAAGCTCCTCGCCGTCTCGAAGACGTTTCCGGCCGATGATGTGCGCACTGCCTTCGCCGCCGGACAGCGCGCCTTCGGCGAAAACTACGTGCAGGAATCCATCGCGAAGATCGAAGCGCTCGCGGACCTGCGCGCGCAAATCGAATGGCATTTCATCGGACCGTTGCAGTCGAACAAGACGCGCCCCGTCGCCGAGCATTTCGACTGGGTGCACTCGGTCGATCGCCTGAAAATCGCCCAGCGCTTGTCCGAGCAACGGCCGCCGAATCTCGCGCCGCTCAATGTCTGCCTGCAAGTCAACGTGAGCGGCGAGTCCTCGAAAAGCGGTGTCGCCCCGAGCGATGCCCCAACACTCGCCAAAGAGATCGCCGCGATGCCGCGGCTCGTGCTGCGCGGACTCATGTCGATCCCCGAACCAACTGAAGACGTCGATACCCAACGCGCCCAGCATCGCACGCTGCGAGCGCTCTTCGAGGCACTGCGAGCCGAAGGCCTCTCGATCGATACACTTTCGATGGGCATGTCGGCCGACCTCGAAGCGGCCGTCTTCGAAGGTGCGACGATCGTTCGGATCGGCAGCGCAATCTTCGGTGCGCGCGATTACAGCCGCTGATCGGCAGTCGCGCGAAGCTACAACCACCTCTTACACGACCACAGTCATCCTCATGAAAATCGCATTCATCGGCGGCGGCAACATGGCCGCCGCCTTGATCGGCGGCCTCGCCAAGCGCGGAACGTCCCCGGCCCATCTCTATGCCGTCGACGTCAACGAAGACGCTCGCACGCGCCTGCAAACGCAGTTCGGCATCGCTACGGCGGCAACGCCCAACGACACGTTGCGCGGCTATGACGCCATCGTCCTCGCCGTCAAGCCGCAGGTCATGAAGGAAGTGGCCGCCGCGCTCGCGCCGCACCTATCGGCACAACTCGTCATCAGCATCGCGGCCGGCATTCGCGGCGCCGACATCTCGCGCTGGCTGAACGGCTACACACGGATCGTGCGCGCGATGCCGAATACACCGGCGCTGATCGGAATGGGTGTCGCGGGTCTCGTCGCACTGCCGGGCGTCGAGGAGGCAGGCCGCGAACTCGCGGCAAACGTGCTCGGCGCCGTCGGTGAAACGGTCTGGTTCGACGATGAAACGAAGATCGACGCAGTGACCGCCATCTCCGGCAGCGGTCCGGCCTACGTCTTCTATTTCATCGAAGCGCTACAGGAAGCGGCGCACCGCCTGGGACTCTCGGACGATCAGGGCCGCGCGCTCGCACTCGCGACATTTGCCGGCGCGGCGCAACTCGCCGCCCAATCGGAAGAGCCGGCCGGCGTGCTGCGCGAGCGCGTCACCTCGAAAGGCGGCACCACGGCCGCCGCACTGGCATCGTTCAATGCCCAAGGGGTGAAGGACGCGATCGTCGCGGGCGTGCTCGCCGCCGATGCGCGAGCGAAAGAGATGGGTGACGAACTCGGCAAGCAGTAGCCGAGCACCGCTCAGCCGCGGTGCTATCGACATTGGCGCCCTCCTCGCCCTTAACAACGCGGGCGGGCGAGCTGTGCCGCGCGACTGATCAGAAGCCGGCCGCGACGTAGTGCGCGGCAATCCCGGCAAAGAGGGCGCCGCCAAGCCAGTTGTTGTGCCGAAACGCCGCGAAGCACGGCATCCGCTCACGATCGCGGATCAGCGTGTAGTGGTAAACGGCGCAGCCGATCGCCGCGGCCCAGCCGAGCCAGTACAGCCACCCGAAGCCGAGCAAAGCGCCAAGCCACGCATAAATCGCGAACGTCGCCGCATAGCAGAGCATGACGGCCGCCACGTCGAAACGGCCGAACGTGATAGCCGACGTGCGGATGCCGATCTTGAGATCGTCGTCGCGATCGACCATCGCATACTCGGTGTCGTACGCCACGGCCCAAAAGATATTGGCGAGCAGCATCGCCCAAGCCAAGGGCGGCACGCGACCCTGCACGGCCGCGAACGCCATGGGAATGCCGAAGCCGAATGCGATGCCGAGATAGGCCTGCGGGATCGCGAAGAAACGCTTCATGAACGGATAGCTTCCCGCGACGAAGAGCGCGACGACCGACAGCGCCTTCGTGAGCCCGTTGAGCGGCAGGATCAGCAAGAACGCGATGAACGAGAGCACGCCCGCGATCGCGAGCGCCTCCCATGAGCGGATCTTTCCCGAGGTGAGCGGGCGATCGGCCGTGCGCTTGACGTAGCGATCGAAGTCGCGGTCCGCATAGTCGTTGATCGCGCATCCGGCCGAGCGCATCAGTACGGTGCCTACCGTGAAGATGACGATCAACGATAGCGACGGGCGGCCGTTCGACGCAATCCAAAGCGCATTGAGCGTCGGCCACAGCAGCAGGAGGCTGCCGATCGGCTTGTCCATGCGGATCAAGCGCAGGTAGAGCGGGAAGCGGGCGAACATGGGCGTCGACATCGGGCGGCCGAAACGGAACGTGATCGCCTATTTTAGGCCCGAACGGTGGGCCTTTCAGCCATGTCGCTCCGAGACGCGAGTTCCGCCGCGCACGCGCGATTCGCCGCCAAGGCGAATACCACCGATCTATCGACCGGCAAGCCGATCGCCCGAAGGCGAGCGGCCCCGTTTTACGCAAGCATCGCGCGCAGCATCCAAGCCGTCTTTTCGTGCGTCTGCATCCGCTGCGTGAGCAGATCGGCGGTCGGTTCATCGTTCGCCGCTTCCGTCGCAGGAAAGATCGCCCGCGCCGTGCGCACGACGGCTTCCTGACCCGCCACGAGCTGACGAATCATCTCCTCGGCAGCCGGCACGCCGTCGGCCTCGGGAATCGACGAGAGCTTCGCAAACTCCTTGTAGCTGCCCGGCGCCGGCACGCCGAGCGCGCGGATGCGCTCGGCGATGGCATCGACCGCAAGCGCGAGTTCGGTGTACTGCTGCTCGAACATCAGATGCAGCGTGTTGAACATCGGCCCCGTCACGTTCCAGTGGAAGTTGTGCGTCTTGAGGTAGAGGGTGTACGTATCGGCCAAAAGCCGCGACAGTCCTTCCGCGATCTTCTTGCGATCTTTGTCGCTGATGCCGATGTCGATTTGAACTGCAGTGTTTTTCTTGGCCATGGCTATTCCTTGCAAATATGATGCGAACCACTCCGGGCGGCAAACGCCTTCGATGCCACGACGCCCGCAAGGCACGTCAGGTGCCTGCAGGCCTCGGGCGAGCGCCAGTGTAGCCCAGGCAAACGCAGCGGCGCTATCTCAGCCGCTCGCGCATGGCTCGCGCGTGTGCGTCGGCGCGCCGCATCCGGCTACTTCGAACGCTTGGCCTTGTGCATCTCGATCGCGGCCGCGACGCCCTCGCCGTAGGCCGGATCGGCGCGCCTGAAATGCTCGAGCTGCCGTGCGACGATGTCCCCGGGCACTCCGTCGATCGCGCGAGCGATGTTCTCGAAGAGCCGCTGCCGCTGCCCCTCATCGAAGAGCCGGAACAGCGCGCCGGGTTGGCTGTAGTAGTCGTCGTCCTCGCGGTGATCGTAACGGTCGATCGTGCCGGCGGCGAGGGGCGGCTCGGCGGCATTGCGATCCTGCGCGAACTCGCCGAAGCGGCTCGGCTCGTAGTTGACGGTGCCGCCGAGATTGCCGTCCGCGCGCAGCGCGCCGTCGCGGTGGAACGTGTGATGGAAGGGGCACTTCGGCGCATTCACCGGAATCTGGTGATGGTTCACGCCGAGGCGATAACGTTGCGTGTCGCCGTATGAAAAGAGTCGCCCCTGCAGCAGACGGTCCGGCGAAAAGCCAATACCCGGCACCACGTTGGCCGGCGTAAACGCCGCCTGCTCAACGTCCGCGAAATAATTCGCCGCGTTGCGATTGAGTTCGATCACGCCGACGTCGATGAGCGGATAGTCCTTGTGCGGCCAGACCTTCGTAATATCGAACGGGTTGTAGGGCACCTTGGCCGCGTCAGCCTCGGGCATCACCTGAATGCGGAATGCCCACTTCGGAAACTTGCCGTCGTCGATCGCCGTCACGAGGTCGCGCTGCGCGCTCTCGCGATCGCCCGCGATCACCTGCGCCGCCTCCTCGTCGGTGTAGTTCTCGATCCCGTTGAGGGACTTGAAGTGGAACTTCACCCAGAATCGCTCGTTGTTCGCGTTGATGAACGAGAACGTATGCGAGCCGAAGCCGTGCATCTGCCGGTAGTTCTTCGGAATGCCGCGATCGCTCATGACGATCGTGACTTGGTGCAGCGACTCGGGATGGCGCGACCAGAAATCCCAGGCGGCGACGTTATTGCGCAGGTTCGTGTACGGATCGCGCTTTTGCGTGTGGATGAAGTCGGGGAACTTCAACGGGTCGCGGATGAAGAACACCGGCGTGTTGTTGCCGACCACATCCCAGTTGCCCTCTTCCGTATAGAACTTGATCGAGAAGCCGCGCACGTCGCGCTCGGCGTCGGCGGCGCCACGCTCGCCGGCCACGGTCGAGAAACGCATGAAGAGCGGCGTTTCCTTGCCGATCGCGGAAAAGACTTTTGCCTTCGTGTAGCGCGAAATGTCATGCGTCACGCGCAACGTGCCGAAGGCGCCCGAGCCTTTGGCATGCACGCGCCGCTCGGGAATCACTTCGCGGTCGAAATGCGCGAGTTTTTCGATGAGCCAGACGTCTTGCAACGCTACGGGGCCGCGCGGGCCGGCCGTCAACGAATTCTGGTTGTCGGCGACAGGCGCGCCGGCGGCGGTAGTGAGACTGCGGTCATTACGGTCGGACATCGGTTGAGCTCCTTAGCATCGGGAAACGTCTGGCGACGTGGAACGAAGCGATAAGACAGGGATGGGATGCAAACGAGAGAATGAACGCGAATGCGCGACGCTGCTTCGAAACTGCTCACCGTCCCTGCCCCGAAACGTTGAGCGAAATGTCGTCGCCGCATTCGCCAGGCGGCGCGGCCGTCGCTTCATCGAGCTAGACGGCGAGCGCCCGATCGGCGAGCAGCGCGAACCCGATGGCGCGCGAACGACGCAACGCCGCCGCGAGTCGCACGCCGGCGCGCCGAGAGGCGGCCTCGCCGGCTACAGACGAGAAGCGATTCCACATGACCTCCTCCATGAATGCGATCACCATGAGAGGAAGTATATTCAGACTATCGACTTATTGCGATTGATTGATTATATATATCCGATAGGGGCGGCACGCGGTGCCGCCTGCCGGATCAGTTGACGGCAACCGGCATGTCGAGCTTATTGACGCCGGGCAGTTCGCAGGCGGCGATCGCCTCGCTGATCGCATCGATGGCGGGCATGCGCGTGAAGCTCTTGCGCCAGGCGAGGACGACGCGCCGATCAGGCACCGGCTCGCCGAACGGCACGTAGCTGAGCAGTCCGGCGTCGGGGCCGCCCGCCTGCGGCTTCACCTCGGTCACCGACATGCGCGGCAGCACCGTAATCCCGACGCCGCTCGCCACCATATGGCGGATCGTCTCGAGCGACGAACCCTCGAACGTTTTCTGAATGCCGTCGGCCGTCTGCGAGAAGCGCATCAGCTCCGGGCAGACTCCGAGCACATGGTCGCGGAAGCAATGCCCGTTGCCGAGCAGCAGCATCGTTTCCTGCTTGAGGTCATCGGGATCGATCTCCTTGCGCGACTCCCAGGCGTGCCCGGCCGGCAACGCGACGACAAACGGCTCGTCATACAGCGGACGCACCATGAGTCCCGTCTCGGGGAACGGCAGCGCCATGATTGCAACGTCGATCTCGCCCTGCTTGAGCAACTCGATCAGCTTCAGCGTGAAGTTTTCCTGCAGCATCAGCGGCATCTGCGGCACGCTCTTGATCATCTGCTTGACGAGCGCCGGCAGCAGGTACGGGCCGATCGTATAGATGACGCCGAGGCGCAGCGGCCCGACGAGCGGATCCTTGCCCTGCTTCGCGATCTCCTTGATGGCGAGCGTCTGCTCGAGCACGCGCTGCGCCTGCGTCACGATCTGCTCGCCGATCGGTGTCACGCTGACTTCGCTCGTTCCGCGCTCGAAGATCTGGACATTGAGCTCGTCCTCGAGCTTTTTGATCGCGACCGAGAGCGTCGGCTGGCTGACGAAGCAGGCCTCGGCCGCCCGGCCGAAATGGCGCTCGCGGGCGACCGCCACGATGTATTTGAGTTCGGTAAGCGTCATGGGGACCAATCAGACTATGACTGTCGATAGGTTTTATCTTATACACCTGTCGCGGCGATTCGCCAACACCACGACGCGGCGGCTGATCGGTCGGCCCGGCGGCTCGATTCACCGGATGATGGTGCGTTGGTGAAGCGATGCTGCGCGGCAACCGTCAAGCCTTCAGATACTGCTCGCGCGTGCCTAGCCAGCGCGCCAAATGCTGCATAGCGACGTCCGGATACTCCGCGATGAGCCGCGCCGCCGCCTCGCGCGCCGGCTCGATCAGCCACGCGTCGTGCTGCAAATCCGCGAAGCGCAGCATCGCCGCGCCCGACTGCCGCGCGCCGAGGAATTCCCCCGGGCCGCGAATCTCAAGATCCCGGCGCGCGATCTCAAAGCCGTCCGTCGTTTCGCGCATCGTCTTCAGCCGCGCACGCGCCGTCAGCGAAAGCGGCCCGCCGTAGAGCAGCACGCAGACCGATGCCGTGCTGCCGCGGCCAACTCGCCCGCGCAGCTGGTGCAATTGCGCAAGCCCGAATCGCTCGGCATGCTCGATCACCATCAGCGATGCGTTCGGCACATCCACGCCGACCTCGATCACCGTCGTCGCGACGAGGAGCTGGATCTCGTTGCGCGAGAACGCATCCATGACTAGGGCTTTCTCGGCTGGCGCGAGCCGTCCGTGCACGAGGCCCACGCGCAGCTCGGGCAGCGCGGCCGCGAGCGTTTCGTAGGTCTCGACGGCGGTCTGCAGCTGCAACGTTTCGCTCTCCTCGATGAGCGGGCAGACCCAGTAGACCTGCCGCCCCGTCAGCGCCGCCTCGCGCACGCGCGCGACGACTTCGTCGCGGCGCGCATCCGAGATCAGCTTCGTGACGATCGGCGTGCGCCCCGGCGGCAGCTCGTCGATCGTCGAGACGTCGAGATCCGCGTAGTACGTCATCGCGAGCGTGCGCGGAATTGGCGTCGCCGACATCATGAGCTGATGCGGCTGAAACTCGCGCGCATCGCCGGCCGCGGCCCCCGCAGTGCCTTGCTGCCCGCCCTCATCCGCCGTATCGGCGGCCTTGTCCTTGCGCGCCTTCGCCCGCAGCGCGAGGCGCTGCGCCACGCCGAAACGGTGCTGCTCGTCGACGATGACGAGCCCGAGCCGCGCGAATTCGACCGTTTCCTGGATCATCGCGTGGGTGCCGATGACGAGTCGCGCCTCGCCCGAAGCCGCGGCCGCGAGCGCCGCGCGCTTCTCCTTCGTCTTCAGGCTGCCGGCCAGCCACGCGACCGTCACGCCGAGCGGCTCCAGCCAGCCGCGCAGCTTGCGCGCGTGCTGCTCGGCGAGGATCTCCGTCGGCGCCATCATCGCGGCCTGATAGCCGGCATCGATCGCCTGCGCGGCCGCGAGCGCGGCAACGATGGTCTTGCCGCTGCCGACGTCGCCCTGCAGCAGGCGCTGCATCGGGTGCGGCGCGGCGAGATCGGCGGAGATTTCAGCCACGACGCGCTGTTGCGCGCGCGTGAGCGCAAACGGCAACGCCGCGATGAGACGCGCCGCGAGCGAAGCCGAATCGCCGGACGCGCGGCGCGGCATCGCGGGCGCCGTGCGGCGGCGGCGCTCTTCGTGCGCGCGCTTGAGGGAAAGCTGCTGGGCAAGCAGCTCGTCGAACTTGATGCGCGTCCAGGCGGGATGGCTGCCGTCGCTGAGCGCCGCCTCGTCGGCATCGGCACTCGGATGATGGAGCGTCCGCACGGCGCTTGCGAGCGGCGGCAGCGCGAGCGGCTCGCAATAACGCTCGGCGATCGGGCGAGGCAGCAGCTCGGGCAACTCAGTACGCGCGAGCGCGTTGTCGATCGCCTTGCGCAAATACGCCTGCGAAACGCCCGCCGTGCTCGGGTACACGGGCGTCAGCGCCTGCGGCAGCGGCGTATCGTCATCGACGACGCGCACCGTCGGATGCACCATCTCGAGGCCGAAGAAACCGCCACGTACGTCGCCCCGCACGCGCAGCCGCTGGCCCACGGCCATCTGCTTGACTTGCGAGCCGTAGAAGTTGAGAAACCGCAAGACGAGCTCGTCGCCCGCGTCGTCGCGCAGCTTGACGACCAACTGCCGACGCGGCCGGTACGCGATTTCGTTGTCGAAGACGACGCCGTCCGCCTGCGCCGTCTCGCCGGGCAGCAGCTCGCCGATCGGGGTGAGCGTCGTTTCGTCCTCGTAGCGCATCGGCAGGTGCAGCACGAGATCGATGTCACGCGTCAAACCGAGCTTCGCGAGCTTGTCGGCGGTCTTCGCGGGCTCCGCGCGTACCGCGGGCGCGGCGGCCGACGCCGTCGCCTTCTTGGCCTTCGCCGGGCGCGATTCCCCAATGGTTTTCATGCGCGTGGAAGCGTCCGCGCCGCGCGCGCCGCCGTGGCCGTTGCCCACATCGCGCGCGGCTCGCGCGGACGCGCGGCCGCCCGCTGCGTCGGTTGCGTCGTCCATCGCGTCGTTTGCAGGCTCGGCCGGCCGGCCGCGGGTCAAGGGCATGAGTCTCTTCGCAAGTACAATATGGGTTTCGTCATCAGCATCGCGCCCGGCACGCGGCCGGACGTCCCGCGATGATAGCGGCTCGCGAATTGCGCCGGGCCGCGCCGCACAGCACATCGCCGATCAACGCAGCATGTTCACGCTTTCCGATTTCGATTTCAATCTACCTCCCGAGCTGATCGCTCAAGAGGCCCTGCCTCAGCGCAGCGCGAGCCGCCTGCTCGAGGTCGTCGCGCCGAGACCGGGCGGCGATCCGCAAACGGTGACCGATACGATGCGCCTCGTCGATCGGCGCTTTGCCGACCTTCCCGACTGCCTGACAGCCGGCGACTTGCTCGTTTTCAACGATACGAAGGTGCTCAAGGCGCGCTTTTTCGGCGTCAAGGCGAGCGGAGGCCGAATCGAGGTGCTCATCGAGCGCCTGACGGGCGAGCGCACCGCGCTGGCGCAGATTCGCGCAAGCAAGAGCCCCACGCCGGGAACGACGCTGCGCCTTGCCGACGCATTCGACGTGACTGTCGGCGAGCGTGTCGAACCGTTCTACACGCTTCATTTTCCCGAAGACTGCCTCGAGCTGATCGAGCGCTTCGGCCGGCTGCCGCTGCCGCCCTACATCGAGCACGACCCGGATGCGACCGACGAAGCGCGCTATCAGACCGTCTTCGCGCGGAACCCGGGCGCCGTCGCGGCGCCGACGGCGGGCCTGCATTTCGACGATGCGCTGCTCGCCGAGCTCGATCGCCGCGGCATCGAGCGGGCGACGCTGACCCTGCACGTCGGCGCCGGCACGTTCCAGCCCGTGCGCGTCGAGAACATCGCCGAGCATAAGATGCATAGCGAGTGGTACCACCTCCCGCAGACGCTCGCCGACAAGATCGCGGCCACGCGCGCGCGCGGCGGCCGGGTTGTCGCGGTCGGCACGACCTCGCTGCGCGCGCTCGAAGCCGCGGCGCGCGATGCCGAAGCCGCCGGCCGGCCGCTCGCGGCCACTTCGGCCGAAACGGATATCTTCATCACGCCCGGCTACCGTTTTCGCGCGGTTGATCGGCTGGTCACGAACTTCCATCTGCCGAAGTCGACGCTGCTGATGCTCGTCTCCGCATTTGCCGGCATGGCGACGATACGCGAGGCCTATCGCCATGCGATCGAGGCGCGCTACCGCTTTTTCAGCTACGGCGACGCGATGTTGCTCACGAGGAGTCACTGAATGACCGACGGTCATCCGAACCACCACGACCCGATCGCATCCCCCACCGCCGCGGGCGGCCTGCGGTTCGAGCTGCTCGCCACCGACGGCCAGGCGCGCCGCGGCAGATTGACGCTCAACCACGGCGTCGTCGAGACGCCGATCTTCATGCCCGTCGGCACCTACGGCACCGTCAAGGCAATTCAGCCGCGCGAGCTCGAGGAGATCCAGGCGCGCATCATCCTCGGCAACACGTTTCACCTCTGGCTGCGACCGGGCCTCGATACCGTCGCCGCGCACGGCGGGCTGCACGGCTTCATGGGCTGGCGCCGGCCGATCCTGACCGATTCGGGCGGCTTCCAGGTCTTCTCGCTCGGCGATCTGCGCAAGATCACCGAGGAAGGCGTCGCGTTCGCCTCGCCGGTCAACGGCGACAAGCTCTTTCTCTCGCCCGAAATCTCGATGCGGATCCAGCGCACGCTCAACTCCGACATCGTGATGCAGTTCGACGAATGCACGCCGTACGCGACCGACGGCGTGCCGACGAGCCACACGGAGGCCGCGGAGTCGATGCGCATGTCGCTGCGCTGGGCGAAGCGCTCCATCGACGAATTCGAGCGGCTCGCGAACCCGAATGCGCTTTTCGGCATCGTCCAGGGCGGCATGTACGAAGAGCTGCGCGATGAATCGCTCGCAGGCCTCTCCGACATTGGCTTTCACGGAATCGCGGTCGGGGGGCTTTCAGTGGGCGAGCCGAAGGAAGAGATGCTGCGCGTGCTCGCTCACGTCGGACCGCGGCTACCGGCCGACAAGCCGCACTACCTGATGGGCGTCGGCACGCCCGAGGACCTCGTGGCCGGCGTCGCGGCCGGCATCGACATGTTCGACTGCGTAATGCCGACGCGCAACGCGCGCAACGGCTGGCTCTTCACGCGCTTCGGCGACATCAAGATCCGCAACGCCCAGCACCGCAACACGCTGCGTCCGCTCGACGAGTGCTGCGGCTGCTACACCTGCCGCAACTTCACGCGCGGCTATTTGCACCATTTGCATCGCGTCGGCGAAATTCTCGGCGCGCAGCTCAACACCATTCACAACCTGCACTACTACCTCGAACTGATGGGCGAAATGCGCGCCGCCATCGAGACGCAGACCTTCGACGCGTTCCGCAAGCGGTTCGCCGAGGAGCGGGCAAGGGGCACCGAATAGTCGTCACGCGCGAGGAGCGGGCATTCGTCCGACTTCGGGGACCCGCGTCGCCGCGCAATACCGCAATGGTAAAATATCTGGCTATTTCGCGATCGTCCGATCGTCTTTTACGGAGAAAACAACGTGTCGATGATTTCCAACGCATTCGCGCAAGGGGCTGGCGGCGGCGCCGAATCGAATCTGATGAGCTTCCTGCCGTTCATCCTCATGTTCGCGGTGCTGTATTTCATCATGATCCGGCCCCAGATGAAGCGCCAAAAGGAGCACCGCAACATGCTCGCCGCCATGGCCAAGGGCGATGAGGTCGTGACGAACGGCGGCGTCGTCGGCAAGGTCACCAAGGTCGGCGATGCCTACGTCGGCGTCGAAATCGCCGAAGGCACCGAGATCCTCGTGCAAAAGGCGGCCGTCACCACGATCCTCCCGAAAGGCACGATCAAATCGCTCTGAAGCCGCCACGCTCCCATGTCGCGTCGATCAACGTTTCGATCGCTGCTTGAGATCGCCTCCCGCGCCTTCACGAGCCGGGCGGCGCGCCGGGTTTCCCCGCGCGCCCTCGCACCGGCCATGAAGACGCGGGACGCGGCGCTTTGACGCCCCTTCCCCGAACGGCGAATGCCATGAATCGTTATCCCCTTTGGAAATATGTCGTGATGGCCGTGGCGCTCGCCATCGGTCTTCTCTACACATTGCCCAACTTCTTCGGCGAAGCGCCGGCGGTGCAGGTGTTGAGCGGCAAGGCCACCGTCAAGCTCGATGCGTCGACGCTCGACAAGGTCGAAGCCGCGCTCGCCGCCAACCAGATCAAGCCTGACGACGTCACGTTCGACAATAGCGGCGCGAATGCCAACATCCGCGTGCGCGTGAAAGACACCGACACGCAGCTGCACGTGAAAGACGTCCTGCAAAAGGCGCTGAACACCGATCCGGCCGATCCGCAATACATCGTCGCACTCAATCTGCAAAGCGCCTCGCCGCGCTGGCTGACGGCGCTGCACGCGCTGCCGATGTACCTCGGGCTCGATTTGCGCGGTGGCGTCCACTTCCTCATGCAGATCGACATGGCGGGCGCGCTCGACAAGCGGCTCGACGCCGACGCGTCGGACGCGCGCACCTACTTGCGCGACAACAACATCCGCGACGGCGGCGTGAATCGCGTCGGTCAGTCGGTCGTCGTGAGCTTTGCCGATGCGAACGTCGCCGATACGGCGCGCACGCAGCTCTCGCGCACGATCACCGAGCTGCAATGGAACACGCGGCCCGCGGCGCAAGGAGGCGGCGTCGAGCTCGTCGGCACGTTCGCGCCCGCCCAGCAGCAGGCCGTCGAGGAAGCCGCCGTCAAGCAGAACATGCAGACGCTGCACAACCGCGTGAACGAGCTTGGCGTAGCGGAGCCCGTGATCCAGCAGCAAGGCGCCGACCGCATCGTCGTCGAGCTGCCGGGCGTGCAGGATACGGCGAAGGCAAAGGAAATCATCGGCCGCACGGCCACGCTCGAGGCGCGTCTCGCGGATCCGGTCAACACGCATCCGGCCCCGGGCGAGCCCGTGCCGCCCGGCGACGAGCTCTTCACCGAAGGCAATCAGGTGCCAGTTCTGCTGCGCAAGCAGGTCATCTTCACGGGCGACAGCATCATCGACGCGTCGGCCGGCTTCGACGAACACCAGCGCCCCTCCGTCAACATCCGCCTCAATTCGGCCGCGGGCCGCGCCGTCGCGAGCGTCTCGCGCGACAACATCGGCAAGCCGATGGCGATGGTACTGTTCGAAAAGGGCAAAGGGCAGGTGCTGACGGTCGCGACGATCCAGTCCGAGCTCGGCGACCGCTTCCAGATCACGGGCCAGCCGACGCCGCAGGCCGCCGCCGACCTCGCGCTGCTGCTGCGCGCGGGCTCGCTCGCGGCACCGATGGACATCATCGAGGAGCGGACGATCGGACCAAGCCTCGGCGCCGACAACATCAAGAAGGGCTTCGACTCGGTCGTCTACGGCTTCGCCGCGATCACCGTGTTCATGATCGCCTACTATCTGCTCTTCGGCGCCGTTTCCGTCATCGGCCTGTCGGTCAACCTGCTGCTGCTCGTAGCCGTGCTGTCGTTGCTCCAAGCCACGCTGACGCTGCCCGGCATCGCCGCCATCGCGCTCGCGCTCGGTATGGCAATCGACTCGAACGTGCTCATCAACGAGCGCGTGCGCGAAGAGCTGCGCCACGGCGCGCCGCCGCAACTCGCGATCCAGAACGGCTACGCGCACGCCTGGGCCACGATCATCGACTCGAACGTGACGACGCTGATCGCCGGCCTCGCGCTGCTCGCGTTCGGCTCCGGCCCCGTGCGCGGCTTTGCCGTCGTGCACTGCATCGGCATCCTGACCTCGATGTTCTCGGCCGTGTTCTTCTCGCGCGGGCTCGTGAACTGGTGGTATGGCGGCAAGAAGAAGCTGAAGACGCTCTCGATCGGCCAGGTCTGGCGGCCCGCCGCGGCGGCAGCGGCAGCCGGCGCCGGCGCTTTCGGCGCGTCCGACGCGGGTAGCGATACGGCGGCGCTCGCGTCGTCGGTCGGCTCGCAACCGGCGCCCAAGGGCGGAAATCGAGGGGCTCGCGCAGGCAAGCCACAGTTGCGCAATCGCGCGCGGGAAACCGCGGCGCCGCGCAAACCGGATTCGTCCCGCTGACGGCTCGAGGCCGAGCGCTTATATGCCAAAAGGAAGGCGGCCCGCAGCGGCCGCCGAGCGGCTAAAGGGCCAATGAAGGCCCGGAGAGAAACACGATGGAATTTTTCCGCATTCGCAACGACATCCCGTTCATGCAGCGCGCGTTGATTTTCAACGCGATCTCGTTCCTGACGTTCTTCGCGGCGGTGTTTTTCCTGCTGCATCGCGGGCTGCACCTGTCTGTCGAGTTCACGGGCGGCACCGTCATGGAAGTGCAGTACCCGCAGGCGGCGCAACTCGAGCCGGTGCGCACGACGCTCGGCAAGCTGGGCTATGGGGACGCACAAGTGCAGACGTTCGGCACGTCGCGCGACGTGATGATCCGTCTGCCGTTGAAGACGGGGCTCTCGTCGGCGCAGCAAAGCAATCAGGTCATGACGGCGCTCAATCAGCAGGAGCCCGCCGCGAAGCTGCAGCGCGTCGAGTTCGTCGGCCCGCAGGTCGGCAAGGAGCTCGCGACGAATGGCCTGCTCGCGCTCGCCTGCGTCGTCGTCGGCATCATGATCTACCTGTCGTTCCGCTTCGAATGGAAGTACGCGGTGGCCGGCATCATCGCGAACCTGCACGACGTCGTCATCATTCTCGGCTTCTTCGCATTCTTCCAATGGGAGTTTTCGCTGTCGGTGCTGGCTGCGGTGCTCGCGGTGCTCGGCTACTCGGTCAACGAGTCGGTCGTCATCTTCGACCGGATTCGCGAAACATTCCGCCGCGAGCGCAAGATGACCGTCATGGAAGTCATCAATCACGCGATCACGAGCACCATGTCGCGCACGGTCATCACGCACGGTTGTACCGAAATGATGGTGCTGTCGATGTTCTTCTTCGGCGGCCCGACGCTGCACTACTTCGCTCTCGCGCTGACGATCGGCATTCTGTTCGGCATCTACTCGTCGGTCTTCGTGGCCGCCGCGCTCGCGATGTGGCTTGGCGTGAAGCGCGAAGATCTGCTGAAGGAAAAGCGGGAACGCCACGATCCGAACGATCCGAATGCGGGCGCGCAGGTCTGAGGTCGGCAGCGTACCGTCTCGCGTCTGTTGACGGGCGAAAAAAAAACGCTTCGGGCGCCATGCTCGAAGCGTTTTTTCATTGGCTCGCCGGACTGGCGCTCGTCATGCGCCAGCTTATGACGGCCGCGCGATTACTGCTGCTTGATCCCTTCAGCCTGAATCTCCAGCTTCGTATCCATATTGAAGCCATACTTTTGGCCGAAATCGAGGCCGAAATCGGCGCGATTGAAATCGCCGCTCGCCTCGACGCCGCACACTTCACGCTTGAGCATCGGATGCGGCATGCACTTGAAGGAATCGATCTTCAGGTCGACAGGCTTCGTCACGCCGTGCAGCGTCAGCTCGCCGATCACTTCGACGGGCTTGTCGCCGTCGAACTTGATCTTCGTGCCTTTATAAGTGGCCGTGGGGAACTTCGTCACGTCGAAGAATTCGTCCTTCTTCAAATGCTCGTCGAGCTTGGCGTTGCCCGTATCGATCGAGGCGGGATCGATCGTCACGTCGACCGTACCGGTCTTCGCCTGCCGATCGAGCGTCACGGTGCCCGTCGTCTTCGTGAACTTGCCACGCCAGACCGACAAGCCGCCGAAATGATCGGCCGCGAAGCTCGGGTACGTGTGGTTCGGGTCGAGCTGATACGTATCCGCAGCGAAGACGCTGCCCGACAGCGTCGCCGCCAATGCCGCGGCGGCGATAAGGACATTCTTTTTCACAACCGATTCTCCTGATGCGAGCACCGCCCAACGGGCGGCAAAGTTGAATAAACGAGGGAAGAAACGCAAAATCGCGCCGGTCAGCCTTTCTTCGCCGCCGCGACAATATGGAACTTGATCACGACGTCGTCGGCGACGACCGAGGTATCCTTCCACTCCCCGGTGCCGACGTCGAAGGCCGAGCGCTTGATCGGCACCGCGCCGTCGAACACTTGACTGGCCCCCTGCTGCGTCACCGTCACGGGGACGACGACAGTCTGGCTCTTGCCCTTGATCGTCAGCTTGCCCGTTACGTTGTATTTGTTGCCGCCGGCGGGCGCGATGGCGCTCGAGACGAAAGTGGCCGTCGGAAACGCCTTCGCGTCGAACCAGTCTTTGCCGGCCACCTGATCGTTGTATTCCTTATCGCCGAGATCGTAGCTGCGCACGTCCACGGAGAATTGCGCACTGCCGGCCGTCGGCTTCGACGGATCGAAACTCACGTCGGCCGTGAACTTCGTGAACTTGCCGTCCACGGGGACGTTCATCTGTTTCGACGTCGCGACGATCGAACTCTTCGCGGAGTCGACCTGAGCGAGCGCGGCCCCCGAGGCTGCCAGTGTCGCGGCTGCGAATGCGGCCAGCATGTAGCGATAAAACGAAGCTTTCATTGCAGTGTCGCTCTTGAAAGGTTACTTGGATAATTGAATTACTTGAGAAACGGGATCATCCGCGAAAGGAGTCCGTCGCGGTCGAACCACTGGTGCTTGAGCGCCGCTGCAATGTGCAGGACGACGAGCGCGGCGAGGCAATAGTCGAGCGTGATATGCGTCGTCTTGAGCACTTCCTTCAGCATCGGGTCGGGTGCGATGATGCGCGGCAACGGCACGATGCCGAGGTAGACGACGGGCACGTTCGCGGCCGAGCTATAGAGATAGCCGGTAACGGGCACGGCGATCATCAGCAGGTAAATAAAGCCGTGGATGGCATGCGCCAGCGCGCGCTCCCAGCCGCGCATATGTTCGGGCAGCGGCGGCGCCTTGTGCGTCAAGCGCCAGACGATGCGCAGCACGATGAGCGCGAACGCGGTCACGCCGATCCACTTGTGCCATGAGAAATAGCGGAGCTTATCGGGCGTGAATCCCGGAATGCTCGTCATGACGAGACCGATCGCAAACGCACTGACGATGAGCAGCGCGATTACCCAATGAAAGGTGATTGCGGTGCTCGTGTAAGCATCGGACTGCGAGAATGATGGCCGCGAAGGCCGGATTTCAGTCGACATGGCAGGATATCGAGTTACCAGGTATTTTGCCGAGACCGGCGACGGCGGCCCCATCCCGTACGGCCGCCATGCTACCGCAAGCGAAGAGACCGTGTGGCCCCGAATTTTTTCGAGAACGGAATCCGGGAACGGCAACTGCTAAACGCGGACAAAGGACAGTCTATTCCGCGCGTCGCCCACGCGCATGCTCCGGCCCCTTTCCGCGGATTGACCGCAACGCGTCCGCGCGGGGCCATTTGGTAAGATTGGCGCGGGTTTGCCGCTCGTTTGCAGCGCCTCGAGTCTCGCCCGTCCACCGCCGCCCCGCCCGGGCGGACGCACTGTTGCCTATGGATCGCCTGAATCTGATTGCATGTCATGAATGCGACGCACTGTTGCGCAAGCCGCGCGATTCCAATCACGCGAATGCGCGCTGCCCGCGTTGCGGCGCCGTGCTGTCGCGCTCGAGCTCGATCCACGTCGAGCGGATTGCCGCGCTCGCGATGGCGGCGCTGATCACGTTCCTCATCGCGCAGGGCTTTCCGATCGTCGAGCTCGAGTTGAACGGCATCACGTCGCAAACGACGCTGATGGGCGCGCTCGTGGCTCTTTGGAGCGAGGACATGCAGATCGTCGCCGTGCTCGTGTTCTGCTCGACGATCCTCTTTCCGCTCGTCGAGCTGACCTCGCTGCTCTATGTCCTGCTGCCTATCCGAGCCGGCGTCGTGCCGCCCGGCTTCCATTCCGTGCTGCGCGCGATTCAATTCGTGCGCCCCTGGGGCATGATCGAAGTGCTCATGCTCGGCATTCTCGTGACGATCGTTAAAATGACGAGCCTAGCCCGCGTCATTCCGGAAGCGGCGCTCTTTGCGTTCGGCGGGCTGACGCTGATGCTGGCTGTGGTCGTGATGTTCGATCCGCGTGTGCTCTGGGACATGGCCGATCGCCTGAACGCTCGCCAAGGCGACGCCCGGGCAGCGCGCGAGCGGCGCGCCGAGCACGCTGCGGCGGCCGCGGGAACGGCGCCTACGCGCATCGAGCCGCGATGAGATACGTCACGGCGGCAGCCGCGGGACTGATCGCTTGCCATGCGTGCGGCAACGTCGAGGCACGCCGCGCCGCCGGGCGCGGGCAGCACGCGGAGCGCGCCACGGCCGCGCACCAGCGCTGCTCGCGCTGCGGCACGGTGCTGCACCAGCGCAACCCGGACAGCATCATGCGAACGTGGGCCTTGCTGATCGCCGCGGCATTGCTCTATATCCCGGCCAATCTGCTGCCGATCCTGCACACGAGGTCGCTCTTCGGCGACGAAGACGACACGATCATGAGCGGCGTCGTCTACTTCTGGGTATCGGGAGACTGGCCGCTCGCGATCATCGTCTTCGTCGCCAGCATCCTCGTGCCGATGCTGAAGCTCGTCGTGCTGGCGCTGCTCGCGTTGACGGTGCAGCGCCGCTCGAGCTGGCGCACGCACGAGCGCGCGAGGCTTTATCGGATCATCGAGCATATCGGTCGCTGGTCGATGCTCGACGTATTCGTGATCACGCTGACCGTTGCGCTCGTGCGCTTCCGGTCGCTCGCCGTCATTACCGCGGGCTGGGGCGCGCTGGCGTTCGCCGCCGTCGTGGTGCTGACCATGATTGCATCGATGCAGTTCGACCCGCGCCTCATCTGGGACTGCGCCGATGAAGCAGAAGCCGGACGCACAGAAAGGAACCAGGACGCAACGACATGAATAGCCCGAATCAAGAGCCCGGCAATCCGCCAGGCGGCTCGAACGGCGGCTCGGGCCTTCCGCCCGATCTGCCGGAGCCGGTCACTGCCCGCCGCGGCGGCTGGCTGCCCTCGCTCGTCTGGGTCGTGCCGCTCATTGCGGCGCTGATCGGCATTGCGCTCGTCGTCAAGTCGGTCGTCGATCGCGGGCCGACCATCTCGATCAGCTTCGCGAACGCGGAGGGCCTCGAGGCCGCCAAGACGAAGGTCAAGTACAAGAACGTCGACATCGGTACCGTCAAGACGATCCGCCTCTCGAAGGACCATACGCGCGTCATCGTCGAAGTGCAGCTCACGAAGGAAGCGTCCGACTTCGCCGTCGAAGACACACGCTTCTGGATCGTGCGTCCGCGCATCGGCACGACCGGTGTGTCGGGCCTCGGCACGCTGCTTTCGGGGGCGTACATTGGCGTCGATCTGGGCCGCTCCCATAACGGAGAGACCGACTTCAACGGGCTTGAAACGCCGCCTGCGGTAACCGGTGACCAGCGCGGGCGGCGCTATACGCTGCAGGGCGATTCGCTCGGCTCGATCGATATCGGCTCGCCCGTCTACTATC
Organism: Trinickia sp. EG282A; assembly: GCF_040965455.1. NCBI lineage: Bacteria > Pseudomonadati > Pseudomonadota > Betaproteobacteria > Burkholderiales > Burkholderiaceae > Trinickia > Trinickia sp. EG282A. The sequence continues at coordinate 179,933 of NZ_JBFRCC010000001.1, read as the reverse complement.
GGCGCGTTCAGGTCGGGCAGGTTGTGGGCTTCTCGCTCGACAAGGATGGCAAGGGCGTCACGATACAGGTCTTCGTCGATGCGCCCTACGATCAGTACGTCGGCGAGAACTCGCGCTGGTGGCATGCGAGCGGTGTCGATTTGCGGCTCGATTCGAGCGGGCTCAAGCTCAATACGCAATCGCTCGCAACCGTCATCGTCGGCGGCCTCGCGTTCCAGTCTCCACCAGGGCAGGCGGTCGGGCAGGAAGCGCCAGACAATATGACTTTCCGCCTCGCGGGCAGCGAATCGGCCGCCATGCGCGAGCCGGACGGCCCGGCCTTCACGGTCGTCATGAACTTCAACCAATCGCTGCGAGGCCTCTCTCCGGGCGCCAGCGTCGACTTCCGCGGTATCGAGCTCGGCGAAGTCACGCAGATCGGCGTCGACTACGATGCCAAGACGCGCAGCATCACGATGCCCGTCACGATGAATCTCTATCCGAACCGGCTCGGCACGCGGTTCCGCGACGCGCTCGCGAAGACGGGTCCCAATGCCGACAAGACACTGCTGACGCAGCTCGTGGCGCGCGGCTTGCGCGGACAACTGCGCACCGGGAACCTGCTCACGAACCAGCTCTACGTGGCGCTCGACGTGTTCCCGAACGCGCCGCATATCGCGTTCAATCCCGACGCGACGCCGCTCACGCTGCCGACCGTGCCGAACACGCTCGAAGAACTGCAGGTTCAGTTGGCCGACATCGCGAGCAAGCTCGACAAAATCCCGTTCGACGAACTGAGCAAGAACCTGAACGGCACGTTGAAGAATGCCGACAGCCTCTTCAAGCGGCTCGACACGGAAGTCGCGCCGCAGGCGCGAGACACGCTTGCGGCCGCGCAAAAGACGTTCGGCGCCGCGCAGCAGACATTGCAGCAGGACTCGCCGATGCAGTCAGACGTGCATCAGGCGCTGACGCAACTCACGCAGACGCTGCAGTCGCTCAACGCGCTCGCCGATTACCTCGAACGCCACCCCGAATCGCTGCTGCGCGGCAAGGCAAAGGATACGAACCCGTGAAGTCCCTTCGACTCTCGCGCTCATACGGCGCCTATGTTCGCATCGCGCTTTGCGCGAGCGTGGCGGCATTGGCGGCTTGTGCCTCGCCGCCCGCCCATTTCTATACGCTCGGATCGGGCGGAGCGGGGTCGGCGTCCATGGCATCGACGGCATCGGCCGCGCCGGCGGCCGCCCCCGCCGCGGCGGCCGACCGTGCGACAAGCCCGGCCTTCTTGATCGAAGTGCCGCCCGTCGACGTCCCCACGCAAGTCGCGCGCAATCAGCTCGTGGTGCAAAAAGGCGGCTCGGGCGTCGACGTGCTCGAGCAAGAGCGATGGGTGTCGCCGCCGGCCGATGAAATCCGCCGCGCGCTCTCGGGCGATCTCGCGGCTCGCCTCGATACATTCGACGTCTATGGCGCGCCCTATCCGAACGTGGTGCCGGTCTACCGCATCACCGTCAACGTGCGGCGCTTCGATTCGTGGCTCGGCTCACGCGCGGTGCTCGATGCGGTGTGGAGCGTGCGCAAGGTGGGCAGCGAATCGGTGCTGACCTGCCATACGCTCGCGCAGGTCTCCGTCGGTCCCGGCTACGCCGCGCTCGTCGACGGACATCGGCAAGCCGTCGCGCAAATGGCCGACGAGATCGCCGCGGCTGTCCGGGCCGGCGCTTCCGGCCGCGGTGCGCCGTCGACGCCGAGCGGGCAATGCGCGACGGGCAAGCCATCATCCGGCAAGGTCGGCGCCGGCGCGGCGTAGCGCCTCCGCACGCACAGGAGCGGCTGACACTGACCGCTGGCGCCAGCGGACTGGATCGGCAGGGCTGGCGCGCCGCTCGCCTCGGGTGTGGACGACCGACCCGCGTACAATGACGGCTTTGCACGCAGGCCGCCGCTTTATGTCATCCCCCATGCCGTTCGATTTCTTCGCTCCCTGTCCGCGCGGTCTCGAAGCTGCACTTGCCGCCGAGCTCGCCGAGATCGGCGCGCGCCATCTCGCAGGAGCCGGCACGCCGCCCCTCGAGCAAGGCGCGCATGTGCCGGGCGGCGTCCACTTTCGCGGCGGCTGGGCGGCCGGAATGGCCGCCAATCTCCATTCGCGCATTGCAAGCCGCGTGCTGCTGAAAATCGCCGAGCGACCCTATCGCAACGAGCACGACATTTACGCTTTCGCGGCCGAGCAGGCATGGGAGAAATGGTTTTCGGCGAATGAAACGCTGCGCGTCGATCTGACCGCGATCAAATCGCCGCTGCGCAGCCTCGAATTCGCGACGCTGCGTGTGAAGGATGCGGTCTGCGATCGCCTGCGCAGCGTGAGCGGCGCGCGGCCGAGCGTCGATACGGCGCAACCTGACGTGCGCATCTTCGCCTTCCTCACGGCAAGCGAGTGCACGCTCTATCTCGATACTTCGGGCGATCCGCTCTTCAAGCGCGGCTGGCGGCTCGACAAAGGCGCGGCGCCATTGCGCGAGAACCTTGCGGCCGGCATCCTGCGTCAGACCGGCTGGGCGCCCGGCACGCCGCTTTACGATCCGATGTGCGGCAGCGGCACTTTCCTCGCCGAGGCCGCCCAAGTGGCGCTCGGCATCGCGCCGGGCGTCGATCGCCGCTTTGGGTTCGAGAAGCTGAAGCAATACGACATCGCGTCATGGCAAGCGTTGAAAGTCGCCGCGATCGATGCGAAACGCGCCGCGCGCGCTTCGCATCGCGACGATCTGCTCATCTTCGGCAGCGACATTTCAGGCGACATGCTCATCAAGGCGCGCGCGAACCTCGAGCGCGCGGGCCTGCCGCCGCTTCCCCTGAAGCAACTGGACGCGCGCGCCATCACGCCGCCCTCCGCGACGCCCGGCATCATCGTCGCGAATCCGCCTTATGGCGAGCGCATTGCCGTGCGCGGGCGCGGCCCGCGCGGCGAGACGCGCGAACGCGAGCGCGACGCGGACGAAGGATTCAGGCGCGCGCAACCCGACGCCCCGGACGCCGAGTTCTTTCACGCGTTCGGCGACGCGCTCAAGCAGCGCTTCGCCGGCTGGCGCGCCTTCGTGCTGACGGCCGATCGCAAGCTGCCGGGCCAGATGAGGTTGCGCGAGTCGACCAAGACGCCGCTTTTCAACGGCGCGCTCGAATGCCGGCTTTTTCGCTTCGATCTTGTCGCGGGCAGTGTGAAGGCTGCACGCGCCGACAACGCGGACGACGACGCGGCGAAACGCTGAGCGAGCCACCACCCAGCCCTCCTGCCTCACGTGCGAATCGCTCCCGCGCCTTCTTGATCTCGGCGACGGACGGGCGACGATCACGCGGTCTCAAGCAGTTCTGACAAACGGCAAAAGGACGCGGCCCGTCCGCCTGCCGACGCCATCGCCGCGGCGGACATCCTGCTGACAGAACGGTGTCAGCAGCGCTGTCTCAAAATCCGTCTCACTTCGCTGCGCCAGCCTGCCGTTCGGCGCCCGAACGTTGACCTTGCGGCACCTGCCGCTCTCGATGGAGACTGCCATGACTGCTGCTACTGCTACCGCTACTGCCACGCGCGTGATCAATTGGTTCGAAATCCCGACCATCGATTTCGAGCGTGCCGTTCGTTTCTATGAAGCCGTTCTCGACGCGGACTTGCCGCGCGAGGTCATCGGCGGTGTGCCGATGGCACTCTTCGCGCACGACGACGACGCAACGGGCGGCTGCATCGTCCACAACCCCGGCCAGATGCGCCCGGCCGAAAACAATGCGGGCGTGCTCGTCTACCTGAATGCGGAGCCGTCGGTCCAAGCCGCGCTGAATCGCGTCGCGAAAGCGGGCGGCAAGCAAGTCGGCTCGCTGGTGGAGCTGCCGAACAATTACGGCTATATTGGCTTCTTCCTCGACAGCGAGGGCAACAGGGTGGGACTCCACTCGACGACACTGCGCTGATCACCCGACTGCCATGAGCCGCCGCGCCGATCGTCTGTTTCAAATCGCCGAGCTGTTGCGCGGCCGTCGCTTGACGACTGCGCAGCAACTCGCCGAGTGGCTCAGCGTCTCGCCGCGCACCGTCTACCGGGACGTACGCGACTTGCAGCTATCGGGCGTGCCCATCGAGGGCGAGGCCGGCATCGGCTACCGGCTGAGCCGCTCGGCGAGCCTGCCGCCGCTCATGTTCACGGCCGATGAGCTGGCCGCCCTGGCGGCCGGCGCGCGCATGATCGAGACGTGGGGCGGCATGGGACTGGCGAGCGGCGCGAGAAGCGCGCTCGCGAAAATCGCCTCGGCCATGCCGGCCGACAAGCGGGCGACGATCGAGCGCCTTGCGGTATTCGCGCCTTCCTATCGTGTGAACCGGCAGTTTTCCGAAAACATCGATGCGCTGCATCGCGCCGTGGACAGGCACCACGTCGTCAGCATGTCTTACGAGGACAAGAAAGGCGCACGGACTCAGCGGCGCATCTGGCCGCTCAGCCTCGTCTACTGGGGCGGACAATGGACGGTCGGGGCGTGGTGCGAGCTGCGCTCGGACTTCCGCAACTTCGACATCTCCCGCATGACCGACGTGACGCCGCAAGAGCCGTTTCCCGACATGGAGGGGCGACGGCTCGCCGACTATATGAGGCGTGTAGAGACGCCGTCGGCTTAGCCGCTCGGAGCATCCCTGCCGGCGTCCCAAGGCCCCTTGTCAGAGGCCATCCTGTCCATCCGTCCGAATTCCCACCCAGCTGATCGATTGCGCTGCTCCGCGCGACTATTCTTGCCGTTCTTCGACTAGACAGATATACGGCAACGCCGTATGATGCGAATGTACACGGTCATCGAAACTGAGACGTTCGTGCAGTACACGCACGGCCTGTGGCGCGAAAACGAACGTGAGGCGCTTGTCACGTGGCTCGCGCATAACCCATTCGCGGGCGACGTCATCTCCGGAACCGGCGGCTTGCGTAAGATTCGCTGGAGCCGCAGTGGCATGGGTAAGCGCGGTGGCGCTCGCGTGATCTACTACAACCTACTCGATAACGGTCAGATCTGGCTGCTGATCGGTTATACGAAATCTAAATTTGACAATTTGCCGAGCGCATTCCTGAACGCGCTGCGCGAAGAGGTTGAGCGATGGACAAAGAACTAGAGCAATTTCAAGCCGACTTGCTGAAGTCGGTCCGAGACATGAAGGCGGGCAGGGCTGCTCGAGTAACGAAAGTCGAACCAACTGTGGCATCGCTTGCTCGAACCAAGGTAGGGCTATCGCAAAGCGCGTTCGCGGCACTGCTGGGCGTATCGGTGCGGACGCTACAAGACTGGGAACAAGGTCGCCGCGAACCGACCGGGGCAGCGCAGACGCTGTTGCGCGTGGCTGCAGCCCACCCGGAAGCATTGCGCGACCTTCAATCTTCATGAGTCGCCGCCTGGCGAGACAGGACGCGCGGAGCTGCCGCGGCGCTCCGCCCCCCCCGTCACTCCACCGACTTCACCATATCCTCGATGACCTTCTTCGCATCGCCGAAGACCATCATCGTCTTGTCCATGTAGAAGAGATCGTTGTCGAGCCCCGCATAGCCGGCTGCCATCGACCGTTTGTTGACGATCACCGTGCGCGCCTTGTAGGCCTCGATGATCGGCATGCCGGCAATCGGCGATTTCGGATCGTTCTTCGCGGCGGGGTTCACCACGTCGTTCGCGCCGAGCACGAGCACGACGTCGGTCTGCCCGAACTCGTTATTGATGTCTTCCATCTCGAAGACAAGGTCGTACGGCACTTCCGCTTCTGCGAGCAGCACGTTCATGTGCCCCGGCATCCGGCCCGCCACGGGGTGAATCGCATAGCGCACGTCGACGCCCTTCTCGATGAGCTTGTCCGTCAACTCTTTCAGCGCGTGCTGAGCGCGTGCCACCGCGAGCCCGTAGCCGGGCACGATGACGATCGTCTCGGCATTGCCGAGCATGAACGCGGCGTCTTCGGCCGAGCCCGATTTGACGGGCCGCTGCTCGCCGCCGCCCGTGGCCGTCGCCCCCGGCTCGGCCCCAAAGCCGCCCAGCAGCACGTTGAAGAACGACCGGTTCATCGCATGGCACATGATGTACGAGAGGATCGCGCCCGATGAGCCGACGAGCGAGCCCGCCACGATGAGCATTGCGTTGTTCAGCGAAAAGCCGATGCCGGCCGCCGCCCATCCGGAGTACGAGTTCAGCATCGAAACGACGACGGGCATATCCGCGCCGCCGATCGGAATGATGATGAGCACGCCCAACGCAAACGCGATGAGCGTCATGATGATGAACGGCAGCCACGACTGCGTGAGAAAGAAGATGATGCCGAAGCCGAGCATGGCGAGCGCGAGCATCAGGTTCAGCAGATGCTGCCCGGGGTAGACGACAGGCGCGCCTTGAAAGAGGCGGAACTTGTACTTACCCGAGAGCTTGCCGAACGCGATGACCGAGCCCGAGAACGTGATGGCGCCGACGAACGTGCCGATGAAAAGTTCGATCCGGTTGCCGTACGGCAGAAAGCCCGCGTAGGGCGCGTCAGGCGGCACGAGCCCGAAAGCCGCCGGCTCGTAGACGACGGCGTAGGCAATCGCCACGGCAGCCAAACCGATCAGCGAGTGCATCGCCGCGACGAGCTCGGGCATTTTCGTCATTTCGACGCGCGCGGCCACGAACGCGCCGATCGCCCCGCCGACGACGAGCGCGGCAAAGAGCAGCCCGAGCCCCAGCCCGAGATTCGAGCCGAACAGCGCCGCCTGCTTGACGATGAGCGCGACCGTCGTGAGGATCGCGATCGCCATCCCCACCATGCCGAAGAGGTTGCCCGCCCGCGCACTCTTCGGATTCGAAAGCCCCTTCAAGGCCTGAATGAAGCAGATCGATGCAAGCAGATAGAGGAGCGTAACGACGTTCATGCTCATTTATGCGCCCTCCTTCGTTAGCTTCTTCGGCTCTTTCTTCTTGAACATTTCGAGCATGCGGCGCGTCACCAGAAAGCCGCCGAACACGTTGACGGCGGCGAGCAGCACCGCGAGCGTGCCGAAGAACTTGCCGGGGCCGCCCACGGTCAAGCCCGTGGCGAGCATCGCCCCGACGATGACGATCGCCGAGATCGCGTTCGTCACGGCCATGAGCGGCGTATGCAGCGCGGGCGTGACGTTCCAGACCACGTGGTAGCCGACATAGACGGCCAACACGAAGATGATCAGATTGATGACCGTGTGATTGATCACTTCCATCGTCGCTTCTCCTTAGCCTTATTCGCGCTCGGAATCACGCGCTGCGTGCAAGCGCGCCGTCGCGGGTCAACAGCGTCGCCGCGACGATGTCGTCCGCCATGTCGATATTGAGCGTCCCCTCTTTCGTCACGATCAGTTTCAGGAAGTCGAAGAGGTTGCGCGCATACAGCGAAGAGGCGTCGGCCGCGACCATCGCGGGCAGGTTGGTATGCCCGACGATCGTGACGCCATGCTTCGTCACGACCTTGTCCGGCTCAGTCAGCGGGCAGTTTCCGCCGCGCATGCCGGGCGCCCCAGGCAACCCGGGCCCGCGGCCCGCGGCGAGATCGACGATGACGGAGCCGGGACGCATCGCCTCGACCGTCTCGGCCGAAATCAACGTCGGCGCATCGCGCCCGGGAATCAGCGCCGTCGTGATGACGATGTCCGATTGCTTCGCGCGCTCGTGCACCGCCGTCGCCTGACGCGCGAGCCAGCTCGCCGGCATCGGCCGCGCATAGCCGCCCACTCCCTCCGCGGCTTCGCGCTCTTCCTGCGTCTCGTAAGGAACGTCGATGAACTTGCCTCCGAGCGATTCGATCTGCTCCTTCACGGCCGGCCGCACGTCGGACGCTTCGATGACGGCACCGAGCCGACGCGCGGTCGCGATTGCCTGCAGCCCCGCCACGCCGGCCCCGAGCACGAGCAGGCGCGCGGCCTTCACCGTGCCGGCAGCCGTCATCAGCATCGGCAAAAACCGAGGATAAAGATCGGCGGCGATCAGCACTGCCTTGTAGCCGGCGATGTTCGCCTGCGAGGACAGTACGTCCAGGCTTTGCGCGCGCGTCGTGCGCGGCGCGGCTTCGAGCGCGAAGGCCGTGACGCCGGCGGCGGCGAGACGGGCGGCGTTTTCCGTATTGAACGGCTCGAGCATCCCGACGAGCACGGCGCCGCGCTTCATGGTCGCGAGTTCGCTTTCGACGGGCGATTGGACTTTGAGAACGAGCTCGGCGCCGAATGCCGTCGCGGCATCGACGAGCTCGGCACCGGCGGCGGCGAACGCCTCGTCGGTAAAGCTCGCGGCGCTGCCCGCCCCTCGCTCGACCGTGACGCGATGCCCTGCGGTGACGTACTTCTTGATCGTCTCGGGCGTCGCGGCCACGCGCGCTTCGTGCGCGCGCGTCTCGGCTGGCACTCCGATATGCATCGTGGAATCCTCCTCACCTTCTCGTTGTTCAAGTGCTGCGAAGACTGAAGACTGGCCGACGATGCTGCGCCGGCTCATCTCGAGATACACGGCTTGCACGACTCATTCGGTACGAACGCGCTCGAATCGCATGCCGCAGCCCGTTCCGGCGGACTGTCGGCCTCTCGCTCGAGGCGCGCTGAAGCGTCACTTTAACCGAAGTTGCCCGGTGCGAACGAATTCGGTTCGGATCGCAGCTCGTTGGGTCTCCGTGGCACCTGCGGCGTCCGACGTCTTGCCCCCGGTTCGGCGCGTCGGGCAGGGTTCTTCCGCAAACGGTAAAATACGCACCCATGAAACAGGAACGCTGGACGCCTCATGTAACGGTGGCGGCCGTCGTGGAGCGCGATGGCCGGTTTCTCGTCGTCGAGGAAGAAACGGCCGACGGCTTGCGCATCAACCAGCCGGCGGGACACCTCGAAGCCGGCGAAACGCTCGTCGAGGCGGTCATGCGCGAGACGCTCGAGGAAACGGCCCACGCGTTCGCGCCCGAGGCGCTCGTCGGCGCCTACATGACCTACATCGGGAAGCCCGGCGGCGGCGCCACCTACCTGCGTTTCACATTTTGCGGGGCGAGCGCGGCCGAAGGCGAAGCACGAGCGCTCGACGAGGGCATCGTTCGCGCACTCTGGCTCACGGCCGATGAGCTGCGCGCCTGCCGCGCGAGGCATCGCACGCCGCTCGTGCTGCGCTCGCTCGAAGACTACCTGGCAGGGCGGCGTTTCCCGCTCGACTTCGTGCATACGCATTCGGTCGGGCCAACGGGCGCTCAGTGACGCTGCGCCGTACCGATCGTCCCGTCCGGACGGGACGCGAGGCCATCGGCAAGGCCATCCGGGCATCGGGAATCAAACACCAGGCAGATCAATGAGCAAGCAAAGGGTCGTAGTGGGAATGTCGGGCGGCGTCGATTCGTCGGTGACCGCATGGCTTCTCAAGGAAGCCGGCTATGAAGTCGTCGGCCTCTTCATGAAGAACTGGGAAGACGACGACGACAGCGAGTACTGCTCGACCCGGCAGGACTGGATCGACGTCGTCTCAGTCGCCGATCTGATCGGCATCGACGTCGAGGCCGTCAACTTCGCGGCCGAGTACAAGGATCGCGTTTTCGCCGAATTCCTGCGCGAGTACTCGGCCGGCCGCACGCCCAATCCGGACGTGCTCTGCAACGCCGAAATCAAGTTCAAGGCGTTCCTCGATCACGCGATGTCCCTCGGTGCGGAAACGATCGCGACGGGCCACTACGCTCGCGTGCGCGAAGTCGATGGTCGCTTCGAGCTGCTCAAGGCCAAAGACCATACGAAAGACCAATCGTACTTTTTGCACCGGCTCAATCAGTCGCAGCTTTCGAAAACGCTCTTTCCGCTCGGCGAGATCCCGAAGACTCAGGTGCGCGCGCTCGCCGAGCAAATCGGCCTGCCCAACGCGAAGAAGAAGGACTCGACGGGAATCTGCTTCATCGGCGAGCGGCCTTTCCGCGAGTTCCTCAACCGCTATCTGCCGACTCGCCCGGGACCGATGAAGACGCCCGACGGGGCGATCGTCGGCGAGCATATCGGGCTCGCGTTCTACACGTTCGGACAGCGCAAGGGCATCGGCCTCGGCGGCAGCAAGACCGGTAGCGGCGAGCCGTGGTTCGTCGCGGGCAAGGACATGGCCGCGAATACGCTCTACGTCGTGCAGGGCCACGATCATCCCTGGCTGCTCTCGCAAACGCTCGTGGCCGGCAACGTGAGCTGGGTTGCCGGCGAGGCGCCTTTGAGCGGCGCGCGGCTCGCGGCCAAGACGCGCTATCGCCAGACCGATGCCGCCTGCACTTTCGGCGGCGAGACGCCGGCGCCAAGCGCGGACGGCGCATTCACGTTCGCGCTCTCGTTCGATGCCCCGCAATGGGCTGTGACGCCCGGTCAATCGGCCGTGCTGTACGACGGCGAAGTCTGCCTTGGGGGCGGCATTATCGAAAAAGCGAGCGCATCCGCCGAGACCACGAAAAATCTGCTTACCGCTCAATTGCAAACGACCTGACATCGGACCCGATTAAAATCACGGACTTTCGAGCGGCCATCGCCGCCCAGGAGCCCCCCGATGTTCTCTCGACGCTACTTCGCCGTCTGGTGCGCGCTTCTGCTCGCCGCGGCATGCGCCTTCTTCGCCGCGAAACATGGGATCTCGTGGGGGTGGTTGCTCGTGCCGCTCGCTCTGATCGCGCTCGGCGTCTTCGATCTCAGGCAGCAGCGTCACAGCATTCTGCGCAACTATCCGATAGCAGGCCACCTGCGCTTCTTCTTCGAGTTCATCCGCCCCGAGATCCGCCAATACTTCGTCGAGGACGATACCGAGGAAAAGCCGTTTTCGCGCGCGCAGCGCAGCATCGTCTATCAGCGCGCGAAGAACGAGCCCGACAGCCGCCCTTACGGCACGGAGCTCGACGTGCGGGCGGTCGGACATGAATGGATCAGCCACTCGCTGTCACCGACGAAAATAGAGAGCCCCGACTTTCGCATCGTCGTCGGTCATGACCGCGCCCAGCCGTACTCGATGTCGATCTTCAATATTTCGGCGATGAGCTTCGGCGCATTGTCGGCCAATGCGATCCGCGCGCTCAATCTTGGTGCGAAAAAAGGCGGCTTCGCGCATGACACGGGCGAAGGCTCGCTTTCGAAATATCACCGCGAACATGGCGGCGACATCATCTGGGAAATCGCCTCGGGCTATTTTGGCTGCCGCCGCGACGACGGCGGCTTCGATCCCGACAAGTTCGCGAAGCAGGCAAGCGATCCGCAAGTGAAGATGATCGAGATCAAACTGTCGCAGGGCGCGAAACCCGGACACGGCGGCGTGCTGCCGGCCGCGAAGGTGACACCGGAGATCGCTGAAGCGCGCGGCGTGCCGATGGGCCGCGACTGCGTCTCGCCGGCCGCGCACAGCGAGTTCAAGACGCCGCGCGGATTGCTGGAATTCCTCGAGCGACTGCGAACCCTGTCGGGCGGCAAGCCGACCGGCTTCAAGCTCTGCATCGGCCACCCGTGGGAGTTCTTCGGCATCGCGAAGGCAATGCTCGAGACCGGGATCGTGCCGGACTTCATCGTCGTCGACGGCGCCGAAGGCGGCACCGGCGCGGCGCCGCTCGAGTTCACCGATCACATCGGTGTGCCGCTGCAAGAAGGGCTCCTGCTCGTGCACAACACGCTCGTCGGCATCGGCTTGCGCGATCGGATACGCATCGGCGCAAGCGGCAAGATGATCACGGCCTTCGATATCGCACGCACGCTCGCAATCGGCGCCGACTGGGTCAACTCGGCGCGCGGCTTCATGTTTGCCGTCGGCTGCATCCAGGCGCAGACCTGCCATACGGGACGCTGCCCGACCGGTGTCGCGACGCAAGATCCGGTGCGTCAGCGCGCGCTCGTCGTGCCCGACAAGGCGGAGCGTGTTTACCACTTCCACCGCAATACGCTCCATGCGCTGCTCGAGCTTGTCCAGGCGGCGGGCATCGAGCATCCGTCGCAATTGCGCGCGCACCACATCGTCCGCCGTGTGTCCTCCCACGAGGTACGGCTGATGTCGGACCTGCTCAAGTATCTCGAGCCGAACGACCTCGCCAACGGCAACTATCGCTATTCGCTCTACGAGAAGTGGTGGCCCGTCGCGCGCAGCGATTCATTCGCACCCAAGGCGCTTGCACCGGCGCTTTCTTAGGCGCGCTCGCCGCACTATCGGTTCGACCGCCCGCTCGCTGTCGAATGGTCATTGTCGAGCGGACGAGCTCCGTTCTCGATAGGAGCAGCGCGCCGCCGCCACGCGCGCTCGAGGGCACCGGCGAACAAGTCGACAACGACTCCAATGGCGACGAGGACGACAAGCGCCGCATAGACGCCGCCCGCGTTGAACTGCTGGACCGCGCGCGCGATGAGAAAGCCGATCCCGGAACGCGCGACGAAGCATTCGCCGAGTACGGCACCGGCGAGCGCGAGCCCGCACCGCCAGCGCACCGTCTCGAACGCGGGCCGGCTCGCGCGCGCGTCGGCAAACGCCACGAGGAACACGAGTATCGTGGCGAATGCCGCTCTCGCAGCTATCCCGAAGCCAAGCCCGAGCCCCAGTGCCCCTGCAAGCGCGACGACGGGTGCAGGCCGCAAAAGCCATACGAATAGCGCGAAGACGTCGCCACGCAGCGTGCCGGCGCGAAACAAGAAAGCGCAAGCCGCGCCGAGAATCGATCCTGCCGCAACGCCGAGCGCCGCTTCCGCGAGCGTCACGCCGACATGGACAGCGAGCGGCCCATTCGACGTGCCGCCGTGCCACCAGTCGAAAAGCTGATAGGCGAGAGCCGAAGGGCGCGAGACGAAGAAGGGATCGACCCATCCGCGCCGCGAAGCGAGCTCCCACCCGAACGCAAAAAGGACGACTAGCCCAAGCGTGATTGCCCAGGCGAGCAGACGCTTTGGTCTGATCAAAGACAAAGACCGCCGCCCGGCCATGGCGACCCCGATCCGGCCCGAGGCGCTCGGGCGCGCAGACGACGCGTCGGTCCTATCGGGCATGCTCTCTCCTTGCGATAGACCTCGGCCTGGCACGTTCGGACGCGCCACGGCACGACGAGCGCCCGAGCCGCGTGCTCAGGCGGGAATCGTATCGATGAAAGACTGTCGCTGCGAGAGCTTGGCAAAGTGCTTTTCGAGATTCGAATGCTTCTCGCGCCAGTTGAGCTCGGGCATGCGGAAATCGAGATATCCCAGCGCGCAGCCTACCGCCACGTCGGCCAGCGTGAAGTGGTTGTTCGAGCACCACGGCTTGCCGGCGAGCCCCTGCGAGATGGCGTCGAGCCCCTCGTCGACCTTGCGCTGCTGCCGCGCGATCCAGCTCTCGCTGCGCTCGCCCTCGTTGCGCAGCGTCGATTCCAGCCGGATCAGCACGGCCGCTTCGAGCACACCGTCGGCAAGCGCTTCCCAGCAGCGCACTTCGACGCGTTCGCGGCCCGATTGCGGAATCAGCCGGCCGACGGGCGAAAGCGTATCGACATATTCGCAGATGACGCGCGAATCGAAGACGGCCTCCCCATCCTCCATGACGAGGCATGGCACCTTGCCGATCGGATTGAACGTATGAATGGTCGTATCCGGCGCCCAGACGTTTTCGAGCACCAACTGGTAGTCGATCTTCTTTTCTGCGAGCACGATGCGCGCTTTGCGCACGAAGGGACTCGCGAGCGAACCGATTAGTTTGATCATCTGCTTTCTCTGGAGTGCGACCGAGAGTATACCGTCGCCCACGATCATAACCGCGGACATGCCCGCCATAATATCGGCCCTCCCGGCAGCTGCGCGCGTATCGGTGTCGGCCCGACGCAACAACTCACCGCTCGCCGGCCTGGCTCTGGCCGTTGCCGGCCCGCGACTGCCGCGCCGCCGTTCGTCGATGGTCGCGCGGCGAGAGCCCCATTCGAATAGGGCGGTACAATCGAACGATGAATGAGCCAGCCGAATCTTCCATCGCCATCCCCGAGGCCGTCTACCGGGCGCGCCGCGAACGCGTGTTGGCCGCGTTGCGCGCGGCCGGCGGCGGCGTCGCCGTCGTTCCGACGGCCCCCGAAGTCCCGCGCAATCGCGACACGGACTATCCGTACCGCCACGACAGCTATTTCTACTACCTGACGGGCTTTTCCGAGCCGCAGGCGCTCGTCGTGCTCGACGCCGATGCCGATGTCGGGGCGGGCGAGCCTGCTTCGATCTTGTTTTGCCGGACGAAAAACGCGGAGCGCGAGACCTGGGAAGGCTTCCACTATGGTCCCGAAGCGGCGCGCGAGGCCTTCGGCTTCGACGCCGCATTCCCGATCGAAGGAGTCGATGCCGAACTGCCGCGCCTCCTCGCCGATGCGTCGGCGCTGCACTATGCGTTCGGCCGCTCGGCCGAGCTCGACTCGCAGGTGCGCGGCTGGCTCGACGCCGTGCGTGCGCAAAGCAGGAGCGGCGTGGCCGCGCCCGCAACGCTCGCTGACATCACGCCCCTTCTCGACGACATGCGGCTCGTGAAGGACGAGCACGAGCTGGCGCTGATGCGACGCGCCGCGCGGATCTCGGCCGAGGCGCATCGGCGCGCGATGGCAACCTGTCGCCCCGGCATGCGCGAGTACGAGCTCGAGGCCGAGTTGCTGTACACGTTCCGCCGCCGCGGCGCGCAATCGCCGGCCTACGGCTCCATCGTGGCCGCCGGCGCCAACGCCTGCGTGCTGCACTACCCCGCCGGCAACGCGATATTGCGCGACGGCGACCTCGTGCTCATCGACGCCGCCTGCGAGCTGGACGGCTACGCATCGGACATCACGCGCACGTTCCCGGCAAGCGGACGTTTCTCTCCCGCGCAACGCGAGCTTTACGATATCGTGCTCGCGGCCCAACAGGCAGCCGTCGACGCCACGCGCGCCGGTGCGAACTTCGAAGCCCCGCACGACGCGGCCGTGCGCGTGCTCGCGCAGGGACTGCTCGATACGGGCATCATCGCGCGCGACAAGTTCTCGGCGGTCGACGATGTGATTGCCGAGCGCGCCTACGCGCGCTTTTACATGCATCGGACGGGGCACTGGATCGGCATGGACGTGCACGACTGCGGCGACTATCGCGAGCGCGACGCCGAGCGGAACGACCAAGGCGCATTGCCCTGGCGAACGCTGCGCCCGTCGATGACGCTCACGATCGAACCCGGACTTTACGTGCGCGCCGCGGAGGACATACCCGAGCGCTACTGGAACGTCGGCATCCGGATCGAAGACGACGCGATCGTGACCGAGACCGGCTGCGAGCTCATCACGCGCGACGTACCCGTGCGCGCCGATGAAATCGAGGCGCTGATGCGCGACGGCGACACCGCTCGGAAAAAGGCGTGACGCCGAAATTTCGGCCGATGGCGGACTCTCTTCGATAGACCCGGATAACGTGAGCACGAGCGATGAGCGATAACGCGCCCCTCTCTCCCTCGAAGGCCGTGGAAGATTTCGACGTGACGATCGTCGGCGCAGGCCCGGTCGGCCTCGCGCTCGCCGCTTGGCTCGCGCGACGCAGCGCGAGCACGGCGGTCACCGTCGCGCTCGTCGATGCACGGGAGCCCGCCCATGCGGCTGCCGATCCGCGCGCCATCGCCGTTTCCGAAGGCAGCCGCATGCTGCTCGAGCCGCTCTCCGCATGGCCCGCCAGCGCCCATGCGATCGAGCGCATCCACGTTTCCGAGCGCGGCCGCTTCGGCCGCACGCTGATCGAGCGCGACGAGCACGGGCTGCCGGCGCTCGGCTATGTGGCGCGCTACGGCGCGATCGTCGATGCGCTCGGAGAGACCGTGCGCCGCACGCACACGCGCTGGCTCACGTCCGCGAGCGCCTTGGCGCCGCATGCCCAGCAGGGCGACGACTGGATCACGCTGCCGATCGAAAGCGGCCGGCCACACCCGACGTTGCACACCTTGCGCACGCGCGTGCTCGTGAATGCCGAGGGCGGTCTTTACGGCGACGCGCGCGCAATCGGGGGCGCGGGCACGCCCGTCAGCCGCGAAAAAGACAAGGCACGCGATTACGGGCAGACTGCCCTCGTCGGCACGGTGACGGTATCGGCCCCGCAGCCGCACACGGCCTGGGAGCGCTTCACAGCAGAAGGGCCGATCGCGCTCTTGCCCGTGGGCGGCATGCGCCAGGCCGACTACGCGCTGGTCTGGTGCATGGCGCCCGAGCAGGCGGAGCGCCGGCTGCCGCTTTCCGACGACGCGCTGCTCGCCGAGCTCGGCGTCGCTTTCGGCGACCGGATGGGTCGCTTCGAGGCCATCAAGGGACGCGCTGCGTTCCCGCTCGGCCTCACGGCCGCGAAGACACTCGCGCGCGGCCGCATCGTGGCGATCGGCAACGCCGCGCAGACGCTGCACCCTGTCGCGGGGCAAGGACTCAATCTCGGCCTGCGCGACGCGCACGCGCTGGCCGATGCGCTCGCTCGGCACGGCGCGACGCCTCGCGCGCTCGCGGACTTTGCTCGCGTACGCGCGCTCGACAGACGGCTTACGATCGGCGCGACCGACGCGCTCGCGCGCCTTTTCACAGCCGATATGGGGCCGCTCTCGGGGTTGCGCGGGCTTGCGCTCGCGGCGCTCGAGCTCGTGCCGCCGGCCAAGACCGCGCTCGCGCGCCAGATGATGTTCGGTCAGCGGCGATAGCGCCCGCATGCCGCTCGATGCGCTGACCGCCGGTCCGCGCCCTCGCCGTTTCTCCCGCGCTGCAACTTGGCCGCGCCCCCGTTAACGGTAAAATGGTCGTTTCCCTCATCGTCCGCCGCGCTCGTGTGCGTCCCGAGCGCGCGCGGCCATTTCGTCATGCCAACGCTTGGGTCCCACGTCCTGCGCAACAACCTGTTCGTCGCCCCGATGGCGGGGGTCACGGACCGGCCGTTTCGCCAGCTCTGTAAGCGGCTCGGGGCGGGCTACGCCGTCTCGGAGATGGTCGCCTCCAACGCGCAGCTCTGGAAAAGCGAGAAGACGATGCGGCGCGCCAATCACGCGGGCGAAGTCGAGCCGATCGCCGTGCAGATCGCCGGTGCCGATCCCGCGATGATGGCAGAGGCCGCGCGCTACAACGTCGCGAACGGCGCGCAGATCATCGATATCAACATGGGCTGCCCCGCGAAAAAGGTCTGCAACGTCGCCGCGGGCTCGGCGCTTTTGCAAGACGAGCCGCTCGTCGCGCGCATCGTCGAGGCGGTCGTGAGCGCCGTCGGCACGGGGCCTGACGCGGTGCCCGTCACGTTGAAGATTCGCACGGGCTGGGACCGGGCGCACAAGAACGCGCTGACGATCGCGCGCATCGCCGAGAACGCCGGCATTTCGATGCTGACGGTGCACGGCCGCACGCGGGCCGATCTTTATCACGGCGAGGCCGAGTACGAGACCATCGCGGCCGTGAAGGCGGCCGCGCGCATCCTGGTCGTCGCGAACGGCGACATCGATTCGCCGATGAAGGCCCGCGTGGTGCTCGAAGCGACGGGCGCCGACGCGATCATGATCGGCCGCGCGGCGCAGGGGCGCCCGTGGCTCTTTCGCGAGATCGATCATTTCCTGCGGCACGGGGAGTTGCCGCCGCCGCCTCGCATCGCCGAGATCCGCGAGGTGATGAACGGGCATCTCGAGGATCACTACGCGTTCTACGGAGAATTCACGGGCGTTCGTACTGCGCGCAAGCACATCGGCTGGTACACTCGCGGCCTTCCCGGCGCCAATGCGTTCCGGCACCGGATGAACACGCTCGATACCACACGCGAACAGCTCGCCGCCGTCAACGAGTTCTTCGACGCGCAGCAGGCTTTGTCGGACCGTCTCATCTACGTGGAAGACGAGACGCTCGAGCAAACCGAGCCGACTTGTAACGAACCCTTAGCAGCATGAGCAAGCACAACATCGAACAATGCGTCCGCGACAGCCTGGGGATGTACTTCCAGGATCTCGACGGCGCGAATCCGCACGACGTTTATGACATGGTGATGTCGTGCGTCGAAAAACCGATGCTCGAGGTGGTGCTCGAGCAGGCAGGCGGCAACCAGTCGCTCGCCGCCGATTATCTCGGCATCAACCGCAACACGTTGCGCAAGAAGCTGCAACAGCACGGTCTGCTGTAGTCGCGCGCCGCCCTCGATTCTTTTCGGTCTTCGTTCTCATCATGATCAAGCAAGCGCTCATTTCCGTTTCCGACAAATCCGGCATCGTCGAGTTCGCCCAATCGCTCTCGGCGCTCGGCGTCAAGATCCTGTCGACGGGAGGAACGGCCAAGCTCCTCGCCGAGGCGGGGCTGCCCGTTACCGAAGTCGCCGACTACACCGGCTTTCCGGAAATGCTCGACGGCCGTGTGAAGACGCTGCATCCGAAGGTGCACGGCGGGATTCTCGCGCGCCGCGACCTGCCGGAGCATATGGCCGCGCTCGAGACGCATGGCATACCGACGATCGATTTGCTCGTCGTGAACCTCTATCCGTTCGTCGCCACCATTTCGAAAGACGAATGCACGCTCGAAGACGCGATCGAGAACATCGATATCGGCGGTCCGACGATGCTGCGCTCGGCGGCCAAGAACCATCGCGACGTCACGGTCATCGTCGATCCGGCGGACTACGCGGCCGTGCTCGAAGAAATGCGCGCGAACGACAACAAGGTCGGCTACAAGACCAACTTCCGTCTCGCGACGAAGGTATTCGCGCATACGGCGCAATACGACGGCGCGATTACGAACTATTTGACGAGCCTGACGGAAGGGCTGCAGCACAACTCGCGTAACACGTATCCGACTACGCTCAATCTCGCGTTCACGAAGGTGCAAGACCTGCGCTACGGCGAGAATCCGCATCAAAGCGCGGCGTTTTACCGCGACCTCGCGGCGCCTGCTGGCGCGCTGGCCGCCTACCGGCAGTTGCAAGGCAAAGAGCTTTCGTACAACAACATTGCCGATGCCGATGCGGCTTGGGAATGCGTGAAGACGTTCGAGGCAACGGCCTGCGTGATCATCAAGCATGCGAACCCGTGCGGCGTGGCGATCGGCGCCGATCCGCTCGAGGCTTACTCGAAGGCGTTCCAGACCGATCCGACTTCCGCGTTCGGCGGCATCATCGCATTCAACCGCGAGCTCGACGAGGCGGCCGCGGCGGCCGTCGCGAAGCAGTTCGTCGAAGTGCTGATCGCGCCGTCGTTCAGCGAGGGCGCGAAGGCGGTTTTTGCCGGGAAGCAGAACGTGCGCTTGCTGGAGATTCCGCTGGGCTCCGGTCAGAACCCGTTCGACTTCAAGCGCGTGGGCGGTGGCCTGCTCGTGCAGTCGCCCGATGCGAAGAACGTAACGCCGCGCGAGATTCGCGTCGTGACCAAGCGGCATCCCACGCCGCAGGAGATGGACGATCTGCTCTTCGCCTGGCGTGTCGCGAAGTTCGTGAAGTCGAATGCGATCGTGTTCTGCGGCAAGGGGATGACACTCGGCGTCGGTGCGGGGCAGATGAGCCGCGTCGATTCGGCGCGCATCGCGAGCATCAAGGCGGAGAACGCGGGGCTGTCGCTGAAGGGCTCGGCTGTGGCGTCGGATGCATTCTTCCCGTTCCGCGACGGCCTTGACGTCGTCGTCGCGGCGGGCGCGACTTGCGTGATTCATCCGGGCGGCTCGGTGCGCGACGATGAGGTGATCGCCGCCGCCGACGAGCACAAGATCGCGATGATCATGACGGGCGTGCGGCATTTCCGGCATTGAGCATCACGTCGCACTGCGATCCGACCGTCAACCTGCACAGCTTCTATCACGTCGTCGAGGGCGAACGCTCGTCGACATTTGGCCGATCGATGCGCGCGGCAAGCTATGAGCGCCGCGCAGCCGCCGGCTTGTGACTCGCATCCCGCGAGCAATCTGCTCGCGGGCAGCCGCCGTTCGTTGTAGTATCGCAGCCAGTTCGTCCGCCATCTTTTCATGAGAATCCTCGGCATCGATCCTGGCTTGCGCGTAACCGGCTTCGGCGTCATCGAGCAGACGGGCCAGCGGCTCGCCTACGTCACGAGCGGTGTCATCCGCACTGCAGACGGCGACCTCCCCTCGCGGCTCGGCACTATCTTCGACGGCATCGCCACACTGATCCGGGAACACTCGCCCGATCAATCAGCGATCGAGAAAGTCTTCGTCAACGTCAATCCGCAATCGACGCTGCTGCTTGGCCAAGCGCGCGGCGCGGCCATCTGCGGCCTCGTCGCGGGCGGGGTCCCAGTCGCCGAGTACACGGCGCTGCAGTTGAAGCAGGCCGTCGTCGGCTACGGTCGAGCAACGAAAGAGCAAATGCAGCAGATGGTCGGCAGGCTCCTCAATTTGCCTGGACTGCCAGGCACTGACGCGGCAGATGCGCTGGGTATGGCGATCTGCCACGCGCACGGCGGAAGCGCACTCGGCACGTTGGGTGGTATGGCGCCGGCCCTGGCAAAAAAAGGCTTGCGCGTGCGGCGGGGTCGGCTAGTCGGCTAGTCGGCTAGTCGGCTAGTCGGCTAGTCGGCTAGTCGGCTAGTCGGCTAGTCGGCTAGCAGCGTTTTCCCGCTACACAATCGCCCCTTTTCAGCGCGGAACCAAGCTGCACGGAAAATCGACAGGCAGCACCTTGCGCTAAACTCGCGCTTTCCCGTCCTCACTCGCATTCGCCATGATCGGTCGCATCGCCGGCACGCTGCTCGAAAAGAATCCCCCTCATTTGCTCGTGGACTGCAACGGCGTCGGCTATGAGGTCGACGTGCCGATGAGCACCTTCTACAACCTCCCATCGACCGGCGAAAGAATCGTCCTGCTGACGCAGTTGATCGTTCGCGAGGACGCGCACCTTCTCTACGGCTTCGGCACGGCGCAGGAGCGCACGACGTTCCGGGAGCTGCTGAAGATTAGCGGGATCGGCGCGCGCATGGCGCTCGCGGTGCTCTCGGGCATGAGCGTGGCGGAACTCGCCCACGCCGTGACGCTGCAGGATGCGGCGCGCTTGACGCGCGTGCCCGGCATCGGCAAGAAAACGGCCGAGCGGCTCTTGCTCGAGCTGAAAGGCAAGCTCGGCGCCGATCTGGGCGCGAGCGCCGCGGCAGTGTCGCCGTCGGACCACGCGACCGATATCCTGAACGCGCTGCTCGCGCTCGGCTACTCCGAGAAGGAAGCGCTCGCGGCCATCAAGAACGTGCCGGCCGGCACGGGTGTGTCCGAAGGCATCAAGCTTTCGCTGAAGGCGTTGTCGAAGGCGTAAGCGCCCTTTCGACGATTGCGCGTCGCAACGATAAGCGACAGCCGACAGGCAAGCGTCGCCGCTTGAGCATCGAGCGCGCGCGGTACAATGACGGGCATGATCGAAACCGACAAGCTCGCCGCCGAGCGCATCATTTCCGCGACGCCCGCTTCCTCCCACGAGGAGGCGTTCGAGCGCGCGCTTCGTCCGCGCCAGCTCGACGAATACGTCGGCCAGGAAAAGGTGCGCGGCCAGCTCGAAATCTTCATCGAGGCGGCCAAGCGCCGCTCCGAAGCACTCGACCATGTCTTGCTGTTCGGCCCGCCGGGCCTCGGCAAGACGACGCTCGCACACATCATCGCGCGCGAAATGGGCGTCAATTTGCGGCAGACGTCGGGGCCCGTGCTCGAGCGCGCCGGCGATCTCGCGGCACTGCTCACGAACCTCGAGGCGAACGACGTCCTGTTCATCGACGAAATCCATCGGCTGTCGCCCGTCGTCGAAGAGATCCTCTATCCGGCGCTCGAGGACTATCAGATCGACATCATGATCGGCGAAGGGCCGGCCGCGCGCAGCGTCAAGCTCGACTTGCAGCCCTTCACGCTCGTGGGCGCAACGACGCGCGCCGGCATGCTGACGAATCCGCTGCGCGACCGCTTCGGTATCGTCGCGCGCCTCGAGTTCTACAACGCCGAGGAACTCTCGCGCATCGTCGTGCGCTCGGCCGCGCTGCTCGGCGCGAACATTCACCGTGACGGCGCCCTCGAAATCGCGCGGCGCTCGCGCGGCACGCCGCGTATCGCGAACCGGCTGCTGCGGCGGGTGCGCGACTTCGCCGAAGTCAAGGCGGACGGGAACATCACGGCAGGCGTGGCCGACGCGGCGCTCGCCATGCTCGATGTCGATCCGGTCGGCTTCGACCTGATGGACCGCAAGCTGCTCGAGGCGATCCTGCACAAATTCGACGGAGGTCCCGTCGGGGTCGACAACCTGGCCGCCGCGATCGGCGAGGAGCGCGACACGATCGAAGACGTGCTCGAACCGTATCTGATCCAGCAAGGCTACCTCCAGCGTACGCCGCGCGGCCGGGTGGCCACGCTCGCCGCCTATCGCCACTTCGGCCTGGCCACGCCCGCGGAATCGAGCCCCGTGCGCAGCCTCTGGGATGATGGAGAGGCCGATCCCGCGTAGCGTCCGCGGCATGCCCTTTCGGGCAGCGCTCGATGAGCGAAACGCAGTCTCGATAACGGAAGACAAACGATGTCAGACCATGCCGGCATCCCGCCTCGTGATCACTCCGGCATCGGGCATGCGCTCGCCGGTCACTTGCGCAAGCGAGTCGCGCATGCCGTGACGCATCTGACGACGGGCAGCGGCGGCCCATCGCTCGATTATTCGTCACCGCCCGGCGATCCCGGGCTCTTCGGTCCCGACGCCGCTTGCTGGCAGGTCCATTCCGATTTCACGGCCATGATGGTCGGCGGCATCAGCGCCCTCATGCTGCAAGCGCTCCATCCGCTTGCGCTCGCCGGTGTCTGGGATCATTCGACGTTCCGCACCGACATGCTCGGCCGATTGCGCCGCACCGCGACGTTCATCTCGGGCACGACCTACGGCAACCGCCACGACGCGCTCGCGCTAATCGAGCGCGTGAAGCGCATCCACGCAGCCGTGAAGGGAACCGCGCCCGATGGCCGCCCCTATCGCGCCGATGACCCTGCTCTGCTGACATGGGTCCATGTCGCGGAGGTCTCGAGCTTTCTCGCCGCGCATCTGCGCTATGTCAACCCGAGGCTCAGCCCTGTCGCGCAGGACCGCTACTACGCTGAAATGGCGCGCATCGCGCAATCGCTCGGCGCAACCGACGTCCCTTGCTCTCGCCATGAGATCGCGGCCTATCTCACGGCAATGCAGCCCGAGCTCGAAGCTGGACCACGCGTCTTGGAGGTCGTGAGAATACTGCGCCATGCCGCGCCCGGCAGCGCGCTCATGAAGCCGGCCGGGGCTCTGATGTTCGGCGCCGCCGTCGATCTGCTGCCGGACTGGGCGCAACGCCTCATCGGCTTCTCCGCGCTCGCGCGCTTGCAAGGAAGACTGTCGCGTCCCGGCGTGCGCACCGTCGCCCCCGTTATTCGCTGGGCGCTCGTCAACGGCGTATCGAAGCGCGCACGTCGCCGCGTTGCGGCGAGCCAAGGCTGAGAGGCTTTTCAGCGAGAGGCGGCGCTTGCAGGGCTAAGCCCGTCGTCCTCGCTTTCGCCGTGGAGATGTTCGACATCGGCCCACGCCACGATCGACGCGCGGCCCGCTTGGTCGAAGTCGACCGTATTGATGCTGGCATTGAGCAGCGGGTAGTCGCGTGGCGCTTCGAGCGATAACCCGCGCGCATGGCGATAGATGCAGTCGAGCACGCCGCCGTGCGTCACGCAGGCAATATGGCCGCCCGGATGCGCGGCGACGATCGAGGCCACCGCATGCAGCACGCGGTGAAAGAACCCGCGCGACGACTCGCCTCCGTCGGGCGCAAACCCGGGATCGCGCGTTTGCCAGACCGCGTAGGCATCGGGAAAGCGTGCCGCAATTTCGCCGCTGTCATGACCCTGGAAGACACCGTATGCGCGCTCGCGCAATCCCGTGCATAACTGCAGCGGAAGCCCGAGCGCGCTCGCCGTCGGCTGCGCCGTTTGCTGCGCGCGCTGCAGGTCGCTCGAATAAATGGCGTCGAGCACCGAGCGCGGCGGCTGCGCGTCGATTGCACCCGCTGAACGAGCTTCGTACGCTGACTGCGTCGGCAGCCGCGCCGGCTGCCGGCCGTTCATTCGCGATGCAAGCCGCGCGGCCAACCGCTCGGCTTGCGCCAAACCGCTCGCCGCGAGCGGAATGTCGATATGCCCCTGTATCCGCTTGACGCGATTCCAGGTCGTTTCGCCGTGACGAATGAAAAGCACGCGAGTCGTCATTGCGTATGGGCCTCTTTGTTTCGTCAGCCGCGTGTATGCAGCCAGAAGGTGACGGGACCGTCGTTGACGAGCGAAACCTGCATTTCGGCGCCGAACTCGCCGGTTTCGACGATCGGATGCCGCGCACGCGCAGCCGCGACGAAGTAATCAAAAAGACGCCGGCCTTCATCGGGCGGCGCAGCCGGCGTGAAGCTCGGCCGCAATCCGCTGTCCGTATCGGCGGCGAGCGTGAACTGGGAAACGAGCAACAGCCCGCCCGCGCGACCCTCGCCGTCGATGTTCGTGACGGGCAAATTCATTTTGCCGGCCGCGTCGCTGAAGACTCGATAGCCGAGCACTTTCGCCACGAGCTTGTCCGCGAGCGCCTCGGTGTCACCGCGCTCCGCGCAAACGAGCGCCAGGAGCCCGGCGCCGATCTGGCCTGTCACGCGCTCGCCCACGCGCACCTCGGCGCGCGCGACACGCTGAATCAACGCGATCATCGCCGCGCCGCCTTTACGCCGAAAGCGTGACGCGAGCGAAGCGGCGCTTGCCGACCTGCACGACGTATTCGCCGGCTTCGACTTTGAGCCCCTTGTCGGAGATCGTCACGCCGTCAATCTTGACGCCATTCTGCTCGATGTTGCGCAGCGCCTCGCTCGTCGACGGGACGAGGCCCGCCTGCTTGAGCAGTTGACCAATGCCGAGCGGCGCCCCGGTGAGCGGGACCGACGGAATATCGTCGGGCACGCCGCCCTTCGCGCGATAGTCGAATTCCTCGAGCGCGCGTTCGGCATCGGCCTGCGAATGAAAGCGCGCGACGATTTCCTGCGCGAGCATGACCTTGAAGTCGCGCGGATTGCGCCCTTGCCCGGCTTCGCGCTTGAGGCGCGCGATCTCGTCGAGGCTGCGGAACGAGAGCAGCTCGTAATAGCGCCACATGAGATCGTCCGAGATGCTCATCAGCTTGCCGAACATGTCGCCGGGCTTTTCGCTGATGCCGACGTAGTTGTTCTTCGATTTGGACATCTTCTCGACGCCGTCGAGCCCTTCGAGCAGCGGCATCGTCAGGATGCATTGCTGCTCCTGCCCGTACTGCTTCTGCAGCTCGCGTCCGACGAGCAGGTTGAACTTCTGGTCCGTGCCGCCGAGCTCGAGATCCGCATTGAGCGCAACGGAGTCGTACCCTTGCATCAGCGGGTAGAGGAATTCATGGATCGAGATCGGAACGCCGCCTTGAAAGCGCTTCGTAAAATCTTCGCGCTCGAGGATGCGCGCGACGGTGTAGCGAGAGGCTAGCTTGATCATGCCGTCCGCGCCGAGCGGCATCGACCATTCGCTGTTGTAGCGAATCTCCGTCTTCTCCCTGTCGAGCACGAGCGACGCCTGCTCGAAGTAGGTCTTCGCGTTCGATTCGATCTGCTCGCGCGTGAGCGGCGGGCGCGTCGCATTGCGACCGGACGGATCGCCGATCAGCGAAGTGAAATCGCCGATCAGGAAAATCACGGTGTGACCCAGATCCTGGAGCTGCCGCATCTTGTTGAGCACGACCGTGTGGCCGATATGGATGTCGGGCGCCGTCGGATCGAGCCCGAGCTTGATCCGCAACGGCTTGCCCGTCGCGACGCTCCTCGCAAGCTTGCCGGCGAACTCCTCTTCGATCAGCAGTTCATCGGCGCCGCGCTTTGCGACGGCGAGCGCATGGCGAACCTCGTCCGTGATCGGGTACGTCGGCGCGGGTTTGGCAGTGGACTCGGTGCTCATCTCTGGAATTCTTGAAACGGGGATGGTGCAAAAGCCTTAATTGTCCCATATTCTCGCCGCGCTTCCGGCGCATCGCTCGCTTAACCCGGTCCCCGCTTGCGCGGATAATGGTGGACTGCGGAACAAATTATGAGGAGCCCAGCGTGCCACGTAACACGCCCCCCACTTCGGACGGCATCTATTTCGGGCTAATGTCGGGCACGAGTCTCGACGGCGTAGACGGCATCGCGGTCGAATTCTCCGCCGGCAAGCCGCCTCTCGTGCTCGCCGATGCCTTCGTCAGCTTCGCCGACGGTCTGCGCGGCGCCTTGCTCGCGTTGCAGCAGCCGGGCGAGAACGAGATCGAGCGCGAGGCGCTCGCTTCGTCGGCGCTTGCGTCGCGCTACGCGGTCTGCTGCCACGAACTGCTGCGCTCGGCCAACGTGGGGCCCACCCGTGTGCGGGCGATCGGCGTGCATGGGCAGACCGTCCGTCACCGCCCGGAAAAGGGCTATACGCGCCAGATCAATAATCCGGCGCTGCTCGCCGAAATGACGCATATCGACGTCGTCGCCGACTTCCGCAGCCGCGACGTCGCCGCCGGCGGCCAGGGCGCGCCGCTCGTTCCAGCGTTCCACGCGCAAATTTTCGGGTCCGGCGACGAAACGCGCGTCGTCTGCAATCTCGGCGGTATCAGCAACATCACAATCTTGCCCGCCGCCGTCGACGCGGGCGTGGGCGCGTCCGTGCGCGGCTTCGATTGCGGCCCCGCCAACGTCCTGCTCGACGAATGGGCGTTCCGGCATATCGGCATGCCTTACGACGAGGGCGGGCGCTTCGGCGCGAGCGGCACCGTGCATCAGCCGCTGCTCAATGCGTTGCTCGACGAGCCGTTTTTCGAGCAGGCGCCGCCGAAGAGCACCGGCCGCGACCTCTTCAACGCCGCGTGGCTCGACGCCAAGCTCGCCGCCTTCAGCGATGCCGAGCTGAAGCCAGCCGACGTTCAGGCGACGCTCGCGGCGCTTACGGGCGTCACGATCGCGCGCGAGATCGAGCGGCACGCGTCGGATTGCCGCGCCGTCTACGTTTGCGGCGGCGGGGCGCGCAATCCTCAGTTGTTGAAGGCGATCGACGCGGCGCTCGCCGCGAGCGGCGTCAATGGCGTACCCGTCAGGACGACCGATGCGCTCGGCGTGCCGCCCCATCACGTGGAATCGCTCGCATTCGCCTGGCTCGCCATGCGGTGCGTGGAACGCACGCCCGGCAATCTGCCCGCTGTCACGGGCGCTGCCGGTGAGCGGATTCTGGGCGCTATCTATCCGCGCTGAAGCGCAACGACACGCGGCCGCTCGAAGCGGCCAGATATGGCAAACGGGGCCGGAGCTCCGTTAAAGTGCCGCGACAGCGAGCGCTGCGGCGGCCCAACAACGATTGTCGACGCTGGCGCCGACTCAGACCGAGAACGACGATCCGCAGCCGCAGGTGGTCGACGCGTTCGGGTTCTTGATGACGAATTGCGCGCCGTTGAGATCGTCCTTGTAGTCGATCTCGGCGCCGACGAGGTATTGATAGCTCATCGAATCGATCAACAACTGCACGCCGCCTTTCACCATGACGGTGTCGTCTTCGTTGATCGTTTCGTCGAACGTGAAACCGTACTGAAAACCCGAGCAGCCGCCACCCTGCACGAAAACGCGCAGTTTGAGGTCGGGATTGCCCTCTTCGTCGATCAGTTGTTTCACCTTGTCAGCCGCCGCGTCCGTGAAGACGAACGGGGCCGGCATTTCGGTCACGGGGGTATCGGTGACGGCGTTCATTCGAACTCTCCAAAAAAGCTTCTAGCGCCATTGTAAGTCGCTTAGGAATATCGTGCTGAAAGCCTTGAATGCAATAGGTGCATCTGCGCCACGCAACGAAAAAGCCGCCGACACCCGTGACTCGGGCATCGGCGGCTCTTCGTGCCGCCTTTCGCAACGCCATTCCGCTCCCGCGGTGCGTGCGCAGCGAAGCGCTTAACGCTTCGAGAACTGCTTGCGACGACGTGCCTTGTGGAAACCGACCTTCTTCCGCTCGACTTCACGTGCATCGCGCGTCACGAAGCCGGCGTTCGACAGCGCCGGCTTCAGCGTGGCGTCGTAGTCCATCAGCGCACGCGTGATGCCGTGACGAACTGCGCCTGCCTGACCCGTCTCGCCGCCACCCGTGACGTTGACCTTGATGTCGAACGTCGTGGCGTGGTTCGTGAGCTCGAGCGGCTGACGCACGATCATCAGCGACGTTTCGCGCGAGAAGTAGTCGGCGATGGGCTTGCCGTTGACGACGATCTCGCCCTTGCCCGCCTTGATGAACACACGGGCGACAGCGCTCTTGCGACGGCCCGTGCCATAGTTCCAGTTACCGATCATGTGGGCTCCCCTTAGATCTCGAGCGCTTTCGGCTGCTGAGCCGTATGCGGATGCGTGGCTTCGGCGTAAACCTTCAGCTTCTTGATCATCGCGTAGCCGAGCGGCCCCTTAGGCAGCATGCCCTTCACGGCCTTCTCGAGCGCGCGGCCCGGGAAACGCTCCTGCATCTTGCCGAACGTCGTTTCGTAGATGCCGCCCGGGTAGCCCGAATGGCGGTAGTACTTCTTGTCCGTCGTCTTGTTGCCGGTAACCTTGAGCTTGCCGGCGTTGATGACGATGATGAAATCACCCGTATCGACGTGCGGGGTGAACTCAGGCTTGTGCTTGCCGCGAAGACGGCGTGCCACTTCGCTGGCGACACGGCCGAGAACCTTATCCGTCGCGTCAATCACGTACCATTCGCGCGTCACCTCATGGGCTTTGGCGGAAAATGTCTTCATGATCGATCCCAAAAATTGCCCTGCCCTTCATGTTGTTCCTGCTTGTTCGCGGCGCTGACGGTACCCGGCCTTCGTCGTCTCTCGACTTCGTCGGCCCGCTCCGGCGCGCTGCCGGCCGCTGGATCGTTTTCGGTGCCGAAAACCCCCAAAGGCTCTTGCTGCAGGCTCTCCCTGTTCTTCTTCCGCGGGCATGGATGCGGAAAAGCCCTGAATTATAAAGGAATTCGTCAAGCAGAGTCAAAAAAAAGCCCGAACTCTCGGTTCGGGCTTAATCCACCTAAGGAGGAGGGTGGAGGAGACATGCGGAGGTTGCCAACGTCGACAACCAATGAATTGCATTGTACAGACGGGTTGGCGAACGCGCAAGAAAATTTGCATTGCGAAATCGAAATTCATAATGTGGAATAAGCATAGGCGCGATCGCGGAAAGGGGCTCGAGACAACCGGACGCCCGGGCGGGGTTCGCTGCACTGCAGCGAGCGCCCGGCAGCGCGGTAGAATGGCGTTTGAACTGATCAACCGCGCGGGAGCTTCGACATGGAATGCAAAGTGAGCTGGATGGGGCCTGACGGCATGGCGTTCGCCGCCGAGACCGGCAGTGGCCATCTCGCCATGATGGATGGAGCGCCCGAAGGCGGTGGCCGCAATCTTGCGCCGCGGCCGATGGAGATGGTGCTGCTCGGCACGGGCGGCTGTACTGCCTACGACGTCGTGATGATCCTCAAGAAAAGCCGGCAGGAGATCGCGGGCTGCTCCGTCACGTTGAAGGCAGAGCGCGCGAGCGAGGATCCGAAGGTGTTTACGAAGATCCACTTCCATTTCACCGTCACAGGCAAGAATCTGAATCCTGCGACGGTCGAGCGCGCCATCAACCTCTCGCACGACAAGTACTGCTCGGCTTCGATCATGCTCGCGAAGACGGCCGAGCTTTCGCATTCGTTCGATATCGTCGAGCACTGAAGCGCGCGTCATCAAGAAAAAAGCCGGCGCCGAGAACGACGCCGGCTCTTCCATGATCGGCAAAGCGGGCCGGTAAGCCGGATTCTGTGCACGCGCAACGCCGCAATGGGCGCCGCGCGCGTGGCAGCCATTCCTCTAGGCGCGCCATTGCTGACGCGCTCGAGCTTCCTACCCGCAGGCGCGACGGGGGCCCCGCCCTGCATCCGAAGATGCGTGCCTGCCTACTTGGAATTGCTCCGGGTGGAGGTTGCCGTGCCGGACTGCGTCGCCGCAGCCGCGGTGCGCTCTTACCGCACCGTTTCACCCTTGCCTGATCCCGGCTTGCGCCGGGCCATCGGCGGTCTGCTTTCTGTTGCCCTGTTCCGCGTGTCGCCACGGATGGCCGTTAGCCATCACCCTGCCCTGTGGAGTCCGGACTTTCCTCGCCCTCCCACCGTCAGGGCCGAAGCCCGACATCAGGAGGCCGCGACTGCCTGGCCTGCTTTGCAAATGCAAGTATAGCAACAGCCACGCACGTGCATGCTTACGGGCGCTGGCGCTACAGCGCGCCCCTCTTCCACAAGGGCGCCGTGCCGTCAACGAAGCGGCGTGCGCAACTCGGCCGCCCCGACTCGGCGGCCCCTTCGAAACACGCGCTCGTCGTCGTAAAAAGCAGGATCGCGGTTGGTCGGCCACCAGCCCGGAATGCCGAGAACAGGCAGCGGGGCAAACAGGCGGCTCCTCAGCGGTGCCGCGGCAAGCGCTGCGGCGATGGTCTCATCGAGCCATGTCGTTTGCCGTGTGGCGGCCCAGTCGAAGAATTCGGGCGGCGCGTCGACGATCCAGGCGTGCCCGGTGCAGGCCTTGTAGGGCTCGATCAGCTTTTCGAGCAACGCATGTCCGAACGGCCGAACCAGACAACGCCGCCCCCAGGCGGCGCGCTCCGTGACAAAGAGACGCCGCCAATCGAATTCGACGAGCGCGCGACTCAGGGCCGGATCGCACGCGACGAAAACGACGGCGTTTTCGTCGAAGAGCGTCAGCGCATCGCGCTCGGCTCCCCGAGAGCCGCCGATCCCGTCGCGCGCGATGGCCCGCGCCTGTCTGGCGTTGAGAACGGCCTTCACGCGCGGATAGCTGAACCAGACCAGGGCGTTGAAAAAATCGTGCAGGTTCTCCCGGGTCGGCACACCGCCCGTCGCCGCGATGTGCGCCTCGTAGGCGGTACCGGCGGGCAGCTCCGCCTGCGCGATGAACGTCAGCGGCGCGCCGCGGCCCGTTGTCTGCGCGCTCGCGCGCGCATCGCGCCGCAGTTCGTCGAGGTAATCGTCGGGGTGCTCGAGTGCCACGCGTTGCCAGCGCTTGCCGCGCTCGGCAAAAGGCGAGAACCAGGCTGTGGACCAGTCGATGCGATCGAAGTCGACGAATCCCGCGCTCACGTTCGTATCGGCCGGCTAAACGATCAGCACGGTCAAGCGAGCCGCCAGCCGATTTCTTCCCCGCCGCGCAGCGGTACGACCGAGGATTCACCGGCCTCGATCGCGGCCGGCAGCGTCCACGGCTCGCGCACGAGCGTCACCTTCACGGTGCTGCGCGGCAGGCCGTAGAAGTCCGCGCCAAAAAAGCTCGCGAAGCCTTCGAGCTTGTCGAGCGCGCCGGCCTGGTCGAACGCTTCCGCATAGAGCTCGAGCGCATGGAGCGCGGTGTAGCAGCCTGCGCAGCCGCATGCATGCTCCTTGAGCCCCTTCGGATGCGGTGCGCTGTCCGTGCCGAGGAAGAAGCGCGGATCGCCCGAGGTAGCCGCCGCGACGAGCGCCACACGATGCGTCTCGCGCTTCAGCACCGGCAGGCAATAGTAGTGCGGCCGAATGCCGCCCTGGAAGATCGCGTTGCGGTTATAGAGCAGATGATGGGCCGTGATCGTCGCGCCGAGCCGCCCCGGCGGCGCGCCGGCGTCGCGAACATAGTCGGCCGCGTCTTTCGTCGTGATGTGCTCGAACACGACTTTGAGCGCCGGGAAATCGCGCCGCAGAGGCTCCATGACGCGATCGATGAAGACTTTCTCGCGATCGAACAGATCGACGGACGGGTCCGTCACTTCGCCGTGAATCAGCAACGGCATGCCCGCTTCCTGCATCGCCTCCAGCGTCTTCGCGCAGTGGCGAAGATCGGTGACGCCGGCGTCCGAATTCGTCGTCGCCCCGGCCGGATAGAGCTTCACCCCGTGCACGAAGCCGCTCTCTCGCGCGCGCTGGATCTCGTCGGGCGCGGTGTTGTCCGTCAGGTAAAGCGTCATCAACGGCTCGAAGGCCATGCCCGCGGGCAACGCGGCCAGGATCCGCTCGCGGTAGGCGCGCGCCGCCTCGGTCGTCGTGACGGGCGGCTTAAGGTTGGGCATGACGATCGCGCGGCCGAACTGGCGCGCCGTATGCGGCAGGACGGCCGCGAGCATCGCACCGTCGCGCAAATGAAGATGCCAGTCGTCGGGACGCGCAAGCGTGAGCATCGACGGACGGCCGCCGCTTGCAGCGGCGGTCTGGGACGAAGGGGAAACGGTCATGGCGACGATCGAAGAAGAGAGAACCGGCTTCTCGCGCCGAAGCCCGGCAGCGAAGCGACGCGCGGTTTATGCAAAAAATGCCGGGACGGGTCGTGGAAAAACCGCAACGCCCATCGGGCCGTGCATGCTGATTTCGCTTTTTTCGGTCAGCGGCTCGGTATATGCTTCAAAAAACATATTGTAGCGGGTTCGGCGAAGGGTTAGCCCCGTCGCGGCCCGCACCCCTCAGCACCATGTGCCAACTCCTCGGAATGAACTGCGCCGCGCCGACGGACGTCACGTTCTCCTTCACCGGCTTCGCGGCGCGGGGCGGCGTCACCGATCACCACGCCGACGGATGGGGCATCGCCTTCTTCGAAGACAAAGCCTGCAGGCTCTTCATCGATCATCAATCGTCGGCCACCTCGCCGATCGCCGAGATGGTCAAGCGTTATCCGATCAAGTCGAAGAACACGATTGCGCACATTCGCAAGGCGACGCAAGGTCACATCCTGCTCGAGAACTGCCATCCGTTCATGCGCGAACTGTGGGGGCGGCACTGGATCTTCGCCCACAACGGCGACCTGAAGGACTACCGGCCGACGCTCTCGGGCATTTGCCAGCCGGTCGGCACCACCGATAGCGAGCTCGCGTTCTGCGCGATCATGCAAGGCCTGCGGAAGGCGTTCCCTTGCGCGCAGCCGCCGCTGCACGATCTTTTCGCGGCGGTCGCCGAACTCACGCGCGACGTCACGAATTACGGCGTCTTCAACTTCCTCATGTCGAACGGGCAGGCGCTCTTCGCGCATTGCTCGACGCATTTGCACTATCTTGTGCGACGCTGGCCGTTCTCGACCGCGCATCTGATCGACGCGGACATGTCGATCGACTTCGCGCAGTACACGACGCCTGAAGATCGAGTGGCCGTCATCGCGACGCAGCCGCTCACCGACGACGAGGTCTGGACGGCCTTCGAGCCCGGCGATCTGCTGATGTTCCAGGACGGCGACGTCGCCGCGCGCACGCATATCCCGGTGCCGGCACACGTGCTCGAGAAGGCGCGCAACCCTGCCTGCGACGAAACCGCTTCGGCCTCGATGCGCAAGGCAAAGGCGGATGCGACCGGAGATCTTGCCGCTGAAGCGGATGACGTCGCGGCCTTCGAATCGTGATTCGGCCTACGCCGCGAACCAGTATGGTTAGACGTCAGTGCAGGATCTTCGCGAGGAAGTCTTTCGCGCGATCCGATTTTGGATTGGCGAAGAACGCATCTTTCTGATCATCCTCCACGATGACGCCGCGGTCCATGAAGATCACGCGGTGCGCGACTTTCTTCGCAAAGCCCATCTCGTGCGTGACGACCATCATCGTCATGCCTTCCTTCGCGAGTTCAACCATCACGTCGAGCACTTCGTTGATCATCTCCGGATCGAGCGCTGAAGTCGGCTCGTCGAACAGCATCGCGACCGGATCCATCGAGAGGGCCCGCGCAATGGCGACGCGCTGCTGCTGGCCGCCCGAAAGTTGACCCGGGTACTTGTCCGCATGAGCGCGCAAGCCGACGCGATCGAGCAGCTTCATTCCCTTGGTCGTCGCTTCGTCTTTCGACCGGCCGAGCACTTTCTGCTGCGCGAGCGTCAGGTTCTCGGTGATCGTCAGATGCGGAAAGAGCTCGAAGTGCTGAAACACCATCCCGACCTTCGCACGCAGCTTCGACAGGTTCGTGCTCCTGTCCTTCAGCGACTGTCCGTTGACGACGATATCGCCCTGCTGAAACGGCTCGAGGCCGTTCACGGTCTTGATGAGCGTCGACTTCCCCGAGCCGGACGGTCCGCAGACGACGACGACTTCACCTTTGTTGACCTCTGTCGTGCAATCCGTCAGCACCTGGAACTGCCCATACCACTTCGATACGTTCTTGAGTGAAATCATCTTGCAACCTTTTTCCGAAGCCCTTTGACCACGCCGGAGGCAACCGCGCACACGACAAAATAGCAGGCGCCCGCAAACAGTATCATCTCGACCATGGTGCCGTCCCGATCGCCGATATTCGTGGCCGTGCGAAAGAAATCCGCGAGGCTGATCACATAGACGAGCGACGTGTCCTGAAACAGCACGATGGCCTGCGTCAACAGCAGCGGAACCATCGCGCGAAACGCCTGCGGCAGGATGATGTAGCGCATCGATTGCCAGTACGTCATGCCGAGGGCGAACGATGCGTTGACCTGCCCGCGCGATACCGACTGAATCCCCGCGCGAATGATCTCCGAGTAATAGGCTGCCTCGAAGAGCGAAAAAGCGACCATCGCCGAGGCCAGGCGAATGTCGATGTTCGGCGACAGCCCGAGCACGTTCTGTAGCAGTTGCGGCACGATCAGGAAGAACCACAACAGCACCATGACGAGCGGGATCGAGCGGAAAGTCGTGACATAGCCCTGCGCGAACCACGCGAGGGGACCGATGCCGGAAAGACGCATCAGCGCGAGCATCGTCCCCCAGACGATGCCCACGACGATCGCGATCACCGTGATTTCGAGCGTGACGACAGCGCCCGACGCGAGCGCCGGCAATGCGCCGGGAATACTCGTCCAATCGAATTGGTGCATCACTTGCCTCCGATATAGCCGGGCAGACGTGTTTTGCTCTCGACCCAGCGCATGAACGCCATCACGACGAGATTGATGATCAGGTAGGCAACCGTCACGGCGATGAACGATTCGTAGGCCTGCGCCGTATAGTCGACGAGTTGCCGTGCCTGCGCGGAGAGTTCGAGCAGGCCGATCGTCGAGGCGACGGCCGAGTTCTTGAAGATGTTGAGAAACTCGGACGTGAGCGGCGGCACGATGATGCGGTAGGCAACGGGCAGCAGCACGTGCCGATAGGTCTGCCACTGCGTGAAGCCGAGCGCGAGGCCGGCGGCGCGCTGTCCGCGCGGCAATGCCTCGATGCCCGAGCGCACTTGCTCGCAAACGCGCGCGGCCGTGAAGAGGCCGAGGCAGACCACCGACGACGTGAAGAACTGCACGCCGGGCGGCAATTGCTTGAACGCGGTGCCGATCGATACAGGGAGCAGTTCCGGCACGACGAAGTACCAGACGAAGAACTGCACGATGAGCGGAATGTTGCGGAACACCGAGACATAGACGGTGCCGATACCGGTCAGAAGGCGGCTCGGCGTCGTGCGCAACACGCCGAAGAACGATCCGACGATGAGCGCGATCACCCACGCGCAAAGCGAGACCGATACCGTCATCCACATGCCCGAAAGCAGCCAGCCCAGGTATGTCGTGGGCTCGCCGGTGGAGACGGGCTGCACCAGGACGGCCCAATTCCAGTGATACGACATGTCAGAGACTCCAACGAAAAGAACGGAAGAAGCGCTGCGCTCCTTCCGTCCGATTCAATCTTTCAATAACGTAGCGAGAAAGCCGCCGACGACCCCGGCGCTCAGTCGATCGCCTTGTCGTTCGGGTTCTTGAAGAGGGCCTTCATGTCGTCGCTTTCGGGGAATTTGAGGTTGAGCCCCTTCGGCGGAATCGGCGATTCGAACCACTTCTTGTACAACTGATCGGCCTCGCCCGACTTCTCGACCTGCGCTATGGCATCGTCGACAACCTTCTTGAACTCGGTATCGCCCTTGCGCATCATGCAGCCGTACGCCTCGCGCGACTGCGGCGTGCCGACGATCACGAAATCGTCAGGCGTTCTCGATTTCGCGCGCTCTCCCGCGAGCAACGCATCATCCATCATGAACGCGACCGCGCGGCCCGTCTCGAGCGTATGGAACGACTCGCCGTGATCTTTCGCGCTGATGATGTTCATCCCCATGTTCTTGTCCTGATTCATCTTGCGCAAGAGACGCTCGGATGTCGTGCCGGCCGTGGTGACGACGGTCTTGCCTTTCAGGTCGGGGAAATCCTTGATGCCCGAGTCTTTCTTCGTCATCAGCCGCGTGCCGATCACGAAGATGGTGTCGGAGAAATCCGCTTGCTGTTGACGCTCGGCATTGTTCGTCGTCGATCCGCATTCGATGTCGACCGTGCCGTTCTGCACGAGCGGAATGCGATTTTGCGAGGTGACGGGAATGTTCTTCACCTGTACGTTCGGCATATTGAGCTTCTTCTTCACCGCGTCGACGATCTTCATTTGGAAGTCGCGCGAGTAGCCGATCACCTGCTGCTTCTCGTCATAGTACGAAAACGGAATCGAGGATTCGCGATGCCCGAGCGCGATGACGCCCGTATCCTTGATCTTCTTCAACGTGCCCGAATCCTGCGCGAACGCGCTGCCCGCCATCACGGCACCGGCGCAAAGCGCAACCAGCATGCTCATCTTGAACTTCATTGTGCGATCTCCTTCTTTAACCTTCGCAAAGCCCCGCGCCAGTGTAGCGCAAAGTAATGCTGTTGAAAGCATCGAGTTCACTCGCGATGTGCGCCCGCAAACGGAAAGCGGGCGGCATGGTCGATGCCGCCCGCACCCGGCGCCCGGCGCACCGTGTTATGCACGATGCTCGAGCGCCATCACGAGGATTGTTTTATCGAAGCGACGCCCGCAGCACGGGCGCGTCGACTCGCGCAAAAGAGGCTCAGGGGTAGAGCCCGCGCATCTCGCGCGCCATCAGGATGCGTTTGCAGGCAACGATGAACGCGGCCGTGCGCATGGAGACGTCGTTGTCGCCCGCCACCTGCCAGACGGCGTTGAACGCTTCGCGCATCACGCGCTCCAGGCGCTGATTGATCTCGTCTTCGGTCCAGAAGAAGCTCGAGAAGTCCTGCACCCATTCGAAGTACGAGACCGTCACGCCGCCGGCGTTCGCGACCACATCGGGCACGACGAGCACACCGTTGTCGTGCAGGATGTCGTCGGCCGCCGTCGTCGTCGGGCCGTTCGCGCCTTCGACGATGATCTTCGTCTTGATCTTCGAGGCGTTCTTCTCGGTGATCTGGTTTTCGAGGGCGGCCGGAATCAGGATGTCGCTTTCGATCGTCCAGAATTCGTCGTTGCCAAGCGGGTCCGCGCCGGCGAAGCCGCCCACACCGCCCGTCTTCGCGACATGGTCGAGCAGTGCCGCTGTATCGATGCCGCTCGACCGGCAGATCGAGCCCGTGTGGTCCTGCACCGCGATCACTTTCGCGCCGGCTTCCTGGAAGAGCCGTGCGGCGATGCCGCCGACGTTGCCGAAGCCCTGAACGGCGACACGCGCACCTTCGATCTCGAGTCCCTTGCGGCGGGCCGCCTCCGTGCCGACGACGAACACGCCTCGGCCCGTGGCCTCGCGACGCCCGAGCGAGCCGCCGAGCGAGATCGGCTTGCCCGTCACGACGCCCGTAGCCGTCTGGCCCTGGTTCATCGAATACGTGTCCATCATCCACGCCATGATCTGTTCGTTCGTGTTAACGTCGGGCGCGGGGATGTCGGTGTTCGGTCCGATGATGATGCCGATCTCGCTCGTGTAACGGCGCGTCACGCGCTCGAGCTCACCACGCGAGAGCTTGCGCGGATCGACGCGAATGCCGCCCTTGGCACCGCCGTACGGCACGTTCACCGCCGCGTTCTTGACTGACATCCAGGCCGAGAGCGCCATCACTTCCGAGAGCGTCACGTCCTGGTGGTAGCGCACGCCGCCCTTGCCGGGGCCACGGGAGACGTTGTGCTGCACGCGATATCCCTCGAAGTGGGCGACGGTGCCATCATCGAGTTCGATGGGCACGTCGACGATGAGGATCCGCTTCGGGCGCTTCAACGTCTCGATCCAGCGCGAGAGCGAACCGAGGTACGGAGCGACGCGATCGACCTGGCGCAGATAGTTGCCCCAGGGACCGAGATCGTCGGCATGGAGGTAGGAGGGAATCGATTGCGCCAACGGCGCGGACGACGATTGCGAAGACATGGACACTCCAGCGGTCACAGAATGTGCGCCATTGTGGGAAAAGCGGTTTTTGAAATCCAATGCCGATTGGTCATCCTGTTATGCAAAAATTGCATAATGCATCACCAGGCATTTCAGCCAATCTCACTGGCCTCGCTCTTTCCGTTCACGCCGAGTTCGTCGGCGACCACCTGCCATAGACGCTGCACGAGCCGCTGACGTCGATCGTCGGCGGCAGCGGCAAGCTTGTCGCGATAGAGGCGAATCTCCATCGTCAGCGTGAAACGGTCCGCGGCCGCACCGCGCGTCGGGCGATCGAGCCGGATCAGCGCGCCCGCCGCGACCGCGTCCTCCACCGCGCTGTGCGGCAGGAACGCGACGCCGTGGCCCGCGAGGGCCATCGCCTTGAGCGCCTCGGCCATGTCGGTTTCATAGACGCGGTCGAGGTAGAGCCGCTCGGGCGCTTTCGCGATGATCACTTCGGTCATCCGGCCCAGGTACGCGTTCGGCGTGTACGAGAGATACGGAACCGGCGCATCGCTCGTGCCCGGCAGTTGAAAGCGCGGGCGCCCCGCGCGCGACGGCGCCGAGAACGGGCTGATCGGCTCGAAGCCGAGCGTGAGCATGTCGTAGTGACCCGGATCGAGCGCGACCGGATGGCTCGGATGGTGATAGCCCATCACGAGATCGCACCCGCCCTCGACGAGCGAAAGCACGGCGTCGTGAACGTTGAGCGCCCGCAGCCGCGTATGAATGGGCCCCATCTGTGCCTCGATTCGCTGCAGCCATTTTGGGAAATAGGTGAGCGAAAGCGTGTGGGGGACGGCGAATTCGATCGTCGTGGCGGGCGCGCCGATATGGCCGCGCAACAACACGCGCGCCTCGTGCACTTGCGAGAGCATCGCGAGCGCCTGCTCGTAGAAGACTTCTCCGGCATTGGTCAAGCGCGTCGGATAGACGGAGCGATCGATGAGCTCGGTGCCGAGCCACGCTTCGAGTGCCTGGATTCGCCGTGAAAAAGCGGGCTGAGTCACATGCCGAAGCTCGGCGGAGCGGCTGAAGCTGCGCGTTTCCGCGAGCGAGACGAAATCTTCGAGCCACTTCAGTTCCATGTCCGGTCTCGCGTACCCGTGGCAATCATGTTCGAGTCTCCTCGGAGAAGGTCGGACGCCATTGTCGCGCATGCCGCTTTCCGATGCCTCGGGGAAGTGCTTCAAGTCCCTCATCGAGCTTGCGCAACGCACCATTACCGAGCGCGCGGAGCACGCGGGCAGTGCCGCCCGCGCACCGCTGGTGCGCAAGCCGAACGAAGGCCGTTCCCGCCCCTCGTTGCCGCCGTTCGCCCGAGATCGAAACGGCCATCCCCGACAAGCGGCCTGCAATGCTGGATTCGGCTTTCATCTGACTGACACCCGCGCCGCCAAAAGCAACAACCGATGGCCGGGAAGCCCCGCGCACCGGACGATGGCATGGCCCTTGCGTTTCGATGCGGCCGCGCTGCATTGCAAAAAGACAAAGTGCGCGTTTCACCTTCGATCACCCGACGTGAGGATGTCATGAAGAACCTGCAACACGCGCTACGGAGCGGCAACTGGCGTTCGCTTCTCGCCTGCTTTCTCTATTTCGATACGGGCTTCACCGTCTGGGTCCTCTACGGCCCGCTTGCGCCGTTCATCGGCAAGGACATCGCGATGTCGGCGGCGCAGCAAGGCTTCCTCGTCGCGGTGCCCGTGCTCGCGGCCGCTATTCTGCGCGTCGCGCTCGGCAATCTCTATCAGTCGGCCGATGGCCGGCGCGTCGCGTTGATCGGCGTGCTGCTGTCGGCGCTGCCGACCATCGTCCTGCCATTCTGGCCCGCGACGCCGTCGTACTCGCTGCTGCTCGTGCTCGGCGTCTTTCTCGGGGTCGGCGGCGCGAGCTTCGCCGTGGCGCTGCCGATGGCGGGCAGCAGTTATCCGCCGAAGGTGCAGGGCCTGGTGCTGGGGCTTGCCGCGGCCGGCAACATCGGCGCCGTGCTCGACGGCTTCCTCTTTCCGCATGTCGCCGCCGCGCTCGGCTGGCAATTCGCGACCGCTGCGGCACTGCCGCTTCTGGCGATCGCCGGCCTCGCCCTTTTTGCCTGGGCCGACGATCGCGCCGAAAAGTCGGGGAGCCTGCCGCGCGCGGCGGCGAGCTTCGCGGCGGTGCTCGCCGGGCTCGTGGCACTGGTGCTCGCGGTCAAGGCCGGTGTCTTCGGCTCAGGCAAAACCGGCGTGCTGCTCTTGCCCGTGTTCGGCGCGGCCGGCGCCATCGCGCTTTTGCCCGCCCGCTATCGGGCTGTCCTCGCCGAGCGCGACACCTGGGTCATGATGCTCATCTACAGCATCACCTTCGGTGGGTTCGTCGGGATGTCCTCGTATGTCACGCTGCTGCTCACGAACCTCTATCAGATGCCGAAGCTCGAAGCCGGCCTCTTCATGTCGCTGCTCGCGTTTCTCGGCGCGATCGTGCGCCCGATGGGCGGCTATGTCGCCGACCGTGTCACGGGCGTGCGTGCGCTGATGCTGCTGCTCGCCGTCATCTCCATCGCCGATTTCGCGTTCGCCGCGTGGATGCCCCCGCTCGGCGGCGGCATCGCGCTGCTCGTGCTCCTCTACATCGCCTTCGGGCTCGGCAACGGCTCGACGTTCCAGCTCGTGCCGCATCGCTGGAAAGGCAAGACGGGTTTGCTTTCGGGCGTCGTCGGGGCGGCGGGCGGCATTGGCGGGTTCTACCTTCCCGTCGTAATGGGCATCGCGAAGGAAAGCACGGGCAGCTACCAGATGGGCTTCGCGACGTTCGGCGCGCTCGCGGCATGCGCTTGCGGCATCCTCGTCGCGCTGCGCGGCCAGTGGCTCGTCTGGGCCGCGCCGGCCGCCACCGCGGCCAATGCGTCGATCCCTGCGAGCGCCAGCATCGGTCAAACGGCTTCGGCAGGGAAGTGACACGCGAGCGAGCGCCGCGGCGCTCTCGCCGCGACAAGGAATCTCCGGTCTGACGGCTGGCGCCGCTCGCTTAGCAGGGCGCGGCCAGCCTGGGCGGCTGGCGACCCGAAGGTGGTAAAATTCGCGGTTCCCTTCCGCTTCCGAACGGGCGCATTCGGGCGCCCGACCGCCTCATCATGTCCGATACCCGCGCCGATACCCTTTTCACGCTCACCGCCCTCTCCCCGCTCGACGGCCGCTACGCGGCCAAAACCGAAGCACTGCGCGACTGGCTTTCCGAAGCCGCGTTCATGCGTCATCGCGTGACGGTCGAAGTTCATTGGCTCATCGCGCTCTCGCAGGCCGGCTTCGCCGAGGTCCCCAGGTTCTCCGGGGAATCCGAACGGTTTTTGCTCGAGCTCGTCGAGCGCTTTTCCGCACATGACGCCGCGCGCATCAAGGAAATCGAGCGCGTGACGAACCACGACGTGAAGGCCGTCGAGTACTGGCTCAAGGAATCGGTGAAGGGCCAGCCCGAGCTCGAGCGCGCGAGCGAATTCATCCATTTCGCCTGCACCTCCGAGGACATCAACAATACTTCGCACGGTCTCATGCTGGCCGGCGCGCGCGAGCATGTCATCCTGCCCGCGCTGCGCTCCGTCCATGCGCGGCTCGTCGCGCTCGCGCGCACGCACGCCGAGCAGCCGATGCTCTCGCGCACGCATGGCCAGCCGGCGAGCCCGACGACGCTCGGCAAGGAAATCGCCAACGTGGCCGCGCGCCTTGCGCGCGCGATCGAGCGCATCGCCGCCGTGCAAATTCTCGGCAAGATGAACGGCGCCGTCGGCAACTACAACGCCCATCTGTCCGCCTACCCCGACTTCGATTGGGAGGCGTTTTCGCGCAACGTCGTCGAAAATCGCCTGAAGCTGGCGTTCAACCCCTACACGATTCAGATCGAGCCGCACGATTACATGGCGGAGCTCTTCGATGCCGTCGCGCGGGCGAACACGATCCTGCTCGATCTGGACCGCGACGTCTGGGGCTACATCTCGCTCGGTTATTTCAAGCAGAAGACGAAAGCGGGCGAGATCGGCTCGTCGACGATGCCGCACAAGGTCAACCCGATCGATTTCGAGAACTCCGAAGGCAACCTCGGGCTCGCGAACGCGACGCTGCGGCATCTCGCCGACAAGCTGCCCGTCTCGCGCTGGCAGCGCGACCTCACGGATTCGACGGTTCTGCGCAACATGGGGGTAGCGCTCGGCTACTCGCTGCTCGCCTATGACGCGCTGATCCGCGGCCTCGACAAGCTGGAGGTCAACCCGCAGCGTCTCGACGAGGATCTCGACGGATGTTGGGAGGTACTCGCCGAGCCCGTGCAAACGGTCATGCGGCGCTATGGCATCGAAAACCCTTACGAGCAGCTGAAGGAGCTCACGCGCGGCAAGGGCATCACGCGCGAAGCCCTGCGGCAGTTCATCACGACGCTTGCGATTCCCGACGATGCGAAGGCGCGCCTGCTGGCGATGACGCCCGGGTCCTACATCGGAAAGGCCGTCGAGCTCGCCAAGCGGATCGGCTAACGGCCTCGGCTCAGCCCGCTGTGGCTTGGCGGGCAGATCCGAGCGGCTCGGCTTACAATGCCTTCGCGGCTGGAGGGAGCACAAGGCCGCTATTCACCGCGTCCGAAGAAGAACCTGGCTTCAATGCCGATCCTCGTTCGACGACATCGGATCATCGTCTCTCGACTGAGGATTCCCGATAGGAGTGATGGCAGATGAGCATTTCCAGATTGCGGCGAGCCGCCGTGACGCTTGCCGGTATCGCTTGCGCGAGCGCGGCGGTCGTCGCGCAGGCCGCGCCCATGTCTTTTTCCGTGCCGCTCAACGGTTCGGAGCAGGTGCCCCCGGTACAGACGAAGGCAACGGGTGACGCGAAGCTGACCTACGATCCCGATACGCGCGTCGTGACGTGGGACATTACGACCCACGACCTCTCGGGCCCCGCGACCATGGCGCACTTCCACGGCCCGGCCACGGAGGGGAAGAATGCGTCCCCCGTCGTATGGCTTTCGAAGAAGGGCTCGACGAGTACGCCGATCGAAGGACCCATCAAGGGCAAGGCGACCTTGTCCGAGGAGCAAGCGAAGGAGCTCATGGCAGGCGAGCTCTATATCAACGTGCACACGAAGGAGCATCCGGACGGCGAGATTCGCGGTCAAGTGATGCCGCCCAAGCAATAACGGTCGCAAGCTTCAGAGATACTTCGCGAGTACGGCTGCCGCGACACTCGCGGCAGCGAACAGCAGCAACGCGAGCCCCATCGACCCGAGCAGGGGCTCGCGCACTCCCGCTGGCATCGATTTGCGGCCGTTCAGCATCGGCCACAGCAAGTTGTGCCCCTTCGCCGCGGCATAGACGGCGATAGCCAGCAGATGCATCGCCACAGCGGCAACGAGTGCGTCCCACAACCATGTGTGCAAATCGGTGATCGCATTGGCGATCCACGCCGGCACCCATGGCGTGAATGGCCCCTCGTCGGCCACATCGTTGTTCGTGTAGAGACCTGTCAACGTCTCGCCCAGCAGCAAGGCGAGCAACAGCACCACCATCCAGCCGCCTGCCGGGTTATGCCCGATCTGCAAGTCGGGCTCGCGCCGTAACATTCGCCGCAAGTGATGCAGGGCCGCGGCGGGCGACGCGACAAAACGGCGAAACCTTGCCGTCTCGCTGCCGAAGCAGCCCCAAAGGATGCGAAACAGCACCAGCGCAAGCACCGCTTCACCGATCCAGGCGTGCCAATCCATCCGGTTGAGCCGTTCGGTCACATAGGCGGCCGCGACGAGCACGACGATGAGCCAATGAAAGAGCCGCGTCGGCACGTCCCAGACGAGGACGCGGCGCGTATTCGCCCCCAGCGCTGCGGAATCGACATGTTTGTTGTCCATGGTCGCGGTGTCCTAAGCAGGGACAGGGCAAATGGTATCCCGAAACATCGTCTTCGCTTACGGCGTCCGAACGTCGACAAGCGTCGCACTGTGCTTGTATCGCCCTCAAGATCCGTCATCGCAAGCCGATATTGTGTCTGGAGCTATTTCGGGCG
The DNA here is from genome assembly GCF_040965455.1 of Trinickia sp. EG282A. Taxonomy (NCBI): domain Bacteria; kingdom Pseudomonadati; phylum Pseudomonadota; class Betaproteobacteria; order Burkholderiales; family Burkholderiaceae; genus Trinickia; species Trinickia sp. EG282A. The sequence continues at coordinate 135,830 of NZ_JBFRCC010000001.1, read as the reverse complement.
ATGCTTCGCGGTAGCGAGGACGCGACCGAATGAAGCAACGATTGCGAGTGCAGTCATCAAACGTCGCCGGCAACCAAGAAGAAACCCTGGACAAGTCAACCTTTCTACGCTGGAGACCTCGTGATTCGACAAGCACTCGCCGCCCTGCTTCTCGTGCTGGGCAGCATCGGCAACGCGCTCGCAGGCGGCCCGGACTGCTCCAGGCCTTTCACGCTCGCGCTGCATGATCACGGCCTGCTCTATTCGCTCGATACCGACACAGGCATCGACAAGGATTTCGCCGAAGAACTGACCCGCCGCAGCGGTTGCCAGATCCGCGTCAGCCTTATGTCGCGCGCGCGGATCTGGAATCTGATCGAATCGGGCGCGCTCGATTTCAGTCTCTCGGGCATCGCCAACGACGAGCGCATCCGTTACGCCGACTTCGCCTGGTACTTCAGCAACAAGTACTACCTGCTGGTGCGCAAGGATTCGGGCATCCGGCAATTGTCGGACTTCGAGCACAACGATCAATTCCGGCTCGGCGTCATTCGGAGCTTCCGCTACAGCGAATCGGCGAACCGGCTTGTCGATTCGCTGGCCGCCGCGAACCGCGTCAGCCAGGCAGGCGGTCTCGAGCCGCTCTACGAAGCACTCGTCCTCGATCATATTCAAGGCATGATCATCGAGCCGTTCGATTACCCGGCGATCGACGATAAGAAGATCCGCGACATTACGACGATCGTCGAATTCAACGATCCGTCGGTGCCGCACGGTCTCATTATGTCGAAGAAGGCACTGTCCCCCGAGGAGCGCGAGAAGTGGCGGGCGGTCGTCAACGAGATGCGAGCGGACGGCACGGTTCGCCGCATCTTCGAAAAGTATTTCAAACGCGACCTGGCCGATACCATGGTCGACTTCAAGTCCCCGCCGTGATCCGGGCACGCCTCGTTCTGCTCCCCCTCGTGATCCTGCTGGCCGGCCTCGGCATCACGTGGGCCGTGTGGAACCATGAGCGCCAGGCGTCCCGCCATGAACTGCTGGCTCAGTTCAACTTCGAGCTCGGCGACGCCGTCGGCCGCATCGAGCAACGGATTGCCGCTTACGAACAGTTGCTGCGCGGCGTCCAGGCGCTCTTCGTCGCCACCGGGACGATGGACCGGGCGCGGTTCCACGACTACGTGAACGCGGTCAGCTCGGATGCCAACTTCTCCGGCATCCAAGCGCTTGGGCTGGTGCAATGGGTCCCCGCGGCCGGCAAGGCCGCCCACATTGAAATGATGCGCGACACCGTCGACCGCGAATACACGATCGTTCCGGCCGGCACGCGCGAAAGCTATGCGCCGATCGTGCAGCGCGAGCCGCCGACGGACCGACGGCGCAGAGTGCTCGGCTTCGACGTATGGGCGACTTCCGCACGGCGGCTCGCGTTGGAGAAGTCGCGCGATTCGAGTCTTGCGGTCGTGTCCGGCAAAGTGCAGCTCGCCGTCGATGCGGGCGACGAGACGCAGCCGGGCTTCGTGATCTACCTCCCGGTATATGCCAAGGGCGTGCCGCTCGATACCATCGAGCAGCGCCGGGCTGGCCTCATCGGATGGGTCTATGCGTCGTTCCGGATGCACGACGTGATCGCCAGCCTCTACGGCCAGCTTTCCCCGGGCCTCTCGCTCACCATCTACGACGGTGTGGAGCCGACCGACGCCGCGCTGCTCTATCGCTCGCCTAACGTCAACAAGCGACCGCTGGCCCAGGGCCTTTCGTCGAATGAGTACCTTGTCGTGGGCGGGCACGAATGGGTGCTCTCGATGGTTGCGCTCGACGGCTTCCAGTACCGGTTCGAACGCGATTCCCAGACGCTGATTCTCGTCACGGGCACGGGCCTGAGCTTGCTGCTCGCGCTGCTGGCGTGGGTGATGGGAACGGGCCGCAACCGAGCCATGAGGCTCGCTTCGGCCATGACGAAGGAGCTGCGCATCTCCGCGGTCGCGTTCGAGTCGATGGAGGGCATGATGGTCACCGACGCGAGCGGCAGGATTTTGCGCGTCAACTCGGCCTTCACCGCGTGCACCGGCTACACGGCCGAAGAATTGGTCGGCAAGATGCCGAGCATCTTGCAATCCGACCGTCACGACAAGGCGTTCTATCGCGAGATGTGGGACACGATCCATCGCACCGGCGGCTGGCAGGGGGAAATCTGGGATCGCCGCAAGAACGGCGAGATCTACCCGAAGTGGCTGACGATCACCGCGGTAAGGGGCGACGACGGCAACGTGACGCATTACGTCGGCACGCACAACGACATTACAGAGCGCAAGATCGCCGAGGAGCGCATCAAGGAGCTCGCCTTCTTCGACGCGCTCACGCGATTGCCGAATCGCCGGCTGCTATGGGACCGACTGCGGCAAGCGATCGCCGTGAGCGCGCAGAATGAAACCTGCGGCGGCCTGCTCTTCATCGACCTCGACAACTTCAAGACGCTCAACGACACGCTCGGTCACGACAAAGGCGACATGCTGCTGCAGCAGACGGCGCAGCGTCTTCTGGCCTGTGTCCGCGAAGGCGATACGGTCGCGCGCGTGGGCGGCGACGAGTTCGTGCTGGTGCTCGGCAGCTTGAGCGCGAACGAACAGGACGCGGCGGGCCAGATCGAGGCAATCGGCGAAAAGATACTCGCGATGCTCGGCAAACCCTATCAGCTCGAAGGCGCCGATCATCGCAGCACGGCAAGCATCGGCGCCACGATGTTTCGCGGGCACCAGGCCACCATCGAGGAACTGCTCAAGCAGGCCGACCTTGCGATGTACAAGTCGAAAGAGCGCGGCCGCAACGCGATGTGCTTTTTCGATCCGACGATGCAAACGGTCGTCGTCGAGCGGGTGGCGATGGAGGCCGCGCTGCGCCGCGGCATCGACGAAGCGCAGTTCCTGCTCCACTATCAGGCGCAGGTGGGCGCCGGCAATCGCGTGACGGGAGCCGAGGCGCTCGTGCGCTGGCAGCATCCCGAACGCGGCATCGTGGCGCCGGCCGAGTTCATCACGCTCGCGGAGGAATCGGGGCTGGTGCTACCGCTAGGCTACAAGGTGCTCGAAGACGCCTGCGCGAGGCTCGCGCGATGGTCGGGCGAACCGGAATTCGCGCATCTCACGCTCGCCGTCAACGTCAGTGCGCAGCAGTTCCGTCAGCCAGGCTTCGTCGGCGATGTCCTCTCGATCATCGGGCGCACGGGAGCCGATCCGAACCGGCTCAAACTCGAGCTGACCGAAAGCGTGGTGGTGGACAATGTGCAGGACATCATCGACAAGATGGCCGCGTTGAAAGCCGTCGGCGTCTCTTTCTCGCTCGACGATTTCGGCATCGGCTACTCGTCGCTTTCGTATCTGAAGCAGTTGCCGCTCGACGAACTGAAAATCGATCGCTCCTTCGTGCGCGACATCCTCATCGATCCCAACGATGCCGTCATCGCCAGGACCATCGTGGCGCTCGCTCAGAGCCTCGGCCTCGACGTCATTGCCGAGGGCGTGGAGAACGAAGCGCAGCGAGACTTCCTCGAGCGGGCGGGATGCCATGCATGGCAAGGCTACTTCTTTTGCCGTCCCGTGCCCGTGGCCGAGTTCGAGGCGTTCGCGAGTCGAAACGGATAGTGCGGATCCCTATCGAATCCGAGCCCGCGCACAGGCACACGCACACGCAACCGCACGCGCGGATCAGCGTTGCCGTTCCCGCGCGATGCGCGCGACGACCTCGTCGACGATCGCCTCGGGCGTGTGCTCGATGCTGATCGTCATCGCCTCGTCCTCGCCGGGCTCCTCGAGCGTGTCGAGCTGGCTGCGCAGCAGCGAGGGATCGAAAAAATGCCCGGTGCGCGAGCCAAGCCGCTCGTGCAGCACCTCGAACGACCCCTTCAAATAAACGAAACAGACATCGGCGTCCGCCGGCGCGCCGCCGCGCAGCACGTCGCGATAGACGCGCTTGAGCGACGAGCAGCCGAACACGGCCGTCTCGCCCGCGCGCACCTTCGCTTCGATCGCTGCGCGAATTGCCGCGAGCCACGGCCAGCGGTCGTCGTCGGTCAGCGGGATGCCGTGCGCCATTTTTTCCTTATTCGCGGCGCTATGGTAGGCATCGCCATCGGTGAAGCTGCATGACAGGCGTTCGGCCAGCAGCTCGCCGACCCTCGTCTTGCCCGCACCGGATACGCCCATCACGATAAAAATCATCTTTCCTCCGTTTGCTTCCTCAAAGGACCGCCGCCAGCGCAAACGTCAATCCGAGGCCGAGCAGCGAGATGATCGTCTCGCAAAGCGACCAGGTCTTGAACGTTTGACCGACCGTCATTCCGAAATATTCTTTGATCAGCCAGAAGCCGCCGTCGTTCACGTGCGAGAAGATCAACGAGCCGGAGCCGGTTGCGAGCACCAGCAATTCGGGCCGAACATGAATCGTGCCCGCCGACGCGATCGGCGCGACGATGCCGCAGGCCGTCGTCATCGCGACCGTTGCCGACCCCGTCGCGAGGCGAATCAGGGCCGCGACGAACCAGCCGAACAGCAACGGCGAAAGCTGCGCATGCGTGGCGACGGCGACGATTTGCTGGGAAATCCCGCTGTCGCGCAATACGCCGCCGAAGCCGCCGCCCGCGCCCACGATCAGCGTGATGCCGGCGATCGGCGCGAGGCAGTCCCCGCAGAACTTCTGGATCTGCTCACGCGTAAAGCCGCGTTGCGCGCCGAACGTCCAGAAGCTCACGAGCACGGCGATCAGCAATGCGACGTCGGCGTTGCCGATGAAACGAAGCAGATTGTTCGGAACGGTTTTTGGCGCAAAAAACAGATCGGCCCAGCTGCCCACCAGCATCAGCAGCACCGGCAGCAGAATCGTGAAAAGCGTGATGCCGAAGCTCGGCAGTTCGCGGCGGCCGGCGCCGGGATTCGCGCCGGACGCGAGCTGCGCGCCCACCGCACCGCCCGGGTTGCCGCGATCGTTGCCGTTGCCCTGGACGAACTGCGCGGCGAGCGGATTGACGGCGGGCAGCTTGATTTGCCGGTACACGAGCAGTGCGAAGATCGGCCCCGCGACGAGCGCCGTCGGCACGCCGACGATGATCCCGTACGCCACGGTCTTGCCGATGTCGGCACCGTACGCCTGCACGGCCAGCAGCGCGGCCGGGTGCGGCGGAATCAGGCCGTGCACGACGGAGAGGCCGGCCACCATCGGCAGACCGATCAAGAGCAGCGACTTGCCCGTGCGCTTGGCGACGTTGAAAGCGATCGGAATCAGCAGCACGAAGCCGACTTCGAAGAAGACGGGCAAACCGACGATGACGGCGACGAACATCATCGCCCAGTGAATGTTCTTTTCGCCGAACCAGTCGATCAGCGTGGTGGCAATGCGCTCCGCGCCGCCCGATTCAGCCATCATTTTGCCGAGCATCGTCCCGAGCCCGACGACGATTGCAATGTGGCCAAGCGTGCCGCCGTTGCCGTTCTCGAACGACTTCACGATCTTGTCCATCGGCATGCCGGCCGCCATGCCGAGCCCGAGCGAGACGAGAATCAAGACCAGGAACGGGTACAGCTTGTAGCGGGTGATCAGCAGAATCAAAAGTGCGATGGCGATCACCGCGTAGAGAAGCAATAGGCCGCCTTGGACCGATTCCATGAAACACCTCCTTGGTGTGGATATCCGTTCGACTTGTTGTACGACCGGCGCAAAGCATTGCCGAAATCGGGGACCGCGCCGACGCTGCATTGTAGGCGGGCTCGGCATTCATGGATAGAACCGGTTCCATCAAGGAAAACCCTCAACATCACCACGATTTGCCGGGGGTGATGCCACAGCCAACGGTGAGTTCGACCAGCGCTATCGAGCGCGCGCACGTGCGCGAGCGCCGCCGGACGCACCGCGAATGCGATGCGCCTCGTGCTTGACCTTGTCTGCGGGGGACTTACTGATGAAGTGGTGCGCGAATCAGTGCTGATGCGCGGCGAGCTCCGAAGCGCCGCGTGCGAGACGGGTGACCTCGTCCCAGTTCTGCGCCGCCAGGGCGGCCTTCGGGGTCAGCCACGAACCCCCGACGCAAACGACGTTCGGCAACGCCAGGAACGTCGGCGCGGTTTCGGCCGTGATGCCGCCGGTCGGGCAGAACTTCAGCATCGGGAACGGCCCGTGGAATGCCTGCAGCATCGCGACGCCGCCAGCCTGTTGCGCCGGGAAGAACTTGACGATTTCATAGCCGAGCTCGAGCGCGACGAGAATATCCGTCGGCGTCATGACGCCGGGTAGCAGCGGCAGCCCTGCGTCCTCGGCCGCCTTGTGCATGTCCTTCGTGAGCCCGGGCGACACACCGAACCGCGCGCCTGCTTTTTTCGCGAGCGCACAGTGCTCGGGCTTGGTGATCGTGCCGACGCCGACGACGATATCGGGCGCGAGCTGGCTCGCCCGCTCGATCGCCTGCAAACCGGCCGGCGTGCGCAGCGTGATTTCCAGCACCTTGACGCCGCCCGCGTGGAGCGCGCGCGATACGTGCTCTCCCTGCTCGACTGAATCGAATGCGAGCACCGGAATGACCGGGCCGAGGCGGACGATGTCTTCGATCTTGTTCATAGAGGACTCCTCCTTGTTTAGCGCGTCGCGTGAACGCTTGGTTCGACCGTCTCGCCAACGAGCGGCCCGAACACCGAGGCGCCCATCTCCGCCGGCATCGCAGCGGCGCGGAAGACGCCGAACAACTCGCGCCCGAAGCCGACCTCGTTCTCGGCCTGATGCTTCGGTGCTTCGACTTCGCGCGCGGCCCATGTTGCTGCGTCGATTTCGACGTCGAGCACGCCGCGCTCGGCATCGATGACGACCGTGTCGCCCGTGCGCAGCTTGCCGAGGGGGCCGCCCTGTATCACCTCCGGCGACACGTGAATGACGGCCGGCACCTTGCCTGACGCGCCGGACATGCGCCCGTCGGTGACGAGCGCGACCCTGAACCCTTGATCCTGCAGCACGCCGAGCAGCGGCGTGAGACGATGCAGCTCCGGCATGCCGTTGGCTCGGGCGCCTTGGAAGCGGACCACGGCGACGAAATCGCGCTTGAGCTCTCCGTTGTCGAACGCTTCCTGCACCGCTTCTTGCGAATCGAAGACGATGGCCGGGGCACGCACCGCGCGATGCTCGCGCGCGACGGCCGAAATCTTGATGACGCCTCGACCGAGCTTGCCTTGCATGAGTCGCAAGCCGCCGTCGGGCTGAAACGGGTCGCCGATCGGCCGCAGGACTTTGGTATCGCCGCTCACGTCGACGCCTTGCACCCATGTCAGCGCGCCGTCCACGAGACGCGGCTCCTGCGTATAGCGCGACAAGCCGTTGCCGGCCACCGTCTTCACGTCTTCGTGAAGCAGGCCGCCCTCCAGCAGGTTGCGGACGAGGAACGCCATGCCGCCCGCCGCATGGTAATGATTCACGTCCGCCTTGCCGTTCGGGTAGATCTTCGCGAGCAGCGGAACGACCGCCGAAAGCTTGTCGAAGTCGTCCCAGTCGATGACGATGCCCGCCGCGCGTGCAATCGCGACAAGATGCAGCGTATGGTTCGTCGAGCCGCCCGTGGCGAGCAGCGCGACAATGCCGTTCGCAATCGCCTTTTCGTCGATGACGTGGCCGATCGGCGTGTAATTGCCGCGCTCGACGGTGAGATCGAGCACGCGCCGCGCGGCTTCGGCCGTCAACGCATCGCGCAGCGGCGTGTGAGGATGCACGAACGCGGCCCCGGGCAAATGCAGCCCCATCACTTCCATCAGCATCTGGTTGCTGTTCGCGGTGCCGTAGAACGTGCACGTCCCATGCCCATGGTAGGCGGCCGATTCCGCTTCGAGCAAAGCATCGCGGCCGACTTGCCCCGTCGCGAACTGCTGGCGGATCTTCGCCTTGTCGTCGTTCGACAGACCGCTCGTCATCGGTCCGGCCGGCACGAAGATCGTCGGCAGATGACCGAACTGCAGCGCGCCGATCAGAAGACCTGGCACGATCTTGTCGCAGATGCCGAGGCAGAGCGCGGCGTCGAACATGTTGTGGGTCAGGGCGACCGCCGTCGCCATCGCGATGACTTCGCGCGAGAAGAGCGACAGCTCCATGCCCGGATTGCCCTGCGTGATGCCGTCGCACATGGCCGGCACGCCGCCCGCGAACTGCGCGACGCCGCCGGCCTCGCGCGCGGCGAGCTTGATGATGTCCGGGAAGTCCTTATAGGGCGCGTGCGCGGAGAGCATCTCGTTGTAGGACGAGACGATTCCGACGTTCGGCACGCGCATGGCCTTGATGGCGAGCTTGTCGTTGCCTTCGAGCCCGGCGAAGCCGTGCGCAAGGTTCGCGCACGAAAGCGTGCCGCGCGCCGGGAACTGTCCCTGGGCCGCGTCGATGCGCGCGAGATACGCCGAGCGCGTCGGCTTGCTGCGCGCGATGATGCGCTCGGTCACTTCGATCAGCGTGGGATGCAGCGAAGCCATGGGGGAACGCTCCTTTGCTTTGAAAAACGGCGAGCACCTCTATCTTGGCTCGCTTTCGATCGCAACGACGCGGTGGCGGTAGCCACCGGACAGAACAGCAAGGCCTACTGAGCGCACGAAGTTTAGTAGAAAAACTACATCACAGCAATGGGCAGCACACCCAATGCCCATGAACCCGCCTTCCTGCTCTGTACGGTTTAAGCGCCTAGCTAAAACAGGGCGTAGCAAAATTGTGTAGATTTTCTACACGCGAGCAGCGATACTGTTTCGACGATCGATCATTGCGCACGACGCGTGCCCCTCACCATGCTTGCCCGAATCGAAACGATGCGCGCGCAGCTGCGCCCGTCCGAACGCAAACTCGCCGACTACATCCTCGATACCCCGCGCGAGGTACTGGATCTCGCCATGACGGAGCTGGCCGAGCGCGTCGGCGTCAGCCAACCGACGATCGCGCGCTTCTGCCACGCGCTCGGCTGCGGGGGATTCCGCGAATTCAAGATCCGGCTCGCCCAAAGCATCGCGCAGGGCGTGCCGTCCGTCTATCGCGACGTGCGACCGGACGAGCCGGCACCGGGCGTCGTGGCCAAAGTATTCGATCGGACCATCGGGGCCCTGATCGAGGTGCGCAACAGCTTGTCGGCGGCGAGCATCGCGAAGGCGATCGATCTGCTTGCCGAGGCCTCGCGCATCGAGTTCTATGGCGCCGGCGGCTCGGGCATCGCCGCGCAGGACATTCAGCACAAGTTCTTCCGCCTCGGCATTCCCAGCGTCGCCTACGCGGATCCGCACACGTACTCGATGTCGGCCGCGCTGCTTTCCGCGGGCGATGTCGTCGTGGCGATCTCGAACACGGGGCGCACGCGCGATATCGTCGATGCAGCGCAATCGGCGCTCGATTGCGGCGCGAAGGTCGTCGCGATCACGCACGGCAACTCTCCGCTCGCGCAGATCGCGACGGTGAGCCTCATCGCGAATGTGACCGAGGAAACCGATGTGTTTTCGCCGATGACCTCGCGCATGTCGCATCTTGCGATCGGGGACATTCTCGCCGTCGGCGTCGCGCTGCGGCGCGGACCCGAGCTTGCCGACAAGCTCGGGCGCGCGAAGGCGACAATCACGCGTCGCCGCATCGACGGGAACGGATAGGACGCGCGCGGAACGTCGCGCTCAGAACGGCTTCAAGACGACGAGCGCCACCGCGGCGAGCAGGCCGAGCACGGGCAGTTCGTTGAATAACCGATACCAGCGGTGCGAGCGGCGGTTTTCGCCGCGTTCGAACGTGGTGAGCAGACGCCCGCAGTAGAAGTGATAGAGGACGAGCAGCACGACGACGCCCACCTTCGCGTGGATCCAGCCCTGCCCCGCGCCGATGCCGATCACGAGCCAGAGCCAGAGCCCGCACGCGAGCGCCGGCACGGCGATGAAGGTCATGAAACGAAACAGCTTGCGCGCCATCACGAGCAGACGCTTCACGGCCGCCGGCTCGGTTTCCATCGCGAGATTGACGAAGATGCGCGGAAGATAGAAAAGCCCGGCGAACCAGGCGGCCACGAGGACGATATGAAACGTCTTGATCCAGAGCATCGGCGATTTGTTCGAAACTTGTTACTGGCGCCCCTCGCCGTGCCCCAGCACGACGTACTTCAGCGACGTGAGGCCCTCGAGCCCGACCGGGCCGCGCGCGTGCAGCTTGTCGTTCGAAATGCCGATCTCGGCGCCGAGCCCGTATTCGAAACCGTCCGCGAAGCGCGTCGACGCATTCACCATCACGCTCGCCGAATCGACCTCGCGCAAAAACCGCATCGCGCGATCATGATCCTCAGTGACGATTGCATCGGTATGGGCCGAGCCGTATGTGTTGATGTGCTCGATCGCGGCATCGATGCCGTCGACGACCTTAATGGACAGGATGGGCGCCAGATATTCGGTGCGCCAGTCCTCTTCCGTCGCATCGACGAGCGCGAGCGCGGGCGTGTCTGCGCCGCACGCCGTCTCGAGCACTGCACGCGACGCCGCATCGACGCGCAGCTCGACGCCTTTGTCGCGATAGAGGCGCGCTAGCGGCGGCAGAACGGCACGCGCGATGCCGCGCCCCACGAGCAGCGTCTCCATCGTGTTGCAGGTGCCGTAGCGCTGCGTCTTCGCGTTGTCGCAGACGGCGAGCGCCTTCGCCACGTCGGCGCGGTCGTCGACATAGACGTGGCAAATGCCATCGAGATGCTTGATCATCGGCACGCGCGCTTCCTCGATCAGCCGTGCGATGAGGCTCTTGCCGCCGCGCGGCACGATCACGTCGACATACTCGGTCATCGTGATCAGCTTGCCGACGGCAGCCCGATCGGCCGTCTCGACGACCTGCACGGCATCGCGCGGCAAGCCGGCCGCCGCGAGCCCCTCACCTATCAGCGCCGCGAGCGCCGTATTCGACGCGAGCGCCTCGGAGCCGCCGCGCAGGATCGTCGCGTTGCCCGACTTCAGGCAAAGCGCGGCCGCGTCGATCGTGACGTTCGGGCGCGACTCGTAGATGATCCCGACCACGCCGAGCGGCACACGCATGCGTCCCACCTGAATGCCGCTCGGGCGGTACTTGAGACCGTCGATCTCACCGATCGGATCGGGCAACGCCGCCACTTGGCGCAGCCCCTCCACCATCGTCGATAGCGCCTTGTCAGAAAGCGTGAGGCGGTCGACGAACGCCGCGTCGAGTCCTTTTTCGCGCGCACTGGCCAGGTCCCGCGCATTGGCTTCTTTCAGCGCGGCGGCCTCGCGTTCGATCGCGCGCGCGATCGATTCGAGGGCGTCGTTCTTCGCCGCGGTCGTGGCACGTGCCATCGCGCGGGAAGCCTGGCGGGCCCTGCGGCCGACGCCGCTCATGTAGTCGTCGATGTTCATAATCATTCTCATAGCGAATGGCGCGCCGACGTCGAAGCGCCATGCCTGCAAACGGGGATTCACCGATTGTAAGCGGAACCCGCCCAATCGCGCGTGGGGCGGCGTGCTCAGGTCGCAGCCCGCGAATCGGCGCCTCGGCGCTTTTCCGGCGCCGCCACGAGCGCCGCGAGCTCGAAGAGGCCATCCCATGGATCGGGGGGCAACGGCTCGCGGCGGCGTGCGCCCGGCACGCTGCCTGTGAGCCCCTTGACCTGCCTGTCGAGGGCGGCGGCGAGCGCCAGTCCCTCTTCGAGCCGAGCTTCGGTCAAGCGCGCCAGCGCCGGCCCGACGAGCCGCTCGCGCGGGCCCCAGACGCGGTTTTCACGCAATAGCACGGCGAGCGGCTTGCCTGCCGCGACCCCGCGCTTGATCCTGAGCAGCGTGCGCACCTCTTCGGACAACGCCCAGAGCACGAGGACGGCCGCCTCGCCTTCGCCCTTCAATCCGTCGATCATTCGCGCGAGCCGGGCGACGTCGCCCGCGAGCATCGCCTCGTTGAGCTTGAACACGTCGTAGCGCGCGACGTTGAGTACGGCGTCGTGCACCGCGTCGAACGTCAGCGTGCCGGCCGGATAGAGCAGCCCGAGCTTCTGGATTTCCTGGTGCGCCGCGAGCAAATTGCCCTCGACGCGCTCCGCGATGAATTGCAGCGCGCGCCGCCCTTCCTCGCCCGCCGCGACGCGCTGCCCTTGTTGGGCGAGCCGCTGCGCCACCCAGTTCGGCAGTTGCGCGCGCTCGACGGGATCGATGCGCAACGCCACGCCGGCATCGGTAAGCGCGGTGAACCATGCGGCTTTCTGCGTCGCCGCATCGAGGCGCGGCAGCGTGACGAGCGTCAGCAGATCGGGGTTGCCGGCCGACGCCAGCGCCTTCAGCGCATCGGCGCCCTCCTTGCCCGGCTTGCCCGACGGGATCCGCAGCTCGATCAGCTGCCGCTCGCCGAAGAGCGACATCGATTGGCTCGCGCCGATCAGCGCGCTCCAGTCGAAGCTGCGCTCGACCGTGAACACGGAACGTTCCGTGAAGCCGGCCGCGCGCGCCGCAGCGCGGATACGGTCGCAGGCTTCCTGAACGAGCAGATGCTCGTCGCCATAGACGACGTAGAGGCTTCCGAGCCCCTTGGTGAGATGCGCTTCGAGCGCGTCGAGTCGCAGTTGCATGCGAATCCGATACGAGTGCCGGCGGATGAAGGCGGATGCGGCAGCGGCCGTCAGAGCGGCGGCGGCGGCAGCGGCGCGCGCGGCGCCACACCCGGCACTTGCTGGCCCGGTCCCGGATGCAGCGAGTGGACGGCCGCGAGACGCCGAGTGAGCTGATCGACGGCGTCGTTTTGCATGTCCGCGTAGAGCAGCTCCGATTCCTGCGACTTGGCGAGCGTGTACTGGGTGCTGTAGGTCATCGCGCGGTTGAGCGCAATGACGCTCGGCGGGATCAGGACGGTGCCGTCGACGCCGGTCAGCGTATAGCTGAGCGAGTAGTTGAGTTGATACTCTTCCGCGATGCCGAGCGAGCTCAGCGTCAATATCGACTGGCCGCGACCCTCGCCAACGCTCAGGATCGCGTCAGCATCGGCCGTCGACTTGACGATCACCGTATCGCTGCCGCCTTGCACCATGCGTGCGAGACGCGCGGCGACCGGTGCCGGCGCGCCGACGATCGCGAGGCGCTTGAACGCGTAGTCCTGCTGTCCGCGCAGTTGAAAGCCGCACGCGCTCAGCATCGTCGCGCCGCAAGCGAGGGCAAGAAACGATCGGCGAATCACGTTGTAGGTTCCCCTGTTCTATCGCTGCGAGGCCTCATCCCGAGCCCCCCGTCAGACGACGATGTTCACGAGCCGGCCCGGCACCACGACGATCTTTTTCGCCGGCTTGCCTTCGCCGAAACGCGCGAACATCTCGTGCGCAAGCGCCGCGCTTTCGATGGCCTCGCGCGGCGCGTCCTTCGCAATCGTCAGTGCGCCGCGAACTTTGCCGTTCACCTGCAGCACGAGCTCGATCTCGGCCTGCTCGAGCGCTTTTTCGTCGACCTTCGGCCACGGCGCATCGAGCAGCGGGCCGAACTCGTCGGCGTAGCCGAGCGAGCCCCATAGCGCATGCGTGACGTGCGGCACGACCGGGTAGAGCACACGCAGCAAGATGCCATAGCATTCGCGCAGCACCGGCGCGTGGCCGTTCTTCGCGGCTTCGAGCGCGTTGAGCATTTTCATCGCCGCCGAAACGACCGTGTTGTACTGCAGGCGCTGATAGTCGAAATCGGCTTGCTTGAGCACGCCGTGGATCTCGCGTCGCAACGTCTTGTCGGCCTCGGCGAGCGAGCCGGCATCGAGCGCGCCGCGTGCGGTCAAGGTCGGACGATTGGCATAGGCGAAGGACCACAGGCGCCGCAAGAAACGGCTCGCGCCTTCGACACCCGCGCCCGACCATTCGAGCTGTTGCTCGGGCGGCGACGCGAACATCGTGAAAAGACGCGCCGTATCGGCGCCGTATTGATCGATGAGCAGCTGCGGATCGACGCCGTTGTTCTTCGACTTCGACATCTTCTCGATGCCGCCGAGCTGCACCGGCTGACCGTCCGAATTCAGGGTCGCGCCGATCGGGCGCCCTTTCTCGTCGTGCGAGACCGTGACGTCGGCTGGGTTGTACCAGGTCTTCTTGCTCGACGCGTCTTCGCGATAGAACGTTTCGTTGAGCACCATGCCCTGCGTGAGCAGGTTTTTCGCCGGCTCGCCGAACGAAACGAGGCCCATGTCGCGCATCACCTTAGCCCAGAACCGCGAGTACAGCAGGTGCAGGATCGCGTGCTCGATGCCGCCGATGTATTGATCCATCGGCATCCAGTAATCGGTGCGCGCATCGACCATCGTCGGCGCATCGGGACATGCGTAGCGCGAGAAGTACCAGGCCGAATCGACAAACGTATCCATCGTGTCCGTTTCGCGTTTCGCCTGCGCACCGCATGTCGGGCACGCGCAATTGAGGAACGCTTCGGACTTGGCGAGCGGATTGCCGGTGCCGTCCGGCACGAGATCTTCGGGCAGGACGACGGGCAGGTCCTCCTCGGGCACGGGCACGTCGCCGCACGAGGGGCAGTGGATGATGGGGATCGGCGTGCCCCAGTAGCGCTGGCGCGAGATACCCCAGTCGCGCAGGCGCCACGTCACGCGCTTGTCGCCGAGACCGAGCGCGTTCAAGTCCGACGCGATCGCGTCGACGGCGTCCTGATGCGACAGGCCGTCGTACTTGCCGCTGTCGATGCAGACGACGCCCTCCTTATCGGCGTACCACTCCTGCCAGGCATCGGTCGAATAGTTGAAGCCGGCTTTCGCGATGACCTGCTTGATCGGCAGACCGTACTTCTTCGCGAACGCGAAATCGCGCTCATCGTGCGCGGGCACGCCCATGACCGCGCCTTCGCCGTAGCTCATCAGGACGTAGTTGCCGATCCAGACCTCCACGCGCTCGCGAGTGAGCGGATGCGTGACGAAAAAGCCGGTCGGCACGCCTTTCTTTTCCATGGTGGCGATATCGGCCTCGGCCACTCCGCCGTGCCGGCATTCGTCGATGAACGCCTGCAGCTCGGGCTTGTCCTGAACGAGGCGCGCCGCGAGCGGATGCTCGGCCGCGATGGCGCAGAACGTCACGCCCATGACCGTGTCGGCGCGCGTCGTGAAGACGCGAAGCAGCTTCTTCTCGCCGTCGAGCTCGTACGGAAAGCCGAAGTTCACGCCATAGCTCTTGCCGATCCAGTTCTGCTGCATCACCTTCACGCGCTCGGGCCAGCCGAGGCCGTCGAGGTCGTTCAGCAGCTCGTCGGCATAGTCGGTGATCCGCATGTAGTACATCGGAATCTCGCGCTTCTCGACGGCCGCGCCGGAACGCCAGCCCCGCCCGTCGATCACCTGCTCGTTCGCGAGCACGGTCTGGTCGACAGGGTCCCAGTTCACCGTACCGGTCTTTTTGTAGACGATGCCCTTCTCGAGCATCTTCAGAAAGAGCCACTGATTCCACTTGTAGTAGTCGGGCTTGCAGGTCGCGACCTCGCGCGACCAGTCGATCGCCAGCCCCATCGACTGCATCTGCCCCTTCATGTAGGCGATGTTGTCGTAGGTCCACTTCGCCGGCGGCACGCCGTTCGCCATCGCCGCGTTCTCGGCCGGCATGCCGAACGCGTCCCAGCCCATCGGCATCAGCACGTTGTAGCCGTTCATCCGCAGATAGCGGTACATCACGTCGTTGATCGTGTAGTTGCGCACGTGCCCCATGTGCAGCTTGCCCGACGGATACGGCAGCATCGACACGCAGTAGAACTTCGGCTTGGCCGGAATCTCCTCGCTCCGGTAAGCGTTGGATGCGCGCCAATCTGCCTGGGCAGCGGCTTCGATATCGGCGGGTAAGTATCTTTCTTGCATGGGCGTGGTTTGGGCTGGTATCTCGTGGCGCTTCGTCTCGTCGGCCGCTTCGGCTTGCTCGCGCGCGGGACAGGAGGCCCGCGTGAAGATCACGGCGTTGGAAAGCGCGTCCCCTCTCGCGAAGGGAAAGGGTCGATTATACCGTCGGAGCAGACGTCAACGCGCTGCCGGGCTTTGCGGTGGAGGCGGCTCGGTCACGAAGCCGATCCGTTCGAGGCCGGCCTGCTGAGCCGCGCCCATGACCTGGGCGATGATGTCGTAACGCGTGGCGCGCGCCGCGCGCAAATGGATCTCGGGAGGCTGCGGCGCTTTGCCCGCCGCGGCCAGCGCCGCGCGCACGGCCTCGAGCGAAGACGGTTTGCCGTTCCAGTAGAGCTTGCCCGCATCGTCGATCGAAAGCGTGATCGTCTGCGGCGTCTGCCGCGCCGGCGCCGACGAAACCTTCGGCAGATCGAGGCGGATCGCGTGCGTGAGCAACGGCGCGGTGATGATGAAGATGACGAGCAGCACGAGCATGACGTCGATGAGCGGCGTCATGTTGATGTCCGCCATCGGCGCGGCTTCATGATGCCCGTCGAATCCGCCGAATGCCATCCTCGTCTCCTTCCTCTTTGCTACGCCTGCAGTTGCGCGTCGCGCGGCCGATGGGTCGCCTCTTTGCCGGGCGCGCAGACATAAGCGTGCAGATCGCGGGCGAAGCCGTCCAAATCTTCGGACAGTTGCCGCTGCAAGCGGCCGAGGATGTTGTAGCCGAGCACGGCGGGAATGGCGACGACGAGGCCGAACGCCGTCATGATGAGCGCCTCGCCGACGGGCCCCGCCACGTTCTCGATGACGGCCTGCCCGCTCGCGGCAATGCTCGTCAGTGCGTGGTAGATGCCCCAGACTGTGCCGAGCAGGCCGACGAACGGCGCGGTGCTGCCGATCGAAGCAAGCAGGACATGGCCGAACTCGAGCCGCCGCCGTGATGCGGTCAGCGCCTGGCGCAGCGCCCGCGTGACGCGCTCCGAAAGCTCGACGCGCGCGAGCATCGCATTGGGCGAGTACGCCTGTCCTGCTTCGAGCGCCGCTTCCGCCAGCGGTGCGAACACGCGCTCTTTATCGGCGCCGCGAATCGCGAGCACGGCCTCCGGAAGCGTCGGCGCCTGCCAGAACAGCGTCATGGCGCGCGGCCCCTGGTGCTTCGCTCGGACGAGCATCCAGCATTTCGCGATCAGGAAGCACCAGCTGGCCACCGACATCGCCAGCAGCAGGTAAGCCACGCCGTGCGTCACGGCGTCACCGGATTCCAGGTAGTGAAGCATGCCGGTGTTCACGATTCGATCCGAACTGAAAATGCGTTGTCTCGGGACAGGACGTCGTCGGCTTTTCGGCTGCGCGCCGTGACGCCGCCGTGCGTCCTCGTTCGCCCGAGTGTAGCGCACGAGCCGCGCCCGCCGCGTGACAAAGCCGGGAAATCGACGAAATCGGGAAAATCGCCCGCCTCAGGGGCTGTCGGCGCGTCAGCGCAGCCCGAGCACGTCCTGCATGTCGTAGAAGCCCGCATCGCGCCCGGCGAGAAAGTGGGCCGCGCGCAGCGCTCCTTGTGCATAGGAGACGCGGCTCGCCGATTTGTGCGTGATCTCGATGCGCTCGCCGGCACCGGCGAAGAGGACCGTGTGATCGCCGACGATGTCGCCGCCCCGGATCGCCGAGAAGCCGATCGTCGACGGATCGCGCTCGCCCGTGATGCCGTGGCGACCATAGACGGCGCAATCGTCGAGCTTACGCCCGAGTGCGCCTGCGACGGCCTCGCCCATCATCAGCGCGGTGCCCGAAGGCGCATCGACTTTATGGCGGTGATGCGCCTCGATGATCTCGATGTCGTACCCTTGGGCGAAGTAAGGTGCGGCGAATTCGAGCAGCTTCAATGTGACGTTGACGCCGATGCTCATATTGGCCGCGAAGACGATGCCGATTTTCTCGCCGGCGCGCGCGAGCGCCTGCTTTTGGCTCGCATCGAAGCCCGTCGTGCCGATCACGAGTTTGACGCCGTGCCGCAGCGCCGCCTCGACGTGCGCCATCGTGCCCTCGGGACGCGTGAAGTCGATCAGGCAATTGGAGGCGGCGAGCACGCCGTCGATGTCGCCCGTGAGCGCGACGCCGGTTTTCTTGCCGAGAAACGCGCCCGCGTCCTCGCCTATCGTCTGAGCATCGGGGCGATCGAGCGCGCCGGTAAGCGTCGCGTCCGGATCGTTCAGCACCGCTTCGATCAGCATCCGGCCCATTCGGCCCGATGCGCCCGCTATGGCGATTTTCATCGGCACGCTGTCCTCACGAAGAACTGGCGGACGACGAACCCGAGCGCGCGCCGCTGCCCGACCCGTTGCTGCTTTCCGTGCCGGCCGGCCCGACCGGCTGACTTTGATCGGGCGAAGCCGGCTGCGGCTGGCGATGAAACTGGAACTGCGGCGTCGCGCCGCCGGGCCCGCCCGGCGAGGGATTGCCCGAGCGCACGGAAGGCGTTCCGCCGGTGGGCGACTGCACCTGGTTGACGGCACGGTTGGCCGCCTGCGCGGCTTGAGCGTTCGGATCGGCGCCGGCGCCCGAAGCCGCCGTGGGTGCCGAGGCTTCGGCCGCCGCGGACGCGCTCGCCGCCGACGCGGCCGGTGCTGCCGCACTGGCCGGGCTCGCGATCGCCGCGACCGTTTTCGCCTTCTTGCCGCGCTTGTCGCCGTCGATGTCGGCGAGCAGCTCGAGTTCGGACGGCAAATCGTCGCCGCCCTCCCAGCTTGCGACGCGGTCATCCGCGAAGTGGACGATGAAATCGCGCTGCTGCACGACCGAGGTCGAGCCGCGCTTGAAATAGAACAGATAGTCCCAGCGATCGGCGTGGAACATATCGGTCAAGAGCGGCGTGCCGAGCGCGGTCTTCACCTCCGCGCGCGTCATGCCGACACGAAGCTTCGCGGCGGCTTCTTTCGAAACGAAGTTGCCCTGAACGACCGTGATCCGATAAGGCGTGATGCTTTGCGCGACGCGCTGCGTGAGGCTATCGTAGGTCGAACACCCGGCGAGAACGGCAATTGCCGCCATCACGGCGAAAGCGCCGCGCGCCATGCTGTTCGTTCTGCTCCCCCGATATATCTTCAAAACAAAATTTCGACTCATTTCACCCACCGTGCGGGCCTCCGTTTGCATCTTGAGCGTCTTTCCCCGAGGGGGTGCTCAGTATGCCTGGGGCGGCCCGGCGCATACTGAAGTGTGACCGGAAAAGCAAAAAACCATTACCATTGGAGCCCTGCATTGTACTCTAGGGACGCCGACCCATGACCAATCCCACGGATCTGAAAAATATAGGGCTCAAGGCGACTCTACCGCGCCTTAAGATCCTCGAGATCTTCCAGCGCAGCGCCGTGCGTCATCTGACCGCGGAAGACGTTTACCGAAACCTGCTGCAAGAGCAACTCGACATCGGGCTCGCCACCGTCTATCGCGTGCTCACGCAATTCGAGCAGGCGGGACTGCTCTCGCGCAGCAACTTCGAGTCAGGCAAGGCCGTCTTCGAGCTCAACGAAGGGAAGCATCACGATCACCTCGTCTGCATCGACTGCGGACGCGTCGAGGAGTTCTTCGACCCAGAGATCGAATCGCGCCAGCACTCGATCGCCGAAGCGCGCGGCTTCAAGCTCCAGGAACACGCGCTCGCGCTCTACGGCGCCTGCACGAAAGAAAACTGCCCGCACCGCAAGCACTGAACGGGCAGCGTTCCGCTCCGATACCCGACGCCGGCCAGCGTCGATGGACTTTCTGGCCGGCGCGGCGACTCTCCCGCTTACTTCGCGGTCCCGAGCGCGATGGCCGTATCGAGCATGCGGTTCGAGAAACCCCACTCGTTGTCGTACCAGCTCGACACCTTGACGAGACGGCCCGACACCTTCGTGAGCGTTGCATCGAACGTCGACGAAGCGGGATTGTGGTTGAAGTCGATCGAAACGAGCGGCGCGTCGTTGTAGGCCAGAATGCCCTTCAACGCTCCACCCTCCGACGCGTCCTTCATGATCGAGTTGATCTCGTCGACGGTCGTATCGCGCTTGGCGATGAACGAGAGGTCGACGATCGACACGTTGATCGTCGGGACGCGGATCGCGTAGCCGTCGAGCTTGCCTGCGAGGTCCGGCAGCACGAGGCCGATCGCCGAGGCCGCGCCGGTCTTCGTCGGAATCTGGCTATGCGTGGCCGAGCGCGCGCGGCGCAAATCCGAATGGTAGACGTCGGTCAGCACCTGGTCGTTCGTGTACGAGTGGATCGTCGTCATCAGGCCCGACTCGAGGCCGATTTTGTCGTTGAGCGGCTTGACGAGCGGCGCGAGGCAGTTCGTCGTGCACGACGCGTTCGAGATGACCGTATGGTCGGCTTTCAGCGTCGTGTGGTTCACGCCGTAGACGATCGTCGCGTCGACATCCTTGCCGCCCGGCGCCGAAATCAGCACCTTCTTCGCGCCGGCCGCGAGGTGAGCGCCTGCCTTTTCCTTCGACGTGAAGAGACCCGTGCACTCCATCACCACGTCGACGTTGAGCTCACGCCACGGCAGCTCGGCCGGATTGCGATGTGCGAGTACGCGGATCTTGTCGCCGTTCACGACGAGGAACTCGCCCTCCACCGACACTTGCCCCGGAAACGGGCCGTGCGCCGTGTCGTACTTGGTCAGATGCGCGTTGGTGTTCGCATCGCCGAGGTCGTTGATCGCGACGATCTCGAGATCGTGCTTTTTGCCGCTCTCGTAGAACGCGCGCAGCGTGTTGCGGCCGATCCGGCCATAACCGTTGATTGCAACGCGAATCGTCATGCTGTTTCTCCTGATCTTGGGCTGAAAAATACCTTCGATGTTCGAAAGCCCGCCGGGCACCTCAAGACTGCCTTGCGGGCGTTCCGCCGTTCTCGTCCTCTTATGAATCGAGCGCCGCCTTCGCCTGCGCGACGACATGCTCGACCGTGAAACCGAAGTGCTTGAAGAGCACGCCGGCCGGGGCCGATTCACCATACGTGTCGATACCGACCACGCCACCCTCGAGCCCGACGTACTTTCGCCAGTAGTCGGTCACGCCTGCCTCGATCGCTACGCGGCGCACGCCCTTCGGAAGCACGCGCTCGCGATATTCGGAGTCCTGACGGTCGAAGACCGTCGTCGATGGCATCGACACGACGCGCGCACCGATGCCCTCTCGCGCGAGCGGCTCGATCGCCTTCAAGGCGAGCTCGACTTCCGAGCCGGTCGCGATCAGGATGATTTTGCGCGCAACGATTTCGTCGTTCCAGTCGCGCAGCACATAGCCGCCTTTGGCGACGTTCGCGATCTGAGCGTCCGTGCGCGTCGTGAACGCCACGTTCTGGCGGCTGAAGACGAGGCACGACGGGCCGCGGTGCTCGACGGCCTGCGTCCACGCAACCGCCGTCTCGACTGTATCGGCCGGACGCCAGAGCGCCAGATTCGGGATCAAGCGCAGACTCGCGAGATGCTCGATCGGCTGGTGCGTCGGGCCATCCTCGCCGAGTCCGATCGAATCGTGCGTGAAGACAAAGATCGAAGGCGCCTTCATCAGCGCGGCAACGCGCAGCGCGTTGCGGCTGTAGTCGGAGAACGTCAGGAACGTGCCGCCGAAGGGCTTGTAGCCGCCATGCAGCGCGACGCCGTTGATGATGGCGCTCATGCCGAATTCGCGAACGCCATAGTTGATATGGTTGCCCCATTGGATGCCCGCGGCCGCGCCTTCGGCCGCGCGCACGGGCTTGCTCGCCTTCCAGTTGGTGAGGTTCGAGCCCGTCAGGTCGGCCGAGCCGCCGAGCAGTTCGGGCAGCGCCGCGGCGAGTCCTTCGATGGCTTGCTGCGAGGCCTTGCGCGTCGCGACCGTCTCGGCGCGCTCGTTCGCGCCCGCAATGATCGCCTGCGCCTTCGCGGCCCAGTCGGCGGGCAGTTGGCCCGCGGCGCGGCGCGCGAATTCGGCCGCCTCTTGCGGATGCTTGACCCGGTATTGCGCGAAGGCGTCGTTCCACTGCGCCTCGTTGCGCGCACCCTGCTCCTTCGCATCCCACGCCGCATAGACTTCCTGCGGAACGACGAACGGCTCCCATTTCCAGCCGATTGCCTCGCGCGTGGCCGCGACCTCGGCGGCGCCGAGCGGTGCGCCGTGCACGTCGTGCGTGCCCGCCTTCGTCGGTGCGCCCTTGCCGATTACCGTCTTGCAGCAGATCAGCGTCGGCCGGTCCGCGCGCTTGGCCGCTTGGATCGCGGCATCGACGGCCTCGACGTCATGACCGTCCACGGCGCGAATCACGTTCCAGCCGTAGGCTTCGAAACGTTTTGGCGTGTCGTCGTGGAACCAGTGCTCGACGTGGCCGTCGATCGAAATGCCGTTGTCGTCGTAAAGCGCGATGAGCTTGTTCAGCTTCAATGTGCCGGCGAGCGAGCACGCCTCGTGCGAGATGCCTTCCATCAGGCAGCCGTCGCCGAGGAACACGTAAGTGTGGTGATCGACGATCTTCGCATCGGCCTTGTTGAATTCGGCCGCGAGGAGCGCTTCGGCAAGCGCCATCCCGACCGCGTTCGCAAGACCCTGGCCGAGCGGTCCGGTCGTCGTCTCGACGCCGGGCGTGATGCCGTATTCGGGGTGGCCGGGCGTCTTCGAATGGAGCTGGCGGAAGTTCTTCAGCTCTGCCATCGGCAGCTCATAGCCGGTCAGATGCAGCAGCGAATACAGCAGCATCGAGCCGTGCCCGTTCGAGAGCACGAAGCGGTCGCGGTCGGCCCAGTGCGGATTCGCCGGATTGTGCTTGAGGTGCCGCGACCAAAGCGCGACGGCGATCTCCGCCATGCCCATCGGCATGCCGGGATGGCCTATGTTCGCTTGTTGCACGGCATCCATCGCGAGTGCGCGAATCGCATTCGCCATCAGGGCGGTCGGAGCGGGGGACGAGGTCGTCATGTCGGTGCGGAAGAACGAGTCGAGAAAGCGGGGCCGAAGGCGGACCGTCGCTCGGGCTGCGCGCTTTTCGGACGTCGCCGGCGTGGGCCGCGAGGGCCAAGGCGGGACGGCATCGGCCGCGCGGGCTTGCTGGACGCAGAAGCCGGGGGAGCGAACGGACGGGGCTGCAAAGCGTGTAATTCTAACAGATAGCCACCGGGATTCCGGCCGCCGAACGTCCGCTGGCCGCCGCCCTCGAGGGAGGGTCCGCTCCTATAATCGCGGGTTGTCACGCCCTGCACTTGCTGCCGCTACCGCGAGCGGCAGCTTTTCGACTCCGTTGCCATGCCCCGTTTCTTTCTCGATGCCGCCATCCATTCGGGTGACGTTCTCACGCTGCCCGACGACGTGGCGCGCCATGTTCAAGTGCTGCGCCTCAATCCGGGCGACACGCTGACGCTCTTCAACGGCCAAGGAGGCCAATATGCCGCGCGGCTCGCCGAAGTCGGCCGGCGCAGCGCCGTCGTCGAAGTCGGCGAATTTTCGGCGGTCGATGTCGAGCCGCCTTACGAAATCACGCTCGCGCAAGGCGTAGCGGGCGGGGACAAGATGGACTGGCTCACCGAGAAGGCGGTCGAGCTCGGCGCGGCGCGCTTCGTGCCGCTCGCGACGGCAAGAAGCGTAGTCCGGCTCACCGGCGAGCGCGCCGCGCGCCGACAGGCGCACTGGCAAGCGCTCGTTCAGTCCGCGTGCGAGCAGTGCGGCCGCAACCGTGTGCCGGCGGTCGAAGCGCCGAACGACTTCATGCGCTGGCTGGAGGGGTTACCCGCCGCCACTGCCGAAGGCGAGCTACGGCTCATGCTCTCACCGCGCGCGCAACTCCCATTCGCTGCGCTGCCCTCTGCGGCACCGAGCGCCGCGGTGACGCTGCTGATCGGTCCGGAGGGGGGGCTTTCACCGGAGGAGGAAGACGCCGCCGCTGCGCGCGGTTTCACGGCACTCTCGCTCGGCCCGCGTGTGTTGCGCACCGAGACCGCCGGGATTGCGGTGCTAGCCGCGCTTGCGGCGCGCTGGGGTGGCTGGTAGCACCTGGGCCTGCTAGCTGTTGCCGACCTCGAGGCTGTACCAGGTCGGCACCAGGCGCTTCACGAGCACCTCGACGCGCACGACGCTCTCGATAAGGTCGATCGCTTGTCTCGCCGAAGGCGGCGGCGCTGGTGACTCGTATATTTTGTCATTGCGCTCACGAGCAGCGTGCTCGATTTCGATTCGATCGTCGATATCCAGTTCAAGGCCTACGTGGTCCAAAAGCGTCCCGATAGCGCGTATGCGATGGCCGTCACCACCCGTTGGCGCGAGCGCGTGCAGGTACAGGAAGCCAATCGCTAAAGCATGGACCGCCTCATAGGCGAGCGCGTAGCGGACGATCGGGGGCTGCTTCGCATCTTTCGCTGACTGTAGAAACGATGCGGCGTTTCGCCGGAGCTGCGCTGCATTGCTAGCTTTGAAGATTGTTGGCCGAACGTACTTTGCGTTAAGCATGTTCGTCAGCTTGTCTGTGAGTGGGAGTGGAAACATCGAGCGGTATCTTGGGACCTTGATCGATCGAATGTAATACAGGGTCCGTTGCGCGCTTCGCATCCCATTCTTCTTTCGGATAAACGCTCACGTGAATCTCGCGCCCGAGCTCGCCACCCGCCACATCGAGCTCTCGTTGCACACGCCCAGTCCGTACATCGCCGACAACCATGACGTCGACGTCACTTGCCGCGGTTGCTGCCCCGCTGGCTATGGAGCCGAAGATAAAGGCCTGCACGATCTTGTCGCGGATTGGCGCGAGCGCACGCTCGAGAGGCTCCTTGACGCCGAAACTCTTCACCGCGATCCGCCGGAGTTCCGGGTAGAGCGGATGACCCGGATTGATGCGATACCGACGCTGCTTACGGTCAGTTTCCACGTCTATCACGCGCGCGTCGCACAGCGTTCTCAGAAATGCTTGCGTCGAGCTTCGCCCCCCTTCCGCAAGCTCGAATAATTCCGATAGCGAAAAGCTGCGATCAGGGTTCAATAGCAGAGGGCCAAGGATGCGCTGTTGCTTCGGTGTAAGCAGGAAATCAGCGAGCATTCGTACCTCTTTCAGGTAAAAAGTTACCTAAATATGGTAACTCATCATCAGCCTGTGCGTACCTCAATCAGGTATGAAGTTACCCTTTTTCGGTAAAAGCGTTCGACAGGGGTCCAGACGAAAGAAAGGCCTGCGCGGCGGCAGGCCTTGTGATGTGAGCGGTGGCTATCGCCGATCTGGCGGCGGAGCAGCTCGCGTTTATCCCGCTCAGGCGAACGAGTAGAAGACGCGGAACGCCACTTTGCGCTCGGCCCAGAACTCGGCCGCTTCGCGGAACACGTCGAGCAGCGTCTCGCGTCCCTCCTTGTCGAACTTCTGCGCGATCGGCAGCGCTTCAAGCACGATGACGAATCCCGGCTGCGCACCCGCCTTGTCCACCAAATCGGTCAGACAGTCATAAAGCGCGTCGTAGTTCTTGCCGAAATGCTTCGGAAACAGGAACGACGTCGCGATCGTCTCGAGCACTTCCTGCTTCGACGCCGCGCCGCCACAATAGGCGTAGAGGAAATGCTGGCCCAGCCGGCCCGCCTCGTCGGCGAGATCCTGCACGCGGAACGCCCGGATCGACTGCACAATGTTCGGCCGCACCGTCGCGAATAAGCTCATAGGCTCCTCTTTCGATGAACGTCCGGGCTCGTCCTCAGGTTGCGCGCCCTGGCCGCGCTCGGCCTTGCGCATTTGCATGACGCGCTGAAAAAGATTGCCGTCGCCGGCCGCGAACAGATCCGTCGCGACTTGCGAATCGTGCGCGTAGATGTTGTCGCTCATGCCGCTCATCCCGATATCATTCAACAATGCGTTTAAAACTGTTGTAGTGGTCGTCCGAATAAAAACAGTTGTCGGTCCGCCTCGGCGGTCCGCCACAGACGATGCGGCGGGCGCCGCGATTTCTGGCGCGCGGCGTAGGAACCGTATATTCGTGGTAATAGCCGCGCGGGCGCGCCGGCAACAGCCGTTCGAAGTTGCCGAACACCACGCCATCCTTCGCGTAGGGATAGGGCCCGCCGGACGCGATCAAGTTCAATGTGTCTACCGCCTCGCCCGGCAATTGCGCCCGCGCGACGGTTGGGCCGACCCGTCCTGACTCGCCATAACCGTGAGCCGGCTCGCGCGCGAAGGCGGCCTGCCACCCAAACGGCTCCACGGCGCCCGGAACGAAGCTCCCGAAGCCACCGAGCACAGCCGCCACCAGCAAGCCGACGAACATTCCGCCGCGCTTTCTCGCCGCTGCCGCGCCTCCCCGCGCGCTCTTCTTCATTGATCGGCCCGATTTCCCTGCTTTCGTTTCTCGACGTGAACGACCACGAAAAGCGTAAGGGTATCTCTAACGGTCCTCGGAAGCAATCTTTGTGTGGAAAATGAAAGGTTTACGCGCGCCGAGTGCCTGGACCGGCAGTCCGTCCCACCGATCCCGCGTATCTTTTTATCTTTTTCGAGGAATTTTTATCCAGTTTACGTTAAGCTAACAGTGATGGCTCCGATCGCGACGGGTTTTTGCCTCCTCGTCGCCGGTTCCGAACCTGGGAGTCGTCGTTTCACGCTTTTGGGCGGCAATCCTCTCTATCGCCCACGGCGTGCCCATCGCGGGCACGCCGTTTTTTTTGCTCGTCGTTTTTCCGCCGGCCGCTCGAGGATCTCCGTTCGAGAGCCCGTGTGCTCCTCGCGGCGGTGCGGTACTTGCGTTAGCGCGCAGCGTTGGCGTCCGCCACGAGCAGCGCCGTCATGTTGACGATTCGCCGCACGGTGGCCGAAGCCGTCAGCACGTGCACGGGCTTGGCCGCGCCGAGCAGGATCGGGCCGATTGCGACGTTGTTGCCGGCCGCGGTCTTGAGCAGGTTGTACGCGATGTTGGCGGCATCGATGTTCGGCAGCACAAGCAGATTGGCGTCGCCCTCCAGTGTCGATTCGGGCAGCACCTCGCGCCGCAGATTCGAATCGAGCGCAACATCGCCGTGCATCTCCCCGTCGACCTGCAGATCGGGCGCCCGCTCCTTCAGCAGCGCGAGGGTGTCGCGCATTTTTTGCGCCGACGGTGCGTTGCTCGTACCGAAATTCGAGTGCGACACGAGCGCGATCTTCGGCTCGATACCGAAACGCCGCACTTCCTCGGCCGCCATGATCGTGATTTCCGCCAACTGCTCGGGCGTCGGATCGACGTTCACGTGCGTATCCACGAGGAAGATCTGCCGCCCCGGCAGCACGAGCGCATTCATCGCGGCATAGACGCTGCAGCCGGGCCGCTTGCCGATCACCTGGTCGATGAAGTGCAAATGCCGATGCGTCGTGCTGATCGTGCCGCACATCATCCCGTCGGCCTCGCCCTTCTCGAGCAGCATCGATCCGATCAGTGTCGTGCGCCGACGCATTTCGAGCTTCGCCATCTGCTGGCTGATGCCCTTGCGGGCCATCATGTGCGCGTACGTCTGCCAGAAATCGCGGTAGCGCTCGTCATGTTCCGTATTGACGATCGTGAAATCGACCCCTGCCGCAAGCCGCAATCCGTAGCGTTCGATCCGGTTTTCGATGACGGCGGGCCGGCCGATCAGAATCGGCGTGGCGATCTTCTCGTCCACGAGGATTTGCACGGCGCGCAGCACGCGCTCCTCCTCGCCCTCCGCGAAGACCACGCGCTTTTTCTCGGGCGCCACGGCGCGCGCCTGCTGGAACACCGGCTTCATCGTCGTGCCGCTGTGGTAGACGAACTGCTGCAGGTGCTGCTTATAGGCCTCCATGTCCTCGATCGGCCGCGTGGCCACGCCCGAATCCATCGCGGCTTGTGCCACGGCGGGGGCGATCTTCACGATGAGGCGCGGATCGAACGGCTTCGGAATCAGGTAGTCAGGTCCGAACGAAAGGTCCTGAATCCCGTACGCCGTGGCCACGATGTCGCTCTGTTCCTGGCGCGCAAGCTCGGCGATCGCATTGACGGCCGCGATTTCCATCTCGCGCGTGACCGTCGTCGCGCCCGCGTCGAGCGCGCCGCGGAAGATGAACGGGAAGCAGAGAACGTTGTTGACCTGATTCGGATAGTCGGTGCGTCCCGTGGCGAGCACGGCGTCGGGCCGCACTTCGAGGGCGACCTCCGGGAGGATTTCGGGCGTCGGATTGGCGAGCGCGAGGATCAGCGGCTTGTCGGCCATATGCTTGACCATCTCGGGCTTCAACACGCCGCCGGCCGACAGGCCGAGGAAAATGTCCGCGCCCTCGATCACCTCCGCGAGCGTGCGCGCGGACGTCTCGCGCGCGAACCGCTCCTTGTCCGGATCCATCAGCTCCGTACGCCCCTTGTAGACCACCCCGGCCAGGTCGGTCACGAAGATGTTCTCGAGCGGCAGCCCGAGATCGACGAGCAGGTCGAGGCATGCGAGCGCCGCCGCGCCGGCGCCCGAAGCGACGAGCTTGACCTTGCCGATCTCCTTGCCGACGACCTTCAGCCCGTTCAAAACCGCGGCGGCCACCACGATCGCGGTGCCGTGCTGGTCGTCATGGAAGACGGGAATCTTCATCCGCTTGCGGCATTCGCGCTCGACGATGAAGCAGTCCGGCGCCTTGATGTCCTCGAGATTGATCCCGCCGAACGTCGGCTCGAGTGCCGCGATGACGTCGACGAGCTTATTCGGGTCCGGCTCGTTGACTTCAATGTCGAAAACGTCGATGCCGGCAAACTTCTTGAACAGCACGGCCTTGCCTTCCATGACCGGTTTCGACGCGAGCGGGCCGATGTTGCCGAGCCCCAGCACGGCGGAGCCGTTCGTCACGACGCCGACCAGATTGCTGCGCGCCGTGAAGCGCGCCGCGTTGAGCGGGTTCTCGACGATCTCCTCGCACGCGAACGCGACGCCCGGCGAATACGCGAGCGCCAGGTCGCGCTGGTTGATCATCTGCTTGGTCGGCGCGATCGCGATCTTGCCGGGAGCGGGAAACTCGTGATAGTCGAGCGCGGCGTCGCGCAGTTTGGTTTTCGCGGGATTCGTAGACATGAGAAGAAAAATCCAGGCGTCGGGGCCGATTAGAATAGGAGGTCGACGCATTGTAGCGCCATTCCCAAGCCCGTCCGCGCGGGCTTGGTACGGCCCAGGCCATCCGGCCAGCCGTTTCGCGGCCGCTACCGCGATCCGCGACGATCGTCGTCGTTTTTGCGACTATCACCCCGAAACATGCCGCTTTCAGAGTTTTCCCTTATCGACCGTTTCTTCGCGCGCCGGGCCCGTGCCCACGCCGGGACCGAGACTTTCCCGGCGGCGACGCTCGGCATCGGCGACGATTGCGCGCTCCTCGCGCCGCGGCCCGGCGAGCTTCTCGCCGTGTCGACGGATATGCTCGTCGAGGGCCGGCATTTTTTGCCCGATACCGATCCGCATGCGCTTGGTCACAAGGCGCTCGCCGTGAACCTGTCGGATCTGGCCGCGATGGGCGCGAAGCCGCGCGCGTTCACGCTCGCGCTTGCGCTCGAGACGCCGCGCGAGACCTGGCTCGCGGCCTTCGCCGACGGCATGTTCGAGTTGGCCGAGCGTTTCGGCTGCGAGCTCGTGGGCGGCGACACGACGCGCGGACCGCTCAATCTCTGCCTGACTGTCTTCGGCGACGTGCCGGCCGGCGCCGCATTGCGCCGCGACGGTGCGCTTGCGGGCGACGACCTATGGGTATCGGGGACGCTCGGCGATGCGCGCGCGGGCCTCGCGCTGCTGCGCGATGAATGGCGCGGCGCGCCCGACGGCAAAGCGAATGCGGCTCAGCCCGATGACGCGGCGTTGCTGCGCCGCGCGCTCGAGCGCCCCGAGCCGCGGGTCGCGCTGGGCCTCGCGCTGCGCGGACTTGCCCATGCCGCGCTGGACATCTCGGACGGTCTCGCGGGTGATCTCATGCATATCCTCGAGCGCTCGCGCGTCAGCGCGATCGTCGACGTCGACGCCGTGCCGCGCTCGAGCGCGCTCCAAAAGCTGCCGCGCGACACGCAATTGCGTTGCGCGCTCGCGGGAGGCGACGACTACGAGCTCTGTTTCACGGCGCCGCCCGACGCACGTCGTGCGATCGCGGCGGCCGGCGAGCGCGCGGGCGTCGCCGTCACACGCATCGGTACAATAACCGCCTTGCGCGACGCGGCCGGCGCGCCGTCGATCGCCTGGCACGACGCGGCCGGCGCGCCGCTCTCTCTGACGTTGCACGGATTCGATCACTTCAATGCAGACTGACCCGACGCTTAGCGACGGCGCCCAAACCGAACTGCCGCCGGAAGGGCCGCGGCGCGCGACGGCGCGCTTCATGCTCTCGCATCCGTTTCATCTCGTTTCGCTCGGATTCGGCAGCGGTCTGTCGCCGATCGCCCCGGGTACGGTCGGAACGCTCTTCGCCTGGGTCTCGTTCGCGGCGCTCGCGGGGCGCCTGACTGTCACGGAATGGGCGGCGCTCATCGCGATTGGCTTTTTCGCCGGCATCGGCCTCAGCGGATTCACCGCCAAAAAGCTCGGCATCGGCGATCCGTCGGCCGTCGTCTGGGATGAAATCGTCGCCTTTTGGCTGGTTCTGCTTTTCGTCACGCCCGAGCCGTTCGTCGGCCAGCTTTGGGCGTTCGTCATCTTTCGCTTCTTCGACATGGTCAAGCCGCCTCCGGTCCGCTACTTCGACAGGCGTTTCTCAGGCGGCTTCGGCATCATGATCGACGATCTCGTCGCGGCGTTTCTGACGCTGTTCGTCATCGCGCTCTGGCGCATGACGATCTGATCGTACGAGAACACGCACGCGCGTGTCGCCCCGCTTCAACCGAATACAAGCCGGAATCCGAGCCATGGCCACCGATTCAGTCGTCCACCAACTTGCCGTACGCGTCGGCAACAAGCTACGCGATACGCGGCTCATGCTCGTCACCGCGGAATCGTGCACCGGCGGCATGGTCGCCACGGCGATCACCGACATTTCGGGCAGCAGCGGCTGGTTCGAGCGCGGCTTCGTCACGTATTCGAATCAGGCGAAAACGGAGATGATCGGCGTGCCGGCCGAGCTCATCGACAAGCATGGCGCCGTCAGCGAACCCGTCGCGCACGCGATGGCCGAAGGCGCGCTGCGCAACAGCCGCGCGCAGGTGTCGCTCGCGATCACGGGGGTGGCCGGTCCCGGCGGCGGAACGGAAACGAAGCCTGTCGGCATGGTCTCGTTCGCCTGGAGCAACCGGCTTCATACGTCGGTCGAGACGCTCGTCTTCAAAGGCGATCGCAAGCAGATCCGGACGCAGGCCGCCGCTCATGCATTGCGCGGCCTGCTCTCCTTCCTCGACGAGCAAGAGCGTTGAACGTTGAACGCGTTGAAAGTACGCTGCGCTGACGCGGCTCAGCGGTAGAGGTTGATCTTGTCGCGCGTTTCCTGAGCGGCGCGCGCGGCCGCCTGCGCGAAGTCGTCGCCTTTGCCGGCATAGAGGATCGCGCGCGACGAGTTGATCATCATCCCGAAGCCGTCTTTCGTGCGGCCGGCGCGTACCGTCGCCTCGACGTCGCCGCCTTGTGCGCCGATGCCCGGAATCAGCAGCGGCATATTGCCGACGATGCCGCGCACCACCTCGATTTCGTTCGGGAACGTGGCGCCGACGACGAGCGCGAGTTCACCCGCCGCATTCCATTTTTCGGCGGCCAGCTGCGCCACCGTTTGGTAGAGCGGTCTTCCGCCCACATCGAGAAACTGCAGGTCGGAGCCGCCCGCGTTCGACGTACGGCAAAGAACGATCACGCCCTTGCCTTCGTGCGCGAGATACGGCTCGATCGAATCGAAGCCCATGTACGGATTGACCGTCACGGCGTCGGCCCGATAACGCTCGAACGCCTCGCGCGCATACTGCTCCGCCGTGCTGCCGATGTCGCCGCGTTTCGCGTCGAGGATGACGGGCAGACCCGGGTGCTTCTCGTGGACGTGAGCGATCAGTTGCTCGAGCTGGTCTTCGGCGCGATGAGCCGCGAAATAGGCAATCTGCGGCTTGAAGGCGCTCGCATAGGGCGCCGTCGCATCGACGATTGCCCGACAGAAATCGAATATTGCATCGCTGCGATTCGCGAACGCGCCCGGAAAACGCGACGGTTCGGGATCGAGCCCGACGCAAAGCAGCGAGCCCGTGCGGCGCCACGCTTCGTCGAGCGTTCGGACGAAGGACGGATTGGGAGACATGAGGAAACGCCCGGTCGGGCGGTGGTCGTCGGAGAAGGTGCGTATTCTAAACGCCCACGCGCGCCACGGTGAACCGAAACTCGCGCGTGAGCCGCTCGCCCGGCCCGAGCACCGTCATCCCGTGCGCATCGGCGCCGCCCGGAAGGTTCACGGCGTTGATCGGATGATCGACGGGTTCGAAGCAAAAGAAATTCTCGCCCGGCGGCGTGTAAAGCACGTAATAGTCGGCGTTCGCGGCAATGGTGAGCGAGAGACGCCGCGTGGGCCAAACGACGGCCGCGTGGCCGCTCCAGTCCGTGAACGCATGGTTGACGAGCGTGTCGGGCAGCGGATAGGCAACGCCGAACTGCCAGGCCGGCGGCGCCTGCACGTGACGCACGGGCAGCCAGTCGTCGTCCGAAAGCCACAGCCCGCTTGCCGCCGCCGACAGATGCGTTTTCTCGTCGCGCGACAGAAACGGATGCAGGCCGAGCCCGAACGGCATCCGTTCGCGCCCTGCGTTCTCGACGGCAAGTCTGATCCTCAACGTCGCTTCATCGAGCGCGTATGAGAGGGTGGCGCGATAAGCATAGGGACGTGCGCGGCTGCGATCGAGGACGAGCGTCGCGCGCACGGCATCGCTTTCGACGAGCTCCCACGCCTGCAGCCAGCCGTCGCCATGGATCGGCAGCGCTTCGTTGGGGCAGGTGCGCGGCACGTCGACCGAGCGGCCGCCGAACGAAAATCGCGCGCCGCCGATTCGGTTCGAATAGGGGACGAGCGGATAGCAGGCGAGCGTGTTCGGATGGGCACCGACCTCGACCGACGCCGCGCGGCGGAATATCGGCGTCGGTGCATCGCCGTTGCCGCGCCAATCGAAGCACGTGATCGCGCCGCCGAGCGAAGGGGCGATGTCGAGCCGCAGTTGCGGCGTGGCGAGGGTGACCGTCTCGCTCTCGCGCGCTTTGCCGAGACCGCGCGCCATCGCCGAGGTGCTGGGCCCCGGCCGCACGGGCTGCGCGATCGCCGCCAGCTTGGCGCGGCGCGCGGCGGAAGGCGTCGCGCCCCTCGCAGAGGTGGGTACGCTAGTCGATGCGGCTGGCGCCGTGGCGGTCGTGCCGTCGGTATCCGCTGCGGTCATCGTTCGCTCCCAGGGTCTGTTTGCGTATGGAGGCGGGAGGCCCTCGGCGCGTTACCGGCGACCCCCGATTGGTCTGCGAAAGGCGGCACTGCTTCCCGCCTTTGTCTCTTTATTTATTGGTCGGTTCCGCTCGTTGCTGAATTAGTGCGACGACGTAACCGCTCGCTAGGATCGGCGCACGCCGACGAACACCGGCTCCGGCAACCCGCGGCGCGCGACCGTCGCCGCGAACACGCCGCCCGACGAACGCTCGGTGGCGAGCGTCGCCGCGTCGAGCCCGACGCGCGCCGTCGTCACGTAAAGCGTGCCGAGTCGTGCACCGCCGAGCGCGACGCAGCTCGGCTGCCGAGCCGGCACGAGCACCCGCTCGGTTTCACTGCCCTGCGCGTCGTAGCGAACCACGCGCCCCGCTCCCCATTGCGCATTCCAGAGCCCGCCTTCGGTATCGATGGTCGATCCGTCCGGCTCGCCGTCGGCATCCGCGAGCCGTACGAAGACGCGCGGCTGGCCGATATGGCCGTCGGCGCCGTAGTCGCAGGAGAGGATCTCGCGCGTAGGCGAATCGCAAAAGTACATCCTCGAGCCATCGGGACTGAATGCGATGCTGTTGGAGATCGCGGGCGCCGGCAACGGCAGCCTTTCGACAGACAAATCGCGGTTGAGCCGATAAAAACCGCCGATCGGTTGGGGCTTGTCCGCTTCGTCCTTCGTGCCGAACACGAAGCGCCCCTGACGGTCACAGCGCCCGTCGTTGACGCGCGTATTCAGATTGGGTTCCACCTTGGCGATTGGGGTGATTTCGCCCGTCGTCAGATCGAAAAAAGCGAGTTGCGAGGCAAGACCGAGCAGCAGCACCCGCGGATCGGCGGTCAATGCGAATGTGGCTAGCCGCTCGGGCATGCGCCACGAAGAACGCTCGCCCGTCGCCGGATCGAAGCGCCACAGTTGCGCGCCTTCGATATCGACCCAATAGAGCCGCCCGCTGCGCTCGCACCAGGTCGCGCCCTCGCCGAGCACGCATTTCGTGTCGACGGCGAGCGTCGCGCGCAAAGTACGCGCGCTTCCGCGTTCTTGCTCGCGCGCCGTCATGCCCAGCCCCCATCGACGATGAAATCCTGCGCCGTCACCATGCGGCTGTCGTCGGCCGCGAGGAAAAGCGCCATCCGCGCGAGGTCCTCGGGCATCAGCTCGCCGTCGAGGCATTGCCCCGCTTTCAGCGCTTTCAGCCCGGCTTCGTCGAGCCAGAGCCGGCGCTGCTTTTCGGTCATGACCCAGCCGGGCACGAGCGTATTCACGCGAATGCCGAAGGGGCCGAGGTCACGCGCAAGCGCGTGCGTCAGTCCGGCGACCGCCGCCTTCGCCGTCAGATAGACGGGCATGCCGCCTTGTTTCAGCATCCAGCTGATCGAGCCGAGATTGATGATCGAACCCCCGCCGCGCGCTTTCATGTCGTCGGCGACGGCCTGCGCCGCAAAGAATTGATGGCGCAGATTGACGGCAATGCCGGCATCGAACGATTCGGGCGTGACCTCGGCGATCGAATGCCGCCGGTCGTTCGCCGCGTTGTTGACGAGCACGGCAATCGGGCCGAACGCGCTTCTCGCATCGGCGATGGCGCCTTTCAACGCGCCGATGTCCGTGATATCGCACGAGAGGAAAAGCGGCTTCGCGTGCGCCTCGCCGAGCGCGTCGGCGAGCGCTTCGCCCGACGACGTATCGATGTCGCAAAACGCGACGCGGGCGCCCTGCTGCGCGAAATGCGCGACGAACGAGGCGCCGATGCCGGTCGCGCCGCCGGTGATGAACACCGTACGGTCGACGAGGCTCGGGTAGCTCGCGTAAGGCCCGGGCTCGGGATGATCGGGTAGCGCCATGATCGAGAGTCTCCTTCTACACTGAGACGGCCGCGCTCACGCTCAATCGCGTGAGCCGCGGTTCTTCAACTGGTCGAGCAACACGGCGGCGAGCAGGATCGCGCCGCGCACGAGGTATTGATAGAACGCGTCGATGTTGAGCAGGTTCATCACGTTCTCGACGGTGCCCATGATGAGCACGCCGATCACGACACCCGAAATGGTCGCGCGGCCGCCGAGCAGCGAGACGCCGCCCAGCACGCAGGCCGAGATCACATTGAGCTCGAAGCCCTCGGCCGCATTGGGCTGCCCCGACGTGATGCGCGATGCGAGGATCACGCCCGCGAGCGCCGTCACGGCACCCTGAACGAGGAAGATGATGACGCGCGTGCGCTCGACGTTGATGCCGGCGAGCCGCGAGGCTTCCGGGTTGCCGCCGATCGCGAGCGTATTGCGACCGTAGACGGTCTGGTTGAGCATCACGCCGAACACGATGAAGCAGACGAGCGTGACCCAGATCGGCAGCGACACGCCCGCGAGCGTCAGCCCGCCCATTGCGATGAACGTGTCGGACGAGACGCCGACGGCCTGGCCGTGCGAGACGATGAAGCCGAGCCCGCGCACGATCTCCATCGTCGCCAGCGTCGTGATCAGCGCGTTGATGCGCAGATAGGCGATGACGGCGCCATTGACGAAACCGATCACCGAGCCGGCGGCGACGGCCGCGACGATCGCGAGAAACGTGTTATTCGTCGCATTGAGGACCATCGCGCAGAGCACGCCCGCGAACGCGACCGTCGAGCCGACCGAGAGGTCGAAGTCGCGCGATGCCAGGCAGAACATCATGGTGCAGGCAACCATGCCGATCTGCGAGATCGATAGCGCGAGGCCGAGCATGTTCTCGATCGAGAAGAAGTGATCGACCGTCAGCGACGTCGTGATGAACATCACGGCGAAGATAAGGATGAGGCTGTATTCGGTGATCTGCTGCCACCATTTCTGCCGATCGCTCGGCTGGGGAATCAGCGCGTCGGCGGCGTGCTTCGCCGCCGAGGTCGCCAGGTTTTCTCTTGCTTGCATTTCGTCGCTCCTTCGACCCGTATTCACGGGCTCCTATTCTGTCCACACCCTCTTGCGCACTGCGCGCCACCTTCACGGCGGCGCGCGTGAGCCGGCTCGTCACGCGGCTTCGCGCGGCACCTCTTGTTCTGAGCGCGTGCCTTGCGGCAGCGCGAGGCTCAAAAGCGCCGCTTCGCTCGCTTTCTCGCGCACCACTTCTCCCGAGATGCGGCCTTCGCGCATGACGACGATGCGGTCCGATACGCCGAGCACTTCCGGCAGCTCCGACGAGATCATCACGACGGCGCAGCCGCGTTCGGCGAGCTCGTAGATCACGTTGTAGATCTCGTGCTTGGCGCCGACGTCGATGCCGCGCGTCGGCTCGTCGAGAATCACGACCTTGAGGTCCGGTTCCGCGAGCCAGCGCGACAGGATCGCCTTTTGCTGGTTGCCGCCCGAGAGCAGACGGATCCGCTGCTTGCGGTGCGGCGTCTTGATCTTGAGCAGCTTGATGAAACGGTCCGCCGTCTCGGCCTCCTTCGCGCGATCGAGAAAGAGTCCGGCGCGCAAATCGTGACGGCGGCAGCTGATGTTGATGTTCTCGGCCACCGACGCCAGCGCGACGATGCCCTCCTCCTTGCGGTCCTCGGGGCACAGCACGATGCCCTGGCGAATCGCCTGCCCGGGGCTCTTCACGCTGATGGCCCGCCCGTCGAGCGAAAGCCGTCCACCGCGTTTTTTCTCCGCGCCGTAGACTAGGCGCATGAGCTCGCTGCGCCCGGCGCCGACGAGCCCGAAAAAGCCGAGAATTTCGCCCGCGTGAACCTCGAAGCTCACCGGCGCGGACAGACCGCGCCCCTCGATGCCGTCGACAGCCAGACGAACCGCGCCGTGTTCGCGCGGCCGATAGTCGTAGATATCCGTGATCTCGCGCCCGACCATCTCCGAGACGAGCGTTTCGCGCGGCACCTCATGGAGCGAGTGGTGCGACGCCACCTTGCGGCCGTCGCGAAAGATCGTGCACGAATCGCAGAGCTCGTAAATCTCGTCCATCCGGTGCGAGATGTAGATTAGCGCGCGGCCGTCGACCTTCAGATCGCGCACGAGCTTGAACAGCACTTCGGTCTCGCGATGCGAAAGCGAGCTCGTTGGCTCGTCGAGCGCGATGACGCGCGCGTTGCGCAAAAGCGCCTTGCAGATCTCCACCATCTGCCTCTGCGCGATCGAAAGGCGCCCGAGCTTGGCGTTCGGATCGAGGTCGACGCCCATCGCCGCGAGCCGCTCGCGCACGAAGCGCTGCGCGCCGCGCTTGTCGACCCAGCCGAGCGCGTTCGGCAGGCGACCGAGCAGCAGATTCTCCGCCACCGTGAGATCGGGCACGTATTGCAGTTCCTGATGGATGACGGCAATGCCGGCCGCGATCGAAGCGGCGGCGCTCGAAAACCGCACTTCCTTGCCGTCGATCATGACGCGGCCCGAATCCGGCTGGTACTCGCCGCCGAGCACCTTGAGCAGCGTCGATTTGCCCGCGCCGTTCTCGCCCATGAGGCCGTGCACTTCGCCGGCGTTCACGTCGAACGAAACACCGTCGAGCGCGCGCACGCCCGGAAAGACCTTGCCGATGTTGTCAAAACGCAGCGTTGCTGACATGTTGCTTCACCTTGCACTGAATGAAACGTCCGCGCCGGTTGCGCGGGCGCGCCTCTTTCTCTCATGAGGCGCGCCGGCGGCCGGCCCGGTTCGGCCGCGCCTGTTACTTCGAAGCGAGACCCATCTTCTCGCGCACTTCATTGACGTTGTCACGCGTGGCCAGCATGCCCGTCGTCAGCGTGAGCTTCGGGGGCTCCTTGCCTTGGGTAATCCATGCATACATCAAGTCGGACGTTTCTTCGCCGTGACGCTTCGGACTGATGATCACCGTGCCGAAGAAGCCCGTCGGATTCGGCTTCTTGAACTCGTTCAGAGCCGAATCCGAGCCGCCGATGCCGACGCCGATCATGTTGTCGGCCTTGAAGCCACGGCCTTCCGCCGCGCGCACGGCGCCGAGCACGCCTTCGTCGTTCAGCGCATAGGCCACCCAATGCTTGAATTGCGGGTTCTTCGTCAGCGCGATGTTGGCCGCGTTGAACGCGTTCTCCGTATCGGTCTTGGCTTGCGGCGCCTTGATGATGTTCGCCGCGGGGAAGCCCGCCTTCAGGAGTGCGTCGGTGGCGCCCGTCGTACGGTCGTGGGCCGTCGGCAGCTGTTCGTATGTGACGTCGATCGCGCCGACATCCTTCATATCCCAGCCACGCTTCTTGATCTCGGCGGCGATCGCATCACCCACTTGCTGGCCGATGTTGTAGGCCGAAATGCCCATATGCGGCACCGATTCGATCGGCTTGCCCGAGCCGTCGACGAGACGATCGTCCACGGTCATCATCTTGAGCTTGTCGGCCTTCGCCTTTGCGACGATGCCGGGCCCGAGCTTCACGTCCGGCGTGCAGATGATGAAGCCCTGCGCCTGTTGGGCGGCCAGGTTGTCGATCGCGCTCATCACTTTCTCGCCCGAGGGCGCGCCGATCTTGACGAGCGTGAACCCGTCCTTCTTGGCGGCCTGCTCGGCAAACTTCCACTCGTCCTGGAACCAGGGCTCTTCCGGCTGCTTGACGAGGAAGCCGATCTTGACCTGGTCCGCCGCCTGCGCGGCCGGTGCGCCCGCGAGCATCGTACCCGCCGCAACGGCTGCCAGCGTGAGGATCATTCTGCGCTTCATGTGCATGTCTCCTGCTAATTGAAGGTGTGGGCCGCATCTTGTTTGTGTCGGATGGCTCACGCGGCCAGTGCGTCATCCGAATTGAGACTCTTGTCGTCTTGCTCGTCGTCTTCCGATTGCCTCGCTCGTTTGTCGATCGCTCCTCGATCGTTCGAGCATCGGCGGCGCTCCACTCTCAATCGTGGTACAGCGCCGAGCGGCCTCCATCGACGGTGATGCAACTCGCGTTGATGAACGGCGCCTCGTCGGACGCGAGGAACACCGCCGTCATCGCCACTTCCTCGGGCTGCCCGATCCGCTTCATCGGCTGCAGGTCGAGCGTCGCGCGGCGCGCCGCCTCCGCGTCGGGCTGCGCATCCCACCAATCCCGCGTCAGTTGCGTTTCGATGTAGCCGGGCGCGATCGCATTGACGCGCACCTGCCGCGCCGCATATTCGATCCCGAGCGCACGAGTGAGGCCGATCACGCCGTGCTTCGCGATCGGATACGGAAAGCAGCCCGGGATGATCTTGAAAGAATGCGTCGAGGCAATGTTCACGATGCTGCCGCGCCCGCGTTCGACCATGCCCGGCAGCACGGCCCGACACCCGTTCCAGACACCGTCCAGATCCACCG
The DNA here is from genome assembly GCF_040965455.1 of Trinickia sp. EG282A. Lineage (NCBI taxonomy): Bacteria > Pseudomonadati > Pseudomonadota > Betaproteobacteria > Burkholderiales > Burkholderiaceae > Trinickia > Trinickia sp. EG282A. Next base: position 96,406 of record NZ_JBFRCC010000001.1, on the reverse strand, counting down.
CGAAACAGCGCCGCCAGTCTTCGTCGGTCATCGTCAGCGGATCGCAAAAGACGTTGATGCCGGCGTTGTTGACGAGCACGTCGAGCGGGCCGAAGGTGCGCTCGGCGGCGGCGACGGCTTCGCGCACTGAAGCCGCGTCGGTCACATCGGTCCGCACGGCGAGCGTTCGCGCGCCGGGCGTCTCGCGCTCGATGGCGGCAGCCGTCTGGCCGGCCGTTTCGGCATCGAGCTCGGCCAGCACGACGGCCGCGCCCTCGCGGGCAAACGCATGCGCGATCGCGGCCCCGATGCCGCGCCCGGCACCCGTAATCAACGCGACCTTGCCCGCCAGCCTGCCCATTACGTCGACTCCGCGCGCGCCGTGCGCAAGCCGTCGATGAACGCGCGCGCGTTCTTCGCCGTCACGTCGGCGTCCTGTCCCGGGCGATAGAGCGCCGAGCCAAGGCCGAAACCGTCGGCGCCAGCCGCGAGGAACGGCGCCATGTTGTCAGGCGTGATGCCCCCGACGGGCACGAGCGGCACTCGCTTCGGCGTCACCGCGCGCCATGCCTTCACGACATGCGTGCCGAGCTGCTCGGCCGGAAACATCTTGAGCGCGTCCGCGCCCGCAACGAGCGCGGCGAACGCTTCGGTCGGCGTCGCGACGCCAGGCGTGCAGGCAAGCCCGCGCGCTTTCGCGGCCCGAATGACGGCGGCATCGGCATGAGGCATGACGATGAGCTCGCCGCCCGCGCCCGCGACATCGTCGACGAACTCAGGCCGCAACACCGTGCCGGCACCGACGATCACGTCATCGGGCAAGACGCCGCGCAGCGCCGCGATGCTCGCAAACGGCTGCGGCGAGTTGAGCGGCACTTCGATCAGGCGAAAACCAGCGTCGTAAAGCGCCTGCCCGTGCGCCGCGACCTCAGCCGGCGTCACGCCGCGCAGTATCGCGATCAGCGGGCATGCGGAAAAAGCGGCGACGAAACCGGGATGCGGCCGGTACGGCGCGGGGAGGTCGATGTCGGTTTGTCGATCAGTCGTGGCCATGTTGGCGGATCCCATCGATGTCTTCGCTTGCGTTGCTTACGGTGCTCAAGTTGCTTACGTTGTTTGCGTCGTGGCTGCGGCGACGAGCCGCGCCTGCATCGCGATGCGCCAAAGGCCGCGCTCGGCCGCCGCTTCGACGATCGTCGCGCTCGCGCAGCCGAACTCGGCAAGCGCGAGGCGATAGCGCTCGCACAACGACGGTTCGCCGATGAGCCTTAGCGCCTCGCTCGCGAGCGTCTCGCCACGCTCGGCGAGCAGCGCCTGTACGCCGGAAAGCTCGTGGCCGATCAGGAGCCCCGACAGGTAGTCGGGCTGCTGCTCGGCCTGCAACTGCGCCGTGAGGCCCAGCGTGCGCGTGCTGAAAATCGTCGCGAGCAGGCCCGCCCGATCGGCATTCTTCGCTACCGTCACGCCGCGCAGGAACGCTTCGGTATCGGGCTGCGCCGGCTCGGCCATCGTCCGGCCCAGAATCGTGTGGTTACGTAGCGCCGCGAAAAGCTCGCCGGTCATGAACGTATGGAACGCCTCGATGCGCTCGCCCTGAACGATGGCCCACTTGGCGTGCGTGCCCGGCAGCCCGACGAGCACGGCCCGCCCGTTCGCGCCGAGCGCCGGATCGCCGGCCAGGGCGCCGACGATCTGCGTTTCCTCGCCGCGCATCACGTTCGGCAGCTCGCCGCGCTCGATGACGCCAGGCACGATATTGAGCACCGTGCCGCGCGCCGTCGTCACGCGCACGAGTCCGGCGACGAGCGCGTCAGCCGCGGCCGGCGTATCGACATAGGGCGCTTCGCGCCAACCCTGCGCGCTGCCGACCATGCCCGCGGCAATCGCGGGCAGCTCGGGCGCTTCGTCGAGCCAATCGCCGCAAGCCGCGTCGAAGGCGGCGTCGAAGCCGCCGGGGTGCGGCAGATTCATGATGCCGGCACCGGACGCGCGCGTCGCGAGGACTTGGCCCGTCGCATCGAAGAGATACGCTCTGAGCGATGTCGTCCCCCAGTCGAGGCCGATCAGCGCCGGCTCGGTCAATCGCTTCTCCGATACGCTCATCGCTTGATCCGCCGTCCGTTTTGTGGGGTGGCCCACCCAAGCTCCTCCGAAATACCGCGCGCTTCGCGCTGGACGACGGGCACGAGTTCTTCCATCCGCTCGAGCGGCATATAAGGAATCGTGCTCGCCACCGAGACGGCGGCGACGATCGCCCCTGACGCATCACGCACGGGCGCGGCCACACAACGGATCGACGCTTCGTTCTCCTCGAGATCGAAGGTGAATCCGCCGGCCGCATAGCGCACCATCCGGTGCAGGAAAACAGGCTTGTCGGGGCGCGTATCAGGCTTGAACGTGACAGCCGCCAGCGCACGGCGCGACGCGTCGAAAAGCGTCTCCCATTCTTCAGGCTTCAAGTCGATCATCATTGCCTTGCCGATACCCGTCGAAGCGAGCGGCATCCGGTGACCGATGCGCGAGCGCATCTCGAGGCCGCGCTGGCCGGGAATCTTGTCGATGTAAAGCACGTCATCGCCATCGCGCACGCCGAGATGGATCGTATCGAGCGTCGCTTGCGCGAGCCGCTCGAGGTGCGGACGCGCCACCTTGGTGAGCGGCATCTGCTCGAGCGCGATCGTGCCCAGCTCGATCAGCTTCGGCCCGAGCAAATAGCCGTTCGGCGTCTGACGTAGATAGCGCGCCTGGACGAGGCTGTTGACGAGCCGGTGCGTCGTGCTGCGCGTCGTGCCGAGCACCGCCGCGAACGCCCGCATATCGTGCGCGTTGGCTGCCGCGGCTTCCAGAATCGCGAGGCCGCGCAGCAGGGTCTGCGTGCCCGCCTGCTGGCCGGCGATATCGAGCGGCGTACCCGAGACATTGATCTCGGCCGCATCCGACGCGGCACGCAAAGCAGCCGCAAGCGTGGCGTCGACCGACGGCTCGCTCTCATCCGGTGCGTCGGCAGCTTGATCCGTGGCGTTCATGAAGGCGTCTCCTTGGCGTGCAAGCGTCGTTTGCGCTCCGCACTGTCGTCGTGGCAGGGATCGCATGGCGCTGAGCCACTGCCGTTTCGCTGGATTGTAGGCGCTCTTTCGGCCGCTGTTCAACATATGAGTGACGCGCCCATATTTTGGGATTTCAACGTGAGTGGGCCGACGGTCAGGATCAGGCCGCAACGGGCGAAGGCACGCGCGTTGGCCTCGTTGGCATTCGTCTTATTTTCTGTCCGTGCAACCGCAGCTCTTATATAGTCAGTGCAAGTGGCGCTTAAAGCCGTTCGGCAACCCCGCGGGCCAATGCCGAATGAAATGGGGCCGCCGCTGCGGGTTCGGACGAGTCGGTTCGGCACGCAGCACGTCCCGCATCGCGGCCCCTTTTTCCCGCCGTCTTTCAGGAGTCCAGAAACGATGAACCCAATCGTCAATATTGCCGATGTCGAACTGCAGCCTCGCCCATCCGCGTTCGCGCCGCCGGAATCGATGAACGACCGCTACGGCGACGTACGAATGGGCATGATCGGGCCGCGCGTGGGCGCACAAAAGCTCGGCTACAACGTCACGGCCGTTCCGCCCGGCAGGCGGGCGTTTCCCTTTCACAACCATCGGATCAACGAGGAAATGTTCTTCGTGCTCGAAGGTGCCGGGGAAGTGCGCATCGGAACCGAGACGTACTCGATCCGCGCGGGCGACGTCATCGCGTGTCCGCCCGGTGGCGCCGAACTCGCGCATCAGATCGTCAACACGGGGACCGTCGAGCTCAAGTACCTCGCGGTGAGCACGAAGATGACGCCCGAAATCGCCGAGTATCCGGATTCGGGCAAGTTCGGGGTGCTGGCTGAATTTCCGGGCGCGCCCGGAGAGCGGCCGACGCCCTTTCGCTTCGTCTCGCGCCAGGACGCGTCGATCGAGTATTGGGAAGGGAACTGACTGAAGTGCTAGGTGCTAGTTGCCAAGGCGCTGCAGAGCTGAAGAGCAGACCAGCGACGCGGCCGGTGGAGGCTAGCGCGGCACTTCCGCCGCGCCCATGCGCCTGGCGATGACGGCCGCGCGCTGCGCGAGGTAGCCCGAGCCCCGATGCTCGTCGAAGTACTTCGGCCTCGGCAGCATGACGGCGAGGCGCGCCGCCTGCCAGCCGGAAAGCTGGTTCGCGGACACCCGATAGTAGTACCGCGCCGCCGCTTCGGCGCCATAGACGCCGTTGCCCCATTCGACCGAATTCAAATAGATCTCGAAGATGCGCTGCTTGTCCATCAGCGTTTCGAGCATCCAGGTGATGATGAGCTCCTGCCCTTTGCGGACGTAGCTCTTTTCGCGCGAAAGAAACAGATTGCGGGCGAGCTGCTGGCTGATCGTCGAGCCGCCCGCGACGATCTTGCCGCGCGATTTGTTTTTCTCCCACGCCTGCAGGATCGCGTCGGTCTCGTAGCCGTTGTTGTTGACGAAGTTGGCATCCTCGGAAGCGATGATCGCGCGTTTCAGGTTGCGCGAAATGCGTTCGTAGGGCACCCATTGATGTTGGATCGACAGATCGGGGCGATCCTGCGCAAGCCGCCATGCGTCGGCGCGCATGAAGGCCGTCGATCGCGGATTCACGATCGTCCATATCGCGATCTGCGCAAAGTAGTAGGCCTGCGTCGCGATCCACGCGATCGCGCAGACCGATACCGCATAAGCGGTCCATCTCGCGAGACCGGCTCTGCTTGCGCGGCGTGCGCCCGTCATGACTGCCTGGCGAGCATCGTACGCAGTTCGGCAAGCACCGGCGCGCTCGCCGGTCTGACCGCGCGCCAGACGAAGAACGACTCGGCAGCCTGCTCGACGAGCATGCCGAGTCCGTCCGCGGCGCGCGCGCCGAGCGATTTCGCATGCTGCATGAAGACGGTCGGCTGCGCGCCGTACATCATGTCGTAGGCCAGCGTGCCGCGGCCGAACGCGCGCGCGTCGCACTCGGGCAGCGCCGCGTCGAGGCTGCCCGCCGTCGCGTTGACGATCAGGTCGTAGGGGCTCGATCCAACGAGACCGGCCCCGCCCCCGGTGAGCGCGGCGCCGGCTTCGTGCGCCGGCGCGGCAAACTGTGCGACGAGCGCCTCGGCCTTCTCCGCCGTGCGGTTGACGATCGTGAGCGAGCGCGGCTTGCGCTCCAGGATCGGCAGCACGACGCCGCGTGCCGCCCCGCCCGCGCCGAGCAGCAGAATGCGAGTATCGGCCAGCGGCATGCCGAGATTCGCCTCGATATCGCGCACGAGACCCACGCCGTCGGTGTTGTCGCCGTAAATGCGCTCGCCATCGAAGCGCAGCGTGTTGACGGCTCCCGCCGCGGCCGCGCGCGCGGAGAGGCTGTTCGCGAGCGCATGGGCTTCGAGCTTGAACGGTACCGTCACGTTGAGCCCGAGTCCGCCCGCGGCGACGAACAGACGCACCGTTTCCGCGAAACGGTCGCGCGGCGCAAGCAAATGGCGGTACTCGACGGGCTCGCCCGTTTGCTCCGCGAAGCGCGCGTGAATGAACGGTGACTTGCTGTGTGCAATCGGATTGCCGACGACCGCATAAAGGTCGCGGCCAGCCGTTGCCGGCGCTATTTCTGGAATCGCGCTCGTAGTGTCAATCGGTCCCATCGCTCAGTCCGTAATATGTGCGGCTCGGTTTGCTCCATCGAGCGGGTGCCCACCGGAGGGCGCATCGCCGCTCGAAGTTTCGCCGCTCGAAGTTTCGCCGCTCGAAGTTTCGCCGCTCGAAGTTTCGCCGCTCGATTGCGAATCGCCGCCATCACCGGCGGCCGCCTCGCCGCTCGTTTCGGCGCGCGCCTCTTCTTCGCTTTCGGCGGAGGCGTCGGCGGCCTCGGCAAGCGTCTCGACTTCCTCGTCTTCCTCTTCAGCCGGCAAACCGACCGGCATCCCGGGCGCATCCAGCACGCGAATCGGCCGCACGGATGCTTCGACCGTCAGCTCATCGACGGACATCACTTCGAGCAGCAGGCGCGTGCCGCGCGCATGGACGCCCAAGCCCGGCACGTGCAGCAACAACGGCACGTCTTCCAGCCGCACGAGATCGCCTTTCACGACGGAGGCGACGACTTCCTTCTTGCCTTCCTGCGTGATCCAGCGCAGGCACCAGAAGTACTCCATGCGCCGCTGGTGGTCGGCGTAGGCGGTGTACGTATCGTCGAAGCCCTGCACCACAGCGAAAAGATCGGCGTCTTTCGGCTTGAACGGGGCCACGAGCTTGGCCGCGACGCCGTGCTGCACGCAGGCGAGCAGTTGCCACTGGTTCACGAGGTCGACGTATCGGCGCAACGGCGACGTACTCCAGGCGTATTGCGCAACGCCGAGCCCCTCGTGGGGCGCGGCCGTCGTCTGCATTCGCGTGCGCTTCGGCCCCGCGGCCGCGAAGGTCCGCTGCGTCCGGTAGACACCCGGCACGCCGTGGTCGTGCAGCAACGCGCCCCACGTCGAGTTCGCGAGAATCGCCAGCTCGGCGACGATCAGGTCGAGCGGCGAGCCGCGCCGCCGCGGCGTGATCGTCACATGCTCGCCTTCGACGTAGAAATTGAAGTCCGTGTTGCCCGGTACCTCGCGCCTGAGGCCATAGCTCGCGCGCACGGCCTGACGCTTTTCGAAGAGCGCACGCGCGAGCGGCCACAGTATCGCGATGTCGTCCTTGTGCGGGTAGTCGCCCGTGCCGGCGGCGAGCGCCTCTTCCGTCACGAGCGCGTCGAGCGTGTTGTGACGAAGATTGTTCTTGACGAAGACGCGTTCGGCGCGCGTTTCGCTCGCGACGATCTCCTGCGTCGCTCTGTCGACGATGATGTAAAGCGAGAGCGCCGGCCGCAGGCCGCCCTCCTTCAACGTAAACGCCTCGACGACCTCGTCCGGCAGCATTGTGATCTTGTCGCCGGGCATGTAGACCGTCGAGAGCCGCGCGCGCGCGATCGCATCGATGGCGTCTCCGCGCTCGATGCCGAGCGCCGGCGCCGCGATGTGCACGCCGACGCGCACGCGGGAGTCCGCGAGCAGCTCGACCGAGAATGCGTCGTCGATCTCGGTCGTCGTGATGTCGTCGATCGAGAAGGCTTCGACCTGCGCGCTCGGCAAATCGTCGGGCAAAGGGTTCGGCGTGACGCTCGGAAAGGCGGTGCCGTGCGGGAAGTACTCGGATAAAAAGCGCGCTTCGTGCAGCGCGCGCGCCGAGGGGATGCCGCCGCAGTCGAGCATGAGCCGCGGCGGCGAAACGCCGCGCGCGGCGGCGGCCGCTTCGAGCGCCTTGTATTCGATCGAGTTCTTGTCCGGCTTCGTGAGCAACGCGAGCGCCTTGCCCTTGAATGCGTCGGGCAGCCGCCCCGCCTTCAGCTCCTCTTCGTAGCCGGCCTGAACGAGCGCCTGCTGACGCTTGCGCTCGAGCGCCGCGAGCGCCATCTTGAGCTGCTCTTCGGGCGCACGCTGATATTGGCCGCGGCCCTTGCGCCGGAAGTAGACGGGCGCGCCCTGCATGCGCAAGACCAGCGCCGCGCGCTCGACAGGCCCCGCCGTCGCGCCGAAGTACTCATCGGCGAGCGAGCCGAACGCGAACTCTTCCTGCGGCGCGCACTCCCACAAAAAGTCGAGGTCGATATCGTGCGCGGCCGCCTCGGCCCGCTGCATGAGGTCAGCCGCGCCGGGCTCGCCGAATTCGATCAGGACGTCCTTCGAGCGGACCTTCGCCCGCCGGCCGCCCGGCAGCTCCACCTGCAACGCTTCGCCTTGCCGCGACAATACGTTGCCCGCCTTCAAACTGCCCGATTCCTCAAAAAATACGTTCACTCGATATTCCCGCTAGAAAGCTTGTCGCCCGCCGCTCCGGACGTGTGTCGCGCAATCCGTGCGCCCGATGGAGATCGGGTATTCGCTAAGCGCGGCGCGGCAGATCAGCCGCGCCCGGGCGTCTCACGCCGCAAAAGGCGAGCACGTCGTCGACATGCTCGGCGAAGTCGCTGATCGCATGATCGCCACCGTCGATCAGCTTCGTCTTGACACCGGGGTAGTGCGCGAGCATTTCGCGATAGTCGAGCACCTCGTCGCCGGTGCAGGCGATCAGATAATAGCGTTCGGGCCGCGTCACCGACGCGACGCCGAGCATCCGCAACTCGTCGAGATGGCGCGGCGTCACGACGATGCTGCCGCCGCCGTGCCAAAGCGGCTGCTCGCCGAGATAAGCCGAAAGATCGCGTTGCGGCAGCACGGCCGGGTTCAGCAACACCGCGCGCCACCCGTGTTTCTCGGCGAGATAAGTGGCGAGATAACCGCCGAGCGAGCTGCCGATCACGGTCACGACGCGCGCGTAGCCGTCGTTCGCCGCCGCGTGGGCAGGCGCGTTCACTCGCAGCGCAGCCTCCACTTCAGCCTCGACGAGCGCGATTGCCGCGAGCGGCGAGACGGGCAGAGTCGGGCAGCACAGCGCCTGCTCAAGGCCGAGCTCGGCCAGCCGCGCCGCGACGAGCTGCGCCTTGAACGAATTGGGCGACGAGCGGAAACCGTGCAGATAGACGATCACGCGACGCCTCGTTCGCCCGGGGCCGCGCGCGTCGCGCCGGCGTCCGCGCTTCCTGTTGCCGCGGCATCCGAATCGGCGTTCGCTCCCGAGCGCGCCGCGAGCGCGTCGAGCAGCTTCTGATGGACGCCGCCGAATCCGCCGTTGCTCATCACGAGCAGATGATCGCCGGCGCGCGCCGCCGCGACGACGGCCGCGACGAGTGCGCCAAGATCGTCGAATGCCCGCGCCTTCGCACCGAGCGGCGCGAGCGCCTCGCCGAGATTCCAGCCCAGCGCGTCGCGCCCGCTCGGCGCGCCATAACCGAACACCAGATCGGCATCCGCGAGGCTCGCCGGCAACTGCGCCTTCATAACGCCGAGTTTCATCGTGTTCGAGCGCGGCTCGAGGACGGCGACGATGCGCGCGTGCTTGCCGATGCGTGTCCGCAAGCCCGCGATCGTCGTCTCGATGGCGGTCGGATGGTGGGCAAAGTCGTCATAGACGGTGACCCCGTCGACGCTGCCGCGCACTTCCATGCGCCGCTTGACGTTGCGAAACGATGTGAGCGAGCGCGCGGCCTGCGCGGCCGGCACGCCGACATGACGTGCCGCCGCGATCGCCGCCAATGCGTTGAGGCGGTTATGCTCGCCTTGCACCTGCCAGTCGACCGCGCCGACACGCTCGCCCTGCCAGTAAAGAGCGAACTGTTCGTCCACGGCCTGCCCCTCGGCGACAGGCGCCGCGAGCCAACCGCCGTCGACGCCGAAGCGCTCGACCTCGCTCCAGACGCCGCGCGCGAGCACACGCTCGAGCGCCGCCTCCCGACCGTTGACGACGAGGCGCCCGACGCGCGGCACCGTGCGCACGAGATGATGAAACTGCGTCTCGATCGCGGCCAGGTCGGGAAAAATGTCGGCGTGGTCGTACTCGAGATTGTTGAGGATCGCCGTGCGCGGCCGGTAGTGGACGAATTTCGAACGCTTGTCGAAAAACGCGGTGTCGTATTCGTCGGCTTCGATCACGAAGAAACTCGAATCGGTGAGCCGCGCCGAGATGCCGAAGTTCAGCGGCACCCCGCCGATCAGGAAACCGGGGTCGAGTCCCGCATCCTCGAGCAGCCAGGCGAGCATCGAGCTCGTCGTCGTCTTGCCGTGCGTGCCGGCCACCGCGAGCACCCATTTGCCGGCGAGCACGTGCTCGCCGAGCCACTGCGGGCCCGACACGTAAGGCAGCCCGCGATCGAGGATCGCCTCCATCAGCGGATTGCCGCGCGTGACGACATTGCCGATCACGAAGAGATCGGGTGTGAGCGCGTCGATCTGTTCTGCGCCATAGCCCTCGATCAGCGCTATGCCCTGCGCTTCGAGTTGCGTGCTCATCGGCGGATAAACGCCGGCGTCGCAACCCGTCACCGTATGTCCTGCCTCGCGCGCGAGCACAGCAAGACCGCCCATGAACGTGCCGCAGATACCGAGGATGTGGATGTGCATAGGGGCTGCTTGCGGAAAAGGCGGTTATTGTAACCGAGGGTCTCCGCTCGCGAGGCCCGGTGTCGCCGATCTAGTATGATTGGTGGATGGTTCGCAGATATCACGTCGACCCGCAGCGTGTGCGGGAGGAAATCGCGATCGCCGCGGCCCGGCTGATCGCGGAAGAAGGGCTCGATTACTCGAGCGCCAAGCGCAAAGCAGCACGGCAGGTCGTGGGGCAAGGCCGCGTGGCGGGCGAATGGCTGCCCGACAACGACCAGATCGAGGAAGAAATCCGCGAGTACCAATCGCTTTTTCAGGCGGACAGCCAGCCGGCCGTGCTGCGCCGTTTGCGCGAAATCGCGCTCGACTGGATGAAGCGGCTCGCGGCCTTCAACCCGTATTTGACGGGAGCCGTGCTGAACGGCACGGCCGGCGAGTACTCGGACATTCACTTGCAGGTGTTTTGCGACAATCCGAAGGAGGTCGCCATCTATCTGCTCAACGCGAATGTGCAGTACGACGTGTCCGAGACGCGCCATTTCGGCGGCCGCGGCACCGTCGAAACGCTCAGTTTTCTATCGCGCGAGACGCGCGACGAGGAGCCGGTCGGTATGCATATCGCGCTTTACGATCTCGACGACCTGCGCGGCGCCGTTCGTGCCGATGCGCGCGGCCGGACGCAGCGCGCCAATACCGAAACGGTGGAGGCGCTGCTCACCGTCGGCGATGCCGACGACGTGCGCGCCCCCTCGAATTGAACGTCATCTCATGAAGCCGACCTCGATCGTCGCCTCGGTCATTGCCGCCGTCGCCGTTCTCGCGCTTGGCGCCGGCGCGGCCTATTGGCTGCATGCCGGCGGGCCGAGCGCGGGCGCATCGTCGCCGGCCTCCGACGGACCGGCGACGACGCCCGCCGTCGCCCCGGCGCAGCCGGGCGCCGTCGCGGCGCTTTGGCGGGCGCCGCTCACCGATGTCGCCGGCCACCCGCGCGCGCTCGATGCCTACAAGGGCCACGTCCTCGTCGTCAACTTCTGGGCGTCGTGGTGCGGTCCTTGCGTGCGGGAAATGCCGACGCTCGCCGATTTGTCCCGCCAGTACGCGGGTAAGGGCGTGCAGTTTGTCGGCATCGGCGTCGACTCCAAGCAGAACGTCGAGTCGTTCCTGCGCAAAGTGCCCGTCGATTACCCGATATTCATCAGCGGATTCGGCGGCGCGGACCTCGCGCGCAGCTTCGGCAATACGGCGGGTGCTCTACCGTTCACCGTGGTAATTGACGCGAACGGCGCCGTACGGTCGACAAAATTAGGGGAAATCGTACCCGAGGATCTGCGGCATACACTCGACGCCATTGGACCGAAGTCGGCGACATAGGCGCCTCTTAGGGCAAGATGGGCCAATGATCAGATCAAGTTGCGAGAGGTTCGCGAATGCCGTGGGTGAAACCGGTCCGCAGGCACGCACATGGGCGGTCGTTTTTTCATCCTCTGCTGGACAAATTTCGTTAAACGGCGCTAAAGTGCGCGCAATTCCGCTCAACCCGAAGCGACAGAATCACAAGCGACCATGACAAAACTGCTCGTACTGCACGGCCCCAACTTGAACCTGCTCGGCACGCGCGAGCCTGGTGTTTACGGGAACGTGACGCTGCAGCAAATCGACGAATCGCTTGGCCGCAGGGCGCAGCAGGCGGGTGTGGAACTGGCGACGTTCCAGAGCAACCACGAAGGCCAGCTCGTCGATCGCATTCACGCCGCGCGTGCGGAAAACGTCGCATTCATCGTGATCAATCCGGCGGCCTACACGCATACGAGCGTTGCGATTCGCGACGCGCTCAAGGGCGTCGACATTCCGTTCGTCGAAATCCACCTCTCGAACGTGCACCGCCGCGAGCCGTTCAGGCACCACTCCTACCTTTCCGACGTGGCCGAAGGCGTCATCTGCGGCCTCGGCTGGAAGGGCTATCTCTACGCGCTCGAGTTCGCGCTCGACAGGCTCGCGTCCGAACCGCGCAGCTGAACCAACAACACCAATTCGGCAACGGCCCTGCGGCCGTCGCCTCACGCATTGAAGGGGATTCCCTATGGATCTACGTAAGCTGAAAACTTTGATCGACCTCGTCTCCGAGTCCGGCATCTCCGAGCTGGAAGTCACCGAGGGCGAGGGCAAAGTCCGCATCGTCAAGAATGCGCCGCCGGTTTACGTACAGCAGTCCACGTCCTACACGCCTCAACTGTCGGGGTCGCTTCCCCCAGCCGGGGCATCCGCCCCTGCCGAAGCGGGCGCCGCGCAACCGGCACCGGCCGCGCCGGCGGCTCCGCAAGGCCACGTCGTCGCCTCGCCGATGGTCGGAACCTTCTATCGCGCGCCGTCGCCCGGCGCCGATCCGTTCGTGCAAGTCGGCGACGCCGTCAAGGAAGGCCAGACGCTTTGCATCATCGAGGCAATGAAGCTGCTGAACGAGATCGAGTCGGACAAGGCAGGCGTCGTCAAGGAAATCCTCGTCGACAATGGGCAGGCCGTCGAATTCGGACAGCCCCTGTTCGTCATCGGCTGATCCGCGAGCCAGCCTCGCGCTCGGCGCGCATGGCAACCGGGCTTCAATGCCCCGCGCCGCAACGCTTGCCGCCCGCATCCCGCGCGGGCCGCGTGGCGCCCAACGAAGAGACGAATCATCGCCATGTTTGAAAAAATACTCATTGCCAATCGCGGCGAAATCGCCTTGCGCATTCAGCGCGCGTGCCGCGAGCTCGGCATCAAGACCGTCGTTGCCTATTCGGTGGCCGACAAGGAAGCGAAGTACGTGAAGCTCGCCGACGAGGCCGTCTGCATCGGGCCGGCACCGTCGCCGCAGAGCTATCTGAACATGCCGGCGCTCATCAGCGCGGCCGAAGTCACCGACGCGGAAGCGATCCATCCGGGCTACGGCTTTCTGTCCGAAAACGCCGATTTCGCCGAGCGCGTCGAGCAATCGGGCTTCACGTTCATCGGCCCGCGCCCGGAGACGATTCGCATGATGGGCGATAAGGTCACGGCCAAGCAGACGATGATCAAGACGGGCGTGCCCTGTGTGCCCGGCTCGGAAGGCGCCCTGCCCGACGATCCGAAAGAAATCATCAAGATCGCGCGCGCGATCGGCTACCCCGTCATCATCAAGGCGGCCGGCGGCGGCGGCGGGCGCGGCATGCGCGTCGTGCATACCGAGGCGGCGCTCGTCAATGCCGTCAATACGACGCGTGAGGAAGCGGGCCGTGCGTTCGGCAATCCGCAGGTCTACATGGAGAAGTTCCTCGAGAACCCGCGCCATGTCGAGATCCAGGTTCTCGCCGATTCGTTCAAGAACGCCGTCTGGCTCGGCGAGCGCGACTGCTCGATGCAGCGGCGCCACCAGAAAATCATCGAAGAAGCGCCGGCGCCGAACATCCCGCGCCGCCTCATCGATCGCATCGGCGACCGATGCGCCGACGCCTGCAAGAAGATGGGCTATCTCGGCGCGGGAACGTTCGAGTTCCTGTATGAGAACGGCGAGTTCTACTTCATCGAAATGAACACGCGCGTGCAGGTCGAGCATCCGGTGACCGAACTGATCACGGGCGTCGATATCGTGCAGGAGCAGATCCGCATTGCCGCGGGCGAGAAAATCGGCTTCCGGCAGCGCGATATCGTCTTCCGCGGTCATGCGATCGAGTGCCGGATCAACGCGGAGGATCCGTTCAAATTTACGCCGTCGCCGGGCCGCATCACCTCCTGGCATGTGCCGGGCGGGCCTGGCATCCGCGTCGATTCGCACGCGTACAATGGGTATTTCGTGCCGCCGAACTACGATTCGATGATCGGCAAGCTGATCGCTTACGGCACGACGCGCGAGCAGGCGATTCGCCGCATGCGCATTGCGCTGTCGGAGATGGTCGTCGAAGGCATTCAGACGAACATCCCCCTGCACCGCGAGCTGATGCTCGACGGCGGCTTCATGGAAGGCGGCACGAGCATTCACTACCTCGAGAACCGGCTCGCGGAGAAGCAGCAGGCGGCGCCGGAAGAAGTCTGATGGTGGAATACCTCCCCACGCCCACATTCAACGGGAGCCGTGATGAGTAGCTATCGGGAACTGATCGTCGAGCTCGATCGGGCCCGCGCCGAGGCACTCTCCGACGCGCTCCTCGAACTGGGTGCGCTGTCGGTGTCGGTCGAGGATGCCGACGCCGATACGCCCGACGAGCAGCCGCTTTTCGGCGAACCGGGTCTCGTCCCCGAGCGGACGGCCTGGCAGCACTCGCGCGTGCTGGCGCTCGTCGCCGAGGAGCACGATCCGGCTGTGCTCGCCGCCGCCGCTGCCAATGCGGTGGGCTTGGCCGCGGTGCCGCCGTTCCAGGTGCGCGAAGTGGCCGACGCCGATTGGGTGCGCCTCACGCAGTCGCAGTTCGAACCCATTGCAATCGGTAAGCGAGTCTGGGTCGTGCCCTCTTGGCACGATGCGCCGGATCCCGACGCCCTCGTTCTGGAGCTCGACCCCGGTCTTGCCTTCGGCACGGGCAGTCACCCGACCACGCGCCTCTGCATGGAATGGCTCGAGCAATCGGTGGTGGCCGGGCAATCGGTGCTCGACTATGGCTGCGGATCGGGCATCCTCGCGATTCTCGCGAAGAAATGCGGCGCCGATCCCGTCTTCGGCATCGACATCGATCCGCAGGCCGTCGAATCGGCGCGCCACAACAGCGCCCGCAATCGCGCCGACGTCACCTATGCGCTACCGGAAGCCTGCCCCGCAACCGAGTTCGACACCGTCGTTGCCAATATTCTGTCGAATCCGCTGAAGCTCATGGCGTCGATGCTCTCGTCGAAGGTGAAGCCGGGCGGGCGGTTGGCGCTATCGGGCGTGCTCGCTCGGCAAGCGGACGAAGTGGCGGCGGCCTATGCGCCGTGGATTACCATGTGCATCTGGCGGGAACTCGACGGCTGGGTCTGCCTGACAGGAACGAAACGTCCCGCAAGCGACGAGCCGAAGCAGTAGAGCGCCACGCAGGCCGCGCACCGGGGCGCTGCCGCGAAAAACTTTAGAATAGAGCGTATCGATCCATCCTGCGCCCACCGCGGCCAGTTCGCGTGCCAACTATGGTCCTTGCCACCCGCTGCCCTCACTGCGAAACAGTCTTCCGCGTACAGGACGCACAGCTTGCCCGTACGCGCGGACGCGTCCGCTGCGGGAACTGCAATCAAGTGTTCGATGCGTTGCAGAACCTGCTCGACCCGAGCGCCGCGTCGACGATCGACTTCGGCGCGCGCGATCAGGGCCGCCAGCAGCAGGCATCGAGCGCGGCACCGACGGCGTCCCAGGCCGCGCCCCTCGATCGCATAAACGGCGCGCCGCGCGCATTCACGGCGCAGCCTGCCGAACGCGAGGCTCGCGACGAGGCTACGGCCGAACAAGCGGCGCCGACGGTCCAACCACCGCCCTCGACGTTCGCCGACATCGTGGCCGACGAGTTGCGCGAGCCGACGCTCGCGTCACCGCTGGCGGCCGAGCCGACGGCTAAAGCACCGCCTGCACCCAGCGGGCCGGAAGCGCCGCAAACCTTGCGAACCCCGAGGGAACCGGCGGTATCGACGGAACCGAATCAAGCACGAGCCCCGAGCGCAATGGGTACGCCGGCCCATGCCGAGCGCATGCAGGCGACGGCCGGCACCGCAGCCAACCCGGCTGCGCCCACAGCGGCCGTTTCAGCCGCTGCGGCCGCGTCGCCTGCTCCGGCCGCGTCGCCTGCTCCGGCCGAGCGTGAACCGGCAGCCAGTGAGTCTGACTCGCATTCAAAACCTGGCGACGAACGCGACGAGGAACCGAAGCTCTCGCTCGGCGACGCGCCGGCCGCTACGTGGCGTACCGAGCGCGAACCCCGAGAGCCGCGCTTTTCCGTGCCGCCGGCGGAGCCGCTGATGCCCCCGCCCGCGAGCGCTCGCCCCGCCGGTGTGCCGCCATTGGCGGCACAAGCTGAAGAGCGCTCGCGTCCGTTCGAGGTGACGCGAGAGCCCCGCGCCGGTGCGCCGCGCTATGGGTGGCTGCGGGCCGTCGGCGCGTTCCTTTCGATCCTGCTCGCCGTGCTGCTCGTCGCGCAACTCACCTGGTGGCGCCGCGAAACGGTCATGGTTTATTGGCCGTCGTCGCAGTCGCTCTTCGCCGAAGTCTGCACGTATCTCGGCTGCCAAATCTCGCCACCGCGCGACATCGACGGCCTGCAAGTGGAAGCGTCCGATCTTCGCCAGATCGACGGGCCACATCGGCTCGAGCTGCGCGTGCCGCTGCGCAACCGCTATAACATCGCACTGGCCTACCCTGCCATCGAGCTGACGCTGTTCGACGAGAAGAACGAGATCGCGATTCGCCGTGTGCTCTGGCCGCAAGACTATGCGCCGCCGGGCACGCCGATCGCGGCGGGCCTGCCGCCGCACACGACGCAGACGATGATCGTGAGGCTCGATAGCGGCAATGCCGTCGCCACGAATTTTCGCGTGCAGATCTTTTATCCGTAGCAATCGCGGGCGCGTCTCGTCACCGGTTGGCCGCGCCCATTCCCTCGCATCCGCGACAACCCGAAACGAATTTCCGGAGCACAACATGAGTCAAGTCACGCTGGGTGGCAATCCGATCGAAGTCGGCGGCACCTTTCCGTCGTCCGGCCAAAACGCGCCCGAGTTCTCGCTCGTCGGCAAGGATCTCAAGCCGTTGACGCTCGCCGACTTTGCCGGCAAGCGCAAAGTGCTGAACATCGTGCCGAGCCTCGATACCCCGACTTGCGCGACGTCAACGCGCAAGTTCAACCAAGCGGCAGCGAACCTGACGAACACGGTCGTCATCGTGATCTCGGGCGACCTGCCGTTCGCCGCGTCGCGCTTTTGCACGACCGAGGGCATCGAGAACGTCGTCACGGCCTCGACCTTCCGCGGCCGCGAGTTCGCGAAGGCGTACGGCGTCGATGTCACGAGCGGCCCGCTCACGGGTCTGACGGCGCGCGCCGTCGTCGTGCTCGACGAGGACGACAAGGTGCTGCACGCCGAACTCGTCAGCGAGATCAAGAACGAGCCGAACTACGACGCGGCGCTCGCTGCGCTCAAGTAACGGCCACGCACATCGCGAAGACGCCGCGCCCACGAGCGCGGCGCTTTTACATCCGCTACCAACAATCCCGACCAGAGGAACCTTCGCCGTGGCTACGCTGATTTGCGGCTCGCTCGCCTACGACAACATCATGACCTTTAAGGGCCGGTTTCGCGACCACATCCTGCCCGAGCAAGTCCACATCCTGAACGTCAGCTTTCTCGTGCCGACGATGCGCCGCGAGTTCGGCGGATGCGCCGGCAACATTGCATACGCGCTGAACCTGCTCGGCGGCGACGCGCGAATCATGGCGACGCTCGGTTCGATGGATGCAAAACCGTATCTCGATCGCTTCGACCATCTCGGCCTCGCGAAGGATCACGTCCTCGTCGTGCCCGACACCTATTCGGCGCAGGCGATGATCACGACCGATCTGGACAACAACCAGATCACGGCATTTCACCCGGGCGCGATGATGCAGTCGCATCTGAACCGCGCGGACGAAGCATCCGGCATTACGCTTGCCATCGTCGCGCCGGACGGCTACGAAGGCATGGTCCAGCACACGGAAAAACTCGCGGCGGCTGGCGTGCCGTTCATCTTCGATCCGGGTCAAGGCCTGCCGCTCTTTACCGGCGAAGCGCTGCGCCGCGCAATTGAACTTGCCGATTACGTCGCGGTCAACGACTACGAAGCGAAGCTCGTCAGCAACAAGACCGGCTGGTCGCTCGAGGAAATCGCCAGCCACGTCGACGCGCTCGTGGTCACATACGGCGAAAACGGGGCCCATATTCACCACGCGGGCCGGTGCGAGGAGATTCCGGCCGTCGCGCCCGCGCGCGTCGTCGACCCGACGGGCTGCGGCGACGCCTTTCGCGGCGGCCTGCTCCACGGCATCGAAAACGGCATGGATTGGGCCACGACGGGCCGCTTGGCAAGCCTCATGGGCTCGCTCAAAATCGAGCACGCCGGTCCGCAAACCTATGCGCCCTCTCGCGATGAAATCGACACGCGGTTCGCCGAGGCGTTCGGCTATAGCCTGCGGTGAACGGCAACCACAGTGCCACTGGAGTAGGAGTAAAAGAACATGAAGACATCGGCTCGTCTGGCGCTCGCCGCGATGCTCGCCGGCATGCTGGCGGTAACGGGGTGCGCCTATAACAGCAGTTCCGCGGACGTCTACAACGCCGATCAGTCGCAGCGCGAAGCGACCGTCCGTATGGGTACGATCGAGAGCGTGCGCGCGGTGACGATCGTCTCTAACAACGGCCAGCCAAGCGGTCTCGGCGCGCTCGGCGGCGGCGCCGTTGGCGCGGTCGCGGGCAGCACGATCGGCGGCGGCAAGGGCTCGATCCTGACGGCCATCGTTGGCGGCCTCGCGGGCGCGGTGGCGGGTAACGCGATCGAAAACGGCGTCGCGAAGAAGAACGGCGTCGAAATTACGGTGCGCCTCGACAACGGAGACTTGCGCGCAATTACGCAAGCGGCGACAGGCGAGGTCTTCCAGGCCGGCGAACGCGTTCGTCTGCTATCCAGCGGCGGCGTGACGCGCGTCACGCATTGACGCGTTGATGCATTGCGGATGAAAAAACCCCGCCGCCGATAACACCAGCGACGGGGCTTCGATCAACGAGTGGGCGCAATGCGCCGCACTCGCGACGACAGCGCTTACGGACGGCTGCCAGTCGGGAAGGGCCAAGCCGCAGCGGGGTTGAGCGTCGACTTGGGAGCCGTGCTCGAGGTAACCGCCGGAGCCGCGGGAGCCGCAGGCGCAGCGGGGGCAGCAGGCGCAGCCTTCTTCGCGGCAGCCTTCTTCGCAGGGGCAGCCTTCTTCGCGGGGGCGGCCTTCTTGGCAGCAGCCTTCTTCGCGGGCGCAGCCTTCTTCGCGGCAGCCTTCTTCGCAGGCGCGGCCTTCTTGGCAGCAGCCTTCTTCGCGGGCGCAGCCTTCTTCGCCGCAACCTTCTTACCGGCTGCCTTCTTGGCCGGAGCTGCCTTCTTCGCGGCGACCTTCTTCGTCGCGACCTTCTTCGCTGCGGTCTTCTTGGCCGGGGCGGCCTTCTTCGCCGCAACCTTCTTCACGGCGGTCTTCTTGGCCGCAACCTTCTTCACGGCGGTCTTCTTCGCTGCAACCTTCTTGGCCGGAGCGGCTTTCTTCGCTGCAACCTTCTTCACCGCAACCTTCTTCGCCGCGGTTTTCTTGGCCGGAGCGGCTTTCTTCGCGGCGGGTTTCTTCTTGGCAGTTGCCATTGTTTTCTCCTTCAGGTTTCGATAGTCAGATTGAACTACACCCTTCTTCAAAACCCGCTTCCCGCTGCGCACCGGTCAGGGCGCGCGCTGCGAAGCGGGCTATTCATCGGCGTACGCGAATGCAACGCGCTTACGCTAATGAATGCGGTAAGGCGTGCGGCACCGTCGGGTGCAGCACGCCAGATCGAGTCGGCAGCCAAGCGCATCGCGCTTGCGCCTGCCGGAATTCGCTTGAGCCGAGCCGATGGCGGCAAGGCCTCGGCCACCGGTTTTTTCGGGGGGTAGTTCGCCCATCCCACTGAAGGGTTCGCAAAGTGCCTGTCATGTTTGTGGGCGGTCCTGCCGCCGGCCATGCTTTGCATCAGGCGTTTGTGCTCCTAGTCCTGCGCGCCGCGGCCTGTGCCGCGGCGACCCCATCCATTTCGTTCGCGATGCACGCCGTCGTCATTCCCAGGACAGCGCACCGCCGGTCTGATACTCGATGACTCGCGTCTCGAAGAAGTTGCGCTCCTTCTTCAAGTCGATCATTTCACTCATCCACGGGAACGGATTCTCTTCGTTCGGGAACAGCGGGTCGAGTCCGATCTGCTGGCAACGGCGGTTGCAGATGAAGCGCAGATAGCTTTTGAACATCGACGCATTGAGCCCCAGCACGCCGCGCGGCATCGTGTCCTCCGCGTAGCGATACTCGAGATCGACCGCGTGGCGGAACAGTCCGCGGATATCCTCGCGGAATTCGGACGTCCACAGATGCGGGTTCTCGAGCTTGATCTGGTTGATGAGGTCGATGCCGAAATTGCAGTGCATCGACTCGTCGCGCAGGATGTACTGGTACTGTTCCGCCGCGCCCGTCATCTTGTTCTGCCGGCCGAGCGCGAGGATTTGCGTAAACCCGACATAGAAGAACAGTCCCTCCATCACGCACGCGAATACGATCAGCGACTTCAGGAGCTTCTGGTCCGCTTCGAGCGTGCCGGTCTTGAAGGCGGGATCGGTCAGCGTATGGATGAACGGAATCAGGAATTCGTCTTTCTCACGGATCGACTTGACCTCGTGATAGGCGTTGAAGATCTCGCCTTCGTCGAGACCGAGCGACTCGACGATGTACTGGTAGGCATGGGTATGGATCGCCTCTTCGAACGCCTGGCGCAGCAGGAACTGCCGGCACTCGGGCGCCGTGATGTGCCGGTAGGTGCCGAGCACGATGTTGTTCGCGGCGAGCGAGTCGGCCGTCACGAAGAAGCCGAGGTTGCGCTTGACGATGCGACGCTCGTCTTCCGTGAGCCCGTTCGGGTCCTTCCAGAGCGCGATGTCGCGGGACATGTTGATTTCCTGCGGCATCCAGTGGTTCGCGCAGCCGGCCAGGTACTTCTCCCATGCCCACTTGTACTTGAACGGTACGAGTTGGTTGACGTCGGTGCGGCCGTTGATGATCCGCTTGTCGGCAACGTTCACGCGCGCTTCGGAGGCGGGCGCCTCGCTCGCGCGCACCGGCTGCTCCACGTAAGGGGCAACGGCGACGTCGCCCGAGAAGATGTCTTGCGCCACCGGAGCATGCGTCGCGCGGTGCGTCGCTGCTTGCGCTCCGACAGCCGACCCCGCGGGGTTACGCAACGCATTCGATTGCGAACCGCTCGAGGGAGTTACGGCAGTCGTCTCGTCATCCCAGTTGAGCATAAATTCTCACCATCAATTTAGATCGGTTTGTACCATCTTTTCACGAGCGATAAAAGGGTTCGCTCATGAAAATCGCTCTTTTCGATTGACGCTGCAACGTGCATACAACACTTTGATCGCAGCTTCGTTCGATCGACGTTGTCGAGTGTGCGAGCAATGCGAGTCGATGATGCTCGTTCATCCGCTCGAGTGACCTCGAAGCCACCCCTCATCGAGGGCTCGCGATTGCTCCGGTCATGCGCCGCGCATCGCGCACGGCGCACGACTTCATCTCGCGCGTCGGCCGTTACTGGCAGGCCTCGCATTCGTCGAAGCCCGGGTCGCCCGGACGCAGCATGCAAACGGGACCGTCTGCTTCCGGCGCGGTGGCCGCGGCCGGCGCTGCGTTGAAGCCGCCCGCGCCGCTCGTCACGCCACCCGCGCCGCCTACGGCGCCAAAGCCGCCGGCCGCGCCACCACCCTGGCCGCCAACGCCGCCTTCATTCATCGGCACCGCATTGAGCGCGCCATGCGCCACCGTCG
This sequence comes from Trinickia sp. EG282A, assembly GCF_040965455.1. Taxonomy (NCBI): domain Bacteria; kingdom Pseudomonadati; phylum Pseudomonadota; class Betaproteobacteria; order Burkholderiales; family Burkholderiaceae; genus Trinickia; species Trinickia sp. EG282A. Next base: position 74,876 of record NZ_JBFRCC010000001.1, on the reverse strand, counting down.
ATTTCTCAACGTGCGTCGCCGCCATCGTGCGCAGGTAGTAGGTCGTCTTGAGGCCGCGCAGCCAGGCAAGCTTGTAGACCTCGTCGAGCTTCTTGCCCGATGCGCCCGCCATGTAGATGTTGAGCGACTGGGCCTGATCGATCCACTTCTGGCGACGCGAGGCCGCCTCGACGAGCCACTTGGGATCGACCTCGAACGCCGTCGCATAGATCGCGCGCAAGTCCGCCGGCACGCGATCGATGCGCGAGAGGGAGCCGTCGAAGTACTTCAGGTCGGCGACCATCACTTCGTCCCAAAGCCCGCGCGCCTTCAAGTCGCGCACGAGGTAGTCGTTCACGACCGTGAATTCGCCCGACAGATTCGACTTCACGTAGAGGTTCTGGAACGTGGGCTCGATGCAGGCGGAGACGCCGATGATGTTCGAGATCGTCGCCGTCGGCGCGATCGCGATGCAGTTCGAGTTGCGCATGCCGTGCGTGGCGATGCGCGCGCGCAACGACGCCCAGTCCATCGCCTCGCTGGCGTCGACCTCCACGTAGCCGCCTCGCGCCTCCTCGAGGAGCTTCAGCGTGTCCTGCGGGAGGATGCCGCGGTCCCAGAGCGAGCCGCGGTAGCTCGAATAGCGGCCGCGCTCCTCGGCGAGCTCCGTCGACGCGTAGTAAGCGTAGTAGCACACCGCTTCCATCGAACGGTCGGCGAACTCGACGGCCGCATCCGACGCGTACGGCGTGCGAAGCAGGTGCAGGCAGTCCTGGAAGCCCATGATGCCCATGCCGACGGGACGGTGCTTCAAGTTCGAGTTGCGCGCCTTCGAGACGGCGTAATAGTTGATGTCGATGACGTTGTCGAGCATGCGCATCGCCACGCTGATCGTCCGCTTCAGCTTGTCGTGGTCGAGCGTGTAGCTGCCGTCGGCCGCTTTGACCATATGCGCGACGAGGTTGACCGAGCCGAGGTTGCAGACCGCGATCTCGGTGTCGCTCGTGTTCAGCGTGATTTCCGTGCAAAGGTTCGACGAATGGACGACGCCGACGTGCTGCTGCGGCGAGCGCACGTTGCATGGATCCTTGAACGTGATCCAGGGGTGCCCCGTCTCGAACAGCATGCCGAGCATCTTGCGCCAGAGCTGCTGCGCCGGGATCTTCTTGAACAGCTTGATCTCGCCACGGGCCGCCTTCTCTTCGTAGGCCGTGTAAGCCGCCTCGAAGTCGGCGCCGAACTTGTCGTGCAGATCGGGGCACGTCGACGGCGAGAAGAGCGTCCACTCGCCGGCTTCCATGACCCGCTTCATGAAGAGGTCCGGAATCCAGTTCGCCGTATTCATGTCGTGCGTGCGGCGGCGGTCGTCGCCCGTGTTCTTGCGCAGCTCGAGGAACTCCTCGATGTCGAGGTGCCACGTCTCGAGGTAGGCACAGACGGCGCCCTTGCGCTTGCCGCCCTGGTTGACCGCGACGGCCGTGTCGTTGACGACCTTCAGGAACGGCACGACGCCCTGCGACTTGCCGTTGGTGCCCTTGATGTGCGAGCCGAGCGCACGCACGCGCGTCCAGTCGTTGCCGAGGCCGCCCGCGAACTTCGAGAGCAGCGCGTTTTCCTTCAGGGCCTCGTAGATGCCGTCCAGATCGTCGGCGACCGTCGTCAGGTAGCACGACGAGAGCTGAGAGCGGCGCGTGCCCGAGTTGAAGAGCGTCGGCGTCGAGCTCATGAAGTCGAACGTCGAGAGGACGTTGTAGAACTCGATCGCCCGGGCCTCGCGGTCGATTTCGTCGAGCGCGAGGCCCATCGCCACTCGCATGAAGAATGCCTGCGGCATTTCGATGCGGGTGCCTTCGACGTGCAGGAAGTAGCGATCGTAGAGTGTCTGCAGGCCGAGGTAGCCGAACTGCAGGTCGCGGCTCGCGTCGAGCGCCGCGCCGAGGCGCTTCAGGTCGAATTGCAGCAGTTTCTCGTCGAGCAGCTCGGCCTCGACGCCGCGCTTCACGAACTGCGGGAAGTACTCGACATAGCGCTCGGCCATTTCGTGCTGCGTCACCTCTTCGCCGAGGATCTCGCGCCGGATCGTGTGCAGCAGGATGCGCGCCGTCACCTGGCTGTACGCCGGGTCCTTCTCGATCATCGTGCGCGCCGCGAGGATGGCCGAATCGTAGACCTGGCTCATCGGCACGCCGTCGTAGAGGTTCTTGACGGTCTCGGCGACGATCGGCTCGGCGCTCACGGCGTCGCCGAGATGCTCGCAAGCCGATTCGATGAGCGCCGAGAGCGCCCGCATGTCGAGCGGACGCGTCACGCCGTTGTCGACGACGTTCAAGCCCGGCGCCTGGCCCGCCTCTTCATGGGCCTGCGCCCGTTCCTGATTGCGCTTCTCGCGGTACAGCACGTAGGCGCGGGCGACGTTGTGCTCGCCGCCGCGCATCAGCGCGAGCTCGACCTGATCCTGGATGTCTTCGATATGAAACGTGCCGCCGTTCGGCCGGCTGCGCACGAGCGCACGGACGACGTTTTGCGTGAGTTGCTCGACGAGCTCGCGCACGCGCGCCGACGCGGCACCCTGCCCGCCGTTCACAGCGAGAAACGCCTTCGTCATCGCGATGGCGACCTTGGACGGCTCGAACGACACGACGCTGCCATTACGGCGAATTACCTTGTAATCCGCGAACGTCGCCTGTGGCGCAAGCGCATTCGCGGAGGCTGCGGCACCGACGGCGCGGCCTACCGGCGCGCTCTCGTGCTGGCTCGTCATGTTGTCGGTCGTTTGCATATGCAAAGCTCCTGATCTCTGATTTGCGGACAACCCGCGGATTGGAACAACCGCCGCGCCACCCCGAGCGCGAACGATGAGGTGCGGAGAAAGAAGAGACGCAATTTGGCTGCCAGATCTGGCAATGCGTGATGGACGATGGCCTTCGTCATTTCTTCTTGCAGGTTTCCTGCGTCCTTTTTCCCCGAAGGCCAAGGCGTCGGACCTGTTGCCCACGCCTTCGGCCCGCATCTTTCGTGACGCCTTCGAATACCGCGGCGCCCCGCCCGATTCGGAGCGCTGCCGGCGTCTCGACACAATATCTAGTGAGTTTGTGTAACGCTGATACCAAGTATAGTAGACCCAATTGGCCTAGCCAAAAGGTTTATTTGCGGTCGAACCCTTGACTTTTCGTCAGTCGAGACCGGACAAGGACTTCGCCCGAACGCAAGAGGCGGCGCGGCTTTCCGGGCACGGGGCAAACCGCGCATACGTTTGCTCAACGATGTCGATAGGGGAAATACCGATCGGCGAGTCCGGCGTCGCGCGCGAGCCGGGGCCAATCGAAACACGGACCGGGGTCCGTCTTGCGGCCAGGCGCGACGTCCGAGTGTCCGGCGAGCGCTTCGATCGGATAGCGGGCGACGAGTATCCTCACGAGCGCTGCGAGCGCTCCATACTGCTCGGGCTCGAACGGGACGTGGTCGGTACCTTCGAGCTCGATGCCGATAGAGAAGTCGTTGCACCGTTCCAGGCCGAAAAAGCTCGAGGCGCCCGCGTGCCAGGCGCGCGCGTCGCACGAAACGAATTGCTCGAGCGCCCCTTCTCGGCGGATCAGGAAATGGGACGACACGCGCAGATCGCGCAGATGGGCGTCATAGTACGGGTGCGCCGAGCAATCGAGGCGATTCTGAAACAGCTCGCCGATCGCTTCGCCGCCGAACTCGCCGGGCGGCAGACTGATGTTGTGAACGACGATGAGCGTCGGCACGGTGCCCTCGGGGCGCGCTTCGTAGTTCGGCGATGGCAGCGCACGCGCACCGCGCACCCAGCCGTCGTCGCCGACCACCCACTCTCGCGCCGGCACCGGTGGGCGATGGGGACTTTCGTTCATCACCGCGCCGCGCGCGCCGCATGACGGCGGGCGTGCTCCGCGCAGCAGAAATACTGCCCCTCGGCGAAGAGCGACTCGCTCTTCGGCGCATGCACGCCGCAGGCCGCGCAGCGTACGACCGGCTCCGCGAGAGAGGGGGCGGCCTGCGCCGGCCGCGCGCGGAACGGGTCTCGTCGATCAGTCCGCGGCCCGCCCGTGGACCCAGCGCCGGTTGCGCCCGACGCCCTGGCGGCTTCGGCCGCGCGAATCGTCTTCATGAGCCAACGTCCGACGAAGACGAGCAGGATGAGAAGGAGAAGTTGTCGCATAGGGGAAACGCGAGCGCGTTGCCGTGAGATTAGACGACGGGGCGGTGCAACAGCACCTCGAAGACGAAGCGGCTGCCGACGTACGCGAGCAGCAACGCGACGAACGACGCGAGCACCCAGCGCAGCGCGGCGCGGCCTCGCCAACCCGAGATCTTGCGCGCCGTGAGCAGCGCGCCGAACATGAGCCACGAAAGGATCGCAAAGACAGTCTTGTGATCGAACGTGAGCGCGCGCGCCTTCAATTGCTCGCTGAAAAGCGCGCCGGAAAGCAGCGTCAGCGTCAGTAGCGCGAACCCGGCGCCGATCATCCGGAACAGCAGTTTCTCGAGCGTCAATAGCGGCGGCAACGTATCGAGCCAGCCCGCGATCCAGCCGGCGGCAGGCCTGCGCTCGAGCGCGCCGCGCAGCGCATGGAGACGTCGCTCCGCGAAGAGCATCAGCACCGCGTGCAGCGCGGCAATCGCGAAAAGCCCGTAAGCCATGTTCGCGATGATGAAATGCAGTTTGAAGAGCGGCGCGGCCGCGTACGGAAGCACGCGCACGCCCCCGAACGCGAGCGGCAGCAGCGACGCGACGCAGGCGAGCGGCAGCACGAGCAGGCGCAGCCCGTCGAGCGGCAGAAAGAAACTTTCGATCCAGTAGATGCCCGAACCGAGCCAGAACATGGCCGAGAGCGCGAACGCGAAGCCGAACACCATCGCGTCGTGCGGGAAGATCGTCATGTGGAGCAGCACGCCGTGCGCGAGGAGCGCAACGAAGAGCAACACGCGGCCCGGTGCCGTCATGCCCGAAGCCGCCGCAAGCGCGGGCGCCGCCGGCACGGGCGGCACGCTCGAGAACATGCCGTGCCGCTGCGCGTCGAGCCCCCCCGTCGCGGCCACCCAGCAGGCGCGCCACGCCGCCGCGGCGAGGCCGCCGTAAAGGAGCGCGGTAAGGGCATACAGTACAATGTCCATATTCCCGAGTTTACACTAGTCATTTGCGCGCGCCTGGCTGGTCAAGCGCGCCCGCGACGCTCTCTTTCTCTTTCGCCCGCTTCCCATGCTCGACACTCTTACCCAACGGATGGCGCGCGTCGTCAAGACGCTGCGCGGCGAAGCCCGACTCACCGAAGCGAATACGCAGGAAATGCTGCGCGAAGTGCGCCTCGCCCTGCTCGAAGCCGACGTCGCCCTGCCCGTCGTCCGCGATTTCATCGCGAAGGTCAAGGAAAAGGCGGTCGGCGAGGAAGTGCTCGGCAGCCTGTCGCCGGGGCAAGCGCTCGTCGGCGTCGTGCAGCGCGAGCTCACCGCCGTGATCGGCGGCGACTATGAAGGTCACGCCGCGGAGCTCGATCTTGCGGTCACGCCGCCCGCGGTCATCTTGATGGCGGGCCTGCAAGGCGCCGGCAAGACGACGACGGTCGGCAAGCTCGCGAAGCTGCTGCGCGAGAAGTACAAGAAGAAGGTGCTGACCGTATCGTGCGACGTCTATCGCCCGGCCGCCATCGCGCAGCTGAAGACGGTCACCGAGCAGGTCGGCGCCGACTTTTTCCCGTCGCAGCCGGATCAGAAACCCGTCGATATCGCCGTCGCGGCGGTCGACTGGGCGAAGCGCCACTATCACGACGTGCTGATCGTCGATACGGCGGGGCGGCTCGGCATCGACGAGGCGATGATGCAGGAAATCGCCGCGCTGCACGCGGCGCTGAAGCCAGCCGAAACACTCTTCGTCGTCGACGCGATGCTCGGCCAGGACGCCGTCAACACCGCGAAAGCGTTCAATGACACGCTGCCGCTGACTGGCGTCGTGCTGACCAAGCTCGACGGCGATTCGCGCGGCGGCGCAGCACTCTCGGTGCGGCACGTCACGGGCAAGCCGATCAAGTTCGTCGGCGTGGCAGAAAAACTCGACGGGCTCGAGATTTTCTATCCGGACCGCATGGCAAACCGGATCCTCGGCATGGGCGACATCCTCGCGCTCGTCGAGGAAGCGCAGCGCAACGTCGACGTAAAGGCCGCGCAAAAGCTCGCCGAGAAGGTCAAGAAAGGCGGCGACTTCGATCTCAACGACTTTCGCGCGCAGCTCTCGCAGATGAAGAACATGGGCGGTCTCTCGACGCTCATGGACAAGCTGCCCGCGCAGTTTCAGCAAGCGGCGGCCGGCGCCGACATGAGCCAGGCGGAAAAGCAGATGCGTCGCATGGAAGGGATCATCAACTCGATGACGCCGGCCGAGCGCGCGAAGCCCGAGCTCATCAAGGCGACACGCAAGCGCCGCATCGCCGCGGGCGCGGGCGTGCAGGTGCAGGAGGTCAACCGGATGCTCAATCAATACGAGCAGATGCGCACGATGATGAAAAAGCTTAAGGGCGGGAACCTGCAAAAGATGATGCGCGGCATGAAAGGCATGTTGCCGGGGATGCGCTAAGCGCGGTGCACGGCGATCGTCGCCGCGCTTAGTTGTCGTTCTTTCCTTGCGCCGAGCCAGCCGCAGCGCTATCACACTATATATATTGTCACTGCCCGCTCATGACCATGAATCGAGAAGAAGCCCTCCAGATCTTCCGCCAATCGGAAGAAATCGTATCGGCCGCCGATGTCGAGGCGTCGATTTCGCGTATGGCGCAAGCTATCCGCGCGGAGATGAGCGAAGCCTTCCCGCTCCTGCTCTCCGTGATGGGCGGGGCGGCCGTGTTCACGGGCATGCTGCTGCCGCGCCTCGACTTCCCGCTCGAGTTCGACTACATCCATCTGACGCGCTACCGCAACAGCACGCAAGGCAGCAAGGAAATGCAGTGGCGCGTGGCGCCGGCCGAATCGGTCAAAGACCGCATCGTGCTCGTGCTCGACGACATTCTCGATGAAGGCGAGACGATGGCGGCCATCCGCGATCGGATCCTCGCGATGGGAGCGAAGCGCTTCCTCTCGGCGGTGCTCTGCGAGAAACAGCTCAACAAGAAAAAGCCGCTCTATCCCGACTTCAGGGGCTTCGAGGTGCCCGATCGCTATGTGTTCGGCTGCGGCATGGATGCGAAGGGTTACTGGCGCAATCTGCCGGCGATCCGCGCGCTGACGGACGATCTGTAACGGCGAGCGCCCCGCGCGGGCGCACGCCTTGCTGCTGGATGAGGGATTAGACCTCGACCGGCCGATTCGCCGCTACTCCACCCTCGAGTCCTTCCTGAATCCGCGCACGGGCGAACGCGGCCGCTTCGCCGGTCGGCACGAGCGTCGGCTCGGTGTCGCGGCGGCCCTGATACTCGATCTTGCCATCCTTCAAGCCGCGATCGCCGATAACGAGCCGATGCGGAACGCCGATCAGCTCCCAGTCGGCGAACATGACGCCGGGCCGCTCGCCGCGATCGTCGAGGATCACGTCGACGCCGGCTTCCACGAGTTGCGCATAGAGTTTGTCGGCTGCTTCGCGTACGGCGTCGCTGCGATCGTAGCCCATCGGGCAGAGGACGATCTCGAAAGGCGCGATCGCTTCGGGCCAGATGATGCCGCGCTCATCGTAGTTTTGCTCGATCGCGGCGCCGAGAATGCGCGTGATGCCGATGCCGTAGCAGCCCATCATCATCGACTGCGGCTTGCCCGTTTCGTCGAGGAACGTTGCGCCCATCGCATCGGAGTACTTCGTGCCGAGCTGGAAAACGTGGCCGACTTCGATGCCGCGGCAGATGTCGAGCGTGCCCTTGCCGTCCGGCGATGGGTCGCCCGGCCGCACGTTGCGGATATCGGCGACGGTCGGCTCGGGCAAATCGCGCCCCCAGTTCACGCCCGTGGTGTGATAGTCGACCTCGTTCGATCCGACGACAAAATCGCTCATGCGCGCAACGGTGCGGTCGGCGATGACCTGGACAGGCTTTTTCGTGCCGATCGGCCCGAGATACCCGGGCGGCGTGCCGAACCACTCGACGATTTCCTGTTCCGTTGCGAAGCGGAAGTTCGCGAGGCCCGGCAGCTTGCCCGTCTTCACCTCGTTGAGCTCGTGATCGCCGCGCAGCATCAGCAGCCAGATCGTCGGCTCGGCGCCTTCGTTATCGGTCGCGAGCACGATCGACTTGATCGTCCGCTCGAGCGGAATATTCAAGTATTCCGCAACGGCCTCGCACTTGGCCTTGCCCGGCGTCGCCGTCTTCTTCATGGGCTCGCGCGGGGCCGCACGCTCGGCGATGAGCGGCAACGCCTCGGCAGCCTCGACGTTGGCGGCGAAATCCGAGTTCGGGCAGTAGGCGATATCGTCCTCGCCCGTCGCCGCGATGACGTGGAATTCTTGCGAGCGATTGCCCCCGATCGCGCCGCTATCGGCCGTCACGGCGCGAAACTCGAGCCCGATTCGCGTGAAGATGCGCACGTAGGCGTCGAACATCTTGCGGTACGACTCTTCGAGGCCTGCCTGGTCCTTGTCGAACGAGTACGCATCTTTCATCGTGAACTCGCGGCCGCGCATCACGCCGAACCGAGGACGGATCTCGTCGCGGAACTTCGTCTGAATCTGATAGAAGTTCACCGGCAGTTGCCGGTAGCTCTTGATCTGATTGCGCGCGATGTCGGTCACGACTTCCTCGTGCGTCGGTCCCATCACGAAGTCGCTTTCCTTGCGGTCCTTGAAGCGCAGCAGCTCGGGACCGTACTGGGTCCAGCGTCCCGACTCCTGCCAGAGCTCCGCCGGCTGCACGGCCGGCATCAAAACTTCGAGCGCCCCCGCCCGATTCATTTCTTCGCGTACGATGGCTTCGACCTTGCGTATCGAGCGCAACCCGACCGGCAAATAGGAGTAGATGCCGCCGGCGACGCGCCGGATCATGCCGGCGCGCACCATTAGCTTGTGACTGACGACTTCGGCGTCGGCGGGCGCTTCCTTGAGGGTGCCGATAAAAAAACGGGACGCTTTCATTGAAGGATTTTCCAAAAGCAGCCGCCCCGGAAGGGGCGGCCGAAAGAGGGAACGAGCGGACTCGGGCGTTCGCGGCGGTTTTTCCCGAGGAAGGCGCCGCACCGTACTTCAGGTGCCGCAACCATTCGTCGGACAAACCGCCCGCCGCGCCACGCGCGAGCCGTGCGGCGACGCCGACCGGTCCTTCCGGATGCCGGTGCCAAAGGCTCGTTATCTGTTTATAATCAAGACAATTTTAAAGGATTCGAAGGTGGTTGTATGCTGGATCGCGAAGGCTTTCGCCCGAACGTCGGCATCATCCTCTTGAACGCGCACAACGAGGTGTTTTGGGGCAAGCGGCTACGTGAACATTCCTGGCAGTTTCCGCAAGGGGGCATCAAGTACGGAGAGACCCCTCTGCAAGCGATGTATCGGGAGTTACACGAGGAAACCGGCTTGCTTCCCGAGCATGTCAAGATCATCGGTCGCACGCGCGACTGGCTGCGTTACGAGGTGCCGGACAAGTTCATCAAGCGCGAAGTACGTGGGCACTATCGCGGCCAGAAACAGATTTGGTTCTTGCTGCGGATGCTGGGTCGCGATTGCGACATCTGCCTGCGTGCCACCGATCACCCGGAGTTCGATGCCTGGCGTTGGAACGATTACTGGGTGCCGCTCGATTGTGTGATCGAGTTCAAGCGGGATGTTTATCAATTGGCTCTGACCGAGCTGTCGAGGTATCTGCGCCGCCCCGCGCCGCGCCACGGACAGAACGGGCACGGGCACCGTGAAGGCGTCGGCTCGCGTTACGGCCGTCGGTCTCCCTGCGCACCGTGCCCGCCCGAGGCGGAGCGCGAGGAGCATGCATCGGCCGCGGGCACGATCGTCCCGGTCGCGGAAGAAGGGGCCAGCCCGCCCGAGGCACCCTGCTCGGAAACGTCGACGATTCTCATCTTGCCCGAGTGACGAAGGGCCGATCATCACTGAACGCCGCGAACGGACGCTATCATTCGGTTCTCCGAATATCGCGCCCGTTTCTCGAGGACATCAATTGAAAGCAACGACTCTCGCGGCGGCAAGCCTCGTTTGCGCAGCCGCTGGCGCGCTCCTCGCCGGCTGCTCGCATACGCCCGCCAACCCCACGCCGAACGCGAACAAGGACGACAGCGTCTTCACCTATCTGCTCGATCGCCAGGGCAACTGGACCGAAAACAAGGTCGATCAACTGCCACCGCTGCCGCAGCAATCGAATCTGCTCCCATTCGACGTCTCGCAGAACACGCCGCTCAAGTTCGCCGTCGATGCGAAATCGGTCGATGTCGGCTCGGACGGCGTCGTGCGGTACACGGTCGTCGTGACGAGCCCGTCGGGCGCGCGCAACGTCAATTACCAGGGCATCCGCTGCGATACCTACGAATGGCGGCAATACGCCGGACTGAACGCCGATCACGACGGCTGGGATCGCGACGTCGCGACGAGCTGGACGCGGATCGAGAACGGCAACCTGAATGCCTATCAGGCCGCGCTTTACCAAGATTATTTCTGCGACAACAAGATGCCGGCCGCGCCGACCAAGACGATCGTCAACAACCTTCGCCTCGGCCGCACGCTGTCGTCGGCGATTCACTGAGCGGGCTTGCCGCCGCGCTCGCGGCGGCGCCCGTCAGACGAGGACGAGATTGTCGCGGTGAATCAGCTCGGGTTCGAGCATGTAGCCGAGGACCGCTTCGATCTCGCCGCTCGGCTTACGATGAATCAGCTTCGCTTCGGCGCTGCTGTAGTTCGTGAGCCCGCGGGCCACCTCGCGGCCGGCGACGCTCAGGCAGGCGATGACCTCGCCGCGCGCGAACTGCCCGTGGACATCGACGACGCCGATCGGCAGCAAGCTCTTGCCGCCGGCGGTGAGCTTTTCCACGGCGCCATCGTCGATGACGACATGGCCGCGCACCTGCAGATGATCGGCCATCCACTGCTTGCGCGCCGCGAGCCGCGCCGTACGCGCGATGAGCTGCGTGCCGATTGCCTCGCCCGCCGCGAGCCGCACGAGCACATCGGGCGCGCGTCCGCTTGCGATCACCGTATTGGCGCCGCTGCCGGCCGCGCGCTTGGCCGCGAGGATCTTCGTGAGCATGCCGCCGCGGCCGATGCTCGTGCCTGCGCCGCCCGCCATCGCCTCGAGCTCGGGCGCACCCGCATCGGCCTCCCGGACGAGTTCCGCGCCCGGATGCTTGCGCGGATCGCCCGTAAAAAGCCCCTGCTGATCGGTGAGAATGATGAGCGCGTCGCCTTCGATGAGGTTCGCGACGAGCGCGCCGAGGGTGTCGTTGTCGCCGAACTTGATTTCGTCGGTGACGACGGTGTCGTTTTCGTTGATGATCGGCACCACGCCCAGCGACAGCAGAGTCAGCAGCGTCGAGCGAGCGTTGAGATAGCGCTCGCGGTCGGCCAGATCCGCATGCGTGAGCAGGATCTGGGCGGTGCGGATGCCATGCTCGGCGAAGCGGCTTTCATAGACTTGCGCGAGCCCCATCTGCCCGACGGCGGCCGCGGCTTGCAGCTCGTCGATTTCGCGCGGACGCTTGACCCAGCCGAGCCGCTGCATTCCCTCGGCGATCGCGCCCGAGCTCACGAGCACGACCTCCTTTCCCTCATCGCGTAGCTTCGCGATCTGGAGCGCCCAGCGGCCGATCGCGGCTTGATCCAGCCCGCGGCCGTCGTTCGTCACGAGACTGGACCCCACTTTCACGACCAGGCGTTTCGAATCCGCGATGACAGAGCGCATCGTGCAAAAGTCTCCTTGATTGACCCTTTGGCGCTTGAGCCGCCCCGCGCTGTAACGGCGAGCGCAAGACAACGTAGCAACTGACCGCTTTCTTGCCGGCCGCTTCCGGCAGGCGAGACCGCGCAGGGCGTATCACGCCCGCGGCGGCGGCGCGTCGCTTGGCGAACCTGGCGCCGCGGCTTCGCGAAAGCGCACGTCGGCGGCCAGGTCCTCCGCCTGTTCGGCGCGATGCGCGTCCGAATGCTCGGCAAGATAGTCATAGACGGCGTAGCAAAGATTCTCGCAGCCAAGGCCAGTCAGCGCCGAGATCTCGAAAACGGGCCCGTGCCATTCGAAGCGCTTGACGAAGTCGGCCACGCGCGCCTCGCGCTCGTCCTCAGACACCATGTCGAGCTTGTTCAGCACGAGCCAGCGCGGCTTGCGGTAAAGCGCCTCGTCGTACTTGCGCAGCTCGCCGACAATCGCCTTTGCTTCGGCGACAGGATCGACACTCTCGTCGAACGGAGCAAGGTCGACGAGATGCAGCAGCAGGCCCGTGCGCTGCAAGTGCCGCAGGAACTGATGCCCGAGTCCGGCACCTTCGGCCGCCCCTTCGATCAGGCCCGGAATATCGGCTATGACGAAGCTTTTACTGGGGCCGACGCGCACGACGCCGAGGTTCGGCGCGAGGGTCGTGAACGGATAGTCGGCGATTTTCGGCTTCGCATTCGAGACCGACGAAATGAACGTCGATTTGCCGGCGTTCGGCATGCCGAGCAAGCCCACATCGGCCAGCACCTTCAATTCGAGACGCAGCATGCGACGCTCGCCGGGCTTGCCGTCCGTCTTCTGGCGCGGCGCGCGGTTCGTGCTCGATTTGAAATGCAGGTTGCCAAGGCCACCCGCGCCGCCCTTTGCGAGCAGCACGGTCTGCTCATGCTCCGTCAGATCGGCGATCAGTTCGCCCGTGTCGAGATCCGCGATCACCGTGCCGACGGGCATGCGCAGGACGATATCGTCGCCGCCCTTGCCGTAGCAATCGGAACCGCGGCCGTTTTCGCCGTTGCGGGCCTGATGCTTTTTCGCATAGCGGTAGTCGATCAGCGTATTGATGTTGCGATCCGCAACGGCATAGACGCTGCCGCCACGGCCGCCGTCGCCGCCGTCCGGCCCACCGAACGGAACGAACTTTTCGCGGCGCATCGACGCGCTGCCGTCGCCGCCGTCGCCGGCGATTACTTCGATCCGCGCTTCGTCAATGAACTTCATGTGTCGCTCCGTCCCATATTTCCGCTATTTTGCCGCGCCCGGCGCATGACCGCCACGATACGCCCTCGGCGCGCGTGCTTCCGCGTACGCTTTCGCACGGCGCAAAGCACAGCGGCCCCGGCAATGAAAAAGGCCCCGCCAACTACGCGGGGCCCTTCTTTCGGTTGTCGCACCCGTGCCGAATCGGACTTCAGGCCGCGGCGGGGATGACTACGACCGTGTGCTTCTTGTCGACGCCTTTCGTCGTGAACTTGACGTGACCGTCGACGAGCGCGAACAGCGTATGGTCCTTGCCCATGCCGACGTTCTCGCCGGCGTGCATGCGCGTGCCGCGCTGACGCACGATGATGCCGCCCGCGTTGATCGCCTGGCCGCCGTAGACCTTCACGCCGAGGCGTTTCGACTCGGAGTCGCGGCCGTTGCGGGAAGACCCGCCTGCCTTTTTGTGTGCCATCTGATTGCTCCTTGACCCGTGCGCTTACGCGTTGATCGCGTCGATGCGCAGTTCGGTGTAGTTCTGGCGGTGGCCAGCGTGCTTCTGGTAGTGCTTCCGGCGACGCATCTTGAAGATCGTCACTTTGGGATGCCGACCGTGGGATACGACGGTAGCTTTGACGGAAGCCCCACTGACCAGCGGCGTACCGAATTGAATCGATTCGCCTTCGCCCACTGCGAGAACCTGGTCGAGCGTGATTTCAGCGTCAATGTCTGCCGGTATCTGTTCTACTTTCAATTTTTCGCCGACGGCAACCTTGTATTGCTTGCCACCGGTTTTTATGACCGCGTACATTGAGAACCTCACTCTGTTGTCTGCCGCCGCATCTTCGCTTCCTCGAGCTTCGCGAATCCGCTTCCAGACTCCGCAGCCTGATGCTCCGATCGGAAGACGATGCTGCACCCGACGGGCGGCGCCCCATGCACCGTGCATGGGAAACGCGTGATTATACATAGGCTTAGCTGCTCGGTCAAAAACTTGCTGGCTATCCGTCGACTACGCGGCGAGTGTCGATACGCCCCCGAATTTCGAAGCAATGTTCCGTCGCGGCGATTCTTCACACCGTTTCGCCCCCGCGCTGTCCGCATGGACTTCGTGCCGAAGCCAATGCGAGCAGTTCGGCCGGCACCGGTTTCACGGCGCCAGCATCATCCGGCGATCCCTCGGACCCGGTGAGAAGCCTTTATAATCCGCGGCACTACCCTATTTCTTCATCATGTCGTCGACTGCCACCTCTTCTCCCAGCGCCGCCAACCTGCTCGCCCCCATCACGGAGGACATGGAGCAGGTCAATCGCGTCATTCGGCAACGTTTGGCCTCGGAGGTGATGCTGATCAATCAGATCTCCGAATACATCATCGGAGCGGGCGGCAAGCGGCTGCGGCCGGCGCTGCTTCTGCTCGTGGCGCGCGCGCTCGGCGATACCACGGCCCATCGGCACGAGCTCGCGGCCGTCGTCGAGTTCATTCATACGGCCACGCTGCTGCACGACGATGTCGTCGACGAGTCGGACCTGCGGCGCGGCCGCAAGACGGCCAACGCGCTCTTCGGCAACGCGGCGAGCGTGCTCGTCGGCGATTTTCTCTACTCGCGCTCGTTCCAGATGATGGTGAGCGTCGGCAAGATGCGCATCATGGAGATTCTGTCGGAGGCGACGAACATCATCTCCGAAGGGGAGGTGCTCCAGCTGCTCAACATGCACGATGCCGATGTGGACGAAGGCCGCTATATGCAGGTGATCCGCTACAAGACGGCGAAGCTCTTCGAGGCGGCGGCGCAGCTCGGCGCGGTGCTGGCGGGCGCGGATGCGACCACGGAGGCGGCGGCGGCCGAGTTCGGCCGACGCATCGGCACGGCGTTCCAGATCATGGACGACTGGCTCGATTACACGGGCACGGCCGAATCGATGGGGAAGAACGCCGGCGACGACCTGCGCGAAGGCAAACCGACGCTGCCGCTCATCTATTTGATCGAGCGCGGCACGTCCGAGCAGTCGGCGCTTGCCCGGCAAGCGATCGAGCAGGGCGGCACGGATCGGTTCGAAACGATCTACGAGGCAATTACGCGCTCGGGCGCGCTCGATCACACGCTCGAGTGCGCGCGACGCGAGGCGCAGGCCGCTGCGGCGGCGATCGTCTCGTTCCCCGAATCCGTCTACAAGGAAAGCCTGCTGGAGCTGTGCGCGTATTCGACGGCACGGCAATCGTAGGCTGGCGAAGCGGTGCCGGTTTGCCCGCCGTCAGCGATTTCTCGATACGGTCATTCCCTTCACGCGGAAACGCTGTTAGAATAGCGGTCTTGCTCGACGAATATGCGGCTTCCATTGTCGCCGAACGTTCGCTTCGAGCGTCAAATTTCGGGGTGTAGCTTAGCCTGGTAGAGCGCTACGTTCGGGACGTAGAGGCCGGAGGTTCGAATCCTCTCACCCCGACCAGAATTTAAGGCTCGTAAGTAGCTGATTGAATTGGGAAACCAAATCAGTCAATGACTTACGGGCCTTTGTCTTTTCCGGCATCGTCAATCTACCTTGTCAATTCGCGTGTCAAAATATGCGGATGGACGACATGCCGACACTGCCCCCAGGACTGGAACCGCATCCCCAAAGCGGTATCTATCAACTCCGTATCGGCATCCCCAAGCACCTTCGGCACCTGTTTCCTCGCACGCGTAGCGGCAAGCTGGCGACCGATGCTTATAGAGCCAGCCTCAAGACCCGCAACCGCGCTGAAGCGATCACCATCGCACACCGGCTGATAGCCGAACACCGAGTCCGATTTCAGGCGCTGGAGGACAGTACGCGTCCCGCGCCATTCGTCCCGCTGTCAGAAGAGCTAGAGGCTTACATCGCCCAGGCCGTACAAAACCTGGTCTTGGCGCTGGATGAACAAACCCGTGTCACTCCGCTATTGGTTGGCGCCTACAGAGGCCAACGCTCCAATACCGCTGTGGAGACATGGGATCAAACGGGGGATTTCCTGACCCAGGAGCAGGCCGTAGCAGCGCAACGGTTTGACCAAGAACAGGCCCGGGCTTGGAAGGCAGCATTAGCTCGGGGAGACTTCTCGGCCACCCGTGAGTACGTAGACTTCGTTTGTGATCCCCTGTCTATTCGCGTGGAATGGGACACGCCCGAGGGTCGGCTGGCACTTCAGCGCATCACGCGAACTCTGGTTAGGGCCATGGATGCAGTGGCACAAAGAAGCCATGGTGAACCCGTAGATACGCCGCCTGCCCCCGTCATCCCCAAGGGACTCACTCCCGACGACGAACCCGCAAAGAAGACTCGGGAAGCACCCAAAACCGTTCGGGACATGGTGCCATCCTGGCAGCAGTGGAACGGGTATGCCGAGACAGACAACCCTGTAAAGCGCACCCGGAAGGCGCTAGAGTTATTCGAGGAAGCGTGCGGCACAGTCCCCTTGAGCGATCTGACGCGAGCGACCGGAGCAGCCTTCGTCAAGTTCCTGTTGGACAGCAAGGCGCGGGGCTTCGGGGCCAAGACCGCTCACAATCACTACACGTCCGTAAATGCTTTAGTGAACACCGCGGTAAAGGACGGCATCCTCGACCGCAACCAGTTCACGGTCTCGTTCGATAAGACCAAGGGCGCGAAGAAACGCGAAGGATGGACCGATAACGAACTGGAGGTATTGTTCGGGGCACCCCTGTTCTCCGACCGAATGGAGCAGGTACACCACTGGGAAAACGTAACCCCCGAAGATGGTCGAGCAGCCGTGCTGCTGCTTCTGCATACCGGGGCTCGCATAGGTGAGATAGCGCAATTACGTCGCGAGGACTTCCAAACTCGCCACAGCATCAAAACCGTTCGTATCACCGCTGAGGCCGGGACTGTCAAGACCGACGAATCGGAGCGTATCGTCGCGCTAGCTTCTCACCTGCTGGCGGACCCATGGTTCTCCGCGTGGCATGAGAGGATCGCGGGTAGTACGGGCGGTGCGTTCCCGTCATTGAGGGGCCGAGCAACCGCACCGGGCGACACCTTGGGTAGATGGTTCCTGGAGCTTAGGCGCTCCCTCGGGTTGCCGACTGGTCGCCTTCACGGATCGCACAAATTCCGTCATTGGATACGCGGGGCGCTGGCCGACAAGGGAATCGGCACCGAAACGGCTGACTCAATCACGGGCCACGCCGCGCACGGCTCTAGCGGTCGAGTGGACTACACCAAGGCAGCAAGCCCCAAGACCATGCGCGAGGCACTAGACAGTCTTGAATGGCCTAGGATCACGGCAACACCTCGACCTTAACCCATGCCTGAGCACCCCTTTACCACGTAAGCGCCCGCGTCGGCGTGTGTCAGTGCATCAGCCCCGGCCGATACGGCGCCACTCAACACGCCGGCTCGCATCGCCGTCCTTGAAAAAATGGTTCGGCCACGCTGCGTTGGCCGAACCCGGCATCATTTAATGGTTGTAAAAACCGGACGAATCCGTCTTAACGAGCGACAGCCGTGTCGGCGCCAAGGCGCTTCAGGCCGTCGACGAAACCGCCCACGTAATCCTGGCTGAATTCGAATATCAAACCCTTGCGGACCTCGTGCGCGACCGTCACCGGCTTGTAGCCGTCGCTCGTCGGTTCGTATTTCGTCAGCGCACGGCCCGCGAAAATCCGGATCGGGCGATTCTGGCTATAGGCTGCCTCGACCTCCTGAACGGGCAACGCAATCATCTGGGTCCACGAGGCCCCGCTACCGGTGCTGGTGAAGCATTCTAGGTTTTTGATCGTTTCACCGTTCATGTCGGACACGTGGTCTAGCGACTCGTAGGTGCCATCGTCCGTCACCAGCCAGAACTCAATGCCCTGGCCCGCATGGAAGCCGTGATAGCCGTGCTCGACCTCGTTGTCGGTCGGGCAGCGCTCTTCCGGATGGTTCGTGCGCCATGCATTCACGAAACCACCGTTCACGATCACGCCAGCGACGATCCGGTACGCCTGTGCATGCCCGGCCGTGTTGTAGTTCGTCGAGGCCAATTGCAGATTCAGATCGAGCCAGCCGTGGAAATCCGGATCATTGATGAACTGCTGTCGGTAAAACTGTGGTGCCGCATACGTCCGAACCATGTTGCAGCCGTTGCAGCCGGGATACCCCGTCTTGACCGCCACCTTCGCGGTGACTTGTTCCCGAGTGAGAGGTGTCGTATTGACTGCGCAGCCCGACAGCGCAATGACGCCCGTGAGCGACGCGGCAAGCAGAAGCTTCTTCATTGTTGATCCCCGAAATAAAAAACGATGCGCAGCGGCGGACAGCATCCTGTCCCGTGGCATGGATGACAACAAATGGATGGGGAGCTTGAGCCTGACGCGCGATTCAGGGTCAGGCGCGTGAGCAGTGCGTCACGGCGAGGTATTTCGACTTTGACTTCTCAATTTCTTTAGCCCCGAGGTGCTGTTTTGTTCTTCCGGTGCAAATTCCCATCGGAAAATTGCGTTATTTGTAGCTCTTATCGGGATAGATTGCTACGATATTCGTAGCGTGTCAATCGGCGGCACGGCGACGCCTGGGGACACCGTCCAGATCAGTCGATGTCTGTGGCAAGTCAGCTTCCTGCAAGACGACCCAGAGACTCAAAGCATGCGAGGACCAATATGAAGTCGCTGGTACTTTCCTATGGTCGATTGACCCGGGCTCCGTTCATGACGCGTGCGCTGGTGGGCCTGCTGACGTTTGCAGCAGCGGTTCTGATCGAGGTTTTTCTTGATGTTGTCTGGACGCATTTCCACATCAACCCCGCTATCGCTGACCGCTTCGTGCAGGCGATAGCCGCGCCCATCGTAGGCCTGCTGATTGCGCCCATGCTGCCTTTCCTCGCCCAGTTCTTTGACGGAGAGCGATCGGTCAGGCCACAGCCAAGCTGGCAATATGATCCCTTCAGCAGGTGGGATGACGATGGAACGTTGGATTTATATCAAGATCATCGCACCATGACTGATCGGCTTACCACTCCTGCGTGTTCATCGATTTCTGGAAACCTTCACCACGGCGGCTGGTGACGCTTGCGACACGATGTGGACCGCCCCTCACCCAAAAAGGATCGACATGAATGCCCTCATGCGAGAAATCGTCGAGGCAGCGAAAGAAAGCCCGAGGCTGTTCTTTGCACCGCTGGTCGGCGCCATTAAGGCCGTCCGTCGCGAGATGGATCATCTAACTAACGGCAACCTGCGCGAACTAGGGAGCACCAGTTCCCGCTCGACCACCGACGATCAGCGCTGAAGCGGATTTTCATACGCGCATGGGCTGTTTTGCGCGAATTTTCACGGCCGCGAGCCCCTAAAACGCTACGATATTTGCAGTATGCAAAAAATCACCTAGCTACGACATTCGTAACTCAGTTCACAGGGTTACGCAATGGCTGCAGCAGGACATACCGTTTTCGGAGGCAGGCTCAAGGAAGCCCGCCTGCGCGCGGGCCTGTCGCAGAAAAAGCTCGGCATCGTCGCTGGCCTTGATCCCTCTGTCGCCAGCACCCGCATCAATCGCTACGAACTGGGTCTCCACAAGGTGGACTATGCGTTTGCCCGCCAGCTTGCTGCTGCGCTATCAGTGCCCGCCGCCTACTTTTATGCCGAGGACGATCAGCTCGCCGAATTGATTTTGCTCTATGGACAGGCCACTGAGAAAACGCGATCAATATTGCTGACTCTTGCGCGCGAGCTGTAGATTACGGATATCTGTATTTTTCGGTCGGTTTGCTATTGCACAACGCAATAATTCGATGAGAATGGCAGGATTGCTGGATGTCTCGGAACGGCCCAAGAGCTGCCTTTCACGCAACACCGAAGACTTTCATTCCAATGGCCGATTCGCTTCGGACGCTGCCCCACGGCAAATAGAAGGAGCTTGTCGACTATGGCCGACATTGATCGCAGTTCCGCGAGGGGCTACCAGTTCCCATTGTTTCACTGACGTTATCATTACTACTCCATCAAGCGAAACCAGTCTTTTACCGTTAGCCTCAGCCTGACCACTTCGTCCTCAGCTAGCATGCTGCAGTGCGCAATTGGCCCCCTAAGCAGGTTCAAACTGTGCATCACACGATTAAACGCTTTCTCACTATTAAAAATGTCCGCGAAATGCACCCAGTTTTTTCTGACAATATCGGCAAGTTCACCAAACGTTGTGTAATCCAGTTCGTCTTCGGATCGCTGCGTGAACCCAGAATCAATATCACGCTGCATGTTATCTCTGACGTTTTTTAGGGTGTTTTCTGGAATATCTGCTTTTGACCACCAGTCTTCGCCTAACTCGGCTCGGAGTTTCTCTTTGATCAGGCTGCGAATTGATACTTCAAGGCAATAAAACAAATCATAGTGGACTGCCATAAACCTGGCCTGTCGCCGAATCGCTTGATCGAACTGCGGATAGTATTCGTCATCTTCTTCCTCGGCCTCGAAAACAGAGTCGCGACCAAGATTCAGCTCTAACTCCTTCTCAACGGAATCCAAAGCTCGCTCGGCCATTTGATTGGACAAGGCAAAGACTTTCACTTTTTCGTGCATAGCTATTTCTGAAGGAGGTTATCACGCAAGCTTTTGAAAATCGCATTGAAGACAGCAACATCATCTGTCTTCGGCAACACTAGATTTATTGTGTACGCTAAACCAAGCTTGACTCCTTCGATTCCGGCGCCATTTGGCAACGCTGGGGGATTCTCGATTGGCTCCTCTTTGTTATTATGCTGAGGCTCGCTGTCTGTCGAAAAATCAGCAAAGCTTTTAACTGCCTCGAATGTCCCAACGATCGCGGTAACTGTGCCATTACCTTTCTCAAGACCAGTCATTTCAACCACGAGTCCTTCCAGATCCTGCCTACTTAGACTATGAGCATACTCGTTTCGCGAATATATATCGCCATAACAAGTCTTAATGGCTTTCGCCATGGCAGATTTTGAAACCGCCTGATTCGTATTCCGGAATTGTCGATACAGATCTGTTGGGGTTCCGTCGGTAGCAATAAGACCCAACCTCTTAGCGAGAGGAACAAAGGCTCGTGCGCTTCCACTAGAAAACCCAAGTTCCGTTGCCAAGAAGTCTTGAGTGAAGCGTTCAGGCGTTGCAGCGACCTTGATTTTTTCCAGTATCTTTTTGGTCAGACCCGTGGAATTCATAAATGCCGGATAGTTTTTTGCCATGGTATTCCCGAAATGGACTTTCTTTGGTTTCCAGTCTCGCTTCTCACCCTCAAGCTTTCTCGACTACCTCCCGCGTCGTGGTAGCTAAAAAACACTCTGCGGGGCATGAGAGCCTGACACATTATGCCTTAGACACGTGCGGCCGCACCCAATCAAACGGACGATGAAGTTCCAGCCAAGGCAATATGGCTGAACATCCGCAACGGTCGACGAGTTGTTCCTGCGTGATGGACCGTTCCCCGTCTGATTCCGGCCCTCAGAGCGACAACTGCTCGACCGGCTGGAACGCGTCCGACTTCTGCCGGACGAAGTCGGTCCGGGGCAGATACGTTTGTCGACCCCGCGTCGGACCGGGTTCGGCCAAGTGCGGAAGCTCGCAGCGTCACCGAGGCCGCCATTTGCGTGGCTGCTCGGCATCAAGCATTAGACATTTATCCTCGGCTAGCCGACTGCTCGGAGTCAACTGTGCGCGTGGGCTGCAGGAACTACCAAGCGGTACGGGACGCCGCACAGCGTAAGCTATACTCCTGACTCGACTTGCCAGCCTCAATTTTAGCAATCGCACTTTGAGCGACCGTCGGTCGACACCGTACCACGAGAATATGGACATGACGCACTATATTTTTGCGATTTTGCTTGTCGTTTTCAAATTGATACTAAAAGTGGCGACGGGACGCTCGATGAACCGAGTCGATATACTCAAAGCCATATTGAACTTTCCTTTAGATCTCGCTTTTTTGGGCTTATCCTTTGGCGTCGTCTATATTCTGACAATGCAGACCAAGCATCATCCATCCGCATCGACGGAAACCGTTTGTCTCGCCTTTTTTTCATATATTGTATTCGCATCCGCAATAGCTTTGATTTGCCGATGGTCTGACATTCTCTTCAACAGAGATCAGAATGGAAACCCCATAGCTTGGGCAACAGGAAACTACCTGCTGGCATTCAGCGTTCTTGCATATTCAATCTATATCCAGTGATACGAGCATGAAGACCTTTGACAGTGGAGAGTGGGGAACGCTGATCGCGGTTGTTTCGGCATTGACAGCGATAATGTCAATGCTTATGGTGATCCTTATGCGTACCATGCGCGATCGGTCCAAATCTGACTACAACATCGAGACGCAGCGAGCGGAGCTCTCTGCGATGCGAGAGTCATTCGAGCGACGACTAGAAATGGTTACGGCGCAGCTACTATCGAGTGAACAGCGCTGGCGCGAAGTCAACCATCTATTGATATCCGCGCAAGAGCGTCAAGCAAAAACCTTCGAAAGGGAGCCGATCAAGAATAATCGGCGGTCGTCGTCAGTTCCTGATTTCCTTAAAGAAATGGGGGTTGGAGACACTCAGATCGACGTAGAAACGGATCTCGTTTTTGTGCTTACTCCATTCGACAAGGAATTTATTGACGATTTCTACTCTGTAAAATCGACGTGCGAATCGGTTGGCCTTCGATGTGTTCGAGGAGACGAGGAGCACGCGTCTGGAGATATTTTTTCTCATATTCTAAAATTAATCGCGAAGTCAGATTTCGTGATTGCCAACATAAGCTCTCGAAATCCGAATGTCTATTACGAGCTAGGCATTGCCCAAGCGCTGGGGAAATCTGCGATTTTGGTTTCCCGCGACAAAGCGGATTTAACATTTGATCTTCAATCACAGCGCATCATTCTTTACAAAGACGTCGGCGATTTATCACAAAAATTAAAGGATATGCTTTTGAGGACGGTTCTTCAGCAACGCCGAACTCAGAATAACGTACTAGGTACCTAAGGTGCCCGCAGCGGCCCTGAATATTCATGCTGAAAAATAGCGGGCGGCAGACATAACGTTACGACCCGCTCCACAAATACCCAACATGGGTACGAATGCCTGAATAGAGAAACTCAACGGCCGTTAGAGCCCTGTCTACGAGAACGGCCGGAATGGGGTCGCCTCTGGCAAACTCCGTAGGGCACTGGTCGGCAATTTCTGGCACTCGCCGGCGCGCTCGCTTGGCCGCTCCGTCCCCTAAAGGGACGTCAATTCGACCGTCGGCACTTCCGCAATGAGCGCCGATTTGGGAGGGCTTACGTGTTTCGCGTCGGATATACTTCACGGCAGACTCGCTGACACCGCGGGCCATGCAGGATTGTCCATTCAACTTATTGGCGAAGCAAATGACGCACGGGCCGACCTACTACGAAAGCCGGGGATTTTGCATATATTGCAGTGCGACAAAAAACTTGTCGGACGAGCATATCGTCCCGTTTTCATTGGGTGGCGCGCACGTCCTGCGGAAGGCGAGTTGTGCTCGATGCGCCGATATCACAAAGAAGTTCGAACAGAAGGTTAGCCGAGACCTTTGGGGAGATGCGCGCGCTGCGTTCAACGCTCCGACCCGACGAAGGAAAGAGCGTAAGACGCACATCGAAGTTGAAGACCGTAAGAATCTCGGTAGGACCTTGAAGTTCCCCGTAGGTGAATATCCCGCTGGCTTCGTTTTTTACAAGATGACAAAGGCAGGGTTTCTTCTGGACCTGCCCGACGATATAGATCTGACCGTTCATTGGCAGATGTCCGTGATTGACGATTCTGACCGTCGCGAGAGCTTTCTGGAAAAGCACCCGGACAACCTGCTCTTAAAATTTCGGCATGTACCGTATGACTTTGGCCGGATGCTGGCCAAGATCGGGTACGGACAGATATTGACTTCGCTCGATCCCGGCGATTTCAGACCTATTTGCCTCCCGTACATCCTCGGCACGAAGACGAACGTATCGTTTGTTGTTGGTGGCTCAATGGATGACCAAACCCCAATGGATGTTGGGTATAGCTTGCAAACGGCGGGGTTCGGCAGCCTACAGCGATTGATTCTCGTTGCCACCATACGTCTCTATGCCAACACCGCGTCACCTGCTTATCACGTTGTGGTTGGCGACGTTAGCGGAGAGGAAAACGTGCGTCGCGCTATGCACAAGCTAGAGCAGAAAGAGGGGGCAGAGAACATAGTCTTAGACACACGCGGGAAGGAACATTGGTCGCCCGTCAATCCGTTCTAGTATGGGAATAGTCGTTCGGGGAACGCTGGTGAGGCAACGGGGCGATTGGCCGCTCTCGAGAAGCTGAGTCGAGGAAAAGTCAAAGCGAACGGCGGTAGCGAGTCGCACCTCAGCCGGCCGCCCTACTTCGATGGCACCTTGGCTCATGCGAAGCCCGCCAAGTGATATCCGGCCAGGCGGAGACGGCCGCACGACCGCTCTAAATCGTCGTCATTCTGGAAGAGCAAACACAGAGACGTACGATCCGAAGCAAGAACAAGCCGTCCGCTGATGCCGGCGACTCGATTACGTTATTTCTTTGGTACAAGTTTCGTGTACCGCTGGTTTACCGGGGACCCGCGAAGCGGGGCGCAGGGCCAAGCGGCCCGAAGCTCTGCCCGCCTCGCGGGCAGATGGGGGAGCCGCCAGACGCTGGGCGCCCCAGCGCCCAGAGGCCGCCCTAGCGGCCGGCAGTCTGGTGGGGGCGGAGCCCGAGCGCTGGGCGAAGCCCGGCTACCTGCTTGTTTTAGGTGCCCACCTGTGGGTACCGGTGAGGTCGTCCAGACCTCAAAAACAAGCAGGTAGCCGGGCTTTGGCCGGCGCTCCCCCGAGGGTCGCGAAGCGGCCCGCTGGAAGCCGCGCCAACGAGCGCGGCTGTGAAGGCAACTGGAGGGAATCGAGGCGGGCGTCCAGCCCGCCAGCAAAGGGAATCCGGCCCTCTCGGCCGGACGCCGAAGGCGCCTTTGTGGTCGATTCCCGGAGGGCGCAGGGGCCGGCATCGGCCCCGCCGTATTGTCCGTATTATTGTGTATGATCCAGTACATGCTTAACATAAGATCGAGCACATAACGCGTATGGATAATATCGACAGACAGGCCGCGTTCCGCGAAGCCATGGCAAAAGACAACGAGCGCCGAGAGCAGACTCAGGCCGCGCGGGCTCGGCTGGCGGAAATCGTTGAAACGACCGGGGGCAATATGCGTGCTCGCGGAAGAATCAAGGAGGAAAAAGCATTAAATTGGGTGTACAGATGGGGCTGGTCGACGCCAGGAATTATTGATTTGTGGTGCGGCGCGGCGAATAGAAACACGTCCACAAACCTGGTCAAAAAGGGCCTTCTGAAGACCACAGAAACGGGCTGGGACGGCACCAAAAACCGGCCCAAAAAGATACTTACCCTGACCGATCTGGGCCTCTGTTTTGCAGTGGAAAAAGCCACTAACTTGGTCAAGTACAAGGGCAGCTTTAGCAGCATAAATCTGCTCCATCTGAGGCATTATTTTTATGCCCAGTTGATGACACTGAACGCCGTCTCAAACGGCGAGATTATCGACTTCCAGACCGAGGCCGAATTCAACGAAAAATCGGAGAAAAACGAGAAACGCCCCGACGTGCTGTGGCACCTGCCAAGTGGGGAAGTCACAGGGGTTGAGGTCGAGTTGACCGAAAAGCATGGCCATGACCTGCTCAAGTTCGTCGACGACTCCACCATGCAGCTGTACATGGACGAAGCCCAAACGGGCCACGCGCCGCTGTTCACCAGGTTGATCATCGCAAGTACCAGCCAAGGCATCCTCAAACGCTATCAGGCAGCGTTTGCGCCGGGTCTGGAGACCCGGCAACCGGTAAAAAATGAAGCAGGCCGCTGGGTTTCCCGGCCAAGCGGCTGGAAAATCCCGCGCGACATCGTTGGCAAAATCTCGTACCGACTTCTCGACTAACTAGAGGAAAACCGGCGCCTTCCGTGGTAAGCTGACGGCCAGTTACCTTGTCAATTCGACGCGCGTTTGACATTGACGAAGTGCCCGGAAAGCCTTATTCCATAGTCGATACAGAGAGATTCGAATCCTCTCACCCCGACCAGAATTTTCTTGAGCAATCAAGGCGAAAGCCGTCCAATCAGCTGGGCGGCTTTTTTGTTTTTGGCGGTTGCGTGAACCGCCCTGCCCCGCCTTCTCATCGCATCGGCGCGGTATAACCCGCGCTCCCTACACGAGTTTTTCCACTACCGGAGAGACTCGCGTGGCGAGCATCAACAACCGCAGCCGCTATTTCGTCCACGTCACGAAACCTGCGACCTCAGCCGCGACTTCCTCTTCAACCGGGTCAACGATGCCAAGGCGTACTCGATGGTCGCGACGATGCGGTTGGCTTCTTTCAGGCACCGCGCAGTCGCGCTGAAATTCTTGTACCCCCTTCGAGTCAGCGCGCGGGGGCGTCAATTACCCCAACCCGAATCGGAAGGAGCGACAACTATGACGAGCCCCTATCAGACTATTGACACAATAGTGTTTTTATGAGATATTAAAAACGGAAGATTAGCCTAGTGGTCGAAGGCAGCCCTCTACGAAAGGGCCGAGCGGGAAACCGCTTCGTGGGTTCGAATCCCACATCTTATTTAGAAGGGCTGCTCAGTGAGCAGCCCTTCGTCGTTTTTACGACTCACCAAGCCTTGCTAGCGGTGCTGCTGTCGAGTGTTACTTCTTGATCTCGTCTTCGGCAGGATGCTCCTGCGTAGCCTTCAGGGTCTCTTCCGTTAGCTCACGCGCAAACGTCTTTAGGCGACGTTCCTGCTTCGCAGACACGAGCATCTTCTTGGACGCCAAATTCCCAATTTCAATAAAATTTTCGATTGCGGCTGGCGTGATCGCGTTATTTCCGGTTCTGTCGCGGGCGGCGCTCGCGATAGTTTCAGGCGAGAAATCTTCTGCCAAGCGATTCAAACGCTCCAGATTTTTGCTCAAAAGTTCTGCATTGACTACGCCCATGGAGGCCTCCTGTCATGTCGGCGGCTAACCACGAGTGTGGCTATACCTCGCCCTGCCTGCGTTGCGCCGAAAAAAGGATGTTCAAGCGGCGCCAACCACCCGATCTTACGTCTGATAATGTCCTTTATCAAACATAAACGGAGTGACCTATGGAAGTTCACGGCGGCAAAATCGAAGGGCCTTTCACGGTTGACCGGGATCTGACGATTCACGGAATGGTTGCTGGACGCGCCACGGTGCGCCCAGGTTGCAAGCTCTTACTGCACGGGATGGCGACAAGCGATCTGGTGGTTGAGCCGGGTGCGCACGCTACGGTTCATGGCAAGGTCAACGGGACTGTGATCAATGAAGGCGGCACCGTTGAGATCCACGGTATGGTTGGCGCGGTCGCAGATACAGCGCCGTCATCCAGGACCGTAATTGCACATGGCGCCGTCGTCACGGGACAGCCATGAAGCGTGACGTGGACCTGATCCGTGAGCTGCTGCTTAAGCTCGAAAGTTTGCCCATCGAGCGTGGCGATGTCTTCAACATCAGCGCGGACGATGAGGCGCTTCAGATACCGGGCTACAACGGGCAACCAGATCGATTACCACCTGTCGTTGATCGAGGAAGCTGGCCTGATTGATACCGCGGACGCAGGCTCGATGACCGGGTACGGCTTCCGGCGTCTGAGCTGGGCCGGCCATGACTTTCTCGATAGCGTGCGCAGCCCCGACGTGTGGGACCGAACGAAGCGCGTCGCCTCGGCGGCCGGAGGCTGGACGATGGATCTCCTGGCCGCTTCCGCCAAGGCGTACCTCGAGTTCAAGTTCAAGGAGCTGATGGGTGGTTCGCACTGACCATCTAGTCCCGACCGGTGTCGTGGTGCAGGTGCTGGTTGCGTCGGCTGGCGAGCGCGCCAGCGTGCGCTTTCTGGAGTTCTTCGCCTCGGCGATCCGCAACCCGCACACACGCAGTGCCTACGCGCGCGCCGCGGCCGACTTCCTCGCCTGGTGCGCAGGCGCGGGCGTCGCCTCGCTCGCGGCCCTGCGGCCGCTGCCATGGCGGCCTGGGCCGAGCTCCAGACTCAGGCGCACGCGGCTCCCACCGTCAAGCAGCGCCTAGCCGCCGTGCGGCACCTGTTCGATTGGCTCGTGACCGGCCAGGTGGTGGCGGTGAATCCTGCCGCGCCGGTGCGCGGGCCGCGCCACGTGGTGAAGAAGGGCAAGACACCGATGCTCAAGGCGGCCGAGGCGCGGCAGCTGCTCGACGCGATCGACGTGAGCTCGTCGGTGGGCTTGCGCGATCGCGCGCTGATCGGGCTGATGGTGTATTCGTTCGCGCGGGTGGGCGCGGCCGTGGCGATGCGCGTCGAGGATGTCTACATACAGAACCGGCGCCTGTGGGTGCGCCTGCACGAAAAGGGCGGCAGGCGCCATGAGATGCCGTGTCACCACACGCTTGAGATCTACTTGCACGCCTACCTAGAGCATCTGAGCGGCACCGGCCTCGCGGGTGATCCGAAGGGGCCGCTGTTCCGCATGATTGCGAGCGGCACCGGGCGGCTCAGCGATGCGCCGCTGCCGCAGGCGAACGCGCACGCGATGGTGCGCCGGCGCGCGGTGGCCGCCGACATCGCGACCAAGATCGGCGACCACACGTTCAGGGCGACCGGCATCACCACCTACCTGAAGAACGGCGGCACGATCGAGAACGCCGCGGCGATGGCCAACCACGCTTCGACGCGCACCACGCAGCTCTACGACCGCCGTAGCGACGACGTCAGCCCCGACGAGATCGAGCGCATCCGCCTATGGGGAGCGTTCCATCACGATGGGTGCCACGCCGCGTATCCGGCTGAAACCGGCACACTGTATACGTCGACGACTTATTTTTTCCGCTTCGATTTGCTTGGCTTAGCGCCCTTGCGCTGAACCAGGTCGGACGCCGCCACCTCCTTTTGCTTCTTCGTCGACTTCGGGTCACGCAGGATCTTGCCAGCATCGGATGCTGCTTTCTTTCCAGTTGACATGGCTACCTCTCAAGGATGGGGTTCTTTTCTCACAAGGAATCGCTGCGATGCATACCATTGGCGCACATACACAGCTGCGCGAAACGATTCGCTACCAGTAGATTTCTTTGTTGATGCTGGCTTCGATGGCAGCCGGGCTCAGGCTCCGGAAGAAGGGGTGCCAGTTGGACGGCGCGATGAAATGCGATCGGCCGCCAGAGCTCCATACCGGTACTACGGTTCCTGCAAGACCGGCAGATCGCGCTTGGCCCTGCAGCTCCGCAATGATCTCTCTTTGCTCCGTGTTCGCCTTCTGGCCGAACGATGCGGCTAGCGGGACGATGATCAGGTCGATACCTTGCTCTCGGACATGTGCGACTCTAAAACGCGGCATAGCACCCTCGTTAGACGGGTTGTAACAGGGCGGTTTTGCCGCCCCGTTCGGGCAATGAGCTAGCTCAAGCGCACTGCGATTGCGCGAGCAAATTGTCGTTCCACACGCCGTCGGCGTGAGTTCGCAGGAAGGGACGGTACCCGGTAGGCCTGACCACGCCAACGTCAGCACGTTTTCCCGTACGCGGGTCCAGGACAAAGAACGTGTTGCTCCTGTTGTCGATGCTGTTGATGACGTCTTCGATTGGCCATCTCCAGTTTCCAGCCGGATTGCCCACATGCGTGATGTGTTCGTGGCCCCCGTGCGGGATGGATTTGGTAATGCAGGTGATTCGAACGTCAGCCATAGCGGTTCCTCGGCAATAGATATACGATCCAGGGAGGGCAGGAAAGAGCAGCCCTTACAAGCGATGGCTTGGGCGGAAGGCTGATTCAGACATCGGGGCAGGAAATCTCTTCGTCTGTCCGTAAAGACCTGCGGGAGAGCCAAGAATAGAGAGAGGGGGCCATGAGTGAAGAACAAGACGGGACTTATTCGCCGTCCGAGCTGAAAAGCATGCTCGAAGCCTTTTCGGAAGGCGATTGGATCAAACTGGGGAAGGTTGCGGACGCCCTATGCTGGGGACTCGCGAAGGAAGGAAAGGACATGCTGCAGGAGGTCATCACGCGGGCCCTAGCAGGCACGCGGCGCTGCCCTCGAACTGTGCCGGTGACGGTTTTCCTGGTCAACGCGATGAGAAGCCATCTCGACGCCCTGCTCCGGGCGCGAGAGGCGGATGTCCTGACACAGGCGGTAACGGTCGATCCGGATGACGAGGCCAACGCGGCGCTGCTGACGCAGCAGCAGGATATCGCAACCCCTGACGAGATCCTGATGGCAAAACAAACCATGGCCGCGATCGAAGAGGCGTTTAGCGATCATGAGACGGCGCAGTTGGTCTTGATGGGGCAGGCGGATGGCCTGAGTCCCCAGGAAATCCAGGCGATTACTGGACTCGAGCCGGTGCAATACGCAAGCGTTTTGCGGTTGATCCGGCGCCGGCTTGATAAATTGAACCTGGGGGGAAATGCATGATGGCTATCGAACCGGTGGACCCTCGAGAAGCGCTCAGGAAGCTCGCCGATCTCTATATCGACGAGCTTCTGAAGACACCCGAAAAAGACCTGCTAGACGATGCCCGATCAGACCCGGCGCTGGGCATAGCCGGAATAATGGCTAGGGAGGCGTACCTGCAGGCTCAGAAGCTAGCGGGCAAGCATAGACTGGCAGCGGCTCGGCAGGCTGTGGACCAGCACAGATCGGACGGCACCAAACCTTTGCCCGCTGTCGACATAGAGAAGGCCCGGACACTCTTAAAGAGAATCTCCGCCAACGACCCTGCATTCAAGGGGAAATTCACACTGGCGGCCCGCAATCTGGAAGAACTGAGCGACGTCGAGATCGTTTCCATCATGACGGATCTTAGGAGTCTGGGCGTACTGCCTGACGATGCCGACCAATGAGTGCGATCAACCCATATTCACGCGCGGAGCAACGCCTGCAGGCGCTTGGTATTTCGGCGCCTGAGGACATCGATCTCGAGGCAATCGCCTGGGACGAAGGGGTCCGGGTTCAATACAGTGACTTGAGCGGCTGTGAGGCAAGACTCGTCGGCGTTGGCGACCGTGCGATCGTCACCATCCGTTCTTCAACGGATGACCGACGCAAGAGGTTTTCTCTGGCGCATGAACTGGGGCATTGGAACTATCACCGGGGCCGATCGTTCGAGTGCCGCGCCGACGATATGGTCGAGAAATTCAGTAGCAAGCCAATAGAGGAGCGCGAGGCGGACAGCTATGCCGCTGACCTGCTCATGCCCGCATACATGTTTCAGCCGCTCGTGCGCAACGTTAAACGGCCGACGTTTGACGCTGTAAGCGAGCTCGCCGAGAAGTTCAATACCAGCATTACCGCAACAGCCATACGGATGGTTGATGTCAATGTCTGGCCTTTGCTTCTCGTTTGTCATGCCAAGGGGGGGCGGCTCTGGTTCAAACGTTCGCGCGATGTCCCAGACCGCTGGTTTCCCCAGGGCGAACTGGATTCGGATTCGCTCGCATTCGACCGTCTGTTTGGCGAGAAGGACCGGACCCGGGCCCAGAAAATTGGGGCAGAGGCCTGGTTCGATCGGAGAGGGGCTGAGCGATTCAATATCGTGGAAGACGCAATTCGCATTTCGAATGGGCAGGTGCTCGCCTTGCTGTGGATTGAAGACAATGAGATGTTGGACGACAGCGGCCGATACTGAAATGTTTGATGAGCTGGCGTTAAAACTTTGAAGTTAGGCCCGCTCACGCAGTAAGTGCCATTGCGGAGACAGCCAGCGCCTTTGTGCCGCGCTATGGTGAGATTATCGACTTACGGACCGAGGCCGAGTTCGGTGAAAAGTCAGAGAAAAACGAGAAACGTCCCGAGGTGCTGTGGCACCTGCCAGGTGGGGAAGTTGTAGGGGTTGAGGTCGAGTTGAGCGATAAGCACGGCGATGACCTGCTCAAGTTCGTCGACGACTCAACCATGCAGCTATACAGGGACGAAGCTCAGACGGGCCATGCGCCGTTGTTCACCAGATTGATCATCGCAAGTACAAGCAAAGGCATCCTCGAACGCTATCAGGCAGCGTTTGCGCCGGGTCTGGAAACCCGGCAACCGGTCAAGAATGAAGCCGGCCATTGGGTTTCCCAGCCCAGCGGCTGGAAAATCCCGCGCGACATCAATGAAAAAATCTCATACCGCCTTCTCGACTAACCCGGAAAAACCGGCGCCTTCCGTGGTAAGCTGACGGCCAGTTACCTTGTCAATTCGACGCGCGTTTGACATTGACGAAGTGCCCGGAAAGCCTTATTCCATGGTCGATACAGAGAGGTTCGAATCCTCTCACCCCGACCAGGTTTCTGTTCAAAAACAGCGAGTTATTTAACTCGCTGTTTTTGTTTGTGCCGCAATCACTGGCAATCTCTGTCTGCTTATCGCGCGCTGCGCGGATTCGTCACGACGCCTCGACCTCAGGACCGCGTAGCGCCTCGGCATCGTCACCTTCACGGTGGGTCCGATCGGCAACCTCCTTCTGCACGGCTCGCCGTCCCTGCGTGACGCGCATCACAAGATAGAAGGCCACCGGCGTAAAGACGAGTCCGAGCAACGTCGCGGCGATGACGCCGCCGAACACGCCAGTCCCGAGCGAATGCCGGCTTTCCGCACCCGCGCCCTGCGAAAGCACGAGCGGCACGACGCCGAGCAGAAATGCCGCCGATGTCATCACGATCGGCCTGAAGCGCATCGCCGATGCTTCGACGATCGAGTCGACAAGCGGCATGCCGCGCGCATGCAGATCGCGCGCGAACTGCACGATCAAAATCGCGTTCTTCGCCGCCAAGCCGATGACCGTCACCATGCCGATCTTGAAATAGATATCGTTCGGCAGACCGCGCATGAACATGGCCGCCACGGCACCCGTCATGGCGAGCGGCACGACGATCAGCACCGCGAATGGAATCGTCCAGCTCTCATAAAGCGCGGCCAGCACCATGAATACGGCGAGCATCGACAAGCCGATCAAGAGCGGCGTCTCACGCGTCGCCTGTGTCTGAGCGAGCGACGCATCGGCCCAGTCATACGCGATGCCCTCGGGCAGACGGGCGGCGAGCCGTTCCATCTCGGCCATCGCCTCGCCCGAGCTGTAGCCGTCCGCCGCGCGGCCCGTCACGTCTAGCGACGGGTAGCCGTTGTAGCGCGTGAGCATGGTCGGCCCGCGCGTCCATTCGAGCGACGCGAACGCCGCAAACGGCACCATCTGTCCATTCGCGTTACGCACATCGAGCTTGAGCAGATCGGCATCGGTCGCGCGCATCGACGCGTCGGCGCCGACCATTACGCGCAGCATGCGGCCGCCCGCCGGAAAGTCATCGACATATGAGGTGCCGAACGTGTTGGCAAGCACATCGTCGATCGCGTCGAACGACACGTTCATCGCGTAAGCCTTCGCGCGGTCGATGTTCAGTACGACGCGCGGCGCGTCGGGCTGCGTCTCCGAACGCACGTCCGCGAGAACGGAGCTTCGCGCGGCCAGTTGCAACAGCTGCTCGCGCGCCGTATCGAGCACGTCATTGCCGACGCCACCCCTGTCCTCGAGATGGAACGTGAAGCCGTCCGACTTGCCGAGCCCTGGCACCGAGGGCGGCAACTGTGCGATTACCCGGCCTGCGACAATCTTCTCGAACTTCGCATTGAGCCGGTCGCGCAACGTCTGAGCGTCGATGTCGCGATTCTTCCAATCCTTCAGGTCGACAAACGCCATACCGACATTCTGCCCGCTCCCGTTGAAACTCCAGCCTATGACCGTCGTGACGTTCGAGACCGCCGATTCCTGCCGAAGGACGTCTTCGACTTCGCGAATGACCGAGAACGTACGCCCTTGCGTCGCCCCGGGCGGAAGCTGGACCATGACCTGCAACTGACCTTGATCCTCCGTCGGCAGAAAGCCGTCGGGCAGCGATGCATACATCAGCGCCGCCGCACCGATCAACGCAAGATGAACCCCGAAGACGGGCCGTGAGCGCCGGAGCAATCGCGCGACGAGGTTCCGATAGCGGCCCGAAGCGCGATCGAACGACGCCACGAAACGACCGCCGAAACCCTTGGCATGATCGGCCGCCGGCTTGGGCGCCATGCGCAAGCTCGCGCATAGCGCCGGCGCGAGCGAGAGCGCCATGAACGCGGAAACGAGGATGGCCGCGATCATCGCAATCGCGAATTGCCGATAGATGCCGCCCACGCCCCCCGCGAAGAAAGCCATCGGCACGAATACGGTCGTCAGCACGGCCGTCACACCGACTATCGCGCCGCCGATCTGCGCCATCGCCTTTTTCGTCGCCGCTCTCGCGCTCAAGCCCTCTTCCCGCATGATGCGTTCGACGTTCTCGACAACGACGATCGCATCGTCGACGAGAATGCCGATCGCGAGCACGAGGCCGAACAACGTAAATACGTTGATCGACAGCCCGCATACGGCCATCGCGGCGAGCGCACCCATCAGCGCGACGGGGATCACGACACTCGGCACGAGCGTGTAGCGCAAGTCGCGCAGGAAAAGCCACATCACGCAAAAGACGAGCACGATCGCCTCGAGCAGCGTGACGACGACCTCGTCGATCGCAATCTTCACGAAGTGCGCGCCGTCGTACGGGATTGAAACGGCGACGCCGGGCGGTAACTGTTTCGAGATCTCGGCGAGGCGCGCGCGAATGGCTTTCGAAGTCGCGAGCGCATTGCCGTCGGGCGCTAGCGAGATGCCGACCGTCGCCGCGTCATGCCCATTGAGACGCGACCAGAACGTGTAGTCGCTGCGGCCAAGCTCGACGCGCGCCACGTCGCCGAGCCGCACGAGCGCACCGTTTTGCTGGGCTTTCAGCACGATATTGGCGAATTCAGCAGGGGTGCGCAGTTGCCCGCGCACGCTAACCGAGGCCGTGATCGCCTGCCCCGGCCCCGACGGCGTATTGCCGATCGCTCCGGCAGTGACGGCCGCGTTCTGCGCGCGAATGGCTGCGTTGACGTCCGCCGGGGCAAGACCATATTCGCGCAGCTTCATTGGGTCGAGCCAGATCCGCAGCGCCTCGTCGGCATCCCAGAGCTCGGCATTGCCGACACCGGGCGCGCGCTTCAGCTCGCGCAGCACGTAGCGGCTCAGATAGTCGCCGAGCGCCGTCGAATCGCGCGTGCCGTCGGTCGAAACCAGACTCACGAGCATGAGGAACGTATTCGTCGCCTTGAAGACGCCGATACCCTGTTGCACAACCTGCTGCGGCAGCCGGGGCTCGACCTGCTTCATGCGATTTTGCACGCCGACCATCGCAATATCGGGATTCGTGCCTGGCGCGAAAATCGCGTCGATTTCAAGGTTGCCGAAACCGTCGCTCGATGTCGCGTAGTACTGCAGGCCGTCGACCCCATCGAGGCTCTCCTCGATGACGCTGGCGACGTTGCTGTCGACCACCTCGGCGGAAGCCCCCGGGTACGACGCACTGATGACAATGCGCGGCGGCGTGAGCTTCGGGTATTGCATGACCGGCAACATCGGCATCGCAAGCACGCCGGCCAGCACGATTCCGAGCGCGACGATCCACGCGAATACAGGACGGTCGATAAAGAAAGAAGGCACGCGCTCACCTCACCGTGAAAGTAAATGGCGGGGCATTCGCAAAACGTGAACTTGCCGTTGCTCGCAAGCGCATTCGGTGGATGCTAGCGAGCCAAATTACCGCCGTCAAACAAAGTTTGATGAAAACAAATCTTGTCTTCCCAGACTTGGCCATTCGGCCAGTCGGGCTGACGAAAAGGTCTCTGCTATATTCTGTGCATCCTCATCCCTTCCGCTTTTTGCGTAACGCGTGGAACAAATTCCTTTATGGGCGCAGATCGGCGCCGTCATCGTTCTGCTCTTCTGCTCCGGCTTCTTCTCGATCTCCGAAACAGCCATGATGGCGTTGAACCGCCATCGCCTGAAACATCTCGCCAACAAGGGTGCGTTCGGCGCCAAAACGACGCAGGGCCTGCTCGCGCGCACCGACCAGCTGCTCGGCGTGGTCCTCATCGGCAACAATCTGCTCAACACGATCATCCCGGTGCTGACCACCTCGATCGCCCTGCGCACGTTCGGCAACGACAACGTCGTGCTTTCGGTCGCCACGGGCATCGTCGCGTTTCTCATCATCGTATTCGCCGAAATCACGCCGAAGATCGTAGGCGCCACTTATCCGGACAAAATCGCGCTCCCGGCCAGTTTCGTCATCGCGCCGCTCATGCGCGTGCTGAAGCCTGTGATCTGGTTCGTCAATCTGTTTTCGAACGCGATCCTCTTCGCGCTGCATATCAATCCGAGGGGAGGACGGGAACAACGGCTCACCACCGACGAGCTGCGCACGATCGTGCTCGAATCGGCCAGCTACATGCCGACCAAGCACCGCAGCATCCTGCTCAATCTGTTCGATCTCGAAGACATCACAGTCGACGACGTGATGATCCCGCGCCGGCGCATCGAGGCGCTCGATTTCAACGCGCCGTTCGACGAGATCCTTCATCAGCTCGAAACCTGCTATCACAACAAGCTCATCGTCTACGAGGGCGACATCGATCGTGTACTCGGCGTCCTCCACGTGCGCAAGACGCTCGCCGCCCTGCACAAGCAGGAGCTCGAGCGGGAATCGCTGCGCGAGTTGCTCGCCGAGCCGTACTTCGTGCCCGCGGGCACACCCGTCTTTCAGCAACTGCAATTTTTTCAGGAGTCGCGGCAACGCACGGCGCTCGTCGTCAACGAGTATGGCGAGCTGCAAGGACTCGTCACGCCCGAGGACATCCTCGAGGAACTGATCGGCGAGTTCACGACGTCGATCCCGCGCGGCGTCGGCTCGCGACGCGGCTGGAACGAACAAGGCGAGTGCATCGTCGCGGGCAGCATGCCGCTGCGCGAACTCAATCGCTGGCTTCAGCTGAGCCTGCCGACGGATGGCCCCAGGACGTTGAACGGCCTCATTCTCGAGACCCTCGAGGAGATTCCCGAGGGCGATGTCTGCGTGCAGATCGGCGACGTGCAAATCGAGGTTTTGCAAAGCGACGACCAGACCATCCGCACGGTCAAAGTCTTCAAGCCGAGGGGCCTCGCCGTCGCGAAAAGCGCGCGCGTCTGAGTGTCCTGGCCATCCGGCCGAGTACCGGCCCGCCGCCAATCGCGCGATGATCGCGCCATCGTGTTTCAACGGCGGCGGTTGCCGACATTCGATGTCTTCCTCGCTTCTCTCTTCTTCGATCGCGGCCGCATTGCCGCAGTCGTCCGGAATGGATGATGCACCCGCGGTCCGGCTCCTCGCCGAGACGCTCGCGCAGGCCTGCGCACTCGGCGCATCGGATATCCACGTCGAGCCCGGCGAACGCGGCTGGCGCATTCGACTGCGCGTCGATGGCACGCTGCACGAATCGGCCCGGCCGCCCGCGCATCTGCGCGACGCTTTCGTCACGCGCGTCAAAGTGCTCGCCCGCCTCGACATCGCCGAACGCCGCGTGCCGCAAGACGGACGGCTTCGGCTCGCCTCGGCGGCGGGCAAGACGGAAGATTACCGGGTGAGTTCGCTCCCCACCCTCTTCGGTGAAAAGCTCGTGCTGCGGCGTCTCGATACGTTGCCGGACGAGTTTTCGCTCGATGCGCTCGGCTTCACGACGCAGCAACGCGCCGTCGTCGAGGCCGCGATCCGCACACCGCACGGCCTCATTCTCGTGACGGGGCCGACCGGCAGCGGAAAAACGCTTTCGCTGCATTGCTTCATGCAGATGCTCAACGCGGAGTCGCGCAATATCTGCGCAGTCGAGGATCCGGCCGAAATTCAGCTTGCCGGCATCAATCAGGTCAATGTCCGGGAGAAGGCCGGACTGACCTTCGCCGTGGCGCTGCGCGCGTTTTTGCGGCAGGACCCCGATGTGATCATGGTTGGCGAAATCCGCGACGGAGAAACGGCGGACGTGGCGTTCAAGGCCGCGCAAACGGGGCACCTCGTCCTCTCCACGCTGCACACGAACGACGCGGCAGGGGCGATTGCACGCCTTCTCGACATCGGCGTCGCCCCCTATAACCTCGCCGCCGCGCTGAAGCTTGTAACGGCGCAGCGCCTCGTTCGGCGCCTTTGCACAAGCTGCAGAAAACCTGCTCGAGCGGCGGATGCCTCGCTGCGCGCGGCGGGATTCGCGCAAGACGAAATCCGCGGCTGGACGCCTTATGTCGCCTGTGGCTGCGAAGACTGCCACGGTATCGGCTACAAGGGGCGCGTCGGCATCCACCAGGTCATGCCCGTATCGCCTGCCATGCGCGAGCTCATCCTTGCGCGCGCAACGGGCGAGCCGTTAGCGCGCCAGGCTCGCGCCGAGGGGACGGAAACACTTCGCCAGGCGGCGCTTGCCCGCGTGCGCGACGGCACGACGAGCTTGACCGAGGCGGTCGCCGCGACGGAGGCCGGATGAGCGAGCGCACGCTCGCATTCCGTTGCTGGGCGGCGGGACGGGAGGCGATATGAACGCACGGGGCGAGTTGCTAGAAACAAGCGCGGTCCGCGCCGAGCGGCGCTTCGCGTGGCAAGGCATCGAACTCGACGGCCGGCGCCGGCGCGGCGTGGTCGTAGCTGTCGATTCGGCGGCGGCACGCGCGCGGTTGCGCAGGCGCAACGTCGTCGTGCTCGCGCTCGCCGAGCGCGGCGAAGCCCC
Source organism: Trinickia sp. EG282A (assembly GCF_040965455.1). Lineage (NCBI taxonomy): Bacteria > Pseudomonadati > Pseudomonadota > Betaproteobacteria > Burkholderiales > Burkholderiaceae > Trinickia > Trinickia sp. EG282A. The sequence continues at coordinate 36,222 of NZ_JBFRCC010000001.1, read as the reverse complement.
TCGACCGAAAGCGACCCAGCGCGAAGTTACCGGCTTCACGCGGCAACTGGCGAGCCTGTTGCACGCGGGTGTGCCGCTCGCGCAAGCGCTCGATCTCATCGCGCAAGCGTCAGACGCAAGCGGCATGGCGCGCATCGCCGAGGCGCTCGCACGCGGCATCACGGACGGAACCCGGTTCGCGGCGGCACTCTCGTCGTTCCCTGTACAGTTCGACGCCTTTTACTGCCAGCTCGCCGCAGTCGGCGAGGCGTCGGGGTCGCTGGCCGCGACGCTCGGGCGGCTCGCCGAAGAGCGCGAGCGCGCCGCGGACTTACGCGCCAAAGCGTGGGCCGCGCTCGCCTATCCGATGGCCGTATTGCTTTTCGCAATCGCCGTCACGGCCGCGTTGCTCGTCTGGGTCGTACCGACATTTCAGCATGTCTTCGAGAGCTTCGGAAGCAGCTTGCCCGCCCCCACGCGCATGGTCATAGCGATGTCCGAGGCGCTCGCTGACGCAGGCGCCGCGATTGCCGCTGCCATCGCGGCGTGCTACCTGCTTGCGGCGCGCCTACTGCGAACATCGCGGCGCGCACGTCTTGCGTTGCATGAGATGGCCTTGGCGGCACCGATCGTGGGACCGCTTTGCACGGCGCTTGCCGTCGCACGCTTTTGCCGCGCGCTCGGTACGCTGCTCGCCGCGGGCACGCCCCTCGCCGAGGCGCTCGGCGCGCTCACGCAGGCAACCGGCAACGCTCATTTCGATCATGCGGGCACCGAAATCGCGGCCCGCCTGGCCCGCGGAGAACGGCTCGCTGCCGCGATACGAGCCGCGGGCCGTTTCCCACGCTCGATCGTCGAAGCCGTCGCGATCGCCGAAGAATCGGGCGCGCTCGATAGGATGCTGCTCGACATGGCCTCGCTCGCCGAGCGCGAAGCGCGTCAAAAGCTGACCCTGCTTACCGCGCTGGCGGAGCCGGTCGTCGTCGTTGTGCTGGGCGCGCTCGTGGGCGGCCTGGTCGTCGCGCTCTACCTGCCCGTCATCGAGCTCGGCAACGTGGTGTAGCATCCAGCCCATTCGACCCTCTGCTCGTCGCCATTGCCATCCGTGTACACCTTCATGTTCAGCGCCCCGTTCTCGGAGCCGACCTCGAGCTTCGGCGCGGCCCTCGCCCATTTGCCGCCCGGCTGGCAATACGCCTTCGCGATCGTTTTCGGCCTGGTGATCGGCAGTTTTCTGAACGTCGTCGCGCATCGGCTGCCCGTCATGCTCGAGCGCGCCTGGCGCCTGGAAGTCAGCGAGGCGACGGGCGAGCCCCCGGATGCGGACGGACTGCCGGTCCGCTACAACCTTTGGGTGCCGCGCAGCGCCTGTCTTCACTGCGGACATGTGCTGCGCGCGTGGGAGAACATCCCGCTGCTCAGCTATCTGCTGCTGCGTGGGCGTTGTTCGGCATGTCGCGCGCCGATCGGCGTCCGCTATCCCGCTGTCGAGCTCGCGAGCGGTGCATTGGCGGCGCTCGCGCTCTTCCGCTTCGGTCCGTCCGGCGCCGCGCTCGCGGCTTTCGGGCTCTGCGCGGCGCTGCTTGCGATGAGCGCGATCGACATCGAGACGCGTCTGCTGCCCGACTCCCTCACGCTGCCGCTGCTGTGGGCCGGACTTATCGTAAATTTCGCCGATACCTTCGCTAACTTGCGCGAAGCCGTTGCCGGTGCCATCGTGGGGTATCTGTTCCTGTGGGGCGTCTATTGGGTGTTCCGGTTCGTGCGCGGCATCGAGGGCATGGGGTACGGAGACTTCAAGCTGCTCGCGGCGCTCGGGGCGTGGCTCGGCTGGGCGGCGCTGCCGCAGGTCGTTCTCATCTCGGCCGTGACAGGGGCGCTCGTCGGACTGCTGGCAACCGGGCTCGGCCGGATGCGCTTTCAGGAGCCGCTGCCGTTCGGCCCTTTTCTCGCGGCGGGCGGCGCGGCGACGCTCTTTTGCGGAACGCCGCTCTTTCACTTGTTCGGGACCTGAGGTGACGATGCGCTCGGTAGACGCTGATCGTTTCATTGTCGGGCTGACCGGCGGCATCGGTAGCGGCAAGACCTTCGTCGCCGATCTGTTCGCCCTGCATGGCGTCTCGATCGTCGACACGGACGCGATCGCGCACCGTATCACGGCACCGCGCGGGGCCGCGATGCCGCGCATCGCTCGCGAGTTCGGCGAGGCATTCGTCGCGCCCGACGGCTCGCTCGATCGCGCGAAGATGCGCACGCTCGTGTTTGCCGACGTTCAAGCGAAAGCACGCCTCGAGGCCATCACGCACCCGCTCATCCGTGAAGAAACACAGCGCGAGGTCGCTGCGGCAAGCGGTCATTACGTCATCACGGTCGTTCCGCTGCTCGTCGAAGCGGGCGAATGGCGATCGCGTTACGATCGGGTTCTCGTCGTCGATTGCAGCGTCGAGACCCAGATCGCGCGAGTCATGCGGCGCAACGGGTTCGCGCGCGACGAAGTCTTGGCGATCATCGCGCGTCAGGCCACCCGCGAAGCCCGGCTTGCAGCCGCCGACGACGTACTGGTCAACGAGGATCGGACACCGGAAGCCCTCGCCGACGAGGTACGTCGATTGCACGAAAGCTATTTGTCGTTGGCGAAAAGCACGTCCCGCCGGCACCCCGGTTCGTAAAAAGCGCTCGATTCCGCGATTGCGACGGTCAATGCACGGCATTAGAATGTCCTGCAATCCATCACCCACGACGCCAGAGGCGAGCGCGCTTGATCCTTTACGAGTATCCGTTCAACGAGCGAATTCGCACGCTGCTGCGTCTCGAAGATCTATTCGAGCGCTTCACGTTCTTCCTGAGCCAAGACGACGCGAGAGAGCACCACGTCGCGCTGACGACGCTGTTCGAAATCGCCGAAGTCACGGGGCGGGCGGACCTGAAGTCGGACCTGATGAAAGAGCTCGAGCGCCAGCGCCAGACTTTGGCGCCGTTTCGCGGCAATCCCGGCATCGAACAGAACGCGCTCGAAACGGTGCTCACCGAGATCGAGCAGACCCTGAACGGCCTAGCGCAGATGCAGGGCAAGACGGGCCAGCACCTGACCGACAACGAGTGGCTCTCGAGCATTCGCAGCCGCGCCATCATCCCCGGTGGGACGTGCAAGTTCGATCTGCCGTCGTACTACGCCTGGCAGCAGACGCACCCAGACCAGCGCAGGCAAGACATCGCCAAATGGATCATGCCGCTTTTGCCGTTACGCGATGCGGCGATGATCGTCCTGCGCCTTGCCCGTGAATCGGGGCAGGCGTCAAAGGTCATGGCAACGCAGGGCAGCTATCAACAGATGCTGTCGGGTCGCACCTATCAATTGATGCAGGTTCGGGTTTCACCGGAGTTGCGCGTCATACCCGAAGCGAGCGCCAATAAATACATGCTCTGGGTGCGCTTCACCGTGCAGGACGGCGACATGCGTCCGCGGGCCGTCGATGTCGACGTGCCGTTCCATCTGACGCTTTGCAGCCTCTGAAGCGTGCGGGCAGAATAGCCGGTTCGCCGGTCGCGGCCCCGCTCGACACGGCTCGACCGAACCTGTTTTTCGACGATTGCTTGAGCGATGACCACCGTTGTGAAATGCCCGACATGCGGCAGGGAAGTCCGCTGGGTACCTGAAAACCGCTTCCGCCCCTTTTGCTCCGAGCGATGCAAGCAAATCGATCTCGGCGCCTGGGCCGCCGAGCGGTACCGGATCGGCGGCGCGGACGATGATGAAGCGCCGTCGGCCGACGATGCCCCAGGCGGCGACGATTTGAAGAACTGAAGCGCTAAGCGAGCCGCGCCAGCTCAGTCCGCCGCCAAGAGCTCGAGCACGGGAATCGCCGCCGGCAGCAGCGGCGAGACGGCGACGGGCAAACCCTGCCAGCTGAATGCCTGCCCCTCGCGGCCATGCGGCTCGCCGCGCCAGCGAGTGACTTTGCAGAAGTAGAGGCGCACGTAGGCGTGCGGGTAATCGTGCTCGAGCGTGTGCCAGAGATGGCATTCCTCGACGAAGATGCCCAGCTCTTCATGCAGCTCGCGCGCGAGCGCCGCTTCGACGGTCTCGCCGATCTCGAGCTTACCGCCGGGAAATTCCCAATAGCCCTCGTACGGCTTACCGGGCGGACGCTGCGCGAGCAAGTAGCGACCGTCCGGCTGCACGAGCACGCCGACCGCCACTTCGGTGACCGGCCTCGGCGACTTCTCACCCGGCATCGGGCCTGCGCTCGTCATTTCTTGCCCGACCAATCGCGGGCGAACTGCCAGGCCACCCGTCCGGACCGCGAGCCGCGCTCGAGGGCCCAGACGAGCGCGTCGCCGCGAGCCGCCTCGATTTCGGCATCGTCGCAACCGAAATGGCGGAGCCAGTGCGCGACGATCGTCAGATAATCGTCCTGCTTGAACGGATAGAAGCTGACCCAGAGGCCAAAACGTTCGGACAGCGAAATTTTCTCTTCGACGACTTCACCCGGGTGAATCTCACCGTCCGCCGTGTGCTTGTACGTCTCGTTGTCGCTCATGTACTCGGGCATCAGATGGCGGCGATTCGAGGTCGCGTAGATCAGCAGGTTGTCCGACTGTGCTGAAACCGATCCGTCGAGTGCCACTTTCAGCGCCTTGTAGCCGGATTCGCCTTCTTCGAACGAGAGATCGTCGCAAAAGACGATGAACCGCTCGGGGCGCGGGGCGATGAGTTCGGTGATGTCCCCGAGGTCATGCAGGTCGTCTTTGTCGACCTCGATGAGGCGCAGGCCATCCGCCGCGTACGCGTTCAGGCATGCCTTGATCAATGACGACTTGCCCGTGCCGCGGGCACCCGTCAGCAGCACATTGTTCGCGGGCCGCTTGGCCACGAACTGGCGCGTGTTCTGCTCGATGAGAGCCTTTTGCCGATCGATGTTCTGCAAATCGCCGAGCGTGATGGGCGAAATCGCCTGGACGGGCTGCACATAGCCGCGCCCTTGGCGCTTGCGCCAGCGAAAGGCCACCGCGGCCGACCAGTCCACCTCGGGAGCGGCCGGCGGCACCATCGCCTCGAGGCGGCCGAGCAGGGACTCGGCGCGAGCGAGAAACTGTTCGAGTTTGTCCATGAGAGAAAGAGCCTGCGTGCCGCGGCGGCATGGGAAAAAACCCACCGCCGGCGGCTTCCAGCGTTACGAGCGGTAGTCGGCGTTGATGCTCACGTATTCGTGCGACAGGTCGCACGTCCAGACCGTCGCGTCGGCCGATCCACGGCCCAGCAGCACGCGGATCGTGATCTCGCTTTGCTTCATGACGCGCTGGCCGTCCTCCTCGCGATACTCCGGGTGACGGCCGCCCGACTTCGCGACATGAACATCGTCGAGATAGAGATCGATTTTCGCGACGTCGAGATCGGTCACGCCGGCGTAGCCGATCGCCGCGAGGATTCGCCCGAGATTCGGATCCGACGCGTAGAACGCGGTTTTCACGAGCGGCGAGTGACCGATCGCATAGGCAATCTGGCGGCACTCGGCAACGCTCGTTCCACCCTCGACGCGCACGGTGATGAATTTCGTCGCCCCTTCGCCATCGCGCACGATCAATTGCGCGAGTGTTTGCGCGACTTCCACGACCGCGTTGCGCAGCTCGGCATAAGCCGGCGTCGTCGTCGACGTGATCGGCGGCAGGCTCGATTTGCCGGACGCGATCAGGATGAACGAGTCGTTGGTCGACGTGTCGCCGTCGATCGTGATGCAATTGAACGAACGATCGGCGACGTCCTTCACGAGCGCGTCGAGCACGGGCTGAGCCACGGCCGCGTCGAACGCCAGGAAGCCGAGCATCGTCGCCATGTTCGGCTTGATCATGCCCGCGCCCTTGCTGATGCCGGTGAGCGTCACCGTATGGCCGTCGATGCTCACTTGGCGTGAGGCGGCTTTCGGCTGCGTGTCGGTCGTCATGATCGAGTGCGCCGCCTCATACCAGTGTGCGGCCCGCAGATTCGACAAGGCAACCGGCAAGCCGGCCTTCAGCCGATCGATCGGCAGCGGCTCGAGAATCACGCCCGTCGAAAACGGCAGCACCTGTTCGGGCGCGATTCCCGCGAGGCGCGCGAGCTCGGCGCAGGTCTCACGTGCGTGCGCGAGACCGGGCTCGCCGGTGCCGGCGTTGGCATTGCCCGTATTGACGACGAGCGCGCGAATCCCGTTGCCTTTCGCCAAGTGCTCGCGGCAGACCGTCACCGGTGCCGCGCAAAACCGGTTCGCCGTGAAGACGCCCGCCACCGTCGCGCCCTCCTCGATCGACATCACGAGGACGTCCTTGCGATTCGGCTTGCGAATGTTGGCCTCGGCCCACCCGAGCGTGACGCCCGCGACGGGATGAAGTTGCTCGGGATCGATCGAAGGAAAATTGACAGCCATCGTCTGAAGACCTATCGGAAGCCGTGAAAGGTGAAAACGTCTCGCGCCCTCAAGGGGCCAAATGCGTGCATGCGGGTGATTGCCAGCGCCTCGGGCCGGGCCGCCCCAAGCGAGGCGTCGCCCCCTCGCGCCCCGAAGGGCGCACCCTTTTGGGGGCTCCCTAAGGAAGTCCCCTTGCGGGAGGGGGCAGCGAACGCAGTGAGCGTGGGCGCAGCCCTCAGCAACTTCATGCCAGCCTGCCGTGGCATTGCTTATACTTCTTGCCGCTTCCGCACGGGCACGGATCGTTGCGCCCGACCTTCGGCACGCTGCTCGCGGCGGATTGCGCGCCCGCGGTGGCATGAGCACCGTGGCTCATCGCCTCGCCAACCATCTGGGCCGTCGCATCGGCCGCCGTGGGCGCCGCGACCGCGGCCGCGGCCGTCGCCGTCGCGGCCTCATCGGCGAACTCGGCGTGGCGGAACTCGACATTCTCGATGTGGCCGCCCTGCTCTTCGTACTGCTCCGTGGCCTCCTCGAGTTGCTCGGGCGACTGGATCCGCACGTTCATCACGATGCGCGTGACTTCGGTCTTGACGATATTGAGCAGCGCCTCGAAGAGCTCGAACGCTTCGCGCTTGTACTCCTGCTTGGGGTTCTTCTGCGCGTAGCCGCGCAGATGGATCCCTTGCCGCAGATGGTCGAGCGCGGCGAGATGCTCGCGCCAGAAGCGATCGAGCGTTTGCAGCATGATCGAGCGCTCGAATGCACTGAACGCTTCCCGCCCGACGAGGGTGACCTTCGCCTCGTAGGCTTCGTCCGCGGCCGCGAGCACGGCTTCGACGATGTCTTCGGCATCGAGCGACTGCGACTCGCCGATCATCTCCTGGACCGCGAGATCGAGCTGCCAGTCGCTGCGCAGCGCCTCTTCGAGTTCGGGCGCCTGCCACTGCTCTTCGATGCTGCCCGCGGGGATGAATTGATGGACCACGTCCGTAATCACGGCATGGCGCATTGCCGCGATCGTTTCGGTGATGTCGTGCGCCTCGAGCAACTCGTTGCGCTGCTGATAGATAACCTTGCGCTGATCGTTCGCGACGTCGTCGTACTCGAGCAGTTGCTTGCGAATATCGAAGTTGCGTGCCTCGACCTTGCGCTGCGCCGATTCGATCGAGCGCGTGACGATGCCGGCCTCGATCGCCTCGCCTTCGGGCATGCGCAGGCGGTCCATGATCGCGCGCACGCGGTCGCCCGCGAAAATGCGCAGCAGCGGATCCTCGAGCGAAAGGTAAAACCGCGACGAACCCGGGTCGCCCTGACGGCCCGCGCGGCCGCGCAGTTGGTTGTCGATGCGGCGCGACTCGTGCCGCTCGGTGCCGACGATATGAAGGCCACCCGCTGCCTTCACCTGATCGTGCAGCGCCTGCCACTCGTCATAAAGTGCCTGGGCGCGGGAAGCCTTCTCCTCCGGAGAGAGAGACGGATCGGCCTCGAGTAGCGCGGCTTGCTTCTCGGCATTGCCGCCGAGCACGATGTCGGTGCCGCGGCCCGCCATGTTCGTGGCGATCGTGATGCGTTTCGGTCGCCCCGCTTCCGCGACGATCCCGGCCTCGCGCGCGTGCTGCTTCGCGTTCAGCACTTCGTGCGGCAGGCCCGCCTTCGTCAGCAGGTTCGAGAGCAGCTCTGAATTCTCGATCGAAGTCGTGCCGACGAGGACCGGCTGCCCGCGCTCGTAGCATTCGCGGATATCGCGGATCACCGCGTCGTAACGCTCCTTCGCCGTCTTGTAGATCTGATCCTGAAGATCGATTCGCTTCGGTGGCCGGTTCGTCGGAATGACGACCGTCTCGAGGCCATAGATCTCGTTGAACTCGTAGGCCTCGGTATCCGCTGTGCCCGTCATGCCCGAGAGCTTCACGTACATGCGGAAGTAGTTCTGGAACGTGATCGAGGCGAGCGTCTGGTTCTCGCTCTGGATCTTCACGTGCTCCTTCGCCTCGACCGCCTGGTGCAGCCCGTCGGACCAGCGGCGGCCCGGCATCAGCCGGCCCGTGAACTCGTCCACGATGATGACTTCGCCGTTCTGCACCACGTAGTGCTGGTCCCGGAAGAACAGCGTATGCGCGCGCAGTGCCGCGTAGACGTGGTGCATGAGCGTGATGTTCTGCGGCGCGTAAAGACTTTCGCCCTCGGCGATCAAGCCCCACTCGAACAACATCCGCTCGGCCTTCTCATGGCCCGATTCGGTCAAATAGACCTGGCGCGACTTCTCGTCGAGCGTGTAGTCACCGGGCTTCTCGACGCCCGTCCCGTCGGCGCGCTCCTCGCCGATCTGCCGCTCGAGCAGCGGCGGCAGCGCGTTCATGCGGACGTAAAGATCCGTATGGTCTTCGGCCTGCCCCGAGATGATGAGCGGCGTACGGGCCTCGTCGATGAGGATCGAGTCCACTTCGTCGACGATCGCGAAGTTGAGCGAGCGCTGCACGCGCGCGCTCGTCTCGTAGACCATGTTGTCGCGCAGATAGTCGAATCCGAACTCGTTGTTCGTGCCGTACGTGATATCGGCCGCATAAGCCTCCTGCTTGGAGGCATGATCCATTTGCGACAGATTGACGCCGACGCCGAGGCCGAGGAAGTTATAGAGCTTGCCCATCCACTCGGCATCGCGCTGCGCGAGGTAGTCGTTGACCGTCACGACGTGTACGCCGCGCCCCGATAGCGCATTGAGATAAGCGGCGAGCGTGGCGACGAGCGTCTTGCCCTCGCCCGTGCGCATTTCGGCGATCTTGCCGTAATGGAGTGCCATGCCGCCGATCAACTGCACGTCGAAGTGCCGCATCTTCAAGACGCGTCGGCTCGCCTCGCGACAGACGGCGAACGCCTCGGGCAGCAGCTTGTCGAGCGATTCCCCGCTCGCCACGCGCTGGCGGAACTCGTCCGTTTTGGCGCGCAGTTGCTCGTCCGTCAATTGCTCGATCTGCGGCTCGAGCGAATTGATCACCGCAACGGTCTTTAGGTACTGCTTGATCAGCCGCTGATTGCGGCTGCCAAAAATCTTTTGGAGAAAACCGGTGGTCATCGGTCGGTTTGCGTCGCGGCTTCGGTCGGTCCGCACGCGAAGTGCGGCTCGCGGAGAGGGCTCCGCGGGATGCCGAATCGTATGGCCTCGGCGGCTTATCCATGAGTGAATTCGAATCGCGGATTTTAGCACGCGAGACTTAATGTGCCGTGTCAGTGGCGGGGCAGGCCGGACACGGCGGCGCCCCGCTCTGGCGGCGAGCGCGGCGTGAAGCGAGGGCGAAGGTACAATCGCGCCCATGAGCCGTTTTTCGCGATCATCCCCCCCCGCCGGGCCGGCCCGGCCGCAACCGCTCGCCGAGGTGCTCGGCCGTACCGATGCGTTCGCGGCGCTGCGCGCCGGCGTCGAGCAGATTTCGGCGCTCGAGCGCGATCTCGCGCAATTGCTGCCCGACTATCTGGCAACGAGCGTAGAGCCCGGCTTCATCAAGGACGGCGCGCTGACGCTCTTCGCCGCGCATAGCGCGCTCGCGGCGCGGCTCAGGCACCTCGAGCCGCGGCTCGTCGCCGAATTGCAGCAACGCGGCTGGAACGTGCGCACGCTTGCCGTGAAGGTGCGGCCCAAGACCGAGGCGCGGGCACCGCGACCGAAAGAGGCACGCATGACGCCGATCGGCGCTGCCGCGTTGCGCACGCTGAGCGAAACGCTGCCGCCCTCGCCACTGACGGCGGCGCTCGCCCGCATGGCGGCGCGCCACGGCGCGGGCCAATCCGCCGGAGACGGCAAGAAAAACAAATAGGCGGCGATGCTCGGAGCAAGGCCGCCTTGGTGTGTCATGACTATCGCCGAATCAGTGGCTCGGCACTGACGCAAAGCGCGCAACAGGCAATCCGCAGGGCTTTCAGGCGAAAGCCGTCTGTGCGTCGTAGCCGAACCCGCGCGGCGCGTGTTGCGCATCCTCGAACGCGACGATCTCGTAAGCGTCTTCCCGAGCGAGCAGCTCGCGCAGCAACGCATTGTTGAGGCCATGCCCCGATTTGTACGCGGTGTAAGACGCCAATAGCGGATGGCCGATGACATAAAGATCGCCGATCGCATCGAGCATCTTGTGCTTTACGAACTCGTCGTCGTAACGAAGTCCATCGTTATTGAGGATGCGGTATTCGTCGAGCACGATCGCATTGTCCATGCTGCCGCCGCGCGCGAGGCCGAGCTCACGCATCATCTCGACTTCGTGCGCAAAGCCGAAAGTCCGTGCGCGGGCAATTTCACGAACATACGACGTCGTCGCAAAATCGACTTCGAGCGCCTGTCCCGTCTTGTCGACAGCCGGGTGATGGAAATCGATCGTGAATTTGAGCTTGAAGCCGAAATAGGGCTCGACGCGCGCGAACTTGTCGCCGCCGCGCACTTCGACAGGCTTCGTCACCTTGATGAACTTCTTCAGCGCGTCCTGCTCCTGAATGCCGGCCGACTGCATCAGGAAGACGAACGATGCCGCGCTGCCGTCCATGATCGGAATTTCTTCGGCCGTCACGTCGACATAGAGATTGTCGATGCCGAGGCCGGCGCAGGCCGACATCAGATGCTCGACGGTCGAAACGCGCGCGCCATCCTTTTGCAGCACGGAAGCAAGACGTGTGTCGCCGATCGCGAGCGCCGAAGCCGGAATGTCGACGGGGCTCGGCAAATCGACGCGCGCGAACACGATGCCGGTGTTCGCGGCAGCGGGACGGAGTGTCAGATCGACCTTGCGTCCTGAATGGAGGCCAATGCCGACTGTCTTGACGATCGATTTGATAGTGCGTTGCTTCAGCATGGTCATTCGTCGATTGGAATTCTCAATCGCGCTTCTTATTTCATAGTACGGATTATACCGTATTGGCGTGCCGCTGTCTTGCTGCCGTACGTATCAGTGTGTTTCTTCCCGTTACCCGAGGGAGTAACGGCATCCGGCGCCCGGAACGGAGGCATTCCCGGGCGCCGGCGAAACGCTTGCGGTCATCGAACGTTGGAAAGCGACTCGAAAGAGCAGGGCAGACGTGGCCTCGGCGCAACGCTTTGCGCCGGTTTTTTCGTCGAACCGACGGCCGTCGACGTCTTCCGTCCGCGCGATCGCACTCCGCGCATCTTGCCCGAGATGCGCGCCTTTCGCACGGCAGGGAGCCTCGACGCAGACCGCGCGCCGCCAACTTATCTTGCGGCCCGCTGCCAGATCCGTCTGTCGCAGGGCGCTTCGCAGACTCGCGTGCGCCGTGCGCCGCCGCGCGCCGCCACCGGACGCATACGAGCCGACAGCCTGCCGACCCGCTTCGCCGATGTGCCGCGCACGGTCGCCCCGGCCGCGCGTCCGAGAAGACGCGGCCGTCTTGCGCCGTTGCCGTTCAACATGCTCAGCCCTTCGTGCGCTCGCAAGCGCTCATCGCGCGACGCCGTCCGGCGCCGCGCGCGTCAGTCCGCCTGCTTGCGCAAGAACGCCGGGATGTCGTACGTGTCGACGCCCTTTTCCTGCAGCGCCTGCACGTGCGAAGCGGCGGTTTCGCGCGAGTTGCGCCAGACGGCCGGCGTGTCGAACGCGCCGTAATCGGCCGACGACGTCGCGTGCGGCGTCGCATAGCCGTGATGCACGGCGCTGACGGGCTGGTTGTCCGTGCCCGTGCGCAGGAGCGTCATCGGCGCCGATTGCTGCTTTTTCGCGGCGCTCGCGGCGGTACGGCCAAGACCCGTCGCGACGACGGTCACGCGCAACGCATCGCCCATCGCATCGTCGTAGACGGCGCCGAAGATGACGGTCGCGTCTTCAGCCGCGTAGCTCTTGATCGTGTTCATGACTTCGCGCGTTTCCGACAGGCGCAGCGAACGGCTCGACGTGATGTTGACGAGCACGCCGCGCGCACCCGACAGATCGACGCCTTCGAGCAGCGGGCTCGCGACGGCCTGCTCGGCGGCGAGCCGTGCGCGATCGACGCCGGCCACGGTCGCCGTGCCCATCATCGCCTTGCCCTGCTCGCCCATCACCGTCTTCACGTCTTCGAAGTCGACGTTCACGAGACCGTCGACGTTGATGATCTCCGCAATGCCGGCCACCGCGTTGTTGAGCACATCGTCAGCGCACTGGAAGCACTTGTCCATTTCGGCGTCATCGCCCATCACCTCGAACAGCTTGTCGTTCAGGACGACGATCAGCGAGTCGACGTGATCCTCCAGTTGCTGCGAACCTGCCTCCGCCACGCGCATCCGCTTGCCGCCCTCGAACTCGAACGGTTTGCTGACGACGCCGACGGTCAGGATGCCCATCTCCTTGGCGATTTGCGCGACCACGGGCGCCGCGCCCGTACCCGTGCCGCCGCCCATGCCGGCCGTGATGAAGACCATGTGCGCGCCGCGCAGCGCATCGGCGATCCGCTCGCGCGCCTCTTCGGCCGCCGCGCGCCCCATCTCGGGCTTCGCACCGGCGCCGAGGCCCGTGTTGCCGAGCTGGATCACGTGCGACGCGCGCGAGCGCGCGAGCGCCTGCGCATCGGTGTTCATGACGACGAAATCGACGCCTTGCACCCCCTTGTTGATCATATGCTGCACGGCGTTGCCGCCGGCACCCCCAACGCCGACCACCTTGATGATGGTGCCGCTGGTTTCCGTTTCCAACATCTGGAATTCCATATTGCCTCCGTCAAGAAAAAATCCCGCTCTCGGCCGTTATTCGGCAAGGGATCGGGCAATCCCCTGTCGCGCGCAAGCCGCCGGCACCGGCGCGAATTCGAAAATTCAAAAATTGCCCAAAAACCAATCCTTCATGCGCGAGAAGACCTGCCCCATCGATCCCGACTGCACGGCGACCTTGCGGCCGCGCATGCGCTGCGACGAGCCTTCGACGAGCAGCCCCATCGCCGTCGAATAGCGGGGATTGCGCACGACGTCGGCTAGGCCGCCCGCGTACTCGGGTACGCCGATGCGTACCGGCTTCAGGAAGATGTCCTCGCCGAGCTCGACCATGCCCGGCATCATCGATGCGCCGCCCGTCAGCACGACACCCGAGCTCAAGAGCTCCTCGTAGCCGGACTCGCGCACGACCTGATGCACGAGCGAGAAGAGTTCTTCGACGCGCGGCTCGATGACGGCCGCGAGCGCCTGGCGCGAAAGCGTGCGCGGCCCGCGCTCGCCGAGCCCGGGCACTTCGATCATTTCATCGGGATCGGCGAGCGCCTGCTTCGCGATGCCGTAGCCGACCTTGATGTCCTCGGCGTCGGGCGTCGGCGTGCGCAGCGCCATCGCGATGTCGCTCGTCACCTGGTCGCCCGCGATCGGGATGACGGCCGTATGGCGAATCGCGCCCTCGCTGAAGATCGCGATGTCGGTCGTGCCGCCGCCGATATCGACGAGCACGACGCCGAGCTCCTTCTCGTCTTCGGTCAGCACCGCGAGCGACGACGCGAGCGGCTGCAGGATCAGATCGTTGACCTCGAGGCCGCAGCGGCGCACGCACTTGACGATGTTCTGCGCGGCCGACACGGCGCCCGTCACGATGTGCACCTTCACCTCGAGGCGAATGCCGCTCATGCCGATCGGCTCGCGCACGTCTTCCTGCCCGTCGATGATGAATTCCTGCGTGAGGATGTGCAGCACCTGCTGATCCGTGGGAATGTTGATCGCCTTGGCCGTTTCGATCACGCGCGCGACGTCCGTCTGCGTGACCTCCTTGTCCTTGATCGCGACCATTCCGCTCGAGTTGAAACTGCGGATATGACTGCCCGCGATGCCGGTAAAGACGTTTGTGATCTTGCAATCGGCCATCAGTTCCGCTTCTTCGAGCGCGCGCTGGATCGATTGCACGGTGGCCTCGATATTGACCACCACGCCTTTCTTGAGCCCCTTCGATTCGCTTTGCCCAAGACCGATCACTTCGTAATGGCCTTCGCCCCGAAGCTCGGCGACGATCGCGACGACCTTGGCCGTGCCGATGTCGAGAGCAACCAGCAGATCTTTGTAGTCTTTACTCATAGCGTGCTCATGTGTGGTTCTTTCTCTTACCTCTTGGGCTGCGCGGCGCTCGATGCGTCGCCGATGAAACGCATCCCCGCCGCGCGAATCGCAAAGCCGTTCGGATAGCGCAAGTCCGCATATTCGATGTCGTTCCCCCACCGCGCCGTCACTGCCTTCCATGCCGCGGTCAACCGCCGGCTGCGCTCCTCGAGCGTCGACGCGTTACGCTCACGGCCGTATTCGATCTCGGTGCCGTTCGACAGTTTCACGGTCCACGCATAACGCGGCGAAAGCGTCACTTCCTCCGGCGTCGCCCCGATCGGCGCCAGCCACTGCTTGAATTGGAAGTAGCGCGCGACGACTTCCTTCGCCGTGCCCGGCGGACCGTCGAACGCGGGCAGTTCGTCGTCGAGCTCGCCCTGGTTCGCCGTGAAAAGCTCCCCGTCGGCGGAAACGAGTTGATCGCTGCCCCACGTTCCGAGCGGCTTGTACTCCTCGAGCGTGACGGCGAGCGCGTTCGGCCACACACGCCGCACGCTTGCGCGTCGCACCCACGGCATCTGCTCGAACGCCTGCCTCGCCGCGTCGAGATCGACCGTGAAAAAGTTGCCCTTCAGGTGGCCGATCACACTCGCGCGCACGGTCGGCGTGTTGATGTGATCGGTGTCGCCGCCGATGAGAATGGCGGAAAGCGCAAACGATGGACGTTGCGCGAGCCAGATCCCGCCCGACGCGACGAGCGCGGCGAGCGCCAGCGCATAAAGCGCGTTGGCGGCGAGATTGAGCTGGCGAACGTTGTTCCACATGATGTATGCGTCAGTCCTTGTCGAGCGTCAGCGCGAGCACCTCGACGACGAGCGCCTCATAGCTGATGCCAACCGCGCGCGCTGCCTTCGGCGGCAGCGAGTGATCGGTCATGCCAGGCGCCGTGTTCACTTCGAGGAAGTACGGGTTGCCGGCCGCATCGAGCATGAAATCGGCCCGGCCCCAGTCGGTACAGCCGAGCACGTCGAACGCGCGACGCGAAAGCGCCTGCAGGCGCGCCTCCTCTTCGGGCGCGAGGCCGCACGGAATCAGGTATTGCGTGTCGTTCGCGACATACTTCGCGTGATAGTCGTAGAACTCGCCGGCCGGCACGATCTTGATGATCGGCAGCTCGAGCTTGCCCGCGATGCAGGCCGTGTACTCGCCGCCCTCGATGCTCTTCTCGACGAGCACGATCTTGTCGAACTTCGCCGCCTCCGCGAGCGCGGCCGGCAGCGCATCGGCGCTCTTCACCTTCGTGACGGCGACGCTCGACCCCTCGCTCGCCGGCTTCACGAAGAGCGGCAAGCCGAGCTTGGCGACGATGGCTTGCGCCCGCGCCGCGTAATCGTCGCCGCGCATCACCGCCTCGAAGGGCGGCGTCGGAATGCCGAGTTGCTGCCAAACGAGCTTCGTGCGGAACTTGTCGAGACCGAGCGCCGAGCCGAGCACGCCGCTGCCCGTATAGCGAATGCCGTAGAAATCGAGCGCACCCTGGAGCTGGCCGTTTTCGCCATAGCCACCGTGCAGTGCGTTGAACGCACGCACGAAGCCCTCGTCTTTCAACGCGGAGAGCGGACGCTCGGACGGATCGAATGGATGCGCGTCGATGCCGGCCGCACGCAGTCCCTGCAAGACCAGGCGCCCGGAATTGAGCGAGACCTCGCGCTCGGCGGATTCGCCACCGAGCAGCACCGCCACTTTGCCGAAACGTTTTGGATCGATATTCATGTCATGCCTTTGCATCTTGGACGAGCCGCGCCGGCACCGTGCCGATCGAGCCCGCGCCCATCGTGATCACCACATCGCCGTCGTGCACTAGCGCCGCAAGCGCCGCCGGCACGTCGTCGGCCGTTTCGACGAATACCGGCTCGACCTTGCCCGCCACGCGGATCGCGCGCGACAGCGCGCGCCCGTCCGCCGCGACGATCGGTGTCTCGCCGGCCGCATAGACATCCGTCAGCACCAGCGCATCGACGCTCGAGAGCACGCTGACGAAGTCCTCGAAGCAATCGCGCGTGCGCGTGTACCGGTGCGGCTGAAACGCGAGCACGATCCTGCGCTCGGGGAACGCGCCGCGAGCGGCCGCGATCGTCGCTGCCATTTCGACCGGGTGATGGCCGTAGTCGTCGACGAGCGTGTAGCGGCCGCCCGAGCCGATCTCGATTTCGCCGTACCTCTGGAAGCGCCGGCCCACGCCCGTGAACTCGGCGAGCGCACGCTGGATGTCGGCATCGGCGACTTCGAGTTCAGTGGCGATCGCAATCGCCGCCAGCGCGTTCTGCACGTTGTGCATGCCCGGCATGTTGAGCACGATGTCGAGCGCCGGCGCGTCCTCGCGCATCGCCGTGAAATACATCTTGCCGTCGCGCGCGAGCACATTGACGGCGCGCACCTGCGCGTCGGCCGCGAAGCCGTAGCGGATGATCGGCTTCGAGACGAACGGCAGGATTTCCCGCACGTTCGAGTCGTCGACGCAGAGGACCGCGATGCCGTAGAACGGCAGCCGCTGCGTAAACTCGATGAAGGCCTGCTTGAGCCGCGCGAAGTCGTGCCCGTACGTATCCATATGGTCCGCATCGATGTTCGTCACGACTTCGATCACGGGCAACAGATTGAGGAACGACGCGTCGGATTCGTCCGCTTCGGCCACGATGAAATCACCTGTGCCGAGCCGAGCGTTCGCACCGGCGCTCGTCAGGCGCCCGCCGATCACGAACGTCGGATCGAGCCCGCCCGCGGCGAGAACGCTCGCGACGAGGCTCGTCGTCGTGGTCTTGCCGTGCGTGCCGGCGATCGCAATACCCTGCTTCAGGCGCATCAGCTCGGCCAGCATGACCGCGCGCGGCACGATCGGCACGCGCAGGCGGCGTGCGGCGAGCACCTCGGGGTTGTCGCTGCGCACGGCCGTCGAAACGACGACCGCGTCCGCGCCTTCGATATGCGCGGCGTCATGGCCGAGCGCGATGCGCGCGCCGAGCGATGCCAGGCGATCGGTCGTGGCGCTGCGCGCGAGGTCTGAACCGCTCACCCGGTAGCCGAGCGTCACGAGCACTTCCGCGATGCCGCTCATGCCGGCACCGCCGATCCCGACAAAATGGATGTGTTTGACGATGTGTTTCATTGCTTTCCTTGCTGGCGCGCTTGCGCCACGGCCGCGCAAACCTGCGCGACCCGATCCGTCGCCTCGGGCTTCGCGAGCGAGCGCGCGCGCCCGGCCATCTCGGCGAGCGTTTCGCGCGTTTGCGCGCGCAGCCAATCGGCCAGAGCTTCGGGCGACAAGTCGCGCTGCTGCACGAGTACCGCCGCCTCCCGCTCCGAGAGAAACTCTGCGTTCGTCGTCTGATGATCGTCGACCGCGTAGGGAAACGGCACGAAGAGCGCCGCCACGCCGATGGCCGCGATTTCGGCCACCGTCATCGCGCCCGAGCGGCAGATGACGAGATCGGCATCGGCGTAAGCCGCGGCCATGTCGTCGATGAATGGAACGAGCTGGAGCCCTTCGCCCGTCGCGAGGCCTGCCGCTTCGTAATTGGCGCGCAACGCGTCGATATGCTTCTCGCCCGCCTGATGCACCACACGCGGACGCGAATCCGGCGGCAGCAACGCGAGCGCACGGGGGACGACTTCGTTCAATGCGGCGGCGCCGAGACTGCCGCCGACGACGAGCAGGTTCAGCGGACCGATGCGGCCCGCATAGCGCGCCTTCGGCTCGGGTGCATGCGTGAGCGCATCGCGCAGCGGATTGCCGGTCCACTCCGCGTTCGGCAGCGTGTCGGGAAACGCAACGAGCACGCGCCGCGCGAGCTTTGCCAGCACCTTGTTCGCGAGACCGGCCACCGAGTTCTGCTCGTGCAGGACGAGCGGCCGCCGCTCGAGCGCCGTCATGACGCCGGCCGGAAACGTGATGTAGCCGCCCATGCCGAGCACGACGTCGGGCCGCACGCGCCGCAATGCGCGCCGGCTTTCCAGGCAAGCGCGCAACAAATTGACGGGCAACATCAGCAGCGTCTTGAGCCCCTTGCCGCGCAAGCCGCCGAAGCGCACGTACTCCATCGGAATCCCGTGCTTCGGGACGAGCGACGCCTCCATGCCGGCCGGATTGCCGAGCCAGACCACTCGCCAGCCCCAGGCGCGCATGCGGTGGGCGACCGCGAGCCCGGGGAAGACGTGTCCCCCGGTGCCGCCGGCCATCACCATGAGCGTGCGCTGTGGCGTGGAAGTCATACCTTCCCCCCGCGCATCAGCACACGATTTTCGTAATCGACGCGCATCAGGAGCGCGATCGCCAAGCAATTGAGCACGATGCCCGAGCCGCCATAGCTGACGAGCGGCAGCGTCAGGCCCTTCGTCGGCAAGATGCCGAGATTGACGCCGATGTTGATGAACGTCTGCACGCCGAACCAAAGTCCCACGCCCTTGGCCACGAGCCCGGCGAACGTACGGTCGAGCGCGAGCGCCTGCCGGCCGATCTCGAACGAGCGGCGCACGATCCAGTAGAAAAGCAGGATCACGGCGAGCACGCCAACGAAGCCGAGCTCTTCGCCGATTACGGCGAGAATGAAGTCGGTATGCGCTTCCGGCAAGTAATTGAGCTTCTCGACACTGCCGCCGAGCCCCACGCCGAACCACTCGCCGCGGCCGAACGCGATCAACGAGTGGGTGAGCTGGTAAGCCTTACCCTGCGCGTAGCGATCGTCCCACGGATCGAGGTAGGCGAAGATCCGCTCGCGCCGCCACGGGGACGCCCAGACGAGCAGCCCGAACGTGCCGACGGCCGTGGCGACGAGCCCGCCGAAGAGCTTGCCGTTCACGCCCCCCAGGAAAAGCAGGCCCATTGCGATCGCCGCGATCACCATGAACGCACCCATGTCGGGCTCGAGCAGCAACAGCGCGCCGACGACGCCGACCGCGAACGCCATCGGCAAAAAGCCCTTCGCGAAACTGCCCATGTACTCCTGTTTGCGAACGGTGTAATTCGCCGCGTAGATCGTCACCGCAAGCTTCATGATCTCGGACGGCTGCATGTTCATGAGGCCGAGCGGCAACCAACGGCGCGCGCCGTTCACACCCTTGCCAATGTGCGGAATCAGCACGATCACGAGCCCGACGAGGGCGATCAGGAAGAACTTCGGCGCCTGCTTGTCCCAGACCGAAATCGGGATCTTGAACGCGACGACGGCGGCGATCGTCGCGACGGCGATCGAAGCAATGTGACGCACGAGGAACGCGTACGTGTGATACGACGCGTACTTCGGCGAGTCGGGCATCGCAATCGAGGCCGAGTAGACCATGACGACGCCGAGCCCGAGCAAGGCAATGACAGCCCACAGCAGCGAATGATCGTAATCGAGCATGCGCGAGCGCGTCGGCCGCATGCCGCTCACGACGCTCGCGAGGCCGCCCGTGCGCCTGCTCGCGTCCGACTCCGCGCCTGCCTTGGGGTCGCCACGCCGTAGCGATGCGCCGCTGCGTTCGGTGAAGAATCGTTGTCCGGTGCGCTCGGTCCAGCTCATAGCATCGTCCCCCGTTCCGCCGCGATGTCGTCGACCGCGCCGCGAAATACCTCGGCGCGATGCGCGTAGTGCTTGAACATGTCGAAGCTCGCGCAGGCGGGCGAAAGCAGCACGGCGTCGCCGGCTTGCGCGACGGCGGCCGCCGCGCGCGTCGCCGCTTCGAGCGTCGGATGCGTTTCGAGCGGGACGCCGGTCTCGGCGAGCGCCGCGCGAATAAGCGGCGCGTCGCGGCCGATCAGCATCACGGCGCGGCACCAGCGCGCCACGGGCCGCGCAAGCGGCGCGAAGTCCTGCCCCTTGCCCTCGCCGCCCGCGATCAGCACCGTCCGTTGCGCGAGCCCGTCGAGGGCGGCGACCGTCGCACCGACATTCGTTCCCTTGCTGTCGTCGACGAAGTCGACACCGTCGAGCGAGCCGATCAGCTCCACGCGATGCGGCTCGCCGCGATACTCGCGCAGACCGTGCAGCACGGGCGCGGCAGGCAGGCCGATCGCCCGAGCGAGTGCAAGCGCGGCGAGCGCATTCGCCGCGTTATGCAAACCGCGGATGCGCAGGGCATCGGCGGGCATCAGGCGCTTCAGGGTGAGATCGACCGGGGCCGCCGACGCGGCGCCCTCGTGCCTGCGCCGCCGCGACGTCGAGGCCGGCTCGTCGGCGGGATCCCGCTCTTGCGCTTGCGCAAGCCAATTGATGCCGTTCTCGTGCACGAGGCCATAGTCGCCGACACGCTGCGGCTCGTCGAGGCCGAATGTGATCAGGCGCTCGGCGCCGCTTGCTTTCGCCGAATCCGCCGCGCCCGCGAGCGTCATCGCGCGAGCGTCGTCGCGGTTGAGCACGCGTGTGGTATGCGGGCCGAAAATGCGCCCTTTCGCGGCCGTATACGCATCGAAGCTGCCATGCCAGTCGAGGTGATCCTGGGTGATATTGAGCACGGCGGCCGCGTCGGGGTCGAATGTCAGCGCGGTTTCGAGCTGAAAGCTCGAGAGCTCGAGCACCCAGACGTCGGGCAACGCCGTGTTGTCGATCGCCTGGGAAAGCGTATCGAGCATCGTGGGACTGATGTTGCCGGCGACGGCGACGCGCTTGCCGGCGCGCCGGCAGAGCAGCCCGGTGAGGCTCGTGGTGGTCGTCTTGCCGTTCGTGCCCGTGATGGCGATCACCTTCGGCGCATAGCCGCTCTCACCGAGATGCCGCAGCGCGGATGCGAAGAGTTCCAGCTCGCCCCACACGGGAATGCCGCGCTCGCGCGCGCTCTCGAGCAGCGCGGCGAGATCGGGCGCGAGCGGAGAAAGACCGGGACTCACCGCGATGAGTTCGATGCTGCCTTCGATGAGCGCGGGCGTGAACGCACCGCCGACGAATTCGGCCTCGATACGCTCGGCTTCGAGCAGCGACAGATTCGGGGGCGCCTCGCGCGTGTCGGCAACGCGCAGCCGGCACCCGTGGCGCGCGCACCAGCGCGCCATCGCGAGGCCGGATTCACCGAGCCCCAGTACCAGCACCGTCGGACTTTGCCGATCACGAAACATCTCGCCGAACATCGCTTGCTTTTCCTTCCTATCAACGCAACTTGAGAGTGGAGAGTCCGAACAGGCACAGCATCAACGTCACGATCCAGAAGCGCACGACGACCTGGGTCTCCTTCCATCCGGAGAGCTCGAAATGGTGATGCAGCGGCGCCATCTTGAAGATGCGCCGCCCTTCGCCGTATCGACGCTTCGTAAACTTGAACCACGTCACTTGCAGCATCACGGACAGCGTCTCGGCAACGAAAATGCCGCCCATGATGAACAGCACGATCTCCTGTCGCACGATCACGGCGACGGTGCCGAGCGCACCGCCCAGGGCCAGCGCGCCGACGTCGCCCATGAAGACCTGCGCGGGGTGCGTGTTGTACCAGAGGAAGGCGAGCCCCGCGCCGCCCATTGCGGAGCAGTAGACCATCAACTCGCCCGCGCCCGGGATGTGCGGGAACAGCAGATACTTCGAGTAAACGGAGCTGCCCATCACGTAGGCGAACACGCCGAGCGAAGCGCCGACGAGCACGACCGGCATGATGACGAGGCCGTCGAGACCGTCCGTCAGGTTGACCGCGTTGCTCGCGCCGACGATGACGAAGTACGTGAGCGCGATGAAACCCCATACGCCGAGCGGATAGGTGACCGACTTCAGAAACGGCAACAACAGGTCCGCCTTCGCCGGCAATCCCATCGAAAGCCCGCTTCGCACCCACGCCATGAACAGATCGAAGACGCGCACATTGCTCGCCTCAGAAACGCTGAATGCGAGGTAGACCGCCGCGAAGAGCCCGATCACCGATTGCCAGAAATACTTTTCGCGCGAGGACATCCCGCGCGGATCCTTGTAGACGACCTTGCGGTAGTCGTCGACCCAGCCGATCACGCCGAAGCCGAAGGTCACGAGCATCACGATCCAGATGAAGCGATTCGTGAGGTCGGCCCAAAGCAACGTCGACACCGCAATGCCGATGAGGATCAGCACGCCCCCCATCGTCGGCGTGCCGGACTTGACCAGGTGTGACTGCGGCCCATTCGTCCGTACCGCCTGGCCGACCTTCATCGCAGTGAGCTTGCGAATGACCCACGGGCCACAGACGAGCCCGATCAAAAGCGCGGTGATCGTTGCCGCCACCGCGCGAAACGTCAGATAGTTGAACACGCGCAAAAAGCTTGCGTCGTTCTGCAGCCATTGCGCCAACACCAGCAGCATGCTCGTCCTTCTCTCAGTGCGTACCGGGCTCGGCGCCCGGCACATTCGGTTGTAATTGAGTCAATGCATCGACGACGCGCTCCATGCGCATGAAGCGCGACCCCTTCACGAGCAACGTCGCGCTCTCGTCGAAGCCGGCCTGCCGCAACGCGTCGATCAACGCGGCCACTTCGTCGAAATGGCGCGCTCGCCGCGCCGAGGCCTGCGCGGCGGCAGCGCCGACCTCGAAAGCCGCGCAGGCGTCGCGCGTCGCGTCGCCGAGCCCAAAGAGCGCATCGATGCCGCGCTCGCGCGCGTAGGCGCCGATCTCGCGATGAAACGCCGGCCCGTGATCCCCGACCTCGCCCATATCGCCCATCACGAGCACGCGCGGCGCCGGTCCGGCGGCTAGCACGTCGATCGCCGCGCGCATCGAATCGGGATTCGCGTTGTAGGTGTCGTCGATGACGGTCGCGCCGGCAAGCGAGCCCGAAACGGCACGCTTCACCTGCAGCCGGCCTTTGACAGGAGAGAACGCCTCCAGGCCTCGACGAATCGCATCGAGCGCGACGCCGGCCGCCAACGCCGCCGATGTCGCCGCGAGCGCGTTGCGCACGTTGTGCGCGCCCAGCACCTGCAGCGCCGCTTCGAACTCGCCGGCCGGCGTGCGCACTCGCAAACGGTTGCCGGCGAATTCACCGGTGACGGCGGCGGCATGCGCGGGTTGCGCCTCACCGGCCGTCAGCAGCGCGAAATCGACGATCCGGTTGCCCGTCGCCGCGACACGCCAGATCCCCGCATAAGCATCGTCGGCGGGAAACACAGCAATGCCGTCCGGGCCGAGCGCATGAATCACGCTTGCATGCTCGAGCGCGACGGCTTCGACCGTCTCCATGAATTCCTGGTGCTCGCGCTGCGCGTTATTGACGAGCGCGATCGTCGGCTCGGCGATCTTCGCGAGCGTATCCGTTTCGCCGGGATGATTCATCCCGAGCTCGACGACGGCGAGCTTGTGCGTAGCGTTCAGGCGCAAGAGCGTGAGCGGCAGCCCGATATCGTTGTTGAAGTTGCCGGCCGTCGCGAGGCGGTCGTTCGCGCCCACCGCCGCCGCGAAGATCGACGCGATCATCTCCTTCACCGTCGTCTTCCCGTTGCTGCCCGTCACCGCCACGAGTGGGATCGGGAAGCGCCGGCGCCAGCCGCGCGCGAGGTCCGCCAGTGCCGCGCGGGTGTCGGATGCGACGATCGTCGGCAGGTTCCAATCGGACGAGGGGATGCGCGCCGCGAGGACGGCCGATACGCCGCGCGCGGCGACGTCGGCAAGAAAGTCGTGCGCGTCGAAGCGCTCGCCTCTCAAAGCGACGAATAAGTCGCCGGGGCCGGCCGTGCGACTATCGGTGCAAATGCGTTCGAACGCGGCTGCACCGTTGCCCACGATCGTAGCGTCGGGAATGAGACGCGCTGCTTCGGTCAGCGTCAGCATCGTCATTCGCCGCCTCCGCGCGCGTGTGTCGCCCGGGCCGCGAGTGCGAGCCGTGCGTGGTCCTGATCGGAGAAAGCGCGCTTCTTGCCCATGATTTCCTGTGTTGCTTCGTGCCCCTTGCCGGCCAGCACGACGACGTCCTCGCGCGCCGCACCGCGCACCGTTTGCAAGATCGCGTTCGCGCGATCCTCGATGGCGCGCGCGCGGCTCGCGTCGCGCATGCCGGCGACGATCTGCTCGATGATCGACTGGGGCTTCTCGCTGCGCGGGTTGTCGCTCGTCACGACGACCACGTCGGCAAGCCGCTCGGCGATCGCGCCCATTAAGGGGCGCTTCGTCGCATCGCGATCGCCGCCGCAGCCGAACATACAGACGAGCTTGCCGCCGCGCGCCTCGGCGATCGGCCGCAGCGCCTCGAGCGTTTTCTCGAGCGCGTCGGGCGTATGCGCATAGTCGACGACGATGAGCGGCTCGTCGCTCGCCGGCCGGCCGCCGAGCCGCTGCATGCGTCCGTTGACGGGCTCCAGCTTGGCGAGCTGGACCAGCGCATCGGCAAGCGGCACGTCGGCCGCGAGCAGCGCGCCGAGGACCGCGAGCAGATTGCTGACGTTGAATGCGCCGAGCGTTCCGACTTCGACATCGGTGTCGCCCCAATCCGACGACAGATGAAACGCCGTGGCCGCCGCCGTCGCGCGGACATTCGTCGCGATGAGCCGCGCGTCGACGCCCGGTTCGTCGAGGGCCTTTTCGGCGCTATCGGCGCCGATCCCATAGGCGATCGTGCGGACACGCCCTTGCGTGCGCGCGATCAAACGGCGGCCGGCCGCGTCGTCGCGGTTGACGATGGCCGCACGCAGCGTGGGCCAGTCGAAAAGTCGAGCCTTCGCGGCTTCATAAGCCTCGAAGGTCCGGTGATAGTCGAGGTGATCCTGCGTGAGATTCGTAAAAACGGCGATATCGAATGCGGTTCCGTTCACCCGACCCTGATGGAGCGCATGCGACGACACCTCCATCGCCACGGCGCGCGCACCGCCGGCAAGAAGCTCGGCGAGACTGCGTTGGAGCTGTGGCGCATCGGGTGTCGTAAATCCCGTCTGTACCAAATGACCCGGCATCCCGGTACCGAGCGTGCCGATCAGCGCGCACGGCGTGTCGAGCGCGGTCAGCGCCGCCGCGATCCAATGCGAGCACGATGTCTTGCCGTTGGTCCCCGTCACGCCCACCGTCAAGAGCCTCTCGCTGGGGGAACCGTACCAGCGGCTCGCGATCTCGCCCGCCCATTCGTTCAGCGCGGGCACCGCGAGCATGCGCGTCGCATCGACGTTGCCTGTAAAGCCTTCCGGCTGATAGAGCGCGGCCGCCGCGCCGGATTCGAATGCTCGCGCGATATGGGCACGATTGTCGGCGCCCTCGACGGCGTATGCGAGGAACGCGTCCCCAGCGGCGAGCGTCCGCGTATCCGAATGCAGGTGCGAACCCTGCGCGACGTGCGCGCGCAGCCAGCCGAGCGCGTCGGCGATTTGGCGTTCGGCCGGCGCGCTCATCGGACGACTCCCGGATTGTTGCGCGAATTCGCCGATACGGCGAGCGGCCGTCCACCTGCCGCCGCCGCCATCGTGGCCGTCTTGGCCGTATCGTCGGAAACGACCAGCTGCTTGACGGGCATATCGGGCGGCACGTTCAAGGTGCGCAGCGTATCGCCGACGATCGACGCAAACACGGGCCCGGAGACATAGCCGCCGAAGTGGCTGCCCGAGGTCGGCTCATCGATCGAGACAGCGACGACGATGCGCGGATTGGGCATCGGCGCCATCCCGACGAAAGAGGCACGATATTTCGAGTGGTCGTAACCGCGGCCCGCGTGTTTGTAGGCCGTGCCGCTCTTGCCGCCGACGCGATAGCCGGGCACCGCGGCCTCGGGCGATGTACCCTGCGCGGACACGACCGATTCGAGCATCGCCCGCACTTCGCGGGCCGTCGTCGGGGAAAAAATCTGCGGCCCGGTCACGGGCTGGGTCGGATCGACTCTGAAAATGGAGACGGGCAGCAACATGCCGTCGTGCGCGATCGCCGTATAAGCGCGCGCGAGCTGGAACAGCGATGCCGAAAGCCCATAACCGTACGACATCGTCGCCTGTTCGATGCGGCGCCAGCTTTTCCATGGGCGCAACCGCCCCGCGGCAGCGCCGGGAAAACCGACCTTCGGCGGCTGGCCAAGGCCGATGCTCGTATACATATCCCACATTTCCTCGGGCTTGAGCGTCATGGCGATCTTCGTCGCGCCGATGTTGCTCGACTTCTGGATCACGCCGCCGACCGTCAGCACGCCAAAGCCGGAATCGTCAGTGATCGTCGCGCCGTCGAGCGTGAAGTGGCCGTTACCTGTGTCGACGAGCGTGTTCGGCGTGACGCGGTGCAGGTCGAGCGCGAGCGAGACGGTAAACGGCTTCATGATCGAGCCGGGCTCGAACACGTCGGTCAGGATCCGGTTGCGCAACTGCTCGCCGGTCAGGTGCGAGCGATCGTTCGGGTTGTAGGTCGGATAGTTGACGAGCGCGAGCACCTCGCCCGTCCGCACGTCGATAACCATTGCGGCTCCGGCCTTAGCCTTCGACTTCTCGACGGCCGCCTTCAGGTTCGCGTAGGCGATGTACTGGATCTTGCTGTCGATCGAGAGCTCGACGTCCTTGCCGTTGCGCGGCGGGACCTGCTGGTCGACATCCTCGACGATGCGGCCGATGCGGTCCTTGATGACATGGCGGATGCCGGGCATCCCCGAGAGGATCTTCTGGTCGCCCAGCTCGATTCCCTCCTGACCCTCGTCCTCGACGTTCGTGAAGCCGACGAGGTGCGCCGTGATCTCACCTTCAGGATAAAAGCGCTTGTATTCGTCCCGCTGATAAATACCGGGAATGTCGAGCGCGATGACTTTCTCGGCGACATCGACGGGAACCTGCCGCTTGACGTAAGCAAACGTCTTGTCGCCGGAGAGCTTCGAGCGCAACTCCTTCTGACTCAAGCCTAGCAGCGATCCGAGCGCCGCGAGCTTACCGGGATCGATGTCTTCGGGCACCGATTCGGGAATGGCCCAGATCGCGCGCACGGGTAGGCTCGTCGCAAGCACGAGCCCATTGCGATCGAGAATCTTGCCGCGCGTGGCGGCGAGCTCGATCGTGCGCTGATAGCGGCTCTCGCCCTGCTTCAGATAGAACGCGTTGCCGGGCCCCTGGATCCAGAACGCACGGCCGGCGAGCGCGACGAACGCCATGAACAGCAGGAACACGACGAGCTTGGAACGCCACATCGGCAGCCTCACGGAAAGCACGGGGCTGGCGGAAAACGTGACGCTCTTGCGATTGCCCGGCAGTTTCATCGGGCGCCTCCGCGGCTCGTCGGCGCCGCGCGCTTCGTCGCGCGAGGCGCCGTATTGGCGAAGGTCGGCGCGCTGGCAGCCGTCGGGATCGCGGCATCGCGCGCCTCGGCTGCGCCGGCGCCAAGCGTCAGATATTGGGTGCTGCCGCTCGCGACCGAGCGCATCTTGAGCGAATCGGAGGCGAGCCCTTCGATTCGCGAAGTCTTCGACAACGCGCTCTGCTCGTATTGCAGTTGCGCGTAGTCCTGCTGAAGCTGACGCTCCTCGGCCTGCGCGCGCTCCAGCTGGACGAAAAGACGCCGCTGCTGGTTCGTCGCGTTGACGACGGACAACGCACAACCCAGAAGGACGATCAACAGAAGGATGTTGAGACGGCTCATGGCGCGACGCGCTCCGCGACGCGCATCACGGCCGAACGAGCTCGCGGGTTGGCCTCGACCTCAGCGGCGCCGGCAAACACGCGCTCGATGATTTTGAGCGGGGGACTCGGCAGATCGGCGGCGCGAATCGGCAAGCGACGGTCGACGGCAGGCGCTTTCGCGTGCGCCTGCATGAATCGCTTCACGATTCGATCCTCGAGCGAATGAAAGCTGATGACCACCAGCCGCCCCCCTTGCTCCAACACCGACAATGCAGCCTCTAAAACGACTTGCAGCTCCGCAAGCTCTTGATTGACGTGAATCCGTATAGCCTGAAAGGTGCGGGTTGCCGGATCCTTACCCTTCTCACGTGTCTTGACGGCGTGAGCCACGATTTCGGCAAGCTCGCCCGTGCTGACGAGAGGCCCGAGACGGTCGGACTCTGCCCGGCGAGCAACAATCGCCTTTGCAATCTGAACAGCAAACCGTTCTTCCCCATAATCTCGTATCACCTCCGTCAGTTCCTGCTGCGTTGCTCGCGCGAGCCATTCGGCCGCCGATTCTCCACGCGTCGGGTCCATCCGCATATCGAGCGGACCGTCGGCGCGAAAGCTGAACCCCCGCTCCGGATCGTCGAGCTGCGGCGACGACACGCCGAGATCGAGCAATACACCCGAAACCCGCGCGATACCGCGAGCGGCAAGCGCGGACGAAAGCGCGGCGAAGCTGTCGTGCACGATCTCGAAACGCCCATCGCCGATCGAGCGCGCCGTCTCGATTGCCTGCGGGTCTTTGTCGAACGCGATCAACCGACCGGCGGCACCGAGCCTGGCCAACAGCGCCCGACTGTGCCCGCCGCGCCCGAACGTGCCGTCGACATAAATGCCATCGGCGCGCGTCACGAGCGCATTTACCGCTTCCTCGAGCAACACCGTCTGGTGTCGCAGCTCGTTTCCCATCGCAGCGTCCTTCGATAAACCGCGATCAGAACGTGAAATTCTTCAACGCTTCCGGCATACCCTGCGCCATCGCGGTTTGTTCCTTGGCCGCGTACGTCTGCGCATCCCACAGTTCGAAGTGGCTTCCCATGCCGAGCAACATGACTTCTTTTTCCAGCCCCGCGGCCATACGCAATTCAGGAGAGACAAGAATGCGGCCCGCGCTATCGAGATCGACGTCGGACGCATTGCCGAGAAAAATCCGCCGCCACCAATGCGCATCCATCGGCAGCGCGGCGATCTTCGTGCGAAAGACTTCCCATTCGGGGCGGGGAAACAGCAAAAGGCAGCCGTCCGGGTGCTTCGTCAGCGTCACCCGTCCTTGTGCCTCGCCTTGCAGCGCTTCGCGATAACGAGAAGGCACGGACATACGGCCTTTCGCATCGAGCGTCAGCGCCGACGCCCCTTGGAACACGTCCTTTTCCCCTCGGGGCACCCTGCCCCGCTCCGCTCTCGAAATTCAGCCGAAATGGTCCGATCAATCCACAAAAATACACTTTCTCACACTGTCTCCCACTTTAGAGTAACGCTCTAGGCGGGTCAAGGGAGAAACACCGTTTTTTCGAGCGATTTTGTTTGAAAGAACAAGGACTTACGTGCCCTTCCTCACATAGAGCTCAAACCGAAAAACGTTATAAATGAATGAACTACTGCATGTTCTGAAGGTGAAACCTGAGAAGCGTGCGGCAAGCGCCGGGGTGATAAGCGCGAAAGCGGCTCGAACGAGGGAAGGATGAGCGGATGACGAACAGTGACAGCGAGTGAGAAGCGATGCGCGGACGCACCGCCGGGACGACAGTTCACACGTAGTAGGCGGTACGGGTCATGACCTTCGACGCGACCCGCATCAATGCGCGGACAGGCCGCGGCAGATCGACACCGCCCGCGTCCATTGCAGCCTTTGCGTGCGCCGTTTCGTCGGCGCGCATCTGCTCAACGATCGCGCGCGATTCGACATCCGCCTCGGGCAGCGCCGACAAATGCCCGTCGAGATGATGCTCGACCTGGCGTTCGGTCTCCGCCATGAATCCGAGGCTGACTTTGTCGCCGAGGCACCCGGCCGCGAGGCCGATCGCAAGCGAGCCCGCGTACCAGAACGGATTGAGGAGACTCGGGCGCGAATCGAGCTGCTTGAGCCGGTGCGTGGTCCACGCAAGGTGGTCCTCCTCCTCGCGAGCAGCTCGATCGAATGCGGCCTTGAGCGCAGGTGAGCGCGCGGCGAGTTTTTGCGCCTGATAAAGCGCCTGTGCGCAGACTTCGCCGACATGGTTGACTCGCATCAATCCGGCGGCGTGGTTCTGCTCGGCGAGCGTCATTTCCGTGCCGGCCTCGGCCGATGGCGACGGAACGGGGCGGCTCATCCGGCTCACGCCCGCCATCGAGCGCAGGCCCCGATCCAATTCGGTGATCAACTCATCCAACGTCATGCATCTCTCCGTTGCCCCGCCATCCAACGCCCCCTTCCACGACGCACGTCCGCCCCGCGACTACAGGCGGCCGCATCGGCGCAAAGCGAAGTTGCTGGCAAAAAGGCGGCTAACCGTGCATTTTAGACGATGTTGAGCAAGCCAGACAGTCGCGTCTAGTCGCTACCGCGTCAGTCGTTGCGCGCGGTTGCGAGCGGCGCCTTCGCGGGAGCCGAGGCCGCCGTTTCACGGAGTTCACGCCGAAGGATCTTGCCGACGTTGGTCTTGGGCAATTCGTTGCGGAACTCGACGAATTTCGGGCGCTTATAGCCCGTCAACTGCTCCTTGCAGAAGGCCAACACGTCCGCCTCGGTGAGCGCGGGATCCTTCTTGACGACAAAAAGCTTCACCGCCTCGCCGGAGTGCACATCGGGCACGCCGACGGCCGCCACTTCGAAGACGCCGGGATGCTTCGCGACCACATCTTCGACTTCGTTCGGATACACGTTGAATCCCGAGACGAGAATCATGTCCTTCTTCCGATCGACGATCCGGAAATATCCGCGCGCATCCATGACGCCGATGTCACCGGTCTTCAGGAAGCCGTCGGCCGTCATCACTTTCGCCGTCTCGTCGGGCCGGTTCCAGTAGCCGGCCATGACCTGAGGACCGCGAATACAGACTTCGCCGGCCTCGCCCATCGGCACGGGATTGCCGCCATCGTCGCGGATCGAAACTTCCGTCGAAGGGAGCGGTACGCCGATGGCCCCGCTGTATTCGGTCGCCGTAACCGGATTGCAGACCGCGGACGGCGATGTTTCCGACAAGCCATACCCTTCGACGATCGCTTTGCCCGTGCGCTCGTACCAGCGCCTCGCCACCGCTTCCTGCACGGCCATGCCGCCGGCGTTCGCGCACCTCAGCTTCGAGAAATCGAGCTGGCCGAAGTCCGGATGGTTGAGCAAAGCGTTATAGAGCGTGTTCACAGCCGGGAACGTGCTGATCGCGTAGCCCTTCAGCTGCTTGATCATGCCGCCTATGTCGCGGGGATTGGGAATGAGAATGCCGAGACCGCCGCCGCGCACCGTCAACAGAAAGCAGACCGTCAATGCATAGATGTGATAAAGCGGCAGCGCGACGACGTTGATGATCTGCTCCGCCTCGGCCCCTTTCGGATGCGCCGGCTCGTGCCAGGCCGCGGACTGCAAGACGTTCGCCACGACGTTGCCGTGCGTGAGCATCGCGCCTTTGGCGACGCCCGTCGTGCCGCCCGTGTATTGCAGGAAGGCGAGGTCCGAATGCGTCGGCCGGGCCGGCACGAACGTTTGCCGGGCCCCTTCGGCTACGGCATCGTTGAACTTCACATGGCCCGGCAGGCTCCAGGCCGGGACCAGCTTCTTCACGCGGCGCACGACGAAATTGACGATGAAGCCTTTCGCGCCCATCAGATCGCCCATCGCCGCAACGACGACGTGCTTGACCGACGTGTTGCGCACGACGGCCTGCACCGTCGCCGCAAAATTCTCGAGCACGACGATCGCCTCGGCGCCGCTATCCTTGAGTTGGTGCTCGAGTTCGCGCGGCGTATAGAGCGGATTGACGTTCACGACGACATATCCCGCTCGCAACACCGCCGCGGTGGCAACCGGATATTGCAGCACGTTGGGCATCATCAGCGCGATCCGCGCGCCGCGGGCGAGCCCCTTCGATTGGAACCAGGCGCCGAGCTTGCGCGAAAGATCGTCGAGCTCGCCGTAGGTGATCGCCTTGCCCATGCAAACAAAAGCGCGCCTTTCCCGGTAATTGCGAAAACTCTCTTCGAGCAGTTCGCCGACCGATGCATAAGCGGACGCGTCGATTTCCGCAGGGACACTGGGCGGATAAGACTTGAGCCAGATTTTTTCCATGCGGCGCCCTCCCGTGATTTTTGAATGTATTTCGAATGATCGTGCGGAAGTCGGCATCCTAGCCGGTCGCCCTCGATCGAACAATTGGATTAGACCTCGACTTCCAATTCAAGGCGCCGAACCACATACGCATTCAGACGCGTTCGACCTCGACGAGGCAATCGTAGAACGTGGCCGATCCGCCGAGATCCGTCAGTGCCTGACTGGTGACCTGGTTGGCGTTGCGACCATCCGGGGAGAGCTTTTTCCACCAGATTGATAGTCCGACGACGACACCCTCGCGCGCGCGCTCGGTGACACGGGCACGTGCAGTCAGCGAGCCCCGGTCGTTACGGACGCGCACATAGTCGCCTTCATGGATTCCGCGCGGCGCCGCGTCCGCGGGATGGATGTCCAGATGAGGCTCGCTTTCGGTTGCGCGAAGGCTTTCGACGTTCACGAAGCTGCTATTGAGGAAGTGGCGCGCAGGCGGCGAAATCATCGCGAGCGGGTAGCGTGAGGCGAGTTCGGGTGAACCGTCCGGCGATTCGTAAGGCGGCAGGTAGTCGGGCAAGGGGTCCGCGCCGAGGCCCGCGAGCAATGTGCTCGCAAACTCGCATTTGCCCGTGGGCGTCTGAAATCCCCCCTCGGCAAATGGCGCATCGGGCAGCCGCAGCTTCGCCCAGCCGGCCGCGGCGAGCTTCTCCCAGCTCATGCCAGCGAGCGTCGGATCGTCCCAACGCAGCGACACCCGCGCCACCGCTTCGTCGCTCTCGTAGACCGTTGGCTCGTCGATGCCCATGCGCCGGGCGATTCCCCGAAAAATTTCGGTATTCGACCGCGCTTCGCCGATGGGGGCCATGAACGGACGATTGACCATCACGTAGGTGTGTCCATAGGACTTGTGGACGTCGAGGTGCTCGAACTGCATCGTCGCAGGCAGCAGAAGATCGGCGTAGTCGGCGGTGTCCGTTT
Source organism: Trinickia sp. EG282A (assembly GCF_040965455.1). Taxonomy (NCBI): domain Bacteria; kingdom Pseudomonadati; phylum Pseudomonadota; class Betaproteobacteria; order Burkholderiales; family Burkholderiaceae; genus Trinickia; species Trinickia sp. EG282A. The sequence goes on along the minus strand of NZ_JBFRCC010000001.1, from coordinate 3,132 downwards.
GGAAGTGCTCGAGCACCACGGTGAAAAGGTCTTCTCTCGCGAAGCCGGCCGCGACACGCTCCGAATCGGGAGCGACGGCGACGGGATTCGAGTTGTAGACGACGAGTGCCTCGATTTTCGGGCCGAAGCTTCCGCCGCCCGGATGAACCAAGGCGTCGCCGATCGCATTCATATTGACGACGCGCGGCAGACGGTTCGGCCAGCCCGGCAGCAGATCGGGCCGCTGCAGCGCCTGATGATCGATCGGAGCCCAGTTCGACGACGAGAGCAGTAAGCCGCCCGCACGGTCTCGCCACGCGCCGGTAAGCGATGGGAGACAAGCGATCGCGCGCGTGGCGTTGCCGCCCCCACGTACGCGTTGCATGCCGTAGTTCAGGCGAATCGCGGCCTTGCGAGTCTTGCCGTAAAGGCGCGCAACATCGACGATTTCGCGCTCTTCGATACCGCAAATCTCGGCGACGCGTGCCGGCGGATAGGCGCGCGCCCGCTCCGCGAGCGCTTCGAAGCCGGAGGTATGCGCTTCAATATACGCGTGATCGAGCAGGTCTTCGTCGATGAGCACGTTCATCATGCCGAGGGCGAACGCCGCGTCGGTGCCCGGGCGCAAGGCGATGTGCTGATGACACTTCTCGGCGGTGAGCGATCGATAAGGATCGATGGCAACCAGCCTCGCCCCGCGGCGTTTCGCTTCTTGGGCGCGCGTCCAGAAATGGAGGCTGGAGGCGATCGGGTTCGCACCCCAAATGAGAATGAGCTCGCTTTCCTCGAAGAACTCGACGTGCATGCCGAGACTGCCGCCATACGTATACTTCAGACCGGCCGCGCCGGCCGCCGAGCAGATCGTCCGGTCGAGCCGCGACGCGCCGAGCTTGTGAAAGAAACGCTGTGCGATGCTTTCGCCCTGCACGAGGCCCATCGTGCCCGCATAGCTGTAAGGAAGCAGCGCTTCCGGTTCCCGGCGCACAGTGTTCGAGAGGCCTTCGGCCGCGATCGAAAACGCTTCGTCCCAGCCGATCGGCTCGAACCGCCCTTCGCCTTTGCGCCCGATTCGCTTCATCGGCACGGTCAAGCGGTCTCGGTGATGAACGCGCTCCGCATAGCGGCTGACTTTCGTGCAAAGCACGCCCTGCGTCGGCGGGTGATCGGGGTCGCCGACGACTTTCACCGCCACCCCGTCCTTGACGGTCACACGCATTGCGCAGGTATCGGGACAGTCATGCGGGCAAACGGCACGGGCGAAGTCGGTCGGGGCGTTCATCGTGGGGTTAGATCTTTGAGCGGGCAGGCGAAGTTGCCGGGCCACGCCAAAATTCTAACCGCTTGCGGCACCCTTCCGGCCCAAAACGTCGTCTTGCCGGTTGGGCGTAGAATGGCTCAGACAGTCATATATCTTCGATACTCCGTCGGCAAACCCAATCATGAAGCTCATTCCCGAAGTTCTCGCGGCACGAGACGAAATTCAGGCAATTCGACGAACGATCCACGCCCATCCTGAACTGCGCTACGAGGAGGTCCGCACGGCGGAACTGGTTGCGCAACGCCTCGAACAATGGGGTATCGAGGTGCATCGGGGCTTGGGGAAAACGGGTGTCGTCGGTGTGCTGAAGCGCGGGACGAGCCAGCGTGCTGTAGGTCTGCGCGCCGACATGGACGCATTGCCGATCCATGAGCTGAACACGTTCGAGCATCGCTCGCAAAACAACGGAAGAATGCATGCCTGTGGTCACGACGGGCACACCGCAATGTTGCTCGGAGCGGCGCAATATCTCGCCAGTCGGGGCGAGTTCGATGGGACGATCGTCTTCATCTTTCAGCCCGCCGAGGAAGGGGGCGCCGGCGCCCGCGCGATGATCGAAGACGGGCTTTTCTCGAAGTTTCCTGTTGATGCGGTATTTGGTATTCACAACTGGCCAGGATTGCCGCAGGGGACGTTCGGTGTCAAAGAAGGTCCAATCATGGCCTCGAGCAACGAATTCCGAATCGACATCAAGGGAGTCGGTGCCCATGCGGCCATGCCGCACAACGGACGCGACCCGGTGTTTGCCGCCGTGCAGATTGCCAGTGCTCTTCAAAGCATCATTACCAGAAACAAGAAGCCGATCGAGACGGCCGTTCTGTCGGTGACGCAAATACATGCCGGCGACGCCGTCAATGTCATCCCCGACGACGCGTGGCTCGCCGGAACGGTTCGCACATTCACGATGGCGACGCTCGATATGGTCGAGGACAGGATGCGCAAGATCGCGGAAGCGACGGCTGCCGCCTTCGACTGCTCGGTCAACGTGAGCTTTCATCGCAATTACCCGCCGACCGTCAATAGTGCCGAAGAGGCGAGGTTTGCGGCTGAAGTCATGCGGGAGATCGTCGGCGCGGAGAACGTCAATACGTCCGTCGAGCCGACGATGGGCGCGGAGGATTTTTCGTTCATGCTGCTGGAGAAACCGGGATGCTACGCGTTCCTCGGCAACGGCGACGGCGCTCATCGCGAGATAGGTCATGGCGAAGGACCCTGCATGCTTCACAACGCCAGTTATGACTTCAACGACGAGCTGCTGCCGATCGGGTCGACCTATTGGGTAAGGCTGGCGCAGCGCTTCCTCGCGCCAACTCAGGCGTAACGGCGATCGGTGTAGCGCTGCTTGCGTTACACCGATTGCGCGACGTCCAAAAAGCACAAACCCCCGCGAGCGGGAGCTGGCGGGGGTTTGATGGGGTTGGGGAGCCTGACGATTACCTACTTTCACACGGGGATCCGCACTATCATCGGCGTGGAGTCGTTTCACGGTCCTGTTCGGGATGGGAAGGGGTGGTACCAACTCGCTATGATCATCAGGCATGACTTGTTGCCGTGTCGCGGGTGGGCGGCACAGCCAATCTGGGAAGAAGGGGAGTAAGGGAAGTAATGGGTAGTGACTACGGCACTAATTCGCGAGTCAAACCTTCTGCGCTTACCCCCTACGGGGGTGGTTCCCAGTCAGTGCTCAAGCACTCGCTGGTCGCCTTTCAAAACGCTCCGGTTATAGGATCAAGCCTTACGGGCAATTAGTATCGGTTAGCTCAGCGCATTACTGCGTGTACACACCCGACCTATCAACGTCCTGGTCTTGAACGACCCTTCAAGGGGCTCGAAGC